>NZ_QIBX01000008.1 GCF_003725995.1 Slackia equolifaciens
CCATTGCGCAAAATTCCCCACTGCTGCCTCCCGTAGGAGTCTGGGCCGTGTCTCAGTCCCAATGTGGCCGATCGGCCTCTCAGCCCGGCTACCCGTTGTAGGCACGGTGGGCCGTCACCCCGCCGTCAACCTGATGGGCCGCGACCCCATCCCCCGCCGCCTGAGCTTTGCCGGAGGGGGCATGCGTCCTCTCCGGTTCGCCCGGTATTAGCCGCCCTTTCGGGCGGTTGTCCCGGGGCGGGGGGCAGGTTGGTCACGTGTTACTCACCCGTTCGCCACTCTATACGCGCCCGAAGGCGCCTTACTCGTTCGACTTGCATGTGTTAGGCACGCCGCCAGCGTTCATCCTGAGCCAGGATCAAACTCTCCGTTGAAGGTCCGGACTTGCGTCCGGCAACGTTTCAAGAATCGATCCGGGTTCCCCGGAGCTGTATGCTCCGTCCTGGCTTATATCTCTCACTCCACAGTATCCGGTTCTCAAGGTTCCCCCGGCCCCTCCCCGGCTTGCCGGTTCGGGCGGGTGCTCCGCGGTCCCCCGCGGCGCAAGGAGGTATAATACGCGCCTCCCCTATCCGAGTCAACGAAAATCTTCGATTTGGGGCAATTATTTTCAAAATACTTTTCTGACTCAACTATTATTTCATTAATAATGCCTGATGGATTCCTTTAGTTTCTTTTTGCATGTTGCTTGATGCAATTGTGAATTATCTTCACAAATGACTTTCTTGCCTTTTAGATTGCTTTTATCACTATGCAGCGAGCATGCTGGTTTGGCGCACTTTGCGTGACTAACCGTCATATCAGATACAGTAGAAAAAAGAACGTGCATCTCCCCTATATATTATGTAAGAAGGTGCGACATGATTCGTTTAGCCAAGACCCTTATAGGTTTAGCACTCGTAGCCGTTGTGGGAATAGGAGCATTCTCGCTTTTCTCCGGATCAAGTTTCTTTGACGACGCAGTGGATCAAGCAACTGCCAGCGTAACCAATGCGGCCATCGATGCTTCTGGAATCAAGGAAACCATCCAGAACGCTCTTGATGCGAACGCCGAGTCCATTGCATCGGCGCTAGGCGTGAGCGTCCAGGATGCTCGTGACATGATAAGCAATTTAGATGTAGCATCGTGGCAGGCAACCTCGCTTCCAAGCGATGCGCAAGCATCGGGGAGCTACAGCGCCTCGTTCGACGGAGCGTCTGCGAACATCACCACATACGAAAACCCGTCCTATATTACTGTTGAGGCCTACGGGCAAAGCCTCACCCTTTCCGTACCGGAGAGCGCGCAGGAGTACGTGCCGTATTTGGCTTATCTGCAGTAAATGAAAGCATATACATATATAGATAGACTAAAGACGGCAACAGGAGCATTTCCAGGTTGCCGCCTTTTGGCGCAGAGCTGCTATGCGACTTGACGCCCGGTAGCCCTTAGGGCTCAAATTCATGCGGAGAGATGCGCATTACCCCTTGGTCATTGGTTGATTGACAATACCGAGAGACACTGCCGCAGACAAGCGCTAAAAAGAAAGCGACCCGGCGCAAGAGCCGGGTCGCTTTTGGAACGAATGAAATAGTGGAACGCGAATGCTTACATGCCACCGCCCATGGCCATGATGGCAACCGTGGGAATACCAAGCGCAAGCACCAAGATGATGCACACCACGATCGTGAAGATCTTCTTGGTGCGTTCAGCGGCAACGCGGCGAACGCGCTCCGCCTCTTCGCGGCGCTTCGCCGCCTCGATGCGGGCAGCTTTTTGCTTGGCAGACAACTTCTGCTGGGCCATGCTAGTCCCTCAACTTCCCACGAATCTGAACAGCTCGATGGCCGACAGACGACATGTCGATATCGTTGTACCACACGCCGCCGCGCTCGTAGCGAGGCACACCGCCCACCATGGTGAACAGAACGTCGGCAGAAGCAGCGCCCGTGACCACAGCGGTCACCGGATCAACAAGCGGCGTCTGGCGAGAGCCAGACAGATCGATTGCGATGATGTCGGCGCGCTTGCCCGGTTCGAGGCTGCCAATTTCGTCATCCATGCGCAGTGCGCGAGCACCGCCGATGGTGGCGAGCTCGAGCATGGTTGCAGCACTCAAGAACTCATCGCGATACACCGAACGATGGATGAGCATGCCCAGGCGCATCTCGGTGAACATATCCGCCGAGTCAGTTGCGGCAGGCGAATCGGTGCCCAGGCCAACGCGAATACCGGCTTGCAGGAATTTGTGCAGCGGCGCCAGACCCATGCCAAGCTGCGCGTTGCAGCGCGTGCATACGGCGATAGCGACGTCGTGTTCCTTGAGCTTGAAAATGTCCATGTCGTCCACATGGACGCAGTGAACAGCGAGAACGTCCTTGCTGTTAAATGCATCCCAGTTGAGAGCGTAGTTGACCGGGGTCACACCCGTGGGAAGCCACATGGGGCGGTCGGTCAGGCTGTCGTTTCCACCCGAGATGCCGCGCACCGAAAGCGGCGTGGCGCCGTCGCGGATGTAGCGAAGCTCTTCGTAGCTACCAGCCACATGCATGGCAACCGGCAGGCCCATCTCCTCGGCGATGGCATTCACCTTGGAAAACACCGTGGGATGGCAGGCATGTAGAGCCTTGGGCGCGATGCCGATAGTGACGCGGTCGGCATCAGATGCCTCGCGCCACGAGCGAACGTCGTTCACCGCGGCCTCAATCACGCTATCCACCTTGGCTTTTTCCGGAGCGCCGACGCTTCGGTAGACGACGGAGCGCAGGCCCATATCGTTCACGGCTTCGCACGAAGCACCCGTGCTGGTGAAGTCTGCCACGGTGGTAACGCCGCCGGAAAGCATTTCCATACAGCCGACGAGCGCTGAATCGTAGCGGTCATCGCGGCTCATCATGTCAGCCTTGGTGTGCTCCATGGCAAGCCATTCCGCGTATGGAACGTCATGCACGATGCCGCGCAGAACCGTGTACTCGAGATGAGTATGGCAGTCCACAAAGCCGGGCATGATGGCGGATTGTCCGAAGTCTCGCACCTCCTCCTGGGGATAGCGTGACTTCATGCGTTGGGCACCGCCGATCTCGACGATGCGCCCATCGCGCACCAGAACCGCACCATCATCGATAGGTTCGGACGTGACGGGGATGATATGTTCGGCAAGTAATAGCATGCGGATATAATAGCGCATCCCGTTTAAGCTATACTTGGCAGCCGGGTTAAAACCGTGCACGGCACGGGTTTATCGCCCAAAAAACCAGAATCATCATCCGAGCACACCACGAAAAGGCACCCGATTATGACCACGAGCCTCTCGAACGGCACCGACACTAACGAAACGAACGCGCAGACCAACGCCGCGACGCCCGCCGCAAGTGAGAAGACCTCTGGAGAGTATTTGCGCGAAGCCGCAAAAGCCTCCGTTGCAGGCGATGCGCCCAACGATATTCACGCCGGCCATACGGTGGTCGATACCGCAACCGGACAGGAGGCCTCCGCCGCCGTGTCCGAAGACCGCGTAAAGGAAATCTTCGGAGCCATCGCCAAGAAATACGACCGCTTCAATGCCGCCTCAAGCTTCGGCCTGTACAAGCGCTGGCTGCGGGCAACCACGGACGCCGCCGCATTGACGCCTGAAAGCAATCTTCTTGACCTTGCAGGAGGCACCGGCGATGTCAGCTACACGGCGGCGAGGCGCACTCCCCCCGCTCACATTCAGTTGACCGACTTCGTTCCCGAAATGCTCGATGTTGCTCGCGACCGCGCACGTCGGGGAGCGGCGTGTGGCGTGCCGGTTGATTTCGACGTGGTAGATGCGCAGAACATTCCCTACGAAGACAATTCATACGATTCCATCACCATGGCATACGGCATCCGCAATATACCCGACCGCGAGCAAGCGCTCGCGGAGACGTATCGCGTCCTCAAGCCGGGCGGCACCTTTGCCTGCCTGGAGTTTTCTACGCCGCCGAATCCGCTGTGGCGCGGCCTTTACTATATGTATCTCAAGACGATGATCCCATTCTGGGGCAAACTGTTCACGGGAGACGCCAAAGGCTTCGTGTACCTGGCAAACTCCATCCGAGCGTTCCCGGACCAGAAGACGTTTGCGGGCATGCTCGAAGCGACAGGGTTCGTCGACGTTTCCTGGAAGAATCTTGCAGGCGGCATCGTCGCCGTACACACCGCGCATAAACGCGCATAACAAAACCGACCACGACACGCAAAACGCCGCCCGGAAACCCGGACGGCGTTTTTGATGCGCTCTTGTGAATCGCGCGAGCGAAATGCGATTACTCGGAATCGTCCTCGTCGCCGACGAGCGCCTGGCACGTGACGAGCGTTTCGGCGTAGTCAGCCTTGTACGCTTCCACCTTTTGCTCGAGCGCGGCAAATTCCTCATCGTCGAGCTCGGCTGCATGGGCTTCGTCCAAATCGGCGAACCCGCCCGATTTGAGCGCTTCTTGCACCTGATAGGCGGCGTTCTGCTCGGCGCCATACCGGATACTTTTCTGATTGCCCAGGTTTAACGCGTTATAGCGAGCGTTTTCCTCAACGGCATCGTCGCCCGCCTCTTTTGCGGCACGCTCGATTGCCATCTGCTCATCAAACTTCTCCTGGAGGAAGCGAAGCTCGTTTTCCTGCCCCTTACGATACCGCTCAAGGCGTGCCACCTCGCGTGCGGCGCGAGCGCGCACGAGCTTCTCGCCTTCCGCCTCCATGGCGGGCAGCGCATCGACGAGTTCTTTCATGTGGTCGAACAACACATCCGCTTCGGGAGAATCGGGGGCGATGTCCTGCGCGGCGGTCGGTTTCATATCGTTCATGAATCGCCTTTCTTAATTGCTGGGCCGCAGCAAACGCAAACCCATTTCGTATGCGCCCCAGCATAGCAGAAGGCCCGCCGAAACGGGCCTTCAGAGGGAGGGGAGAAACTTCGGTACAACAACGCCGCGGAATACAGATCACCGAAAAAGTCGGCAAGGGCGAATCCGGCGCGTCGGGTTGGCCCGCTGCAGCCCCAGCGAACAGGTTTGAAGCCTGTTCGCTTCCCGTCTATACGACCGAGAGAGCGCTGGCGCCGCTAGCGCACCGAGGGAAGCAAGGGGCAAGCCGGCTGCCGGATTCGGCCGCAGCGTCAAGTAGTTCGCCGGCTGGCAGGCCGGCGAACCAGCACTAAGCCTTGACTTCGTCGTAGACGCCGGCGAGCTGCTCGCCCAGGCACTTGCCCTCTACCAGGCAGCGACCGTGGCTGTTGCCCTGGATGTTGATGGGATAGTCGTAGGCGTAAATGTCGCCTGCGCAGTTGCCGATGGCATACAGGCCGGGGATGGGCTGGTTCTCGGCATTCAGCACTTCGAAGTTATCGGAAATGTGGATGCCGCCCACGATAGCCAGCAGGCCGGGGCCCAGCTTGACGGCGGTGAAGGGGCCTTCCTCGACCGGGAAGAGGTAATGGGATTCCTTATAGAAGTCCACATCCTCACCGGCATGGCACAACTCATTGTAGCGCTCGATGGTGGCCTTGGCGGTCTCTACGTCAACGTCGAGCTGAGACAGGAGCTCGTCGAGGGTGTCGGCGCGCTTGTAGTTGTCGGGGGTGTCGGTCAGGCCCGCCTCGATGGTCTCCTTGTGAGACGCGGTGGCGTCCTCGGGCTTGGTGCCCACAGCGCGGAAGCTGTCCCAGAACATGCCGCCGCCGAACTCGAGGGAAGCGGTGTTGTCGGCCTCCCAGTTGGCATCGAAGATGGACCAGCAGTGGTCGTAGCCGCCGTTGACCATGGTGCCCACGCACTTGCCCTGCACCCAGGTGGCCTCGTTCATGAAGCGCTTGCCGTCGGGGCTGATGAACAGGAACGGGCCGGAGAACATGCCAGCAGCCTGAGGATGCATCATCGTGGGCCACGGGCCGTCCTGGAAGGCGCCGCCCACCCAAGCAGCCATGTTGTGGCCATCGCCGGTGTTGCCCTGGTCGGAGCACAGACGGGTCATGACCTTGTTGGCGATGGGGCAGAACTCGTTGATGTACTCGTCGTTGTAGCTCACGTCGCCGGTGGCAAGTACGACGCCCTTGGAAGCGTTGTACTGCACATAGCCGTTCTCGGTCTCGCAAATGGCACCGGTCACAGCGCCGGAATCGTCCTGCACCAGCTGGACGGCGGGGCTGTTGTACACGATCTGGAAGTTGCCGGTTTCCTCGGCCTTGGCCAAGAACAGGTACTCCACATAGGTGGCGACAGAAACGTTCTCACCGGTGGTCTGGCCGCCGAAGATCATGTGGTAGCAATCGACCTCGGGGTGCACAGCGCTGCTGGAGCCAACCGTAACCATGCAGGATGCGCCATCGGACTCGGCGACATCGAGCAGCCAGTTCATGCAGCGCTCAGACTCGCGGAACCACTTGCCCACGAGGGACTCGCGACAACGACCGCCGCACGTGGCAACCCAGCGCTCCATCTCGATGGGCTTGTCGACCTTGATGCCCAGCTCGTCGAGCGCACGGGAACCCACAGCGCCCGTACCGCCCACGCCGTGGCCGTTGGGGACGTTGTCCTTCTCCACCAGGATGACCTGGGTGCCGTTCTCGGCAGCGGAAAGCGCGCAGCAGGTTCCGGAATAGCCGGCGCCGATAATCAGGACCTCGGTCTCCACCGTCTCGGAGATGTCGGTGATGGGCTCGGGCTTGACCTCCCAGGTGTGCTGGCCGGATGCGGCCTCGCCCGTTGCGGAGCCGGAGCCGGAATCGGTGCTGCCGCCGCTCGACGCGGGAGCGCAGCCAAACAGGCCCAGAGCGGCCACACCGGCGGCGCCGATCGTTGCGCCTTTGAGCAGGTTGCGGCGGGAGATGCCCTTCTTAAGCTCTTCCATTGTTCCCTCCTACAGATCATGCGCGCCGGGCCTCCCGCCCGACACGCAACGAAGCCCGCGAAACACGAACCCCGTAAACGTGGCCAACCGCCTTGCGGCCGACCCGCACCCTCCCTTTGGATGCGACGAGGCACACCATACCCCCCAAGGCGCGAAGCCACACCCCATAAAGTATGTCGTTTTTATGTAAGGCCAGGTCAGAAATGGGTTATTTTATCCGATAAGATCGATGAGCTCCTGCTTTGAATGCACGTTAAGCTTGCGGTAGATGGCCTTGGTATGGCCACGAACCGTGTTTTCGGAAATGAACAATTTGCGCGCAATAGCGGGAACCGTGTTGCCGCGCAGCATAAGCGACGCCACCTCCGTCTCGCGCGGACTTAAAGGCTCCACGAGGTTCAGAGCGGAAAGGCGCTCCTCGAGGTTGGATTCGATCACGTCATCAAGGTTCGTCTCGTCGACTGAAGCCGCGATGACGGCAGCGCCCTTCCGCCGCGCGTCGTCCTTTCGCGACGCGGAGCTACGCGAGCGCGCTTTCTTTTCCGGAGCGGGCGCATCCGCGCCACGGGAGCCTTCGCCCTTGGCAGACGACGCATGGTCCGTTTTCATATCGTCGGCGGCGACATGTGCGTACGCAGCGTCTGTCGCAGCTTGAGCACTTTCGACACGGGAGCCAACATCAAGCGCCTCGCGCTCCCCGTGAGCAGAGGCGCCCACGGCACGAGGCTCCCTCTTCTTTCCCCTGCCTATCGAAATCACGAACATGGCCACGGCAAGCACGTAGATGCACACGAACAGAATGTCCACGACAAACGTCAAATCGTACAGCATGCTCCTATCGAGCCACTGCCCCACAAGGTCGCCGATGAGCAACGAAAGCAGCGTAGGACCCACGCACGTGGCATAGAGCAGAGAAGAGTGCATAGCGAAGCGACTCGCGTACACGGCGCATGTGATAAGAAGCAGAAGGTTTACCACTTCGAAGCCGAACATCGTGAAGGCCGAAGCCACGGGCAGCCACGTTGAGCCCAAAAACGTCGGCAGCAGGAAGGCGCCCGTCACCACGGGAAAGAGCACCTGATACACGCGCAACACATCGAAGCCTTTGTCTGAGAAAAGCTCGATGGCGGATACCGCGAGCGTTGCTACGCTCATGCCCGCCATGATGGCGACGAAGGAAGTGTCATTCGAATCGCCCGAGAGGTGCCCCACCAGACGCCACACGAAACCAATCGCGCACACGCAGAACACAGGCTTCCACATGTCGCGTGCGAGCATGCGCGAACGGGCGGGCGTCATGGGCTCGATTTCGTAAGGCTCGACCTCGCGCAGGCTCACGTAGAGCGTGTACACCGCGCAGGACGGAAGCACGACGACGGCGCACAGCACGGTCCATTCGAATGGAATGATGGTGACGAGCACGCACAACACCACCGAAACCGCAGCGGAAAGAGGAATGTATACCGTGGTGCGCGACGATCCTTCGGAAGCATAGAAGCTTTGCCACATGACGTAGAACGCGCCGACAGCCGCACCCACAAGCACGCCCGAGACGAACGCCGACGCAAACGAATACGAGCCGTAGAAAAAAGCAAGGTAATAAAGAAGCGAACCGGCAGAAAGGACCACGCCGGAGCCAATGGCAGCAGAAGGGGGAAATGCGAGATGGCGACGCGACCATGCCGCGGCAACGCACAGCGTAATCAGCGTGGTCACCTGCTTGATGGTGGAATACATCTCGTACTCGTCGCCGAATTGGGCCGATGGGCCCGAAAGCGCCGTGAATGTGATTGCCCAGAAGAAGCAGAAGCCCAGGTGATACCACCTCAGGCTCCGAACGATTCCTTTTGCTTGGGCGACTGACAAGGTTCCCTCCTTGATTTTATAATGTCGCAGTATAGACCACAAAGGCTCATGCGAGGCGCCACAAGCCGATGGCCGTGGGCATCGCGCGAGAAAACGCAGCGTAAAAGGATCCGGCTCTGGCGGTACGGTGGAGCCGGCCCTGGCGGTGCGGCAGATGAATTCGCGGGCCGGAATCGGCCCAGAATGCAACAAATCCCGATATGCTGCAGTTTGCGCGGAGCTTGCAAAGTAGATCGAATTTGAAAATTGCGTATCCCCAGTTCACATGGGTGCACGATTGCGCCCTACTGAGCCGTTGGGCAAAAAACTGCAGCAAATCGCCTTTTGTTTCGCATTCGCATACAACTAGACGCACCGGATTCCTTGTTTTGGCTCCAATCGCGCACAAAACAGCACGAAACACCGGCGCTCTTGTACAATACGCGCATGATTTATAAAGACAAACATACCCGGCGCACAGACGCGCAACCCAAAAGGACGAGTCTTGCAACATGTGGCGTTGTCATCGCCGTTCTTGCCATCGCGTGCGCCCTCATTGCGTTGGGCATCTTGGGCGAAGCACCGCATGATGTGTGGCAACGAGCCGCCATGGTGTGCTATGAGTGCATAGGGATTGGCTGATGGCGGACGGGAACAACAAGGGACGCTCGGGTAAGGGGCCGGGGGCCAAAAGGCACCTGATTCAGCTCTTGGCCGCCCTCCTCTACAACCTCGATTTTCAGAGCATCGCAACCCTTTCGGTGGGACGTGCGCCTTCGAAAAGCGTATGCGCGCCTGGCCTGCATTGCTATTCGTGCCCGGGAGCCGCAGCCGCCTGCCCCATCGGATCGCTGCAACAGGCATTCGCCTCCTCGTCGCTTCCCATGGGATTCTATGTGGGTGGCACGCTCCTTGCATTTGGCGCATTAGCGGGTCGCACTATTTGCGGCTGGGCGTGCCCGTTCGGGTTTTTGCAGGACATGCTCGACAAGCTGGGGCGGGCTTTGCATATCCCCGAGGTGCGCAAAGGCACATGGAGCCGAAGGCTCTCGTGGTTCAAATACGTCATGCTCGCCCTGGTGATCGCAGGGCCCTTGATCACGCTCGCGAACGACGGCCTGGGCAAGCCCCTCTTCTGCTCGCTGGTATGCCCCGCCGGAACGCTACCCGGCATAGCGCTCGTGGCCTCGAGCCCTTCGCTTCAGGGCATGGTAGGGCTTTTATTCTCTTGGAAAGTGAGCCTGCTGCTTGCCCTTGTAACAGCCGCCCTGTTTCTATATCGACCATTTTGTCGATTCCTTTGCCCGCTAGGCGCGCTTTACGGATTCTTCAATCGCTTCTGCGTTTTGAGGTATGTCGTAGACGCTACCGCGTGCACCAACTGCGGCGCATGCGTAGAGACATGCCGTATGGACGTTAGGCAAGTGAGCGACCGCGAATGCATCCAATGCGGAGCGTGCAAAGACGCCTGTGAATTCGGAGCCATCCGGTTTAGCGTCGGCATGCGCAAGCGCGACGCTTCACCGCAAGCCCCATCAGTCGAAAGGACCCATCATGACGAATAACGAGCAGAATCGAAAGGCCGGCAGCGCCAACCCTAAAATCATCCTCGCCGCAGTCGCCGTAGTGCTCGTGGTGGCGTTCATCGTGATCTCCCAATTCACGGGAGGAAACGCGTCACAGAACGATGATTATGACGGCATGGGTTCACGCACGCAAAGCTCCCAAGCCGCGAGCGATTCGAGCTCTTCCGAAGCGCCCGACGTGACGCTGAACCTCGTTGACGGCACGCAGAAACAGCTTTCCGAATCACGAGGACACGTGGTCATCTTGAGCTTCTGGGCCACCTGGTGCCCCTACTGCATCGAAGAGATGCCCGACATCCAAAAAATCACGGAGGATTATGAAGGCGTAGAGGCAATTCTGGTGAATTGCGGCGAAGACGCGCAAACCGTGGAAGATTTCATGGCGGAGAATTCCTATGATTTTACGTGGGCGCTTGACGAGGATTACGCAGTACAGAGCACCTACCCCACCAGCGGTATTCCGTATACCCTGGTCATCGACGCAGAGGGTAACGTGGTGCAAGCGTTCAGCGGATCGAAAGCCAGCGGCATGTACAACGATTTCGCCGCAGCCGTAGAAGAGGCGATGGAGTAACGGAGCCCCATACCGTCCTCAAACAAAACGAGCTCCCGCCATTTGGGAGCTCGTTTTGCGTAGAAAGCCTTCGAGTCGCTAGACGGAACAACGAGCGGGTGCGGGGTGTGTCGCATTGGCCCACCGCAGCCCCAGCGAACAGGCCAGTGGCCTGCTCAGTCTCAAACTATGCGCCCGAGAGGGTGCGTGCCGCTTGGCGGCACCGCACGGGCCGAAGGGAGCAGAAGGGCCAAGATGGCGTGCACCGCCCGGGCAACGTCGCATTGCCTGCTTGGGGGTTCTGCCGGCTGGCAAGCCGGCAGAACGAACACTAGTGACGGAAGTGGCGGTGCCCGGTGAACACCATGGCGATGCCATGCTCGTCGCACGCCTGGATGCTCTCCTCGTCGCGAACACTGCCGCCGGGCTGGATGATGGCGGTCACGCCAAAGCTCGCCAGCGTGTCGATATTGTCGCGGAACGGGAAGAACGCGTCGGATGCTGCAACCAGGCCCGTAGCCTCAACGCCCATGCGCTCGCACGCTTCATGTGCGCGCTCGCACGCCAGACGCGCGGAATCCACACGGTTGGGCTGACCGGGGCCCATGCCGATGCCGGCATGATTCTTGGACACCAGAATGGCGTTGGACTTCACGCCCTTGCACACCTTCCACGCAAACAGCAGCTCGTGCATCTCGTCATCGGTGGGCTTGCGCTTGGTGGGCACGGTGAACTCAGCGGGGTCCTCGTTCACGCGATCCACGCACTGGGCCAGCATGCCGCCGTCAACGCTGCGGAACTCGATCGCCGCGGGCGCATCCACACCGCCGGTGCGCAGCACGCGCAGGTTCTTCTTCTGCTGAAGAAGCTCGAGCGCCGCCGGCTCGTAAGAGGGCGCAATAAGCACCTCGACGAACTGCTTGTTGGCGTTCATGTGCTCGATCATCTCGAGCGTTACCTCCACGTTTGCCGCAATGATGCCGCCAAACGCGCTCTTGGGATCGCATGCGAACGCCTTGTCGTAGGCCTCGGCGACGGTGGCCGCCACGGCGCTGCCGCAGGGGTTCTGGTGCTTAAGGATAACCACTGCAGGCTCGTCGAACTCGCGCACGAGCGACCAGCAGGCATCGGTATCCAGAATGTTGTTGTACGAGAGCTCCTTGCCGTTGAGCTGCTCGGCGTTCACCAGGCTGTGCTCGCTAGCGAAATCGTCCAGACGGTAGAACGCAGCGGTCTGATGCGGGTTCTCGCCGTAGCGCAGGCCTTGCTGCTTGACCAGATGGAGGTCACATTCCGCCGGAGGCTCGGTAGGCCACGCCACCCCTTCGCCCAGCTGGCCCTCAAGCCAGCGCGCAATGGCGCCGTCGTAGGCGTTGGTGGTTTGGAACACGCGAAGCGCCAGCTTGCGGCGGGTTTCCAGCGTAGTGCATCCGTCGTTGGCGCGCATCTCCTCGAGGATGGCGTCATAGCTGGCGGGATCGGTGACCACCGCAACGGAAGCATGATTCTTCGCCGCAGAACGCAGCATGGAGGGGCCTCCGATGTCGATGTTCTCAATGCAGGTATCGAAATCGGCGCCGGACTCGACCGTTTTTTCAAACGCGTAGAGGTTGACCACCACCATGTCGATCATGCCGATGCCGTGCTCCTCGGCCTGGCGCATATGCTCGGGATTGTCGCGCTTGGCAAGCAGGCCGCCGTGCACCTTGGGATGAAGCGTCTTGACGCGACCGTCCATCATCTCGGGGAAGCCGGTCAGATCGTCGATAGGACGAACGGGAACGCCCGCCGCCTCAATCGCCTTTGCCGTGCCGCCCGTGGACACGATTTCAACGCCGAACTCATCATGGAGCGCCTTCGCGAATTCAGCCACGCCGGTTTTATCCGTGACCGATACGAGCGCCCGCTTGATTTGGGGATTTCCCATGCCGCCGCCTTCCCTTCTTGATTGTGATTGCTCTGACCCCACGATTATACGCGGTGAGCAGGCTCAGAAACGGCGCAGCGCACCAGTGCGCGAAAAAGCCCCATGTGCGGTGCACGGAGACACGACAGCATAAAGGAGCGAACATAAACACCGGGCGCATTTCCATTGATACAAAATTGACCTGGAAATATTAGCTATCACCAGGTCAACAAACACTTATAAGATTTTAGATTGACGTTTCACCACGAAGAGCCGCCGATGGCATAGCGTTTACCACACATCGCCCTCATGCTTGGCGCGAGCCTCTTCGCTGTAGCGCTGGCGATAGCGCACGTCCACGAGCTCGGCCACGATGGCGATGGCCAGCTCTGCGGGCGTTTTGGCGCCGAACTTCAGCCCAATCGGGCGCTTGACGCCATCCCATTGTTCCTCGGTCATGCCTTCCTGGATGCATAGGTCATGCACGCGATTGTTTTTGCCTTTGCAGCCCATCATGCCCACATAATGCACGCCGTGGCGCACCGCCCACAGGCAGCTCTCGGGATCGTGCATGTGACCGCGCGTGAGCACGCACACGTAGTCATCCTGCGACGGGGCATGCGAATCGAGCTCATCGAAGGAATTGAGCAGCGTGCGTTCGGCATCTGGGAAGCGCGCTTCAGAGAGGTAGCTCGCATCATCGTCGATCACCTCCACATCAAAGCCTACGTGATGAGCAAGCGCAGCAACCTCCACGGCAACGTCGCTCGCACCGGCAAGCCACACCTTCACGGAATCGAACAGCTGCGTCGACACCCAGGTGAGCCCTTCGAACTGATCGTTGTGCATGGAGGGGCCGCGCGTGACATCCTTCATCTGGAAGAGGTCGCGCGGAGAGCACGGGCGGCCTGCAACGACCTCTTTGGCGTCGTTGCAGAAAAACACCAGATCGCACCCGTCGGCGCTACCTACGTCGCCGTACTTCTTGGTGACTTCGTTATCCACGTTAGCCTGCGCGGCGGCGGCATCGGTTACCACCTTGAAGCCGATCCAGGCCATATCGCCTTCGTCCATGGCGCGGGCGGCGCGCTCGAACACGCAGGCATCTTCCGGACCGAGCGACGCGGCGATGCGCGCAAGCGCCTCGGGCGAGGTGCGCGGATCTTCACTGGCAGCCTCGGCAGAAAAGCACGGGAAATCTTCAGGGCTCAGTTCAGGCGTGCAGCCGGCCTTCAGGTCTTCAGCAATCGCAAGCAACGTATTTCGAAGCATTGCGCATCTCCCTCTATTCGATAATCCACTACTCAACCGGCTTTGGGGCGTTCAATACGCGCGCTGCCGATGCGCTCGCCTTGCGTTGCCGATGCGCTCGCCTTGTATTGCCGCTCAAGTGCTTGCCTACAACGGACCCAAGCGAGCTCAACTGGCCTTGGAGCGTTCAATACTTACATTGAGCGATACGCGTTGGCGAATAACGCAAGAATTGAACTCTTTTTGAACTGGCTTCATTTCAGCAAACGGCAAAACACCAGGTCACAGTTTTCCAATGAGCGAAAAAGCCGGAATTGCACGCCACCGCAGTTCAATACTTAATTCAAGCGAAGACGAACTGCATTTGCTGTAAGTATTGAACTCAACGGATGCCGGCGCGTCAAGTTCACGCTGGAACCTGCGCGCGGCATGGTTATGAAATATGCACCTTGCGATCGTCGCCTACGCTTACGCGACCGGCGGCTATCCAGCGCAGCACCTCAGGGTACAGCTCATGCTCCACGGCATGGATTTTTTCCTCGAGCGACTCCAACGTGTCGTCCTCGGCAATGTCAACCGCACGCTGCGCCACGATGGGGCCCTTATCGTATTCGGCGTTGGCGAAGTGCACGGTAACGCCCGTCACCTTCACGCCCGCATCGAAAGCGTCGCGGATGGCGTGCGCGCCCTTGAACGAAGGCAGCAACGCAGGATGCAGGTTGAGCACGCGATCGGGGAACGCCACCAGCACCGCCTCGCCGAGCATGCGCATATAGCCTGCCATGACCACGTAGTCACAACCCGCATGTACAAGCTCGGTGGCGATGACCTCGTTGGCGATATCGGGGTCGGCATAGACATCCTTGGACAGCGCGATGGTTTGAATGCCCGCTTCTTTGGCGCGCACCAGGCCGTACGCATCGGGACGGCTGGAGATAACCACGCGGATTTCCGCATCAAGCGAGCCCTCCGCGATCGCATCGATGATCGCCTGCAGATTGGTTCCCGATCCCGAAATAAGAACGCCCAGTTTGACTGTCATGTGCATCTCCGTTCATG
This sequence comes from Slackia equolifaciens, assembly GCF_003725995.1. Classification (GTDB taxonomy): domain Bacteria; phylum Actinomycetota; class Coriobacteriia; order Coriobacteriales; family Eggerthellaceae; genus Slackia; species Slackia equolifaciens. The sequence continues at coordinate 15,045 of NZ_QIBX01000008.1, forward strand.
ATTGCCGCAAAGCGGCCCTCGCTATGGCTGAGCATATTATCGCCCATGTTGGTATTCGCATGCCAATGAGGCGGATGGAATGGGATTCGCGCCGCAAATGGGCACAAACGGCATTCCTATGCGAAAAAGGGTGAACGACTCGCGTCCACCCTTTTGGCTGCATCGTATTGCGCCTCTACTTTTGGTACTTGACCTCGCCCTTGCCCGGCACAATCTCGCCGATGACCAGCGGGTCCTCGCCGTCTTCGCGCAGCTGCGCCATAACGGCGTCCACCTGGGAAGCGTCCACAATCAACGCCATACCGATACCCAGGTTGAAGGTCTTGAGCGCTTCTTCGCGCGTGAGCCCCGCGGCATCCACCGCCATCTGCACGATGGGCGGCACCGGCCAAGATGCATCATCCACCAAGGCGTCCAACGTGCTCGGCAGCGCGCGATTGAGGTTCTCGGTCATACCGCCGCCGGTAATGTGAGCAAGTGCATGCACCGCACCCGGCAGTGCGCACAGGCAGGAGAGCACGGGCTTCACGTAGATGCGCGTGGGGGCCAGCATGGCCTCGCCCAGACTTACGCCGCCCAGCTCAGGCGGGCAGGCGGCCAGATCCTCGGGCGTCTTGCCCTCCACCATGACCTTGCGCACGAGCGAATAGCCGTTGGAGTGAAAGCCGCTTGACTTAAGGCCGATGATCACATCGCCCTCGCACACCTTTTCGGGGCCGATCATCTTGGGACGATCAACCACGCCCACGGTGAAGCCGGACAGATCGTAATCATCGGGATCCATCACGCCGGGATGCTCCGCCATCTCGCCGCCGATGAGCGCGCAGCCCGCCTGCCGGCAGCCCTCGGCGATGCCGCCCACCACAGTTGCCACATGCTTCTTGCGCAATTTGCCGATGGCGATGTAGTCCAGGAAAAACAGGGGTTCGGCGCCGGCGGCCAGAATATCGTTCACGCACATGGCAACCAGGTCGATGCCCACCGTGTCATGCTTGCCCAAAAGCTGTGCGAGCTTGAGCTTGGTGCCCACGCCGTCGGTTCCGGAGATGAGGATGGGGTCCTCCATGCCCTTGAAGGCTGCGGCGCTGAACAGACCGCCAAACCCGCCGATATCGCCGATGACCTCGGGGCGATAGGTGGAATGCACCGCCTCTTTGATGGCGTCTACCGCAGCGGCGCCCTCTTGGATGTCAACGCCGGCATCGGCATACGTGATCTGGCTCATGACTTATTCCCCTTTCGTCAGAAACGCGGTCTTGGTGATGGATTCGGGCAGCGCCACGGGATACTCGCCCGTAAAGCACGCCTCGCAGAACGTCTTATGCTGGGCGTTTCCGCACGCTTCGCGCAGGCCCGCAAGCGAGATGAACGCCAGCGAATCGCACCCGATGAACGCGCACATTTCTTCATTGGTCATATTAGCAGCAATCAGCTGATCCTGCGTGGCGGTGTCGATGCCGTAGAAGCACGGCCACATAACCTCGGGGCTCACGATGCGCAGGTGCACCTCTATAGCGCCCGCCGCACGCAGCATGCTCACGAGCTGCTTGGATGTATTGCCGCGCACGATGCTGTCGTCGATGACCACGATGCGCTTGCCACGCAGCACGCTCGGCAGCGGGTTGAGCTTGATGCGGATGCCCATCTGGCGCATTTCCTGGGTGGGCTGGATGAACGTACGACCCACATAGCGGTTCTTCACGATGCCGTCGGTGAATTCGAGACCGCTCGCCTCGGCGTAGCCCAAAGCTCCCGGCACGCCGGAGTCAGGTACGCCCAGTACCAGATCGGCATCGACCGGAGCCTCGCGCGCCAGCACGCGGCCCATCGCGCGACGCGCCTGGTACACGCTCTGGCCGTCTATCACCGAATCGGGGCGGGCGAAATACACGTACTCGAAAATGCAGCCGCGCGGTTCGGCGGGCTGAACCGCTTGCAGCGTTGAGATGCCCGTCTCATTGATGCGGATGATCTCGCCGGGGTTCACGTCGCGCACGAACTCGGCGCCCACGATATCGAGGCCGCAGGTCTCCGACGACACCACCCAGCCGCGATCGCCGGGCAGCTTGCCCAAGCATAGCGGGCGGATGCCGTGCGGATCGCGGAAAGCGTAGAGCGCCGTAGGGCTGGCGAGCACCATGGCGTAGGCGCCCTCAATGGTTTCCATGGCGCGCTGGATGCCGTCGGTCAGGTGATGGGTCTCGCGCGTCACGTAGCCGATGACCTGGCACGCCACCTCGCTATCGGTGTTGGAACGGAACTGAACTCCCTTGGCAATGAGATCGGCTCGAATGCTGTTCGTGTTCACGAGGGTGCCGTTATGCGCGAGCGCAATGAGCACTTCGTCGATGGCGGACATATGAGGCTGCGCGCTCATCCACGAGGCGCCTCCGCTGGTGGCATAGCGGCAATGGCCCACCGCGACGCGCCCCTTGAGCGCCGCGAGCGCGCTCTCGTCGAACACCTGCGTGACCAGCCCCAAATCCTTGGTAACGGTCACGGTTTCGCCATCGCCCACCGCGATACCCGCGCTCTCCTGGCCACGGTGCTGCAGCGCCTGCAAGCCGAAACACGTAAGCCTTGCAACATCGTCGGTCTGGGAATACACGCCGAATACCGCGCATTCCTCCTCGGGACGGTCCGGCGCCTCGCCGGGAAAGATGGACGTCGCCACAGGTGTCTACCCTCTTTCTCTCTCAGATATCAAATAGGCGCGCTAGGCTGCCTGCTGATCCTCTCCGCCGTTATTGGACGCCTCGTCGGATGCGGCATCCTGGCCCTCGTCCGAAGCGTCACCGGACTGGTCGCCCTCTTGCTGGCCGGCCTCGTCACCCTGATCGCTCGATTCCTGCGTTTCTGCTGTTTGGGCATTCGTGGGAACTGCGGTTTCCACCACGCCGCCGAACAGCACCGCACGCGTGGTCGCATAATCGTCGCCGCACGTGATGAGCGTGAACAACTTAGAGATGCTGCCCAGGTCGACATCGGTCGCCTTAGCGGTAGCCGCATCTATGCGTTCCTGGGCGTATTGGGCCAGCGTCGCCGAATCGGCGAACGTCGGCTGGATGATGGACGTTTCGGTATTGGCCACCACGTCGAGCGCGAGCGCGGTGCAGCGGTAGTTGCAGGTAGGCGTAAACACGTAGAACGTGCGCGCCGCGTCGAAAGCCGCCTGGTCCTCCATGGCCACGAGATGCGCGAACATCGTGTCGTCGTTCATGTTGTGGCCATAGATGAAGTTGTTGTCGTCGGAGAAATCAGGGCTGTTCACCACGGAAAGGAAGATGGCGCCCTTGCTCACGATGCCGCCCTCGTTTCCGGCGAAATCTTTGCGTAGATACTCCTCGTCGGAATCGCCCCGCACCACGGGATAGTCGATAGAGGTACCCGGCATGTAGATCCATGCGACGGTATCGGGATTCTGTGCCAGAAGCGCATCCCAATCCACCGTCATGTCGGCAAGCGCATTTGCCTCGGTGGCCACGTTAGCGCTTTGGGCGATTTCGTCGTAGGTCTTGGTACCGCTGTAATAGCCCCAAGCGATAACGCCCAAAATTGCCAGGCACGCTACCAGCACGAGCGAAGCGATCACCAATACGACCGTCCATATGCGACGCTTGCCGCGGTTGCGCGAATCCATCATCTGACGGCCGTAATTGGCCCGCGAGTAGGTATTGAAGTTTTGCGCGGCGTTGGTAGAAACGCCGCTCACGTCCCACTGGTCAGCAGGAGGATTGACAGGAGGCAGCACGCCACGCGAGGCGGGGCGAGCCTGGCCGGGGCGATCCTGACTTGGGCGAGCCCGATCAAAGCCTTGGCCGGGGCGAACCTGGCCGGGGCGAGCCCGATCGCCGGAACGAGACTGCGCCGGCTGGCCATACGGCGGTCGCGCACCGCTCGTCTGACGCGCGCCAAAATCCGCCGAATGAGAAGCGTCTGACGCGGGCGGCATACGGCGCCCCCCTTGTGGAGCGCCGGCGGACGCGCCGCGACGGGCGTCCTGGGACGCGCCTGAAGCGGGCCGTGCGTGCCTGCCGCGATACGGTTGTTCGTCACGTGAGTTCATAGTGGCTCCTATGATAGATAACGCAAAGGCGGGACATGCCCCTAAAAGGACATATCCCGCCCGAATACATCGCTTTGCCAAACCTCCGCGTCATTTCTGCCCAATGAGCGGGGTGGGTACTCACTTATTTCTTCTTCATCTCGTCGATGAAGCCCTTCGCGATGAACGCGACGATAATGACGACGATGATAGCGGCGATGATCCAGATTGCCTCCATGGGCAGAAAGCTCATTGTTCTCCTCCTTGGGTAAACGCCTGCGGCGCCCGAGCAAGCCCGAATGCGCCACATGCTTTCATATAAGTATCTTCAAGCTGTTGCAATGATACCGCACCAAGCCATTTCGCGCGACCCGGGGTTAGATTAGTTGACGAACCGACACCCGAACGCCCCTTCCCCGCTCGTGCTCAATCCTCCAAATCCGCAATCTCTCCCATATCGGGAATCCAAACGCTTGAGGCATCCACGCGCGCATCGGGATGTTCCGCCTGCCCGGCGATCGTGGAGGGAATGGTTCCTTCCAGCTGGCCGCGCACGCTTTCGGCACGCAGAAGACAGAACTTCTCGATGGTGTCCACCGCGAGCTCAAAGTCTTCATACGAGCAGAACGCCGTGGGGTCGCGCTCCACGTAGGGGGCGATCATGCGAAACGTCTCGGCCACCTTCGCCTCAAAAGCGCCGCTATCGAAATAGCTCGATAAGAAACCGGCGTAGAGCTCGTGGTACGCATCGAAGCTTTCACCGTATTTCATGAGATTGTGATACAGCGGACGATTAAACATGACCTCGCCTTCGGCAGGCGTGTCGATGGGATAGTTCACGTAGAGCTCGGCATCATTGATGGGGTCGGGCATGCCCAGCGAATATGTGGCGAACGCCAGGTTGTAGTCCCACGGAATCATGGCAAGCTCACCATCCTCCTCGTAGAGAAAATAATTATGCCCCGTGCGCCCAAGATAGCTATCCATGTTCACCACGAATGTTTGCACTACGAAATAGTGCAGCACCTCGTCGATGTTTACGACGTTCTCCAGATTCTCCCCCGTGGATAGGACGCGAAGCGATTCGACCAGCCGAGCCCGGTCGGCATCATCGGGGTCGAACTTCGCCGTGCGGAATATATTGTCATACAGCGCGGGATCGTCGCCCACATACCGCAGATGGACATCGTGGTTCTCGTCTTCAAGCGACTTGTAATCCGGTTTGTACAGCTGTCCGTAGTCAGGGCCGAAATTACGCTGCGCAAATGCCTCTTCGGGCTCTTCGATGGCAAGAAACAGCCCCCACGGCTCTCCGTTCACCGTCACCCAGGCATAGCTCGAAGCGGGCGTAGGCACGCCCATGTGCTCCATCATGTCGAACGCAAGGTGGTTCTTCATGTACGAATTGTCTTGAAAAGCGGCATCGAGCGAGAACTTGTCCAGCCCATAATAGCTCGCGCCTTGCGAGAAATGGTCGACCTCCACCTTGAGGCTGTAACGGGACAATCCGTATTCCTCAACCAAACGACGTGAGTTGTTGCCTTTGGCGCGCAGACCCACCGATTCGATAAGCTCACCGTCGATGACAAGATCGCACTCGACGTACTCCTCCTCGGGTGCCGCGGCGATGAACGCATCCCAATCGTCGATGCGTATATCCACCTCGTGCACGCGACCGTCGTCGAACAGGCGGCTCATATAGGGAGGGGATGCGGACGCGGGAGACAGGCCAAAGGTATATCCCGCGGCAAAGGCGGCGGCAACCGCCACGGCAAGAACCATGGCAATGACGCATGCTATCTCGAATCCGCGCGCCCTGAGCATTGAACGTCTGCTAGCCCATGTAGTCGCCGTTATAGGACACGAGCGCAGTATGCGTCACGCCCTCCATGGCGGCAAGATCGTTGACGAACGCCGAGGAGCCGTCTTTCAGACGAACCTCGTAGTTGAGCTCGATTGCCCCAGGAAGAACGCTCTTGCTTTTGAGCGATGTCGCCCGGGCTCGCTCCTTCACGAAGGCGCACGCGCGCTCCTCCGCCGCCTCGTCGGCACAGTGGAGCACTAAGATATAGGGCCTCTCGACCGTTTTACGCATAGAGATAACCAGCAGCACGAGGCCGATGAACATGCTGCCGAACACCGCGAGAGGAATGAGCCCCGCAGCCAACACGATGCCCGCCGCGATGCTCCAGAACAGAAAGACGATATCCATGGGCTCTTTGACCGGCGTGCGAAAGCGGACGATGGACAGCGCGCCCACCATGCCCAACGACAGCACCACATTGGTGGAGATAGCCAAGATCACGAGCGTGGTGACCAGGGTCAGCACGATAAGGCTCGCCCCGAAGCTCGCGGAATACATGACGCCCGAGTAGCTGCGCTTGTACACGAGGAAGATGAACATGCCCACGAGCAGCGCGAGCGCCATCGCGATGGCGGTGTCCACCACAGAAACCGACCCCACGCGTTCGAGAAAGCTTGAGTTGAATATGTCCTGGAACGTGGTCATTGAACTCCCTATCCGAATTTTCGGCACACGGCGTATTTGGAGTACGCCGCATGACGCCTGTTGGGAATCTGCACCGCCATGCGCACTATATCGGGCAGAAACGCGTCGTATTTGACCTCGACCACCACGATGCCATCGTTTACCGGCAGGCTGAACGCCGCGTCGAGGAAATGCTCGGGCGTGGCGCGGCGCAGGTTGCGATCGATAGTGATGCGGCAGTTGCCGGGCGCGTACGTGTACGCCTCGCGGTCGTAAACGGTCGCGATGCGGGGCGCAAGCAACTTGCCGCGCATCTTGCTGTACAGCTCCACCTTGAGCGGGTCGTCGCTCTCAATGAGAAACGCCGTATCGCCCTCGATTATCCGACGCGCTTCACTCAGGGTCAGGCGCGCCGACCGTTTGCTGCACAGACCGCCCTGCTTGATTTTCTTTTCCAGCTTCACGAACGAGGGGGCGCCGCCGTAGTAACGCAGACGGAATTTTTCGCGGCGATCGATGCCCTCGATTTTCTGGCGCAGGGCCTCGTCGTAGGGGGTATCGAAATAGAGGCTGGTGATGCGATAGGTTCCGTCGGGTCCCGCATGTGCGTCGCGGCCGAACAGAAGCGCGAGGCGCGCAGACAAAACGCGCGCCTCGGCATGGTTCACTTGGTGCTTCAGCTCGTGGCGGAACGTGCAAGGCGCATATGCGCTAATCGTCGTAGCCGGAATCGCCATAATTGCTGTATCCGGAATCTCCGCCGCCACCGTAGTTGGAGTTGCCGCCTCCGCCGTAGTTGGAATCGCCGTAGTCGGAGTTGCCTCCGCCACCGCCACTAGGCGGGGTCACCGGAGCGGGGTCGGGCTCGGGTGCAGGAGTAGAGCTTCCACCACCCGAGGAGCCAGAGCTTCCGCTGCCCGAGCTTCCAGAAGAGCCGCCCGAAGGCTTGGAGCCGCCGCTCGATCCGCCCGTCGAAGGCTTGGTGTAATTGGAGTCGCCGTAATTGCTGTAGCCGGAATCGCCGCCGCCCGAGGCGCCGCCGGACGAACCGCCCGAAGATCCACCGGCAGAGGAAGACCCGCCGGAGTTCGAGCCGCTCGAAGGCTTGGTGTAGTTGGAATTGCCGTAATCGGTGTTGTCTTTGTCGTAATCGGTCTTGCCGGCGTAGTCGGTGGTGCCGTCGTTTTTGTCGTCGTACCTGGAATCGCCGTCGTTGTTGGGGCCGTAATCGGTGTCGTCGTAATCCGTCACGCCGTCGTTGCTGGGGCCGTAGTCGGTGTCATCGTAGTATGACCAGCCATAATCGGTGGTCCCCGACACGGCGAACACCGCGTTCACCTTGTTGGTGTGAGCATAGGAATCGGCGCCTTCGACGATATCGTTCAAGAAATTGTGCGTCGGCATGTGCGAGCCATCCTCGAGCTCGATTTGCACCTGGCGGCCTTCCCCTTCGACCTCTTCAACGAGGTAGCCCGCCTCGTTGAACTTGCCGAGCAGGGCCTCAACCACGCTGCGGCATGGCTGCCCGATGAATTCGGCGTCGTCGGGAACAAGGGCGCGGCCGTCGTCGTTGAGGCCTTCGACCTTGACCACGTTGCCGCTCTTGTCGTAAGAAACGGCGATTTCAGGATTCACGCGCAATACGATCGTGCCGTAGATCTCGTCCTCAGCCGAGGAAACGGCGGCTTCGCCCGACGCGATTGCTTGGGAGTTTTCCGCAGAAGCCTGCTGCGCACAGCCCGCAATCAGCGCGCCGCAAAGCATCAAAGAGAGCGTCGCGGCCAAAAGAACGGTAAGTCGCTTCTTGGTCATAGTTCTCACATCCCCTCGTAGGCCCAGAAGCAATTCTGTGCTGTGAACCTTCGCGTCGTCGGGCGGAACTCGGCGGCGCGCGAGGATGAAAGCCAAAAGCTCCACCTTGCGAACACAAAGGTCGCCTCTCCCCTTTCTTATCGGGGAGAATATTGTTAGCGAAATTGTTTCATACAAAATGGGAGCCGACAACGGCATTTTTGGCGAATGACGTGCGCAAATGTAAATTGTTTGTCAAGGGAATGTAAAGTGGGCGGCAAGGGGCGCGCCCGCACAGCCGACACGCCTCTTGCCCCTGTTGCGCCTATGCCGAGTAATACCTGAACAGCCCTCGCTCGTCTATGCGACGCACGATTTCGCCGCGCTCGACCAGGCAATCGAGAATCACGAAGCTTTCACTGACGATGCACCAGCGCAACGCGGGATTGACCGCCATCCAGTCGCTCGTGTCCACGCTGAATTTGATGCTTTTCACCACCTGCTCGCCCGTGATTCCGGGGTGTTCGCCCACGTAGCCTTTGACCTCGGCCAAGCGCTTCTCGTGATGCCTGATCAGATGCAGCGTGCGCTCGCGCCACTCGGGTAAAAGCGGCCCGTGGGAATGGCAGAGCAACGATATATCCATATCGGCAACCGCTCGCAACGTGCGAAGGTAGGAATCCATCACGCCGCTTGCCGACGGGTGCAGCTCCAACACAGGCGACACGACAAAGAGAATGTGATCGCCGCCGAAGAAAAGCCCACACTTTGGCTCATAGAGCGACAAGTGACCCGAGGTATGCCCCGCCGTGTCCACCACGCGAAGCGTATAACCGCCCACGCGAATCGCATTCCCCGGCTCGACCAGACGGACGCTCTTGCCTTCAAAATGCTCTTTGCCCTCGTGATCCTCGAACGAAGCGTAGACAGACGCTTCTTCTTCGGGAATCCCCTCTGCGACAAAGCGGTCGAAAATACGCTTTTTGAACCCCGGAGCCGCGCGCTCCTCGTTCAGCTGAAAATCGCGCTTACCTATATAGAGAGGCCGTTCGGAAGGCACGACGCGTTTTACCAGCCCAGTATGATCCTTATGCAGATGAGTGAGGAAAAACGACGTGCGCTCCGGGGTGGCGCCGATCAGTTTCAAAGCTTCCGAGAACACCGCCAAGCCCTCTTCGCTCGGTGCCCCCGTATCCACCACGAGGCACTCCCCCTCGTCGCAGAAAGCGTAGCAATTCGTTGAGTCGGTTGTGATATTGGGATAAGGCACACGAATGAGGTAGACGTCGGGGGCGTCATGAATCTGCTGGCACAATCCCCCGTTTCCTATAGGTATGCCTTCATGTAGATCGCCCATAGCTGCCCACTCTTCCATTCAATCATGCGCGCCGTCGAAGATGGCCGTCCACGCTTCAACGTTTGCCTCGACGCCCGTTTGCTGCCACATGCGCAGGAACGCCCGAAGCCGAAGCGTGCCAGACGATTTGACGCCCGCGTTTCTTTCTGCCGCTTCTATGGTACTGCGAACTGAGCCGAACGTCATGGCGGCAAAAACCGAAGGGGCGAAATTCGCGGCGCCATCGGACGGGGTACTCATCGAAATGCATATCGCTGCATACAATGTGCCGTTTAACGCCCTTAATGGGGCGCTTGAACGATAAATTATGCATAAATACTCAATTAACTGAATATTAACAAAATCTTATTGATTTTTGCGAATAAGTATTCGATAATGCCACTACTCCAACGCGGTAAAGTGTTGGAGCCCGCCTTTGGGGTCTGCCGCGCAAACGACAGACCCGACAGAACGAACCGCCACATACGCGAACGAAGGGATTCGATATGACCATGCGACGCCATAGCTTCCGACGCCGACGACGATGAGCCTGGTTCAATCCTCGCGTTTTGTTTTGATTGCTCTCAGCGCTCGCTCGTTCCGTCAGAAACGTCGAGCGTTTTTCTTTTTCCCACCAATCGCCCGAAAGGATTATTCCATGAAAGCCAAACCCGCATCCAAAAGCCTCCCCACCTTCCTGTTAGGCCTGCTTGCCGCCATCTCGCTGGCCGCCGTGTTCGCACTGGCCGGCTGTTCCTCGGGTGGCACCGCCGATACCGCATCCGACAGCTCGAGCGATGCTGCCGCCACCGATGACGGCAGCTACACCCTCGTGGAAGACGGCAAGCTCACGGTTGCCGCATCGCTTGACTTCCCGCCGTTCGAGAACCTGGTAGACGGCCAGGCCGAGGGCTTCGAGGTGGACCTGATGACCGCCATCGCCGAAAAGCTGGGCCTCGAGATCAACTACCTGCCCACCATGAAGTTTGATACCATCATTCCCGCCATCGCCGCGGGCGGCACCGCTGACGTGGGAGTTTCCGGCTTCACCATCACCCCCGAGAGGGAGGAAGAGGTCGACTTCTCCACGCCCATCTGCGACACCAACCAGTGCATCGTGGTTCCCGCCGGCTCCGACATCACCAGCCAGGAAGACCTTTCCGGTAAGAACATCGGCGCCGAAAGCGGCACCACCGGCTATGACTGGATTTTGGAAAACGTGCCCGATGCCGCCCAGACCACCGCGTTCGACGAGTACACCGCCGTTTTCGCCGCCTTGCAGTCCGGTCAGGTAGAGGCTGTGGTGCTGGACATGCCCGTTGCCGAGTACTACATCAACTCCGCCTACGGCGATTGCGAGATCGTTGAGGAGATTCCCACCGGCGAGCAGTACGGCATCGCCGTGAGCAAGGACAACCCGAACCTGACCGCCGCCATCAACCAGACGATCGCCGACCTCCAGGAAGACGGCACCTTCGCCGAAATCGAGGAGAAGTGGTTCGGCTCCCAGGAGTAAGCCGCAAGCTTAGTTCTTATACACCCAAAATAGACCCGTCCATACGCGGTGCCGAACCCGGATTTGGCACCGCGTTTTGCATATTCTTCTAAGATTTCTTCAAATTTCCTGGTGATATATGAATGATGGACAATTTAAAATGCATAAAACCAAAGAATATAGAATATTTTGCATTGTGCATTGATTTTCGCCCAGGCGTGGTCGATAATGGCAGATACTTCAGTACGCTAAAGCAGAGTAGCATCCAAAGGAAGGAACCAACAACCATGATGCGACGCCTCAACATCCGACGCCGAAGAAAGAGGAGCCTGCTTTAGCCCCGTGCTTGAACACTGTCTCTAGCAGCGCTCGTCGTTTCTCAACGTACGGGCGCTGTTCTTTTCTGGGGATGAGACAGGGGATGTAAAGGGAATTGCGTAACAGAAAGGAATGCCATGAAAGCCAAAACCTACGCAAGCCACCTATCTAAGTTTCTGCTGTGCCTGATCGCGGCGCTCTCGCTGTGCGCCGTGGTCGCGCTGGCGGGATGCTCGTCGAACAGCGACACTTCCACCGACACCTCCGCGAACACCGAGGCCGCCGAGTCCACCGACACCAACACCGCCGCCACCGACGACGGCAGCTACACCCTCGTGGAGGACGGCAAGCTCACCGTGGTCGCCTCCATCGACTTCCCTCCGTTCGAGAACCTGGTGGACGGCCAGCCCGAGGGCTTCGAGGTTGACTTGATGACCGCCATCGCCGAGCAGATGGGCCTCGAGATCAACTACCTGCCCACCATGAAGTTCGACGCGCTGGTGCCCGCCATCGCTGCCGGCGGCACGGCCGACGTATCCGCTGCTGGCATCACCATCACTCCCGACCGCGAGGCCGAGGTCGATTTCTCCGATCCAATCATGGACTCCAACCAGTGCATCGTGGTAAAGAAGGGCTCAGACATCACCGGCTCCGCTGATCTGTCCGGTAAGACCATCGGCGGCCAGAGCGGCACCACCGGCATCGACTGGGCTAAGGAGAATGCGCCCGACGCCGAAATCAAGACCTTCGACGAATACACCGCCGTGTTGGCCGCCCTGCAGTCCGGCCAGGTGGAGGCCGTGGTTATGGACAAGCCCGTGGCCGATTACTACATCCTTAACGCCTACCAGGATTGCGAGGTTGTTGAGGCCATTCCCACCGGCGAGCAGTACGGCATCGCCGTGAGCAAGGACAACCCGAACCTGACCGCCGCCATCAACGAGGCGCTCCAGGCGCTCAAGGACAACGGCACCTACGAAGAGATTCAGATGAAGTGGTTCGGCACCACCGACTAACGCCGTCCGGGGAGCCGTGCGACACCGCGCGGCTCCCTACGCTTGGGCGGGAGCATCCCGCACGCTCCCGCCCCTTGCGCATCCTCGGCATCGGCGCGCACCTGCGGCGCTTCGATGCCGGCGATGCGATTTCAACCGTCGCGTCCAATCCTTCCACCACCGAAAGGCATGACATGAACACGTCTATCCCGAAAGCATCCCCGATCGCGCGTCTCGCGCTCGCGATTGCGCTCGTCCTCGGGCTTTTTGCCGCGGGCTCGCTCCTTGCGCCCCGCCAGGCACAGGCCCTCGAGGTCACGCAGTGCACCGCAGCGCCCAACGAAGACGGCGGCAACCAAATTCTCGGCGGCGCCGAAACGCGCATCACCTGGCGCGGCCAGGCAGCCGAGGACGAAAGCGTGACATCCATCGTGCTCACCATGCCCGAAGGCCTGCAGTTCGATGCCGAGGGCGTCAAAGTGACCGGCCTTGATGACCTTGATCGCGTAGAGCTGAACGCGCAGGTCACCATCCCCGGCGACGGCACCATGCATATCGACTTTCCCGAACCCGCGCCGGCCGGCCTTTCGTTCCTCGTAGAAACCTACGGCGCCACCTTCCCCGCCGAGGGCGGCACATTCACCGTATCGACCCAGATCACCGATGCCGACGGAACCGTGACCGACCTGGGGCCGTCGAGCGAGATCCAGGTGGCAGGCCTCAGCAAATCCGAGCAAATTTCCTCGTGGCTCGAAGGCCAGGAATGGGTGCAGGCATGGAATTCCAACCGCTTCCTGCACATGTTCTTCGACCCCACGCTCATCGTGACAAGCGTCCCGAGCGTAGCACAGGGCTGGGTTACCGCGCTGGGCATCGTGATCATCGCGTTCCCGCTTGCCATTGTCGTGGGCTTTCTGCTCGCACTGCTGCGCATGTCCAAGCTTCTTCCGCTGCGCGCCATCGCCTCGTTCTACGTCAACATCGTGCGCGGCACGCCAATGTTTTTGCAGATCTACATCGCGTTCTTCGGCCTGCCGCTTCTGGGCGTGAACATCGACAATTTCGCACTAGGCTGCATCGTCATGGCGCTCAATTCATGCGCGTATTTATGCGAGATTTTCCGCGCCGGCATCCAGTCCATCAACAAGGGGCAGTTCGAAGCCGCGCGTTCGCTGGGCATGACGGCGCCCCAGACCATGCTGAACGTGATCATCCCGCAGGCGTTCCGCAACGTAATCCCCACGATGACCAACGAGCTCATCACGCTGTACAAAGACACCTCGCTGCTCGCCGCCGTGGGCATCATGGAAACGGTTATGTACGCCAAAACCATCACCGCGGCCACCGGCAACATCACGCCCTATATCGTGGCGGCCCTGTTCTACCTGGTGGTGACGCTGCCCATGACTGCCATCACGCGCCGCATGGAGACGGGCTCGACCAAGAAAACGTCGGGCAAAAAGGGCAAGCGCTCCGGCAAGCTCTCCGATGGAAAAGGCGGCTGGACGCCCGCCACTGACGGCACCTCCACCAAGCTCGAAGTCAAGCAGCCCGACTATTTCTAAGACTCCAGGAGAGATGACGATATGACCACTGAGACCATCAACACTTCAACTCCTGTCGAGGGAGCCGAGCAGCCCATCGTTCGCATCCAGGACCTTCACAAGAGCTTCGGCGGCACCGAGGTGCTCAAAGGCATCGATCTTGATGTGCATCGCGGCGAAGTGGTAGTTGTTCTGGGGCCATCCGGCTCGGGTAAATCCACTATGCTGCGCTGCATCAACCGCTTGGAGGAGCCCACCAGCGGGCACATCTGGTTCGAGGACGTAGAGATCACCAATCCCAAGACCAATCTGAACAAGGTGCGCGAGCACGTGGGCATGGTGTTTCAGAGCTTTAATCTGTTCCCCCATCTCACGGCCAAAGAGAACGTGATGCTCGCTCAGCGCAAGGTGCTCAAGCGATCAAAAGAGGAGGCGGCGAAAGTCGCCGAGGAGCAGCTTGCGCGCGTGGGGCTGGCCGACCGCATGGACCATCATCCCTCCGAGCTGTCCGGCGGCCAGCAGCAGCGCGTGGCCATTGCCCGCGCTTTGGCGATGGACCCGCACGTGATGCTGTTTGACGAGGCGACAAGCGCCCTTGACCCCGAGCTGGTGCGCGGCGTTTTGGATGTCATGAAAGAGCTTGCGCGCGGGGGCATGACCATGATCGTCGTGACCCACGAGATGGGATTCGCCCGCGACGTGGCCGACCGCGTGGTGTTCATGGAAGGCGGCGTGATTGTCGAGGAAGGAGCGCCTGACCAGGTGTTCGGCAATCCCAAATCCGAACGCACGCGCGCATTCATCGGCGATATTTCGTAAGGACAGCAGCAGGTTTTTCGCTGAAGCCGGCAAGCGCCAAATCCTTGTCACCGCGACCGAAGCACGGGGTAGACGCCAAAAGAAAAACCGCTAAGTGAATAACTTAGCGGTCTACCTTATAACGGCGCTGCCCACATACCCAGCATGGGCGAACCGTTGGGCATATCCTGCCACAGGACATGCCTTTTGTCAACGCTTGCGACGGGCGCGGAAGGCTTTCATGGGCTCTATGCGCAGGCCGTGCTTGTTATAGCTTACGGCCAGGTCACCCTGGATATTTGCCACATACCCCGACTCCCCAAGACCCTTCATGCACGCTTTGATCGAGGCGCTTTCGACACGCTCGTCGTGTGGCAGCATCATTGAAAGCAGCCTGTCGAGCACGCGCCGAACAAGTGGGCCCTCTTGCTCGCGCAACTCAGGCGCAAGCAGCACGCCATCGCGAATGGTCGAGCCAAGCGGCGTGGCGAGCGTTACCAAAACCTCGCGTGCCCTTGCGTCCAGCATATCGTCCTCATCGGCAATCAGGTTCATCGTGCGGGTGAGCGTTTCCAGCAGCTTGGGGTTGCGCTGTTTTGCGAGCGGGATGATCTCGTGGCGCACGAATGCGCGAAACCGATCGGTGTCAGCGTTCGTGGCATCTTCTCGCCACAGCTGCCCCGCTTCATCGGAAATCACGCCGTCACGTACTTTGATGTAGGCTCGTAAATCATCACGCCCCTCTTCGAGAAGCGGTCGGCACACGCGGCAGCCCTCGAGCATCACATCATGCCGCATGGAGCGAAACCCGCCCGGCCCTGTTCCCACGATGGATCGCATATAGAAGTTCTCCATGCGGTCGTCAGCGGTGTGCGCCGTGAAAACGCGCCCCGCCTCGAAAGGGAACCCCATATGTAGACAGGTGCTCTCCAGCGCTTCGCGCGCCGCCTTGTATCGCTCGGCCCGTGCGATCGCCTCCATGTTGCCGCCGCTGCGTGCCACGAGTTCTGCGACATCGATGTCGCACATGAAAAGCGGGAATCCCAGGCCATTGGCCAAATCCGACACAAAGCGGGCGTCGCCGTCGGACGCCTCGCCGCGAAGTTTGTGGTTCACATGCAGCATCGTGACCGCACCCAAGCGCCCAGCCGCCACCAGGTCGGCGGCCAAATACGCAAGCGCGGTGCTATCCGACCCGCCGCTCACCATGAGCAGCACCGGAGTATCGGCCGTT
Organism: Slackia equolifaciens; assembly: GCF_003725995.1. Taxonomy (GTDB): domain Bacteria; phylum Actinomycetota; class Coriobacteriia; order Coriobacteriales; family Eggerthellaceae; genus Slackia; species Slackia equolifaciens. The sequence goes on from NZ_QIBX01000008.1 coordinate 31,089, forward strand.
GCCATGCCGCGCCCTTCGATAACGCGCGCAACACGCTCCGGCAATGCAAGTCGCTTAGCCACTCCCTACATCGCCGCCTCGAAAATCTCGGAGAACTCTTTGAGAAGACGCTTCACGGGCAGGCCGACTACGTTATCGTAATCGCCCGCGACACCCTTGACCAGCGCGCCGCCTTCGCCCTGGATGCCATACGCCCCCGCCTTGTCCATGGGCTCGCCCGTCGCCACGTATGCATCGATCTCCTCATCGGAAAGCTCCCTGAAGGTCACGTGGCTCGTTTCGGTGAGCGTACGAAAGCCAAGAGAGACGTTTTCCTTGTCGGGAGCGGAAATCAGCCACACCGACACACCCGTAATCACCTGGTGAACGCGGCCCGAAAGCTCGCGAAGGATTCGCTTAGCCTCCTCCTCGTTGGCAGGCTTGCCGTAGATGCGGCCGTTCAGCACCACCATGGTGTCGGCGCCGATAACGGCCGCCGCGCCTACATAGTCAGCGCCCAGAACCTCTTGCACCACGGCGCCAGCCTTGCGCTCCGCCAGCTTTTTCGCCGCCTCGTGCGGATCGCGGAGAATGTCGGGCTCCAGCGTCTCGTCCACCTCGGAGGTGCGCACGGTAAACGGCACGCCCTCGCGCTCGAGCAGCTCCTTGCGGCGTGGGCTGCCGCTTGCCAGAATGATGTCGATTTTTTGGCTCATGAATTCATCCTTGCTTCCCTGCCGCACCCAAAGCGAGCCGGCGCGGCGCAAATACCTGTTCTTTGACCATAGAATACACAATCGCCCCGCTCGAACAATGCCGAGCGGGGCGATTTGTCGCAAAGTCTGCGCTTTACTCCTGGAACAGCGCGGTGGACAGATAGCGCTCGCCCGTATCCACGGCGAACGTCACGATGTCTTTGCCCTTGGCCTCGGGGCGCTCTGCCACAAGCTTGCGCACGGCAGCCACGTTCGCGCCGCTGGAAATGCCCACGAGCAGGGCCTCCTGCGTCGCAACCCATCGCGCAGCCTCAAGGGCTTCCGGCGTGGTGACGCGAATCACGCCGTCGAGCGCCTTCAGGTCCAACGTGTCGGGGATGAAATTAGCCCCGATCCCCTGAATGCCGTGCGGTCCGGGAGTAAGCTCCTCGCCCGCCAAAGCCTGACCGATAATGGGGCTCTCCGCAGGCTCAACCGCATAGATTGACACATGGTCAGACGACGCGGGCTCGGTCGCCGCCGTGCCGCCGCCATTGAAGTAATGCGCGGTGCCCGACACCGTGCCGCCGGTACCCGCCGCCGAAACGACGTAATGGGGAGCATGCCCCAATGCCTGCATGATCTCGGGGCCGGTGGTCAGCTCATGCGCCGCGGGATTGTCGGGGTTGGTGAACTGGCCCACAATCCAAGCGCCTGGCGTTTCGCGCTCGATGCGCTCAGCCTCGGCGACGGCGCCCGCCATACCCTTTGCGGCAGGCGTCAGCACGAGCTCGGCGCCATAGGCCGCCAACAGCTTACGGCGTTCGACGCTCATGGACTCGGGCATGGTCAAAATCACGCGATACCCACGCGCCGCACCGATCATCGCAATGCCGATTCCGGTGTTTCCGCTGGTAGGCTCCACGAGCACACTCTTGCCAGGCTCGATTTCGCCACGTGCCTCGGCCGCATCGAGCATATTGCGTGCAGCGCGGTCTTTGATGGAGCCGCCCGGGTTGGCGGCCTCGTACTTCACGTAGACATTCGCGCCCACCTCCGCCGAAAGCTTCTCTAGCTTGATGAGCGGCGTGGTGCCGATGGCGGCGCTGATTTCTTCGGACATGACAATCACTCCTTCCGCGGCGCAGTGCGCGCCGCGTTGGGCGCGGCAAACGAGCGGGCGCAGAGCCGGGCGCGTTTGCCGCGCGCGCTTATAATTCGCGGCCATCATAGCGCTGGAATGCGGCACTGCACCACACTAAAGTGTGCCATCACATGACCAACAAATAAATGCGACACGTTTTGCATCATATGCACGGAGCGCGAAAACGCTCCTGGCCTTCCGCGGTAGCCAGACATCCCTAGCGATCCATGCGCTCAAACGCCACGATGTTTTCCACGTGGGGCGTATGGGGGAACATGTCCACCGGCTGCATCTCCGCTATACGGTAGCCGTGCTCCACCAGGTATTGAGCGTCGCGCGCCTGCGTTTGGGGGTTGCAGGAAATGTAGACGATACGCCGCGGTGCCAGCGTGCAGGCAGCTTTGAGAAAGTCGGGCGTGGAACCCGCACGGGGCGGGTCCATCATCAGCACGTCGAGCGATGCGCCTTGAGCCGCCAGATCGCGCATGTAGGCACCGGCATCTGCCGCGACGAATTCCGCCGCCTCCACGCCGTTATGCCGCGCGTTATTGCGGGCATCCGCCACGGCATCGGGACGCTCCTCCACACCAATCACTCGCGCCGCGCCGGGTGCGCCGTCTACCCCACGCGCTGCCACCAGGCCTATTGTGCCCGTGCCGCAATAGGCGTCCATAAGGATTTCGCCACCGGTCAGCGCCGCCATTTGCACCGCGCGACGATACAGCTCCTCCGTCTGCACCACGTTCACCTGGTAGAACGACTTGGAAGAAATGCGAAATGTGAGCCCGCACAGCTCGTCCAGAATGAAGCCCGGGCCATACAACGTGCGCTCCTTATCGCCCATGATGACGTTGGTCTGGCGCGTATTGACGTTTTGCACCACCGTTGTGATGCACGGATGCGCCTTGACCAGCGCCTTCACGAATGCGCGCGACGCCGGAAACTGGTCATCGCGCGTGACGAGCGTGACCATGACCTCGCCTGTGGCATGCGCCACGCGCACCTGAACGTGGCGAAGAAACCCGGTATCGGCATCTTCGTCATAAGGCGCCACGCCGAACCGCGGCATCATGTTGCGAATCGTGAGGATAATGCGCTTGGCAATGCGATTTTCGATCAGGCACTCGCTGGAATCAATCACGCGATGCGTGCCCTGTGCATACATTCCGCAAAGAATGCGCCGGCGACGCGCGCGCTTGTCATACACGCCCACGAAGGGCGAAACCACCTTGTTGCGATAGTGGGTAGGATCGGCCATGCCAATGATTTCGTATACGACGCCTCGGTCGTCGATAAGGCCAGCGAACAAGGCCTCCATGCGACGCTGTTTTTCGCGCAGCTGCTGGGGGTAAGGAACGCTTAGCAGCTGGCATCCACCGCACTGACCGTCGATGGGACAGTAGAGGGCGCCCGGCGCAAGCTCGGCTCGAGGCGCATGCGCATCTAGCGCACCGCCCTGCCTAGCCGAGGCCTTTTTCGCACGCGGGCCTTTCGAATTGAAGTCCTTCGCTGCCAGCAGCTTTCCAGCCGCACCGTGATACGAAAAGCCGGAGCCTTTGTGGCGCATCGCACCCGAAGAGTCGTGCTCCGCCAGGCGCTTCGCTTTAACGGCGCCTTTCGAAGCTGCCTGCTTTCCGCGCTTCGCAGGACGCGTGCTGAGTTTGCCGGGGCGCGCAGACGGCTTGCGGCGAGCCGTGGCTGACCCGCGCACAGACTGGGCATGGTTTTGGTTTTGTCTATTTCCGTTTTTCATACGAGAATTGTACTATGGAGTGCCATCGAGCACCGCAACGCTCAACGATGACTCCACAAGCGACCACGCCATACCCCAAGCCCAGAAAGGATCGAGCCCATGCCGCCCGAGGCGCAACCGATAATGGAATGGATTGTTTGCTTTGCGCCTGTCGCCGTGCTGTTTGTGGGCATAACCTTCGTTCGCGCAAAAATCCCCGCAGCCGCCGGAACGGGACTCATCGTATCGCTTGTCGCAGCGGCAATAATCGGGGGCATAGGAGAGAGCCGCGTGCTCGAGGGGGCAGAGACAGGCATCTCTTCGGCGCTTTCCATCTTGTACGCCGTGTGGCCTGCCATGTTCTTGTACGACATCCTGCGCGAAAGCGGCGCGTTCGAAACCTTGCGCACGTTTGCCCAGTCTCTCACGCAGGACATGCTGGCGCTCGTCTTGCTGTTTGCGTGGGTGTTCTCCAGCTTTCTGCAGTCCATCACGGGATTCGGAGTGCCTGTGGCGGTGTGCGCGCCGTTTTTGGTGGCACTCGGCATAAGGCCCGTACCCGCCGTGACCATGACCCTCATTGGCCATTCGTGGGGCAATACGTTCGGCACGCTGGGAATGGCATGGGATGCCCTCGTTCAGATGGGGCCCGTGGAAAACACGAGCGCAACGGCGCTTTTTGCAGGGGGACTGCTTTGGGTGGTCAACCTGTCGGGTGGCATGATTGTCACGGGGATATACGGAGGCCGACGTGCGCTCAGGCACGGCTTGCCTCTGATCCTGCTTATGTCCATCATTATGGGCGGAGGGCAGACGGCGGTATCGCTCGTTGACACCACGGTCGCGTGTTTTCTGCCGTCGACCATTGCCCTTGTAGCATTCGCTCTCCTTATTAAATTTGGTTTCTACAAGAAACCATGGCATTGCGATTCTTGGGTGTCGGAAATCGACCCTGCAACCATATACTCCGACGACGCCCGAAGCGGAGACGCGGGCAATCAGGAGGAGGCTACGGTTCTGAATCGTAAAGATGAGCCTCAAGCCGAAGCCTCGCCCCGCTCAACGGCCCAGTTGCGGTACGAAGGCGCCATTCGCCAAAGCGGCTGCACCCCTTCGCTGCACGAAGCGGCGCTATGCGCTAGCCCCTTCGCATTCCTCGTAGCCATCTCGCTGGTGATTTTCGTTGTGCCCGGCGTACGGGAATCCGTCTCGACCGTGCAGGTAGGCGGCATTCAGATCGTGGGGCATGCGGGGTTCGCGCTTCTTGCGTCGTGCCTGTTCGCAAGCATCGTCATGACGCGCGCAAATCGTCTTGACGCTCGCAAACGCATAGACGCCTGCCGCGAAGCACTTAGACGGCTATGGAGCGCATCGGCCGGCATCATCCTCCTTGTCATCATGGCGCGCGTCATGCAGACCACCGGGCAAATGCAGATTCTTGCCGAAGGGGTGGCGTCCGCGACAGGCAGCGCGTACCTCCCATTCGCTCCGGCCCTGGGAACGTTCGGAGCGTTCATCACCTCGTCGAATATGTCCTCGAACATTTTGCTCGCAGGATTCCAGCATGCCATGGCGAATAGCCTAGGGGGAAATCCGGCGCTTTTGCTTGCAGCGCAAACGGCAGGCGGAGCTGCAGGCGCAGCGATTGGGCCTTCCACCATATTGCTCGGCGCCGCAACCGTAGGCGCAACCGGAAGGGAGGGCGAAATGCTCAAGCCCCTGCTTGCGGTGAGCTTCGCCCAGGCAGCCGTGCTGGGGATTATCGCCTGGGCCATCTCGGCCGTCTGATGAGTATGGCGCGGCACAACGCGGCCAACGGCAGCACGACGCAATGCAGCGGGCATGACGTGGCATGATGTGGCACGGCGCAACACGACGCGACATGGTGGAGCGCGATGCGGCACGACACAACACGACACAACACGGCACAGCACAGCGCGCCATGTCGCAACATGACGAAACACAACGCAACATGATGTAACACGACACAGCACGACGCAGCATGGTGCAACAAAAGCCAATTTGCTGCAGTTTTTGCGCTTCTCCCGAAGTAGCCCAATCGGCGCGATGCCATGACCTGGGAAAACGCAGAGCCGAATGGCAGTGTACTCGGAGCATCCCTCGAAAACTGCAGCAAATCGCCTTCTTTTTCAGCCGAGCATGCCAAACCCCGCTCCTCTACGCGTACCATCGCCCCAATACCCGCTGCATGCCTCTATCGCTCCTCCACAACCTCATCCCGTTTGCGCACATCATCGCCCCCATGCACGCCATGGGCTACAATAGTGCGTTACGCATCCCGCGCTCTCGCGGAGTTTCGGCTACCCGACAAGATCTCGCTGACGATTTGCGAGGCATTGTGCGTTTGCATACCTGTATCTCACCGACCGAAAGGTCTCGCATGGCTGTTCGAATTAAGGAGTTCTTTGAATTCCTCTGGTTGTACTTCAAGGGGTTTCGCCCCGTCGAGTTCGTGCGCGGCAATGACCGCGTATCGCTTCATGCATGCGGATGGCGCGCCAATGGCACCGGCCGCATGAAGCGCGCCAAAGACGCCGTTGCCTATCTTGACGCGGCCGATGCTGAACAATGGAAGCAGATCTACTGCGGCTTAACGCCTTTCCTGGTTTCGACCAAGGGCAACGTGAAGCAAATTGACGGCAGCCCCGCCAAGCTGTTCCTTGCCAACGGTCGCTATCAGATTCAATACAAGCCCGAGGATGCGCGCGGACGCGGCAAAAATGGACACACCCATAAAAAGCGCGTTTATCGTTCCATGCTGGTGGCGATGGCGTTTCTGGATTTCAAAAAGGGCGACACTGCGCACGAAATCCATCATGTAAACGGCTACCGCACCGACGACCGATTGGCAAACTTGCTGGTGCTCACGCACGAAGACCACATCCGCATCCACAATATGGGGCCTTGCGCCCTCTCGGGCACGCGCGACGATGCGCTTGCGATGCTCGCCTCCTCTGCTCCTCTCACCGCCAGCGAGGCCGAGGAGGGTCGCGGCCGCACTCGTCGCCGCAAAGCGAACGCCGAATCCGACCAAGCCCAGGCGACAAACGACGCTCCGGCAAGCCCTGCCGAAGAGCGCTGCGAGCCGGAATCCCCCAAGCCGAAACGCCGCCGCGGAAAACGCGGAGGCAGGCGCCACAAGAAAGCGCAGGCGATCGCGGCAAACGCAACAAACGCAACAAACGCAACAAACGCAACAAATGCCAACGGTGAACAGAACGCAACGCTTACAGCCCAAAGCTGCACCGGCTCCTCCAGCGCAGCCGACGAAGCCCCGGATATTACCGTCCCCGCCAACGAAGGTTCTGGACTCCCGGAAGCCATTGGCATCACGAAAGAGCATGCCGCCGCCGTGCACGATTCCGGCCGCATCGATACAGCTACCGCGGCAAAAGCAGATTCGAAATCACATGTTTGCCCCAAGGAGTCCGAGGCGACACGGGAGCACACTTGCACCGAGGCGTCTCAGGAGGAGCGCGAGCACGCTTGCGCCGAGGCGTTCCAGGAGAAAAGCAAGCGCGCACACGAGCCCGAAGAGAAGAAGAGCAGGGCGCACGAAATCGATGAAACCATTGATTGGGCGACGGCACGAGACGCGCTCGAAGAGCAGCTTGCGACCTACCTCGCAAAGAGCGCACCCGAACCGCCGACGAGCTTCCCCACGAACAAGCAGCTCAATAAAAACGCGAAGCCGGTGTATAAAGCGCTCAAGCCGTTCCTCTCGTGCCCCGATGCCGTGGCGCAATTCGACACCGCCCTTTCATGCATACGCGCAGTCGTCAGCGCTGAACATGAGTGGGGAGCAACCGGCCCCGCGCCCATCCAGTCGCTCTTGGGTTCGCTGCACCAGCTTCTCAAAGAAGCCGTTAAGCGACTTGCTCTTGGCGATAGCGTAGAGCGCGCTTGCGTTGAGGAGCTTCTGAGCGAAGAGGTTGAAAAGCCCGCCTACGAAAAAACCTCCACGTTGCGCAAGCTTCGCCAATGTCTTTCGATTGCGCGCGCAAAAGAAGAGTAGACGGAGCGGTGGACAACGAAAGACCGAGCGGAGCCTAGCAAGGTCGAGCAAAGCCGAAAAGACACCAAGCAGGAAGCCGTGCGCCCATCCGAAGCAGCGGCCGAATTAACGCGACGAGCATAAGGCAATGGCTCGGCCGGAGAAGCGGCCGTACGCCAAGGCGGCAGTGTCGGCAAAAGCGACCGGACGCCTAGAGCCGCATGCGCCCAAAGCGCAGGAGCGCTCGATGCGCTACGCGCGCCCGAACCTGCGCTCCAACGTGTCACGCTCGTTTATTGCGTTTTGGTAACAGCTCGGCAATGGCAGCATGACGGAACAAACCCGACCCACCGCGCCGATCGAGCACTGCGATACCCTCTCGTAAACAAGAGATTGTCCCTTGGGGATGCCGCTGCCTAAGGTGCCACGCCCCAATCGCCAAGCATCAGTGCCCGCAAGCACGAGAAAGGGTAAACATGCCCTCTGGCATGTTTAGTCCGTGGCTGGAATCGCTGCTTGTCTGCGCGACACGTTCCTGAGTGCGCAGCAATCAGGAACCGCATAAAGAGAAAGGACAGACATGGGCTTCATACTCCGCTGGATCGTTACCGCCATCGCGGTTGCGGCCGCCGTTTGGATTGTTCCCGGCGTCGAGGTCTCCTCCGCCACGGAATCCTGGGTGGGGGTTGCCGTGTTCGCCCTGCTTTTGGCGTTGCTGAACATGTCCATCAAGCCCATACTGCAAGTTCTTAGCCTGCCCATCACCTGCCTCACGCTGGGCATCTTTTACCTCGTAGTCAACACGTTCATGCTCTACCTGGCATCATGGATAGCGACGGGGCTTTTTGATACGGGAATCGTCATAAGCAGTTTTGGAAGCGCCTTTGTGGCGAGCATCGTGATAAGCATAGTGAGCTCTATCTTGAGCTCCGTGACGGGTGCGGACAACAATTAGAGAGGCGATTGCGGCAGACGCAGCATCCAGCCCACAAGCCTTTACCGGGCGGCTCGATTCGCCTGCCGTCGTCGCCGAAATCGCAACGACGCAGCACCCATCCCAAAAGCCTTTCGAGAATACCCGTGCTTGAAGGCCCAACCCGCATGAGCTATCCGCTTGGTGCGGCGCGGGGTCCGTGCCAGGCGTATTTCATGCAGCTTCATGCAACCGGCTTCATGCAACCGGCGCCACTCCTTCCTGGCGCCTCATGCCCTATTCCGCAGAAGCGTCTTCCTCTTCCACGAAAAACGATACCCCATCGGGAGTGGGGCTCGCCTGTCCGCGATCGTTCACCGAACGAACCAGCAAGCGGAATTCGCCGGGCGCCTTTGGCGTGTAGGCAAAACGCCAATGAACCAGCTTATCGCTTGTCGCCCCAGGCGTTTCATAGGTCGTCCAGCTTACGCCTCCGTCTATCGAGAATTGCACTGCCGTAATGGCGCGGTCGTAGTCCGTGGCGTAGCCTTCGAACACCATCTCTTTTCCAACGGTGCCAAACTGCATGGGAAGCATGGCAGCTCCTTCCTGCTCATTCGCCCTTGCTTATACCCGTCGCTTGCCGCGGATGACGGGCATAAGCAAGGGCCCTCAAACGCAAAGGCGGGGTCGAGCATACCAGAAGGTGTGCCCGACCCCGCACTGCTATCGGAGAACGCCGGGGTGAGGGAGGGGAATTGCCCAACAGGCAGACGATTCAAAAACCCGGCGTATCCCCTTTCGAACTACTGCACGGCAGTGATGCCGGCGTTGGGACGATTCACGTATTCGCCATCGGCGGCTTGCTCGGCGCCTGGCGCAGCGGGAACCACGTCCTCGTGAGTGACCTTGATTTCCACGATGTTGCGCGTGAAATACTTCGCAGCGGTAGAGTCTATCCACAGCTGATTGGTCCCTCCAACGGATTCGGACAAATCTTCGCCATTGATTTCATAGGTAACCACGGCGCTGCGAGACATCACGTAGCTCAAAGGCAAGGAAGCCTCATAGCCGTCCTCGGAAACCAACGTCACGGTATTGGCATCGGCCGCAGGCATGGCGCGCGCAATGATGGACGCCAGGGGCACGCCCGTGACCTGGGCGTTGATGGATGCGGGGCCGCCCGCTCCATTGGAAACGCACGTGCAGCCCATGATCATGGTGCCTTCGCTCTCATCGGCGAGCTCGCCGAGCGTGGCGGAGTACGCCTGCTGAACATCGCCGCTCACAGAAATTGCCCAATCCTCGGCATCCGCGACGGTCAGCTCGCTTGCGGCGTCGCACAAGGCGATGGATGCCTTTTGGAACACCGATTTGATGACCTCATTGGGCGTAATGGTGCCCTGATCCCACGTGAAGGTGCCTTCTACCTGGGTCTCGGTCTGGATATCCTGTCCGCTGGCCTGCACCAGAACGGCGGAAGCGTTGCCAACCGAGGCGGTCGAAGCAGAGTCGTCCACGGTGGCGGCGAAAGCGGATGCGGCAGGCATGGCGGTCATCGTAACCGCTGCCAGCGCGGCGACAACGTTTTTCTTGCGACTCATTGCATGCCTCCTTCTATTCCTCGACGGTTACGAACAGCGTGACGGGCTGCTTCATCTGGTTGCCCTGGTCGTCGGTAGCAGACATCTTGATCTGATACACGCCGGCCTTGGTGGGCGTCCAGCTCAGGGAGTAGCGCACCCACTGATAGGGGTCGAAGTCGGAAATCTCGGAGTTGACGTCGTAATCAACCCAGGATTGGCCCATATCAAAGCTGAAGCTGATGGTCTCCAGGTTGCCCTGAACCCTGTTCCACGTATACACGGCACCGCTCAGGTCGACGGGCTCGCCAACCTTATAGGTGTTGCCGTCGTTCTGGAACCACATGCCGTTGATGGCGTAGCTCGGCGAAGGCTCGTCAGACATGGCCATCGTGGGAGCGGTGAACGGAGCCTCGGCATATGTGAAGTCAACAGAGGTCACGTGCTTCACCTGGCGCGCACCGGGGTTGCCCTTCGAGACCAGAACCATGGGAGCGCCGTCGTCGGGGGTGAGGTCCTCGCCATAGAACTTCGTCACGATGTAGGCGTCCTTGGAATAGGTGCTCGCCTCAAGCGGCATGACGAATGCAGTCCATCCGTCTGCTGCCGTGGCGTTAACGGCGTTGTTGCCGTCCACCAAACCGCCGCACTGCTCGATCAGGTACTCCATGGAAACGCCCGTCATGGGAATGTTGGACACAAGCGAGCCGCCAGATCCGTTCGTGGCGCACGAAAGCTGCATCGTGAACTCGGTCTGAGGCATGGTCTCAAGCTCTTCCTTGGTGAAGGTCTTGGGGTCGTTCACGCCCGTGATGGAGAGCGTGTTCTCATCGCTGCAAACGGCATCCCAGTCAAACGGTTCGCCGTTCTTCTCGGTGACCTCAGGACCCCAGTTGTTCACGATGAACACATCTTCGTGATCGGTGACCTCCTGGTCGAACGTAGCCTCAACCTGCGGCTCGGCATCAAGGGTGACCTCGGTCATGTAACCGCCCGAGAAACCGCGGGACTCGGCCCATTCGCGCACGTTGGAGGTGTTCTGCTCGGCCCACACGTAGCCGCCCACGGCCGCCTGATCGAAGAAGTCATCCCACAGCATGAACTGATAGTCGCCCTGGCTGCCATCGGAGTTAACAGCGTGGCAGCTCCAGCAATTGCCGTTGGAGGCAACGAACGTCTCGTTGCTGTAGTGGCTGGCATGGATAAGGTCACCCAAGTACGGACCGGTCAGCTGGGTGTGCCCGCGATGGCACGGCTCGCAGTCCTTATACGTCAGGTTCTTATCGTAGCCCGTATGGGTGAGAATGTGCTTATACCCTTCCTTGAGGTTCATGGTATCGAACAGGTTGGGATGGCACGAGTTGCACCCGCGGTTGCCCGTATTGAGCAAATCGGTATTTGTGTACGTATCCGGGAACATCCCCGAATCATTGTTGAGGAAGTTGGGGTATCCTTCCAAGATCTCCTCGTCACCAACGCTTTGGTCGGACGAGGTGTCGGTTGACGACGTGACTTGCGGAGCGCATCCCCAGCATGCTGCCGCAACGAGCGCTATGCTCGCCGTGGTTGCCAGAGCTGCAACAATACGCTTTGTCCGCGATCTTCCGACAGGCTTTGCTGCATTCGCCTTCATCTCCTTCTCCTTCCTTCAATCCCCCTTGCTGCCTCTGGGCGCATCCCTATGGACAGGCCCGAAGCGAATGTACGCTGAATGACGTATTTTGTAATCGGCAAGCGTTATTGAAAGAATTTGACGCTCCTTCCCCAATCTCATCAACTGTTGATGAAGTGCTCATCAACGTGCGCGAATAGGATATTCGGCATGGAAAAGTCAGGAGGAGCGCTCGCATGGCGCACATGGGCCAAAACCGCTCCTAACCCGTAAGGAGGCACCGCAATGAGAAACACCAGCCTCGCATCGCCTTTGAAAATCGTGGTCGGAATCTGCTTGGCAGCATGCTTGACCCTATGCGCCGTCGCGCTTTCGGGATGCTCCCAATCCGCCGCGGCACAGAGCGCGCAAAAGATCGCCTTCAAGGCGGCATGCGCCGACGAATATCAGGCGGCGCTCGATGCGGTGCGGGAGCAGGCCGATGACGCCAAGCTCATAGCCATACGCACCTCCGCCTACGCCTTTGAAGGCTCCACCCCCAATTGGATGTATCTGTTCTACTCGTGGAAGCACGCGAACTCCTACACCGTGTTTGTCGTTGACGGAACGGCTACCGTTGGAGAAACGGGCAAGCTATCATTTACGCAGGACGATTTCGAGGCGGTCCCGGACGTGACGGGCCTCGCCTACGATGTCGATGCGGCATACAAACTGCTCACGGAATCCATCGAAGGCGACGGAAAACTCGCTACGTGCCGGGCATATCTAATGACGTTCGTAGAGGGAGATGAAGACCCCACAGCAGACGCCATGAAGTGGTTTTTCTCCTTCAACGAGCCCGATGATGCCGCCGACCTGAAAGAGGACGAAACCACGCAGGAGTCCGGCGCGACGCAAGATCTCGAACCGCGCGCATTTACGGTCGATGCAAGCACCGGAGAAGTGACCGAGCTCGCCCGCTCCAATGCGGAAGAAGATGCGCAGGACGCAAATCCTGAGGATGCCCCATCCGAAGGCAATGGAGCCGAAGACGCAGAATCCGAGAACGCGGAGTCCGAGCAGTAGCTTAGGCGCCTCCCGCAATCGCATGCAGCCGAAAGGACAGCGGTGATACGAAAACGAACCCAGGAAAGCCAAGGGCGTGGCATCAGCAGACAGGAGCTTGCCGTTCTTGTGCTTTGCCTCATGTTCCTGCTCTCCTCAACAATTCTCATCCATGAGCTGGGAAACCGCTTTCTCGCCCAAGGCACCCTTTTGGGCTTCGCGGTAAACGCGCGCGCCATATCCTGCCTTGCGCACGCCCTGGGCGTGGTGGTGGGCTTCGGGGCGATCGGGGCCCTGCATGCGAAGACGAATTCCCTCGACGTTGCAAAACGCTGGGTTTGGGTTGCAATGCTCATGATGCAGGCGCTGCTCTGCATGGGGTTCTACATAACGCTGCACCCATTCGGCGACGCCACCGCAACGTGCATCATTCAGCTTTTGAGCGGAATGCTGGGATCTGTGTTCTTCATAAGCTTGATGCGCATTGCACGCCGCTTGCAAACGGGCGAATTCATTTTTGGAGCAATAGCCTACACCGCCGGAACGGCGCTTATCATATACGGCCTATTCAGCATCCTCGACTCTTTTGCTCTCGTCGCAGCGGTGGCTTCGGTTCACCTGGCGCTGGTCGTTGCCGGAGGGGTCCTCTTTTTATGGCTCGCCTTTAAAAACCCCGTCACATCTGCCATATTCGTCGATTGCTCCGCCCCCTCCGTTCAACTTTCAAACGACGGAGGGACGACGGCAGGTCGCACCAAACGAGTGCCTCCGTTCACATACCTCTGGATTGCCCTGTGCTCATACGGATTGGTTTTTGGCGTGCTCCACGTTATTCCCCTGGGGCTTCCGGCGACCCAGTTCTCGCGCGTAGTGGCGAACCTGCTTGGCATGGTAATGGCAACGGCGCTCATCAAGATATCGCTCCCCCAGCGCGAAATTACCACTACCCTCATTTGGAACAGGATGTACCGCTTGGTATTTCCCTTCGTCACGCTGGCTGCCCTGCTCATTTCGTTCACGGGCGGCAGTGGGTTCATCCCCTCGCTCGCATGTGCCGAAAGCGCGCAGTATTTCTTCGACATGCTTCTCGCCATCGCGTGTTTTGCCGTATGCAAGACCACCGGAGTTCAGTCTTCGCAGATCTTCGCCCATGCGTTTCTTGCTCGCTACGTAGGATTTTTCGTCGGTGACTTCATCGCCATGCTCATCCATGAATTTGCGCCCATGACAACCGAAGTGTTCAGCGCCATCGGCATTGCCGTGTTTTTGCTGCTGGTAACGGTCACGTTCAACGTGAACGGTGAGAAATACGCCAAAACCGCCTGGGGCATCTTGCCCAAAGAGAGCCCCAAGGCGCTCTATCAGCGCAATCTGAACGCAAGATGCGAGCAACTCGCTAACGACAACCGCCTAACGGCGCGCGAACGCGAAGTGCTCCTGATGCTTGCTCAAGGAAAACGGCCGAAGGAGATCAGCGAAGAACTCGTGGTGTCCGTGGCCACCGTACGCACGCATGTGCAAGGGGTGTACAACAAGCTCGATGTGCACTCTTACGACGATTTGGTAAGCCTCGTGCGCAGCAAATAGGCGTGATACGTACCGCCCCATTGCCGATACCGAACGAGGCGGTGCCACGCAAAAGCGCCTGAAAAGCCGACTCGGGTCGCCACTGTCGCAAGGCAAGCGGCCCATGCGAAGTCGCCTATCACCCGCCGAGTCGACCTTGCCGCAGAGCAAACGTGGAGATTCCGTAGCCAGACCGCGCGGGGAGCATCTTTTTGGGGCTTCTCGGCCGACTCTGCGTCGAAAACGCCCATAATAGCCCCTTGTATTTATCCGCAGCTTTTTCGATTGCAATCGAAAAGCGCCACGAGCCTTGGCGGCTCCTCGTGCATCGGCGGACAAGCGTAGTTCGACAAGCCCTTTGGTGGCCGTAGAATCGCTTTCGGCCAGCGCGCTTTGCGCCTTCGCACGTTCCGTATTTCGCCTGAGGCTCACTTTGAGACGAAGCCTCATGGCGATGATCTTCGCTCATCGCACGCCGCGCATCTTTGCGCCGCATGATGCTGTCCTGCGCATACATTGCCATCGCATGAAGCAGACCCGTCGGGCCTGATGCCTCTCTGCGCTTTGCAGACGCCGCACGCGCGTTTGCGTCCACAAGCGCCATGAGTCGCTTCGCCTCCGCTTGCAGCAGGCGCCTCACGCGCATGCTTCGCACAATCGGACGCAGAGAAAGCCCAGCGCAACGTGATGGGACAAACTAAGATAGGAGAACCATGACCGCATTCTCAGAGCTCGGCCTGTCAGAAAAAACCCTGGCCGCCGTTGAAGACCTAGGATACACCGAGCCCACCCCCGTTCAGGAGCAGGCCATTCCCCTGATGCTTGAGGGCCGCGACATCATTGCCGCCGCCAAGACCGGCACCGGCAAAACCGCCGCGTTCTCGCTGCCCAGCATGGACACGCTCCCCCACCGCGCCATTGGCGAGAGCGGCCCCTTCATGCTGGTGCTCACCCCCACGCGCGAGCTCGCAAGCCAAATCGGCGAAACCTGCATGCCCATTGGCAAGCGCACCGAGCACTTTGTTGCCATGTTCGTGGGCGGGGTGAAATACGACCCGCAAATCAAAAAGCTCGAGCGCGGCATCGATGTTGCCATTGCCACGCCCGGCCGTCTGATCGACCTCATGGATCGCGGGGCGGTGGACCTCTCCGCCGTGCGCGTGCTTGTGCTCGACGAGGCCGACCGCATGCTCGACATGGGCTTTTGGCCCCAGGTGGAGCGCATCGTGAAGGAAACGCCCGATGATCGCCAGACGCTTCTGTTCTCGGCGACCATCGACCGCAGCCAGGACAAAACTATGTTCTCGTTGCTCAACGACCCCGCCATTGTGGAAATCGCCCATCGTGGCGACACCGCCGACAAGATCGACCAGTACGTCATCCACACCACGCGCCGTCAGAAGCCCGAACTGCTGAATGCCCTGATCAAAGAGAAGGGCGGCTTCCGCGTCATTGTGTTCACACGCACCAAGGGCGGCGCAGACAACGCAACCAAGCGCCTGAGGCGCGCGGGCATTCCCACCGAAGCCATTCACGCCGACCGCTCGCAAGCGCAGCGCACTCGAGCTCTGGAGAATTTCCGCATCGGCAAAACCAACGTGCTGGTTGCCACCGACGTGCTGGCACGCGGCATCGACGTGAGCGGCGTGGACTATGTGGTGAACTACGACCTCCCCATGATGCCGGAGGATTACGTGCACCGAATCGGCCGCACCGGCCGCGCAGGCGCCGACGGCTTGGCCATCTCCCTCGTCACGCCTGAGACGAAGAGCCTGCTCAAAGGCATCCAAAAGTTCATTGGCAAAAAGATAGACGAGATGGACTACAAGGTTCCGGCAGATGCTTTCGAACCGCTGCCCTCTGACGACCCGCGCGTTGTGAACCAGGCGCGCATTGCCGAGGAGGAGCGCCGCGCTGCCGCCGAAAAGCGCGGCTCCAGCAAGACCGAGGGCAAGCGAGGCCGCAGGCGCAAGATGCGCAGCCGCGACATCGAGCGCGCCGAGGAGCATAAGAAGCGCAAAGCCGCCGAGGCGGAAGGTCGCGAATACGTGGCGCCCGAGCGCCCGAAACGCGAGAAGAGCGACCGACCTCTGTCGCTTGAAGAGCGCCAGGCGCGTGCCGAGGCGCAGTTCAACGCGATGTTCGATATTCCCAACATCGAGGACGGCAAACGCAAAGAGGCCGGACGCGACGCCAAGGAGGCGAAACGCAAAGGCAAGCGCAGCGGCGAGCGCACGTATTCTTACGAGCAGTTCTCGCGCGGCAAGCGCAAGGGCCAGGCGGGCGCCGAGGCGCGTCATGAGCGCGGCCGCGTTTACGGTTTCGACCGTCGCGGCGGGCGTAAGGAGCGCGACTTCGAGGGCGACTTTGAAAGCGAAAACGACCGCAAGCCGCGCGGCAAGAAGTACAGCAGCAAGCAGTACTCGGATGGCCGCGGCGCTAAACCGGGCAAGAAGAATTACGGCAAAGGCGCTGCCAACCATGCGGGTAAAGGCATCCGTTCGACCGGCCGCGGCGGCGAAGGCTTCCGTACCGCAGCCGGCGACGGCAAGCGCGCGGGAAAGGGCGGCTTCCAGCGCTCCGGTAAGGGCGGCTTCGACGGTGGCCGCGGCAAGGGCGGCCGCACCCAGCGCGGCGACTTCAATGGACGCGGCAAGGGCGAGTTCCGCCCCGGCCGCAGCAATCGCACCGGCGGCGGGCGTCCCGCAAGCCGCGGCAAGGGCGGCATGAACCGCGGACGATAAGCCGAATCATATCGGTCCATAGCATGACGAAGGGCGTCGGAATACCCCGACGCCCTTCACAATAAGCCCTTCAGCCAAAGAGCTCTATCTCTCCACGCAGGAATTCTTCAATGCCGCATCCCGTTGAGCCAATGATGATTGGATGCGCGTGCGGATTCTCGACAAGAAACCGCGTCATTCCGTTTGTGGGTTTCACCCTGCCACTCCTCACTTCAATGGCAGTAACCGCATCCTTATCGGCGATAACATAATCAACCTCGTCGTTGCCGTCACGCCACCAGAACACCGAAAACCCCTCTATTGAAGCCCGGTTAATCAGATACGCCCCGACGGCGCTTTCGACCAAATGCCCTCGAAGCGACGGATCGGTCAACAGAGCCTTTCGCCGCCGCCCATACTCAGCAACCATGAGCGCGGTGTTGTGTACCACAAGGCGCGGAGAGCTCGCTTTCTCCCTGATGAGTTTGGGGTCGTATTTCTGCAGGCCGCTCATAAGGCCCGCCCTGGACAAAAGACTCACGTAGTGAGCAATCGTCGCAGCATTGCCCTTATCGTCAAGCTGCCCCAGCAGTTTCCGATATGAAACCTCTTGTCCCGAATACGGGGTGCCAACCTCGAATAACCGGCGCATGAGCTCAGGCTTCCTCACATCGGCAAGCTGGAGCACATCGTTGGCGATACTTGGCTCGATGATAGAATTCCGCACGTAATTAAGCCATCGTCCCTCGTCATCCTTGAGGGACGCGGCACCAGGGTAGCCGCCATAATAGAGATAGTCATCCAAATCGTAGCCAAACGCGTCTGCGCATTCCGAATACGACCAGTGGGGTGAGTGGATAAGCTCGAATCTTCCCATCAGCGATTCATTGAGACCGTCATGAATGAGCGTGGCCGAAGACCCCGTGAGCACCACCTTTACTTCAATCCGGTTACTCGTATCTTCATCCCAAAGCGTTTTGACGGCGGCAGGCCATCCTCTAATGAATTGCACTTCGTCTACAACAAGGAGAACAGGTCGATGCTGAGAGGCGAACAGGTTCCTCGCCCGATACCATTGCGCCTTGATCCAATCCTGCGTCGATTCGTTCTTCGTTGCCTCCGCAAACAGGCAAGGAAGGTCCACCTGCGCCACCGCTTGGTTCACCGCTGTGGTCTTTCCCGTTTGCCGGGGGCCTACGACAATTTGCATGAACCGCCTTGGCTCTTCTATTCTTTGCTTGATTGTGGATACTATTGAACGCTGATAAGGCATTTTTCCACCTCTACTGAACAAATTTTGTACAGTATCTCACAAATTTTGTTCTCTATCTCACAAAAATTTATTTAACAATAGAGGAAACGAATGGTACGGTTGCCGCTTCGATTATGAAGTCCTCCCGGCTGCCGGCTCCTTCGTGAGTTCGCGGAGAGAATCGCCCTCTTTCTATTCCTGATTCCAGGCAATTCTCAATCGCACTATTGAACTTTTGCTTTGGGGTTGATGGCTAAAATGTCGAATAGCTCTTGACGGGCATTAATCCCAACTTTGGTGTAGAGACAGTTCATCGAGGTAAGGAATGTCAATTTGCCCTGTTCCCAAAATGCACGATGAGATGCGCAAACCCGAAACCCGTCGCCCGCCCCTCCGGCGCCAACGTCAAGCGGGAGCCTACCGGATTGTCCTTCCGCCCTGCTCGTATTCCACCGGCTCCCTACCCAACGATGAGCGCGGCCGCTGCCTATACCGTTTTCGCTCATCACTTCCCACAGCGCACGGAGCTCGCGTCGGAGCGTTCTCTCGTCTTCCGCCGACACGCTCACCCGGTACAGCTCCGAAGCCCCGCACAAGGCATCGCCACCGGAAAAATAAGCCGCATAGGCTGCAGCATCTGCGGGCATTACGATCGATAAGGGCATATCCCCATGTTTTATGTGAACCAATCTAGACGATTGTCACCGTTTCCTGTGAAGACAAAAGAGCCGCATATTCCGACAATACACGGCGCGGATCGAAAGTTTCGTCAATATCAAACACAAGGAGGAACTATGAGGGGAAACATTTCTCGCAGGAGCCTTATAAAAGGCGGCGCAATAGCCGCAGCGGGCGCAGCCATTGCGGGCATTGCGGGATGCGCGCCAACAACGAAAGAGAGCGCATCGCAGACCAATTCTTCCGAACTTCCACCGGATCTTAGGAATGCGGATTTCGAGTATAGCGTCGTCGAACTCGACCCCATTAGCGAATTCGATACAGAGGAAACCTACGACATCGTAGTCGTAGGAGCGGGATGCGCGGGAGTTCCCGCTGTGCTTACCGCCGTGGAAGAAGGAGCTTCCGTTGCGTGTCTGCAAAAAGAGGCCACGGTATCCGCAAACGGAAACGGATGCTCGTTTGTCGTAAAGGCCGCCTCAAACGCCGCAGGCATCATGAGATGGCGAAGCGATTGGGCGAAGCTCAACGACTGGCGCATTAACCCCGCCTTATTCCAATACTACATTGATTTTGCCGAAGAAGCAGTCCCTTGGGTGATTGAGCGAGGAATTGAAGAAGGCATTACCCCCATCGAATTCCTCACAGACAGTTCGGTTCGCTATGACGATGGCGGCATTGTTGCGGTCTGCGACGCTACGCAGGAATCGAACCAAGACCTAATGGTGGCACTCGCGAAGCGGGCAGAAGCGCAGGGAGCTACGTTTTATTACGAAACACCTTGCGTCCAGCTCGTCCAATCTGACGACGGAACAGTGACGGGCGCGATAGGAAAGACCTCTGACGGCAAGTATATCAAGCTCAATGCCAACAAGGGCGTCATCCTTGCAGCAGGCGATTACATGAACAACGATTCCATGGTAGATCGCAACATGCACGACGCGAAAATGTATCCTAAAGTCCTCGTTAACCATACGGGAGATGGGCACATCCTCGGCATTCTCGCCGGTGGGCGCATGGCCCCATTGGGACATGCTCGCCAGATACACACTAACTACATCGGGCCCTTCATGTTCTTCCCGTTCCTAGCGCTAAGCGCCGAAGGCAAGCGATTCTGCAACGAAACGGTGGGGATGTCGAGCCTCAACATCCCCATGTCGTATACGACAAGGCCGGAAGACGCCGGAAAGCATTTCCGCCTTTTCGACTCGAAGAAAGAGAACTACTACCCGAACGGCCTGGGCGTTTCGCCCGCCACGCTTGTCGGAGAAGGGTCCGCTTGGATGGATCCCAGCATTCTTGTTTCGGGGAACACCCTTGAAGAGCTTTGCGAAAACGCCGGCATCCCTGTTTCTGACGGCATGGAGAGCATCAAGCGCTACAACGAAATGTGCGCCCAGGGACGCGACGACGATTTTGGCGTACCGGGAGACTACCTTGTAGCCATGGACACGCCTCCGTATTATTGCATCAAGGGCGACGTTGGCATGTCGGGAATCAATGCAGGCGTCATGGTGGATGACCGATATCGCGTCATCGACGAGAATGACAACCCGATTCCTGGTCTTTATGCTGCAGGCATTCAGGCGGGCAACCCGTGCGGAGGCATCAACTGGAACATGCCCGGCGGTTTTTCGAATTCTCATATCTTTACGGCTGGCCGCTACACGGTCATACATGCGCTCACGGGCGATACCGCCCCTTCGAATCCGAGCGGATTTGACAAAGTGAAGAAATACTTCGCAGGTCCCGACGGATCGTACATGTGGGATGACCCATCCTGCGCCTCCGCCATCGTCACCTGGTAAAACAACACCTCCCCTCCAGAGGCCGGGAAAATATTCCCGGCCTCTTTATTCAGAAGGCACCGCCCTCACACTCTTGGACGAGAAGAATCGCCGCTTTTCCCCAACAAATCGATGAGCTCTTGGCGAGAATGGATATCGAGTTTCCTGTACAGGCTCTTCGCATAAGTCTGCACGCTGTTGAGAGACAGCCCCAAATCTTCCGCAACTCGCTTCTGGGTATTGCCCTGAGCAAGAAGGGTCATGACTTCTCGCTCTCTCCTTGTTAGGCCGAAGGACTCGGCTAATTCATGTATGCGCTCGATGCCCTGGGACTCTGGAGATTCATTTTGGGTCGCAGGCAAGCCCTCGTCCTTCTTCATGTTCCCCGCAATCCAAACGATAACACACGCAGTCATAGCAAAGGCCGTTGCCAGCGCCACCAAATTGACGATGAGCGCCAATTCACCTTTTATCAAAGGATCCACCGCCAGCACATCCGCAAAGGCGTTGATAAGCATGATTGCTGAAAGAACGGAAGATACGATGATTGCATTCGAGCGTCCGTCAAGCCCCGAGCCCCACAAAAAAGCAAGGAGCATGAGCAAGGTCATCGCAAGAGGGCGACTAGGGAGGATTAGTTCTGCGCACAAGTCTGAGTGATCAGGGTTCAAAAGAGCGACGCAGTACAAAAACACGGTAAGCAGAAGGGCGAAAGCGACCCAAAACCAAAGCCCGGTCCAATTCTTAAAATTCAGCCGGAAACGCTCGCTCCCCCTATACTCAGCAACTGCATATAGCGCGCATAACACGTACAGGAGCAATCCCACGATAAAATGCAGAGGATTATCCGTAAACCAAACCCCGCTTGTTGCAGCAACATGAGTTCCCATGAACGCTGCGCTTGCAAACAGATAGAGGAGCAGCATGACGACGAGCGGCATGTACTTCGCCGTAGCCCCCTCTCGCCGCGAAGCAAAATCCGCCTCCTGACGATTACTGAGCCCAAAAGGCAAAAGAGAGATGACACCGGCAACGATTAGCATCGGATAGCAGGAGCTTGTTGCCGTAAGCCCAGCAAGCGGAAAGACAGATGGAACAGCTACTCCAACGAATAAGCCAAGCGGCATCGAACCGAGCACCGCGATGGCAATCTTGCCGCCGTCCATGCTTCGCATCACCTTGGCAATACGAAGGGTGACGAAGAATCCGCAAAATCCCACAGCGACTGGAAACGCAATAAACAGAACATTCGGGGGCTCGACGCCCACTAAAGACAGGATAATGAGCGCCGCGGCCAACATGCATAGCACGACAAGCGATACAACCGTCGCCACACGGCTTATCCGCTCAACCTTTTGGGCACGCTTCAAAAGGCAAATCTGACAGATAAAGATGACAACGCAGCAAATGCATGACTGCACGCAGGTAGATAACGCAGAAGATGAAGAAGGAAATAGCTCCTCAGGAAAAACTGGGGAGGCAAGGAAGGACCAATAAAACATCAGTACGCAGATTGCTGCCAGGAGCATTGATGCCCTCCCCTCCGTGCATCATCAGGACCAAGACTATCGCTCACTGTGAAATTCTACAATTGACTTGCCTACCGCAGGGCAAAAATGAGTCGAAATGCGAACAAATGATGCGCAGGCAGCGACTGGACGAGCGTCGTCATTCCAAAAAACGCACACCCATAAGCTGGACAACACAGCTAAGGCGCATCTCACGGCGACCTTCATGGGCGCGGGAAGAGCGAGTTCCGCCCCGGCCGCAGCGGACGCCCGAACGGGGGCAAGAGCGGCCACGGCGGCATGAAGCGCGGACGATAGCCCGAATCGCATCGGGCCATAGCACGACGAAGGGCGTCGGGATATCCCGACGCCCTTCGGCTTGTATCCGTATATGGCCTCCGCCTCCCGCCCCGCAATTCCACGCAAAGCAGCGGTCGAACGCTATATCGCCATGATCGCCATACGGCTGTCAACGATCAGGCCGCCGGTGACCGCGCCACCCCTCTCCCCATCGTTCGACGGGTTGATGATTACGTCGTAGCCCACGGCAAGTACGTTTTGCAACACATCATGCACCGCCATCTTCACGACCTCGAAGCCTCTGCCTTCTCCAATATCGGCAAAAGACTGCCCGAAGAACGTCTTGAGCGAGTCGACATCGGTGAACGCCACGAACAGGTCGTTTCCGCCGTGCCGCTCAAGAATGGCAAATGCACCGCTGGTCAAAAGCGGCACGAGCAGCGTCTTCTTCGTCGTCGGACATGCGCCCCAGCGATTCGGCAAGCGCCATATACATCGCCGGAACGCCACCGGAAAGGTTCCATTGCTCAATCTGCTCGCGCAAACTCAGATCGAAGAAATCCCTGCTCTGCGTCATTAGTTGCCCGAAGCACGCTTCTCCTGATATTCCTTCACCAGCTTTTGCTGCACATCGTAGGGCGCCTGCTCGTAGCCGCTGTCCTCAAGCGTATAGCTGCCGGAACCGCGCGAGATGGAGCGCAGGTCCTTGGTGTAGGTGATGACCTCGGCATAGGGAGCGCGCACCATAATGACGGTATTGCCCTCGTCGTCGGAGTCGGTGCCTACAATGCGGCCTCGACGCGTGGAGATGTCGCCCATCACGGCGCCAGCGTATTCCTCGCCCACCGTGATATCCATGTTCACCATGGGTTCAAGCAGCACCGGGTCGGCCTTCTCGCATGCTGCGCGGAAGCCAATGCGCGCGGCGGTCTTGAACGCCATTTCGTTGGAGTCGACCGAGTGGTACGAGCCGTCGAATACGGTGCATTTGATATCCACCATGGGATACCCCGCCAAGAAGCCCTCGGTCATGGCCTCCTGCACGCCCTTGTCAACCGCAGGAATCAGACCGCCGGGAATCACGCCGCCCTTGATGGCGTCCACGAACTCGTAGCCCTCACCCGGATTCGGCTCAAGGCGCAGCCAGCAATCGCCGAACTGACCCGCGCCGCCCGTCTGCTTCTTATGGCGGCCCTGGGCCTCGGCAGGCTTGCGGATGGTCTCGCGATACGGAATGCGCACGGGCACCAGACGCGCCTCGACGCCCGTCTGATCCTTCAGGCGGTTAAGGATGGTTTCCACCGCGGCGTCGCCCATGGTGGTGAGCACGGTCTGATGGGTCTCATCGCTGCGGTTGATGCGCACCGTAGGATCGTTCTCGGCCACACGAGCGAGGAACGCGCCCAGCTTATCCTCTTCGTTCTTGTTCACGGCCTCAATAGCAACCGGATACTGCGGCACCGGGAACGGCAGCGGCGCCACCTCGATATCGCCGGTATGCGAAAGCGTATCGCCCGTGCGCGTTTCGGAAAGCTTGGGGATCACGATGATGTCGCCCGCCATGGCGCTCTTCACGTCGGTGGTCTCCTTGCCCTTCATGATGCACACGTGCCCCAGGCGCTCCTTCTTGCGTGTACGCGCGTTCACCAGCTCCAGGCCGGGCGCGAACACGCCGGAGATGACCTTCACGAAGCTCAGACGACCCACATACGGATCAGCCAGCGTCTTGAACACGAAGCCTGCGGCCTGCTGGTCTTCCTTGGTCACCATGATCTCGCCGCCGTCGGCCAAAGGAATGGGGCCGTGCGCGGTAGGATGCGGGAAGTAGGTGCAGATGTCTTCCATCAGGCCCTGAATGCCCTGCTTGATGATGGTGGACCCCACGAACACAGGAATGAAGAGCTCCTGAGCGATGGCCTTGTCGAACAGGCCCTCGAGCTCTTCCTGGGTCAGCTGCTCCTCGCCGTCCAGGTACTTCATCATCAGGTCGTCATCGGCCTCGGCAACCAGGTCGCACAGCTTATCGCGGGCGGCCTGCGCGGCATCGGCATACTCCTCGGGAATCTCCTCAACGCGCTCGGTGTCGCCCTCAAAGTAGCGGGCCTTCATGCGCAGCACATCGATGACGCCCTTGAAATCTTTGTCCACGCCAATGGGAATGGTGACCGCGCCCAAACGGCTGCCAAAACGCGCATGCAGCGTGGCCATGATCACGTCGAAGTTGGCGTTCTCGCGGTCGATGTGGTTGATGAACACCGAGCGCGACAGGCGCATGTTCTCCGCCTCGTGCCAGAGCTTGGTGGTCATGACCTGCGGACCGGCCACGGCGTCGATCACGAACATAGCCATCTCGGCCGCCTGCATGGTGGCAAGCGTATCGCCGATGAAGTCGGGGTGGCCCGAGGTGTCAAGCAGGTTGATCTTGTAATCCTTGTAAGGGATGGGGGCGATGGAGGTGCCCAGCGTGAACTTGCGCTTGATTTCCTCCGCGTCGTAATCCATGTAAGACTTGCCGTCGTGCGTGGTTCCCATGCGCGGAGTCTGGCCGGAAATATGAAGCATCGCTTCAGCCAGAGAGGTCTTGCCCGCACCATCCTGTCCGACCAACACGATGTTGCGGACATGCAAGGTCTCAGGTGCTGCCATTGTTACCACCGTCCCTTTCTGGGGCATGCGCCCCCGTCGCGGCGCGCGGCCGCATAGAACTCACGCGCCCCACGCTGTGGCGCCGAGGACGGTTTGCAGGGGACGGGCGGGGTCGCGCCGATAAGCCTGACGCCCGCTGCGCATCCGCCTTGCAGAAGCAAAGCCGGAGCGCCGCCAACCCGAGCTGCAAGCCGCCCCCTTGCGGATTGCTTGACCTCCTGCGAACATCGTGCAAATCGACATACTTAAGAGCACCAAGCCTCCCTTGCGCAGGGCGGCGTATTTTCGAATGTATAGAGTTTACCGTAAAAGAGCGTCCGATAAACGGCATAGAACCTATGGATTGAGGGAAGTTGGAACTTCATTTCGCAAAGAATCTGTTTCGTCGATTTTTCGTCGTATATGATATGATTACGACGTATTTTCGACGAAAGGATATATCGTGGGTACCTTGCTTCGAGAATCGGCCACCTTGGAATTCAAGCGCGAGATTTCCAAATCGTTCTGTACCACCGTTGTCGCATTCGCCAATAGCGACGGCGGGCGTATTCTCGTGGGTGTGAGCGACGGCGGCACGCCATTAGGGGTCGAAAATCCCGATGTCGTCATGCTCCAAGCGTCGCACGCAATCGCAGATTCTATATGCCCAGAGATACTCCCCTTCGTTTCCATCAACACGCTTGAGATAGAAGGCAAACCTGTCGTTGAGGTCATTGTGGAAGAAGGCGACAGAAAACCCTATTGCCTCGCCAACAAGGGATTCTCCCCTGCAGGCGTTTATCTGCGCAAGGGATCGGGCAATACCCCCGCAAGCGTTGACGCCATCAGATCTATGATCCGAACAAATGATGGCGACGTGTTCGAAAATCGGCGGAGTGAAAACCAGCAAATCACGTTCAATGCGGCACAGGCTTTTTTCTCCGACGCAAACGTGTCGTGCACTCGCGAAAACCTGAAAACGCTCCATGCCATCGGCCTTGACGGGTATTGCACGAATCTAGGATTACTGCTCTCGGACGAGTGCCCTTTCTCAATCAAATGCGCAGTTTATGACGACGAGGACGGCCTGGACTACCATGACAGGCGGGAGTTTACGGGGTCGGTTTTCTCTCAAATGCAAGATGCCCTCTCGTTTCTTGAGCTCAACAACACGCTTCATGCGTCATTCGAAGGGCTGCGCCGCAACGATTCCCATGCCGTACCACCCCGAGCAATGCGTGAAGCCCTGCTCAATGCCGTTATGCACAAAGACTACGACTACAACGCCCCCATTATCATCAACGTGTTCGCCAATCGCATCGAGTTCATCTCCACGGGAGGATTGGCGCAGGGCCTTACGGAGGGCGACATCATGGCGGGCGTATCCGCCACGCGAAACCCACGCCTTGCCGCTGTGCTTTTGCGCCTCAACATGGCAGAGGGCTACGGAATGGGCATCCGAATCATGAAAAAGCTGTACAAAGGAACGGGTCTCGCGCCGCAATTCAAAATCAACCCTGGCTCATTCGTAACCGTGTTGCCCAAAATTGGAACGGAGCCGCCTTCCGTTAACACGTCCATCGCCGAAGCGTCTCAATCGAGCGACCATGACTTAAATCCACATTGGTCGGACTGCCCTCCCCTTGCCGACACCACCAACGAACAGGCGATTACGACGTTCAGCAATATGCCCGCATTTCGTCCCGCCCCGAATCGAAAGCGATACGAGTACGCCGTTATTGAGTTCGCCGAAGAGCATGGCGAAGTACGCAGGGCGGATGTCGAGCGCATGCTTGGCATTTCGCGCGATGCAGCGCTCGCCCTTGTCGAAGGACTCGTAATGCAGGGAGCGCTCATGAAACAAGGCAAATCGCGTAACACCCATTACGTGCCCGTCGAAGCGTCGCATTAGCACGCCCGCCATCGCAAGCCGTTTATCTGAATACGAAAACGTGCACGGCATCCTCTCGCGCACGAGGGATATACTTGCCCGCAAACAATACGGAGCATCCCTACCGCGTTCCGCGCCAAAACACGGAGCAACAACCGAAAGGACCCTCATGACCCAGGCATATTCTACCCAGATGGAAGCCGCGAAACATGGCATCATCACACCGCAGATGGCCACCGTGGCAGCCGATGAAGGCATTGACCCCGAAATCATTCGCGAACGCGTAGCAGCCGGCAGCATTGCCATTCCCGCCAACCATACCCACACGGCGCTGCATGCAGCGGGTGTAGGAGAAGGCCTGCGCACAAAGGTAAACGTCAATTTGGGCATTTCTGGCGATGTCCATGACTATTCCTGTGAGATGGAAAAGGTGCACACCGCACTTAAGTTTGGCGCCGAAGCCATTATGGACCTGTCCAACTACGGCAAAACGCATGACTTTCGCATGGAGCTCATCGGCATGTCGCCCGCGATGATCGGGACCGTGCCCATGTATGACGCCGTAGGTTACCTGGAAAAGGACCTCGCGCAAATCACCGCGCAGGATTTTTTGGACGTGGTGCGCGCGCACGCCGAGGAGGGCGTTGACTTTGTAACCATTCACGCCGGCATGAACCGCAAGGCCATCGACAGCTTCAAGAGGAGCGGCCGCATGATGAACATCGTAAGCCGCGGCGGCAGTCTGATATATGCCTGGATGGAGATGACGGGCAACGAGAACCCGTTCTTCGAGCATTACGATGAGCTGCTCGACATCCTCTACGAGCACGACGTGACCATCTCGCTGGGCGACGCGATGCGCCCGGGCTGCGTGGCCGATGCCACCGACGCAAGCCAGGTGAGCGAGCTCATCGAGCTGGGGCTGCTCACGCAACGCGCATGGGAGCGCAACGTACAGGTGATGATTGAGGGGCCCGGGCACATGACGCTCGACCAGATTGCCGCCAATATGCAAATCGAGAAGCGCCTGTGCCACAACGCACCGTTCTACGTGCTGGGGCCGCTCGTGACCGACATCGCGCCTGGCTACGACCACATCACCTCCGCCATCGGAGGTGCTATCGCAGCGGCCAACGGCGCCGACTTCCTGTGCTACGTGACGCCTGCCGAACACCTGCGTCTGCCCAGCGTGTCCGACGTGAAGGAAGGCGTCATCGCTGTCAAGATTGCTGCTCACGCCGCCGACCTGGCGAAAGGCATTCCCGGCGCGCGCGATTGGGACGACCGCATGAGCCGCGCCCGCCAGAAGATCGACTGGGACGCCATGTTCGAAGAAGCCATCGACCGCGAGAAGGCCGAGGAGTACGTGGCCAGCGCCCAGCCTTCCGACCCGCACACCTGCACCATGTGCGGCAAGATGTGCGCCGTGCGCAACATGAACAAGACCATGGCCGGCGAAGGGGTGAACATCCTGTAGAAAGCTGCGGCCAGGCATCGGAAGTATGGCGCCTGGCCGCAATCGACACGCACCCACGCATATGCCAAGTAGAACGACCCGGTATTGTCGGGTCGTTTTTCGTTTGTCACCCGAACTTTTGAGCGCGTACCAACCTATTGAAAAGATGGAGATGCCGAGACGCGCCTTGCGGCGACGCCGCCCCTAGTTGGCCTTCACGCCGATGAGCGCGCAGGCTTCCTCCTTGGAATGCACGTCCAACTTGGCGTACAGATGACGAATATGCGTCTTCACGGTGTTTTGCGATAGAAACAGTTCCTGCTCTATCTGCGTACGCGTCTTGCCCTGGCCAATAAGCATGAGCATCTCGGTCTCACGCTCCGTCAAGCCGAATTCCGCCGCAATGCGATTGCAGCTGGAAATCAGGCGCTCGCGCGGGCTTTGCACATGCGCTCCGCTCTCCAGACTGATACCCGCCGCGCCCCAGTCGGCATTCACGGCTTTCTCGCTGCGCCATATGAGCACACAGACAGCCACCAACACAAAGCCGAGCAGCGCAGCACCGGCGAGCGTGGGGGCATCCAGCACGATATCCGACCTGCCAATGGCCTCACGCAGCATGACGCCCACGAAAATGCCACTCTCGCTGCAGGCGCGCGCGATGGCAAACAGCCGTAAGCTAGGCAAGTCGAAGCGAAAGGCAAGATTCGCCAAAACGGCAATCACGAACACCGTAAACCACACATATGCCAATTTCATCAGGAAGGAAACGACCTGGGCAAACCCCATAGCAACACCGGGCACGAACACAAGCGCAACGACGGTTACGGCCAGACACACCTGCGTCATCATGCGCATGTCGAACATGCTGGGCCGCCGCAGCGCCATATACAGCATCAACGCACCCGCGCATGCCGTTGCCCAAATGCGGTGAACCGCGCCAAGATTTGCCGTCTCGCCTAAAACAATTCCCGTGAGCCCCGAAAGAACGCCTGCGATGCCCATGATAATGACAATCTTCCATGGCACAGGATAGCTCATCTCTTTTGTGCGAGGCGCCTCGTAGGGCACCAGCTTGAAGCTCGCCCATAAGCACGCCAGCGAAAGCACAGGAAGAAGCGACGTAGCTATCACCGAATACGGCTGCATCATGGTGGACACCAAACAGTAGACGACGAACGCTGCCACGCACGACCCGCCGCCATAGACCACCATGGACGTGGTCCCCATCTGGCAAAATACCTCTGCCCAAAGACAGAACAAGACCGCTCCGCCAATCGCCGTAACCACCGACACCGCAAAAATCAGGTCAGGGCCCATGCTCGCTGGAACGATTGCAAGCCCAATGACGGCCGTGCCCGCTGCGGTAATTGCCACGAGCGCGCTCGCAGAAACGCGGTGAGCGCTTAACGGGCCAATGCGGCGCGCCATAATCGCCATAATAATGAACGTGCCGATGTCGCCGATGCGCATGCCCGTTTCGGCGAGAACGCGCACATCGCGCGAAACCGGAAGATAAATCGTATCGACATGTGTGCAGCACAGCCATGCGATGAGCAGACCCATGCCCAAGAAGCGCAGAGGATGGAGCGTGTGCGGGGAGTCTGACCCCTCAAAGTCGATATCAGCGCTCGGCAGGATAAACCCGCGTTCGTCGCGCACACGCGTATCGGCCATGCAATTCCTCCCCCTCGAATGAATGCGTCCATTATACGGAGTCAAGTGCGATTGCTGAGGTAAGACCCCCGAAAATCAGGTTTTAACGGGATAGCGCAGCCGTCTCCCAGCGGCGGGATCTAAAAAAAACGCTCAACATCAGGGTTTTGTCGAGGGGTTGCGAGTAGCCCGGAAACGGCCTGTTGTTTGACCTGGAGAAACGCGGAAAGGGCGAGGGTCTATTCTGACCTCTCTTTCAAAACCCTGATGTTGAGCGTTTTTTGCGTTCGGAACGGTTGAAGCGACAGGAAAAAGACGGGGAAACCCTGTTTTGAGGGGGGTGGTCGCGCATTTCCCGGGAAAACCGAAGGGTTAAGCGAAAGAAAAAGGCCGGACGAGTAATCTCGTCCGGCCCGAAGGCGCGCCCAGATTCGTAGGAGGGGAATAGAACCGGGCGCACGTCGAGATATTCGATTCACGGAGCCGTCCCACGGACAGCCACACGATCAGCGAGTGACTTACGCAGCAGCATCGGCGTCGGCGGAAGCGTCAGCCTCGCCGATGATGCCCTTCATCTCCTGACCGCCGTTGTCATGGCACTCGGAGCACAGGTCAACCTGCTGGGAGTGACCCTTGTGGCACTCGTTGCAGTTCTCGATCGTGCCATGCAGCGTATCGTGGGGATTGTAGTCGCCCAGATCCTCGGTGAGCTTGGCGAGCTCCTCCCACGTGCCGCCATGGCAATCCAGGCACACCTGGCTATCCATGTAGTACGAGGAGGTGAGCTCGGGCTCAGAACCATCCTCATGGCCAGCGAGCGTGGCAACTTCGGCCTTCAGGTCGCCGGTGTGGCAGCTTTCGCAATCCTGGCCCAGCGCGGCATGGTAGCCGGCTTCGCCCTCTCCCGCCTCAACGCTTGCCGTGTGATTGGGGAACGCGGCCTCAAGGTCAGAGCTCGAACTGGAGCTGGAGCTGCTGGAGCCGCTCGGAGAGCAGCCTGCGATGACGAACGCAAGCACAGCGATGCTCGCGACGACGGCGAAGAGCGCCTTCAAACGCTTAGTATTCTTCATGTTCTACACCTCCTGCGCAGCGTTCTGACCCGACACGTAACCAAACGTGATGCAGCGGCCGATAGAGGGACCAAAGATGTGACGCGGATAGCAATCCGAGAAGAAACCGCCTGAGGCGTTGCCCGCGGCGTAGAGGCCGGGAATGACTTCGTTCTCGTAATCGAGCACGTGGCAGTAGTAGTCAACAACCAGACCGGAGCAGGTAGCAAGGATAGAGGACTGATACTTAGTGGCGTAGTAGGTGTCGCCCTCGATCTTCGTGGCGCCTTCCATGGGACGGTTGAAATCCTCGTCCTTGCCGGCGTCCACGAAACCGTTCCAGCGCTCGATGCTCGCCTTCAGGCTCTCGGCGTCGACGCCCATCTGCTCGGCAAGACCCTCGATGGAGTCAGACTCAAACGCCCAACCCTTGGCCTTGACTTCCTCGAACTTAGCGAAGGACTTCTCGCGATCCGCGCCCTCGAGGTCAGCCAGCTGGGTGGTGCTCACCACGCGCCAGCAGCCCTCGCCGAAATTCTTCTGCGCGGAGATGGAGTTGGAGCGACCCTGGAACGGCAGGCTTTCGGAAGCGAAGCGCACGCCCTTCTCGTTGATGAAGATACCGCCGATGAAGGGGCGCATGCCCGTGCTGCTGGAGTAGAACGCATCCTCGTTGCCCATGTCGAAGTTCATGACGCACGCGGGCAGCGGGTCCATCTGGGCGCCCACGGCCAGGCCCATGAGCTGGCCGTCACCCGTGGTGCCATACGCGGGGCACCAGGAGCCGAAGTTGGTGATGTCCTCGGGACGGCACCAGGCCTTGAGGATCTGCGGGTTGGCGTCGAAGCCGCCGGTCGCCACAACAACGCCCTTCTTGGCGTTCACGCGGTAGTAGCCCTCAGAATCCTTGCAGATGGCACCGGTCACGCGGCCGTCGTCGCCGCGCTCGAGTTTCACGCCGGCGTTGCGGTAGCGCAGCGTGGCGTTGGAACGCTTGGAGAACGTGTTGGCAAGGTCCTTCACGATGAAGATGCCCGCGCCGCCCGCGTTGTTGGTGGTCTCTTCGGACCACTGGGGGCTGCGGAACGCGATCTCGGTCTGCACCGTGGGGAAAAGATGCGAATTCGGCTTGACTTCCTTGTAGTAAGTCTCGATCTCGCCTTCGCCCTCGTCGAACTTGTCCTGCAGCCAGTCGGCAGCCTCGCCGGAGCGGTCGCCCCACAGCTTGATGGGATCAACCGGCACGCGGTAGTAGGCGGCGTAGCGCATGGCGTCCATGGCCAGAGCCTTATCCACGTTGTTGCCGCCCTCGGCCATCTTCTTGCCGCCGACGACGCCCATGCCCTCGAAGATGCCGCGGCCTTCGCTCATCTTCTCGATGCACAGCACCTGGGTGGTGCCGTCGTCGGATGCGGACACAGCGGCGCAGATGCCGGTGATGCCGGCGCCGATGACCAGCACGTCGGTTTCCTCGGTGCGGGCGATTTCGGACTCATCGAAATCACGCATCTCGAAAGCCACATTGCCCTGGCGATCGAGGTCGGTCTCGACGTCGCGCACCGGAATGGAGCGCATCTTCACCGGGAACACGTCGGTGTACATGCTCGTGGTGTCGCTGAAGTCGGTGACTCCGTGCTTGGTGGTGGGCAGAGCGTCGCTTGCGTAGGCGGTGTTGCCCATGCTGAACGCACCCGTCGAAGCGGCGGCGGCAAGCATGCCAAAGCCAGCGGCCTTCAGAAAGTTGCGGCGCGTCGTGCCATGGGTGTTCTGCTCTTCCATATCCCCTCCTCTTCCTTCTTTTCGCCTCTTGCGCGACTCGTATCGCGCGATTCGCAAAGATACGTCAGCTGACGTAGGCGCAGCAGGGTGAACCATGGCAGATCAGGGGTGAATCGCTGCTCACCCCTCCCCTCACCCCCGCTTTGAACTGGTATTACACAAAATAGAAGCGCCGCCCAGAAGGACGGCGCAATGCTTGGAACCTATAGATGTACGCATACGGAATCAGATGGAACCGAAACCCAAGGGCCACCAAATCGACGGAGGACTTCGCCGACCGGCAAGCCGATCGAACGGCTAGGTTAGAACCACTCGCGCTTCTTGAATACGTAGGCTTGCTCGAACTCGGCTTGGTTTTTGATGAGGTAAATCACGCCCTCGATAAGACCTATAAGCCATACGACGCTCGTTGCCAAGCCGAAGGTGAACAAGCCTCCGATGATGGCAACACCCAACATAATGAAGCCGGACGTGTTGTAACCCAGATAGAACTTATGGATGCCGAACATCCCCAGGAAGATGCCCAGCAGACCGGCAGCAACATGGTCCTTCGTGCGCACGACGGGCTGCTGGTATCCGCCCGGCTGAGAGCCGTATCCATAGCCATACGGTTGCTGCGCCTGCTGATACGTCTGCTGACCGGCAGCCTGCCCAAACGGAACCTGCTGCCCAACATAAGCGCCCCCATAGGGATTCTGAGGCTGCTGGTTTTGATAAGGCTGAGTGGGCTGCGCTTGGTGCGACTGGGAAGACGCCTGCTGCGCCCCCGAAGCCTGCTGCCCGTACTGAGCCGCATACGCATCTTGCGCATAAGGCTGCTGGGATTGGTTGCCACCAAACGGCTTCGAAGGGTCAAAGCCCGCAGGCTGAGCGGACGAAGCAGCCTGCTGAGTTTGCGCGTAGGGCTGCGCGGGAGACGCCTGCTGCGTGAAGTCGGGCGGCGGGACAGGCGCACCCGATGCGGCAACTGTTTGGGAATTGCTCGGCGCGGGAGGAGCGTACGGCACAAAGTCGGCCGCGGCAGCGGGCTGGGCAAACGGGGAATCGGAGGCGGTGCCGGACGTGGCATCGCTTATTGCCGGCACGGGCTCGACCGAGGCGGGCGCCTCAACGGAAGTTTCTTCGCCAACCGCAGAATCGGGCGCGATCTCGCTTGGCTCCGACGCTGAGTCGTTGGCGAGTTCCTCCTCTTGCGCGGAATCGCTATCGCCTGATTCTATGACCGGCTCAACGACAATCTCCGCAGGCTCGAGCTCGGAATCGGACTCGGGGACGGAATCGTCGGCCGCCGCCTCCGCTTCGGCCGCCTCGGGCTTCACATCGTCGGCCGCCTCCTCCGCTTCGGCCCCCTCGGGCTCCACATCGTCGAGCACCTCCGCTTCGGCCCCCTCGGGTTCATCTACGGCATCCTGCTGGGCGGCGTCTTCCGCCGAACCCTCCCGGGCGAATCCCCCCGCAGCATCCTCTGCGAGGTCCTCGTCGCGCTCTTCCGCAGGCTTTGCCGGCGTTGAGCTCAGCTCTTCAAGACGCTTCTGCATCTCTTCCATCTGCTTCTTCAGAGCAGCTATCTCATCGGCGTGCGCATTGGTGGTGATGTTCTCATCGGCCATGGCAAACCTCCATTTCTCAATTGGGACCATGCTCCGCGCATGCAGGCGCAAGCATCTTTCTCTATTCCGCCCGTCGCGCAGACACCCCTCAAACGAGTGGCGGGCAAACAGGGGGATGGGGAAACGACGCAACGTCGCTTCATTCGAACTGACGCCATCCTACAACGAAAACGACAGCGAGTCCCGTTTCGCTGCCGTTCCGTAACACCCATGTCAACGTTTTGTCATGCGCCCCATGCTTGGCACATCTCATTTAAAATCATCGGCAATCAAAGGATGGCAATCCAGGAAGGCCGAGCGCTCTCTGCGTGCCAAGAATGCGGCCTTCCGGGAATGCCGAGGGTCCCCGCGAGCGCCAACCGAGAGCCCCGCGAGCACCAAAGAATATGCTCATCCGAGGCCAGGGCACGCCCCTATGCGCGATCAGGAACCTTGCTGAGCAGGACAAAGCCCACAACAAACAGGATCGCCAGCGAGAGAACGCCCAAGTTGGACATGCCGGTGAGCGCCGTAATAGAGCTGACCAGGAATGTGCCCATAACTGCAGCGTATTTGCCGAAGATATCGAAGAACCCGAAGTATTCGTTGGCATGCTCCTTAGGCACCAGTTTGCCAAACTCCGAGCGTGAAAGCGCCTGGATTCCGCCCTGGAACAGGCCCACCATGATGGCCAGAATCCAGAACTCCACGGCGCTTCTCAAGAAGAATGCGCCGAACAGCGTGATGCAGGTGTAGGCAAACACGCCCACCAGCAGCATCTTCTTGGTTCCCACTTTGGCGCCCAGTCTGCCGTAGATGATGGCCGAGGGAAACGCCACGAACTGCGTGACCAGAAGCGCCAGCACGAGCTGCGTTGAATCGATGCCCAAATCGGTGCCGTAGCTCGTGGACAGCTTGATGATGGTGTGCACGCCGTCGATATAGAAGAAGAACGCCAGCATGAAATAGCGCAGCGACTTATCGCGCCAAATCTTTTTGAGCGTGCGGCCCAGCCCCAAGAACGTGTCTTTGAACAGATGCTCCGCGCGTTCCTTGAAGTGCGTCTGGTGCACGTTGCGAAACACAGGCACCGTGAACGCCACCCACCAGATAGCCGTGATGGCGAATGCGATCTTCATACCGGTTGCCATATCGATGCCCACGACGCTTCCGCCCAGTACAATGCCCAAACACGCGATGAACGGCACGCAGCTTCCGATGTAGCCCCATGCATAGCCCTGGCTGGAAATCTCATCGTAGCGCTCGTCGGTGGTGGCATCCACCAGCAGCGCGTCGTAGAACACCATAGACGAATTGAGCGCAATGGACGCGATTACGTAAATGATGAGGAAAGGCAGCGCCTCGACGGTAAGGCCCAGACAGCAGCAAGCTACGGCACCCGTGCCCACGCAGCCCACGAGGAACTTCTTCTTCATGTGACGCAAATCGGCGAGACTTCCCAGAATGGGCATGAGCAACGCGATGACCAGCGATGCCACCGTTTCGGCATAGCCCCAAGCAACCACCACGCTGCCTGTTGCGATAGAGCTGAAATACACGGGGATGAGCGCTGTGGAAAGCAGGACAAAAGCCGAATTACCCACATCGTACATAATCCAGCTTTTCTCCTGCTTGGTCATTTTCTGCCGAGCCATATATCCTCTTTCTTTGTTTGCGAATCCTTGGCAAAACTGCCGCAGCAGATTGTATATCATGTGCGCAAAGCCAGACAGCTGACCGCGCTCCGCCTTGTCAAATCAAGGCAAAGTGTGTGCAATGCGCAACGCCCAGGCGTCATAAGCTTGCCGACAATACGGCTATAGGCTGAGCGGAGTCAGCGGAGGCGATTCGGACAAGCGTGTTTGAGCCGAGAGAAGCGCAGCGTGATTTGCACGTGAACGACGATCGAAGCCGAGCTCGCCGCATGAATCGCTCGCAGCGTCGAGTTGAACGCCGGCCGAAAAGCCAGCGGAAAGGACCCCATATGCCCGCGATTATCACCCACGACTTTTTCGGACGCGACATGTACGAGAGCGCCAAGGAACTCATTGGCACGCAAGAGGAGGAACTCCGGGCGTTTCTGCTGGGCAATCAAGGCCCCGACCCTCTGTTCTTCCTGGTCATAACCCCGCGCGCGCGGTTCAAAAACGCATTGAAAATCGGCAGCCTTATGCATAGGCTCGACCCGGCGGCGCTGCTCGTCGCGCTCAAGGAAGGCCTTGAGGCGCTCGAGGATGACGAGCAGGGCGTCGGCCGTGCGTTTCTCGCCGGATTTCTTTGTCACTACCTGCTCGACCGCAACATGCACCCATTCGTCTACAGCCAGCAATACGCGCTGTGCGACGCGGGCATCGAGGGGCTTACGCGCAAGAACGGCAACGACGTGCACGCCGAGATTGAGCGCGAGTTTGACGAGATGATCCTGTTCAAGAAGACGGGGCGCACCGTGCGCACGTTCAAGCCGTACCGCGATATCCTCCAGGCAAACGATGCCACGCTCGCAGCTTTGAGCAAAATGGTCGAATTCGCATCGATCAAGGCCCTGCGCGTGTTTCCCGCGCCGGACGCGTTTGCCGCTTCGGTCAAAAACTACCGCTTCGCCATGCGGGCGTTTTACTCCCCGGCGCAGCATCGTGCGAACGTAGTCGCCTTCGCCGAAACGCGCATCCTGCGTCGCGGCGGGTCGTTCTTCAAGGCCATGAGTCATCGCGACCGGGCGGAAGCGACGAGTGCCTTTGACAATCGCGAGCACGCAACCTGGGAAAACCCGTTCACCCATGAGGTGCGCACGACCGGCTTCTGGGATATTTTCGATGCGACAAAAGCACAGGCGCAAGATGCCCTGCGCGCAATCATGCTGCCTACGTTCGACGTGGCCGCCGCCGAGTTGGTCACGGGCGGCCTCGACTTCAGCGGCAGGCCCGCGCCGCTTCGCCCCGACGCCCTGAATCCCAACGCCCCCAACGACTAGACGAGGAAACCCATGCTGGAAAGCGTTTTGCCCATACCGTTTTGGCTGGAGTTCGCCGGAGCCTTGTCGGGCGGGCTTGCCGGAGGCATTGCGGCAGCGCGGGCGCGCTACGACGTGTTCGGGGCGACGGTCATCGCTATCGTCACCGGCCTGGGCGGCGGCATCATGCGCGACATCCTGCTGCAGGACTACGGCATCTACGCCTTCCAGCATCCCGTGCTCATCCTCGCGTGCGCCGCGGCAGGCGTGGCCGTGTTCTACTTTCACAAACTCGCCGATGCCTTCGACTGGCTCATGGACCTGCTCGACAACCTTTCGGTGGGCCTGTGGGCCGTGGTATCGGTGGGCAAGGGGCTTTCGGCAGGCGTGGGCATCATTCCCTCCATCATCCTGGGCACCATCACCGCTGTCGGAGGAGGAGTAATACGCGACGTGCTCATGGTGCGCCCGCCCCTCACGTTCCAGGCGGGTACGCTCTATGGCACAGCTTCGCTCGTCGGCTCGACCGCCTATGCCCTGATGAGGCAAAATGATGTGCTGGGCAGCTACGCGGCAATCACCTGCGTGGTGCTCGTGCTAGCGCTGCGCTATGCCTCGCTCGCCTTTGGCTGGCGCACGAAACCCGCGGAGGATTACAGCGACAAGGTGATCGCGCCCGTCAAAAAGGCCGCGCACGTGGCGGCGCGGCCTATGAAAAAAGTCATCCATCCGGTGAAGGACGCCGTGGTTGATCCCGTGAAAGAAGCGGTAGTCGACCCGGTGCGCGAGGCTGCAAAGCGTCGCGGGCATCGTCACGACGAGCACGATGCCGGCCATAAGAGCGACGGAAAATAAAGGCGCACGCTTCGTCGAATCAAGGCTATTCGGCAGAGACGCAGCTTTCGTACACGCGGTCAAGAAGGCCTATCAGCAGTTCTTCCTCTTTGGCCGAAAGGTCGCCGCGCACCGTGAGGGCGGCGCGCTCTGCGGGAGGTTGGACCTCGGCAAGAAGATCGCGGGCCTTTTCGGTCATGGCAATCACATTCACGCGCCGATCCGACTCGTCGGGCTCGCGCACTACCAGACCCATCGTTTCCATCTTGTCGATGGAGCGGGTGACCGTCGCGGGCTCACGATGCAGATACGTTGCAAGCTGCCGTTGAGAGAGCGATCCGTACCGATCAAGAAACACGAGAGCGTTCCATTGAATGGGAGTGATTCCGTACGGAGCGAACTCCTTCGCGAGCACCTGCGTAACCACGCATTGCGTGCGAAAGATACGATAACCTAGAAAGTCATCGTGATGCTGCTCTTTGCGCATCTCTGTCGCCGTTCCTTTCGTAAGACGAACGCTATTCCGCCGGCACGAACGTATCGCGGTCGGGAGCGAACGAGCGCATGGCGTCGATGGTGCGCTGGAACAGATCGTTCAGATCCCAGCCCAGCATCTCGGCGCCCTCGCGAATCACGTCGCGCGAGCAGCCAGCAGCGAAGCTCTTGTCCTTGAACTTCTTCTTCAGCGACTTAACCTCAAAATCCATGACGCTCTTGCTAGGACGCATGATAATTGCCGCGCCGATGAGACCGGTGAGCTCATCGCACGCATACAGGATCTTCTCCATCTGATGCTCCGGCGCGGGAAGGTCGGGGTTGATCGTGGTGGCATGGCTCTGAATGGCGCGAATGAGCTCGGGCGTGCCACCTGCCGCCTCGATCAGTGGCTTCGCATATACCGTGTGGTTCTCGGGGTCATCCAGGTGCTCCTCCCAGTCAAGATCGTGCAGCAGGCCCACGATGCCCCAAAACTCCTCGTTCTCAGGATCGAACTCACGCGCGAAATAGCGCATGACGCCCTCGACCGTCTGACCGTGCTCGATATGGAACGGATCCTTGTTGTGCTCATTGAGCAGCGCGAATGCGGCATCGCGCGCAATGCCCGCCTCAAGTGTTGCCATGGGGAGTCTCCTTCTTCGATTGGCTTTATCCCATTATAGTGCCAAAGCGTCAAACGGCGGCAACGTCATGCGAACAACCGCACGAAAACAGCCGATTGCCCCTAGCGATTCCCCAATAGGAAAGGACGTCATTTTGACA
This sequence comes from Slackia equolifaciens, assembly GCF_003725995.1. Taxonomy (GTDB): domain Bacteria; phylum Actinomycetota; class Coriobacteriia; order Coriobacteriales; family Eggerthellaceae; genus Slackia; species Slackia equolifaciens. The sequence goes on from NZ_QIBX01000008.1 coordinate 70,712, forward strand.
ATCTCGCCATTTTGACACCGTTTTCTCAATCGGGAGCGCGGATGTTTTCGTGGTCGGAATGACGGGATTTCTTCAAAATGCAGGGGCACGGAAGGCAGAAGCCGAGCGATGCCAGAACAAAGAACGTCATTTTGACGGTGCCCTGTATCGATTCGAGCAATTTCAGCGTCAACATGACGTCCTTTGCTGAGGACGCGAATGCGGGTGGCGGATGAGTGGCTGCCGCGAGCCGCGGGCAGGCATGACGAGCGAGCCACGACCGCGCGAGCGATGAATGGGTAGGCAGTCGAAAAGTCAAATGGGGATGCCGAGCAAGCTGTAGGCCGTGCGAGCAGCAAGCGGCAAACAGCGAGCAGCCTACAGCGCGAATCCCGCGATGGTAAGCAGCAAGCCCACCGCCACACCGATTAAAAGCAGGATGCCCACGATAGCGAAGTTGCGCCCCATGGGACGATTGGTGCGGAACAAGACCAGCAATCCCACGCCCGCGCTCACCAGCAGGCCGCCCATCATCGCGCCCGCACCGAGCGTGCCGCCCAAATAAAGCTCGGTGATTGCCACCGATGCCGCGCAGTTGGGAATAAGTCCCACCAGACACGATGCCACAACGGAAACCACGGGGTTGCCCGCCATGAAGCCCGCCAGCGCATCCTCGCCGATCGAATCGATGGCGATCTCGAGCAGCAGCGTCACGACGAACACAAACAGCGTGACCTGCAGCGTATGCACGAGGGCACTGCGCACGATAGAGCTGCGCGCATGGTCATGCTCATGCTCCGCGTCATGCTCGAAGTCGTAGGCGAGTTCGGGATCGGCCTTGCAGGCGGCGCAGTCGCCGTTGCAATGGCAGCGGTCGCGCTCGCACAGCTCGTGGATGCGCAGCTTCTCATAGGCATGGTGGCGCACGCGCAGCACGGCATCGATGGCGAAACCTGCGGCCATGCCGATCACCACCTTGATGCCCAGAATCTTCAGCACCAGGTCAAAAGGCGCCTGCTCGGCGATGAGGATGGGCAGCATCTCGTCGCTCGTGGAGAGGAACACCGCGATCAGCGTGCCGAGCGACACCACGCGCGCGGCATAGAGCGTCGCGGCCGCCGTGGAAAAGCCGCACTGCGGCACCACGCCCAGAATTGCGCCGATGAACGGCCCTGCCACGCCCGCGCGACGCACGGCCTCTTCGCTCCTTTCGCCCGCATGGTGCTCAAGCGCCTCCATGGCGAGATAGGTCACGAACAGAAACGGTATGAGTTTGAGCGTATCGAAGAACGCATGCTCGAGTGCATGTTCCAAAATATGAAGCAGTTCCATCGCGGTATATCTAGCCTTTCATTGGCAAAAGCGAAACCTTATTTTCTCGCCTGCAGCGGCGAGGAGGATGCCCGCTGCACATCTCTGCACGTTAGCGTTCGTCGCTGTTACAGCAAAGCCCAAAATGCTCGCTAACAGCGAAGTTCGCGCGCCGTCCATGAGATTCGCGGGTCGAAGCATCTGTAATACCACATTGAAACGTTAACCATGGCAAACTTACGCAATATACACACCCCGCCTAGAACCCGTGCAATATTGAGCAACCGGCACCATGCTAACACCCCGCAAGGCGCGGGCGGGTTCGCCCTCACCGCATCCGTCTGCAGACTTGGCCTATCCCTTGCGGCGGCGAGGGTGTCCACGGCGCGACTTGATGCGCTGCGCCTCTTCGTTGCGGCGGCGCAGCTCGTCGGATTCGTCGCGCAGGCGAATGTAGCTTTCTAGACGCTCCGGCGCCAGCTCGCCCGCCTCCACTGCCGCACGAACGGCGCATCCCGGCTCGCTTTCGTGCTTGCAATCTCGGAACTTGCACTGAGCGGCCAGCGCGTCAATGTCGGAAAACGCGGTGCGCATGCCCTCGTCGGCATCCCATAGCGCAAGACCGCGCACTCCCGGCATGTCCACCACGCAACCCGCACCCGGAATCGGCACCATCTCGCGCGAGACGGTGGTATGGCGGCCGCGCCCGTCGGTCTTGCGCACGGCACCCGTCGCCTGCACCTCTTCACCAACCAGAAGGTTCACTAGGCTCGACTTGCCCACGCCGCTTTTTCCCAGAAGAATGGCAACCTCGCCCTGCGGCAGGCGTTCGCGCACCGCCTCCACGCTTGTCGGATCCTCGGCGGATACGACCAGAACCTCGGTGCCCTGGGCGACGCGGCTCACCAGGTCTTTGGCGCGCGCTAAGTCATCGGGACTTTCCGCCAGATCAGCTTTGGTCAAAAGCACAACAACCTCTGCGCCGCTCTCGTGAGCCAGCACCAATTCGCGCTCCAGGCGACGAATATTGAGGCCCACCAGCGGCTCCGCGACAAACACCTTGTCGAAATTCGCCGCAAGCACCTGGGCAGCCACGCGCTCGGTTGGGTCCTTGCGCACAAAGGCGCGGCGGCGCGGCAAGACCTCCTCGATAATGCCCTTGTCATGCCCCTCCGGAGCGCTCACCTCAACCACATCGCCGGTAGTGGCGCGCACGTCGGCTCCTTTCACCAGGGCCGTTGCATGCTCGCAGCGCACCTCGCGCCCGTCGGCGACGCGTACCAGCGGGTACCCCCTATCGAGCTTCACAACCACACCGCGCATCAACGCGCCCCTTTCGTCTTTCGAGCCTTCACCCCGTCGGCCGCCTCCGCTGCCGCTTCCGGCAGCCAAGCGAGCCCCTACCTTGAGCGCTCCTTGATGCGCCACCCTGCCAGCATGCATACCAGCCCGATAACGAGCGCCACCACGCCGGGGACGAAATCCTCGGGTTCGAATTCATCGGGATGCACGCTACCTTGCTTGAGAACGGTCACCACATCGGCATGAATGTCGCTTTCGCCTTCGTGCTCCTGGCACGTCAAGTGGAACGTGCCCTGCACGCGCAGGGTAGCCCCCGTTTTGCCGTACGCGCCGTATGTGCCGATCTTTTCGGCGTTTTCCCTGGTCATGATCACCGTGACCGAAGTTCCCGAAGACTCCTCGTACAGCGTCACGCGCACCATACCCGAATTTTCTCCCACGTTCATGAGCGGCGCGATGGCCTCGCCCACCGCTTCGCCTGTCACCTGGACGGTTTGGCCGTCGTAATAGGCATCGGCGCCGGCAAGGTCGGCGATGGCGGCGTCATAGAGAAACGACGTGTCAGACACCTGGCCCTCGTTGATGAGGTTGCCCTCGGCATCAAGCGGTTCAGGCGTCGAGCTTTCGGAGGAGGCGCCCCCCTCGTTCGTGCCGTCGGAGGCTTGCGAGGCGTTCCCGGCGCTGGTTGCGCCGGAATCTTGGGCCCTCTCATTCCGCTCGCTCTGATTGGCGGCATCTCGCTGGACGACGGAGCCCCTCTTGGACGCATCGCCCTGGTCGGCGGCATCATCCTGGTTTTCGCCGTCGTTTTGGCCCTCAGCGCTTTCCTGCGTGACGGCATCTCCCGCCGCAGCGTCATCCTGCGCCCATGCGGGAAAGCAGAACGCGCACAGGAACACGGCAAGCGCGCCGACAACAAGGGCGGCGCACGAGCAAAGGCGGCGCGTCAAGCTCGCAATCCTATCGCTCATGCTTCACCCTCTTCCTGGGAACGAACGATGCCACGATAGACGTAAGCAACGCGATGAGGGTGACGAACTCAAGACGGCCCGCCCACATATCAAAAATGTAGAGCACTTTAAGCACCTCGGGCATGCCGGGCTGAATGATACCCGCCGACATGCCGATGTTGAACGTCATGGACGCCGCCTCGAAGAGCGAGGTGGATGCGTTGTAGCCATAGGCGAGCGTAACGATGGTGGTGATGAGAAACGCCAGGCCGTACAGCAAAAGCACAGCGAGGTTGGCCCGCACGAGCCCCGCATCGATCCGGCGCTTGCCGATGTGGTAGTACGTGACCGCCTGGCGCGCCGAAGAAGGAGCAACCAAATCTTTCACGTAGGCAATGGTCTCCTTGGCCAAAATACCGACGCGCATCATCTTGATGCCGCCGGTGGTGGAGCCGGACGAGCCGCCCACGGCCATGCAGAACACCAGCACCAGCAACGCGCCGCTCGAAACCACCGTGGTGAGCTGGTTGGTGGTGATGGTTTGGAACCCCGTCGAAGAAAACGCCGCGACCACGGTGAACACCGCCCGCCTCAAAAGCGTGGGCAGGTCGTCATAGACGCCCGACGCGCACAGCGCCGCCACGAATGTGCCGGTGATGATCGTGAGCCACACCGCAAGGGTACGAATCTCGATGTCGCGGAAGAAGTGCTCGATGCGTCCGCGCCACACCTCGCTGTGCAGCGTGAAGTTGATGGACCCCATAACGATGAGGATCATGATCACCACTTCGAGAAGCCCGCAGTGATAGTAGAGGATGCCCGTGCTCATGGCCGTCATGCCGCCCGTGTTAAACGACGCCACGGCAAGCCAGAGTCCGTTGAAGAACGCACGTACCGGCTCCATGCCGAGCGCGAGGCAGATCCCCACAAGAATCACGGTGCCCAAAATGATGAATGCGGCGGAGAAACGCACGATGAAGCGCGTGGTTTGCATGATGTTGGGAATCACGTGCTCGCTGCGGCCCTCCGAGGAGTACAGTGACGAATCCACCGCACGGCCGAACAGCCCCAGAGACAGCGCGATCACAACGACTCCCTGGCCGCCAATGCATTGCATGGTGAAACGCCACATGTTGTCTGCCGTGGACATGTGGTCGAGGTCTTTCACGAGCGATGCGCCCGTCGTGGTCCATGCGCTCATCGCCTCGAACACCGCGTCGAGGTAGGAGCCGTAATGCCCCGAAAGGGCCAAGGGAACGGCGCCCACCAAGGCCAAGACAAGCCACGCAAGCGAGGTCACGGCGAGCGCCTGCTTGGTGGTCAGACGGCGCGGATTGAGCACGCTCAGACGAAGAAGCGACCCCACCGTGAGCGAGATGCCCAGGGCGAACAAATAGCGAGACACGGCAGCCCATTCGCCCAGGGCGGCAGCAGTCACCAGAGGAACGCACAACGCGATAGCCAGGAACAGGACTAGCACGCCCAAGTAGTGGCAAACTACGAGAAAATCACCGAATGAGAACTTCTGCCACACGCTGCTACCCCATCACGACTTTCGTGACGATGACCACCAATCCCAGCCACAGCAGAAACACGACCGTAGACAGCATGACGGTGAGCATGGCCGCCAAAGGGGTCACACCCGTCTTCACCCGGTCTTTTCTGCGCGTGATAATCGCTGCCTCGCTTTCGGTCTTGGTTGGCCTTGCGCGTCGCCGAGGAATGCGCGGCGCGCCCGTAATGGCCTATGGTAGCAGATACGCAGGAAAGCCGCATTCTAGTGCGCAAACAGTCACCGCGCCTGCACAGATAGATGGCGAAAGGCGGCGAATGCCGCCGCGACGCACGCAACGCCCCGCACAATCGCCCGTATGACCGCCTTGCCATTGCACGGCGTTTGCTTCCCTGACCACACTCGAGGCCCGAGACGCGCAATGCTACAGATCTATGTCGAGCGACACCGGGCAATGATCGCTTCCCATGATGTCGGCGTGGATGGATGCATCCCGCACGGCATCGCGCAGCGCATCGCTCACCAAGAAATAGTCGATGCGCCATCCTGCGTTGTTCTTGCGCGCGTTGAAGCGATAGCTCCACCAGGAGTAAGCACCCGTCTCATCGGGATGCAGCATGCGGAACGTGTCGGCGAAACCGGCGTCCAAAAGTTCGGTAAACTTGCCGCGCTCCTCGTCGGAGAAGCCCGCATTGCCGCGGTTCGGACCAGGATTCTTCAGGTCTATCTCATTGTGGGCCACATTGAAGTCGCCGCAGGTGATGACCGGTTTGGGGGACGCAGTTGCACCAGGCGCGATGCGCGGCAGCTCCGACATGGCCACATGCCCCTCGCCCGCCGCGGGCTCCTGAACGGGAACGCCCGCAGGCAGCACGCCCGCCTCAAGGTTCTTGAGGAAGGAGCGGAAGGCGTCGTCCCACGCCATGCGATGGTCGATGCGCGCAAGCTCATTTTGAGCGTTGGGGGTGTACACGTCCACGAACCAAAACTTGGGAAACTCAAGCGCCACGATGCGCCCCTCGTCGTCGAGCTCGGGCACGCCCAAGCCATGCAGCGCGCGCAGCGGCGCCTCTCTCGTGAACACCGCCGTGCCGGAATAGCCTTTTCGCTCCGCATAGCTCCAGAATTGGTAGCGCCCATCGAGGCTCATCTCGATCTGCCCCTCTTGGAGCTTGGTCTCTTGCAGGGCGATAATATCGGCATCGAGCGCCGCTACGGAGTCCTCGAACCCCTTTTTCGCCACAGCGCGCAATCCGTTCACGTTCCACGATACCAGTCGCATGAGTTTCCTTTACTACGTGTTCATCCGGTCGTTTTACACAGCTTACCAAACCCCGCAGCAGCGCAACACAAAAGCCACAATACGGTGCTTGACGCTATAAGCCAAACATCACTTTGCCTAATTAAACTATGGCAAAGGCGCAGCCCGGTTTTGTCTCCATCCTGCAAGCATTCATCGACGCGCATCAGGATGACTCAAAGCTTTCCCTCGTGCTGTGCGGGGAAACGACCCCGCAGCAAAAAGCAACGCCGAAATAGACATTGTGGACCTGGACGACACGAAGACCGTCCTGATGGGCGAGGCAAATGGCGCAACAAATAAGGCAACGAGGCTTGCCGACGTGCCCTGCTCGCCTTGCCTGCGCTATTTGCGCTTGAACACCTTCATGATCTTGTCATGGAAGAGGATGGCCACGATGGCGATGACGGCGCAGGCGGCGAACAAGGCGATGCTCTGCACCCAGTTGCCCTGCATAAGACCGTTGGCCGCCATAGTGGACATGACCACGCCGGGAATACGTCCGATATTGGACAGCAGCACGAAATCGCGCATGCGCATGCCGGTAAGCGGCACCAGATAGGTGAACACATCCTTGGGGAGCCCGGGAATCAGGAACAGCACGAACACCATCACGTCAAGCTTGTCGCTCTCGTCGAAATCGCGCAGCTTGCTCATCCATTTCTCAGGAATCATGGCCTGTACGAAGGGAGCGCCCAGCTTGCTCACCACGAAGTAGATGAACGCGCTTGAAATCACGCAACCTGCCAGCACGATGGCCGCGCCGCCCCATGTGCCATACATCATGCCGGCAGCAACCTGGACCACCTCGCCGGGGATGAACGCCACCACAATCTGCAGAAACTGGAAGCCAAGCAAGATGAGTACGCCCGCAGGACCGGCGTTGCGCACCTGCTCCGTCACGCGCTCGAGGCCGCCTGGCGCGGTGAGTTCCATCACCACAGGCCAAATGAGGATGCACACCACGATCATCAGCACGAAAAAGGCGCCCAATCCGGCAAGCTTGAACACATCGGCCTTGGTCAGACGCGCCCAGCGCGGCTTGGTTGACACAGGCTGGTCAAGACGCTCTTCCAACTCTTCGCGCCTTTCATGAAGCTCCTCGCGCTTCACGTGCAAATCCTCGCGCAGCTCGGCTCCCTTGAGACGCAGCCTGCCTGTGCTGCTTGCAGATGCCTCGGCAGCCCTTTGCGGCGCCCTTTCGGCGGACATGCCCGACGAAGGGGCGCTGGCGTCCATTCGCTGCGCCGATGCGGACGATGTCGTCGGATGAGGGGCATTGGAAACTTGGCCGCCGGAATTGACTGTGTTGGGTTGCGCGTTATTCATGGCCCGCCTTCTTGCTTTGGTTTCAGACGCGCACCATTATGCCGTCGCACGCGTCAAAGGCGAGCCAGACGGCATAACTTTCATCAAGCTGTTGCGTTTCGTTGATACCCCGTTGACTTTTCGCAACCCTGGGGGTCAAGAGAAAGCGTCCGCCCGCGCATACACGCAGGCGGACGCTTGGTCGCACAGATGCAAAAGAATTGGCAGGACAAGTGACGGGCGGGCGCTATTCGCCCTTGCTGGCCTTGTCGAATTCTTCCTTGAACGCGGCGAACATGCCGGTAACCGAAGAGGAGGATTTCTTGGAGGCCGCCTTCTTGGCCGACGGCTTCGAAGCGCGCTTGGCGGGCGTCTCGTCTTCGTCCTCATCGTAGTCGTCATCGTCATCGGAAGAGTCCTTGGCGTCGGCCTTGCTGGCCTTATCGAACTCCTCCTTGAAGGCGGCGAACATGCCGCCCACCGTGGATTCGGCAGGCTCGTCCTCGGCCTCTTTGGCACGCTTTACCTCGTCGCGACCGCTGGCCTTATCGAATTCTTCCTTGAACGAAGAGAACATGTTCGACATCTCGGTATCGCCGGCAGCGGGCTCAGGAGCGCAAGGGGCATCGGATTCAGCCGCTTCGGCGTCGTCCGCCACGGCGAGGTCAGTTTCGTCCTCGCCGTTTTTGGCCTTGTCGAATTCCTCTTTGAATGCGCCGAACATGCCTTTGGTGGCAGCCACCTGTTTGCCTACGGCGTAGGCACCGTCGTTGATGGCCTCCCCCGCGGCGTGCGTGGCTTCTTGAACCTTGGGCTTATACTCGGCGACCTTCTCTTTTACGCGCGCAGTCGCCTTGGCCGTGAACTCGCCCGCGGCCTCCGCCCAGCCGCCCTCGGGCTGCAAGGCCCACACGTCGTCGGACACGAGGATGGCGCCCATGAACTCTTCGCCCGTCGTTTCTTCGCGCGAATCGTTGCGCACGGCGAGCTGCGCGCCCATGCCGCGTTTGAAGCCCAGGATATATTCCGCGGGAACGGTGAGCGTGCCCAGCAGATATTTCGCGGTCACGCCGTTGGACGCCACCACCTCGCGCACCTCGCCCGTAGCGAGCGAGAACGTGATGGTGCCCACGTATCCCACCGCCGTGCCATCGGCGGTCATGAGGGGCATGCCCTCCCACAGCACGCACTCATCCCAATTCACGCCCATCCTGCGGCATGCGGCAGGACCTGTGGTCTCGGCGTTCTCCTTGATAAGAACGTGCCCATCTACCAGGTCAAAGCTATCGATCGCCAAAAAAAGATCCTTGCGGCGGAACATCCACAGGAAATCGGGGCGCTTGATGATAAAACCGATGCAGCGCTTTTCAGACGGATGGAACACGCACGATTTCACGCGGCCGATGCTGCGTGTCCCGCGCTTTCCGCCGAACACGCGCAGCTTGTGCATATCGTTGCTGGTGGTGAGTTTCTTCTTAGCCATGGGGCTTCCTTCTTCGCGAAGAGGGCCGGCATGACGCCGGCCCCGGTCGTGGATCGTTCGCTTGCTGCCGCGAGTTATTCGGCGTCCTTCTTTTCCTCGACGGGCTGCTCTGCGGGCTCGGCGGGAGCGGCGGCCTCCGCGATCTGCTCGGGCTCGGCAACGTCGGCGGCAGCGCCCTCGGCGGCAATCGGCGCCTTTTCGGCAACCGCAGCGTGGGCGGCCTCGGCGTTCTTGGTCACCTGAGCGGCGATGCGCTCGCGAGCCGCATCGATCTTGGCGCGCAGCTCATCGTTTTTCTCGGCGAAGATGGGACGCACCGTATCTGCGGTCTCCTGCATGCGCTGGGCCGCGGCGGCAGCGCCGGTCTTGGCGTCGGCATATGCCTGCTTGGCTCCCGCAGCAGCGGCCTCATAGGCCTGCTTGGCGCCGGCGGATGCAGACTCATACGCCTGCTTGCCCATGGCGGCGGCGCGGGCACCGGCGGCCTGGCTTGCAGCGGTCACGTTGGTGTACACGGTCTGACCGAATTCCTGAGCCTGACCATAGGCGCGCTGCCCCTGAGCCACGGCGGTCGCGTAAGCCTCCTGGCCGCGCACGGCAACCTGGCCGCCAAGATCTTGAGCCTGACCCCACGCCTCGTTGGCACGCTCGGCCACCATGGCGCGCGTCTCAACGCCGGGACGAGGAGCGTACAGAAGGGCGACAGCAGCGCCGATCACGCCGCCTGCGAGAAAGATGCCGAGTTTGTTGGCCATGGTGATCCTCCTTATTCCGCAGCCGCCAAGGCGCATGCCGTGCGGCCGCATTGGTTCCATAACGCCATTATAGGAGAAAACGACCCGCTGCGCCGCTCCGTTGCCCATCTGGCAACCGATAGGCACACTATTGCGCGATTTTGCCCTCGCAAAAGGCAGAATCGTCAGACCCGCCGCGCCGTCTGTTCCCACGGGGCGGTCCCCCGCATGCCCCTCAAGGCCGCTGCGCCAATCGCCCTGACGGGTCCCCTGCATCCATCAGGGAAACCGCCTCATTGAGGTCGCGCGCCGCATCGCGCAATGCCGCAAGGGCCACGAGATCGTCGGCATAGCTGAGCTCGATGCGCGCAATGCGCCGCACGCGGCTTTCCCACTGGGTTTTTCCCACATAGGTGGCGCCTGTTGCGAAGCGCTCGCCCTCCATGCGCACCTGGTTCTCGATCGCCATGTGCTCAAGCAGGTGCGGAAGCGACGTGTCGCCCGCCACCGCCGCAAACGTATCGCCTCGCTCGTTCACACAAGCGTGCTCAAGAAGATGGGGATACGCAGGCGCAAGCATCGCAATGAGCGAAGGAGTCGTGCGAGCGTGACGCTCCTCTGCCACCTCGACTCGAGCAACGATGCGATCGGGTTTCACCGTGATATGGGAGATGCGGAGGGCGGAATCGGTCACGCCTGCTCCCCGTCGCCCGATTCCTCACCGCCCGATGACGCATCGGACGATCCGTCGCCGGCGCTCTCGCCGTTCTCGGCATCGGCGTCCGCATCGCTGCCGGATGCGCCTTCATCCCCCGACGCGCTTTCGCCATCAGCCGTCGCGCCCTCCGATTGCGTCTGGTCGACAAGCTGCGGCGTGGCCTGCGTATCGTTGGAGACCTTGACCAGCACGGTGGTGGTCGCCGCATCCCCCTCGCCCTCGACGATGGTCAAAGTCGAGCGGTCGCTCGAGAACGAATAGGTGCCCGAGCCCGTCAAGTCGGAGAAATGGAACGTAAGGCGCTTTGCGCCCGTATCGATCTCATAGGAATACTCCAGATCGGGCATGCGGATGTTCGAGCCGTCGATCACGACGGTCATCGTATTGTCTTGAGTGCGCCACTCCCCCTGAATATCGGCCGCATCGTCGTAGCGGAAAAACGCGTTCCACACGAAAAACGCGCCCAAAGCCACTGCCACGACCGCTGCTATGCCAACGATGCCGAGCACGACCCTCTTGGCGCCGCCCTTGCCTGGCGCGCCGTTTTTGTCTCTGCCCGCATCCTTGGAGCGCGGTGCGCGCCCCGATGCGCTTCGGGGGCGTTCTTGGCCTTCCGACTGGGAGCGACCCTTCGCCTCCGCGCGCGTTCGCAGACGACGGGATTGCGCCTTGGCAGGCTGCGACGAGCCTCGCATTCCGCGAGATGCCGACGCGCGCATCGGCGCTCCTCCCGACGTCGAACGTCCATCGCCCAGGTCAAAAAAGTCGGCCGGGCCGTTTTCTGCGAAAGATGCGTCTCCTCCGTCCGTCGACCCAACGCCGGTCGGCGGCACGGCCGCTCCGCCTGAGGCGGCAACGCTACTCGGCATGGCCGCGCCACCCGATCGCATCGCCGCGCCACCTACCCCGAACGAAGCAGCATCCCCCGCAAAGGGAATACGCGCCTCGGGAGGATTGGGCACAGAGGGGACCTCGGGGAACAAGGCCGCATGCGGAGTTTGCGATGCGGCCGCGGAGGCATCCTGCTCGTTCGGCGCATCGGCGCGGGCGATGTCCTGCCTCGACGTGGGGCGAGCGGTCTTTTTGTTTCTAACCGAGGGGCGTTTCTTGGGCGTTGCCATGACGTTCGATGTTCCTTCGTGCCGGGTGCGGGGTTATGCCGATGTGTACCAAACGCTGCCGAGGATGTATTCCATGGTGTCGTCGGTCACCGTCCAGCCATCGTCGGTGCGCGCGACGGTAACCAGCAGCGAGTGCGAGCGCGGGCTCACGCTGTCAAATGACTCGAGATACGCCTGTTTGAGAAATGCTTTGTACGCCTCCTCATCCTGGGCGTCGGTCGCCCCCGATTCCACTGCCTGAGCGAATTCATTCGCCTGGTCGGCGAGGCTTTTCGACGTCACCTCTACACTCACCCATGCGGTTTGCCCCTGCACGTCAACGTTAGCAGCCGTGCACGAGAAGCCGGATAGCAGCTGCGTAGCCAGTTCTTCGGGCTGAATTCCCAAGTCGGAGAGCGTATAGCTCACCTCGGTGTTAATCCCCTGGTCGTAATCCTCCATGAATTCCGACACGAAGCTCGTGAACGCGCCGCCCTCATCGGAGGCGAGCGCGGAAAAGGCGGCACTGATCTGGTCGGCGGCAACCACGGCCTCCACCGCTGAAACGCTTCCCTCAGACGAATCGGCGCTGTCGCCCGATTCGGACGGCTCCTGAGTCGAGGCGCCGTCGGAAGATGCACTCGAATCCGTCGCAGCCATGCCGTCGGCGGCTTCCTGATCGCCGAACGGGACGTGCGACAAAAGAAGCGTTGCGGCTGCGCCCGCGATAACAAGCACCACGCCCGCCACAGCTATGCCCAACGCCGCAATCCTGCGACGTCGAGCGGCATGGGCGCGAGCGGCCTGCTGGGCGCGCACGTTAGCGGCCTCCTGCGCAAGATCGCGATAATCGCGCGCAGGGCCCGGAGGAGCGGGGGGCAAAGGCGCCTCGCTCATGCTGGCGCCCCCGGCACCAAACGCAGGAGCAGCCGCCCCCGCCTCGGCGAGAGAATCCGTCAGCGACTCGCCGGTCGTGCCGCCGCGTTGCTTGTTTTCCGCATCCGCCATCTCAGCGCCCCGCAAGCAATACGTTATTCAGGCTTGATGTATTCCATGCCGCCCATGTAGGGACGCAGCACCTCGGGCACCTTGATAGATCCGTCGGCCTGCTGGTAGTTCTCCATTACGGCAGCCATGGTGCGGCCCGTGGGAAGGCCGCTTCCGTTGAGCGTGTGCACGTAACGAGAGCCCTTGAAGTTGGCGGGGTCACGGTACTTGATGTTGGCGCGACGCGCCTGGAAATCACCGCAGTTGGAGCAGCTGGAAATCTCCTTATAGCCGTTGTAGCTGGGCAGCCACACCTCGATGTCATAGGTCTGACGGGCAGAAAAGCCCAGGTCGCCCGTGCACAGGCTGATGACGCGGTACGGAAGCCCCAGCTGCTGCAGGATGTATTCGGCCTCGGCGGTCATGCTCTCGAGCTCGTCGTCGGACTCCTCCGGCTTGGCGAACTTGACCATTTCCACCTTGGTGAACTGATGCTGGCGAATGATGCCGCGCGTATCACGGCCGGCGCTGCCCGCCTCTTCGCGGAAGCACGGCGTGCCCGCGGTGTATCGCAGGGGCAGCTGGGAGGCATCCAGGATTTCGCCCGCATGCAGGTTGGTGAGCGCCACCTCTGCCGTGGGAATGAGGAACTGGTCCACGCCGGTGTGGTAGGCGTCGTCTTCGAACTTGGGCAGCTGGCCCGTACCGTACATGATCTCGCGGTTCACAATCACGGGCGGGATGAACTCCTTGAATCCGCGCGAGATATGCGTATTCAGGAAGAAGTTCTGCAGCGCGCGGTCGAGCATGGCGCCGGCTCCGGCGAGCACCGTGAAGCGTGCGCCGGCGAGCTTTGCTCCGCGATCGAAATCAAGGATGCCCAGGTCGGTGCCAAGATCCCAATGCGGCTTGGCCTCAAAGCCCTCGGCGGCAAAATCGCGCGGGGTGCCCCAACGGCGACGCTCGGGATTCTCGGATTCATCCTTGCCCACGGGCGTAGCCTCGCAGGGGATGTTGGGAATACGCGCCATGAAGTCATCCAGCTGCGCCTCGAGCCCGCTGCGGCGAGCCGCCAATCCCTCGATCTGCTCGTTCACCTTGCGGACGGCTTCCTTAGCGGCCTCCGCCTCATCGCGCTTGCCGTCGCGCATGAGCGCGCCGATGTTCTTGGATTCGGCATTGCGGGTTGCCTGCAGCTCTTCAACCTGCGTGATCACAGAGCGGCGCTCCTCGTCGAGCGTGAAGAACTTCTCGCGGTCCCACGAGGTCTGACGATTCGCCATGGCGGCGTCAATGGCATCAGGATTCTCGCGCACAAAGCGAATATCCAGCATGGGGTCTCCTTAGGGATTGTTATCGTGCATTGTCGTATCCGCTCAGTATACCCCAGCATCGCACACGAATCGCAAAGCGCCCGCAAACGAACAGACTCGCAGCGGAGCGCCAGTTAGCCCCGCCGCGCTTCACCTCGCCTCAAGCTCTCCATTGCTCAATCAAGCTCACCAATACGCCGACAGCAATATAGGCGGATGTCACGTACTCGCATTCGCCCGAATTCCAGCCCTGCGCGCCATCTAGCCTCCGAGAAACATCATTCATGGTATTATAATGGCTTTATTATCTCTCAAAAGGAGGATAGTATGACCATCATCCCCATTAAAGAGCTCAAAGACACCGCCGCCATTGCCCAGAAGTGCCGCGAACTGGACGAGCCTATCCATATCACCAAAAACGGATACGGCGAGATGGTGATTATGAGCACCAAAACGTTCGAACGCTACGAATCGGCTCTTCAGCAATTGATGCAGCAGGCGCTCATTCGCCAGCAGGACCTGCAGGAGACCGTCGCAGCCGTGAAAGAGGGGCTTGCCGATGTCGCGGAAGGACGTACGGTGGATGCCCGCGACGCAATTGCTCGCATAAGGCAGAGCCATGGACTATAGCGTACGCTTCACCAACAGATTCGTCGCCGATTTAACATCCGTCGTCTCCTATCTCAAAGACCAACTTCACGCCCCGCAAGCAGCAAGTGCGGTGTTGGATGAGCTGGAGAACACGGTGGAAATACTCGAGCAAACCCCCAGCATCTTCCCTATCGATTGGGACGTCTCCGACATGCTGGGCGTGGCCGTGCAAAAAGCGCCCATCCGCGCCTATAGGGCACTGTACTCCGTCAACGAGGACGAGGGCATCGTGCACCTTCTTACCCTCCGACATTCAGCCCAGGACATATCAACGCTCGCGGTTGATGACGAGTTGCTTCTCTAATCAGACAAAGCGCCGGGGCTCGCGCACCCCTATGCCCCAACGACACCCCTGCGATGCTCGCCGCGCTCGAGCTTGGGCCCCACGCGGTTGAACGCCTCCAAAAGCGCCGGGTTGAACGTGCCGCATTTGCCCTCGTTGATCATGTCCATTGCCACTTCGTGCGAAAACGCCGGCTTATATACACGCGCGTTCGTCAGCGCGTCGTACACGTCGGCAAGCGACACAACCTGCGCGGCGACGGAGATCTCGTCGCCCACCAGCCCATCGGGGTAGCCGCGCCCGTCCCAGCGCTCATGATGGTGGCGACAGATGTCCTGCGCGAAGGAATAGATGCTCTCCACCTCGGCGGCGTGCGGCATCAGGGCGAGCATCTCCGACCCGCGCACGGTGTGGAGCTTCATGATCTCGAACTCCTCAGGCGTGAGCTTGCCCGGCTTCTGGAGAATCGCATCGGGAATGGCGATCTTGCCCACATCATGCAGGATGGAGGCGGTCGCGATGAGCGCCACCTGCTCGTCAGTCAGCGTGCCGCGCATCTCGGGCGCCGCCAAAAGCAACGCGGTGATGTCGCGGATGCGCAAGACGTGTTCGCCGCTTTCGCCGTCGCGAAACTCGATCGCCATTGCAAGCGTCTCGATCATGGCGGAATTCACGCGGTTGAGCTCGGCGAGCTGACGCGCGATTTCCTCCTGCTGCTCGGCCACGGTCATGGCGAGCCATTCGGTTTTGCGGAACAAATCGATTGCGTTGTTCACGCGGCGACGCAGGAAGTAAGGGCTGAACGGCTTGTTGATCACGTCCACGGCGCCCATATCGTAGCCGCGCTTGAGAGTGTCACTTGCCGTTTCGGCCGTGATGAGAAAAAACGGGATGCGCTCGGTGTAGCGCTGTTCCGCAGCCCAGCGCAGCACCTCGATGCCATCGAGGTCCGGCATCACGATGTCGAGGAGAACCGCCGCCAGGCGAGGCGCGTGTGCTTCGATGAGCTCCTTCGCCTGGATGCCGCCCTCCGCTTCGACGATCTCGAACTCGCGCCTGAACACCTCGGTGAGGATCGCGCGGTTCATCTCCACATCATCGACCACCAAGATGGTGTCGCGTCGCTTCAGCTCCATCACGCATCCTCCTTGTTCCTTCGCGCCGCGGCTGCCGCCCCGCAAGCGGTCTTGGCCAACTGTCTCCACATGCCGCTCAAAGCCGGCCTGGGCAACCGCTCCGCATGCTGCTTCAGGGCGGTCTCGAAGCGCTTGGCATCGGCCTCAAACCCTAGGCTTCGAGTATACGCCGCCCGCATGTACACGGGCACGGAGCAATTGGGTGGGTGCTTCGTATTTCCAGAACACGTGTCGACTATGCCCCGCATCGCACTCGCTCCGCACGCCCTGCAAACACGCGGCACTCCCCCACGCCCACCAAACGCATCGCCCTCCCTGCACCTCGCTAACGCACCACGCTCCTTGCACCTCGCAAACGCGTCGCTCTCCCTGCATCTCGCAAACGCACCGCGTACCCCACAACGCCGCATTACGAACCGTGCCGCAAATTTTGGACAAGTTTGCAGGTTAGCCGGGCGCTGGCATATCACTAAAAAGTAACCTGAGGTTTTTACCTGAGGAAATACCGCACTGCCGCGACATGGAAGAGGCCGAGCGACCCCGCGCGACCCGAACCTCATTCCAATCCGACGAAAATGCCGAAATATCCCCGGCTATCCTGAATATTTGTCCAAAAATCAAAGGCTCGCGCGCAAAGCGCCTAAAGCTCGCGCATCGAGCTCGAAAGCAGCGCATACAGGGTGAACGCCGCCCACAGCCCTGCGAGCACGATGGCCGCCAGGCCCACGCCGAGCCACGCGACCAGAACCGACGCGATGAACACCGCCACGGGCGCCACCACCAACATGAGCGCGTTCTGCGTGCCCAGCGTTGCACCGCGCACCTCGTCGGGAATTAGATCGAATACTTTGAAATTGAGCAACGCCGACAAAGGCCCCGAAGCAAACCCCAGGAGCGCCGCGCCCGCTAGGAGCACCGGATAGCTCGGCAGCGTCGCCATGATCGCGATACCCGCCATCATGCCCACAAGCGAGAGCGAATACCATGTGCGGTTGGAAAGCTTGGAAGCGAGCTTCGCATAGATGAGCGAAGCCGCCAGCACGCCCGCCGACATGACGGTAAGCACGTACCCCAGCAGGTCGGCCCTATCTCCGAGCGTAAAATGCACCGGCAGAATCAAACCCTGATAGCCGCCGATTACCATGAGCACGCACATCGAAAGCAGCACGGACATGCGAATGACGGGGCTCCCTGCGAACAGCGTGCGCAGGCCGTCTTTCGTCGACCGCAGTGCCATGCGCACGCACATCGAAAGCAGCACGGACATGCGAATGACGGGGCTCCCTGCGAACAGCGTGCGCAGGCCGTCTTTCGTCGACCGCAGTGCCATGCGCACCGGATGAGGCTCGCGATTCTCGCGCGACGGCACCTTGCCCACCCCGCGCGGCACGGTAAGCGTGATGAACGCCGCGGCGGCAGAGGTGCAGGCGGTGATGACAAGCGCGTTGGTCGCGCCCGCAAGCCCCATGCACAGCGCCGCTACGGCAGGCCCCACGATGGTCATCAGACTCTCAACGGACTGCTGCAGCCCCACGAACCGCTGCATGCTCACGCCGTCACGCTCGCACACCGCGGGAAGAAGGGAGTCTCGCGCCGTCATTCCGGGCACATCGCCCACGGCCCCCAGCAGGCCAAATAGCACGAACCACCCGAAATTAAGACCTACCGTGGCGTCAATGACGGGAAGCATGGCCACCGAGGCGGCGGATATGAGATCCGATACGACAGACACATCGCACCTGTTCAGACGATCGACCAATGCGCCTCCCGCAACGCCCGCCAGCGCCTGCGGAATCATGGTGATCAGCGCGAGCGCGCCGGCAGCAAGCGGATCGCCCGTGGTGGCCAGCAGCACGAGCGGCAGGATCACGCCTGCAACGGAATTGCCCAAGAGCGACAGTGCGCTCGAGACGAGAAACCGCAGCGACACCGGCCCCGCCATGGGCCCCTCGCCCATATCGCTCAGACCGTTCATGCCCGCCGCACCGTCCGCATTGCTCGCCGCACCGTCCGCATTGCCCGCCGCACCGTTCGCATCGCCCATCGCACCGTCCGCATTGCTCGCCGCGCCGTCGGCGTTGCTCATCGCGCCGTCCGCGTCACCGCAAAGATTGCTGCCGTTTTTCGCATTCATTATTGACCCTTTCTCTCTTGAAGGGCCATTGAAAACTATGACGTTACGTCTGGGTCAAGAACGTCCCATCGAAATCGATTTCTTCCGATATCCTCTTGAGAATGGCCGCGGTCACGCGCTTCTGGGCGTCGTTGTATATTTCGCTTTCGTACAGGCCGATAATCCATTGCAGCTGCTCGAACTCGCCATCTTCCTCGTCCATGCTGCCGTAGCGTTCCAGGTAGTCACGAAGCACGGGCGCGAAAAACTCGGCAGCACGACGCGTCAGGCTCTCGCACTCCTCATCAGACGCATCCGCCGGCAGCGTCATCATCTCATTGCTCAAAGCAACATATTCGTCCATGCCGCCCTCGCGCTCAATGAACTCATCGAGACGAATGATGCCGTCTATGACCTTCTCGCCTTCTTTGTGGCCGCTCACCAAAAGAATCTGCTCCAGTTCGAGAGCAGAAAGAACGCTGCTCGCTCCGTATTTATGCAGAAGCGCCATGTGCGCGACGATGGCAGGCGACGCCTCTAACACAGGAGCCGCCTCAGAAAGCTCCTGCTTGAGCTGGTCTATGACCCGACGCTTTTCCCTTAAGAGCTCGATTTGCTCCGCAAGCTCGATATCGAGCTGGTCAAGCGCCGCATAGGCATCGATGGGTTGCAAGGATCCTGCCGCCTCGATTCCGCCCTGCTCGCGGTTCAGCATGGCGCCCACTTGCCCAAGCGAGAATCCCAGCGAAGCAAGACGTTTGATGCGCAGCACGCGCGCCACGTCTACAGCGCCGTATTCGCGATATCCGTTGGCAGATCGCTGCGGCTCGGGAAGGATACCCAACTGATGGTAATGCCTCAGCGTGCGCACCGTTACGCCCGCGAATTCGGCCACTTCCTTGCTGCGCACGACTCCCCCTCGTCCGTTATGGGCGCAAGTCCCACGATGCCCCTGCGTCCAAATGCAATCCAACCCAAGAAAAAACAAGCCAGGCCGTCGCCCCACAGCGCGCTGACGGGCAAAAGCGAGATATCCGCAAACCGAAACACCCCGCAACCCAGCGAGCCCCATTGGACGCATTATCGAGGGCCCAGATATCGCTCGAATCTCCGGCGCAGACCCGCAGGCATCGACGCTTGCCTAACGCGAGAGCGAAGCCCGGTCGCAGCGGTCGCAGCGATGGAGCAAGGCTCCTATAAGGCCCGCAGAACCTCCATAGCCTGATCGTATGCCGATTTCAGCGGCGGGAAGACGGTACGCGCCACTTCGACATCGCCCGCACGCAAGCTTTCCACCACGGGACCCGTCGCTCGCGCCACATCCGTAAGCTCCAATGTTGCCGATGTGCCTTTAAGCGTATGCGCAGCCTCGAATGCCGACTTCGCATCGCCTGCGTCCATGGCGGCAACGAGCTTGCCGTAGCTCTCGTCGTTCACGAACTTTCCGAGGAACCGCACATACATGGCCTCACTGCCCATGAAGCGCTCCACCGCCGCATCGTAATCGGCGACCCCCGCAAGGGCCTCTTTGATGTTCGCCATGGCAATCCCTTTCCTTTCGGTTGGCGATGAATGACGAGCGTGGTGTTCGATGGCGCGCTCTTGGTTTGCGCGCACCTAACGGCGCCGCTTGCCTCATGATACGACACGACGACGCGCTACCACGAGCAAAATGCCCGCAAAGCACCCACCCGTACCGATAAGCCGACGCCGGGCACAAGCGTCCAATGCTGCACCACACCCCGAAGTCCAGGCCAGCACGGCCACGCCAACTGTGCGCCACTCGTGTAAGAAGGGCGCGCGTCTTGCCATGAAGCCCAGCTCCCTCTAAAATGCTTGCGGAATACACAAGGGTCGGCCGCTGCGCGCAGCCGGGCGTGCCCGACCGTAGAAAGAGGCCTCATGGATTTCAATGCTATCTACCATTTCCTATTTGAAAGCTTCGCGGGCATCGGCGTGCTTGTGCTCGCTATCCTTCTGATTTCGATCCTCGCATGCGTCATCATGGAGTGGAAGACCCGCCGCACCTTTAAAGACCGCGGCCCCGCCGAGGACGACGACGATTTCATGTTCTTCGACGACGATGAGGACGATAAATAACCCGCGCCGTTGACGCGTGCAGTCTTGCGATACGATGAAGGCCGTCGGCTGCGAAGCCGGCGGCCTTTCTTGTGCCAGGAAGCCCATTCGCGTGCCCAACGCCTCCGCTTTCGCACAGCACCCTGCGTTCCCTCATGCCCCGGATTGCAGCGGGTCGCGCCCCAAGCTGCAACCCGCTCCTTTCGGGCCCGGTCTCCAGCCCCTCGTCGGCCGCCCGCCCAGGTCCTTAGTCCTCGCCATTGTCGTTCTTTTGCCCCTCGCCGGCGTCCTCCACGCGGGCGTGCTTGCCGCGCTTCTCCTTCAAGGCAGCCCGCTTAGCCGCAAGCCGGTCGCGCCATGGCGTGCGCTCGTGGTCGGCGCGCGGAGAGGGCGCGATGCGCGTGCCCGTAATCAAGCCGTTCAGCATCACAAACGGATGCCCCATGGCGCTGCGCACCGCACGCACGATGACGCTCAGCGCCCAAATGGCGAAAAACACCAGCAACACGGCCACGAGCAGCGCGGGGTCTACCCACTTCTCGCTGGCGCGCATGGCAAGAGGCAACCCCTGCACAAGCGCGGCAGGCGCCGCCACCACAAGCAGATACAGCACGAGATAGCGCAATCCACGGCGCCACCAGGGCGCCTTCGACCCATCGGGGGCCACGATCCGAAGGCGCAGCACCCGCTGCCCCGGCGTGGCGGAACCGGGCAGGGCGGGAATCAGCACGAAGCATATGGCGAATACGGCGGTCTCCGCCGCTTGATGGTCGGCGATAGCGCTCAAGCCGGCATCCTTCCACGCGCTGCCCACAAGCGCCGCAGCGAGCGATGCGATAAGCATGTCCACCGCGAACGAAACGATGCGCCTGGTAAGCGTTGCGCGCGAGCCCTTCTCCCACGCCTCCTGGTTTACCTCGTCCATATCGGGCAGCACGCGCGCCAGCAGAAGCGCCAGCCAGAAGCCCACCATCGATCCGGTAGTGTTGGTGATCAAGTCATCTACGTCGAACAGGCGATACGGATGCTCGTAGATGCCGAACAAGCCCGTAATCTGGGACGTTTCGAAGAAGAGCGTCCACAGAAAGCCCAGGATGAGCACCTGCCACCATGTACGATGAAAGTAATAGCGCAGAAAGAACCCGAACGGAACCGTAAGCAGCACGTTGAACAGCACCTGATATACCGCGGGCGTCGTGAGCGCCGCCACCCATGTAGACGAGTCCGACGTCACGTGCGAGCTTCGCGCTATCTCGCCGATGAAGGAGAACGGCACAAGCTGCGGATGGGCGGCATAGGGCACATACACGTCCTGCGCGGGCAGCGGAAGAATGACCAGGAAATAAGCCGCCATCAGATAGAGCACGAACAGGTACACGACGAACGTGCGCCACCAGGGCACGCTGCCGAACCTGCGGTACTGCACCACCAGATACGGCAGCGTGATGAGCGCCGCGGCAAACGGGAACGCGATGCAGGCTATCGCGATATTATTCAGATAGACGTTAGAGAACATGGGCGAATCCAGAAGCGAAGATCAATCGGGCGAAACGGCACATGTGCGAAAGCGGAAACTCAGCATCCGCGCATGACGCAGGCCTACAGCTTCGTCGCTTTGCCAAGCACGGCGCTCTCCGCGGTTACCGGAGTGCCGTCGGCAAGCACGTGATGCGGCAAAAGCTCAAGCAGCGGCTTCACCACGAAATCGCGCTCGCAAACGCGCGGGTGCGGCAGCGTAAGCTCCTCGGTGCTCACCACGTACATCTGGTAGTCGATGATATCCAGGTCGAGCGTGCGCGGCCCATTCTCAATCTCGCGTACGCGCCCCAGGCTGTCCTCTATGGCATGCAGGTATCGCAGCAGCTCTTTCGGCGGCACGCCGGTGCGCGCAAGCACCACGGCGTTCACGAATGCGTCCTGGTCTTCGTAGTAGGCGGGCTCGCTCTCGTAATAGCCGGAGATATCGACAATCTGCGTGTCGGGAATGGAGCACAGCCCCGTGATGGCCTGCTGCAGGTTGGCGATCTTGCCCTCGGTCTCCTCGCCGGGATTGGCCACCAGGGCAACGTTCGACCCCAAGCCGATCAGCACATAGGGGCGCAGATCCTTGAGAGCGGCAGCCGTCGCCTCCACGTTGTGCGTACGCACGACCGAGGCGCCCAACTCGCACGCGGCCAACGCCTCGCTCGCCGATGCCTGGTCGCGGTCGGCGGGGTTCTCGATCCCATACGCCGCGCCGATGTAGCTCTTGCGCGACACCGCGCACATCGCGGGATATCCCAGGCGGCAGATCTCGTGGAAGTTGCGCATGAGCTCCATGGTCTGCGACGCGGTTTTCCCGAACCCGGGACCGGGGTCGACGCAAATGCGTTCACGCGCCACGCCGGCAGCTTCAAGCTTGGATGCCTGGCCGGCTAGGTAATCGCGCACCTCGGTCACCACGTCACCATATTGGGGATCGTCCTGCATCGTCGCGGGATCGCCCTTCATATGCATGACCACCAGCCCTGCGTCGCACCCCAGGGCAACATCCACCATTGCCGGATCCGAAAAGCCCGTCACGTCATTGATGATGGCGGCGCCCGCTTCCACGCACGCTTGGGCAACCTCGGCATGGCGCGTGTCAATGCTCACGCATATTCCCAGGTCGGCAAGCTGGCGAACAACGTCGAGAACGCGAGAGAGCTCCTCCTCCACGCTTACCTCTGCGGCGCCCGGGCGCGCGGACTCGCCGCCCACATCGATGATCTGCGCACCCGCATCCACCATGGCGCGGGCATGCTTTACCGCCGATGCGAAATCGGCGTGCGCGCCCCCGTCAGAGAACGAATCGGGCGTCACGTTGAGGATGCCCATAATCACCGGCACGCGCGAGTCGAACTCGAACGCTCCACATTTCCACATCATTCGAAAGGTCCTTTCGCCAGAATGCGCGTACCGAAAACGCGCAATGAAGGATGAGGGGGCTTTGCAAAGCTATCCATACCGCCCTTGTCGTGCGGCAAAGCCCGAAGGGCCGGCCCATAAAGAGCCGGCCCTTGCACCGTCTAGCTATTTTCTTTCGCCATCCGAAGGAGGCATCGGGGGTCTCTGGGGCTCAGGCTTAGCCGGCGCCGCCGAAGCTCCCGGGGCTTCCGGAGCCTCCGAAGCCGCAGGCGCGGCAGGCTCCCCCGAAGCTGCGGAATCCGAAGGCGCGCCAGATGCGCTTTCCTCGGTTGCGCCATGCGCTTGATCGGCGCTGACCTCCACCGTAATGCCGGAGGCGTCTTTGCCAATAAGACCGGCCTTCTCCTTGGCCAGATACTCATCCCACGTATTGTCGAGCAGCGCGTCGCATGCGGCGCCGTCCACCGTCTCACGCTCGAGCAGCACTTCGGCCATCAGGTGCATTTGGTCGGCGTGCTCAGACAGGATCTTATACGCCGTATCGTGCGCCTCCTTCATCAGGCGAGCCACTTCCTCGTCGATGCGCTGCGCCGTCTCGGGCGAGTAGTCCTGCGTGTTGCCGTAATCGCGGCCCAGGAACACCTCGTGGTTGGGCTGGCCGAACGTCTGCTGGCCCAATGCGTCGGACATTCCGTAGCTCGTCACCATCTTGCGCGCCTGTTTGGTGGCACGCTCGAGGTCGTTGCTCGCGCCGGTGGTGATGTCGCCGCAGAAGATTTCCTCGGCGACGCGGCCGCCCATGAACACGGCCAAATCGTCCACCATCTCGTTGCGGCTGACCAAGAACTTGTCCTCGTCGGGGATGGACATGGTGTAGCCCAGCGCCATGCCGCGCGGCACGATGGTGATCTTGTGCACCGGGTCGGCATTGGGAAGCAGATGCCCCACCAAGGCATGGCCGCTCTCGTGGTACGCGATGATCTTGCGAGTCTTCTCGTTCATCACGCGGTTCTTGCGCTCGGGGCCTGCCATCAGGCGCTCCATGGATTCGTTGACTTCGGCCATGCCGATGATCTTCTTGTTGCGGCGCGCGGTGAGCAGAGCCGCCTCGTTCATGAGGTTCATGAGGTCGGCGCCGGTCATGCCGCTCGTGAGCTTGGCGATGCGCTGCAGATCCACATCGGGGCCCAGGGGCTTGTTCTTAGCGTGCACCTCAAGGATCTTCTCGCGGCCGCGCACATCGGGTGCGTCCACCACAATCTGGCGATCGAAACGGCCGGGACGCAGCAGGGCCGGGTCAAGCACATCCACGCGGTTGGTGGCGGCAATCAGCACCACGGCATCGTTTTTCTCGAAGCCGTCCATCTCAACCAGCAGCTGATTGAGGGTCTGCTCGCGCTCGTCGTGGCCGCCGCCCAGGCCTGCGCCGCGCTGGCGGCCCACTGCGTCGATCTCGTCGATGAAGATGATGGCGGGAGCAGCCTCTTTGGCCTGCTTGAACAGGCTGCGCACGCGGCTTGCACCCACGCCCACGAACATTTCCACGAACTCAGAGCCGGAGATGCTGAAGAACGGCACCTGCGCCTCGCCCGCCACGGCGCGCGCGAGCAGCGTCTTGCCGGTGCCCGGAGGACCCACCAAAAGGCAGCCGCGCGGAATCTTGGCGCCTAATGCCTGATACTTCTGAGGATCGGTGAGGAAGTCCTTGATCTCCTGGAGCTCCTCAACCGCCTCGTCCTCACCGGCCACATCGGAGAATTTCACATCCGGATGGTCAACGGTGTACTCCTTGGCCTTCGCCTTGCCAAACGACATCTGCGAATTGTTCGCCTTGTTCATCTGCACGAAGAAGAAGATCATCACGCCGATGAGCAGCAGCATGGGCAAGAAGCTCAGCAGCGTGTCGAGCAGGCCGTTGGGCAGCTGCACCGTATACTGGATGTCAGGATACTGCGAAAGCAGCTGCATGAGCGAGTCCTGGCCCACATAGGTGGAGGTATAGTTGCGCAGCTCGCCCAAGGATTGGGTCTCAAGCGTCTGGGTTTCCACGCCCGCATCGGCGCCAAGAGCCGACTCCATCTGAGCATTCAGCGATTCAAATGCCTTGTTGTAGGCATCCGCCGCCGTAGAGCCCGCCGTGGCAGCGGGATAGTACTGGCCGGACACGGTATAGCTTCCGGCGTCGTAAACCACGTTTTCAACGCGGCCCTGCTCCACCGCCTGCACGAACTCAGACGTAACCAGCGTATCGGTCTGCTGGGTGCCCCCCATCAGATTCATCATCTGGCTGCCGATGAAGAACGCGATGAGGAAGAACAGCACGGCGGACACGATGCTCATGCGCTGCGGAGGGCGAGGGCTCAATTGTTTGGAATCCTTGGAACCATCCGCATCGCCGCCCATGGTAAACAGCGAGCCGAAGCCCTCGGGCTCATTGCCCTTGCCGTCAGGGCGCTGCCGCCCACGGGCAGGCTGGTTCGGAGCTTGCCCGTCATTTCCAGGCTGCTGCGGTTGGGGCGTTTGCGGCGCAGGCGGCTGCGGAGGCTGGGGCCTGCGGTCGCGGTCGTTGGGATTGGTAGGGGTATCGCTCATTATCTTCCTTGGTACACTTCGGGCTTCAGTACTCCGATATAGGGCAGGTTGCGGTAGCGCTCCGCAAAATCGAGCCCGTAGCCGACGATGAACTCATCGGGGCATTCGAAGCCGATATACTTGCATTCGATTTCCGCCTGCTGCGGGTTGCGCTTGCGCAGCAGCGTGGCCACCTGGATGGAGGCCGGATTGCGCGATTCGAGCACGCGCAGCAGGTACTTCAGCGTCAGGCCGGAATCGAGGATGTCCTCGGCGATCAGCACGTGGCGGCCTTCCACGTTGGACGTAAGGTCCTTGATGATGCGAACCACACCGGAGCTTTTCGAGCCGGTGCCGTACGACGAGACCGCCATGTAATCCATCTCCAGCGGAAGATCGATCGCGCGCACCAGATCGGACATGTAGATGGCGGCGCCTCGAAGAACGCTCACCACCAGCAGCGCCGGATCGCCATGAGGCGTAGGCTCATAGGCGGCGTCGCGATAGTCCTCGGTAATCTGCTCGCCGAGCTCGCGCACGCGCTGAACGATGGCGTCCTCGGTGAACAGAACTTCGCGAACGTCTGCGTCGCCGTGATACTGCGAATCATGTGCCTGGGTCGTGGACATGGCACCCTTTCTCATCGAATGGACAACTGATGGTGCAGTGTATCACCGAAGGTAAGGACGCGCCTCAACGATACGGCAACGACGTACCGAAAAACACGATTTCGCAACGTCGGCGTGGACAAATGCGGCGCACGCGGGGCATCAATCCCCATGCCGTACCTCGTTCGCAACGCTCCTCCCCGCCGCCTTCATCACGGGCAGCGGCTTGGCGGGTGCCCGCGTTTCACGCCCGATGTTGATTCGCGCCCGACACGCAAGCGCCCAACCGCATCTCGGCTCGCACTATGCCGATTCCTCTCCGAATAAGGAGGAAGGCGCGTTACCGTAACGCGCCTTCGCATTGTTTTGGCTTGCACGGATTGCTCGCACGCGATGCGCGCAATCCCACTCGGAGCATCGAGCGCATGCGGCTGATCCGCTAGGACGAGGAGGGCCTAGAAATAGTACACAGCCGAGCTCGCCCCCGTTGCAGCGGCACCGATGGCCGCGCAGGCAGTGAATCCGAACAGCATCAGCAGCAAGATCCAGCCTACGATGGACACCAAAAAGCCAATGAGGGAAAACTTGACCGCCTCGCTTTTGGCCTGCGGAAAGTTATGCGCATTCGTGAGCCACGCCACGAGTATGGCGAGAGGGCCCAGGAAGAATCCCAGCGCAGCCCAGCCGAATTTCATGCCGCCCGTCAGATAAAGCAGGGGCATGCCCGGCATGTTCTGCGGCATCGGCTGAGGAGGCACGGCGGGCGCCGGGCCGAACGGCTGCTGGGGCGGAACTTGACCGGCGGGCGGCACCTGCCCGGTCGGAGGCACGTTGCCGGCGGGCGGAACCTGCCCCGCTGCGGGCGCGAACCCCGCTAGTGGCACCGGGTTCGTTGTCACGGGCTGCTGTTGAACCGACGCGGCGGCGGGCTGGGCCTGTGCAGCGGCGGGCTGTTCTTGAACGGGAGCCGACGCCGTTTGAGGCGTGGGTTGCTCGGGATTGGTGTTAGTGGTGGCGTCAGCCATGATTCCTCGATTCCTCGGAATGGTCGAATATTGCCCGATTATACCCAGCGCGCACCGTAAATTGCACTACGCCACAAAGCGCAATTGTTTCGTCGCAAAGCCGTAATGCTTCTGTAAGAAACCATGCACGTTTTCTTAACCGCCCGCCACAACAAAGCGGGGCAACCGGACGCTATCCGATTGCCCCGCTTATTCAGCTCCATGCATCGCCCGCCAAAAGAGCAGAGCGCCTTTCGCGTTAGCCACGATCGAAAGGCAGGGCGAAGCATTTGGCAGTTTCGCAACGACGATTACGCCGCGTTGGCACGAGCGGCGCAATCGCCTGCTTAGCCCGTATAGTCGGCACCAAGAATGACCAGGAAATTCCCGTCAAACGTGTAGCTGCCGTCGTTGAGCATGGTGGTGCCCACGCCCAGAGCCTCGCCGATGGAACGCGCCTCCGACTCCATGCTGCTATCGTTGTACACAATGAGCGTGCTTGCGTAATCGTAGTTATCGGCGTCGCCCGTCTCGGTCACATCGTACCCGCTGTTGGTGAGCACGCTCGAAGCAGTTGCCGCCACGCCGCTCACGCCGTTTCCGTTGCGCACCGCTACGGCGTTCTCCGACGCCAGGCTGCCGGTATTGCCCGAATCAGCCAGCGCGCTCTGCGCGATGTACTCCTTGTCCAGCGTTCCATCGGTCACGCCGCCGCGGTTGGCAGAATCCTCCTCATTTACCGTGGGAGACAGGCCCTGATCGACGCGCGTCATCATGGCCTTCCACGCCTCTACGTTGGTGTACTCGATCCACACCCCGTTCTCATACGCCGACACAGTGGGATTCATGCACGAGTAGATGCCCGAATCGGTATCCATGCCCTGCATTTGGAGCGCGATGCTCACAATCTCGTCCACGCTCATATCGGTGGTGATGTAATCGGCCATAGAGTTGACCACGCTCGCCATAGTGGCCGGATCGCTGGCGAGCAGTTTCTTGGCGATGGCACCGATCACCAGACGCTGGTTGGCGGCGCGATAGGTGTCGCCGTCGCCCTGGTCGTCGTAGGAATGGCGGCTGCGGCACAGAATGAGAGCCTGGTCGCCGTTGAGCGTCTGCTCGCCCGCCTCGAGGCTGCCGCCGGCCTGCGGGTCGTCTATGTCGCGCGGCACGTTCACTTCGATGCCGCCCAGCGAGTCCACCGCCTCCTTGAAGCCGTCGAAATTGATCTCGGCATAGTGAGAGATGGGCACGCCCGCGTACTCCGACACCACCTCGACCGCATAGG
Organism: Slackia equolifaciens; assembly: GCF_003725995.1. Lineage (GTDB taxonomy): Bacteria > Actinomycetota > Coriobacteriia > Coriobacteriales > Eggerthellaceae > Slackia > Slackia equolifaciens. The sequence continues at coordinate 99,329 of NZ_QIBX01000008.1, forward strand.
CGGGACCGCCGATGGCGTGAGCCGCGTTGATCTTCTGATAGCCGTTTTCGCCCATATCCACATACGTGTCGCGCATGATGGAAACGAGCGTGACCTGCTTTTGTTGGGGGTCGATGCGCGCAAGGATGATGGAGTCGCTGCGGAAGGTGTCGCCGGCGTATTGCTCGCTGTTCTCGCGCTCCGATGAACCATCCACGCCCATGAGCAGCACGTAGAAGGGCTCGCTCGATTCGGTGACGGTGAGCTGGTTGAGCAGATTGTCGTCCACGCCCTGTTGCAGCTTGCTGTTGATGCCGCCCAAAAACACCGCCGCAGCGGCGCCCGCGCCCACTACGAGCGCAAGAATGACAGCCACTACGCCCACGACCACCTTTTTGCGGCGCGACTTCTTGGCGCGCTGCTGAGTGTAGGCGTCCTGCGTCGCGCGGCGCGAATACTGCTGGGCAGCGGTCTGGCGACCGGCACCCCTATCAAGGCCGCTCGCATCATCGCCACGACGGGGAGTCGTCGAATGGCGGCGCGGCTCGGCAGTGGGAAAGTTGTCGAATTTCGAAGATCTACGTGCCACGGGATCTCCAATCTCAGGTCGTTGAATCGAAATCGGCCTTTTATCCTACGCGTGCGAGTGAAAATTCGGGAGTTCATCCGAACACATTTCATCCGCTCTCCGGCGAATCACCATATCCTTAACCGGCTTTTAAACCGAAAAACGGGGCCGAAAGCCTTGCGCTCTCGACCCCGCGTCCGCCATAAAGGCCTAGTAATAGCCCTCTTCGTAATACGAAGCGTCATCGTAATAGGCGTCGTCGTAATACGTCTCGTCGGTGGCGCCCGATGATTCGCCGCTTGATTCGGTGGCGTCGGCGGATTCCGAAAGCGAATCCTCCAGCGCCGCTGCGGCCGAATCCGAAAGATCCGCGTTCTCGGCGCCATATTCTTGAACGCCCGTCACCGTGCCGTCCAGGCCGCCGCCGTCGTTCTTGTTACGGTCCTCGTCTTTGTAGGGAGGAAGGCCCTGGTCGACACGCGACATCATATCCTGCCATTCCTCGGTGTTGCAGATTTCGTAATAAATGCCGTCAATCAGCTGCGACACGGTGGGGTTCATCGCGGAATAGATGTCGTTTTCGGTGTCCATCCCCTGCATCTGCGTGGCAATGGACACGATTTCCTCCACGTTGAAATCGGTGGTGATGTAATCGGCCATGGAACTGATGGTGTTTGCCATGGTCACCGGATCGCTGGCGAGAAGCTTCTTGGCGATGGCGCCCATGACCATGCGCTGGTTTGCCATGCGGTAGTAGTCGCCGCTGCCGTAATCGTCGTAAGCGTGACGGCTGCGGCACAGAATGAGGGCCTGGTCGCCGTTGAGCGTCTGCTCGCCCGCCTCCACACGGCCGCCGGCCTGCGGGTCGTCGATGGTCATGGGCACGTCCACCTCGATGCCGCCCAGCGCGTCCACCGCCTCCTTGAAGCCGTCGAAGTCGATGGCGACATAGTGCGAAATATCGACGCCCGCGAATTTCTCGATGGTCTTCACGGTGAGCGCCGCCCCGCCGTATGCCGCGGCGGCGTTGATCTTGTTGGGACCGTAGCCTTCGATATCGACATAGGTGTCGCGCTCGATGGACACGAGCGTCACGGTTTTCTGCTGAGGATCGACGCGCGTAAGGATCATGGAGTCGCTGCGGAAGGTGTCGCCAGCAAACTCCGCGCGGTTGGCGCGCTCCTCGGACTTGTCGATGCCCATAACAAGCATGTAGAACGGCTCGTCGGGCTGCACCTCTTCTTCGGGGGTCAGCACCGCCTCCAGCTCTTCGTCCACGCCTTCGTGCATCTGGTTGGAGATGCTGTTCAGATAGAGGTAGCCGCCAAACGCCACGCCGCCAAAGAGCAGAGCCACGATCATAACTACGAGCAGAGCAATAAGCCCCTTGCTGCGCTTTTTCTTTGACGTGTAGTTGGCGCGCGAATACGCCGCCGCGCCGGTAGCGCCGGTGGCGGGAGGAAGCGCATTGGTTTTCGGAGTGCGGCCCGATGCGTGACGCGACCCGCCGTAGGACACGGGGCGCACGGTAGAGGGCATCTGGCCGTAGTGTTTGTTGTCTCGTTTATTCATGGCGCATATTATCGCGCGTTTGCCCTGCGTTCATAAAGAAACCGTAGGAAATCCTACCGCCCCAGCGCGCGGCTTTGTGCATCCGTGAACGGGTTGAGTTTCCGGTGACAGTATTGGAGAAACGATGCGTTCGTAAACGATTGGATGAACGACTTGCAAAAAGGGGAGAAACGTGGTTAAGGTTGTCTCCGCGCTTAAAAAAGAACGCACGCGCGATATGATGTCGCGTAAAGACACACTCCGCCTTCCTCGAACCACAATCGCACCACGAAGGGTTTTCAGATATGAGCACTTCCAGATCAGGCAATCATCCCTCAGGCCGCCCCTCCGTTGCGGGCAAGCGCACCGTTCACGGCAGCGGATCCGCATCGAAATATTCGCGTGATTCCTACGTCGGACGCAGGTCATCCTCTCCGAGCGCACGCCGCACCATCGGCGGCTCTTCCGTTGCGCACGACGCCGATGACGCTGCGCGCATGGCAGGCGGCACCGGACGCCAGGGGGCAATCGCAGACGCTTCCGACACCGGGCGTTACAGCGTGGCGCCCGATCCCTCTAGCACCGGGCGCTACGCCGCAGACCGCTATGCGGGACGCAGCTCCTCGGGCAGACCGTCGGTGCGTTCGGGAAGAACGAACACGCGCCGATCGGGCACCTCATACGAACCGCTTTTCGACGAGTCCGCCGACGGCATCGGCCGCTCCATCCGCCGCCGCCGCGCGCTGACGCGCGGCGTTATCGCCCTGGCCGCCATCGCCGTCGCAATAGGAGGCGTGGTGTTTTTCATGTCGAATGCGCCCATCACGGTGAGCGTGAACGGCAACTCCATAGATCTGTCGGGCGCCAAAACGGTTCAGGCCGCGTTCGAGGCGGCAGGCGAGCCCGCGAAGGCAGGCAACCTGGTGGATGTCGAAGGGGCCACGCTCGAAGAGGGCAAGGGATACCAGTTCTCGTTCGCCGTGAACGGCCAGCCCGGCACCGACCCCACCTCTCCGCTCAAAGAGGGCGACGCGGTGGTGTTTTCCGACGGCGGAGATATCGAGGAAGAGTCCGACTCGACAGACGAGCCCATACCCCACGAAACAGTGGACCAGGGATATGGCCCTATCCATATGGTTGACAACCCCGGAGCCGATGGCGTGAAGACCACGAAGACCGGGAAGATTTCGGGCAAAACTGTCACGCAAACCACTGCCGAGCCGCAAGATCGCGTCTATCGCCGCTACTATCCCGACACGGGCGAGGACAAAGTGGTGGCGCTCACCTTCGACGACGGCCCCTGGGACACTTCCACCGCCGAGATCTTGGACATCCTCAAGGCGAACGACGCTAAAGCCACATTTTTCACCGTGGGCAACCGCATCGATGACAGCACGGCCGACCTGATAAAGCGCGAGGTAGCAGAAGGTCATCAAGTCTGCACGCACACGTGGGATCATGCCGCGGGCAGCGGGCAGGGGGTCAACCTATCGTTCATGTCCAAAGACGAACAGCGCGAGGAAATAACCAAGGGCATGAAGGCCATCTCCGACGTAACGGGCCAAGAGGCGAGCAAGGTGATTCGCTCCCCCGGCGGCAACTTCCCCACCGAGGTGTGGATGAACGTCGAAGACCTGATTACCGCCGAAATCGGATGGGATATCGACACCGAAGACTGGCGCAAGCCCGGATCCGATGCGATAGCCCAGGCCATCAAATGCGCCACGCCCGGCGATGTGATTTTGATGCATGACGGAGGCGGCGATCGCTCAGAAACGGTCGAAGCGCTGAAAGAAGCGCTGCCCTACCTAAAGAAGCAGGGGTTTCGCTTCATCACCATCGACGAGCTGATGCAGTACCCCAAGAAAGACATTTAAGCGCGAGATCCGCAAAGGAGCCTACGCGGGAAGCGAACGGGGGGTTATGGCGGGAGCGATGTCGCAAAAGCGTGTCCAATTAACCCTATGAGGGACCATGTGCGATGCATATCATTACGGAACCATGCGGTCTCATATAGAACCACCATATAGAAGAGAAAGGCGCCCGCTTGAGGCGCCTTTTTTATTGCCGCCCGCTCGAAGGGGGATGGAGCAAGCAGCCTTTGAGACAGCGAGGATTCGAGCGAAGGGGGTAGTGTTTCGACTCGTTATTTATCCTTGCACGAGAATAATAACACCTCTCATGCGGCTGCACAACATCTATATCCTAAATTGAGGATAATTATTGTGACGCCCGCAAAGCCCGACCGCTCGGCGGCGGCTGCGGAAGAGTCCGACCTCGACAGCAGCCGCGAAAAGCTGACCGCCCGGCAGCAGTCGCGAAAAACCCACCGCTCGATGGCGGTCGAGGAAAGCCGATTGCTGGGCAGTAGCCGCGGAAGAAACCCACCACTCGATGGCGGCTATAGGAAACGCCCTTCAAGCCCATTGACAAAACTACAGCCCCATCCCAACGAGGGAAATATTTCGCACGCGTTAAATCTGGGCACTTTCGCAGAATAAAGTGCGATAGCGTCTTGAAGCGGCGCCCCACGGTCCTATAATCAGTTCACTTGAGCAAATGCGACGACAGGGCGAGTAGGGACGAATCCATCCCACAGCAAGCAGGCGGTCTTGAGAACCTGCGATGGACGGCCCCGAAAACTCCCTCGAGCAGCCAGGCAGAACGCACGCCGCGCATGCGGGGCACCACGCCACAGCATGCCGCGCCGCACGGGCAACCCTCGTGCGGCGCTCGCGTCAGTACGCCTCGGCCGGCGCCACCGTTACCGGCATCGAGCGAAGCCCTCGCCTCGCCGCCCGCATCCTCGAGCGCCCCGCAGCCGCGGGCGTCAGAACCGCACACATTCGAGGAAAGCGAGTTGAACCGATGCAGCTTCGAAGCGATGCCATCAAAAAGGGGCTTGCACGCGCCCCGCACCGCAGCCTTCTGAAGGCCGACGGCCTGACCGACGAAGAGCTTGAGCGCCCCCTGGTCGCAGTCATCTCTGCGCAGAACGAGGTCATTCCCGGGCACATGCACCTGCAGACCATCGCCGACGCCGTAAAGGCAGGCGTGCGCATGGCCGGCGGCACCCCGCTTCAAATCAACACCATCGGCGTATGCGACGGCATTGCCATGAACCACGAAGGCATGCACTACTCCCTGACCAGCCGCGAGGTCATCGCCGATAGCGTCGAATGCGCCGTACAGGGTCACCAGTTCGATGCCATGGTGCTCATCCCCAGCTGCGACAAAATCGTGCCCGGCATGCTCATCGCCGCGTGTCGCCTGAATATCCCCACCATGCTTGTGAGCGGCGGCCCCATGCTTGCCGGCCGCGACAAGCAGGGCAACGAGACCGACCTGAACACCCTCTTCGATGCCGTGGGCCAGGTGACCGCCGGCACCATGACCGAGGAGGAGTGCGCCTGGTTCGAAAACACCGCCTGCCCCACCTGCGGCAGCTGCTCGGGCATGTTCACCGCCAACTCTATTTGCTGCCTGTCCGAGGCGCTTGGCCTGGCCCTGCCCGGCAACGGCACCATCCCCGCCGTGTACTCCGAGCGCATTCGCCTGGCGAAGCACACCGGCATGAAGGTGATGGAGCTTTTGGAGAAGGGCACCTGCGCGCTCGACATCATCAATGAGAAGTCCATCCACAACGGCATGGCGCTCGACATGGCATTCGGCGGCTCCACCAACACGATGCTGCACCTGACCGCCATCGCGCATGCGGCCGGCTGCCCCGTGACCATGGACGACTGGGATCGCATCTCGGCCGAAACCCCCAACCTCACGCGCATCGCGCCCGCCGGCCCGCTCCACATCGAAGACCTCAACGCCGTGGGGGGCATCTCCGCCATCATGGGCGAGCTCGGCCGCTGCGGCCTGCTGAACACCGACGCGCTCACCTGCCACGGCACCGTGGAGGAGTGGCTTGCCGAATGCCCGCCGGTGGACGGCGAGGTTGTGCGCTCCAAAGAAAACGCTTTCAGCCAGACCGGCGGCCTCAAGGTGGTGCGCGGCAACCTGGCGCCCGACTGCGGCGTGGTCAAGAAGAGCGCCGTTGACCCCGATATGTGGCAGCACTCCGGCCCCGCCCGCGTGTTCGAGAGCGAAGAGGAAGCCTGCAAGGCCATCTTCGGCGGCAAGATTAACCCCGGCGACGTGGTGGTCATCCGCTACGAAGGCCCGGCTGGCGGCCCCGGCATGCGCGAGATGCTCACGCCCACCAGCGCCATCTGCGGCATGGGCCTGGCGAGCTCCGTGGCGCTCATCACCGACGGGCGCTTCTCCGGCGCCTCCAAGGGCCCGTGCATCGGCCACGTGTCCCCCGAAGCCGCAGCCGGCGGCCCCATCGCACTCGTGCATGAGGGCGATATTATCGACATCGACATCGAGGCCGGCCGCCTCGAGCTGAAGGTATCCGACGAAGAGCTTGCAGCGCGCCGCGCGGCATGGCAGCCGCCCGCGCCCAAGTACACCACGGGCGTGCTCTCGCGCTATGCCAAGCTCGTGACCAGCGCAGACAAGGGGGCGTATTTGTCATGACAGCCGTCGACCCCATTGCCGAGTACAAGGCGCGCGCCATTTCCGGTGCGCCCTTCGGGCCCGGCAGCCACACCGAAAAAGAAGGGCAGACCATGACCGGCGCCCAGGCCGTCATCGCAAGCCTCGAAGCCGAGGGCGTTGATGTGATGTTCGGCTATCCGGGCGGTCAGGCCATCAAGATCTACGACGCCCTGTACGACTCCAAGAAAATCCGCCATGTGCTGGCGCGCCACGAACAGGGCGCCACGCACATGGCCGACGGCTACGCCCGCGCCACCGGCAAATGCGGCGTGGTGTTGGTGACAAGCGGCCCGGGCGCCACCAACACCGTCACGGGTATCGCCACTGCCTATATGGATTCCATCCCCATGGTGATCATCACCGGCCAAGTCACGCGCGGCGTCATCGGCACCGACGCGTTCCAGGAGTCCGATATCGTGGGCATCACCATGCCGGTGGTCAAGCACAGCTTCCTTTTGCAGAGCACCGACGACTTGACCAAGACGTTCCGCGAAGCGTTCTACATCGCCACCACCGGACGCCCCGGCCCCGTGCTCATCGACATCCCCAGCGACCTTGCCAGCACGCAGATGGTGTTCCACTACCCCGATAGCGTGAACCTGCCCAGCTACCGCCCCACCTACAAGGGCAACGCAAAGCAGATCAAACAGGCCATCAACCTGCTTGCCCAGTCCAAGCGCCCGCTGCTCTACGTGGGCGGCGGTGTGGTCGCGAGCCACGCATGCGCCGAACTTTCGCGTTTCGCCGAAATGACGCAGATCCCCGTGGTCACCACGCTCATGGCGAAGGGCGCCTTCCCCACCTCCAACCCGCTTGACTTAGGTCCCGTTGGCATGCACGGCTCCAAATACGCCAACATGGCCATGACCGAATGCGACCTGCTCATCGCCGTGGGCGCACGGTTCTCCGACCGCGTAACGGGCAAGCTTTCCGAGTTCGCGCCGCACGCCAAGGTCATCCACATCGACATCGACCCTGCCGAGATCGGCAAGATTCGCGATCCGCAGGTGCCCATCGTGGGCGACGCGCAGGGCATTCTCGCCGGCATGATCGAGCAGGCCGAAAAGGCGGGCATCGGCTCCGTAGGCGCGGAATGGTTCGCTCAGTGCTGCGAATGGCGCAAGCGCTGGCCGTTCTACCATGACGAGTTCATCGATTACCCCAGCCAAATCGTGCCTGAGGTGGCGCTTGACGCGCTGTCCTCCAAGCTTGATTCCGCCACATCCATCGTCACCACCGAGGTGGGCCAGCATCAGATGTGGGCGCATCAGCACATCGCCCGCGACACGACGCGATCCTTCCTTTCGAGCGGCGGCCTGGGCACCATGGGATTCGGCTTCCCCGCCGCCGTAGGCGCCAAGATCGGCTGCCCCGACAAGCAGGTGGTATGCGTTGCCGGCGACGGCAGTTTCCAAATGAACGAGCAGGAAATGGCCACCGCCATCATCAACAACGCCGCCGTGAAGGTGATGATCCTCGACAATCGCGCCTTAGGCATGGTTCATCAGTGGCAGAAGCTCTTCTATAACGAGCGCTACTCCTCCACCATCCTCGATCCTGTACCCGACTTCGTGAAGCTGGCCGATGCATACGGATGGCAGGGCGAGCGCATAGAGGACCCCGACCAGGTTGAGGATGCCATTCAGCGCATGCTCGATGCGGAGGGGCCGTACCTTCTGGACGTAGCCATTTCGGCCGACCAGAACGTTTACCCCATGGTGGCGCCGGGCGCCGCGCTTGATGACATCATCGGCGCCATCGACCTTACGGTGGGCGGCGTGCGCGTGTCCGAGAAGGGCGCCGGAAATGCAGCGGCAAAGGAGGGCGAATAATCATGAAGCATATTCTCTCCGTGCTGGTTGAAAACAAGCCCGGCGTGCTCTCGCGCGTGACCGGCTTGATTTCGCGCCGTGGCTTCAATATCGAGTCGCTCACGGTGGCCCCCACCGAAGACGAAACCATGTCACGCATGACCATCGTTATGGATGCCGACGACCTGGGCTACGAGCAAATCACCAAGCAGCTCCACAAGCTGGTAAGCACCTACAAAATCAGCGACATGACCGGCGAAGACACCATTGAGCGCGAACTGGCGCTATTCAAGGTGGCCGCCGGCCCGGAGCGCCGTCACGAGGTAATCGAGATCGCCAACGTGTTTCGCGCCAAAGTGGTGGACGTGGGCAAAAACTCGCTCACCATCGAGGCCACGGGTGACGCCGATAAGCTGGGCGCCATGGAGGACCTCTTCCGCGCCTACGGCATCAAGCAGCTCACCCGCACGGGCAAGGTGGCGATGTCACGCGGGGCGCGGGATTAGGAGAGTTCCGCCGTTCTTCCGAACGGCGGACAACTCGACGCTGCGGTGCGGTGCGGCGAGCCGCCTTGCCGCTCCAAGCCTTCCTCACGTAGCGCTGCTACGCTTCGTCAGGCTTTCACGGCAATTCGCCCCACCGCACCGCCCCTCGCTGACTTTTTTGGCGACCTGCAGGACTGCGTATCGGATGCCCGGCATGGGTGTGCCACGCGCAGTTCCGCACGAGCCGGACGTGCCGTTCCCGGCACGTCCGTGCGAGCAGGACTGTTTGAGCATGGCGCACCCATGCCGGGCATCTGGGCTCGCAATATGTTCATCCAGTAATCAGCAGTCAAAGGAAAGGAAGATTGAGAATGGCTGTTACTATTTACTATGAGAACGACGTCGATCCCAAGGTTATTCAGGGCAAAAAGATCGCCGTCATCGGCTACGGCTCGCAGGGCCATGCGCATGCGCTGAACCTGATGGATTCCGGCTGTGACGTGCGCGTCGGCCTGCGTGAGGGCTCTTCCAGCTGGGCCAAGGCAGAGGAGGCAGGCCTGAAGGTCACCGACATGGACACCGCCGCCGAAGAGGCCGATCTCATCATGATTCTCGTTCCCGACGAGACCCAGCCCAAGGTGTATGAGGAGCACATCGCTCCGCACCTCAAGGCCGGCGATACCCTGGCATTCGCCCATGGCTTCAACATCCACTACGGCTACATCAAGGCGCCCGAGGATGTGAACGTTATCATGTGCGCCCCTAAGGGCCCCGGCCACATCGTGCGTCGCCAGTTTGTCGAGGGCTCCGGCGTGCCTGACCTGGCTTGCGTGCAGCAGGACGCTACCGGCAACGCATGGGATATCGCGCTTTCCTACTGCTGGGGCGTGGGCGGTGCCCGCTCCGGCATCATCAAGGCCACTTTCAAAGAGGAGACCGAGGAAGACCTGTTCGGCGAGCAGGCAGTGCTCTGCGGCGGCCTCGTCGAGCTGGTCAAGGCCGGTTTTGAGACCCTGGTTGACGCCGGTTATCCGCCCGAGCTGGCCTATTTCGAGTGCTACCATGAAATGAAGATGATCGTTGACCTCATGTACGAGAGCGGCATCCACTTCATGAACTACTCCATCTCCAACACTGCCGAGTATGGCGAGTATTACGCCGGCCCCAAGGTTATCAACGAGCAGAGCCGCGAGGCCATGAAGCTCATCCTGGAGCGTATCCAGAACGGCGAGTTCGCCAAGGAGTTCGTCGAGGATTGCAACAACGGCCATAAGTGGCTGCTCGAGCAGCGCGAGGCCATCAACGAGCACGAGATCGAGAAGACGGGCGAAAAGATTCGCTCCATGTTCACCTGGATCAAGAAGTAGTTCGCCGCGCCGCTCTTCCGAACGTCGCACTTCTCAAAGAAGCGCCGCGGCACTGCCCCGAGGACGTTAGCCGCATACGCATGAGATGAGTACAGGGCCCCGAGCAGCTGCTCGGGGCCCAGGAGTATGCAGGAGCTCTCTGGTATTGCTCAACCACCCAAATCTGGCAGAAAAATCGAGTATGTAATCCGAATAGCCGTCGCTTGGGACCGCGGACGTTTTCTTGTACATCCTACAGCACCGGATAGCCCAGCGCCGCGCGGCGCTCGTCCGGGGTGAGCCACCCGAGCTTCTGGGATATGCGCCCCTCGCGGAACCAGCGCATCCACTC
>NZ_QIBX01000009.1 GCF_003725995.1 Slackia equolifaciens
GAGTGGATGCGCTGGTTCCGCGAGGGGCGCATATCCCAGAAGCTCGGGTGGCTCACCCCGGACGAGCGCCGCGCGGCGCTGGGCTATCCGGTGCTGTAGGATGTACAAGAAAACGTCCGCGGTCCCTGGACGTCAAATCGGATTACACACTTCGAAAAACTGCCGTCCAGAAAGTATTCGAGCAGATGCCAATCGCCCTCTTCGGAGAGAGAGGGGGGGGGCTGACCCATACCTGAAAGGCCCGCCGGAATGCACAAGGGGTCAGCCAAAGTGCACGAGCGATCAGTCGGAGTGTGCAATCCGCGGTTCCACGACATGCGCACGCGCTACGAGATGGCTGGGTCAACCGGAGCGCGCGAGCCGCAGGCTTTACAACATACGCACGCGCTACGAGGTTGCTGGGTCAACCGGAGCGCGCGAACCGCGGGCACAAAAAAGCGGCGCACTCGCATGCGCCGCTTCCATACCGTTCTCAAAAGAACCGCAAACGCCTCGCATTACTTTTCGATGAGCACGGGGCATTCGGCGTTGCGCAAGACTGCGTAGCTTACGCTGCCCAGCATGCCGGCGACGGCGTTAAGCCCACGACAGCCCATGACGATCAGGTCGATTTTGTGCTCCTCGGCGTAATCGAGAATCGCCTTGCTGGGCTTGCCTTGACCCATAGCGACCTCGACGTTATCCAGATTCATGATGTCGCCCAAATCCTTCATCAGCAGGCTGGTCTCGTACTTCACGTACTCCTCCTGCATATGGGCAAGCTCCTCGCGGGAAGAGCGGATGGAGCCAGACATGCGCTCGGCAATCATAAACTGGGACGATTCAAACTCGGGCATGGGAGCGGCGAAAAACACCGTCACCTTGGCGCCCTCGATCTCGTTGGCCATTGCGAGCGCCGTGGCCAGCGCGTGGTGAGCGGATTCGGAACGATCGTACGGAACCATGATGTTCTTGTACTTCATGGCGACCTCACTTTCCTCGTGCCATGATTTCCTCTTCTCATTGTAGCAGGGTTGCACGCGTTGCGCCGCCCGAATGCAAAGAGCGAGCGACAGGTCGGCCCTGAGCGTCGAGGCGCAGCTCGCCCGTCACATGCCCGTCGGCGCAATTTCCGACGGCACAGCCCGCTGGCACACGTGCTCGCTGCCGCATGGGCACCGCTGCCCTGCATCACATCGCTAAGCCACTGAGTTTCACCTGTTTGCCGATGCATAGGCTCCGCACCTGGAACGGAGCCCGCAAGCACCTTATCCATGTGAAGTTGCAAAAATCGGCGCCACCGTACAAAAACCACAAGGTCGCTTGCCGTTGCGCCGCGCACCTTTAATTGAATGCGAAACGCTCAGCAGCCGCAAAAATCGGGATGACGCAGCGCTGGCACCGTTTACAATGTAAACAGTGTAAACATGCCCGCGACCTTGTCCTTTTGACACGCGACGCGCCTCTCGTTTCTCAGACCGTCCGCCGTGCCCCAAGGCAAGCCGCTGGCAGATGGACAGATGGGAGAAACCATGGCGTACGAAACCATCATCACCGAAACGCGGGGGAATGTGCTTCTGCTCACGCTGAACCGGCCCGAAGTACGCAATGCCCTCAACTCGAAGATGTGGGAAGAGCTGTGCGACGCAATCGACGATTTTGACCGCGACGACAGCCTCGCCGTAATGGTTATCACCAACACCGGAAAATGCTTCTGCTCGGGCACCGACCTCAAGGAGCTCGCGCGGGGCGAATACCATCCTCCTCGCGGACGCGAAGACTGGGGCTTTGCGGGCATGACGCGCCACTACGTGTCGAAGCCCGTCATAGCAGCCGTGAACGGCATCGCCGTAGGCGGCGGGGCCGAGATGGTGGTGGCCGCAGACCTTGCGCTCATCAGCGACGATGGCAAAATAGGATTCCCTGAGATCAAACATAGTCTGCTTGCCACCGGAGGAGGCGCGCTGCTTCGCATGGGACGTTCCATGTATACCAAGCGGGCAATGGAGCTGGTGCTCACCGGAGATGCAATAGACGCGCAAACCGCCCTTGAGTGGGGTCTCGTGAACCACGTGGTTCCCGCGGAAGAGCTGGTCGACCGCGCCATTGAACTGGCGGAGCGTATCGCCAAAAACGGCCCCATCGCCATTCGCATGACCAAGCTCGCCCTGTACGACTGCATGGACAAGAGCTTTCTTCCCGCCACCGACGGCTGGCGCATGATGGCAAACTTCGATGCAGAGATCAAGCGCACCGAAGACTCCCGGGAAGGCGAGCGGGCCTTCGCAGAAAAACGCGAACCCGTCTGGAAGAACCGATAGCGCCGCTCCGATAACGCTGTTTGCCCCGGCTATTCCTCGACCTTGGCCTCAAGCCCGCCGGACGAAAGCCCGCTTTCGTCCTCGATGCCGTGCTTGTTGGCATAGCCCGAAAGAGCCAGCGTAAGCGCTCCGTCGCCGGTGATGTTGCAGGCGGTGCCGAAGCTGTCCTGCAGCGCGAACACCGTGAGCACGAGCGCCGTGCCCGTGGCGTCGAAGCCCAGCACGCCGGTGATAAGCCCCAAAGACGCCATGACCGTACCGCCCGGAACGCCCGGCGCGCCGATGGCGAACACGCCCAGAAGCAGGCAGAAGAGCACCATGGTTCCCAGGTCGGGAATGTATCCATAGAGTACCTGCGAGACCGTCATCACGAAAAACACCTCGGTAAGCACCGAGCCGCACAGATGGATGTTCGCGAACAGCGGAATGCCGAAGCTCACCATGTCGGAGCGGAGCGGCTTGGCCTTGCGCGCGCACCTAAGCGCCACGGCAAGCGTGGCGGCCGAGGACATGGTGCCGATGGCGGTGAGGTACGCCGGCCCGTAGTGACGCAAAACCTGCAGCGGGTTCTTGCCGGAATACGCACCCGCCGCGCCGTAGAGCACCGCAAGCCAAATGTAGTGCCCCACGATCACGATGAGTACCACGGCGATGAACACCGGCAGCTGGCGCGTGATGGTGCCTTCGTAGGCCAACCCGCAAAACGTGGACGCAATGAACAGCGGCAGCAGCGGGATAACCACCTTGGATACGATAGCCAGCACGATGCGTTGGAACTCGTCGAGCAGCTTGGTCATGAGTTCGGCGCGCGTCCACACGGCTGCAAGACCCAGAAGAATCGACAGCACAAGCGCGCTCATTACGCTCATGACCTGCGGGATATCAAGCTGGAACACCACTTCAGGCAGCTCTTTGAGTCCGTCAACCGCGCTCGCGATAGAAAGGTTGGGGATAATTGCATAGCCCGCTGCCATAGAAAAGAATGCGGCGCCGATCGAAGACGCATACGCCAAAATCACCGCCACGCCCAAAATGCGCGACACGTTCGAGCCCAGCTTGGTGATGGAGGGCGCGATAAAACCGATGATGATAAGCGGAACGCAGAAGTTGATAAGCTGGCCGAGCACATATTTGATTGTGACCACCACGTTCATGAATGCCTCGTTGGCCACCAGGCCCACAAGGATGCCAAGGACAACCGACACCAGCAGGATGAACGGCAGACTGGTAAGAATCTTTTTCATGGATGAGCACCTCTAGCATTTCAACCGAGCACGCATCAGGGCGGCGTCATGGATGGCAGGAGAACAGCCCGAATGCGGTCGAACGCACTGTTCGAATTTGCGAAAAGTGGAGGTACTTTACCACAGGTTGCACGGGCGACCGATTATGCGTCGAGAATCGACACGAACCGTCCCGGCGCTGGCGCAATGAGGCGCCTGACCGCACCCGAATCGTGGAATCCCGAATAACCACAAGGACGCCCAACGTCATGCAGGCCGCCCCATGCGCTGCGCTCACTGCGCAGCGAGCGCAGCCGAAACGAAACGGAATTGAAACCAAGTCAACCACGCGAATGGTACCTGCAGCAAGGTCGACCGCTGCGTAAGCAACGACTCGTCAGGCAGCAGCACCCTGCGATTCCGTGCGAAGTAGTCTATGCCACAACGCTCGACCCCTCCTGGCCAAACATGCGCAGCATTGCTGCGGCAAGCTTTGTCAGCGCAGCGAAATACCCCTTGGGATACATCTCCTGGATTCTCTCGCTCAGAGCATCGCACCAAAAAAGCGGATGCGTCTCGGCGAAACGACGCGCATCGTCAGCGAGAAAAGCACCTTCGCCAACGCGACGCAACATCTCCGACAGGCAAAGGAGCTCGATGCCCATATGGTCGGCATATTGATTGTTCTCGTTGCGCACTTCGAGCCCAAGATCTGCAAGCACGTGCCGCATCGCCACCGTCGCCTCTCCAAAGCCGACGAACCCATCGGATTTTCCTGTCGCGCGATACGCCGTCTCCCACGGAGGCGCCGCGGGGCGCGGCGGACCCACGAACAAGCGCGTGAATTCGACCGAGACGCGCTCAATCATGTTCTCCCCCGCTTCCGTTCGACGTTTCGCATCGCGTGCAAACGTCAGGCACTCGCCCACCGCAGCACGCACCCGCCCGTCTCCGAAATCGGGAAATTCTTCCCAAAACTCTGGGATAAGCCCCGCGTCGGCGGTTTGAGACATGGGTTTGAGCAGGGAATTTCCCAGAAATGCGAATACCTGCGATGCCGCAGCATAGTCGAGAGACATACCATAGTCCTCCTTGAAAAGAAGGCCCGCCGGAACCCACCGACGGGCCAATAGCCACTTGCGAAGCCTGAGCCGTTTTCGGGACGTGCGCCATGCGCAGGCCGCTTGCAGGATGCACGCTATGCATAAGCCGCGCACGAGATCCAGGTCGTTCGCGCGAGGCACGAGTCACTCACGAAGCCCGACCATTCGCGAACTGCGCCGTCGCAGGCATGGCCGCTCGCAACTCGGTCAAAGTCCGTCATGGCGCTACGCCGCATCAGCCCCTTCGCGCGACGGCTCGGCGGCCTTTGCCGCACCCTTGGGCAGAAGCTTTGAGCACATCACCATAAAGGCGAGCACTCCCAACGCGAACACGGCAATTACAATGACGATCTCGGGCCAGGTGGGTGCATATGTTCCCGCAAGCGTCCAAATGTTGGCTCCCGCCTGCTGCGCCGCCTGAGTACCCAACGTGATGCCGTTAGCGCCTTGGATGTTCGGCGTGATGAACGAAGTCAGAAGCAGCCAGCAGCGCTTGCAGAACACGCCCAACACTACGAGCGCACCAGCGAAAAGTACCAGACCCGTGCGCTGGCGATTGCGCGCAAACACCAAGATGCAGAACGGAACAAGCAGGCCGCACACGATTTCGAACCAGAAGAACGGCGCAGTGGGGCCGCTCGTCATAAGCGCAAGCGTCTCGGCTCCGGCGGCACCGGGATACGCCATGGTCAGAACCTCGCAGCCGATAAAGTACGCATCCACCGCGATGCAGGTGGCGAGCAGACCGGCAAGGCTGCTGAATAGCTTCTGATCAACCTCAAATACACCCGCCTTGCGCAACGCCGCAAGAGCAATCAGCAGCATCGCCAGGCCCGAATCCATGGCGGAAGCCACGAAGATGGGCGCCATGATGGCGGAATACCAGCCCTCTTTGGCAATCTGCAGACCGAAAATCCATGCAGTCACGCTGTGCACCAAGATGGCTATAGGCAACGCAAAGCGGCTCACGATGGCCACCTTATCGGCGGCACCGGGCTTTTTGGAGGTCATGAAGTACAGATACACGATGTTGATAATCAGGTAGCACGAAATAATGCAGATATCCCAGAACAAAGGCGAGGTGGGATTGGGGCCCGTAATAATGCGCCACACACGCTGAATGCCGCCCAGGTCGATAAGGACGAACATGCCCGCCATGCAGATGCACACCGTGGAGACGATGACCGCAGGAAGTGCCACCTTCTTATACTGCGCCACATGGAACACGCTCGCCGAGGAAGCTACAATCAAGCCGCCGGCGGAAAGGCCCACCATGAACATGAAGCAGATGATATAGAGGCCCCACGAGTTAGAGTTGTTCATTCCCGTGACGCCCAAGCCGCCCATAAGCTGGTAAACCCACGTTGCAATGCCTATGAGCGTGATCGCACCCAGCACGCCGTAGACTATTTTCGTTTTCGTTGCCATGCGAATCCCCTCCCCTTACGATTCAAAGTAATGGACCTGCGGGCGAGTGCCCTTGTCTTCGAGGAGCACATAGCCACCGTGCTCGCGAATGGCAACCGACGCCTCAGAGTTCGGATCGTCCAAGTCGCCGAAGATGCGCGCATCGGTCGGGCAGCACTGCACGCAGCGCGGTTCCTCCCCTGCGTCGGTACGCTCCTTGCACAGCGTGCATTTCTCCATCACGCCCTTGGCGCGTACGGGAACACGGGCATCGCCGTAGTCGAAACCGGTCGAACGAACCGGCTCGTTCCAGTTGAACACGCGAGCGTTATAGGGGCAGGCAGCCATGCACATGCGGCAGCCGATGCACTTGTCGTAGTCGATCTCGATGCGGCCCTTGTCGTCCTTATAGGTCGCACCGGTGGGGCACACGCGCTGGCAGGCGGCATTCTCACAGTGCTGGCACGCAAGCGGCAGATAGGTACGCGTAAGATTGGGGTATGTGCCCTCCGCGCCGTCATAGATGTCGCAGTTCTCGGTAAGCACACGGTTCCACAGCATGCCGTCGGGCACGTTGTTTTGCATCTTGCAGGCGAGCACGCAGGTGTTGCAGCCGATGCAGCGATGCAGGTCGATTGCGATGGCGAGTTTCGTCATTGCCTATTCACCGGCTTTCTTGATCTCGATGAGAGTATCGTTGAACGGAATCATGGGACCATAGGGCAAGGCGTAGCCGCGCTCGTTGAGCTGGTCGTTCGACACGCTCTGCATCATGGTGCCATCGAGCAGGCTCGCATAGGTGCTTTCCGCCATGTAGGCGCTGCCGGGCTGGATTGCCTCGTTCAGACGCAGCTTGGTAGTGAAGGAGCCGCGGTCGTTAAACGCCTCCACCTGATCGCCATCCGCAAGGCCGCGCGATGACGCATCGACGGGGTTGAGCTCGATATGCGGCTCGAACAGCTGCTGAATCCACGCCGCGCCCGAATAGGTCGAATGAACGCGGAAGCGAGAGCGGCTCTGGGTGAATGCCAGCGGGTACTTTTCGCGCAAAGGATTGCTCGCGTAAATCTCGTTTGGCTCCTCCCACTTCGGAAATGCTTGCCCCCATTCGATCAGGTTCTCGTAATACGGCTCCTGGCGCCCAGACGGCGTAGCGAGCTCGTATCCCACTTCAGGTCCCAGCGGGTCCTCGGTCCCCACCAGTTTGACAGCGCCGTCTTCCTCGAACAGTTTCTCCAGCGTAATGCCCGCCATTTGGGGGTCTTCCGAGGTCAGCAACGCGCGGGCGAACTCCTCGCCGTTCTCGGGGTAGGCGTCGGCGATGCCCATGGCCTCTGCAATACCCTTCTCGATGTAGAAGTCGGATTTGGACTCGAACAGCGGGTCGAGCACCTTCTGGTTCTGCAAGATATAGCCGTTGGCGTTTTTCACGCCGCCCACTTCATCTTGGCATTCAAACTTGGAGCACACGGGCAAAAGCAGGTCGACGTAATCGCAAACGGAACTTTGATAGATGTCGGCTACGCACACGAAATCAAGGGATTCGAGCCATTCGCGCGTCTTTGTCCAGTTGGCGGCCTTCTGCGTAGGGATATCGCCGAAGAACATGGCAGCATGCACGTTGTCAGATTTCTGAACCATGTCATAGAAACCCATTGGAGAGGGAGCTGCGCCCGCATTCTCCGGCAAGGGCCATGCGCCCATCATGGCGTTGTAAGGCGTAACGTGGTAGGCATAGATGCCGCACCCCGTGCCGCGCTTTCCGTAATTATCAGTGAGCGAGGCACACAGGGCGTACGCATGGCCTGCAACGTCGTTGTTTCCCACCTTGTCGATGCCGCCCACGCCGTTGCAGATGACCGAGGGGCCTTCGGCGTATTCCTCGGCGATGCGTGCAATGGTGCCCGCAGGCACACCGGTAACGCCTTCTGCCCAATCGAGGGTGTATTCCGCAAGATCCTCCTTGAGGCGCGTAAACTCGGTGACGCAGGTGCGGCCGTCTACCTCAAACGTTCCCTCGAGCGCGGCTTGGACGCCGTCGGTGTCGTACGGCATGGCACGTTCGGAGCTCTCGTCCCACACGAAAGGCGCCTTGACCTGCACAGGCTCACCAGTCGTAGCGTCCACGGAATCACGCATCTCGCCCAAGACCTCGCCCGTTTCTGCATCAATCAAAAACGGGAACGAAGTATGCGCACACAGATGCTCGGCGCTGTAAAGCCCGTTGTCTACGATGTGCTTGGCGAACGCAAGGAACATCGCCGGATCGGTGCCGGGCTTGAGGTTCACCCACTCGTCGGACTTGGATGCCGTTGCGCTGAAACGCGGATCGAAGCAAACAAACTTGGTGCCCGCCTTTTGCGCGTCGAAGAACGCGCGTGACCACATCATACCCGTCTCGAGCATGTTGCAGTTCACCAGCAGAACCGTCTTGGCCTGCGGCCACTCCCACAAGGTGTTCTTGGCGAACATGCCGTCCCAGCCAAACGCCTGGCCTTGACCGTTGCCCTGGCCCATGTCGTAGCCGTTCATGCCTCCCGCCTGAGCCCCCAGAAGCGATGCAAGAAGCGGGGTGAAGCGCTGCTGCGCCTCGGTGGAATACTGGATCCACAGCGAATCTTTACCGTAGGCATCCTGACATTTCTTGAATTCGTCGGCAATCGTCTGAAATGCCTCGTCCCAAGTGATAGCCTCGAATTCGCCGCTTCCGCGTTCGCCCACACGACGCAAGGGCGACTGGAGTCGCGCATCGCCATAGATATGCTGAATTTCAGAGATGCCCTTAAGGCACACGTTATGGAAGCGGTTTTCGTCATTGGGACGCGGCTCGATGATGCTCAGGCGTCCGTCGCGAACCGTGCACTTGAGCATGCAGTTGCACAGGCAGTGTTCGTTGTGGTAGGTGAATGCAGTGCGCTCACTTGCGGCACCTTCGTCCGCCTGCGCCGGGGCGAGCCACTCGCCCGTCGTCGCCATGGCGCCGATTCCGGCAAGGCCCGCAACTCCCGCGGCTCCCTTGAGAAACCCGCGGCGGCTGATGCCACGATGCCATCCGTTGGCTTGTGTCATTGTTCCCCCTTCGATTGTGTCGGATTGCGACGCATCTACACGTGCCCGGGCGCCGGAGATGCGTTAAACTCGCAGGTAGAGTGTATGGAGGAAGAATCAAAAGCACACTTGCCAGTATTTCAGAAGCGGGGCTTACGCCACACGTTTGAAAAACAGGTAATTAATTTGGACATATCCATGAGGCGGCAAGGCGGCAAAAGACGCGCCGCATGAGGAGGAATCCGTGGAAGACGCCAAGAGGAAGGATCTGCGCGTCGAGCGCACACAGCGTGCCATAAGACAGGCGTTTCATGAGATGGTGAACGAGGGTTCCACGCGCATCACGGTCAAAGAGCTCGCGGAACGTGCCGCCATCAACCGCAAGACCTTCTACTTGCATTACGAATCCATCGAGGCGCTGTTCTCGGAGGAACTCGAACGCATCTTGGATGACTTCTTCGCGAACTTTGAGACGACGCCCGAAACGCCCGAAGATATGTCTGGGCATGCGATTCGTTTTTTCCTGTATCTAACGCAACAGCCGCCGGCAATCGAGCGCCTGATTTGCACGCCGGCGTATTTTGATGATTTTGGCGATAAGCTCTATCGCCATCAAATGGACCGCTATGCCCGGGCGGGCGGCGACCCGTTTGAAGATCTGCCGTATGTATCCCACGGAAGATCTGGGCTTGTGCTGAGCTTCATCCGTTCTACAGCGCTGGGGTTTTATCGGCAATGGGTAAAGGACGGCAAGACGGTCGACCCCCAAGAGGCGGCGGAGCTGTTAGCCAACCTTACCTGCCACGGCATCAACTGGTTGTTAATAGATAAGCAGTTCAACCGCCTGACCGCACCCGAATCGCGGAATCCCGAATAACCACAAGGGTGTCCAACGTCATGCAGGCCGCCCCATGCGCTGCACTCGATACGCAGCTGCCCCCACATGTCGAGCATCATGCAGCTCGCTTCGAGCGCGCTCGAGGGCGCCGTGCCCTATGCCGCCTTGAAGGCGTAGAGGGCAATGGTTTGGTTGAGAATCGTATCGACATCCCACGCCTGGGCGCTGCGCACCGAAGAGTAGGGGTCGTTTATGGCCAACGTGCCGTCATCATTCACGCCGGTGATCACGAAGAAGTGACCGCCATCGGTGAAGTCGCCCGCACCCACGTTGCAAATGACCACATAGCCGCTCTGGAGATATGACGTAAGCACGTCGGCCCCGGCATCGGGATAGAACGGCTCGCACTGAAGCCCCAGGTCGGGCGCTTCATCGATGAGGAACGAGCCCACGGTGCCCTGGTAATCCACGGCGTACCCATCCTTGGTGGCGAGCTGTCCCATGTCATAAGGCGTCATATCGGTCTTGCCGGTGAGCCCCATGTACACCATGGAGAACGACGTAGGGCAGCAACCCGCCGAAGCAAACGACGAACCGCAGTAGGTGGTATAGCCCCAGCGCTCGTCCCACTGCATGAGCAGGGGAATCTCGCCCTTAGTAATCTCGCCGTCAAACGCCTCGCCCGCATCGGAAGGGAAATGATCCGCCATACCGGCCACAAAGTCTATGGCCTCGGGGTCGTCAGCCGCCAGCTCGAGCATCTTGACCTGCTCGGCCTCGCCCTCGTCGCCGAGCGCCTCGCCAATGGTATTGATGATGTGCGCCACCCGCTCGTCGGTTGACGCCATATCTGCCAGCTTATCTGCCATATCCTGCGAAAGGCTCGACGGGAGCCTGGAAAGATCGGCCTGCTCAACCTGAGGTTCGGCCTGCTCCTGCTCGGCCGAAGCCTCCTGCGTGGGCTCCGTCTGAACGGGGGTCGCCGTTTCGGGTCCCGAGCATGAGCGCTCAACCGCGCCGATGAGCACGAAAAGAAGCACCAGCACCACGACGCCGGCCCCGATGATGAAAGGCCGCGGCAGGCTGATGAAACCGCCCAGCAGCGAGGCCAAACGAGAGGAATGCGACGAAGACCGCGGGCGGCGAGAAGATCGATGACCGCGCGAATCGGCGCCCTCCCCTAAAAGATCGGCGTGGTCGACCGATGCGGGGAGATCGCCGTCGGAGGCATCGCGCGAGACGGCCCTTTGCCTGCCTGCGGGCGGTTCCGCCCGATGCGGGGCGCCATCAGGGCGCGCCTGCGAAAGCCCGTCCTCGCCTTGAGCGCCGGAGCGCGAGGCAAGACGGCGTTCAAGCCTCCTGCGAGCAGCGTCGCGCGGGTCGTCGGTCAGATCGCGCAGCGGGTCGTCGGGGTTGAGGCGCTCCCGTGCTTTTCTTTTTCTCTCGTCGCTTTCGTAGGTCATAGACGTATTCCGTCACGCTCCAGAACGGCCTAGAGGCTCTGCGCCTTGTCCACGGTAGCCATCAGCGCATCGATCACCGCGCCGCGCATGCCCATCTCCTCCAGCGTGCGCACGCCTTCGATGGTCGTGCCGCCCGGAGAGCACACGGCATCCTTGAGCGCGCCGGGATGCTGGCCCGATTCGAGCACCATCTTGCCCGAGCCCACCGCCGCCTGGGCGGCAAAGCGGTACGCCTGCGCGCGCGGCATGCCTTCGAGCACGGCGGCATCGGCCATGGCTTCGATGAACATATAGAAGAACGCGGGCGCGCAACCGGCAACGGCGCTGCCGGCGTCAATCAGCTTCTCGGGAATGAACTCGCTTTTGCCGAAGGAGTTGACGATGGCAAGCACGCGATCGACATCCTCCTGGGTGCAGGCGTCATTGGGCACCACGGAGGTCATGCCCTCTCCCACCGCGGCGGGCGTGTTGGGCATGAGACGCACCACCTTGGCTACGCCAGCGGTCTCGGAAAGCCACGCGAGCGTCTTAGCGGGCGCGATAGAAACCAGAATCACATCCTCGGGCAGCGCGGGTGCGATCTGCGGCACCACCTCATCGAACATGTAGGGCTTGACCGCGAGCACCACGATCTCTGCCGAGGCGGCCTGCGTGTTGTCCAGCGTGACATCGATGCCGAACTGTTCGTGCGCGGCATCGATGGTTGCCTGCGTATGAGCAGAGGCGATGATATCGCCCGGCTCGCACACGCCCGAAGTTACGATGCCCTTGATAATGGCGCGACCCATGTTGCCGCAGCCGATGAAGCCAATCTTATGCATGATGCGCCTCCTGCGCTTAGAAGTTTGCGATTTATCAAGGATACTACGCGAGGCTACCCGAAGGCTTTGCTTTGTTGAAAAACCATCGGAGTCGTTTAAAAGGGGGAAAGGAGAAGGGAAGAATCCCTTCTCCTTTCCCCCTTTGCATCCCCCTTTTCTCATCCCTCGCTCCAGGGCGCATGGGGCACCGGATGATTGGGGCTTCATTGCCCACCGGGCGGGCATTGCGTTGCTCGCCCGCGGTTTACGACAACGGTTGAACTTGAGGCACCTCCAAGTGCTTCGTGGGCTTTTGGTTTGCGCTTCGCGCAGCGGGCGGCGCTCCGCTCGCCCGCGTCTACTTCGCGGCGAGAATGGGTGCTGCCACCTGCTTCTTGCGGGAGAGGACGCCGGGCATCCAGACGGCCTTGCCCTCCACGTCGATGTCGAAGACGCGGTTCACCAGCTCACAGTCGCCCTCGCAGATGAAGTTGCTGCCCTCGGCGAGGATGTCGGTTGCCATGAGCAGCATGAATTTGTAGCCCTTGTCGGCGACAACGGCGCGCATGGCCTCGCGAATCTCCTGCTCGCGATCCATGACCGCCTGAAGGTCCACCGTCTCGAACGCCACGATGAACACCGTGGAGCCATCTGCCAGAGGGAACTCCTTGGCATCGGCGCCGATGATCTTTTCAACCGGCATCTCAGCGGGGTTGCTGCGGCACTTGAAGATGGACATGCCGTATTCCACCGGGTCAACGCCCACGATCTTGGCGGTGCGCTCGATGATTTCGCAGTCAAGCGGCGTGGTGGTGGGCGATTTCATGATCACGGTGTCGGTGAGCATGGCGCCCAGCAGCACGGCGGCGATGTTCTTGGGAAGCTCGACGCCCTGGATCTCGAACTCGCGCGCAACGATGGCCGCAGTGGAGCCGATGGGCATGTTGTTGAAGCGAATGGGATTTGCGGTGACCAGGCCGCCGATGCGATGATGGTCCACAATCTCCACGATTTCGGCGGCATCCAGGCCGTCGGCGGACTGCAGGGCCTCGTTGTGGTCGACCAGGATGACCTTATCGCCCTCGCCCACGTGGTCGATCAGACGGGGCGCCTCGATGCCGTTCTCGCCCAGAATCCACTCGGTCTCGGGCGGAAGCCCACCCAGGCGACACGCCTCATACGTCACGTTCTCGCCGCATTTGCGGGCAAGCTCGTTTTTCAGATAGGCATAGCCCACAGCGGCGGAAATTGCGTCGTTGTCGGGATTCTTGTGACCAAACACCAGAATCGGCGAAGTCATCGATGTTCCTCCTTGACTCGTGTCTCATTTTTGCGACGAATAAGTGTACCATGCACATCGGCATGATTGCCGACGCAAGCGGCGAGCATGCCAAACATGCACCCGAATGGACTGGACGGAAGGAATTCGCCCATGAAGTCTTTGAGCATCCGCGACATCATCGGCCCGGTGATGATCGGCCCCTCGAGCAGCCACACCGCCGGCGCCCTGCGCATCGCGCGCATGTGCCGTCGCCTGCTTTCCGCAGAGCCCGTGCGCGCCGTCTTCACGCTCTACGGCAGCTTCGCCCATACCTACCAAGGCCACGGCACCGACCGTGCGTTGGTGGCGGGCATGCTGGGTATGGAGCCCGACGACGAGCGTATTCGCGACTCGTTCGCACTGGCCGAGGAGGCGGGGCTCTCCTTTGCGTTTATCCCCTGCGACGACGACTCCGACATCGGCCACCCCAACACGGTGGACATCGAGGTGGTAGACGCTTCCGGCGGCGTCACATCCATGCGCGGCGAGAGCATCGGCGGAGGCGCGGCCGTAATCAGCCGCCTCAACGGCATCGACGTGAGCCTGACCGGCGAATACCACAGCATCGTGGTTAAGCAATACGACCGCCGCGGCGTGCTGGCACACATCGCCACATGCCTGAATGTGTTCGACGTGAATATCGCCACCACGCGCCTGTTCCGCAAAAAGAAGGGCGATATCGCCTACACCATCATGCAGACCGACGACAAGATTCCTGCCGAGCTTGCCGCCGCGGTGGCGCGCCACGCCGACATCCTTGACGTACGCGTGGTGGAGAGCGACCGCGCAAGCGAGACCGGAGCGCCCGTTGCCGCCGAATGCGCCGAGGCACAGGGCTTCGGCGCGGGCATGAGCGTGGCCGAGGCCGAGGAGATGCTGGAATCGCTCGACTTCGCGAACGGCGCTGAGCTCTTGGCATACTGCGAGGCCGAAGATCTGCCCATTTCAGACGCCATCTGCCGACGCGAGCGCTGTCTGCTTGCCGCGCAGGGCATCGCCGTGGACGACACCAAGCATTATCTCCATCGCGTGCTGGACGTGATGCGCACTTCGGCTACGCGTCCTCTCGATGCGCCGCAGCCTTCCATGGGCGGGCTCATCGGCGGCGAGGCCCAGAAGCTAGCCGCCATAGAGAAAACGGGGCTCGCGAACCCGCTTTTGGCACGTGCGACCACGTATGCGATGGCGGTGCTGGAGACGAATGCCTCCATGGGCTGCATCGTGGCGGCGCCCACCGCGGGATCGTCGGGCGTGCTGCCCGCCATGCTGCTCGCATGCCAGGACGTGCACGGCTTTGACGACGACCGATTGGAGCGCGCGCTGGCGAACGCCGCCGCAATTGGCTATCTGATCACCCGCAACGCAACGGTATCCGGCGCCGAGGGCGGCTGCCAGGCCGAGGTGGGCGCCGCGAGCGCCATGGCCGCGAGCGCCGCATGCGAGCTCATGGGCGGCACGCCGCGCCAGTGCTTCGCCGCCGCATCGAACGCACTCACCGGCCTCATGGGCCTGGTGTGCGACCCCATCGCGGGCTTGGTGGAGGCGCCGTGCCAGAAGCGCAACGCGACCGGTGTGGCCAACGCCATCGTGGCTGCGCAGATCGCACTCGCCGGCATCGACAACCTGGTGGATTTCGACCAGACGGTGGAGGCAATGCGCCGCGTGGGCTGCGCGCTCCCCTTCGAGCTGCGCGAAAGCGCCCTGGGCGGCCTGGCCGCAACACCTGCCGCCTGCGCCTTCTGCGGAAAGTGCTAATGGGCTCGCGCAGCATCGAAGACAACATGATTTCAGTCGGACCGCCCGCAACCAGGCGGTCCGATGCATTTCGCGTATACTGTACGCAAAAGCTGGTAAGGAGGTGTGGCGATGGCGGAAGCGTTTCGATATCTCAAATGGCACGATGACGTGATTGGCGTTGTAATCGATGACTGGTCGGTCACCTTCACCGAGCCTCGCTACAACTCTACCGTTTCGCTGTATACGCACGGCGCCTCTTCATGGACACCCGCCCAATTCGCCGAATTCCTTGCCGAGCGTATTCCTAGCCCTTCGCGGCGCGACATCGAACGCATCCTATTCAGGTGCGGGCTTTCCGAATATGACATCTTCAAGATTGCCGATGCCACCCATGCCGTGAACGCCAAAGACGAGTTGTGGTTGGCCCATGCGAAATCCGACCGTTTTGAAGATGCGCTCACCGATGTATTCGAGTCAATATTTCTCCAGCGCATTGATGCCCAAGGCGACAGTGTGAATACGCCAGAGGGATTCAACGTGAAACGCTACGGAGCCTTCGACGGTAAGTACGGGATTGTGAAGCGACGCATCAGCCCCCTGACCACCGATGTCGAATCGGAAATCGCCGCCTTTCTATTGGCGCAGGAAATGGGCGTCCCCTGCTGCCCCGCGCGTCGCTTCGATGACGATTCGGTATTCTCGGAATTCATGTACGACGTCACAAACGAATATGTGGTTCATATGCGCCGCCTGTTTGATGGGCAGCGTGGCGAGAACGAGCTAGACAATTTGCTCGCCGTTCGCCCGCAGTACGCCGACGATTTCTACCGCATGATTGCATTCGATTTTGTCACGCGACAGGACGACCGGCATCTGTCAAACATCGCCGTAAAGGTGACCGGCAATGGCGAGTCGTTTTATCCGCTCTATGACAATGGACGCTCGCTCTTTTACGAAGACACCGAACGCATGGTAGCGGATGCCGTAGCAGAGCCTGCCGCCTTCGCCACGACATTTGGTCCTACGGGAACCTATTGGGACCACGCACGTGATATTGCCGCACGAGGAGTTCGCTTCGGCGAGCTGGTCAACCTCGAGATTGCGCCACAGCGCATCCGAAACATCCTCGAAAAAGCCGGATTCACAGGCTATCGCCTCGTTGGCGCACAATCATGGATCGAGCAAACGCTGGAAATGTTAAGGCGTTTATAGGCGAAACGACCCAGAGCCAACCAATCTCAACGCAGAAAGACCCGACTCACGTCGGGCCTTTCTGTTTAGTTGATCTTCACGATGGGTGCGTAGTCCTTGAGCAGCTTCTTGGTCTTGCCGGTCTTGGCGAAGTGAACGTGCAGCAGGTCGCCGTCCACCTTGATGACCTTGCCCTTGCCGAACGTCTTGTGGTCCACGGTATCGCCCACGGCGAACGTCATGTTGGCCGCCGCCTTCTTGCCGGCGTTTGGGTTGGTGCGCACGCCGGACGAGCCAAGCGATGAGCCCGAACGCGATGCGCCGGACCCGCCGCCCGAACCCGAAGTGCCGCGTGAGCTCGCACCGCCCATGAAATCGGCGAACGACGAACCCGCCGCACGACCCGCATTACGAGGACGGCTGCCACCGGCGCTCGACTGGCCGAACACGCGACCGCCGCCCGCCTCGGTGCCGCTGCCAGAGATGCCGCGACGGCTGCCGCGCTTCTCCCAACCCGTGCCCGAGAAGCCGGAGCTTCCCAGTCCGATGGTGCGGCGCAGCTCGGAGGGAATCTCGCCCACGAATCGCGACGCGGGGTTGGCCACCGTATCGCCGAAAATCTTGCGCGTTTGAGCGCAGGTCAGATACAGCTTCTTGCGGGCGCGCGTAATGGCGACGTAGGCCAGACGACGCTCCTCC
Source organism: Slackia equolifaciens (assembly GCF_003725995.1). Taxonomy (GTDB): domain Bacteria; phylum Actinomycetota; class Coriobacteriia; order Coriobacteriales; family Eggerthellaceae; genus Slackia; species Slackia equolifaciens. The sequence goes on from NZ_QIBX01000009.1 coordinate 17,131, forward strand.
TCAAGACCCGCCTCGTCATGCGCGGAGTTGCTGTGCGGGAACAGCGTTTCCTCCATGCCCGCCACGAACACGCAGTCGAACTCCAAGCCCTTGGAGGAATGCACGGTCATGAGCGTAACCGCCTGGCCGTCCTCCGCCTCGGCGGCGTCGAGGTCGGTGCGCAGGCGCACCCATTCGATGAAGTCAGCCAGCGAATACGGCGAAAGCGTGCGAATGGCCGCCAGCCCCTCGGAGCCGGACGCACCGAACGAGCCCTCGCTATCGCTTGCGACCAGCGTTGTCATCGACAGCTGGCCCTGGCCCGTGCCGGAATCTCCGAAGGTTTCGCCCGCGGGCTCTTCTCCTCCGGTGCCAACAACCTCAATGAACGCATCTTCGTCGTTGTCTTGATGCGACTCCACATACTCATCCACAACGGACAAGAATTCCTTGATGTTTTCTATGCGTCCACGCGCCTCATCGGTGTTTTCGGCCTGCAGCGCCGCGATGAGCCCGCTTTTGTCGATCACGGCCTCAATCACCTTGCGCAGGTCGCCGCCATAGCTGCGCGCCTCTTCGATCAGGCTCACGAACGCCCCCAGCGCCGTGCGGGCGCGCATCTGCAGATGATCGTCGGCCACGCACAGCTCTGCCGCCATCATGAACGGCATGCTGGCCTGGCGCGCGGCGCTCTCGATATACTCGATGGTGGTTTTGCCGATACCGCGGCGGGGCGTGTTGATCACGCGCTTGGCGGCTATATCGTCAGCGGGGTTCACCAGCAGCGTGAGGTACGCCATCACATCGCGAATCTCTGCGCGGTCGAAGAACCGCGTGCCGCCGACGATGCGATACGGCACGCCCGCGCGCAGCAGCATGTCTTCGAGCGAACGGCTCTGCGCGTTGGTGCGATAGAACACGGCTATCTGGTCGTACGGGATGCCTTCGGCGCGCTGATGCTCGATCTCCGCCGCGATCCAACGGCCTTCGTCGCGCTCGTCGGCGGCCATGTACACGTTGATCTTTTCGCCCTCGCCCGCCTGGGTGTACAGACGCTTCTGCTTGCGATGGATGTTGTTTGCCACCACGGCGTTGGCGGCCGCCAGGATGTTGCCGGTGGAGCGGTAGTTTTCCTCCAGCTTAACGGTGTGCGCGTTGGGGTAATCCTGCTCGAACTCCAGGATGTTGCGGATGTCGGCGCCGCGCCAGCTGTAGATGGACTGGTCGTCGTCGCCTACGACCATGATGTTCTTGTTCTTGGCGGCGAGCATGCGGCAGATCTCATACTGCGCGTGGTTGGTGTCCTGATACTCGTCCACCAGAATGTAGCGGAAGCGGTCCTGATACGCCTCCAGCACGTCAGGATGGTTCTTCAGCAGAAGCCACGTATACACGAGCAGGTCGTCGAAGTCGAACGCATTGGCGGCCTTCAGGCGCTGCTGCAGCTTCTCGTATACGCGGGCCGCCACCTTGGCTCCGGGGTCGCGCGCGTCTTTGGCGAAATCGCCCGGCACGATGAGCTCGTTTTTTGCCTGCGAGATACGGCTGCGGATATTTTGAATGGGGTAACGCTTGGGGTCGATGTCCAGCTCGGCCATAATTTCTTTGACCAGGCGCTTGGAATCGTCATCGTCGTAGATGGTGAAGCCCTTGTCAAAGCCCAGGCGTTCGCAATCCACGCGCAGAATACGCACGCACATGCTATGGAAGGTGGACACCCACATGCCGCGTGCAGCAGGGCCCACGAGCGCGCCCAGACGCTCGCGCATCTCGGCAGCGGCCTTGTTGGTGAACGTGATGGCAAGGATCTGCCAGGGCTGCACGTTAAGATCGCTCAGCATATGCGCGATGCGGTAGGTGAGCACGCGCGTCTTGCCCGAGCCCGCCCCCGCAAGCACCAGCAGCGGCCCTTCGGTGCACAGCACCGCCTCGCGCTGCGCCTCGTTCAAAGAATCGATATCCACCGTGCTCATGCAAGCCCTCTTTCGCTTTATCACTCCGCCGCAGCGGCTTCGCACTTTCCGCCGCATCTGGCGCCCTCGCCGCCACAAGAGCAGCGCGCCAGCGGCCTTCTCGCCCTCCGACGCATGCGCGCGCCCGAGGGCACAAAAGGGCGCAGCAAGCGCCGCGCCCAATATCGATTGCATTCTCTGCCGCATTGGCATCGTATACCTTAGCGGCCCTGCCCCGCTGCTCCACAGGAGCGCAGGACGTCTCCCGCCCATAACGGGCAAGCAGCCGTGCACCTCGGCCTCGAGGCTTCCTCCGCAAGTGCCCCACCCGTAGCGGGCCGAACGCCTTGCCTTAGACGATCACCAGGAAGTAAATCAGCACCACGGCGCCCACGATGATGCGGTAGATGCCGAACGCCGTGAAATCGTGCTTCTTCACATAGCCCACCAGGAATTTGATGGCCAGCACCGACACGATGAACGCCACGATGAGGCCCACGGCGAAAATCATCCATTCCATGGAGGTGTAGTTCAAGCCGTGGCGGAAGAACTTCAGCAGGCTCCAGCCGAACATGATGGGGATGGCCAGGAAGAACGCGAACTCGGTGGCCACGGTGCGCGAGGTGCCCAAGAGCATGGAGCCGATGATGATGGAACCCGAGCGCGAGGTGCCGGGAATGACCGCCAGGCTCTGGAAGATGCCGATGAGGAACGCCTTGCCGTACGACATCTCGTCGAACGTGTTCACCTTGGCGATGACACTCGAGGCGTCGTATTCGGTGTCGGCGTTGGGATCAACCGACACATATCGAGACTGCTGCGATTGCGCACCCTCCCCTGCTCGGCCGGGCACGCGCGCGTGCTTGCCGCGGGGCGCCTCGGACGCGGCGGCGATCAGACGGCGGTTGCGCGCCTCCATCACGATGAAGATGATGCCGTACACCACGAGCGCCGACGCCACCACGATAGCCGAGACATCCTCGTTGGTCATGATGTTGGTTTCGACCCAATCGTCAAGCGCCAGGCCCACGATGGCGGCCGGGATGGAACCCACCACCACCTTGGCCCAAATGCCCCAGGTGGTGCGCTTCTGCTCGGGCGTCTTGCGGCGCGAGAACGGATTGAGCTTGTGGAAGAACAGCACGATAACGGCCATGATGGCGCCCAACTGAATGGCAACCAGGAAGGTGCTGTAGAACTCGTCCGACACATTGAGCGGCACGAACTCGTCCAAAAGCATCATGTGACCGGTGGACGAGATGGGCAGCCATTCGGTGATGCCCTCGACGATGCCGAACAGGCACGCTTTGAGCGCTTCAATCAATACATCCATGCAGTTACTCCTTCGAATAATTCCTCGGATCGAATCTGTAGCCTCGCGCCGCACAGGAATCAGGGCGACGAGACGCGCGCCATGCAACAGACGCGAGTATGCTGCAGTTTTCAAGGACGCCTTGAAGTAGACCGCTCAAAGCGTGCACAAAACACCAGGTCACAGCAGCGGCCAACAATCAGCTACTTCGCCGTGCGTCAAAAAACTGCAGCATACTCGCGTCTTTTTTTGCTCATGACGCAGCAAAAACGCAATTCGGGAGGGTTTTCGCTCCCTGCGCTTTTCCGCCGCGGTATTCTAACATATGCGGTATGCTTATTCGTACGTTTCAAACACCCGACAAAAGGAACAAACGCATGAACGAATCCACCTTCGCTGAGCAGAAAGTAGTCGTGTTGGACTTCGGAGCGCAGTACGGGCAGCTCATCGCCCGCCGCGTGCGCGATCTGGGCGTGTATTCCGAGATCATGCCCTGCGACGCATCCGCCGACGAAATCTCCGCCGCACATCCCGCGGCGCTCATTCTTTCCGGCGGCCCCGCGAGCGTCTACGCCGAGGACGCCCCCTCCGTGGACCCCGCGATTTTTGACATGGGGCTGCCCATTTTGGGCTTTTGCTACGGCCACCAAATCATGGCGGCCACGCTCGGCGGCGAAGTGGCGCATTCCGAGGTGGGCGAATACGGCGCTGCCAAGATCATGCGCGACGGCGAGAGTGTGCTTTTCGGCGACACGCCGGCCGAGCAGACCGTGTGGATGAGCCACCGCGACGCCGTGAGCCGCGTGCCCGAAGGCTTCACCGTCACCTCGCACACCGACGTGTGCCCCGTGGCCTCCATGGAGTGCGCCGAGCGCAAGCTGTTCTCCACGCAGTTCCACCCCGAGGTGAAGCACACCGAGCACGGCAACGAGCTTTTGCGCACGTTCCTGTTCGACGTGTGCGGCTTTGAGGGCACGTGGACCATGGACAACATCATCGAGCAGAAGGTGTCCGAGATCCGCGAGCAGGTGGGCGACGCGCGCGTGATTCTGGGCCTTTCCGGCGGCGTGGATTCCTCCGTGGTGGCAGCGCTTTGCGCAAAGGCCATCGGCAAGCAGCTGACCTGCGTGTTCGTGAACCACGGCCTCTTGCGCAAGAACGAGCCCGAAGAGGTTGAAGAGGTATTCACCAAGCAGTTTGACGTGGACTTCGTGCACGTGCATGCCGAGGAGCGCTATGCCGAGCTTTTGGCCGGCGTGACCGACCCGGAGGCCAAGCGCAAGATCATCGGCACGCAGTTCTGGAAGGAATTCTTCGCCGTGGCGCAGGAGCTGGACGGCGTGCAGTATCTGGCGCAGGGCACCATCTACCCCGACATCATCGAGAGCGGCGCACGCAAGACGGGCGGCAAAGCGAGCACCATCAAGAGCCACCACAACCTGATTCCCTTCCCCGAAGGAGTGCACTTTGACCTGATCGAGCCGCTTGATCACTTCTTCAAGGACGAGGTGCGCGCGCTGGGCACCGCGCTTGGGCTGCCCGACCACATCGTGCACCGCCAGCCCTTCCCCGGCCCGGGATTGGCCATTCGCATCATCGGCGACGTGACGCCTGAGAAGCTGGAGATTCTGAAGAACGCGGACGCGATCGTGCGCGAGGAGCTGGACGCGTACAACCAAAGGCTGTTTGAGGAGACTGGCGAGCGCAACAGCGAGCACAGCTGCTGGCAGTACTTTGCCGTGCTGCCCGATATCAAGAGCGTGGGCGTGATGGGTGACGAGCGCACGTATCAGCGCCCGATCATCCTGCGTGCGGTGGAGTCGAGCGACGCCATGACCGCCGACTGGGCGAAGCTGCCCTACGACGTGCTCGCACGCGTAAGCGGCCGCATCGTGGCAGAGGTGCCCGGCGTGAACCGCGTGGCGTACGATATTACCAGCAAGCCGCCTGCGACTATTGAGTGGGAATAAAACTCCGCCTGATTTTCTCCAAAACTGGCTTTCTTACGGCCTTATTTTCGCCAATTTGTGCGAAAATAAGGCCGTAGCCATTTTTAGAGGAGGGGCTTGCATGGAACGATTCCTCATGGATGAACTTGTTGTCTGGAAGAACAGACCCCGCCGAAAGCCGCTCATTCTCAATGGCGCGCGTCAGGCTGGAAAGACTTGGCTGCTTAAAGAATTCGGAAAAACGCAGTTCGAGAACGTTGCATACGTGAATCTCGACGACAATCCCAGGATGCGCGAGCAGTTCGAGTTGGGCTACGACATCCCGCGCATCGTCTCCGCCATCCAGTTCGAGACGGGGCGGGTCGTGTCCGAGGGAGGCACCCTCATCGTCCTCGACGAGATCCAGGCGTGCCCGAAGGCGCTCACCTCCCTCAAGTACTTCTGTGAGGAGGCGCCTGGGTACGTGGTGGCTGCGGCCGGTTCGCTTCTGGGAATCACCGTGCACGAGGGTAGCGGGTACCCCGTGGGGAAGGTGAATACGCTCGACCTTTACCCCCTTAGCTTTCGGGAGTTCCTCGTCGCGACGGGGAATCGGTTGCTCTGCGACCTCATCGACACGGGTGACGCGAGCCTCATCAACAGCTTCTCAAGCAAGTTCGTTCCGCTCCTTCGCCAGTACTACTACGTCGGGGGGATGCCGGAGGCCGTGAGCGTCTTCCTTGAGCGAGGCCTCTTGGAGGACGCGCGCGAGGTGCAGCTCGATATTCTGCGCGGCTACGAGCGCGACATCTCGAAGCACCTGAGCAGAACCGAGACCGAGTACGCGCTCGCCGCGTGGCGCTCGATTCCGTCTCACCTCGGCCGCGAGAACAAGAAGTTCGTGTTCAGCCACATCGCGTCGGGCGCTCGGGCACGAAACTACCAAGCGGGCATCACGTGGCTCACCCAGGCGGGTATTACGACCCTCGTCCGCAGGATTTCGAAGCCTGGCATCCCCTTGGCCCCTTACGCCGACGACACGGCGTTCAAGCTCTTTCTAGTGGACGTCGGACTGCTGGGCGCGATGGCGGGGCTCGACAAGGAGACGGTCGTCGGGGGCAGCGAGATCTTCGAGGAGTTCAAGGGCTCCCTCACCGAGCAGTACGTCTGCCAGCAGCTCGTCTCCGACTGCGGACTTACGCCGTATTACTGGTCCGCCGAGAACTCCTCGGGGGAGATTGACTTCCTGGTTCAGGGGTCGAACAGTGTCTACGCCATCGAGGTGAAGGCGGAGGAGAACCTGCGGGCAAAGAGTCTTCGATCGTTCAAGGAGTCCCACCCGAAGATCAAGTCCGTGCGCTTCAGCCTGTCGGGATACCGCGAGCAGGACTGGATGAGGAACGTCCCGCTGTACGCGATGTCGGACATGGGGCTGTGGGGATAGGTGCGTCTGCCAATGTTTCACCAGCTCAAACCTCCTTCCATATCCTGGTCGACGGGCTAGCCTTTCTCTCGAAAGTCGGGGGAAAGAGAGATTCCATGTCAGGCGGGTTCGGACATCTCGATAGCCTCCCCGAGAACCGCAGGCGCTGCACTCTTTGCCCTGGGGACCGCAGCCTTCTCGCAGCGCGACCCGAGCGTGTAGGGGCGTGTTTGGAAAGAGCTGTACAGTTCATGCACGAACCCGCCGCTCATATAATGCATAGCGGGCATAGACAACCTAATTGCACATAATGGGGTGCTGTCCGCTATCCGCTTGTATCCCTTCAACACGCCGAAAGAGGCCGCCATGGACTACCTAACCACGTTACATGAAGCAATTAAGAAAAAACTGATCGCAGTTGAAGGACCGCTTGAATTCGGAAACGGCGGAAGCAGGACGCGGAAGCTTTACCACCTCAAGCGCCTGGAAGACAACTTGGTCGTCCCGATGTCTGGAAGCGTTCGCGCCATGTATGAGCGCGGAGGCGGAAACGAGCTCGACGGGAAGATGTGCTCCATCCGGTCTAGTTCGGCCATGACGTTCAACCTGCTTGGAAACGGTCCTGTGAGGATCACTTCAGGAAAGCATGCTGGAAGCTATGAGCTCGCCTATGAGTACCAGCTGCCGACGTTGCGAAACAACCCGCATCCGGCGAATCTCGACGCGTATCTGAAAGGCGAAGGCGAAGACGTCTACTGCGAGATGAAGATGCTCGAATGGCTCGGGACTCCCCGTCACATCCTTCGCCCCGATTATCTCGAAACGACTCACTACCTCGTTCCTTGCGAAGATGCTGAAAGTTTCGTAGCGATGTTCCAGAAACTCGCGTGTATCTGCGTCATGGGAAGGGGGCGTAAGCCTGAACGCCTTTCAGGTGGAAGGTACGACAGCCTGCAGATGACGAAGCACCTGCTCGCGATCTACGGAAAGCTCGTGAACGACGCCACTTACCGACCAGGAAAGGTGACGCTGCTGAACAGCGTCTGGGAGTTCACCAACCCCAGTGTCCTGGAAGGCTACATGGAGAAATATCTGAAGATGGAAACGGAAGAGCATAAGGGCTTCGAAAGCTTTGCGAAGCTTGCCGAAGAATATATAGCCCCGCTGTTTGAGGCACGAGGTACGTCGCTCTCGATTGAATACATGACCGCTGCTGAGCTGATGGAAGTCGTCGAATACGAGCCTTGCCACCGTGCGAAGCTGGAGCGCTATATCGTCTAGCGAAGCTGTCGCGCCCGATTCCCGTTAGAAAGCCTCCCATGCTTACGGTGCTTGAAGGCACTCCGTGCTGTCCGGTCAGGGCTGCTGGCACGCCGCGGCGCCGACGTTGTCGCGCGTTGTTCGCGCCGCATGCCGCGCCGGGCCCGAAGGCCCCGACGCTGGTGCGGGTTCCGATTGCGAGTGCAGGTGGCTATGCGTGTTGCTCGGAAGCTGCACTCATTCGGGCTTTTGTATGCTGTGCACCCTGAATGCCGTTGAGGAAAAAAGACAAAGAATCTGCTCAGCAAGCAGCTGGGCAGGAGGACTTCCCTGTTTTATGGACATAAGACTGTGCCGTCCGTCTCTGCGGGCGTGACCAGCGCGGTACAGATCACCGCGAGAGAATTCCTGCCCGCCTCCCTACCCCCTACCACAATGCGGCACGTGCCGCCTTCACGAACGACCTCCATTCGTCGGCATCGGCCGCGACGGCCTTGTCCGCCGCCTCTTCGGCGAGCACATTCAGGACATGCGAGCGCTCATCGCCCACGCACGACAGAGCACCAATCCCCTCGAGATACGCCACCGCAAGCTCTCTGCGCCTCACGCGCGAAAGCACGTCGCCCAGGCTTTCGATCTGCCCATTCGTTGCCGGAAGACCCTTCGGCGACCCCTCCAGGAAAGCAGGGTCGAAGGGGAACTCGGCCAGGAACCTCTCGCGCGCCGCAACGTCGTCCCCCGCGCTTCGCTCCAGCTCGCGCGCCCTGCCCTTCTCCTCCAGCGAGAGGCTCCACCATTTCATGTTCTCGGCGACATGCGCCGCCACCCCGGCGGCATACCACGTCGAGCCATCCCACCATCGCTTGCTCTTCTGGCCCATCTCGCCTGCATCGAGCGCCGAGGAGCGCGAGAACACCCCGGCGTCCAGCAACCGGAACTCGTCGGCAATCCGCCATGCGGCCGAACGGATGGGTGATTCGGATCCAAGTTCAAACCGGCCCGTCATCAGCCCTTCCTGATTCGAGTCGAGCGCCCCGCCCCGCTCACGCCGACCGCACACGGGCAAATCGGTTGGCGAGAATTCCATATCGCACCGCCTTTCGAACCTCTCCGAGCAAAATGCCCAATACCATAGCTCCTCCTCGGACAACGCGTTCAGCTGACCGATGACGCGTTCGTCTCCTTCGCCCGCAATCGTTAGCACGAGGGAGACGTCATCCACCGCATTCCCTCCCGCCACGAGCGGGTCGTATGCCCAGACCTGGACCGTCTCCTCGGACGTCCACAGCTCCAAGTTGACCGCCAGAGTGACCAGCGCGACCTGAGCGCCAGGCGTCAATACTTTCGCAAGCGGGAGCAGCTCTCGTTTCGTGCTCGGCCACGAAAAGCCCCATCTCGTCTCTTAGGTATATTGCAGCGTCGTCCATTTCATACTTTTTGTATTATTCCATATTGGAATAATACATTTCCGTTGAGAGCATTACGAGACGCACCCCTCTTTCCCGTCAAACCAATCCCATGCCGCAGTGCCAGCGCACCCTAAAAGAACCGCCCCGCAGGATTGCCTGCGGGGCGGAATAAGACTCATAAAGCGCTTTTGGCGAAACCTAGATGCGAGACCTTCTCAGAGCGAACACCCCTGTTGCGATAGAGACGACGGCAAGGATAGAAAGCACTGTTATCGGCAGCATGGAGCCGTCGCCGGTCTTGGCGAGCGATTCCTTGTCGCCGTCGCTGGCGGCCTTATCGTTCGCAGATTCATCATCGACCACCTGCTTCTCTGCCGCGACAACGGTGAACTCGGTCTCGGCAGTGCCGGTATCGGAGACGATCGCCAGCGTATGCTTGCCTACAGACAGGGTTTCAAGATAGGAGGGCTTCAAGGTGACGATGGTGCTGCCCTCCTTTACAGTGTAGTTGGAGGAGTCCACGTCTTTTCCGCCTATCTGAACCTTTAAGAAGTCAGCGAAGGCGGCGTTGGAGGTGAAGGACAGTGCATCCTCGCTACCCTTTTGCCACTTTCCGTTCGCACCTTCAATGATCATTGCCTTGAAGGCGGGGTCGACCTCACTGCAGACGGTGCATTTGCCGTTTTCGTAGCTGTGACCGATGGCTTTGAGCATGGTGTCTTCAGCGGTGATTTCGTTCGAACCGTTCTCATCGCTGAAATACTTGCCGCAGGCATCACAGGTCCAATACTCAACATTGCCGGGCTCGGTGCAGGTGGCAGGGGTCGCCTCGGTCTTGGTGAGCGTATGTTTCAAAGTGAGATTACTTGGCTTCACTTCGTCAATCACATAGCCATCGCCCATAGCGCCGTCGGAAATGGCGAGAGAAGCAGTGATGTCAGCGCCGTCTTTGTCTTCTACGGAAACGATTGCAACATGGACTTTGCCGTCTTCGGATGCCTCAGCGTTTTTCAACACTTTATAGCACCATACATGTACGCCCTGTGACACATTTAAAAACGAACCGGTGCCTAAGCTCAAGCCATCCCTTACATAGACATTGGTTAAGTTATCGCATCCATAAAACGCATAATCCCCGATAGAAGTGACGCTCTCGGGAATGGTGATCTCTTTCAAGCTGGAGCAATCGGCAAATGTGCCCTGCCCGATAGAAGTGACGCTCTCGGGAATGGTGATCTCTTTCAAGCTGGAGCAATCGGCAAATGTGCCCTGCCCGATAGAAGTGACGCTCTCGGGAATGGTGATCTCTTTCAAGCTGGAGCAATAGGCAAACGCGCGATCACCAATAGAGGTGACGCTCTCGGGAATGGTGATCTCTTTCAAGCTGGAGCAATCGGCAAATGTGCCCTGCCCGATAGAAGTGACGCTCTCGGGGATGGCGACCTCGGTCAAGCCTGTGCACCAGCTAAATGCGTAATCCCCGATGGAGGTGACGCCCTCGGGGATGGTGATCTCTTTCAAGCTGGAGCAAAAGGCAAATGTGCCATACCCGATAGAAGTGACGCCCTCGGGGATGGCGACCTCCGTCAGGCTGGAGCACCCGTCAAACGCCCCATTCCCGATGGAGGTGACGCTCTCGGGGATGGCGATCTGGGTCAAGCTTAAGCAATCATAAAACGCGTCATCACCAATAGAGGTGACGCCCTCGGGAATGGTGATCTGGGTCAAGCCTAAGCAACTATTAAATGCGCCATCACCAATAGAGGTGACGCCCTCGGGGATGGCGATCTCCGTCAGTTTGGAGCACCCGCTAAATGCATAATCCCCGATAGAGGTGACGCCTTCGGGGATGGTGATCTGGGTCAAGCTTGAGCAAGCATTAAACGCGCCACCACCAATAGAGGTGACGCTCTCGGGGATGGCGACCTCCGTCAGGCTGGAGCACCCTCTAAACGCCACATCCCCGATAGAGGTGACGCCCTCGGGGATGGCGATCTGGGTCAAGCCATAGCAATAAGAAAACGCGCCATCACCAATAGAGGTGACGCCCTCGGGGATGGTGATCTGGGTCAAGCTTGAGCACTCACTAAATGCATGATCCCCGATAGAGGTGACGCCCTCGGGAATGGTGATCTGGGTCAAGCTTGAGCACCCTCTAAATGCATGATCCCCGATAGAGGTGACGCTCTCGGGAATGGTGATCTCGGTCAAGTCTGTGCACCAGCTAAATGCATGATCCCCGATAGAGGTGACCTTGTATTTCTGGTCACCGACTTCTATTGTTCCAGGGATTTCAACATCACCAGAAATGCCAGAGTCGGCGTGCGTCACCATCGCCTCATCAGTTTCCGTATCGTGTTGATAGGTTATTTGGCCTATCGTGGTTTCGCCCGTATCCGCAAAACATGGCGTGGCTGCGACGAAAGGCAAAGCAAATGCCAGGATGCAGAGTAGACTTAAAATACTTTTCTTCATGAAGAGTCTCCTCGTCTTATGAATAATCTATTGCTTTATTATCCCATAAAAAGAATGTTTTTCCCATAAAAAGAATGTTTTCCGCCTTCCGCTCTTGACAAAAGTCAGGGAGAAAGCCTCCGAGGGCGCATGGTTTGCATCCCCCGATTGCCGTATCAGAGACGGCGTGCGCGCCCGTTGAAAACCACCTGTGACCACTCCCCTTCGTAAATATGGGAGTAGTCGCCAGGGAATAGTCGCAAATCAGATGAAACGGAAGCAAAAACCTCATTTTGTAATCACCCCGTCCGATTACAAAATGATTCGCTCTACAAGGAACTTCCTGAAAGAGGAGCAACAAGATGACACGATATAGCATGTATTTTAAATTTGCGATGATTGAGTGGGAATGACGCTCAAAACGGCGCAAACCCGCATGAATACAGGCTTTTTTGCCCGTCCATATTGCTCTTGATACTGGATTGATACTATTTGTGTCCGCCCGGTACTCTCAAGAGAATAATCCCAAAAGGACAAGCAAAACCGCCCTGCTGAACGACAAATTCAGCAGGGCGGTTTTTTGCTTGTCTTATTTGTTTTTCCGCCAGGGGATATGGAAGAGAGCCAGGTGGAGAACCGCTTTTTACTCAAGATTATTTTGCCTGATAGTCGATGCGGCAACTAGAATTCCCGAAAGAAAATGTCCGCGTCGATCAATATGCTTTTGATATCTGCGAAGGCAGCATTGATTGCCTCAGCTGAAGCTTTGTTGGTTTTTACTTCAATTGTCATAAACGAAGTCCTGCCATCAATCGCATCATTCGTAATGATAATCGCTTCTCCTGGTTCCCCCGTGAACTCCGATTTAGCGCCAGGACCCATGACCGTTGTCTTCGTGTTGCTGATGACAACACCCGCATCGCTAAGACGCTTCAGCGCCAAAGATTTAATTTGATGATCCCTCTCGTAGTTGAAAGGACTAGAGAAAAGCATCTTGTAAGTGTATGTGGGCGATTTCTTCTTGCCAAATCCAAATAATCCCATGTTGTTACCTCATTTCGGGCGCGTGCTGGTTCTCTACGCAAGGCACCATTTGCTGAACTCGCTCATTGCGTCATTCAGTGAGGAATAAGGACCGTATTTTGATCTGCCGTCCATGACATAGACCCAGAACGTAACTCCATTGCCCTCAATCCAACAATGTCCGTAACTGCCGTGTCCATCCTTGTAGATAGCCATGGAACAACTCCTCTTCTCTTGGCGAAAAAATGCAGTTACATTTTAAGTTACGGCAAAAGGAGTGTAAACGCTCACCAGGTGTTCAATCTCGTTCAGCTCTTCGTGCAAGGTCGCGCACTTTTTCTTCAATTGTACGTGCGCACGCTTCGAACGCCTCATCTCAACCTTCGGCCTTCTCTACACTTCAAGTGGCACAAACTGGAAGGTGGTGCAATCCACCAAACCGCGATCCATGCGAAAACACGTTGCCGCATTAATGGTCACCATCTGTATTGCCCGCACGGCCGGAATACCACACGCAACAGCAACACGCAAAATGCGATCCAAATGCCCCTCTTCCACAATGGTGTACGGATGCAAGTCGTCAGAAACTAAGTTTGCAAAGCGAGAATCCACCTTGTTTTCTGTGAGGGCTTTAGCAAGCACGGGCAAATCAAGCCATGCAGAACCATGACGCAACTGCGCGTACATACCCAAGCGCATCTTGTCCAAGGCATCCTCTGCGCGAGTTGATTCATGACAACAGCGCACGCCAGAACCTGCATACGCATTGAGCCCTCTATCTGCTTCAGGGACCGAATAATGGCCTGTAATAACTTTGTCTGCCTTGAGGGTTTCGGCAAGTTCTCCGTGTGCATGGTCAGAACCATTTACCACACCAACGAAATTCATCATTTCGCCAAGTTCAACGACGCTATCCCACGTCATGCTTTCGCGAATTTCGTCTGGTCCAATGACGGATCCCGTATCTTCAAATCCTGGCACGGCTGGCACACAAGACGGCGTGGTAACCATAGCTTTAAGCGGCGTGTTTTTGGCATCTTCCAACATCGCCTGCACACCCTCAAGCCCAAGCACGTTGGCAATCTCATGAGGATCCCAATAAATGCCCACCGTGCCGTGAGGGATAACAGCACGGGCGTATTCGCCAACACCAACCATGGAGGATTCCACGTGAATATGGCCGCCCAAAAAACCAGGCGCGATATACGCACCTGCTGCATCTATAACTGTTGTGTCCTCGCCAACACAATGAGCAGCGTTGCCCACATAGGCAATACGACCCTCCACAATGGCAACATCCATGCTGTCCTGGATCTCAGCAGTACATACATTGACCATCCTCGACCTGCTCCGTGACGGAGAAGACCTCAGCCTCATCGCCAACGTTTTCGGTGACGCCAGAAAAACCTATCGCGAGGTTGAAGAACGCGCCTTCGCCGACAAGGTGGACGAGCTCGGCGGACGTTACGGGCTGCAGAAAAACTGCTCTTTGTACGAAAGGCTAGGAGGATCGAAGTGGCAAACGGCATCCACAAAGCTCCCGCCGAGTTCGATCATTCGCTGCGTGGTGACGCTTCCGCCCGAAAGGCTCACTCCCGCAAACAGGCTGGACGTGCCGGGGCTCGACGTTCAGGACTATCTCGTCTATTCGGTCGAGGACCAGCTCGCCGACAAGCTATGCGCGATCATGGAAACTCATCCCGGAGGATGGAGATCGTCCAGGATGAAAGACCTCACAGACGTCGTCGCGTACGCGCTTACCCAGTCACCATCGTCCGACGGATTAAGCGCGGCAATCGCAAACGAGTGCGCCCGCCGCTCGATGGAAATACCACAAAAATTCAAAGCCCCTAATGAATGGAAAGTTGGGTACCAGTCTTTCACTCTGAAAGCAAAAACGCCAGAAGAGTACCGGCCGTTTGACCAATCGTGCAGCTTAGCCTCGAAGTTGTTTGACCCCATATTGAAGGGACAGGCAGGCAACAAGAAGTGGAATCCCGATACCCTGGCATGGAAGTGAACCCGCAATCCGCCCATTCTCAACGACGCGCATCAGGTCGGAAAGACATGACTTCCCAAAGAATTCGGCAGGGTGCAGCTCGAGAACGTCGCATACGTGAACCTCGACGACAACCCCCCAGGATGCACGAACAGTTCGAGCTGGGCTACAACATCCCGCGCATCGTTTCGGCCACTCAGTTCGAAACGGGGGGGGTCGTACCCGAAGGAGGCGCCCTCATCGTCCTCGACGAGATTCAGGCATGCGGAGGACATCGATGGGAGGATGGCCGCAATCGGATAGGGGCCCCGCCCCCATCAACTTCACGTCGTCGCAGACTCATATCCCCGTTGCCAAAAACAGCATTCGATGATATAAATTAGCCGGTTCTCCGATAGGAGGGCTTCCAAGTGCCGGGGGCGTTTTCCCCGGCTTTCTTTGTATTAGGGGGGCGAATTGCGCGAGCTCAGCCTGTTCATAGACGAGTCCGGGAGCGACAACCTGAAGGACAGGTACTACCTCCTCACACTCGTGCTCCACGAGCAGGACGAGGACATATCTGACAGCATCCGCCTATACGAGCGGTCTCTCGCAGAGAAGGGACTGCCCGACATCCCGTTTCATGCTTCCCCGCTCCTGAACGGCCACGACGGCTACGAGAACATGGAGCCCGCCGACAGGAAGCGGCTCCTCTCGTCGTTTCGGGTGTTCTTCCGTCACATGCCGGTGCGCTACACGTGCATCACGCTCAAGACGAAGGAACACGGCGACCTTGATGAGATGACCGCCGCGATGCGGAAGCACCTCGTCGACTTCCTGTTCGACAAGCTGGCGTACTTCCAAGACTTCGACGTCGTGAAGATCTACTACGACGACGGCCAGAAGTCGGTCGCAAGAGCGATTCACAAGGCTGTCGACTACGCCCTCGCTAAGGACGCGGTGACATACAGGCTCGCGTCTTCCGCCGACTACAGGCTCAGCCAGATTGCGAACTACATCTGCACGATGGAGCTGACCGCCCTCAAGTACGCCGACGAGGTGCCGCGCCAGGCGTACACCATCGACGTACCTGGCAGCACCAACGGCTTTGCCCACACTTCTGGGCGCATCGCCGGACGCAAGGCAATAGAGATCATCCAGGAATAACCGGCTCACTTAAGGCTTGCCTTCCAACCACGAAGCCGTCTTTGGAGCCATGCGCAAAGGGACTGTATCAAATCTAGTGCTACAGCACGGCCCGCCAGGATCGAAAGGTCTTGACGGGCCTCCCTTTCTCTGGCCCCACGCGTCTGTGCGAGTCAAGTTTCGTAGACGCTTTATTCGTCTTTCCCAGAGTTGCAGTAGACATCCGGGCTGGAGTTGGCATCGTGTCCGTAGACGCTGGGACTGTTTTCAACACAGGAGCGTAGACAGCGGCATCAAGGCAGGGCGTCTCGCGTCCATCCCTCCGCCTCAGGCCGATCGCGCGCTACCTTCCATGACCTGCTCTGCAACCCACGGGAAGGCGCGGATAGAGCGCTCGAACACTCCCGTGCAGTAGGCGATCGTGAGGCCGTAGTTGGACACGGGGACGCCTGCCTCCACGCAGGCCCGAACCCTGGAGAGAACCTGGCGACGCGTGAACATGCAACCCCCGCAGTGGATCACCAGATCGTAGTCGCCCAGGTTGGCGGGGAAGTCCGCCCCCCTCACGTTGTCGATGGTCAGGCCCTCCCCCACCCTCTTGCGCAGCAGGCGGGGGATCTTCACCGTTCCTATGTCCTCCTCGATGGGGTGGTGCGTGCAGGCCTCGGCGATCAGGACGCGGGACTCCTCCGTGAGCCCGGCGATGGCGAGCGTGCCCATGGCCTGGGTGAGCAGGTCGCCCTTGTTGCGGGCAAACGCAACGGAGAACCCTGTCAACGGGATGCTGTCTGGCACCATGGCCGCAACGCTGCCGAAGGCTTGGGAATCTGTCACCACCAAGGCGGGGGGCTCCTCGAGAGCCGCTAGGGCTGCCGGCAGCTCGGTGTCCCGGACGCAAAGCGGGATGCAGCCGCCGTCGAGCAGGTCGCGTATGGTCTGCACCTGCGGCAGGATGAGCCTTCCGCGCGGCGCCTCCTTGTCGATGGGGATCACGAGGACAACCACGGAGCCAGCCGGCACGATGTCGGAGAGGATCGCGGGGGCGTTCACGAAACTGTCGGGCGCGTTGTCGAGCAGCGCCTGCCTGAGCTCGGCGACGCCCTTGCGCTCAGATGCCGCCATGCAGACAGCCGGCAGGCCCCTGGCCGCCGCGGGGATGCCCTCGCGGCACAGCTCCATCAAGCCGTCTGCCCCGCCGGCCGCATGCAGGGGCAGCAGGTCCGTTTTGTTGAAGACCAGGATGACGGGGATGCCCTCATCCTGCAGCTTGGCGAGGATGCGGTCCTCGTACGCCCCCCAGACTCCGGCCTCCGTCACGAGAACGCCCATGTCGCAGCGGCTGTACACCTGCTCGGTGCGCTCGATGCGCAGCCTGCCGACCTCTCCCTCGTCGTCGATGCCGGCAGTGTCGACGAAGAGAACGGGGCCCAGGGGCAGCAGCTCCATGGGCTTGTCCACAGGGTCCGTGGTGGTGCCGGCATAGTCGCTCACTATGCTTGCCTGCTGGTTCGTGATGGCGTTCAGCACGCTGGACTTGCCCACGTTGCGGCGCCCGAACAGGCCTATGCCCAGCCTCGAGCCCCGAGGCGCCCGCATCAGGGCGTCCCCGCTCTCGCGCACGCTTGTAGCCTCTGAGCGGCTGCCCTCCCGGCTCTCAGTCTTCACCATGGTATCCACTCCAATCGTGTCAGTCCCCTTCGCGGGCGCTCCTGGGCGGGGCGTGCTCAGCCCACCAGGGAGTCCCCGCGACCGACGACGAGCTCGTATCCGATGCGTGCCATCCGCGCCTGCAGGCAGAACCTGCACTCGGCTGCCTCCTCGCCGGTGCTGATCTTGTTGTCATAGAGGTCGTAGTCCTTCCTGTGCTCGACCGGCGAGAGGTTGGGCATCACCACGTTGGCGCCGGACAGGATGCCCTGTTCCCTGCCCTTCGGGTCGATGGTGCCGAGCGCGGTTGTCGCCGGGATCAGCGCCTTGGGATGCGCGAGCCTCAGGCACGCGAGCATGAAGAGCGTAAGCTCGAGGCTGCCGGCCTGTTCACCTGCGTACATGGTGTGGCGGTGCGGGATGAACGGCCCGATGCCGATCATGTGGGGCTGCAGGTAATGCAGGAAATCCATGTCGCGCGCAAGCTGCTCTGCGGTCTGCCCCGGCGAGCCCACCATGAAGCCGCTACCCACCTGATAGCCGATCTCGCGCAGGGTGAAGAGGCACTTGTGCCTTCGGAAGGGACTCATCTCCTGCGGGTGCAGGCTCCTGTAGTGCAGGTGGTCGGCGGTCTCGTGGCGCAGCAGGTAGCGCCCCGCCCCGGCGTCGAAAAGTGCCTGGTAGCTCTCGCGGCTGCGCTCCCCCATTGAAAGCGTGATGGCGCAGTCGGGGAAGGCCCCGTGGATCCGGGCGACCAGCGGCACTAAGCGCTCGTCGCTGAAGAAGAGATCCTCCCCGCCTTGAAGCACGAAGGTCCTGAAACCAAGCTTGTAGCCCTCCCTGCAGCACGCCATGACCTGCTCGTCGCTCAGCCTGTAGCGCACCGCGTTGTTGTTCGAGCGGCGGATGCCGCAGTAATAGCAGTTGTTCTTGCAGTAGCTCGAGAGCTCGATGAGGCCGCGGGTGTATACCTTGCGGCCGTAGTGCTCGTCTCGCACCGCGCGGGCCCGCTCGCGGATGCAGGCGGCGCTCTCCGGGGTCCTGCCCCCGATGAGCTCCACCCACTCCCCTTCTTCGAGCCTCCGCTGCTCCTCCAGCTTGTCGATGAGCTGCTGCTGCCTCCTCAGCGCGTCTGACATGAGCACCCGCCTAGAACCTCAGATCCCTCGCGCCGCCCCTGATGGCGTCGAGGTTGCGCAGGATCTGCCCGCGCATCCTCGACTGCCTGATGGTGGGGCTCTCGAGCTCGCGCTCCACGAGCGCCTCGCCGGCCTCGCGCACCGCAGGCGACGCGTAGTCGATGAGGTACTCCTCGAGGGTCATGAGGGCGTTGGGGTGGCAGAAGGCGGAAATCTGCTCTGCCTTGCACACCTCCATGAAGCGCTCTCCCTGGCGCCCCGCGCGGTAGCAGGCGGTGCAGAAGCTGGGGATGTAGCCCAGCTCGATGAGCCAGCCCATCACCTCGTCGAGCGAGCGGTTGTCGTTCACCTCGAACTGGCTCGTGCTCAAGTCCTCGGGCTCCGGCTCCAGGTAGCCGCCCACGCTCGTGCGCGAGCCTCCGCTGATCTGCGAGACGCCCAGCTCGAGCAGGCGCTCCCGGCACGCCCTGCTCTCGCGCGTGGAGACAATCATGCCGGTGTAGGGCACGGCGATGCGGATGCAGGCGACGATTTTCATGAAGGCGTCGTCCGGCACGCCGTTGTCGAAGGCGCCTGGGTCGATGTCGTCTGCCCTGCGGATGCGCGGGACGCTGATGGTGTGGGGACCCACCCCGAAGGCGGCCTCCAGGTGCTCGGCGTGCATGAGCAGCCCCGCGAACTCATAGTCGTAGCCCTCGAGGCCGAAGAGAACGCCCAGGCCGACGTCGTCGATGCCGCCTTGCATGGCGCGGTCGTGCGCCTCCGTGTGCCAGGCGTAGTCGTGCTTGGGGCCGCTGGGGTGCAGTCGCTCGTAGCTCTCGCGGTTGTAGGTCTCCTGGAACAGGATGTAGGTGCCGATCTCGGCCTTTTTCAGCCTGCGGTAGTTCTCGACCGTGGTGGCGGCGATGTTGACGTTGGCGCGGCGGATCGAGCCATTCTCGTGCTTGACGGAGTAGATGGTCTCAAGGCTCTCGAGCACGTACTCGATGGGGTTTTCCACGGGGTGCTCGCCCAGCTCGATGGCCAAGCGCTTGTGCCCCATGTCCTGAAGGGCGCGCACCTCGGCGGCGATCTCCTCCTGCGTGAGCTTCTTGCGCGGGATGTGCCTATTCTGGGCGTGGTAGGGGCAGTACACGCAGCCGTTGACGCAGTAGTTTGAGAGGTACAGCGGGGCGAAGAGTACGATGCGGTTGCCGTAGTAGGCCTGCTTGATGTCGCGCGCGATCTGGAAGACCCTCTGCGTGCGCTCCTCGTCGTGGCAGGCGAGCAGGACGCTGGCCTCGCGGTGCGTCAGGCCCTTCATCTTGGATGCCTTCTCCAAGATCGCGTCGACGAGCGCCAGGTCCTGGGAGGCGCGCTCGGCGTACTCGAGCGTGTCGAGTATCTCCTGGTGGTTGATGAATTCGTCTGCATGGGGTGATGCTGCGTCGTACATTGCCTTTCCTTCTCTCTGCTTCAGGCGCCGCTATTGCATGAGGAAAACGTTTGAGAACCGCTTATAGAAGCCCTCTCCCCGCTGTCGGAGGAGCTCTGCCGTCAGCGCGCTGTTGCGCACGCGCACTCTATCGACCGGCTGGCAGGGGGTCTGCAGCTCTCCGTCGAGCTGTATGGACGGGTCGTCTTCCAAGCCCTCCCTGCAGGGGCGCAGGTCGATGTCCACCCAATCGTCCTGCCCCGTGACAATAGGGCGCGAGGCGAGGGCGTGAACTGCGATGGGGACCACGAGAAGGCCCCTGTTCGAGGGGGCGACCACGGGGCCTCCGGCAGAGAGCGCATAGGCCGTCGACCCCGTCGAGCTCGCAACCACGACCCCGTCTCCGCGCAGGGTGGCGAGATGGCAGCCGGAGATGCCCACGGCGCACTCGAGGATGTTCGCGGAGGGCGCCCGGTTCACCGCGACGTCGTTGAGGGCGAAGAGCCTCTGCGGGTATGTTCCCTCGGCGCCATGCTGCAGCTCGACTTCCAGGCAAGGGAGCTTCTCGACCTGGCATTCCCCGGCCAGGGCGGAATCTATGAGGGAGGTGTCGCTCGCATCCCCCCGGTTGGAGAGAAAGCCCAGGTGGCCGTAGTTCATGCCGAGGATGGGGATGCCGAGCAGGACCGCCAGGCGGGAGGCGCGCAGGATCGAGCCGTCTCCCCCGAGGACAACCATGAAGGAGAACGCCTCGCGCAGGCGCGTGTCCTGCAGGATGCCGGGGCTCTCCGCGTGCACCTGCGCGCAGTCCGGCATCTCTTCCAAGGTCATGGCCTCGAAGCTGTGGCGGCGCTTGCGGAGGTACGTGCACAGGCTCACCGCTGCCTGGCTTGCCCGCTTGTTCTTTTGACAGTAGACGACGAGGACGCGCATTTCCGAGACCTTTCCGAGGGCTTTGTGCATTCGCAGCGGGGACGGCAGGGTTGGATGACCGCCCCCGACTGCGCTGCCGGGGCAGTCTTGTTGGACGGCGGCACGCTGCGCCCGGAATGGCAGCGCACCGCGCGATGTGTCAAGGTGCCGTCAGCACGGCGGCAGCCGGGAGCCTAGATGGTCCACTCCTCCTGGTTGGTGTGGAGCCACTCGTGCGCAACATGCGAGAGGGGCTTCTCCAGGCAGGTCTTGTAGAGCTTCTGGATGTCCGGGTTGTCATGCGACATCCTCAGGCTGTCCTCGGCGTCGAGCTTGTCCAGCACGGCGGTGCGCTCCTTGGCGAGCTCCCTGTTGAAGCGGATGGGCTGGCCGCCGCCGCCAACGCAGCCGCCGGGGCATGCCATGATCTCGACGAAGTCGTATGCGACCTCGCCGCTCTCTAGGGCGTTAAGCAACTTCTCGGTGTTTCCCAGGCCGCTTGCCACGGCGATCCTCACGGTCAGGCCGGCGGCGCTGAGCTCCTTCTCCATCCACGGATGTTCCGGCGTTGCGGCCGTGCAGTCGCAGGCCTCGAAACTCGCCGGGGCGCCCTCGAGGATGCTGACGGCAGTGCGCAGAGCCGCCTCCATGACGCCGCCGGTGCGGCCGAAGATCGTTGCCGCGCCGGTGGACAGGCCCAGCGGGCTGTCGAAGTCGGTCTCCTCCAGGGCGGCGCAGTCGACGGAGAACATGCGCAGCATACGGTCGAACTCGCGCACGGTGAGGACGGCGTCGACATCCCGGCCGCCCTCTGTGGAGAGCTCGGGGACATCGCACTCGTACTTCTTTGCAACACAGGGCATGACAGAGACGCAGAAGATCCTCTTCTTCCCACCTGCCTCGGCTGCCTCCCTGAGGGTGTTCTTGACAAGCGCGCCCATCATCTGGTGGGGCGACTTCGCGCTGGAGAGCTGTGGGACGATCTCCGGGTGATGCAGCTTGGCGAAGCGCACCCAACCAGGACAGCAGGAAGTGAACATGGGCCGGGGCTTGTCGCTCTTGACGAACTCGAGGA
The DNA here is from genome assembly GCF_003725995.1 of Slackia equolifaciens. Classification (GTDB taxonomy): domain Bacteria; phylum Actinomycetota; class Coriobacteriia; order Coriobacteriales; family Eggerthellaceae; genus Slackia; species Slackia equolifaciens. Next base: position 39,182 of record NZ_QIBX01000009.1, read on the forward strand.
ACTCGCTGCCCTCTTCCATGATGGTGAGGTCGGCGGCGAAGTCCGTGTCGAAGACCCGGTCGAAGCCCAGCGCCCTGAGCGCGCTCGCCATGCGCCCGGGGGTCGCCTGCTCGCGGCTGAGCTTGACGCCCTCGCCCCAGGCGGCGCGAACGGCGGGGGCAACCTGGACGACGGTCATGACCTCGGGGTCGAGGAGAGCGTCCAGCACCTTGTCGATGTCGCTGCGAGCGGTGAGGGCACCCGTGGGGCAGTGAGTGATGCACTGGCCGCACAGGGCGCAGCCCGCCTCGGAGATATCGAGCCCGTCTTTCACCGCGACGCTCGCGCCTGTGCCGGAACCGGACGGCTCCCAGACGGCGCAATGCTGGACCTTCTTGCAGAATGCGACGCATCGCATGCACTTGATGCACTTGGAGGAATCCCTGATCAGCGGGAAGTCCTCGTTCCAGGCACCTTTGGCGGGCATGTCACAGGTGCTTTCCCCCACTGCGAAGTCCGCGGCCAGCTTGCGCAGGGCGCAGGTGTCGACCCTGGCGCAGGAGGTGCACTCGGAGCGATGGGAGTCGAGCAGCGCCTCCACGTTTGCGCGGCGCATGGCGACCACCTGCGGGGTGTCCGTCCTCACCTCCATGCCCTCGCGAACGGGGGTGTTGCAGGCTGCGCAGGGGGCCTCCTCCCCCTCCACCTGGACCAGGCAGACGCGGCACGATCCGATGATGTTGAGGTCCTTCAGCGCGCACAGGGTGGGGATCTTGATCCCAAGCCCCGCCGCGGCGTCGAGGATGGTGGAGCCCTCGCTGGCGGAGGTCTCTCGTCCGTCAATGCTGAGCTTTACCATTGCCCCAACCCCTTTCCGTTAAGCGCGCCCACGCCGTAGTGGTCGCAGCGTAGGCAGCGGCCGCATTCCTGAGCGGCCTCCTCGGCGCTCATGGGCAGTTCTACGTAGTCGAAGTCTCCCTTGCGATCGCGAGCCGGGCGCTCGGCGATGTTCACGCGGCCGTAGGCGGTGCGATCGTTGGGCCTTGCCGGCGGAACCTCTGCACCGCAGTCGAGCTCGTGCTCGAAGCCGAGGTATGTGTCGATGTTGCGAGCGGCTGTCTTGCCGGCTGCGATCGCCATGATGACCGTCTTGGGGCCGGTCTGGCAGTCGCCGCCGACGAAGACGTTCTCGTGGCCCTTCGAGCGCAGGTAGCCGTCTGCCTCGAAGTAGGTCCTGTCCGCCGGCATGCCGAACTCCTCGAAGGGGGCGCTCTCGATGGCCTGGCCGACTGCGATCAAGACGATGTCGGCCTCGATGGTCTCCTCGGGCTTTGCCGCTGCGACGGGGGCGGGGCGGCCGCGCTTGACCGCGCCGATGCGCTGGGGCTGGACCACGAGGGCCCTCGCGTTGCCGCCCGCGTCGGTCTCGATGCGCACGGGAGCCTGCAGGGTGAGCATCTCGACGCCCTCGGCGATGGCGGCCTCGACCTCCTCGGGGAGCGCCGTCATGTCCTCGAGCCTGCGGCGGTACGCCACGGTGACGCTCTCCGCTCCTGCTCGCACGGAGGTGCGGGCGCAGTCCATGGCGACATTGCCGCCGCCCACGACCACGACCTTCTTGCCGGAGAAGTCCGGGTACTCGTCGTCGCCGATCTTGCCCAGCAGGTCGACCGCGGACATGACGCCCGTCGCGTCTGCGCCCTCGATGTCCAGGGTCTTGCCCCCCTGGGCGCCGATGGCAACGTAGACGGCGTCGTACCAGCCGGCGATCTTGCACATCTCCTCAGCGTCGATCGCATGCTCGTAGTCCACCTGGATGCTGCCGGCGCCGAGAATGGCGCGGATGTCCTCGTCCAGGCGCTCGCGGGGGAAGCGGTAGGCGGGGATGCCGTAGCGCATCATGCCGCCGAGCTTCTTGCGGGACTCGTAGACCTGGACCTCGTGTCCCATGAGCGCGAGGTAGTAGGCGCAGGTCATGCCGCTGGGCCCGCCGCCGATGACGGCCACGCGCTTGCCCGTGGGCTCGGCGCACGCGGGGGTGGAGACCTTGTCGGCGCCGACGGTGTCGACGGCGAACTTCTTGATGCCGCGGATGTTGAGCGGCGCGTCGATCATGGTGCGGCGGCAGTGTGCCTCGCAGGGATGCTCGCAAACCAGGGCGCATGCGGTGGGGAAGGGATTGTCCTTGCGGATCATCTTGACAGCGCCTGCGCAGTCGCCCTCCTGCACCAGGGAGATGTAGGCGGGGACGTTGACGTGGGCGGGGCACTCGGTGACGCAGGGCACGGTCTGACGGGTGCCGGCGTCGCAGGTCGCCTTGGAGATGTGGCACTCGTACTCGTCCGCGAAGGACTCGAGGCCCTTGAGCACCTGTGCTCCGGCATCGTATCCGACGGCGCAGTCCGCCGTGTCCCTGAGCAGGCGCGCCCTCTTGGCGATCTCTGCCACGTCGGAGCGGTCGGCCTCGTAGCGGAGTACCTTGTCGAGCAGGGCCTTGATGCGCGGGATGCCCTCGCGGCAGGGCGTGCACTTGCCGCAGGTCTGGGCAGCGCTGGTCTCGAGCAGGCCCGCCTGCACCGCAATGGGGCACGTGCCGGGAGGCATGGCCTCGACGCGGCGCGCGTAGGCCTCGGAGAGCTCGACGATCTTGGCATCGGCCTTCGAGCGCTCGTCAATCAGAATCATTGACATGGTGTCGGGCACCTTCCTCTCTAGCCGAACCTGTAGACGACACCCATCATGGGCTTGGGGTTCTCCCACTTGGACAGGATGCTCCCCTCGCATGCGATGCGGCAGGTGCCGCACTCGAGGCAGCCGGCGTAGTCGAAGGACTTGCGGCCGTCGGGGCCAACCTTGTAGAGGGCGGCGGGGCACACGCGGACCAGCTTGCCGAACTCGGCGTCGTCGAGCTGGTCGATGTCGTCGTTGCAAAAGCCGATATGGACGTTCTCCTCGTCCACGTTGTACTTGTTGGCGGCGATGTACTCGCTCACGTTGACAGTGATGTTCAGGCTCATAGTGACATCAGCGCTCCCTTCACTTCCTTGAGCAGCTTGAAGAGGCCTCGCTTCTTGACGATGGGCATGAGGCGCTTGCGCAGGGGCTGGGACGGGGTGCCATCCACGACGAACATGGAGTTGAAGATCTCGCTGACCATCTTGGGGTACTCGGTGAAGAGGCGATCCCAGCTCTCCATGGTGTGGGGCCAGTCCTTGAAGGTCTCCAGGTCCTTGATGACGAAGGAATCCCTCAATTTTGACTCGTAGGAGGAAAGGCCCGCCGCCGAGACGTCCTGCCTGTCGATGGCGTCGCATGCCGCCTCTGCCGCGATCTGGCCGGACGCCACCGCCAGATCCATGCCGCGGACGACGTAGCCCAGGTTCATGCAAAGCATGGCCGCGTCGCCTGCCACAAGGGCACCCGGGTGCACTAGCTTGGGGATCATGTTGTAGCCGCCCTCGGGCACCATGTGGCCGGAGTGCTCGACGACCTTGGCGCCGCGGATGATGGGGGCGACGGCAGGGTGGTTCTTGAAGTCCTCAAGGGCCTGGTAGATGGTGGTGTCAGACTTGCTGAGGTTCTCGATGGTGGCCACGAGGCCCAGGCTGATCGACTCCTTGTTGGTGTAGAGGAAGCCGCCTCCCACGTTTCCGTGGGTGCAGTCGCCCACGAAGAGCATGGCCGCGCCCTCACCTTCCTTGCACAGGAAGCGGGACTCGATGGTCTCTGCCGGGAGCTGGAAGACCTCCTTGATGCCGACTGCCATCTCGTTGGGCTTGGGGCGCCTGGCGCCCAGGCCGCGCTCGGTGAGCAGGCTGTTGCACCCCTCGGCGATGATGGTGACATAGGCGGTGATGTCGTCCTCGCCGGCGCGGATGCCAATCACGTTGCCGGCCTCGTCCTTGAGCAGCTCCTCGACGGCGATTCCGGGGATGATGTCGCATCCGGCGTCCTCGCAGATGCCCATGAGCCACTGGTCGAAGTCGCCTCGCAGGACAGAGTAGCTGTCCTGGCCCTCCATGCCGAGCTCGCGGCTGGTGAAGTCAAGGGTCAGGTTGCTCTCGGGGTCCATGATAGCGATGCGCTCATGGGTGATCCTGCGCTCGAACGGGATGTCCTCCCAGGCGATCTCGCCGCCTGCGTACTCGTCGATGACACGCCTGAGCGAGTGCGCGTAGATGCGACCGCCGGTCATGTTCTTGGCGCCGGCGTACTCGCCGCGCTCGACAACGAGGACGCTCTTGCCCCTCTTTGCCGCAACATAAGCAGCGATGGCGCCCGCGCAGCCGCATCCGACGACAATGATGTCGAAGTCGCGTTCCTCCATCGTTCCTCCAATCAGTAAGACACGCGCTTTGCCGGAACAACAATCCATGAGGTCCATATCCTGCATGCGTACCGGCTTCGCATGTTGCCCTCAGTCGACGGGCCGGAGGCGCGGCGCAGCTGCTTGCCCGCTCCTCCGGCCCGTTTGGTCAGAAGCGCCTCAAATCAAGGGTGTGGGTCCTTGGCTTCAGCGCCGTGTTGGCTACAGGTTGCAGCCAGCGATGTAGCCTTCGTGGACAGCGTCCATGACCATGCGGGAGGCCTTGCAGTCGCCGATGCCGATGACCCTGACGTCCTCGCACTTCTCCTCGATCTGGGCGCGGAACTGGTTGAAGGTCGGGACGAAGCCAGAGGAGATGATTGTCTGGTCGACGTCCAGGGTCTCCAGGCCGCGGGGGCCGGCGAACATGGGCTTGCCGTCCTTGACGGCGACGAGCTGGGTGGAGGGCTTGATCGTGACTCCCGCCATACCCAGGCGAACCATGTAGGCGATGCCCATGACGCCGGGGACGAAGAACTCCGGGGAGCGGGTGGTGATGGTGACATCCTTGCCCCGCTCCTCCGCGAGGATCAGCGCGGTCTCGGCGCCCACGATGCCACCGCCGACAACGACGACCCTGTCGGCATCGCTCTTGCAGTCGTTGTCCAGGAAGTCCATCGCGTACACGACGGAGGGGTCGTCCTGGCCGTCGATGTTGAGGTTGCGCACGGTGGCGCCGCAGGCGACGATGGCGACGTCGAAGCCGCCGGCTACAACGGTGTCTGCAGTGGCCTCCTCGTAGATGACCTCGATGCCCTCCTTCTTGAGCTGGGTCTCGTAGTAGGTGATGAGGCGGCCGAGGTCCTCCTTGCTGTCGGAGACGGTAGCCTCCTTCAGAACGCCACCGATCTTGCGCTTCTCGTAGATGGTGACGTCATGGCCGCACTTCTTCGCGGTGATGGCAGCCTCGCAGCCAGCGGGGCCTGCGCCGATGATGATGACCTTCTTGGGAACCTCAGCCTGCGGGTAGACGGGTTCGTCGAACTTGTACAGGGCCGCGTTGACGGCGCACTGGACGACGCCGCCGGAGAGCATGCCGCGGTCATGGCAGCCGACGCCGCAACCGATGCAGGGCCTGATGTCCTCAGGACGCCCCTCAGCTGCCTTCTTGGCCCACATGGGGTCGGCGAGCGCGGGCTTGCCGATGCCGATGAAGTCGCAGACGCCGTCCTCGAGCAGCTTCTCGCCGATCTCGGGGGAGTAGATGCCGCCGCACAGCATGGTGGGGATGCTAACAGCGTCCTTGATCATCTTCGCTGCCTCGACGTGGTTGGCGCCGTGCTTGGAGAGCAGGCCGGCCGCGTTTATGACCTCTGCATGGGAACCCCAGGTGATGTTGATGGCGTCCGCACCGGCTGCCTCGCACATCTTGGCGACCTCGCAGGTCTCCTCGATGGTGATGCCGCCCGGTTCGAAGTCGATGCCGGAGAGTCGGATAGCCAGCGGGAGGTTGGGGCACTTCTTCTTGATGTCGCGGATGACCTCGAGCAGGAAGCGGGCGCGGTTGTGCAGGCTTCCGCCGTACATGTCGTTGCGGGTGTTGTTGCGCGGCGAGAGGAAGTTGCTCAGCAGGACGCCGCATGCCGCGTGGACGTCGACGATTTCGAAGCCCGCGGTCTGCGCGCGGAGTGCGCAGTCGCCGAAGTAACCGACGAAGTCGTGGATCTCCTCGATGGTGAGCTCGCGGGGAACAGCGCCGCCGTTCTCGTACCAGGGCTCCCACTGGATGCGGGAAGAGGAGATCAGGTCGTCACCGCGCACGAACGCCGCGTCGCGGCCCGGGTGGACGATCTGCAGGCCGGGGATGGCCCCGTGCTGCTTGATGGTCTTTGCGAGGACGGACATGGGGCCGATGTAGTTGTCGCTGGCCAGGGACAGTCCGACATGGTGGAACTGGGTCACGCCAGCGTTGTCCATGAACACGATGCCGGTTCCACCGTCGGCAGCCTCAGCGTACGCCTTGAGGGAGGCCCAGCTGGGAGAGCCGTCCGGGTTGCCCAGCTCGGTGCCCATCGGCATGCGGATCGCTCGGTTCTCGACCTCTAGGTTACCGATGTAGCCGCGCTCGAAGGTCTTCGGATAGAACTTGTTCTTCATGATCGCTCCAATTCAAGATGGGTCTGCCTTCCCCTGAGACAAGCAGGGGTATTGAGGCACCTTGATAGGTTGTTAGTGCTGCTGTGCCTTTTCAGCCTTCGCAGGGTCGAAACCCGACACCTTGGCGGCGAGGAGCTGAACGGGGCGCAGGAAAATGGGCACTGCGATGACAGCCAGGATAAGGACAACGGGCAGGTTGAACATGATGTCAGCCATTGCACCGGCAAGTCCCTTAGTGCCGAGACCGGCGATCAGGAAGTTGCAGAACGTGATGCAGATGCCCATGCAGAGGCCCAGCACCACAGCGCAGCACAGGTAAGAACCCAGGCCACCCGGCCTGAACTTGAACAGGCCGGCAAGCTTCATACCCCAGGTCATTGCCGGCACGAGCGTGCCGGCGGTAAAACCGACGCAGAAGCTGGAGATGAACGTGCCGACAACGGCCTCGACGGTCATGAAGTGGACGCCGAGCCTCATCTCGATGGAGATGTCGACGAACACAGTGAGGACGATGCCGAGAACGATGTTCATCGCAACGTTGACAAACAGAGCAAAGCCCTGTGGACCCTTGAACATATGTGACCCTCCTTGTAGAAGCCGATGGAGATAGTGCCGCTGACAAGGCAACGGCACTACTCAACGAAGACTCGATCTGAGCGAGAGGCGAGGGGGCTAGACCTCGATCTCGCCCTGCATGCCGCCGGTCACAGCGCCGGCGCAGCCGCCGTCGACGGGGATGTTGGCAGCGGTGATCTGGCGGGACTCGTCGGATGCCAGGAACAGGTAGGCGTAGGCGATGTCCATCGGGTCGATAGCCTGCTGGGTGGTCTGGGCTGCAACCAGGCCGCTTGCCATCTCCTTGGGGATGTTGGACATGGCCTCGGTCCAGACCAGGCCCGGGGTGACGGAGTTGCAGCGGATGCCGAAGGGGCCGCCCTCAGCGGCGAGCTGGCGGGCCAGGGACAGGCAGGCGCCCTTGCAGGCAGCGTGGCAGGCCTGAGGGGAGTTGCTGCCCTGGAGGCCGACGGTGGAGGAGGTGATGATGATGGAGGCGCCGTCTGCCTTCTGCAGGTAGGGCCATGCGCAGTTGCAGACGTTGTAGACGAGGTCGAGCTCGTTCTTGATGCCGTAGTTCCAGATCTCCGGGGTCATCTCGCCGAAGGGGGCCATACCGGGGTGGGACGCGTTGTTGATGACGACGTCGATGCCGCCCATGAGCTCGGCGCACTCCTCAACCCACTTCTTCACGGCGTCGTAGTCAGACAGGTCGACGTCCATGCCGGCGGCCTGGTAGCCCTTGGCCTTCAGCTCGTCGGCGACGGAGGCTGCCACGCCGGGGGTGCGGCCGGAGCCGCAGACGAAGGCGCCGTGTGCGCACAGCAGCTCCTGGGTGACCCTGCCGACGCCCTTGGTGGTGCCGGTGAGCAGGATCTTCTTGCCCTTCAGGCGCTGGCCGACGGACTCCTCGGGGGAGATCCACTTACCGAACACGGGTGCGCCGGGCATCTTGGGGACTTTGACTTCCTGTGCCATGGTTGGTTCCTTTCCTTGTCTTGGGCCGTCTTCCTTTGCAGCCCATCTTTGGCTCGCAAAATGCGGGCTCATGTCCTAGTGAGGAGACGATGCAGCGCAGCCTAGTCAGGATTGCACTGCAGCGCCATGCCATTGAGGCAGGGTGCTACATAGTGGAGATCGCGTGGCGGGCGGCGATGCGTCCGGAGGTGTGGGCGAAACCGTTTGCTGCGCCGGGAACCTCCATGTTGTAGGAGTCGCCGTAGAGACCCGTGGCGTCCAGACCGACCGCGTAGAGACCGGGAATGGCGTTGTAGTCGGCGTCGACGACCTGCATGTTGCCGTTAATGCGGATGCCGCCAGCAGAACCCATGGTGCCGGCAGCCAGAGGGATGGCATAGAAGGGACCCTCGACCATCGGGCGGAGGTACTGGGGCTTCTTCATAAAGGCGTCGTCGTAGCCCTTCTCGCATGCCTCGTTGTAGTCGGCCATAGTTGCGACGAAGGTGTCTACAGGCACGTCAATGAGTGCTGCGAGCTCCTCGAAGCTGCCAGCCTTCTTCACCAGGCCGGACTCGAGATTAGCCTCGAGCTCGATAGGGAGGCGCTCCATCGGCTTGTGGTACACGACGAACTCGCCGATCGCGATCTCGGAACCCTCGGCCACCAGACGGTCGATGTCCGCCTGGGAGAGGATGGACCAGACCACGCCGCCGGGCTGCTTGCCGTAGTAGGTTCCGATGTCGCCGATGTTCTCGGCAACGGACTCGGCCGCGAAGCGCCTGCCGGTCTTGTTGATCCACACGCCGGGGTTGACGCCCGCGCCGCCGACCTGGGAGTCCATGGTCATGTCACGGCCGCCTGCTGCGAGAATCGGGCAGGTGGTGATGGAGGTGGGGTCTGCGCCCGCGGAGAGGGCGAGGTCGAGGCCGTCGCCGACGTTCTGCAGCGGGGTGAGGGTGTTCATGTTGTAGGCAGCGGGGGCGAACCAGCTGTACTTGAAGATGCGCTCCGGGCTGGAGCCCATGCCGCCGGTTGCCAGGATAACGGCCTTGCCGCCGACGCGCAGGGGCTCGCCCTCAGGCTCTGCGACGACACCGACGACAGCGCCTTCCTCGATGATGAGCTCCTTGGCGGGGGTGGAGGTGAAGATGTCGACGTCGAGCTTCTGGATGGCGTCGAGCAGGACTTCCTGGCAATGGGCGCCGAGGCCCTCGGGCAGATGGAAGGTCCAGACCTCGTTGGGGTCGTCCTCTGCGGCGATGTCGCAGGCCTTGTAGACGACGCCGAGGTCGCGGTAGATGTCGATGGTCTCTGCGGAGTTCTCAACGAAAGCGCGGACGACGTCGTAGTTCGCGCGCTGATGGCTGTAGCCCATGAACTTCTCGATGCCCTCCTGCTTGGTCGGGAAGTGGTACTTGGAAAGACGCGGGGTGCCGAGCTCGTTCTGAATAGAGGACTCGAAGGCAGCGGTGCCTTCGGCGTACATGGAGAGGCCTCCGGTCTCGGGCATCTTCTCGAGCACCACGACGCGCTTGCCCTCACGGGCGGCGATCAGCGCTGCAGACTTTCCAGAGGCGCCTCCTCCAACGACAACAAGATCATACTCAACATCGAATTTTGCCATGGTTTCCTCCTTCTTGGGAGTCTGATTTTCACCGCTGCGTCGGCGAATCCGGCGCAGCGGTATCGTCTAAGTGAATCGATCGAGTGCTGGATAAGCCCTGATCGTGCGCTGCTAGGCGCCTTTGATCGCTGCGGTCAGGACGGGGATTATCTCCTTCACGTCGCCCACGATGCCATACGCACACTCGCGGAAGATGGAAGCCTCCGAATCGTTGTTGACGGCGACGATGACCTTGGCTCCGCGAACGCCGGTCATGTGCTGGGGCGCCCCGGAGGAGCCGAGGGTCAGGTACAGGCGAGGAGAGATTTTCTGGGTGGAGGTTCCGACCACGCGGTCGTGCTCGAACCAGTGGTAGTTGTCGCACAGGGGCAGCGTGCAGGCGACCTCTGCGCCGAGAGCTGCGGCGAGCTCCTCAACCAGGGCGAGGTTCTCCTTGGCTCCGATTCCCAGTCCCACGCCGACGACTTTCTCTGCGGTCAGCAGGCCGTTGGAGGCACACCCGTCACAGTTAGTGGCAAGCACGGTGAGAGAATCGAGCGCGCTAGCGCTCCCCGTGGCAACCTCAGCGGCCGCGCCTGCATCGGCCTCGTCCCCGCCGTCGGCAACGATGCAGACGGCGGGGCCGGATGTCTCAAGGACCTGCACGGCAGCCGCATCGGCGACAAGGCGCTCGACGACCGTTTTGCCCTCTGAGACGCTGACGCTGGTAACCGCGGCGGCGACCGCTGCGGAGAGCTTCACGGCGATGGCGCCGGCGATGGCGCGGGCGGTGGCGTCGTCCGAACAGAGCACCGCTGCGGGCTGCTCCTGGGCAGCCCTATCCGCAATCGCGGGGGCGAGCGCCTCGGCGAGAGTGGCGCTGGTATCGTACAGGGTCACCGATGCGGGGCCGAGCGCGGCAACGGCGTCTGCACGGCTTGCGTCGCCGAAGACCAGGGCCTCGTAGGGCGCGCCGCTCTTGGATGCGACGTCGGCCACGTGGGCGGCGCTCATGTCATCGGCCACCAGAATCCAAACTTTGCTCATCTACAGCACCCCCTCGGACTTGAGCGCAGCGACGAGCTGGTCGACAGCTGCCTGCGGGTCCGATCCGTCAAAGATCTTCGAAGGCTGGGCATCGGGCTCGTGGGTCCCGCCCACGGTGAAGGTAGCTGCGCCTTCGGTCTGCGCGCCAACCCTCTCAACCGGCTTCTTCCTAGCTACGAGGACAGCTCGCATACCGGGCTTGTTCTCCTCCTCGCGGCGGGCTGCGACGGCCAAGACAGCGGGGCCCTCGACGGCGATGTCCTGGGTGCCTGCGCCGAAGCGGCGGGTCACGACGAGCTTGCCGCCCTCCCTCTTTGCTGCATCGACTGCGTTGATGCAGGGCCAGCCAAGCAGACCGGCCAGCAAGCTCGGAACCATGGGCTGCCAGATGCAGTCACCGATGGCCACGAGGTCGACACCCTCGACACCCTTGACGGCGTTTGCCAGCGCAGAGGCCAGCTCGGTGGGCTGAGCGAGGATGTCCACGCCCTGGACCGCCACGGTGGTCTCGATGCCGCGGGCAGCGCCAAAGGCGACGTCGCCGCTGTCCATCGTGACGCCCGTCACGTCGCCATCTCCGGCAGCGTCGAGCGCTACCTGGATAGCGGCGTGGTCGTCGTCCCCCACCTCGGGGCGATCGGCAAGCCACTTGACGGCTCCGTCTGCACCCACCCGCTCGTCTGTGGGGTTCATTGCCCATTTGAATACTGCGACAGTGGTCATGGTCTCACCGCGCCCTTACTTTGCGTCCCAGTCGCAGACGTCAGTCCAATCAACGCCCATGTCGAGGGCAACCTGGATGGCAGCGCCATTTGCATCGGGGAACTCGTTGACGGCGATCTCCAGGTTGTGGGTGGCAGGCTGCGGGGGGAAGATCATCTCGCGGAACTTGCCGTGGTTGAACTCGACGGCAGGGGTCAGGCCCAGGGATGCGAAGTGCTCCTTGGCGGCGTCGAAGTCGTCGACGCGCATGGCGATGCCGCTGATGCCCTCGCCTACGGTCTGCAGGGCCTTGTAAGCGCCGATGGCGTCGTGGTCGTGCATGGGTGCCATGACCTCGATGCCGCCGGACTTGGGCAGTGCGACGCGCAGACCCATGTGCTCGTCGTCGTAGGGGCCGTAGAATGTCACCCCCAGAAGCTTATTCAGGTCCTCAACTGCCTTGTCGGCATCTGCAGCGCGCAAAGCGATGCGGTTGAGCTGTGCCTTGATCATCCTTCACTCTCCTTTCGAATGAGCTTTCGCGCGGGCTGCCGGCTTTTGCCGAGCCTGCGTTCTTCGAGCTCAATTTTCCGGGGAAGCGCTGGTTCCGTGAGTATCCCCTGAGTGACGAACGAATACTCTTGCGTAGTCGGATGGGTACTGCTTGGAGATGCCATCAGGGCCGCGTTGCGATACTTTCGATACCCTGGGGACGTCGCGGCGCTGCTAGGCATGACGGTCTCATGGGAGCCGCCACCCGGAAAGCCCAGGCGGGACAAGAAAAAGACGGCCGCGCAATCGCGGCCGTCTCATGTCCCAAGCTTGCTTGATGTCCTGCCAGTCTGGCTAGCCCTCGTCTGCCTCGCCAAGGTACTCGCTGCGCCCGACCTTTGCCGCGAGTACTGCGGCTTGGGTGCGGTTGCTCACGTGGAGCTTGTGGATGATGCTCCCGATGGTCTTCTTCACCGTGGGCTCACTCAAGAAGAGGCGCTTGCTGATCTCTGCGTTTGAGAGGCCCTCTTCCAGCAGTGCGAGGACGCGCTTCTCGCGGTTGCCGAGCATCTTGATGCCCTCTGCGATGGCAGACTCCGCGTTTGTCACGTGGGAGTCTCCGAGCAAGGCGCCCTGGAGGATGGTCCCCAGCGAGCCGGAAAAAGCGATGTCGCCGCAGGCCTGTGCCCAGAGGAGGGACCTTAGGCGCGACGAGCTCATCTCGTCGCGCGAGCCGAATCCGCTCGCGCCGGCCCGCAGGGCATCGAGGACGTGGCCGCTCTCTCCCATCGAGGCCAAGACGAAGATGCGCAGATCGGGGTTGAGATCCAGCATCTTCCTCACAGTTGGAGCGCAGCTGACCCCTTTGAACGTCGCACCTATCATGACTGCCTCCGGCTTATACCTCGCGCACGCGGTATAGGTCTCCTCGAGCGTGTACGCCTTGCCGACGAGCTTGAACTCGCCCCACTCGCGTATGAGAGCGGCGATACCCTCGATGAAGATGAAATCGTCGTCGGCGACTACCACGCGGAACGGCTCAGAGCGCAACGTCATGTGGACATCGTGCAAAAGCTCAGAGGACGGATCTAAATACTCCGCGCCCTCAGGCAAGCCCTTTTCCTCAGAACCCATAGCATTCCCCCGCAATCTCTGCCGACAAGTGCATCAGAAGCTCTCGCCCTGCGCAAGCAACGCGCGGGCCCTCTCCTGGAGAGCTTCCGCACGATGGCGGCTTCTGGAAACAGATAAACAGGTACCAGTACCTGCATTTTACCATCCTGCCGCAAGTGCTGGGGTGAACCTTGCTGCCCGCTCGCCGTATTATATTCTTTCGATACCCTTGCTTCACGGGTGATTCTGGCGCGACTCGCATTATAGGGCTTCTGCCGTGCCGCGAAATACCCGGCTATCTGCCGTATTTGCTGATCTGCAAGAGGCAGGCTGTCAGCTGGCAAGCGACGGAAGAAACATCTGAAAGCTGAGCTTCCACGAACATTTGTATTGACAATCGCTCTTATAAAGCGCATCGTGAATACTCCCATTAAGTCGAATATATGTTCCTAATCACTCACGAATCGCAGCACGGGAAGAGAGGTTCCGCCGAAGGCGAGACCGATGAATCCATAGCCTGATTCTGCCCCGTTTTTCGTTGACAGGTCCTACGTCGCCCGCAGGCGGACCTCTTCCATGTACGCCCGCTCGAACTCGTCGGGGCTCATCCACCCGAGCGCGGAGTGGATGCGGGCCCTGTTATAGAAGCACTCTATGTACTCGAATATCTCGATGGCCGCCTCGTCGCGGGTGGCGAGCGTGCGCGCGTGCGCGCACTCGCTCTTGACGATTGTCAATCCCGATAACGACCCATCCGTTATCTTCTCGACAACCAAGAAGATGCCAGTATTCTTCCTTTGGAAACCAGCTACGCCATTCCGCAAGCCACTGTTCCTTCGTGGGCTCGCCGTCCTCTTCCCAATACTCGTCTCGAAACTCCTGGAAAGTCATCCAATCGTCCGGGTTGCCTCGTTGCGCAACAATCCAGAGCTCCCGATAAGAGTTGTCATCAGAAAGCGGCTTTAAGGGTTCCATTTCTCGAATAATTCGCCAAGCGATTTCCTTGGTTGCCTCATCTCCCCTATCAGGATTGAGCCAAGACCTACCTCGCCAGAGAATTCTGTCAATTGCGGGTTCGAGCAACTTTGGATGACCGCTGTTTTCAACAGTGTCTACTGTGCAATTCTTTTCCTCGTGTCACACCAATTCCACAAGATCTAGCCCTCCCAATTAATCTGGACTTGTCTCTACGCGCATGCACTTTTTAATAGGCCAATTGGATACGGAGGAGTGCGGAAGCGAATACGCCCGTTTCGAATGCCAAAGCCCTCCATTCATCGAATGACGGCCAAAACCGAACTTCGCCGTCGCCTTGGGCATCGCGAGGATGCGCCTGTGGAAGTTTTTTGCGCGAGGTAAAGGGAGGAGCGCTTGGGTCCGTTCCAAGAACCGCCAACTGGACAACCCTATGGCACTGCTGACTGCAAAACTACGAACAACCCGAACGATAAACCAGATGCAATCTTGATAGCCAGAAAAACCCCCGCACACGGAAAGATGGCCTTTGAATGCTTCCGATCGCAGATCGAAAGACGACTACAAATCGACTTCGAACGTCTGGGTCTGATTCACCAAATCAAGCTCAAGCTGCAGGCGGCTGATTTCTTCGCACGCCGCACGATAGTCTTTATCCGCCTGAGCGACATCGTAATTTGCATAGACGTACTCGACGACATTCGAATCGCCTAGATAATAGCGCGACGCACGCTCTTTGGGGCTGCGGGCGCGAAGGCCTGCAAGCCTTCTCTTTTGCTGATTGAGCTGAGCCATGCGCACAAGCGCCTCATCGATGGTGATACCGCTTTCGGGCAAAACGGTATGAGCGTTAAACAGGTGGACGGCATGGCGCAGCTTGAGCATGCGGGCGTCGATATTTTCAACCGCCGCACGCGTTTCCTCATACGAGTACTTGGGTGGGTCGGCCTCCTCGCCAAGCGCCAGCTCGTAGACGCATGACTTCAGCTCCGTCTCAAGGAGGAAATCCTTCTCATCCTGAAGGCTCCGCAGGCATTTATTCGCCGAAGCGGACGTGAACGTTTTTGTCATCATGCGACTCCTTTGCTTTTGGCCCATGTTTTTGTATCGACAAAGTACCAGCTCAAACACACTTGCTTCAATAGTCGCATTAGTCCGATTTTTGGGAATGTGCGCGACGGCTCTATGCCGCGCGTTCACCCGCAATGAACAGATAGGTGTACTCGGACGTACCGCTTTTCGCAATTACGCGTCCGCTCTCGTTTTCCCAATAATGAGAAACCGAGTTCAAAATCGCGATACGCTCGTCCTTGAGGCGCGACAGCTCGTCACGAACCTCCCCCAGCTCCGAACGAAGCCGCTCGCTCTCCTCCAGGAGTTGCGAGATATATACCGCCTGCGGCGATTCGCACGAGCCAGCGAGCAATGAAGCGCCCTCTCGCGCCCGAACGATGATTTCTTTCAAATCGTCCCTGCGATAGAGTGTGCTGCGAGCCACCCCAGCGACATCGGCGACCGCATAAAAAGACGGCATGCGACCTTCTGCCAGCAAAGCGGCCACCGCAAGCCTCACCCTGTCGGCAATCTCCTCGCTGGCGCGGCGCCGCTCGGCATCCAAGGCATGAATCCCGTTCTCGCTCATGAAAACCTCCGTCCAACCGTCCCCGTTTCTTTCCGTCAATGGTAAAGGAAGTCGAACCATCCAAACGTTTCAGTTCTGCCTCAAATTGGCAATGCGAAAATCAGTCGGGAGCGCTGGCCGAACAACACGCTCAACAAAGAGTGTGGCAGCTTCTGCCGTGGTGCTTTACATTGGGTAGCGCGTCCCTTGTTCTACATCGCCATAGCTCGCCCTTGCTCCTCCCCCAATTTCATGCGTCTCATGGTCTTCCATGTGCAGTAAACTTTCGCGCTTGATCGAGCGTTGCGCGAATCTCGGCATATACCTCTTCATCACCCTTTGCGGCGAAGGAAGCTCCATCTCACCTGTTCCATAAAACCGGTCGAACTCATTGCAGTCTCACTTCCTCCGTCTTTCGGCACACCACTCCAACATCATCCATCTGCATTCAAATCAGCCCTAGCCGCCCCGTCTTCCTCCATGCGTTCGGCTTGCTGCAGCTTAAAGAGGGTCTTTTGGCCTTCGATTTCACGACGCAGCTCTTCATCCGTCGGTAAGTAAAGCTTGTATTTGCTAGCGAACAGATGCTCGTTGCCCTTAAGCACCGAGTAGCGAGCGATGTCTTTGCTTGTTTCGGAGCACAACACAACACCAATAGTGGGTCCATCGCCCTCACGGCGCCCCATCTCATCGAACATACGCACATACATGTCCATCTGGCCCACGTCTTGATGAGTGACCTTGCCCACCTTGAGATCGATAAGCACATAACACTTGAGGATGACGTTGTAGAACACGAGATCGATATAGTAGTCGCCGTCCATCCCGCGCAGATGGAATTGCCGACCCATGAAAGCGTAGCCTTTCCCCAGTTCAAGCAAGAACTTTTGCAAATTCGCGATAAGCGCGTTTTCTAAATCGCTTTCATGAGGTTGCCCTTCAGTGGAGAAGCCAAGGAATTCCATTATGTACGGGCTTTTGACGAAATCGTACTTCCGTTGTTCGTTATCCCGATGCAATTCGGCGCCTTTCGCTTCTCCTTCAGCCGCGCGGTTGCCTTCGTCTGAAGAAAGCAGTCGATAGTAGTACTGGGTGGAGATATTGCGGTCGAGCGTACGCACGCTCCAGCCTTGCTCAACGGCTTCGCGTGTATACCATTCACGCGCTTTATCGTCGTGAACGCGCAAAAGAGTGCGGTAGTGCGTCCAAGAGAGTAGTGGCGCAGATTGTTTACTCGCCGCGTAAACAATCGAGGGGTATGCCTTGTAGAACCGAACGAAGTACCAAAGATTCAGCTTCGAATACCCCTTGCCGTATTCTTTCGTAAGCGCCTTGGCGAGACCGACAATAACTTGCGCACCATACTCCGCGCGGCTCTCCCCCTTAAGCTCCTCCTCCGCGATGCGCTTCCCCAAATACCAATTGCGATACACCAACGCCGCATTCACCGAGCGGTGCGCCCAACGCTGAGAACTCTCGATGATGAGGCGTGCATCGCCAACGATATCATCGGTTTGACGATACTCAACCACGGCAGACGCAGGCAAAGACTGCATGAAAGAATCGGCCCCTTGCCCCGCATCGAACATCGCATTGCCCTCAGATGCCATCGTCCCACGCCCTTCCCGTCAACTGCCCGGAGCCCCGCCTCGAGAACCTCAGTTGCCCTCTGAGCACTTAACGATACCAACCGAGGCAGCACCCGCTCAATAGTCGCATTAGTCCGATTTCGCCCATTTCGACACCTCATTCGTTGGGCCGCGGAGGACGTAAGTAGACCCTGCAGCACGTCGGACACGCGACAAGCTTCAAAGGCGCCGCATAGCGCCGACGGAGCCATGACGGCGGCCGGCAACAAGCTCGACGCCTCGAACGGCCACCATCGGCACGCCTGCGACGAGGTGCTCCTCGAACGATTCTGCGGAGATGTTGTGTCCAGAAAGGAGGGAGGGAAGAAGAGCGCGGGGCTGAACGGGCAATCGCCCACCAAAACAACGGTCAAAAGAGCAGCCAACCCGAGGGACACGCCCCTTAACCCGCCCCTCAATTCAACGCGCCTCAGCGTGGCTGCACCTTTGCACAACCACGCTGGGGCAACTGGTCAAACGCTATTTCCGCATCCGACGCGATGCACGGATCGCTATTACCACCGCGCCTGCGGCGATCAGCGCAACGCCCGCGAAGGCGTAGGCCAAAACAGCGGTCGCATCGCCCGTTTTCGCGAGCTTCTCGGTATGCCGCTGGCCCTGGTCGGCCGGCTTCGAGGGCGTCTCGCTCTCATTTTGCGGCGTCCCGGGCGTTTTGCCACCAGGGTTCTCCCCGCTCGGGGGCGTCTCGCCGCCGGGGTTAGGGTCAGGCGTCTCGCCACCGGGGTTAGGGTCAGGCGTGTTGCCACCGTTACCGGGATCGGGGTCGGGAATGGGGTCTCCGCCACCGCCCTCGGTGCCTGAGCCCGGGTCGGGATCGGGGTCCGGGTCGCCGCCGCCGGGCTGCTCGGTTCCCGGGTCGGTCCCCGAGGTTCCGCGAGCCCTCAGCACCTGAACCGTCTCGGACACGGTTCCCCCGCTCCCGTGGCTTTCATGCCCATCGAAAAACGCGGAGTTCTCCACCGACGCAGAAGAGCCCACATCGCCCAGCACTCGCGCCCTATAGGTAATCTTCGTGTAAAGCCCGTCTTGCACAGTAAGGCGAATCTTGTGCTGCGCGAGCTCCGACAGGTCAACGTCAAGCGGAAGGGTCAGACCTGTTATGCCCTTTGCCTCAAACGAATCGGGATCCACGAGCAGGTTGTCCGAGCTCACATCCACCAACGTGACGGTCCTTCCAGAGGAGCTGAGGTCGGCGTTTGCGGGATTCACGATCAGAGTGAATTCGGCATTCGGCGCCGTCTCCTCGTTGTAGACCATCTTCTTCTGGACGGCGGTGTAACGCAAATCCGCATCGGACGAACCCTCTTTTTGAACCCCAAACCGATCAGTGAGATATGCGCGATTGGTGAAGGTGAAGTATTGCGGCTCGGTTCCAAAAAGATACTCTTCGTCGGTGATGCGGGCGCTCACCTCCATCCGCAGCCCGGTCTTGGTCACCTTGCGGCTTGGGTGCGCCTTGCAAAGCTCTTCCACGGGCAGCCCGCTCAGTTTCAGGGTGACCGACGTGGTTCCGTCTTCGTTCTTGGCTTTATCAAGCACCTCCACGTATCCACGCCCGTCAGCCTTCTTCACGTTCACGAACTCGGTTCCCGCAGGAAGCACCTCGGTTACAAGGCACGTTCCATCGGGCTGCGCAGCATACCCTCCCTCATTCACCATGAGATGCCACGTGATGATTCCAGACCTGGTCTCGTAGACATACTTCCGCACTTCGTCGTAATTGCCCCGCACGCAGTAATCGTAGTCGGAATCGGTGCGCTCGCCCACCGTGAGATACGCATCGTTGAAATACGTGCGCCCGCCGCCCTTGGGAGGGTTCACCGGCGTTGTCTCGTACGAAACAACAAGGGGCGTTTCCTTGCTCGGCGAAAGCGTTTGGCCGTCTGAGCTGGCAACCACTTGGCCCTTGAACTTCACCGAGAACATGCCAAAGTTCCCCGCGGAATTCTGCGGCCCGGGAACCACCTCGTACAGCGACGGGTCAACCGGAGCGCCTCCGATCGAAAGCGTGACGCCGCTTATCTGGTCCTGAGTGAAATACATGTAATTGGCGCCGTCGCGGATCTCGTCCTTCAGCTCGTCGCCCGCATTCAGCCCGCGAAACACTCGCAGTTGCCACCGTGCCGTATCGCCGCTTTGCGCCACGAGCGACTTCTCAAGGCTGGGCACCGCCTGGCGCGGAACCGTCTGAGAATCGACGCTCCACTCCCCCAGGCCCTGCACCGAGTTCGTGTACGCCTTGGCCGGCCCCGTATAGTCCTCCCAATCGGTCGCCTTCGAAGCGTACTCTATATGGAATTCGCATGTGCCGTACTGCTCGGGAATAACGTAGCTGAAAGAGGTATCGCCTTCCTTCAGGGCAATGGTGTCCGATCCGGCCACGCTCCCGTCCTGATTGAAAAACGTGACCCGCGCAGGTTCGCCGGTGAACACCTGATCGGGACCCAGCTTGTCGGTCACCGTTTGACCGGCGACGTTGCCAGGGCGGGCGCTTTTGCCGCGCTGGTTGCCAACGATCGTCCAGTTGATCACTCCGTCGGAGCCGATCGAAGGCTCGTTTTTCGAAAGCCAGTTCTTCAGCAGGTCAAAAGATGCCTCCGCCGTTGCTCGGTTGAGGTCTGCCGCCTGAACGCCACCAACATTTATGCCCGAACCGGCGGCAACCTGGTTGACCATCCCGCGTATGCCGCCCACACCAGGGCCCGCCGGCACGTTCCAGATCTCATCGGGAACAGACACATAGGAGTCGATCGACACCTCATCGCCGGGAAGCATCCGAGGAATAACAGCCTGCCACGAGTTCGTTCCCTCGGTTTGCACGCTTGCAAGCTCAATGGGCTCGGTGGAGCCGTCCAGGTGGCGCACCGTGGCCGACGCAACGCCCGCCTGCGTGAAGCGAACGCCCGAAGGAGGCTGCGCGACGTCGGAAACGGGCACGTTGTATTCGGCGAGGGGATTGTCGCGCGGGGCCTTTACGACAACGGTGAAGTGCTGCGATTGGGTTGCAGAATCATAGGCGCCGAGCGTCTTTGTGGCGATGATGCAGTTTCTCACCACCGCCCGACTCGTATCGGTGACTTCCGGCACCCCGTCGGCGCTTGCCGATGCGCCGTTTACGATGATGCGCTCCTCAAGGGCGTCCGACGAGCCGTTGGCCTCTTTCGCGGCGCGCACGGCATCGGCCACCACGTCGGCGTTCATCTTCACCGAATACGTTATTGTCGCCGTTTCGCCGGGAGCGAGGGAATCCAGCTCCCACCCGATCAACGCGCCGCTCTCGTCGGTCAGGTTCTCGTAGCGCATGCGCTTGTTGGATGCGATCATATATCGGAATTTCATGGTGGAGCGATCGACCTTTTCACGGCTCTCGTCGCTGAAATTGTCAACGATCCTCACGTGCGTCAGAGGGTCGGTGTTTCCCTTGTCGGCAGTTACCTTGATCGAATAGTACAAACGGCCGTCCGAATCAACGTAGGCGCTATGCTGCCGCGGATACTCCGGCTGGCCGCCGGGAACCTGGGGGCCCTTGCCCACTTCGATGCTCGTTTTCTCAATCGAGAGGTTGCGGACGGTTTCGAGCTTAGAAAAGCGCGTCTTCACGATGGCGTTGCCAAACGCAAGATCTACGTCGGTATCATCCGAAGGAAGAGTGGATGCGTTGAAGGCGCCCTCGAATTCGATTTTAGAAAAGGCGACCTTTCCTCCGCATTCCTTCAAATAGCCGGCATCGTAGCTGATGGTCAAAACGCCACGCGCAATAAGATAGTCGCCCACGCCGCCGTGCTGAGCGTCCCACGTGGTAGCGCTGTCGCGCATGCGTCCACGAGCGGAGCCGCCCTCGCCCATCAGCGTTGGGAACGGCGAAGTCACCGTGTCGCCCACCACCAAGGGATAAGCGCCAGCGTTTTCGGCGCAGGCCTTCACGTCAACGACCAGCTCGCCTTTGTAGAGCGCGTCACGGGCGATGCCGTCGGGGAAGTCTGCCGTCGCATCCACGGACTGCCCGCTTTTCAGGTCGTAGGATTTAGTCACATCCCCGCTCTGAATCGTCAGGGACAGCTTTTGCAGGAAGTTGCCCGCATCGAGCTTCATAGGCGCACGGCTCGCATCGGAGGCTGCCTCTGGCGCGGCGGCAAAGGCGGGTGCCGAAGCGGCGGCGCTATCCGGAGCGGCGGCCACGTCGCCCGAGGCGGCGTCGGAAGGCTCGGGTGATGGCGCGGCAGGCTGGCTTTCAGGAGCGGCATCGGAAGCCACGGCGGCCGAGGGCGATGCGGATGGGGCGCTAGACGAGGCGTCAGGGCTGGAAGGATTAACAGATTCGGGTGCCGAATCGAGCGCGGGAGATTCATCGGTCGCAGGTGCAGCTTCAAGCGCGGACGAAGACTCCTCCTCAATCGAGGCAGGCGAAGACGCGCTGACATCCGATGCGCCGGAGGCAGGGCTGTCCTGCGCAACGGCAAAAGACGGCGGAAGCATGAGGCACGCCGACATCATGATCGCCAACAGCGTGCGAGGTATCCCCTTCTTCATCTTGGTATCCTTTCCTCTCGAGCGCCCCGTGACGGGAGCGCAGGGGCAGGCGCGCTGCTCGGCGCCTTTCACCCACGTGGCGAGAGGAGTCGAACCCGCGCGCGTATATTTCAGGGTCATCGTATGAACCAAGCGTTCCAAAGCCGTTCCCATAGCGTGCCATTTCGTTCCACTCCAAAAGATGCCCAAACTGCAGGAAAACAACGCAATCACGCACAATAGGGTTCGGGCAGGTGGCTGAACAGGCGAAACGCCATTGCAGGAAGCCAGCGGCGCGGTCAAAAGAGCACAAATACGGATCAGCGTCACGGATGGGGAACGCCGCCCTTGTGCAGCGGTGCTAGCCACCCATCTGCTGCGGTGCTATACTCTGACGCTCAATTCGGCTATTCGGAGGCAGGCAACCGGCCGCCCAACCGAGCGAGGCGCCGAATGGAAGAATCGGGTGGGGCTATGCGCCAGCAGAACAAAAGCCAATTCGAAACCCCGGATTTTGAATCCCGCGCCTCCGCAGCCTCGCACCAAAGCGACGTCGCGTTATCGCAACACGCAAGAGACGTCGCGCATTCGAATGAGCACGAGCCCGCAGCCAACCGCATTGATGCCGCGGAAGAATCCATTGTCGTGGCAGAGTACGTTCCTGACAGCGGATGGCTCATTTTGTACGCGAACGCACCCGCACGAAAGATGTTTGGCCTTGGGCTGATCGACTTCGGCACCAAGGTATACGGCTCGTTAGCGGCCTTGGATGCCGTCGAATTCTCGGACGACGCAGCAGGCGACAGGCCAGA
Organism: Slackia equolifaciens; assembly: GCF_003725995.1. GTDB lineage: Bacteria > Actinomycetota > Coriobacteriia > Coriobacteriales > Eggerthellaceae > Slackia > Slackia equolifaciens. The sequence goes on from NZ_QIBX01000009.1 coordinate 61,662, forward strand.
ACGCGCTGCTCGCAATCGCGCCCTGCAAGCGGGACTTGCAGAGCTACTCGAGCGCTCTCCCCTGCCCGCTGAGGCATCCACGGGCCTCGCCCAGCGCGGCGTTGCCGATGCGGAAAGCAGGCGGACAGGTGCGCCGTATCGCCTGCTCATTGAGCCCGATCCTGCAAATCCCGACCGTATGATTCTTCGCGCTTTTCCCATGGGCGAGGATTGCATGCATGAACATGGGGATGAGCGTGGGAATGGGCATGGGACCGAGGACGGACGCGAGATTGGGCGGGAGCCTGGGCCTTCGGCCAAACCCGAGCCTTGGTCCGAGCACGACCATGAGCCTAAGCGCGAATCCCAGCCAGAGCCCGATTCCAATACCACGGCGGCCAAAGGCGCCGAGCACCAGATTGCCATCAGGACGTTCGGCTATTTCGACGTATTCGTGGACGGCAATCCCATCCCCTTTCGCAGCGAGAAAGCCAAGGAGCTGCTCGCGCTTCTGGTTGACCGAAGGGGCGGATTCGTTTCGTCGTCTGAGGCTATCTCGGTTTTATGGGAAGACGAGCCCTTGACCGAGCAGTCGCGGGCGCGGTATCGCAAGGTGGCCATGAAGCTGCGCGAAACGCTCGAGGAGCACCACGCCGAACAGGCGATTGAGACGGTACGCGGCAAGCGGCGCGTGGTTCCCGAGCACGTGTCGTGCGACCTGTACGACCATCTTTCAGGAGCGCAAGACGATACGACCGCATTTCGCGGAGCCTATCTGCAAAACTACAGCTGGGGCGAATTCACCCTCGCCGAGCTGCTGCATGCGTGAGAGAAGGCAGAACTCTCACTCACACAGAGCGAAGAAGGTGCACGGCCTCATCGACCCGCATTCAACACGGCAAAGAAAACAGCTCGAGGCGGGTGTTTCCCACGTCATTGCGATTAAGCATCCGTTGCCACTACGCCGGCCAATAGATTCGCACAAGCGGAAGAATCGCCCTCATGTCCATATCTGCGCTGTCGTAATTATCGACCACCAGGCGCACGAATTGGTCCAGGTCCAAAAGCTTGACGGGCATAAGCGCACGATCTGCCTCGTACATCGCATCCTTGGTAAATCCGCCCGTGCTTACGTAGAGACCGCTATCGGTGTTGCGCAGGCCGCCGATAAACGAACGTAGCGCCGGAGCGCCCATGGTCTCCTTGCGATGTTTCACCTCGACTACGATGCGCGGAGATTCGAGGCCAAGGCCATCAGGCGACGCGATAATGTCACGACCGCCATCAGACCCACGGCGCGTCATGGACGTTTTGTACCCCATAGCACGAAGCACGCCCGCCACCAGCTGCTCCATTTCTTCCCAGGTCAGCTGCAGCACGCGATCCTTGATGCGTTCGATGCCATCCTCCGCCGTTGCCTCGCGAATTTCCGCAGCATTTTCTTCCTCTTCGTCTCCTTCGCTCGACGCAACGGGCGGCACTCCCCTTGAGGCATTCTCTAACTCGCGAAGAGCCTCATCCGAAACAGCAAACAAGGTTGAGATGCTTCCAAGCGAATGTTTGGCGCGCGCCGACAACGCATCACGCGAAGCGGTGGCTTTCCAGGCAACCTTGCGCCTATAAGAGCCATCATCATCGTCAGAATCTTCCGGCATTACAAATGTGCACGACCCCATCACTTCGCCAATATGATAAAGACGGGTTGCCGGCTCATACATGACCACTGTCGAGCCTTCCACGATTTCATGTCCAAAGCGATAAATCATACCCGCGTTTGCCGCAACAACCTGTCGCGAGGCATCGGGAAACTGCATCTTATAAAGAGACTTGATCTGGTCTTTTGAGATCGTGGCAATATCTGCCCCACCCAAATTCCAATAGATGGCGATATAGCCCCTACTAATCCACTCAGCAGCCCAAACTCCACCCTTGCCGGCTCGAATTATCCATGCGGCCATATGCGCTCCTTTGGTTGGTACCCGGTCTGCATTGTACGGCAATTAAGGGACATGCCGCATCAAGCAGCCACGAACGTATCCAGATAATAATGGCACGACGCATGCAAATGATTATTTAACTGCGTAGGTAGCTTGACCTTCGAGACATCTATTTCGCCAGACATCAGTTTAGACAGCAGAGCATCCCTGAGATTTCCCAGTTGCCGGCTTTCCTCTTCAAGACAACGCTGTTGCTCAAACAGCGGAGCGGCCCATTCCTCAAACTCTGCGCATAGATCTACGTCAGGCAGCGTCAGCTCAATATCTGCCATCACCTTTCCAGAAATCTCTGGGAAAGTAGTTCCAGAACCGGCATCAGCTATTCGATCCTTGTTGCGAACGAGGAAACAGTAGACGAATGCCGTTCCAATTTCCGTGCGTGGAACAACAGATTTGAAGCCTTGGTTCGTGGTTACATCATCGGCGGCAATAGCAATATAGCCGATTGGTGCTCTAGAACTGAATAGCACGGTACCTGGGGGCAGCTTTTTTACACTGCACGAGTCAAACCCAGCTTGAGTGATGTCATCGGCGCCATGAGCAATGAATTTGTCGCTTGTGTTCGACAGGTCCTTTGGCGTTATCCAACCGATGCCATCGTGACAGTAGTACTCGGGCTTCTTCCTGGAAGGTGTAGCTCCGCCGACCACATCGCCTATATCAGCAATTGTGCCGTTGTGAGTGCTTTTACTGCCGAAGAAATTGTCATAGCGGGCAAGCAAAAGCTGCTCTAAATAATCATTTGCTGCAGCAAATCTCGATAGAAGGCAGAATATCCCCATCGCCCTCGATGAAAGGAACCACGATGGAGACCACAATATGCAGCATCCTTGCCCAAATGCAGTCTATTTTGACAAGCAGCCAGCTCAAACGCCTAGGAGAAGTCCTTCGAACAGCACTCTCGTCTACAAGCGCAACAATAGAAGCTGAAAGCAACGAAAATCTGCTAGCCCTTTTCCTCACGGCTAAAGAAGTCGAAGGCTGTTCAGCTCGCACAATCAACTACTATGAAAGCACAATCCAGCATATGATTGGCTCGATCGAGAAGCCCTATACTCAGATTGAAAGCGACGACTTACGCAGATACCTCCATGAATATGAATTGCGAAGAGGCGCCAGTAAAGTCACCATCGATAACATCCGCCGTATTTTATCCAGCTTCTTCTCGTGGCTCGAAGACGAAGACTACATCGTAAAAAGTCCCGTGAGGCGAATTCACAAAGTTAAAACCGCCACCGTTACAAAAGAGGTGCTCACCGATGAAGACCTGGAAACACTTCGTGACAGCTGCGCCAACCTTCGCGACCTTGCAATAATAGACATGCTTGCAAGCACCGGCATGCGCATTGGAGAACTCGTTGGGCTCGATATAACAGACATCAACCTGCAAGAACGCGAATGTGTAGTGACGGGAAAAGGCAATAAACAGCGCCCCGCGTACTTCGATGCGCGGGCTAAACTTCACCTTCAGTCATATCTCGAATCGAGAAACGATGACTGCCCCGCGCTTTTCATATCCCTTAATTCATCTGCGGAAAGGATAAGCATAGGAGGAATCGAGACCCGGCTGCGCAAACTCGGGAAAACAACGGGAGTCGGTCGCGTCCATCCTCATAAATTTCGCCGAACTCTTGCAACTCACGCCATTGACAAAGGAATGCCAATCGAACAAGTGCAAAAACTACTCGGTCATGCGAGAATAGATACTACCATGCACTACGCCATGGTGAATCAGAGCAACGTAAAGGCTTCGCATAGAAGGTATTTGGAATGACGAGAATTGAACTTGGAGAAATATGCAGGTATCGGACCGAGAGCGCGCCCATAAATCCCTCTACGTATATTTCAACCGAGTCGATGCTTCCAGATAAAGCAGGAATAAAACCAGCGGCATCAATTCCCATCAGTGGCAAGGCTCGAGCCTTCAGAAGGGGCGATACCCTCGTCTCTAATATTCGCCCATATTTCAAAAAGATTTGGCAAGCCGACCATGATGGATGCTGCTCGGCAGACGTGCTGATTTTTGAGCCGCATGCATGCCATCCCGATTACCTGTACTGGCTTCTTTCCGACGACTCTTTCTTCGACCATGTCGTAGCTACGTCAAAGGGTACGAAAATGCCCCGTGGAGACAAAGCCGCAATAATGCACTATGAATTCGAAAAAATGGACGAAGGGGGCCAACGCACAATCGCGAAAACCCTCAACCCCATCCGAAATTTAATCGCCCTCAATCAACGCATAAATGATTATTTGGAGCAATGCGCGCTCGCTATTTACAAAGAAAAATTCGAGTATTCGGACGAGACTCTTCCTGTCGGATGGAGTTGGCATGCGCTATCTGAATTCTTTCCGGTCAAGACGGGCAAAAAAGACGCAAATGTTGCCGTCGAGGGCGGGAAATATCCATTCTTTACTTGTTCGCAGTCATCAACTACAACTAATGCTTACTCCTTTGAAGGGGACGCAATCCTGGTTGCCGGCAATGGAAACTTTAACGTTAAATGGTTCAGGGGGAAATTCGAAGCCTATCAGCGGACATACGTCCTCATGCCCGAAAATGGCGAGTTGCTTGGCTGGCTTTATTGCGCAGTGAAAAGGAACCTTGAGTTCATCACCCAAAGTGCTCGTGGGTCGGTTATCAAGTTCATCACAAAGGGCAACATCGCGGATTACAAAATAGCAGTTCCTCAGGATGTGCTAACAAACGAATACGTCAAGCAGCTTAATCAACTACTCCTAACAGTTGAGGAGAGTAAGAAAGAAATCGCTGCACTCTCAGCTCTTCGCGATATTCTTCTCCCCAAACTCATGTCTGGCGAAATCGATGTCTCGAATATCGAACTATCTACGCCACCAAATAATCATTTGTCCGTTGGTTGAGAAGCTGTTTTTCATAAATAACATCCAACAGAGAAACCACGCGACGCTGATTCTCAATGGGAGGAAGGTCAACCTCTATTCGCGCCAGGTCGGTAGGGTGAACGCGAAAAACTTTCATGCCCCGCACATACTGACGAAGCAGCGTCTTAAAATATGTCGACTGCAAGAGATAATTGAGATAAGCAGGCTCAACGATATCGCGTCGTATTACCCGAACGATGGTTGTTTCGGTCCCCGAAACCGCAATCCTTCCCTTTGGGTTGTTAAAAAGAAACGCATGACCTAAATCATCAATCGTCTCCGACGTGAGCACGTAAACGATATCTTGATCGTGCAGAAACTGCCCAGTCTTCACCTTTTCATCTGACGCGACATACGGCAATTGCTTCTGCGGAGACTCTACGTCAATGCGCAACGAAAAACCCCGGTACAAATCACCGTAATGAATGTACAAATAATCACCCGTCTCATGCATACGAGCTCGAGGGATGCTAGCCCCTCGGTCGAACGCACAGATATCGCCAAGGGCAACCCTAAATCCCATAGCCAATCGCCTCCAAGTTCTTTCTGATTTGCTCCTGCAGACGATTGGATTCTTCGAAGCATTTGGAGAGTTCACCGGTTAAACGTGCCATCTTTTCTTCGAAAGGCTCGTCATCTTCTTCGACATCCGCAATGCCAACGTAACGGCCGGGCGTCAGGATGTAGTCCTGCTTCGCTATATCCTCGATGGAAACCGCAGCAGAAAAGCCCTTTTCTTCCTCGAGCGTTCCGTTGCGGAACGCGTCAAACGTACTAGCAACCTTCGCAATATCCTCCGCCGTGAATTCGCGCAACTTGCGACTAACCATGGTCCCCATGTTTCGCGCATCAATGAAGAGCGTCTTTCCCGGCTGAGCTTTCTGTTTTGAAATAATCCACAGGCTAACGGGAATGCCGGTGCTATAGAACAGTTTATCGGGCATTGCGATGATGCCTTCAACGAGGTCTGCATTCACAATATTGGCTCGGATGTCACCCTCGCCGCTCGTTTGGCTAGAAAGCGACCCGTTCGCAAGCACCATGCCCATACGACCAGTGCGATTAAGATGATGAATCATATGCTGAACCCATGCAAAGTTCGCGTTGCCCTCTGGCGGAATACCGAATTCCCAACGAGGGTCTTCCTTGAGACGGTCACCACCCCAGTCGGACAAGTTGAAGGGCGGATTTGCCAATACAAAGTCAAAGCGTTCATTCTTATGCACGTCATTGAAGAACGTATCTGCGTTGAATTCGCCCAGATCCGCATCAATGCCGCGAATAGCAAGGTTCATCGTGGCCATTTTCCACGTGGTGGGATTGCTTTCCTGGCCAAAAATCGAGAGGTCATCAATTTTGCCCTGGTGATTCTTCACGAATTCGGCCGACTGAACAAACATGCCACCGCTTCCGCAGCAGGGGTCATATACACGCCCGTGGTACGGTTGAATGATTTCAACGAGCGTACGCACTACGCAAGCCGGAGTATAGAATTCGCCGGCATTCTTGCCTTCAGCTTCTGCAAATTTGCTTAGACAATACTCATAGGTGCGCCCAAGGATGTCACGCGTGTCGCCCTTCTCCGCCATCTGAACGTTGGTGAACAAATCAACAACCTCGCCAAGACGACGCTTGTCCAGCTCTTGACGAGCGAAGTTTTTAGGCAAAATCCCTTTTAACTTGTCGTTTTCAGACTCGATAAGCCGCATAGCATTATCAATAGCCTTGCCGATTTCAGGCGTATGAGCGGCAGCCGCAATCACACCCCATCGAGCCTCCGGCGGAACGAAGAAAATGCTTTCGTACGTATACTCGTCGCGATCCTCCTCGAAACCCTCCCCCTCGTCAACAAGCTCTTGATATTTCTGTTCGAACTTGTCGGAAATGTATTTGAGGAAGATTAGCCCCAACACAACATTCTTGTACTCGGAAGCATCAATATTGCCTCGCAACTTATCTGCAGCGCTCCAAATCTGCTGCTCAAATCCAATTTCGGCAGTGTTTTCAGTTTTTTTACGTGCCACAGACCTACTCCTTAGCTACAAACCTTCGTATCAGCCCAAAGCTCACATTGAGCCATGACTGTCGCCATTGCTTCTTCGGCTCCCTCTGGTGGATACTTATACTTTCGCAATAAACGCTTAATCGCTCGCCGCATTCCGGCGCGCGCGGATTCTTTGCGCTGCCAGTCTATTGTAGCGCTTGAGCGCATTGCCTCGGTCAGCTCATGCGTGATAGCAATCAGCTGATCGTTGCTGTAGAAATCCTTCACCGCCTGAGGTTTAGTGATGGCATCGTAAAATGCCATCTCTTCGTTAGTCAGCCCCAGCTTTTCGGCATCGGAACGATCCTTCATCATTTCTTTTGCCATATTGACGAGCTCTTCTATTACCTGAGCATTTGTAAGCATGCCGTTAAGATAAGAATTAAGCGTGCCTTGTAGCATGTCGCTGAACTTCTCGGCCTTCACCACACTCGTTCTCTGGTATTGTCTCACACGCTCTTTAATAAGACGTTTCAGACTTTCCACAGCAATGTTCTTTTGTTTCATATGGGCAAGCTCTTGAAGGAATGACTCGTCGAATAAGGATATCTCCACGCTATCCTTTTCGAAGAGGTCGATAACTCCATCTGCCTGCACCGTCTGTTCAAGGATGGCGGAGACTCGCTTATTAAACTCCCCATAGGTCATACCTCTGCCACCGCCTCCGCCACGGCCCGCGAGGCGCAAGACCTGCACGCGTAGAACTGACAGATAAGCCGCTTCGTGCTGGTCCTCCTCGGAGACCAGGCTCTTGCATAAACTCAATGCTTGGTTCATAAGTTGGCATTGTTTAATGAAGTCCTCGCAGTCCTCCTTGTGCGAGGGGTCCAGTAGCCAATCCACCCCATTGGCAATAGCGGAAGCGAGTTGCGCCTTGCTGTCGGTGAAAATCGCCTTTTGGTAATCGAATCCATACATCAAGTCACGGCATACATCTAATTTCTCAAGGAATTTTGGATAGGCGGTTGCCGCAATATCCATGTCGCCATAGTTCGACTGATCACGATTGGTATAGTCTTTCATCGCCTGCTTAAGGGCCCGAGCAATGCCAATATAGTCAACAACCAGGCCGCCTTCTTTTCCCTTACATACACGGTTGACTCGCGCAATGGCCTGCATGAGGTTGTGGCCTTTCATAGGCTTGAACACATACATCGTAGCCAAGCTCGGAACATCGAAGCCCGTAAGCCACATATCCACCACAATGGCTATCTTGAGCGGATCGTTATCATTTTTGAACTTCCGCTCCATCTCCTTCTTATGGGTTTTGCCACCACATACGTCGAACCATTCCTCGGGATCTTGATTACCCATCGTCATTACCACCCCAAGCTTCTCTTTCCATTGAGGACGAAGCTCCATCATGCGGTAATAAATCTTCATGGCCACCGGTCGGCTGTAGGCAACTATGAGCGCCTTACCCGCCAAAATATCAGCTCGATTGTTTTCATAATGGTCGATGATGTCTTTGCAGAGTGCATCGATTGTCTCGGGCGCGCCGAATATGGCATCCAAGCCGCCCGTATCGCGCTTCGCCTTTTCCACGCTCGCTGCATCTGCTTGCTCCGCAAATTCGGAATAGGCGGCGTCCAACTGCGCAAGCTTATCTTTATCCAGCTTGAGCGCCACCACGCGACTTTCGTAAAACACAGGACGAGTCGCGTTGTCCTCGACCGACTGAGTCATGTCGTACACGTCGATATAGTCGCCGAATATTTCGCGAGTGTTTTTATCCTCGGTCGAAATGGGCGTACCAGTAAATCCAATATACGAAGCGTTCGGCAGCGCTTTTCGAACAAGACGCGCTGCCCCAATAGAGACATTGCCCTCTGCGTCCATCTTTTCGGTGAGCCCATATTGGCCACGATGAGCCTCATCAATCATCACGATAACATTGCCACGGTCGCACAAGGACTCGTCGCCATCCATGAACTTTTGCATCGTAGTGAAAATGATGCCGTTCGCCTCGCGCCCAACGAGCAGAGACTTCAGGTGGCTGCGACTCTCCGCCTGCACAGCAGTCTGGCGCAGAAAAGGAGCACAGCGACTGAATTGCCCATACAGCTGATCGTCGAGATCATTGCGGTCAGTGATAACCACAATGGTGGGATTTTCGAGTCGTTCCTGAATAAGATGGGCGAAAAATACCATCGAGAGAGATTTGCCAGAACCCTGGGTATGCCAGAATACACCGATCTTTCCGTCGCCCTCCACCGCCTCAACGGCACGTTCAGCGGCCTTCTTTACGGCAAAATACTGGTGATAACCAGCAAGGATTTTGATTACCCTAGAGGCGTCATTGTTGAAGCAGACGAAATTCTTGATGATGTCAAGAAGCCGCTCTTTCGGCATCATGCCGTCGAGCATCGTCTTCCATGTAGCGGCTTTCGTGTTCGAATAGTCGCCATCGGAAGATTTCCAGGATACGTAACGATCTTCATCTGCGGTAATAGTGCCCACCCGAGTTTCGCTCATATCGCTCATTACGCAGAACACGTTCGGAACGAAAAGACTCGGGATCTGTTTCATGTACTGTCTTAACTGCAGATAAGCATCAGAAGCATCGGTCTCTTCGCGAGATGGTGACTTCAACTCAAAAAGGACGAGAGGCATGCCGTTCACGAACACGATAATGTCCGGGCGTTTCTCTGAGTATTCGACAAAAGTCCACTGATTTACAACATAAAAGTCGTTATTGTCGGGCTTCTCAAAATCCAATAGGTAGACAATATCGTCGCGCTCTTCTTTGCCGTCATAAAAATGGACCTCTACTCCATTTTGGAGGTAGTCATTGAATTTTTCATTTCTCTGTTCAAAAGAACCGGTATCAATATCCTTTATTTTCTGAACGGCTTCCTGTATGGCAGGAAACGGAAGGGAAGGATTGATGCGCCGAAGAGCCCGAGGAAGCACATCAGGAATAAAGACGTCATCGTATTTATTGCCAGAACGCGGCACGTCGGGGCCGTAGAGATGCTCGTAACCGAACTCCGCGCAGAGATGCTCAATAATGACATCTTCAAAAAAATCTTCATCCATCTTAATGAACGAGTACTCTACGCTCTTTGTCATCCTCATGCCTTCCGACCTTGCCATCCTTTTAGGCTGGACGCGCTTTCGCTTACCAAGCGCATAGCAATGTGATAGGTTCTTAAATTGTAACAAAGGAAATGAATTGGAGCCCGGTTATCAATAGCGAATGGCAGGCAGCGGCCACGGACAAGCCGGGCCCTTTCAATAATTCCGTCAAGCGGCTGACCCATCATCAATAAGCCAGCACTTCTCTCCATCCGTAAGCATGGTACGAGCTGTCTTGCCAGCCATAATCATTCGATCAATTCCTGCAGCGCAATCGATAGCATTGGCCTTAGCTTCGGAGGTCGCCTTCCGCAAGTCCGACTGCATACCCACTTTCGCTTCGAGCAATTTGCTTTTCGCCGCAGCCCGGGGAGTTTGTGAAGCCAGACGCTTTACGACGTTGCCCGAAGCTTTCGGCAACGCTATAGGGGCTCCCTTTATCTCGCCTATTCTCAATTCGAAAATCCCAGATAGCCTTTGCCACTTGACAAAAAACTCCTGCGATTTCTCCTCTATCCGACCCCGTTCCACAAAGGCGCTACGCTCATCCATGCATCCGTCGTAGTACATCCTTGTCATCGCCAAAGCAGAAAGGGCACGCAAACATAGATTAAACTGCTCCTTGTACGAACCCAGCTCGTTCAATAGCAACGCCATTGCTTTTTCCGTCGGCTTGGCCTCGCCCAGCCGTTTTTCCAGGTCTTCCAATTGTTCGACAATCCAGTCGATTACCTCCCCCACGTCATTGTACCTGGATTCGATTTCATTCCTGGCAGCCTGAAACGCCTCGCGCGGCTTGCTAGCATAGTCGTCATGCAAGTTCACGTATGCTTTTGCGATGCTTATCGCATTCTTGACTTTCGCCTTCTGCTCGCCCGCAATCATTGCGACAACCGTATCCAGTTTCGAATCAATTCTATCCAGGCTGTCGCTAATCTCAGTCATATAAGCTTGGCCCACAACCATTGCGGCCGCAGCTAGACCAATAGTGGCAACCTGAGTGGGACTCACCCCGTTTAGCTTCAGCGACACATCGCCGTTAATCTTGCCATTAGCATCTCGCACCAAAGCCCTAACGGATTCTGCGTCCTTCTTGGAAGGAATCAGGTCATGCAATGTATACCCATCGGGAACTTTAACCTTGTAAAGATTCGCACCCTCAGCAGCCTCCAGCAAATCAGAAGCAACGCTCAAAGTCGAATTGACCCTGTCGAAAAAGCAAATACCTTCGCCGTCTTTTCCGACCTTCGAAACAACCGTAATGTCTGCCAAGTCATCGGGGCCGATTATTTCAATGTCGATAGGCGCAAGCTCCTTAGTTCCCACAGATACTCCTATTTGGTCTCGACACAACTCGCTGCCGCCATTGCTTCCCATTTGTTGTAGGACGAAATAGACTGCAAATCATCCACCAGACTGATACATTTCTCCTGCATCTTCGAAAGCTCACATGGGTAAATTAGAATCTTCATTGGTGCATTAAATTTGAAGTCAGCATAAACATCCACGTTTCCGAACCCGCGCAGTTGCGAATACACGGCAAAGCCTATTGTCTCACTGCACCCCACAAATACATCCTTGTAGGCTGCTGAATCCTTTTCGCGAGAAGACTTCATTGTAATAATTGCATAGCAACCAGGAATCGCCATGTACCCTGACCTCAAATCGCCATGATCAACAACGTTGTCTTCAAAGTTCTTAAAGAACTCCTTGGCGTCGATAGGCGGCAAGGAACTCGCCACCGCGCGTTTCTTTGCCTCTTCGCAAATCTTTTGCCGCTCTTTAAAATCCTTGCGCTGTTTAATTTTGTCGAAAGCATTCTTTCGCACTTCATCGGCGGAATCTGCAGCCTTACGAGCTCGTTCGGCAACCTGTTCGACGACTTCTGGTCCATGTTTTTTAATATAAGGCTCAAATAAGGGCATCATTTCCCTGGCGAAATCAACTGCTTTTTTGACATCTTGAAGATCCACTTTTTTCGTCATGGTCACCCCATCATTTATGTAATTTCAAGTGAATGTACGATAACCATTATCGCACCTTGGAGCAAAGTTGCAGAGCTGGCATTGTCCCCATGTCGCCACTAACCCATTTCTTCTTTCACTTAGGGCTTTGGTTCAGGATAATATAGCCATCAGAAAATCTTTCGCGCTGAAAAAGCCATAGGAATAAACAATTTAAGGCACTCTGCATCATGCGAGAGCAAAGGGGATCACGGTAGTGAAAGAAGATGTCAATCTCCTCTGGTTTCTAGGAAAACTGCATGAGGTGTTCTCATACGGATTCATTGCGGCAATCGCATGCCTAGCTATCGGGATTACCAATACAGAAAGCTTATTATCGAGCGCATTCCAGCCAACAGGAATACCTGGTTTTTTCCTTTTTTATCTGTTCTGGACACTTGTTGGGTTTATTCCGATTTCCATTATCTGCGCATTCGCGACAAAGTATGCAGATGGAGGACAAGGCTTACTTTTTCAGTCGGATAGCATTGTCATCATTATGTTCGGGCATTTTTTTGAAGACATTTGCGGAATTATCGCAACTCCATTTTGGTTTCTCAAGGATTTGTTCACCCATGAGTTAGGTGGTTGGAAAACGGTCGATTACATCATCTACCTCCTGATTGTCGTCTTTGTGGCAATAGGAATTATCTCGTTAGTTCTCACATAAGCAGCACATCGAATTATCGTAATTCAAAATCCGAGCGGTAGCACACGAAGCAAAACGATGGCTAGCAACTTCATTCGCATATATACATAAAACGCAATAAGCTCAGCGAGAACCATAGCAATCACGTCCCCTGGCAACGAACCGGAGCATAAGTTGAGAGAAATAGAAGACAACGCATTACCTAACCCAGCTTCACCGAAATACTTTCACCCAGACGAAGACGATACAGCAGCTCGGATTCCCGATGCGTCAGCAGATGAAGCACCGGCACAAAACAAACGCCATTTCAGTTCAAATAAACATTCTATAAGTTTTGCCGTCTACCTCCTTCGTGCGGTGCCTCTTGTGCTTATCCTCACAATTGTTGGCAAATTCGTGCCATTGTTTCCCTCAGTTATATTTCCAGCCATTATCCTGCTCTATGCCATTCCCGCAACTCTTGGCCCAATGCACAACGTCGTGGTTAAACGGCTCTTCAGACAGGAAAACTACACCCCAACCGGCACGCTCTCGAATCGCAACAGAAGATGGACCCTCTGGATGGCGATTCTATTCTCTCTGGCGCTATTCTCGGCACTTGCATTCGTTCTGAAATCTCCCAGCTGGAGCGATTCGGAATGGCTATTAATTTGGGCCGCCGCCATCTTCTTCTATCCAATCTTCCAACTCATCCAGCATCTCAGCAAAAAGGAATACTCACCGAAGCTCGACAAGGCGAAGGCGCTTACATTGAGCATAATCGTAACAACCATCGCTCTTTGTATCGCTTACGCGCTCACCAGTGCCGGCTCTTCCCTTGGCGTGCAGGCAGATTTTAAAGAGACGCTTCAAAGCAGATTCATGCCTTTCGAGCAATCATCGTGCACCGTCCTAAGCGAGCTGAATAAGGCGTCCACATATGCGGATTTCCTCACCCAGTATGGGCTGAGTTATATAGCAAGTTCCTCTTACATCGTTGCTTTTGTTATTCAAATCGTCTTAAGCGCTTCTATTTTCTTTGGCATTGTTGGCCAATTCGGAGCCTGCCTAATCACGCGCCAAGAAATCAAAAGCGAATTTCAGTTGCTGCCTAGCAAACATGACGAAGAAAGCGAAGGTCGCATACGTAGACGATACGTAGCTGTCGTTGCTGGAATCTGGATAATCGCGTCTATAGCCTTCCTCTGCGTGGAATACGAGTGGTCCAAAACGAGAACGTCACAACCATACACGGAAATAGATCAAACCCTCGATGAAATAACGGGCTGGATTGTTCTCGCGACCGACCACAGCGCCGAGGAATTAACCGATATGGTAGAGAACGAAGAGGGAATACAAGCCATTAAGGATGATTACGAATCGGAACGCGATCGATTTATAGAAAAAAACGAAAGTAAGCTGAAGGAAGAAATCGAAATCTATTACCAGAACTGCAGCAACAATACGGACGCCTATCTCGACTGGTATTACGGCATACAGGGAGGTTTTGCGCGCTTCGTAAAATTCCTCGGTAAGGATATGGCCGCAGATCAATTCAATTCGCTGGTTGTCAATCCCGTAGACAGCTCATCCCTAGAGAACGAGTATGGCAATTACATCAGCGGGCTTAAATCGGAGTATGATGAATATCGAAGTGCAGTAGTGGAATATGACCCCAATCGCGCAGACATGGCGACCGTTGAAGAAAGGTTCGCAGATGTGGCAGATATGCCTAACCTGTGGCCCTTGTGGAACAGCGATGCCCATGACTCCATAGTGGAAGAAACACTACTCGCCTCAGGTAGCAACATCGACAGGGATTCTCTCAAAACGATGATCACGGAGTACATCGAAGCCGAAAAGACCGCACTCTTGAATTCGGTCGATTACGCTACGGAAAAACTGAAATAGCTGATTCGGTTCGCTTTGCGCATCGTGAGGAGACCCCATAATGGAACAAATAGTGACTTCGCGTTTGCGTAGCCACTAGCTCAAATCCATCGTCAACCGCGTTGCCACATGCGACACAATTCGAGCACGCGGCACCATCGACCCGCAAGACACGATGGCTCATTTCCGTACATAACTCCGCAGGAAACAATCAATGCCTGGAACCCCGTCAGGCGCGCCAGCCAACCGAGGCCGAGGATGCTTTAGCCCTCCTCCGCCAGCTGCTTCAAAGTCTCCCCCGCTATGCGATACGTTGTCCAGTCGGACATCTGTTCCGCGCCCAGAGACAGGTAGAAGTTGATACTGGGCGTGTTCCAATCGAGGCACCACCATTCAAGGCGCCCGCAGCCGCGCTCCACCGCAATCGAGGCAAGCTTCTTCAGAAGCGCCTTGCCGTACCCCTTGCCGCGATGTTCCGGCTTGACGAACAGATCCTCCAGATAAATCCCCGCACGGCCCAAAAACGTCGAGAAGTTGTGGAAGAACAGCGCAAACCCCACTTCAACGCCATCCTCCAGAACGAAAATCACTTCTGCCTTCTGCTTGTCGAAAAGCCACTCCTCGAGCGTCGCCTCATCGGCAACCACCTCGTCCAGCATGTGCTCGTATTCGGCAAGGTCCTTTATAAACTGGAGAATCAGCGGAACGTCTTGCCTCTCCGCATTGCGAAACACAGCCTCGTTGCTCATAGCTACACCCTCTCGCGCTTACCCGCCATTCGCGGATTTCTGACAACCCATTGGCCATTCCAGAACACGATAGCATTCGCTTGCCTATGATTGCATTACGCTTCCGGCAATTGGAAACACTGCGGCACAGCCCACCGAATGCACTAACTTGAATCCCCGTTGAACTCGGACAATAATAGCTCAGCTAACTAGGCTGAATTCGCAAAAGTCGGCCCTATCCCAACGCCTCGCGAATTGTCACCATGCGCTCTACGCGGAACTCCAATGCCCGCCGAATGTGTTCAAGCCTATCCTGGATTCGTTCGTTTTGCGCCAGAATTCCCATCGCCTCATCGACAAACCCGTCAAGTGCAGAAACATCCAGCCATGAAAGATCGCCCGCAAGCATCAGCTGCTTTGCCGGGCTGCTTTTGAATTGCTTGCCCTCAAACGAATAGTCCCCGCGGCGAAGGTCGTACAAGTCCTTCGTGCACCACAGGCTTGTGCCCGAGTCGAACAAGGGGGCAATGCGGTATTCAAGCGTTTCGACATTGCGAATGACTCCGTAATTTCGCGCATGCCTATCGGTGTTTGCCAGAATGTCGTCGCACACGATCATGTGCGACAACGCATCCTCCACTTCCTCGATTCCCAACTCTTGGCAGCAGGCGACATAATGCTGATATTCGCTGCGATGCGGCGGACGGCGAAAATGCGAAGCCACGTACACCGCCGGCACATACTCCTCGTCGTCTCGCACAAAGGCCGCACACGCCGAGGCGGGCTCATCATCCAGACGCTCAAGCCAATACGTCACATAGGACCCGTCAGGCACGATCCGACGATGAAGCGCCGTGGCAACCACCTCGTTATACGGTTCCTGATTAGCATGAATGCCGCCTTTGAGAAGAATCCTCGTGCCATCTGGCCCAATGACCCAATGCTTGGGAAGATTGCCGTCCGAGGTGTTGTCAGGATGCCGCGCGCTATCCCCCTCCCAAGACGCAACGCGAACATCCTCAAAGTCACTCATGAAAAAGTTAACGTCGCGCCACTCGATGTCGGACCCTTCGGGCTGCAGCCAATACTGATCGGACAGCGACAATCCGAGGCTCCTCACCGCAAGCTCCGACGGAACCGATACCCCTGCCTCCTCAAGCAGGCGCTCGACCCCCGCCCTTCCTTCGGGAATGCCTCTATTCTTCCACCAGACGTTGAAGGACGGCAGCGTTATGCGGTCCCGCTCCATAGCAAGCCCCAAAGGCGCACGCTCGGAATCGATGAGAGGGCCCGCCCATGTGAACTCCCTGATGTCGGAATCGTAGACGAGCTCCATGATGCTGTGCGTCCGGTTTTTTAGGACGAACCTCGTCTGGCATGCAGCGCTTCCTAAGCGCGGGCGGCCCGCGTTTGATGCTCGCTCAAGCCGCCGTGCGATGCTCGCCTCGTCTACCAGCCACATCTTTCCCACGCGCTCCCCCGCAAGAACGCCCTCTGAGAGAAGGGCAACAATCCTTCGCGGAGACACCCCTAGTATTTCCGCAGCTTCCTTAGTGGTTTTCATGGCGCATCCTTTATCGGAACAATTAATTTTAGAATGATTCTACTAAATATACCGATAAAGGAACACGCAAAGCGCCAAGCTCCTTCCTTTTTCGGAATAAACCTCAGCGCAACTGCATCCAGCAGAAGCGCGTGCACGGGCGCCGTCGATGCGATATGGTATGCGCAAACGCTTCGATGAAGGAGGCATTATGGCCATCCAAGACGCCGCCAGCCAAACCCGCGGCACACGCGCAACCCAGCTCAAATCCATCGTCTACGGCGCCGCTGTGGGCGACGCGCTTGGCGTCCCCTTTGAATTCCAGGCGCGCGACACGTTCACCTGCACCCAAATGGCGTCGGGCGGCGCCCACGGCATGCCCGCCGGCACCTTTTCCGACGACACCTCCCTGCTCATTGCCACGTGCGACAGCATCCGCGCCTGCAACGGCACAATCGACCTGAAAGATATGGCGGCCCGCTTCCGCGCCTGGCTCCACCAAGGCGCCTACACCGCCGACGGAACCGTGTTCGACGTGGGCAACGCCACCGCAACCGCGCTCAACGAGGGCAAGGGCCAAAGCGGCGAGCGCTCCAACGGCAACGGGTCGCTCATGCGCATCGCGCCCCTCGCGCTCACAAACGCCACCGACGCCACAATTGCCGAGGTGTCGGCCATCACGCACGCGCACCCCATCTCCACCACGGCGTGCGTCGTGTTCGTCCGCATTATGCAAGACGTCCTTCGCGGTATCGACCTACCAACCGCCATACGCAGCCACATCCCCGGCGACCAGCGCTTTTCCTTCTTGGAAGACGTCGAGGCGAAAACCCGCGATGAAATCCAGTCCTCCGGCTTCGTCCTTCACACCCTCGAGGCGGCGCTTTGGTGCGCCCTCCACACGAAAAGCTACGCCGAATGCGTCCTTGAGGCCGTGAACCTGGGCAGCGACACCGACACCACCGCCTCCGTGGCGGGCGCGCTCGCGGGGGCGATGTACGGCTACGACGCAATCCCGCAGCAATGGGTCGAAACCCTGCGCGGCAAGAGCGTGATAGACGCGTGCCTTTTCGCGTGAGGCCGATGGGCCCAAAGCCCCACGCCCGCTTCAACGCACCCGGCACCCAGGCACTGTCACCACGCACGCTTGCAAACCGGCATGCAGACAGACGCAACCATCAATCGACCCAACCGGAGGAACGCGATGATCATCCTTATAGCAGGCGCAAGCCATACGGGTAAAACCGCCCTGGCACAGCGGCTCTTGGAGCGCTATCGCTACCCCGTGCTCTCGCTTGACCTGCTGAAAATGGGGCTTATCCGCAGCGGGCAAACCAGCCTCACGCCAGAAGATGACGAGCTGCTCACTCCCTATGTGTGGAGCATCGCTTCGCAAATGATCAAGACGGCAATCGAGAACGACCAGAATCTCATCGTGGAGGGATGTTACATCCCCTTTGACTGGCAGGAAGACTTTCCTCCCGCTTACCTTGAGCGCATCAGATACTGGTGCCTCATCATGTCGGAACGGTACATCCGAAGCCACGCCGGCTCCGTGCGGGCGTTTGCGAACGTCGCGGAAAAGCGCCTGCATGACGAGATAGACTTCGACGAACTCGCGCGCGACAACACGCTAGTCTTGGCCGAATGTCGGCATCGAGGCCTGCCGTACTGCCTTATAGAACACGGCTACGACGTGGACGAATGGGCCGTGGCGCCGATTTCGCGCGATGACGCGAAGGAGGCGGCACGGCTCTTTCATGCGACCGTGCATACCGTTAACGCGCGCGATTACTCGCCCAGCCAAGTGGGTGCATGGGCGCCGAACGACGAATCGTTTCTGGAGAGCATAGCCGCAAAGCTCGCCGGTCAGCGCGGCATTTGCATCAAAGAGTGCGGCATCCTTCTAGGGTTTGGCACCTTGGATGAAAACAGCGACATCGACATGCTCTACGTGCATAAAGACCGCCAAGGCCAGGGCATCGCAAGGCGTATCCTCCTCGAGCTTGAGGCCATTGCCATCGCGTCCGGCAAAACGGCGGTCAGTGCCGATGCGTCGCTTACGGCGCAGCCGTTTTTCGAGCGCATGGGATATGCGACCGTTCGCAAGCAAACCGTAATGCGCCGCGGAGTCGAACTCGCGAACTTCCGCATGGAGAAGCGGCTGACGCGGGGCGAGTAGCTAATTCTGCGCTATAGTTAAGCCCGTAAGGCACTCTTGAGGAAGGAGCCAGTCATGGATAAAGAACTGTTTGATTACGTAGCGGCGCGCGCCGACGTCCTCGCAACCGCCGATAGCGCCAAGCAGGCGACCAAGGACGCCGCGGTCGCCTGGAAAGAGGCTGTTGCCGCCGATCCCAGCGACGCCGCCGTGGAAGCCGCCACTGCCAAGTTCGTTGATTTTCTCGAAGGACGCCCGAACACCATCGAGGGCGTAATCGCCTTCCTCGAAGGCCCCGCCAAACAGATGCTCGGCGAAGAAGCCGCAGCAGCCGGCCTCGCCGCCCAACTCGCACGCAAGGAGGCCGGAGCAAAGTGGTGCGACTGCCCCGCCTGCACCGCCGCCACCGAGATTCTCGCGAAATTCGGCCGCATCGAGCTATAGGAATCATCCGCAAACCACAACGTCATGAGAGCCCGGATCGGGCTCTCTTTTTCTTCCTATTGGTTTTGTTCTATACGCCGGACACAATCTGGTGTTGTCTGTCCAACGCATAGAGCAATCGGGGCATACTTGAACGAACATTTGTTCCTTGCATGATATACTATATTGAAACACAATGAGCATACCGCCCCAAGGATGGACCCATGAACCAACTGCAAAGCAATGCCCGCCGCAACGCAGGCGACCGAGAAAGGCATCCCGCTCCCTCCGCAATCCAAAACATCCTCTCCAGCGCTCCCGAAGGCCTTCGCACCGCGCTCCAAAACCCGCGCGTCCGACGCTGGGCGCTTTACGCCGTCAAGGCAATCGCCTTCGTTGGGCTGTTCTTTTTGCTGACGCAGTTTGCTCCCCATATGCCGGCAATAGGCGTAGCGCTTTTCTGGGCGGTGCTGAGCGCGATTTCCGCGCTGGGCCTGGCGTACGCATCCGTCATCAGGAAAACCCACAAGCGCTCTAAATATGCCGAAGGCGGCATGATGTACCGCCTCAACGAGGGTCGTGTTTTCAGCTTGATCGTGGCCTTCGTGCTGGCGGCGGTATGCGCGGCCGGCCTCATCATGGAAGCTCCCAAGTGGGGCATGGCAATCTGGGCGCTCATCGCGGCGGCTATTCCCGTATATGCCATCGTCTTCGTTCTGGTAGGCAAGCGGATGCGCAAGGAATACAATGCGCCGTACCAGGCATCGAGCGCCATCAAATGGAGCGGATGGATCGTGGGCTTGTTGCTGTGCGCAGCCTATGCGGCAGTCGTGTTCTCCCAGCCCGCCGCGCACTACGCCAGCATCACCGAGGCATTCGTGGCAACGCAGCTCCCCTTTGACGGCTCGCCCTCGATTCTCATGTCGGAGGCAGGCATAGCCAATTCGTTCGCAGAAGGGCTCGTGGCATTCGGATCGTCCGAGGCTACAGGCGATTACATGCCGCTATACGTGCTTATTCGCATCGTGCTCGTAGCGTCATCATTCTTTGGCATCGCCAACATGCTCGGAACCTGCGCTCTAGAGCTTCAAGAAATCAGGCGCATCTTCGCACCGCTCGATGCAAGCGAAAGCCAGGACCGTCATTCTGCCCTGATCAAGCGCTATGCGGTAACGGCGGGCGTGCTGCCCTTGGTGCTGATGGTCGCGTTCGTAGGCGCCAACTTCAAGGTGGGCGAGGTTGCAAGCACGGGCGAATACACCCCCATGCAGAGCTTCGTGCGCGACAGAGCAGGCTTGACGGTTGCCGAAATTGACGGAAAGTTCTACGACTACAAGCTGATTGAAGATCTCATCATGCAAACCGAGGAGAAGTCGGACTCTCTTTCCGAAGAGGCCAAAGAGACGCTGGTGCCTCTGATAAACGCATCGTACGACAAGCGAATCGAAAACGTCGACAGCTATCTGGACTGGTATTACAGCCTGCCCGCAGACTACGAGCGCCTGGCCAACGCGGTCACCGGATCTGCCGAGGAATTCGTGGAGGAGCAGTTCACCGCCAAAATCGAGGAAGGCATAGACGACACGGCGATTAGCGATGCGTTCAGCGAATTCGAGGGACGCACCAAACAGATCGCAACCGATGCAGAATCTGCCCTGCAAGACGCCGAGATCGAAGAGATTCCCAACATGCCTGACTGGCTGCTGGAAACCGAGGTCACGCTTAACGCCGATTTTCTCTCCGAGCCCATGGAGCCCGTCCAGAAGTTTTCCAATGCGGAAACGATGCGCCCGCTGGTGAGTGCGGGCGCGGGCTTAGCGGCGGGCGTAATGACCAAGGCCGCTACCAAGCCGTTCTTCAATAAGTTCGTGACCAAGATCGCTACCGCCCTAGGCTCGCGCGGCCTGGGTGCAGCGGCCGGTGGAGCCGTGGGGTCGGCAGCCGGGCCGCTGGGCACCATCGCCGGTATCGCCGCCGGAACTGCGCTAGGCATAGGCGTAGACGCTGCCATGCTCGCAGTCGACGAGATGCAGAATCGGGACACCTACAAACAGGAGATAGTGGACGCCATCGAGGAAGAGCGCGCAGCCACATTGGCTTTGGTGGAATAAGCGGCGTCGGCATTGAACCGCAAAGCGCCACGCCTAAAAGACGAACAAGCGCATCGCTTTCCGCATCCGCTCACATAGTCGCTGTAGCCTCTTGGCCGCCTCGCGACCGCCGATACAGACGTCGAAGCGCCTCGCCCAACCGCAGAATCTATATGTCCCCTCTAATGGACACCCGAACACACCTTTAAGAGCATGATGCAGATTGGAACGAGGCATGAAGGCATCCGTACCGCACAACCCGTCAGGAGGAACCACAGGCGATACCGCGGAGCAAATCTGCCCCGGTGTGGCTCAGCCAACATCGCATGTATCCGCCAAAACGGTTCGACCTAGAGCGACACAGCCCTGGGAATCGCATTGGGGATTCCTACTTGGCCCCAGCTGTAAAGTCATCCGCTTCTAACAGATTGCGGGCTTTCTCCTGCCCCGCAATCGCCTCTCGCAGGCGATTAACGTAATAGAGCTGTCCATTGGCGATGTCTTTGCGCAAGCCAATTTCTGCTTGCTGGAAAAGCGAAAGTGCGCGAAGGGCATCGGGCTGCACCCCGCAATCCGAGTCCTCGGGGTTAATAAGCATGCTCGCAATGCGAAACGCGGGCTGAGCGCGTTCTACATCGCCGCACGCCATATTCAAGCTTCGCTCGTAAAGCCTGTAAGCCTTTTTCCTATCCCGCGGCACTCCCCTACCGCGCTCGAACATATCGCCAAGCTTATACACAGCCTCATACGAAGGAAGCAACGCGGCAGCAAGCGAATACCAGCGATATGCCTTCTCGAAATCGGGCTCGCCTATACGACCGTATTCATAAATGTACCCCAGGTTGATGACGCCCTGATAGCATCCCGCATTGGCTGCCATCTCAAACAGCTCGGCAGCCTTGTTGAAATCCCGACCGATCAAACTCCCCATATAATAAAGAGCTCCCAGGTCATTCATGCATCCGCTGCTTCCGTTTGAGATACCAACTTTGTAGCCCAAAACAAGCATCTCAACAACTTCGGGCGCCTGGACAGCCACGTCATAAATCTCGCTTCGATTGTTGTATACATATTCAGCGAATTGGTCCCCCTCGGCCGAAAACGCTACTTCGGCCATTTCGCCGAGAAGGCGCTTCACGAATCCGGAACCATACACCACATCGCCATCGGCAAACGCCTTGTCGAAGCCCTCTTCATCCTCGTGCTCGACGAATTCCATGCCCGATAACTCCGCCATGCGCATGACGTCGTTTTTAGTAATTCCGTATGTATTATCAATCTTCATCGAGATTCCCTCCATCCGACCATCGAATCTTGGCCCTCTATAATTCTGCCCGTGAAATGCACAAATGCATTATCCCCCATCGCGATATTACTCAGTGTCCCACATCGGGTACACCTGTCCCTATCATGCCCCCCTGCAATTAGCAATCATAGAAACGTAGACAACAGGAAAACGAGGATAAGCAGAACGCCATCGCCACGCTTGATGCAGACACCACCCTCATCAAAATGCACCTACCGAAGTTCATTTGCGAGACAACTATTGAAGATATGCACGATGCCTATTATTTCCTGACCGGAAGGAGGACAAAGACCGCCAAATCGCCGATGATACAATCATTCCCGACATCTGCCGATCCGTGCTAATAGCAAATAGCGGAACCACACCGTTTTCCATTACCTGCAGAGCGTATAGCTTCATGGTGCGCTTCACCTGGGCGGACAGATGCGAAGAGATGCAGAAGAAAAGCAGGTCGCCGTCAAGTATGACCTGAAAGATCGCGCCTTGCGACTCGACGACGAGACTTCGACAGAATCGACCATCAACTTCAATCATGCGTATAGCTGGCACGGTGCAGAAACGAAAATGCCGGACCTGAGCCTTGCCCGAGTCCGGCATTTTCGACGTTTTCTTCATCAAGCAAATATTTCAACCCACGTCCACCAGACAGCACCTCAGTAGACGACATGAATAGTATGTACTATCTAAAAATCAAATTCATTTGCTTGATAAAGAACTGAAATGAGGAGCAGAGATTGGACATAGTCGCAGAGATCCTGTCACCCATCGATAACTCTCCTCTGGCAATTAGTGTAATCACCTGCGCACTTGGAGCCATCATTGCCGCAATCGGATGGCTCCTCAAACGATCCATTACACGCAGAGACAACGGTTCAAATACGACACAACGAGAAAGTGGCATCGTCCTCAATGACATTCAGGCGAACAATCTGACTATCCAAGTTGCAGCGCATGATGCTCTCGTAGTGAGCCCCAACGCCACAATCCCGAAAGGAGAGTTTTCCGTAATTGCAAGCCGTCTCCAGGAGTTGATGACGCTTATCAACCAAGGGCTTCCTCAGTCCAAGCAAATCAATGAATCCAGAATCGCCGAATTGCTCGGAGAGGAGTCGGCAGAAGCCACGATGTTGTATTTCCAAGGCCTGGCATGTCCCAGCTTTTCATACCTCGATTGCCTTGCCGACCTTTTGGGCGTAGAGAAAGACTGGCTTAAGGGCGGCTCTGCCTATGGGGACAGAATCTTCACCCCTGCACCTACTGAATCCTTTTACCCATCTGAGGCCATATACGGCATCTATGCGGCAAAGTCCTCCGCAATCTACTTCGTGCTATGTGAAAGCGAGGAGAAGGAAGCGACGATCATCCTTGAGCAAAGCGAATATAAATTCCAGGCTATATCCAGGGGTTACCCCCTGGATATAGATCATGTAGGCGTTACGGGGCAGAGGCAAATCCTTAGCTTCATTGAGTTGTCAAAACAGCTCTTCCGAACGAAACAGATTCATTGTTCAGGTTTTAGCGTCACCCGAAGGCAATGGGAAGAACTTATGAGCGGAAAGGTATGGCCTGGTCGTTTTCCATATATAGCGAAACGTGAAGGACGATGGTTACCATTCTGGGCTGACGACTTTTGCGACATCAATCATGAATACTCCGTATCAAAAGAATACGAGAAGAAGTACGGAGCATGGTTCGTGCGAACTCAGCGTTGGGTAAAACAACAGCTCGAGAAGAACCAGGCACACTGAACACCCATAAACGTTCTCTTCACCAAACAGTCAATACGATCTGCATTTCCCCGCAGATGCGCCAATGTGCCACCTTTGTCCTTCTGCGCACGGTAAACTATGCATCAAAAAACAAGCCGGAACTTCGTCATGATAGCCCGCAGGCCTGCGCGAAAGCCAAGTCATCTACAACAGATTACACCGACAGAAACCCCTCCGCATCGTAGGACGTCTTCGCTCCCACATGCTCAATTTTATTCTCGTACGAATTCCCCAGATAATAGAAACGCAAGCTATCTGCATTCTGGTCTATAAGCTCAATCAAGTCATGCTTTATGCGCGCCATGGTCGCCGCATCAGCAACACACTCAAATACGGAATTCTGAACACGCTGCCCATAGTTGACGCAGCATTTTGCGACTTTCCTCAGCCGTTTACGCCCGTTTGCGGTTTCGGTATTCACGTCATACGTTATCACAGTAAGCATAACGATCACTTCCAAAGAAATGGTGGGTATCCGTCCAAATCGCCCCTAATGCAGCGAGCCAGAAGCTGCGCTTGCACAAATGGCACAAGACCACGTGGCATTTTTTCTTTAAGAAACGGATGGAGCACCGTCTCGCGCTTGCGCTCTTGCCAAAACGAGAACAAGGACTTTCTTCCTTCGTCTGACAGCCGCACCTCCCCCGTCTCCCGAACGAGAAAAGAATCCGCAGTAACAATACGATTGTTGATTGCGGTCACAACAAACCGATCGACCAGAATAGGTCGCAGCTCTTCCATCATGTCAAGAGCCAGAGATTGACGACCCGGCCTATCAACATGAAGAAGCCCAACGTAAGGATCAAGACCCACACCTTCTAATGCCGACGCGCAATCACGCGATAGAACTGTATAAAAAAGTGAAAGCATCGCATTAACAGCATCGGTAGGCGGCCTGCGCACGCGTCCTTCAAAATGAAAAGTCACTTTATCGCGTAAGATCAAATGATCAAATACTCCAAAATACTCCGCCGCAGCATCGCCCTCAATACCACGAAGAGAATCCGCGGATTCACACTCTCGCGCATGCAAAAGGGACTCCTTCATTCTCTCGGAGGCTCTTTTCACAGCATTCGCATCAATACGAAGAGAGTGATCGCGCAAGGCCCTTTCTAGAACCCAGCGACCATTGAACAACTTACCGACTATAGAATTACGCGCGATTGAAAGAGAATCGGCCTCATTATCCGAAATAGCGTATTGCGCTTTGCGCAAAAGAACATTCCCCTTTGATCGGCCCTGTACGCCGGCCAAAAACTTCCCACGCGTATTAAAAAAGCTCAGCGCTATGCCTCGGTCGACACAGGCGCCCATCAAAGCCGGACTTGCACCGCTATACGAAAAAGACATGATGGATTCTAGAGTATGGAGCGGTATGCGCCCCAGCTCTTCATCGCCCCTCTTCGCTACCACGTTTTCGCCATCGAGAGTCAAATAAGCATCTTCGGTGAAGATATAAAGAGTGTTGAGAAGGTGCCTCATTCCCGCCTCCTTTCATCCTTCTCGTTTTTCATTTAGGCTGGAAAATGAGTCAATCAAATAGGACTCAACAGGTTGTTTTTTGGCGGGCGAGGCGGTTTTTGGCATACATGCTTCCACAAGCGAACAAGAGCGACAACCTTTTCCGGGCTTTACGTGTGGAACATGCCTCCGAGCGAAAAGGTCGTGCATCTCCTGAGACGCATGGTTCACCGCTTCCCGATACTCCACGCTGAAGGTGACAAGCTCGCGCGATTTCGTTTCTCCATAGTACAGATAGCCCGTAGGTATATCGCACGCCAGCATTTCTTCAAGACACATTGCCTGGGCGCATAGCTGAAGCCTGTCGGCATCCGTAACCTTCGCCCTGCCGCGCTTATATTCGATAGGAACCGCACGCCACAATCCGTCCTCACCAGCAAGAGAATGCCCCTGCTCATCGGCCTGAAATTCCACTACATCGCATGCGCCTGATAGGCCCAAGCGAGCCGAATGCACCCGAAGACCACGCACGATAATCGTGTCGCCTCGTTTTTCACGCAAATCTTCGTCGTGCGCTCGCTCGTGCATGAGCAGCCCAAGCGTCGTAAGCAGATTCTCGTTCCAGATTTGCTCAATATGGATGAGCGCCCATTGGCGGCGGCAGAAAACAAAGTGCTGAATTCCCGACAAAGCTAGATAGTCTTCTTTACGATATTCCACCGCCGCCTCCACTCTGCAAAGCTATGAAGCCATTGGGCTATAGCCTGTACGTTATTTGAGTTGGTACTCCACCGTCACGCCTTCAGGAATGGCGGACTCATCAACAACCACATCTTCGTAATCGGCAAATGAACGAGCGATGGAAACGTCACTTTTCTTCTTGGTGCTCACAGCTTCGAAGAGCTTATACGAAGGCGCGTTTCCCAGCTCGCTGTCGTGCTTGAATACGATAAGCGCCCGAACCGCCATCTTGCCACGCGCTGCAGAATGGTCGTGTTCGAACATATTCATGATGGCATCCCATAGCAGCTCAAGATCGTCTTCGGAAAAGCCTGTCGTTTTGCGAGCGAGATTGGCTGAAACAAATCCCTCGCAACGATATAACGCATACGGAACGATATATTTGCGCCCCATTTCGGTATTTTTTCTATCCGCATCTGCCTCGGTAGTAATTGCGACACGCGTTATTGTCACCTCTTGCGGAACCAGAGGGTCAACGCTGCGAGCAAACGTCAGCTGCACAGGACCACGCACTTGTCCGCAATTCATATTGTTTTTCACAAATGTGGTCATGACGGCGCCGAACGTGCGCACGTCATAGAACGTCCGGCACATGTAATCGCGCACTTTAAAATCTATGGTCGGATCATCTTTCCTGAGCTTTTTAGCCTCTTTCGCATCGATTCCCAGCTCGGCAAACGCACGCCCGTCGCTCGTCTGCAGCGGCACTCCGTCTTTGATGTAAATTTCATAGCCGGGCTCTCCCTCCTTCACAACCTCAACGTAGTTGCGAATCTTTCGCTTGAGGCACACATCGGTCACGATACCGTGGTTGGTTTCGGCATCGATGCGAGGCATATTGCCTGCATCCGGATCACCGTTGGGATTGCCATTTTCGACATCGAAATACACAACGAAATCATAGCGATTCTTAATAGGCTCGGACATGATTTATGCCTCCTGTTCTGCTTCGGCAACACTGGCTTTATTCTTTGTTCGCTCTTGAATGTCATGCTGCGATTGATGGTAGTACCCTAAATAGAAGATACTCTGCTCCTTCTGCGTGAGACTTTCCGGAATGTCCTCAAGGCACCACATGTAGGCACGCATCCTCTTGTCAAAGCGCACCGCTGCACCCGGATTATCCCTACGCGCTTTCCTGGCATGAGCCTCAGAAAGTGCCACAAGGGTTGGAAATATAAGAGCGGGCGTAGCGCACGCGGCATTGAAATACTTATCTTTGACAGTTGCATTAAGCGTAACGGATGTATTTGGTTTGTAATTTGCTGCATACTGGATGTCTTCGAACATGGCGAACATGCGTCCAAGGACATAAGGGACATCGGTGCGCTCTTCGTCCAATCCCATGGTGATGCGCTCCTTTCTATTCTTTATGAGATACGCCTTGAGAATGGCCATTCTTCCTCGCGACACCTTTCGTGTGTGGGTGTCGGAATCATCGCGGGACGCCCTCGTGCGAAGAAGCGCATTCTCAAAAAGCGCTTCAGGATAGGGTAGGTCCTCCAAAATCGACCTTATAAGACCTCCCGCAATGCTGGGCGATATGGAGGGTTTTTTCGCATTGGGGTTTTCGATTTCTTTCAGAATCTGGAAGGGATACACATAGTCCCACTCATGCGGCGCATGGACGATATCCATTCGCTCGTAATGCTGAGCGATATTTGAAAGAATGGAGCCAAACGAGTCACGTACAAAAAATCGCACCGATACACGAGCGGCATTCGGCGCAAGGCCAAGCACGTAAAACGGAGCGTCCATGTCTACATCACCTACGGGAAGACCTCCGCTGACCGCCCTCAAAATGGCATGAAGCTTTTCATCGCGATCTTCGCCTCCCTTGCCGCGCTGCTCAGGGGGAATGCCCCCGAACATCATGCACGCAATATCCGCACACGTGTCATCGTCTTCCCCCTCCGCCCAATACACCATGGTAGTATCACCAAGACGCATATGGTGCAGCGGGTCAGACAAAAGGTAATTGAGCGCCGTAGCATAAGCAAACGCCGCTCGCTCACTCACCGGGGCATTGAGGCCTTGCTCACCATCGTGGCCATACGATTCAAACGCCGCAGAGTTAAATCCGACAAGAGACGCGCCCATAGGCTGAGCGTCGGCAATGCCTTTTATCGGTGGGTGCAGACGCGCAATGGGAGCCTCTTCTCCCGTCACAAGGCAGCGCATGACGGCGCCCCCATCCGCATCGGACCGATTCGCTGTATCCCAAGCCCGCCGCACATCGGCGTCCTCAAGAACTTCTTCGCCCTCGAACGAGAACACCATATTGCCCACAAACAGCGCATCGCCCGCGGTTTTGAGCAAAGGATGCTCAGCTGCATTCGCGGGACTCCAGGTTTCAAAGAAGCTCACAACCGCCTTCGCCGCCGAAGATTTAATGTTTTGAAGAAGGCTCAAATGCAGCTTGCGCGACGCGTTGAAACACTTTTCCGCCCGGTCCGGCTTGCCTTTACCATCAATGCCCAGAAAATAGGAGGAATTGTCGCAAAACGCGTTTGCAGCAATGCCGGACGAGCGTTTCACCTGCTCAGGAACAATAGTGCTCCATCCTCGTTTTTCCGCGGATGGAATAATTGCCTTCAGTGAGCCGTCGGATCCTATCTCCAAACGAAACGCCACGTCTCGCCTGCACCATCCAGGAGGCGCGACACGTTCAGGATGGCGGTCCCTCAAATATTCGTAATAACGCGCAAGCGATTGCAGAATCATCGGAGCACCTCGCTCCCTGAAATGTCCACGACCCCATTACGCATAACAGCGCGGAAAAACATTGGCGTGATATTCTGCGGGTCGCTATAGTCCATGTCGTAAAGCATCAAGCCAAAATCGCGTTCTTCGACATCGGAGTAGAAGCCCCGAGGCGGCCATTCCCCTTCATAGGGCTTGAAGTAAGCCGGGAACTCCCTCGTTCCAAAATACGGCTGGGAATAACATTGCCCCTTCTGAATCCGCCTTTTCAAAATGTCGGCGAATTTCCCAGGATTATCCCCGCCTTGCACAGCTCCCGTCATTTCAAAATGGAACTCAACAACATAACGCACATCGACCAGAATCATTGAAGCCCGCTGCTGGATATCCTCTTTTGTATTGATAAACGGGGCAGAATTACCATTGACCACAGCCGACCGCATGGCCGAAGCCGATCCCTTGGATTTCACCTCGTTTCGCCGAACATTGCTAAAACGAATCTGATTCATCACGTGAACGCGATCAATGACGACGCGCATTCCGGGATGCCAATAAATCGATTCGACGGCACCACGCAGCGCCGAAGGAGTAGGTATATCGTAACTCATACGCTCAACCGACAATTCCGGCCGCGTAAATAGAGCCCTGTCGCCGAACATTTCGATTCGAAATCCGTACGTCATACGCACCCCCTTTCTCTAGAAAGTCAACACCGCTATCGCATTGGATGCACTTGTCCAATCCATAGCCTTTATAAGAAAACCCCCTTCCCCTCTTCCAGCGCATCAACATCGAGTCCTATTTCTTCCGAATAAGCCGAGGCATCATCGAGCACGTACACATTACCGTTCACGGGCGATGCCGCCCCCGACTCGAGAAGCATCCTTAAATCGAATTCGTACACTCCGACAGCACATCGTGAAAGGCGTCGCATCGTTGCCCGTGAGGCTTCGCCCGACCGAAGCGCACGGACATCCTCCTCATTGGCATCACTTGCCACAATAACCGTAGCGGACGCATCTTCGATAATGGAAAAATCGCGAGATGCGTCAGCAAATGGAATCGAATAGAGCGTACTTCGTCCCTCACCAATTATCTTCCGAGTGGACAGCATCTCTAGAACGCCTTTGGCGTCAAGCTCTTTATCCCTTAGCTTATAGAGATGGCGGAAGTACTGATCTATTGCACTCAACGCCCCCAAGGGCACGGAATTCGAAGCATCCTTCGCTAAATCCTGAGAAATAAGTTGCGCAACTGCACGTTTCTGATTGATGCCTCGGGGGATACGATAATCCCGCTCAGGCTGAAACACGTAAACCGTGCCCCTATCGAGCTTTCCCTCTCTATTGCATCGACCCGCGGCCTGCACAATTGAGTCGATGCCCGCAAATGCGCGATACACAACAGGAAAATCCAGATTCACGCCCGCTTCAACCAAGCTTGTTGCAACAACATGGCACGGCTCGTTGCTCCCATCACTCATCCTGCGCTTTATTTCCGCAAGCACATGCCTTCGATGGTCAGCGTGCATTGAAGTAGTTAGATGGAAAGCACCTTCGCCATACTTAATCAGGCCGTAGATTTGCCGCGCCTGTCGCCTGCTATTCACTATGCAAAGGGATTGTCGATACCGAAGAAGGCTATTGGCCAGCTCTTCGTCCGAAAGTACACCCGCATCCTTGTAACAAACGCGCTCAAGCGCATTAAAAAGCGGCTGCGCATCGGAAATAATCTCTCTTACGGTGCATCCATACTTCTCAAACAAGAAATCGAGCGCAGGTTGCGTCGCCGTACAGAGTACGACTGAACAGTTGTAATTGTTAACGAGCTCCGCCAGGGCGCGAATGCAAGGTTGAAGCTGCTCCGTAGGAATCATTTGAGCCTCATCAAGCACAATAACACTGCCCGCTATATTATGGAGCTTACGGCACTGAGAAGTCCTGTTTGAATAGAGCGATTCGAACAGCTGGACATTTGTTGTCACCACGACAGGAGCGTCCCAGTTCTCAGCCGCAAGGCGCAAACGCTCACCGAGCTCTCCCTGGTCATCAAAGTCAAAGTTTGCGTGATGCTCCAGAACGTTTTCATTCCCAAGAACCCGACGAAACTCTTTCGCATTTTGATCAATGATTGACGTGTACGGAATGGCGTAGATAATGCGCCTCATGGCATTTTCGTGTCGAATTGCGTGATTCAACGCAAACCGCAGCGATGCAAACGTTTTACCACCTCCTGTAGGCACAGTAAGAGAGAAAACGCCCGGTTCCCACGATGCCGCACGCAAGCAGGCATCCAGCACCTCACAACGCTTTACGTTGACGAAAGATTTCGGCGGGTAGAATGATGATAGCTTCTGTTCGAGTTTCTCACAAAGAGCTGGTAAGACTTCGTATTGCAGATGATGTCTTTCGCCCGCCATGAATCGCTCGGTACAGAGAAAGTCAGCATCGACCAGACACGAAAACACCATGCGAATTAGAAATTGCATCGAATACCAGGCCGAAAAGGCGTCACCTTGATTGAGCTTAATGGAGGGAGGCTTCATTCTCCGCGCCATCGAAGCCAAATCAATTTCCTGCCTAAACGCCGAGTAATCTGGATTCTTCCCTTTGCGACAGTCTTGCAGTCGGGAAAATAAGGTCCCCTTTTCGAGACTTTCAATGGACGTGGTGCCGCCGTTTGGCAAACCGCCATGATGGCCGGATACGCAATATGCGAGTTGCCAAAATCCAAGGCTATTGAGCTCTTCGGCGCCTGCCGTTGTATGATTGACTATCTTGCCACCGTGAAGAATGCGGTTCTGGAATTCACGGGAATACTTGCCAATATCATGCGCCATGCCCACGACAGCCGCCCAATCCTCGCCGCCAAAAGGACGCGCGAAATGCGCCGCCATTTCTGAGACTTCACGCAGGTGGTCAGAAAGAGGCTCGAGACAGTCCCCTGCGGCATGTGACACGTATTGCTGTGCGCCACCCATCACCCAATTCCGTCCCTTCTTGCCAGCTTTACCGCCCAATCGCAAAAGTACGATATGCATATAATAGCATCTCCATTTTGGCAGGCTGTACCATAAAAGCGTTGTGTTAGACCACTTTGGATAAGTGTCCTGCACGCAGTACACGCGACGGGGCCCCGGTTGCGACAATTCCATCATCAGGAGAGATGGAGGTTGCAATGGAAGACGTGCTCACCCAGCTGACGA
>NZ_QIBX01000010.1 GCF_003725995.1 Slackia equolifaciens
CCTCCCCCTTTGCATCCCCCTCCCCTTGCTCCTCGCACCAGGACGCATGGGAAACCGGATGCTTACAGCTTCATCTCCCACCGAGGCGGCTTCGCTTCGCTGGCCGCCCGTTCGCAAGTGCAACTGACTTTGAGGCACCACCAAGTGCCTCAAAGTCATTCGGTTCGCGCTTCGCGCGGCGGGATTCGCTGCGCTCTCCCGCGAACGGGCGAGATGTTGCTCCCCGCACGGGACGCGAACTAAAAAGCTCGAGACACTTGGTGATGCCTCGAGCTTTAATCTTGCCACGGGTCACGGGCGAGCGAAGCGATGCCCGCTAGTGGGCCAAGGGGTCCAAATATCCGGTTTCCCTCGCGAACTGGAGCGAGGAAAAGAGATAGGGGTTCCAAAGGGGGAAGAGGAAGGGAAACTTCCCTTCCTCTTCCCCCTTTGATTAGTGTTGATGAATATCGATAGTCTCCGGGTCATACGACACTTCGCCGCGCGCAATCTCCTTGAACGCCATGGAGAGCGGCTTGGTGTTGTTCGCCTTGGCGATCTCCACAGCGCTCGAAAGTTCAATGGCGCGCTCGCGCTGACCGCGCATCATGTCGTTGATATCGTGGGCGCGTTTGGAAGCCAGGGCGCACAGCAGGAAACGGTCGTTGTCGGTCTCGTCCAACAGGACGTCGATCTTAGGGTCGATGATGCTCATGCTTATCTATTCCTCGTCTGTCTCAGCGGTTCGTTCGATGTAAGACACCAGCTCGTCGGTGCATTCATCGAGGTTGTCGTTCACGAAACGGATATCATACTCCATTTTGCGGCTCATCTCCAGCTTGGCATTGCTCATGCGCAGCGCGATAGACTCCTCGTCCTCGGTGCCGCGACTGCGCAGGCGCCGCTCCAGTTCCTCAAGCGAAGGCGGCTCAATGAACACCAGATGCGCCTCGGGAACGCGCTCGCGAACCTGAAACGCTCCCTGGACGTCAATCTCAAGGATGACCTGGCATCCCGCGTCCAGATGCTCCCTCACCAGCTGCGCCGGCGTGCCGTATTTATGGTCATGGACCTGCGCCCACTCGAGAAATCCGTCCTGGGCCGCAAGCTCATCGAAGCGCGCATCATCAAAGAACAGGTAGTGCACGCCGTCGATCTCGCCCTCGCGCGGATCGCGCGTGGTCACCGAGATGGAAAGCCATGCGTCGGGCACCCTCTCCATGATTCGGGACACAAGCGTTCCTTTGCCGGCGCCCGAAGGGCCGGAGATGACGAAGAGGTTTCCGCGGCGCATGGTATCGACAGCCTTCTACTAGCCCAGACGCTCGAGCAGAGCAGCCTCCTGGCGCTCGCCCAGACCCTTCAGACGGCGGCTCTCGGCGATCTTGAGCTCGCCCATGATCTTCTCGGCCTTGGCCTTGCCATAGCCGGGCATGGTCTCGATCAGAGTAGAGACCTTCATGCGGCCCACCACGGGATCGTCCTTCATGTCGAGGACTTCCTTGAGAGAAAGCTTGCCGGACTTGAGGTCGTCGCGGACCTGCGCACGCTTGATGCGAGCAGCCTTAGCCTTCTCGAGGGCGGCCTGACGTTCTTCAGCACTCAGTTGAGGGATAGCCATCGGTAGTTCACTCCTTCATAGTTCAGCCGCCCCATCTAGACGGCGATTGGCGATAATACCACACCAGACGCGTGTTTCAAGATTTTCATCCACATTGCGCGCGACGCTTTCAAAGATTGCGCAAAAATGCGCCACATTGCCCATGACCTGTGAATTTTCCGTGGTCAGAGCAAGGTTGCACGCCTTGCGCCCTACAGCTCGGCAGCGATGCGCTCGAACGCGGCCACGGGGTCGTCGGCCTGCGTGATAGGACGGCCCACCACGATATGCGACGCGCCCGCGTCAAAAGCGGCCTTAGGCGTCGCAACACGGCTCTGGTCGCCCAAATCGGCGCCGGCGGGGCGCACGCCCGGAGTAACGATGAGGGCGTCGGGGCCCAACAGCTCGCGCAGCATGGCGGCCTCCTGCGGAGAGGCGACCACGCCCGAAAGCCCTGCCTCCTGCGCGCAAAGAGCCAGTTGCTTGACCTGATCCTGCATGCCGCGCGTAACGCCGGTGGCGGCAAGGGTGGCGTCGTCCATGCTCGTGAGCACCGTGATGGCGAGCGTATCTGCGTCGGTCCCCGATTCGTCCACCGCGTTCTGGGCGGCCTCCATCATAGGCACGCCGCCCACCGCATGCATGGTGATCATGTCAGCGCCCGCCTCCACGGCAGACGCGGCGGCGCCGGCAACCTGGTGCGGAATGTCGTGGAACTTAAGGTCCAGAAACACCTTGTATCCCAGGAGCTTGAAGATCTCGACGATGGCGGGGCCTTCCGCGTAGTAGAGCGTCATGCCCACCTTGAGCCACTTGGCCTTGCCCTGGAGCTTTTTCGCCAGGTCGAGCGCCGTAGCGCGGTCGCAGTCGAGCGCCACGATCACGCGGTCGGCGCGCGGGGCGCTCTCGTATGCTGCTAGCATTGCAATCCTCCGATCAGCTCATTCACGTCGCTCACGCCAAAGCGCTCGCAGTATTCGATCATGCCGTCGAGCACGTCGTTGACGGCATGGGGGTTCACGAAGTTCGCCGTGCCCACCGCCACCGCCGTGGCACCGGCCAGCATGAACTCGATCGCATCCTCGCCCGTCATGATGCCGCCCATGCCGAGAATGGGAATCTTCACGGCGTTGTGGCACTGCCACACCATGCGCAGGGCCACGGGCTTGACCGCCGGGCCCGAAAGACCGCCCACCACGCGCGCCAGCTTGGGACGGCGCGTCTTGGCGTCGATCGCCATGCCCAGAAGCGTATTGATCAAAGAGATGGCATCGGCGCCCGAGGCCTCCGCTGCGCGAGCGATTTCGGTGATGTCGGTCACGTTGGGAGAGAGCTTGACGATCATGGGCTTGGTTGCGGCGACGCGACAGGCGCTCACCACGGCCTCTACGCTGGGCACATGCGTGCCGAAGGTAAGACCGCCCGCATCCACGTTGGGGCAGCTGATGTTGATCTCGTACGCATCCGCCTGCCCGTCGGCCTCGAGCGCCTCCACCACGGAAACGTATTCCTCGAGGCTGTGGCCCGACACGTTGACGATGGCGGGCACGCCCTGGCTCTTGATCCAGGGCAAATCAACCTCGCACAAATGCGCCACGCCAGGGTTCTGCAGGCCGATGGAGTTCAGCATGCCGCTGGGCGTCTCGGCGATGCGCGGGGCGTCGTTGCCCTCCCAGCCGTTGAGCGACACGCCCTTCGTGGTCACCGCGCCCATGCGGGAAACATCGCAGTATGCGGCGTACTCGCGCCCCGCGGCAAAGGTCCCCGAGGCGTCGGTAACCGGGTTGGGCATGATCAGGCCGCCCAGATTCACCTGCATGTTCACAGCCATTACCACACCACATCCTTTGCGTTGAACACGGGGCCGTCCACGCAGGAGCGGCGCTTGCCCTCATGCGTCTCGACCACGCAGGAAAGGCATGCGCCTACACCGCACGCCATGCGTTTTTCCATAGACACCCAGCAGGCCACGCCCGCCTCGCGAGCAATGCCCGCCACGGCGCGCATCAGCGGTTCGGGGCCGCAGCAGAACACGCCCGCATACTCTCCGGTAGCAAGCTGCGCGCGCACCGGCTCGGTGCAAAAGCCCGCATGGCCCACGCTGCCGTCATCGGTGGCAAGGACAGCCTCACGACCAAGAAGCGCCGCATAATCGCCGCGCGTCACCAGCATGCTCTCGGTCTGCGCGCCCAGCACCACCTCGAACGGGTGGCCGGATTTCGCAAGCTCCTCGGCGAACATGAACAAAGGCGCCGCTCCCACGCCGCCGCCCACGATGAGCAGCTTGCCGTCGCAGGGCTGCCAACCGTGGCCGAGCGGCCCCATGATGGAGCATTCGACGCCTGGCGCGTAGCCGGTCATGTAGTTCGTTCCCTCGCCAACCGTCTGATAGATGATCTCCACGGCCCCCGATTCGGGCAGCACGCGATAGACCGAGAACGGACGGCGCAGAATATGCGCTTCGAAACCGGTCAGCTGCATATGGACGAACTGTCCGGGGCGCACCGACCGCGCCATGCGAGGAGCGTCAAGCGTTATCTTGTAGAGACGCGGGCCCACCTGCTCGTTCCCCAGCACGCGGGCACGCTCGTCGAAGGCCTGGGCCTCGTCGGTCGTGCACATAGGCAACCACTCTCTTTCGTCACTTCGTCTTGCGCGCGACGCCGCGCCGCGCGCCCGGCACATGCCGGATACTGGCTATTGTACGCAAAAGGCGCCACGATTACGCGCGCGGGCGCAAAAAACGGGCCGCATGCCATGCATACGGCCCGTTTGCTCAGCGAGACGGCGAGCGCTCGCTAGTCGACAACCTTGCCGTCAACCATCGTGGCGACGCCGCCCACGTACACATCGGTGGCGCGACCGGTGAGAGCGGCCCCGATGAAGCCGGAGTTATGAGCCTTCGATTCGAAGCCCTCGCCGTCGACGGTCCACTCGATGGTCGGATCGAACACCGTGATGTCAGCCACGGAGCCCTCGGCGATCTTGACGGGCTCAAGGCCCAGAATCTCGCGCGGGGCGATAGCCATGACATCGACCATCTTGCCGTAGTCGATGATGCCCTTGCCCACCAGATTGGTGAGCACGAGCGCCAGGCTGGTCTCAAGACCGGTCATGCCGAAGGGCGCATATTCGAACTCGTGCGCCTTCTCCCAATCGGCGTGCGGAGCATGGTCGGTCACGATGCAGTCGATGGAGCCGTCGGCTACGCCCTCGATAAGCGCATCGCAGTCGGCCTGGGTGCGCAGCGGCGGATTGACCTTGAGCGAGGTGTTGTAGGTGCCGTCAAGCGCATCCTCGGAGAGGAACAGGTGGTGCGGCGTGACCTCGCAGGTCACGGGCAGGCCCTCTTCCTTGGCGGCGCGCACCAGGTCAAGGCCGCGGGCGGTGGTGATATGCTGGATGTGCAGCGGGCAGCCGGTGAGGCGGCACAGCGCGATGTCGCGAGCGATCTCGATCTCCTCGCCCTCGGCAGGCCATCCCAGAAGGCCCAGGCGAGTGGACACCACGCCCTCGTTCACCTGGCCGGCGCCCACCAGGCCGTCATCCTGGCAGTGGACCATCATAACCTTGCCGAACATCTTGCCGTAATCCATGACGCGGCGCATCATGCCGCTGTCCTGCACGCCGCGGCCGTCGTCGGTGAAGGCGACGGCACCCTGAGCCACCATGTCGCCCATCTCGGAGAGGATCTCGCCCTTGAGGCCCTTGCTCATGGCGCCAGCGGGGTATACGCGGCACTTGCCCACCTCGGCGGCTCGGGCGCGCACGTAGCCCACGGCCACGCCGTTGTCGCACACGGGATCGGTGTTGGGCATCGCGCACACGCCGGTGAATCCGCCGTGGGCCGCGGCGCGGGTGCCGCTCTCGATGTCCTCCTTGTGCTCGAACCCGGGCTCACGCAGATGCACATGCATGTCAACCAGGCCGGGCACGAGGTACTTGCCGGTCATGTCGCGCACCTCGGCGCCTTCGGCCTTAAGGCCCTCGCCTACGGCGGCGATCTTGCCGTCTTCGATCAGAACGTCGGCCACGCCGTCAAGCTCGACCACAGGGTCAACGATATGGGCGTTTTTAAGAAGCAAGGCCATTGTCGGCACCTCCCAAGAGCAGATACATCACGGCCATACGCACGCAGATGCCGGCGTAGACCTGTTCCAGAATGACCGAGCGCTGCGGATGGTCGGCCATGTAGCTGTCGAATTCCACGCCGCGGTTGATGGGGCCGGGGTGGCAGATGATGGCGTCGGGCTTCATGAGCTGCTCGCGGTTCTTGGTCAAACCGAACAGCTTATGGTACTCGCGCAAAGACGGGAACGGTGCCCCCTCGAGGCGCTCGCGCTGGATGCGCAGCATGTACACCACATCGAGCTCGGGCAGCGCAGCGTCCAGGTCGGCCGTCACGTGGTCGGCGCCCAGGACATCGGGGCGAGCGGGCATCAGCGTGGCGGGGCCGATAAGTGTGACCTCGGCGCCCATGATCTTGAGCGCAGGCACCAGCGAGCCGCACACGCGAGAGTGTCCGATATCGCCCACGATGCCCACCTTGAGGCCCTCGAAGTTCTGCTTGTGCTCCCAGATGGTGTAGAGGTCGAGCAGCGCCTGCGTGGGATGCTGATGCTTGCCATCACCGGCGTCGATAACGGCGGCGGGGCTATGCTGGGTGATGATGTGCGGCGCGCCCGCATGCTTGTCGCGCACGATGATCATATCGATCTTATAAGAATTAAGCGTGGCAACCGTGTCCACCAGGCTTTCGCCCTTCACCGTAGCGGTGGAGGAGCCGCCGAAATTCAGGCTGTCGGCGGAAAGGCGCTTCTCGGCCAGCTCGAAGGAAGAGCGGGTGCGGGTGGAGGGCTCGTTGAACATGTTGACGATGGTCTTGCCCTTAAGCGTAGGCACCTTCTTGATGGCGCGCTGGTTGACCTCGGAGAACGCCTTGGCGGTTTCCAGGATGGTCATGATGTCTTCACGGGAGTACTCCGTGATGTCGATCAGGTGCTTGTGGTTGAAAGCCATTGCGACTATTCACCTCCCAGAGGCGCCGAACCGGCACGGCTGCCCGGCGCTACGTCCAAAATCTCGACGGCGCTACGACCGTCCACTTCTTCAAGGAACAGACGAACGTTCTCGTCGTGCGCCGAAGGCACGTTCTTGCCCACGAAATCGGCGCGGATGGGCAGCTCGCGATGACCGCGATCAACCAGCACGGCCAGCTGGATGACGGAGGGGCGGCCAAGGTCCATGAGCGCGTCGAGCGCGGCGCGGATGGTGCGCCCGGTATAAAGGACGTCATCCACCAGCACGATATGCTTGCCGTCGATGTCAAAGGGAATGTGGGTCGCATGGACCGCAGGGGCGAAGTTGGTCATGAAATCGTCGCGATAGAAGCTGATGTCGAGGCTTCCCAGGTCGACCTTCACGCCCTCGATCTCTTCGATCTTCTCGACCAAGCGCTTGGCCAGAAGATCTCCTCGGGTGACGATGCCCACGATGGCCAGATTATCGGCACCATGGTTCGCCTCCAGGATCTGATGGGCGATACGCGTGAGCGAACGCTCGATCTCCGCGCCATCCATGACGACGGATTTCACCTGGCAGGTGTCTTTCATACACACTCTCCTCTCTTCGTGTACGAGTGCGTACAGACCCGACCTTGCCACCCGCGCGGCCCGTCTGGGGCTCTACGGGCTGCCTCCCGAATCAGGGCATAAAAAAACGCCTTGGCCAGGAGGCGAAGGCTTCATGTGTGGGCGCCTATGTGTGGTTCGCGTTCTTATGCGGCGCCGAACGCAACAGCCTTGCCGGTCTCTCTGTACCGTCTTAAAGGACTGCGGCCAGTATACACGCCCGTGCGCCAATGTCAAACCGGCAATTTAACCGAGTTTTCCTGTAGACAGAGGATAAACGTACGATTGAGGGCGCACGATTCCCCGCAAGCGATGGAGGAGACGCACGGTTGAAGATTCGGCACACGAAAGGAGTCTTCATGCTGCAGTTTTGCTAGCACCTCTCCAGTAGGACGCTTCAAGCTGAATCGTTTTCCCAGGTCACAATAGCCTGGACGCATTCGATACTTGCTCCCACCCGAAAAAACTGCAGCATGAACGACGCGCACGCATGTGGGACTCAACGACGGCAGCCTTTTCGACGGTGGCCTCAAGCGCGGCGTGCGCACTTCGATGCGCACTTCCTGCCGCCATGCGCACTTCCCCATGCGCCCGGTGCTGCCACTTCCTAGCTCGTACGCGTGGAGTTGCTGGGATCGATGGACATGCTCTGGAAATGATGCTCCATGAACTCGTTGTCGTAGTGGTCGGCCATGAACTGCTCCACCGCGTTCTGGATGGGGTCGCCCGCCACGCGCTGGTACCAGCAGTCCAGCGAAAGGAGCGTCATGCCCGCGTCGAAGATCATGAGCGCGGCGCACACGGTGGTCAGGCTGTATCGCCACTTCCACGGAATCATGTTCACCAGCTTGAGCAGGCGCGGAAGGATGAGCTTCACCCATACGCAGCCCAGAACGCCCCACATGCTCATGAACATGCCGTTCGTGCGGCCGCCGATGGAGAGGAACGTACCTGTGTAGTCCCACGCCACGATACCGAAAGCAAACTGCAGAAACCAGCTGACCAGATACTCGAACGCACCGCCGATAACGGCGCTCACCAGGAATATCACGATGAAGTTGGCCTTATGGAAGCGGTTGAGCGCCACGGTCATGAGCACCGCGCCCACGCCGTAGATCGGCGAGAACGGCCCCCACAGCATGCCGGTGCGATCCTGGTACACGCCCGGGTCCACCACTACCATGTGGTAGATGGTTTCGATGACAAGACCGAGCACGCTCGCCACCACAAAAATCCAGAACAGGTTGAAGAAGTCGAGCTCGATATAGCCTTTGCCTGTCTCGTCGCGCCCGAGCGTCCCCTCCTCGGCGCGTTCGCGGGTCTCCATGTCACGCAGCTTGCGCTTGAGCTGGCGCTCTTCCGAAAGCGAGGGATCGATATACACCATGAGCGCCACAGCGAAGACGATGCGCACCAGTGCCCAAATGTCGAGAGAAGAGAGACCCACAAGCATGATCTCTCGCACAGAAGCTGGGCTATTGAGAGCGTGATGGTCAGCTCTATAAGCTGACGGGCATAGCGACGCCTGTCGCGAAGCATGTTGACGCCCAGCAACACGTAGAGCACGCCGGTCACAAGCATGAGCACCAACTCTGCAACCACCAAGATGATGGTCATCGTGCCGTACGTCTCGCTCACCTGGCTGAACACGAAGGGCATGCCCACCACGACAAGAGCGATCAGCGGAACGGAGAGCACGCCGATGACAATCAGGATGACGGCCAGAATCTTAAGCAGAAGAGGCAGCTTCTGCTTGGGCGGCTGTACGAGCGACACGGGTTGTTCTTCAGACATGAATCCTCAATTCACAAAATCGACCCAGTGCTGCGACGGGCCACGGATGAAATCTACGCTTTCGCACAGCGCGCCAGCGATGCGCGATATGCGGCGAGCAAAAGAGGTCCGCATTGAAAACGGCTAATCGGAAATGGTACCGGACAAAAGCGCTCGGTAGGTGGCGAATAGGCAACAGTTCGACGAACTGCCCGAAGACGCCGCGGCGTATGGCGCCCCTACCCCATCGCAGCCAGCATCTCCGGATTGATGCACAGGTTGTAGTAAGTCGCAGCAGCAAGCGCAACCGCGGCAACAACAGCCATGGCGACAGCCCAGATTCGCTGACGTCGCAGATACGTCTCCTTCGAGATGCCCATATCCACCGCGCGGTGGAGCGCAAGCGGCTGCGAGATGATGGAGAACGCAAGCGTCATGGCGAAGAGCGCCACCGCCACAATCACGGCAAACGCAATCGAAAGCGGAGTGCGAGCGACAAATGCCCCCACGAAACAGTTGTCGGCCAGAAGCCACAAGGGGTAATAGAGAATGGTGACCCAGATACCGTGAGCAGGGCCCCAGATGGCGGGCATGAGAAACGCCGCGATGTTCACGCGCGGCACGCCCTTGAGGAACTTTTCCTCAGCGCGAATCTGCTCGTCGCTAAGCTCGGACACTTGTGCGGTTTGTTGCTTGGTTTTCTTCGACATGCGCTATCCCTCCACCGCGATCGAGGCGGGGCTGTTCGCAAATGAATCCGCGTTGCGGCAGGAACGCTCCGAAGCCGCCAGTTCCACCTCCGCGGAATCGCCGCACGAGACGGGGGCGGAATGCAGGCGCCCGCCGGATTCCGTAGGGGGAACAAACGGCGTCCCGTCGGCATTGTCAAAGGAAACGCCCCGCTCAATGAGATGCGCGAGCACGGCATCGCGCAACAATGGCAACGCGTCATACACCTTCGGCGTGAGCCCCTCGGTCACAACAGCGGGATTCATGTTGGCCACCTGCACGCCGAAGCACATGCCCTGCGCGTCAAAGCCCAGAAGCGCGGCGGCGTTGAGCAGGTCGATAAGGCGCATATCGTGCAGCGACTGCATAACGCCGTGTCCTGCGATATCCTCCGGCGAAAAGCGAAACACCGTGCCGGGCTCCTCGCCCGTGCCATCCACCGCATCGACGGTAATCAGATAGTCGTACGACTTGACCACCGGGAGCAAATCCATGGTCATGCAGCCCGCATCAATGAGGTTCACGTTGTCGGGAAAGCGATAGTTCGCGTTCAGCTCGTCGTAGATGGCGGGACCCGCGCCGTCATCGAGCATCAAACGGTTGCCCACGCAGATAATTGCTATCTTTTCGGTCGTATTCATGACGACCATTATACGGAAGCGCCCTGCACCCGCCCGAGCGCATCGCCCAGCGCCCCCAAAACCTCCGCAAGCGCAACGCGCATGGAGCGCATGCGCCCGTCGCACCCCGACCGGAACAACGGCTCCGCAGCACTCCGCCGAGGACGAAAAACCGCCAGTCGAGAAGCAGAAGCGCACCGCGGAGAATCGATTATCGCGCACAATCGGGGCGGCACGGACAACGTGGAGAAAATCAGCGGCCATTACCAGGTCTGCGGCAAAAGCTCATCTCCCAAAACGGCCATCGTATAGGTCGCCTTGAAAGCTATCTTTCCATCGGGCCTGGTCATAACCACCTCAATCACCATTGTACGGCGGCCCACATGCACCGCAGTAGCCTCAATGTCAAAGTAGTCCACGTCCACATCCACCGAGCGGAAGAAGTTCGCAGAAACGGTCATGGTCGCGTTTGATTTCCCGTAGCTATCTGCCGCGCCCGCCGCTGCCATGTCGGCCAACGCAAGTAGAAAGCCCCCGTGTACCGTACCCAGGTCGTTCACGCAGCCGCGGTCGGGATGGGCTCGCATAACGAAATGCCCCAATTCGACCGAGATGCATTCCGTGCGGTCGAATCCCTTCAGGTCGCGAATGTCGTTCTTGCAATACTGAACAATGAAATCATCAAGCATGGAGCACTCTCCCTCGTGTTCGGTGACGAATGGTTAAATTAACCCAAAACCGCGCAGACAATGCAATATGCCTATCGATGTTTTCTGCGGATGAAAAGGAGATACGCAAAAGATATCAGAACAAGCCGCAGGTGAATAGGAACTCGAGCGATTTGAGACGCGATCCCACATGCTCGCGAACCCACGCCTGGCACAAATGGAGCACCTCGAAGGTCAGTCGACGGCTTTCAGGGGTGGCCGCGATCTCCGCGAAGGTGGCATGGAGCAGGC
This sequence comes from Slackia equolifaciens, assembly GCF_003725995.1. Taxonomy (GTDB): domain Bacteria; phylum Actinomycetota; class Coriobacteriia; order Coriobacteriales; family Eggerthellaceae; genus Slackia; species Slackia equolifaciens. The sequence goes on from NZ_QIBX01000010.1 coordinate 11,291, forward strand.
GGTTTGCATGGTTCAGCACATCGGCCTGAATGCGGCGCGAATCTGAAAACAGCAAGCATCCAGAACATGCCACGCCGCCCTCGGCAGGCGAAAACGAAATGGCCCCGGATAAAGCCGAGGCGCCGGCGAGGTCGATGCGCGACCCGCACACCACGCAGCGGTCGAAGCTCGGGCGAAACCCCGCAAAGGAGAACGCCTTGAGCAGATGGGCCGCGCACAGCGCGAGAGCGGCCGACGCATCCGTTCGTTCCATGGCAGAGAGGACCGCCGAGGTGACCGCGAAAAGCCGCGGAGATTCGAGGTCGGGCTGGGCGAGCCGCGCCACAAGGTCCACTACGGGAGCGGCCGCAGCCGCATGCTCCACGTCCTCGCGCACGCCACGGTGCGCGTTTACCAGGCGCGCCTCTTTTACAATGTCGAGGCTCTTCCCCCGTACGAGCAGCAAATCCACCTCGCAGAACACGTCTAGACGCGCGGCGAAAGACGACGAAGGCTTGCGTGCGCCCTTCGCCACGGCCTTAAGCAGACGGCCATCTTCGGCAAGAAGGGTCACGATAAGGTCGGTCTCGCCCAGCTTTGTCTTGCGCAAGACCATCGCCCGTGCCGGATACGTTCCCGCAGCCATGTCGTCCCCTCCTTCGCTCGTTCTCATTCATATAATCAAAGGCCGCCGCCGCATAAGCGTTTCGCCGCCCCGCCGCGCTTAATGCGCGAAAGGAGCTTGGCCGCATGCAAAAAGCCGCCCTTTCGAGCGGCTTGTGGTCAATCCCAACGAAAAGCCGGTTAGCTCGGCGCCCTTATGCGCGCCGGAGCTCGGCACCTTTATGCGCGCTCGGCGATCTCCTTGGTGATCTGCGCGATGAATTCCTCCACCGCCATAGGCACGGTCTCGTTGCTGCGGTCGCGCACCGAGATATTGCCCGCCTCGGCTTCCTGCTCGCCCAGAATGAGCATGTAGGGAACGCGATCGACGCCGCGAGCCTCGCGAATCTTGTAGCCGATTTTCTCATCGCGGTCGTCCACCACCACGCGCACGCCGGCGGCCTCGAGCTTGTCGGCCACCTCGTGAGCATACGCACGCGACTTCTCGGACACGGGCAGCACCTTCACCTGGCACGGCGCGAGCCACGTGGGGAACTTGCCTGCAAAGTGCTCGATCAGGATGCCGATGAAGCGCTCAATGGAACCGAAGGCCACACGATGCAGCATGATAGGACGCTTTTTGGCGCCGTCGTGATCGGTGTACTCAAGGTCGAAATTGAGCGGCATCTGGAAGTCCAGCTGCACAGTGCCGCACTGCCAGGTGCGACCCAGCGAATCCTCGAGATGGAAGTCGATTTTGGGGCCGTAGAAGGCGCCGTCGCCCTCGTTGACCACGTAATCCTTGCCCAGTCGCTCAAGCGCCTCGCGCAGGCCCGCCTCGGCGGCAGCCCAGTCCTCGTCGGAGCCCATGGAATCCTCGGGGCGCGTGGAAAGCTCGAGATGGTAGGTGAAACCGAACTTCTGGTATACAGAGTCGATCAGGTTCACCACGCCCACGATCTCGTCGGTGAGCTGGTCGGGGCGCACGAACAGGTGGGCATCATCCTGGTTGAAGCAACGCACGCGGAACAGACCGTGCAACGCGCCGCGCATCTCGTGACGGTGCACCAGGCCGATCTCGCCGGCGCGAATGGGCAGCTCGCGATAGCTATGCGGCTTCGACTTGTACACAAGCACGCCGCCCGGGCAGTTCATAGGCTTGATGCAGTATTCCTCGCCATCGATCTGCGTGGAGTACATGTTGTCCTTGTAATGATCCCAGTGGCCGGAGGTGTGCCACAGCTCGGCGGACATGATCTGCGGCGTGGAGATTTCCACGTAGCCTGCCGCATGGTGAATCTCGCGCCAGTAGCTAAGCAGCTCGTTTTTGAGAATCATGCCGTTGGGCAAGAAGAACGGGAAGCCCGGAGCCTCGTCGCGCATCATGAACAGGTCCATCTCGCGGCCGATCTTGCGATGGTCGCGCTTCTTGGCCTCCTCGAGCACGCGCATGTGCTCCTCGAGCTCCTCCTTCGTGGCGAACGCGGTGCCGTTGATGCGGGTGAGCATCTTATTCGCCTTATCACCTTTCCAATAAGCACCCGACACCGCCGTGAGCGCAAAGGCCTTGAGCGCCTTGGTGTAGCAGATGTGGGGGCCTACGCACATGTCGATGTAGTCGCCCTGCTGGTAGAACGTGATGCGGGCGTCTTCGGGAAGGTCGCCGATATGCTCGACCTTGTACTTTTCGCCACGCTCCTCCATGAGAGCCACAGCCTCTTCGCGCGGAAGTTCGAACGTGGTGAACTTAAGGTTCTCCTTCACGATCTTTTTCATCTCGGCCTCGATGGCGGGAAGGTCTTCCTCGCTGAGCTTCGTGTCACCCAGGTCAACGTCGTAGTAAAAGCCGTTGTCGGTGGCGGGGCCGTAAGCGAAATCCGCCTGCGAGTACAGTCGCTTGATGGCCTGGGCCATGATATGCGCCGCGGAGTGGCGGACAACGTGCGTGACCTCTTCTTCAGGAAGCTCGGCGACGGTTCCGTCGTTGTATAGGGCCTTCATGGGAATATCTCCTCTCATTAGCACGTTCCTGACTGCTTCGCATTCAGAAACGCCTCGCGGGGCAAAGCCCGCTCCCGTTCGGGGATTCAGCATGTTCGAGAGCACGCCATCCCCTCGAATAATAAACAGATATCAAGGCAGAATCTAGATTCGGACAGTTCCATATAAGGGGGATTCGGCACCGCTCGCCTTACCGCGGAAAACCTCGCCCCACAAGCCTTTCGCCCGACATACCGCCGAACAAAAGGCAGGCCGCCCCAAGGGACGGCCTGCGAATGCGTGCCAGACGCGATCTATTGAGGGCGACGAGCGCCCTGTGCCTGGCCGGCCGCATCCGCACGTGCCGCCATGGCAGTCTGACGAGCAGGCTGCTGCTGCGGCCTGCCGGTAGTTCGAGCGCCACGAGGGGCTGCGCCGCCAACGGGCGTTGCGCAGTACGGGCACACCGTCCACGACGGATCGAGGGCGTGGCCGCACTTCGCACACTGGTTTTTCAGGCGCTGATGGCAATTGGGGCACAGGACGTAATCCGCCTCAACGGGATAGCCGCAGTTGGCGCACTCGCCGTACTGCATGAGCTGACGCTGCTTGAGCGCCACCTCGAGCTCCTGCTCATCTCGATCGATCTGCAACAGGGGCGGACGCAGCAGGCAATAGGCGATGACGCCCAGCAGGGGCACCAGGGCAACGATGGCCCAGATGTACCAGAACGTGCCGCGCAGATACGCGTCGCGCACCACCCATACGATGGAAAGCACGTACAGAACAACCAGAAACACGATGAACACCGTGAGCGCCATCTGGAGCTCAGGGGTCCAAAGCTGGGAAATAATCTCGTCCATGTCACATCCTTCTTACGCCCCGTCTTGCGGGTGATGCCTTGTGGCGCCGATACGCCGATTGCTCATTGTAGCAAAGATGCGCACGATGCGCCCGAAAACTCCCGATACGAACCGCACGCCATGAAATGCCCAGAAGCCATCTGCCCGTTGGCGGGCAGCTTACATCCGCAGGAAAGCCGGCGACCCGCCCCATCACCCGCATCCGCCCATACATGGATAATCTCGCGCTTTTGCTGCGAGCCGCTTCGCCTCGTCGGATGCACCCGCCCGTTCGTGGGCAGCTCGCACCTTCCGGCGAGGCGCACGAGGCTTTAACCCTCACGCGCGGTATCATTTTCCGAATATGCTTCGCGCCCTAAACGCCTCGGGCGCCGTCGGCTTTAAACGTCGTCCGAGGGGAAATGCGGCGAGCATTCCGGGCGACCAGAGGAGGCACCATGTCCATCATCCAGCCATTCACATCTGATTACGACGAATTCCTTCGCGACGAATCGCGTTCCGTGGGTACGGCGAGCTGCATCGCCTTCACCGAGAGCGAATCAGACGTGGCAGCCATCATGCGCGAGCTTCACGGACGGGGCACGTCCATCACCATCCAAGGATCGCGCACGGGCCTGGCGGCAGGAGCCGTACCCCAAGACGGCTGCATACTCAACCTTTCGCGCATGAACCGCTACCTTGGCATGCGGCGCGACGCGGAAGGGCGTTTCTTTCTGCGCGTGCAGCCAGGGCTTACCCTCATGGAGCTTAACGCCGCCCTGAGAACGCGCACCATCCCGTCCGAGGGCTGGGATGCCGAATCGCTCGACGTCCGCCAGGCCTTTCTCGATGCGCCGCTCCAGACGTTCCCCACCGACCCCACCGAGACTTCCGCGAGCATCGGCGGCATGGCCGCATGCAACGCCTCGGGCGCACGCAGCTATCGATTCGGCGCCATGCGCGGCCATGTGAATGCGGTTCGCCTGGTGCTCGCCGACGGCGACGTGGTTTCTGTAGCGCGCGGAGAGGTCGTGGCCCATAACGGGCTGCTGACGCTCGCGACGGAAGGCGGACGCACCGTACAGGCCCAGATCCCGTCGTATGCCATGCCGCACGCCAAATGCGCAAGCGGCTATTACGCAGCCGAAGGCATGGATGCCATCGACGCAATCGTGGGGTCCGACGGAACGCTCGGCGCGATTACGGAGCTCGAGCTAGAGCTCATGGAGGCTTCGCAGTCCGTATGGGACGTTGCGTGCTTTCTTCCCGATGAGCAATGCTCCCTGGATTTCGTGGCGCAGGCGCGCCGTGTCGAGCACGTGACCTCCATCGAGTACATCGACGACGCCGCGCTCGACGTCCTTCGCGACCGGGCAACAGGCGATGTTCCTCTGCCGCCCGACGGGCCCTGCTGCTGCGTTTCGATAGAGATCGGAGCCGATGACGACGAAGAGGCAATGGATTCGCTCGAAGCCTTAATGGAGGCGCTCGAGAAAGCCGGCGGTGACGCCGATGCCACCTGGGTGGCGTCCACCGTGGCGGAACGCGAAGGCCAGCGCGCGTTCCGCCACGCCGTGCCCGAGAGCGTGAACCGCATCATCGACGAGCGACGTCGCGAGCATCCCCGCATCACAAAGCTGGGCAGCGACATGTCGGTGCCGTTCGACCGCCTTCCCGAAGCCGTAGCGCTCTATCGCTCCACGCTTTCGCGCGAGCGTCTGCAGGCGGCCACCTGGGGGCACATCGGAGACGCCCACCTGCATGTGAACATCCTTCCGCGCGATATGGACGAATACGCGCGAGGCAAGGCGCTTTTCGCCGAATGGGCACATGAGATCACAGCCATGGGCGGCGCCGTTTCCGCCGAGCACGGCGTGGGCAAGCTCAAACGCGACTTCCTGGAAATCATGTACGGCAAAGACGCCATCCGAGAAATGGCTCGCTTCAAGCTTGCCTTCGACCCCAAGGCGCAGCTGGGACGAGGCAACTTCTTCAGCGAAACGCTGCTTGATTTGCTCAAAGATTAAATCAGCAGGACGGCGCAGCCGCCTGTCTAAAAAAAATCGTCCCCGTTTCCTGCACGCGAGGAACGGGGACGATTCACTTTGGAGGTATCGAGCGCTTCGCCGTTGATACGGCGCTACAGCCAGCCGGTCTTAGCCCAGCTCGGCGAGCTGCGTGGCGATGAGCTCAAGCTTCGCCGTAAACTCGTCACGCTTGGCCTTCTCCTTGGCGACCGCCTCGGGTTTTGCCTTAGAGATGAAGCCCTCGTTCGACAGCTTCTTCTCGGTCTTGGCGAGGTCAGCCTCGAGCTTATCGCGCTCCTTGGTCAGGCGCGCACGCTCGGCATCGAAATCGACCAGTCCGGCGAGCACGCAATACACCTCGCAGCCCTCGACCAACGCAGCCGCACTGCCCTCGGGTTTGACGAACGTGGGAGAATCCTCCACTACGGTCAGATTAACGCGCGCCATGGATTCGATGAGATCCTTCTGCGCAGTAAGCGCCTCCGCATTGGAAGCGGGCACTTTGGCGACCACCTCAAGCTCCTGCTTGGGCGAGATGCCAAAGCGGGCGCGGGCTGAGCGCACAGCCGAAACGGTGCCGCACACCATATCGATGGCGCGCTCGGCGGCCTCGTCGCTCCAGCAGGCAAGCGTTTCGGGCTCGGGCCACGCGGCCACCATGAGCGCCGGCGCTTCGTCGCTCTCGCGAGGCAGCTGCTCCCAGATGGCCTCGGTCACAAACGGCATAGCGGGATGCAGCAGGCGCAACGCGCAGTCGAGCACGTACACGAGGTTGCGCTGCGTCTGCAGGCGAACCTGCGCATCGGCGCCTTCGCGCAGACTGGCCTTGCAGAACTCGATATACCAGTCGCAGAACTCGTTCCAGAAGAACGCGTGCAGGGCACTTGCCACCTCGCCGAACTTATAGGTCTCGATGCCGCGGGTCACATCCTCGGCGAGGCCCGCCAAACGCGACAGAATCCACGCATCGGCGGGCGTCGCCGCCTTCGCAGGGCCGGGCACGAACCCTTCCAGATTGCCCAGGACGAAACGGCTTGCGTTCCAGATCTTGGTCACGAACGCGCGTGCCGCCTCGGTGCGTGGGCTGCCGATGAGTTCATGCGTCTTGGGGTCGATATCGGCGTCGAAGCGAACGTCCTGGTTATTGGTCACCAACGTGAGCAGGTTGAAGCGCATGGCATCGGCGCCGTACATGGCGATCAGATCCATGGGGTCGACGCCGTTGCCCTTGGATTTGGACATGCGGCTGCCGTCTTTGGCCAGGATCGTGGCGTAGATTACCACGTCGTGGAACGGAATCTCGTCCAGGAAGTACGTGGACGACATGACCATGCGGGCCACCCACAGCGCGATAATGTCGCGTGCGGTAACAAGGGCCGTAGTGGGATGATGCCCCTCGAGCAGCTCGGGATGGTCGGGCCAGCCCTGCGTGGCAAACGTCCACAGCTGGCTAGAGAACCAGGTATCGAGCACGTCCTCGTCCTGATGCACGTGACCGCCGCACTTGGGGCACTCGTGCACATCCTCCATGCACGCGTCCATCCAGCCGCACTCGTCGCAGTAGAACACCGGAATGCGATGGCCCCACCACAGCTGGCGCGAGATGCACCAATCCTTGAGGTTTTCCATCCAGGTGAGATAGGTCTGGGTCCAGCGCTCGGGATGGAACTTCACCGCTCCGCTGGTCACTGCCTCGGTGGCGGGGCCTTTGAGCTTGTCCACGGCAACGAACCACTGCTCGGACAGCCACGGCTCGAGCGCGCTCGGGCAGCGGTAGCAGTGCATAACGGAGTGCTTGTGCTCCTCCACGTGGTCGAGCAGACCGTGCTCCTCGAACCATGCAACCACCGCCTCGCGGCATTCTTCACGGCTCATGCCGCTGAACTGGCCGTAGCCTTCCACCACATGCGCGGTCTCGTCAAAAATGTTGATCTTTTCGAGGCCGTGGCGCTCCCCCATCGCGAAGTCGTTGGGGTCGTGAGCGGGCGTGACCTTCACAAAACCGCTTCCGAAGCCCGCGTCCACGTAGAAATCGCTGAAGATGGGGATCTCGCGATCCATGATGGGCAGCATGACGGTTTTGCCCACGAACTTATCTTTATCGTGATCTTTGGGGCTTACGGCAACGCCGGTATCGCCCAGCATGGTCTCGGGGCGCGTGGTGGCCACCACGATGTACTCCTGGCCGTCGACCGGCTCGGTGAGGGGGTAGCGCAGATGCCACAGATGGCCGTCCTCCTCCTGGTACTCCGCCTCGTCGTCGGAGATGGCGGTACCGCAGGTGGGGCACCAGTTCACGATGCGCTTGCCGCGATAGATGAGCCCGTCATGGTACCAGTCGCAAAACACCTTGCGAACGGCCTTGGCGTAATCAGGGTCCATGGTGAAGTGCTCGTCGGAAAAATCAACCGAACAGCCCATGCGCTTGATCTGCTCTTTGATGGTGCCGCCGTACTCACGCGTCCAATCCCAGCAAGCCTCGATGAACTTCTCGCGGCCAATCTCACGACGGGAGATGCCCTCGGCGGCCAGTTTCTTATCCACTTTGGTCTGCGTGGCGATACCGGCGTGATCAGTGCCCAGAATCCAGCGCGTAGACACGCCACGCATGCGGTTCATACGCACGAGCGTGTCTTGAATGGTATCGTCAAGCGCGTGCCCCATATGCAGCACGCCGGTCACGTTGGGAGGCGGAATGGTGACCGTGCAATCGCCTACGCCGGGGTTGCGGCGGTAGTATTCGCCGGCCATCCACTTGTCGAGCATCTGCTGCTCGATAGCGGCTGCATCATAGTTCTTGGAAAGCTCTCCCATGGCTTACCTTTCTTCTTGCGCTATCCCACCGCAAAGGCGCGAGGGCAGGGTTCCATATTCAAAAAAATCAATAGTACGTTCGCCCCACCACGTAGGCGTTCAACAAGCGTCCGCCGACGCGTCCTTTCAGGTGCAGAAATCAGGGACTAAACAGGCCACCGACCGCTCATCGTGCGGAACAGCGCGTGGAACCCTCCCTCGCGCCTCCGCTTCATATTTAGATATGCGCACGATAGCACAATCCATATATGAGAGCATTTCAAGAACTACGAAAGGCCCGTTGAACCAAATGAGTCGCCCACGCTCGCAGGACCCGGCGAATATTGCCGTCGCAGCCTGCGGGCGATGGGCGACCCGCTTCAAGAAGGACCCAAGGCTAAGCCGCGGGCTCCTCGTCGTTGAGGCGAACGATCTCCGGCTTCGTCTCGCCCGTAATGTCGGTGGCGCGCAACACCACGCGCGTGCCCGGCTCATGCTCGGGCAGGTCGAACATCACATCCTGCAGCACGCGCTCGCAGATGGAACGCAGTCCGCGGGCGCCGGTGCCGTGCTCCACGGCCTCATGTGCAATCGCACGGAGCGCCTCATCGGTGAACACGAGCTCGGAATCCTCGAACTCGAACATGCGCGTGTACTGCTTGACCAGCGCATTCTTCGGGTCGGTGAGGATATGCACCAGGTCGTCCTCGGTCAGCTCATCAAGCGAGCAGATGACCGGGATACGACCCACGAATTCGGGAATCATGCCGAACTTGTTCAGATCCTCGGGCAGAACCTTTGACAGGAGCTCGGCCTCGGCGTGCTTCTTGGATTCGGGCATGTCGTTGGTGAAGCCGATGCCCGTCTTGCCCACGCGCTGGCCGATGATGTCGGCCAGGCCCACGAACGCGCCGCCCAAGATGAACAGGATGTTCGTAGTGTCGATGTGGATGAGCTCCTGCTGGGGGTGCTTGCGCCCGCCCTGCGGAGGCACGGCAGCCTCGGTGCCCTCGACGATCTTGAGCAACGCCTGCTGTACGCCCTCGCCCGACACGTCACGCGTGATGGAGAGATTCTCCGCCTTACGGGCGATCTTATCGATCTCGTCGATGTAGATGATACCGATCTGGGCGCGCTCGATATCAAAGTCGGCGGCGGTAATCAGCTTAAGCAGGATGTTCTCCACATCCTCGCCCACATAGCCCGCCTCGGTCAAGGTGGTTGCGTCAGCGATGGCGAAAGGCACCTGCAAGGTGCGCGCCAGCGTCTGCGCAAGCAGCGTCTTGCCGGAGCCAGTGGGGCCCAGGAGCATGATATTGCTCTTGGCGAGCTCCACATCGCCCTCTTCGGCGGCAGCATCCAAGCTGATGCGCTTGTAGTGGTTGTACACGGCCACCGAAAGCGCTCGCTTGGCGGCATCCTGCCCCACCACGTGCTCGCTCAGTCGCTCATAGAGCTCATGAGGCGTGGGCAGATCGGCCAGCACCTGCTCGGCCGTAGGCACGTCATCCGCCGCGGGGGCCTGGGCGGCTTGAGCCGCATGGCGCCCGCGCAGCTCGCCGGGCTGCATGTAGCCGCCCTGCTCGAGCACATCGGAGCATACCTCGATGCATTCGCTGCAGATGCACACTCCATCGGGGCTTTGAATCATGCCGCCCACCTGGTCGGCCGTTTTGCCGCAGAACACGCAGCGCGCGTCTTTGGGGTCGATCGTTGAATTGCCGTCGTTACGCATGGCTTCTTATGCTTCCTTCTTGCTCACGGAGCGGGAGGTAATGATCTCGTCCACCAGGCCGTACGCGACGGCCTCTTCGGCGGTCATCCAGTGGTCGCGCTCGGAATCGCGGTGGATGGTCTCGATGGTCTGGCCGGTGTGCTTGGCCAGGATGCCCTCCAGTCGGTCGCGCGTCTTGCGCATCTCCTCGGCGAGGATCTGGAAATCGGTCTGCTGGGTGTGCTCGCCCGAACCGCCCATGGGCTGATGAATCATGATTTGCGAGTTGGGCGTGATGAAGCGCTTGCCCGGCGTGCCGCAGCAGGTGAGCACGGAGCCCATGGAAGCGGCCATGCCGATGCATACGGTGGACACATCGCAGCGGATGAACTGGATGGCGTCATAGATGGCCAGACCAGCCGACACGCTTCCTCCGGGAGAGTTGATATAGAGCGAGATGTCCTTATCGGGGTCGGCGCTTTCCAGGTGGAGCAGCTGCGCCACTACCACATTAGCCACGTTGTCATCGATCGCGCTGCCCAAGAAGATGATGCGGTCGTTGAGCAGACGGGAATAGATGTCATAGGAGCGTTCGCCGCGCGGCGACTGCTCAATGACGTAGGGAATGGTGTAATCGTTACGAAAATCCATGTCATACCCTCTTTCAGAAAATACAACCCTGGCTCGCCCCCGTGCGGCGGGAACGAGCCAGAGTACTGTATCACGCTATGCCGCGCACGCGGCCCGTGAGAGAACGCACGCTATCGTACGTCCATATATATCGCGTAGGAACGGCTCCACCGCGCGCTATTCGGCGGCAGGAGCCTCGGCGGCCTCCTCTGCGGGAGCCTCCTCCTTCTTAGCGGCCTTCTTCTTGGAGGTCTTCTTGGCGGGCTTCTCCTCTTCCTCGGCGGAGCTCAGCTTCTCGACCTCGACCACCTCGGCGTCGCGCAGAACGGCCTCGAGAGCCTTGCCGCGCAGGATGCCTTCGCGCACGATGTGCAGACGGCCCTGTGCCTTCCACTCAGCGTACATCTTCTCGGGCTCCTTGGCGCCGGAGGTCTTGAACTCCTCTTCGACCTCCTCGTCGGTCACAACGATGCCGTTCTTGCGAGCCCATGCGTCGAGCGCGAGGTTCTGCTTGACGGAATCGGCGGCCTGGAGCTTGATGTCCTCCTTGAACTTGTCGGGGGTGATGCCCTGCTGCTGCAGGTACACATCAAGCGTCATGCCCTGGCGCTGGAGCTGGGTGAAGAAGTTCTGCAGAAGCTCGCCCTCGGCCTCGTCCACCATGGATGCGGGGGCTTCGCCCTCAAGGCGCTTCTGAAGCTCGTACAGCGCGTTGTTCTCCAGGATGCGGGGGATCACGTCGCTCTTCTGGAGCTCGATCTCGGAGGCCACGCGCTCGCGCAGCTGCTCAACGGAATCGACGCCCAGCTTCTCCTTGGCCCACTCGTCGGTCACCTCGGGGACGATCTTCTTCTTGACGGCCACAACGGTGGCATCGAAGGTGATGGTCTTGGTCTTGTCCTTGAACATCTGGGTCATCATCGAGGAGTTCTCGGTGATGTCGACGGTCACCGTGGTGCTCTCGCCCTTCTTCAGACCCACGAGGGCCTCATCGAGGGCGGCAGGGAACAGGCCGCGACCGAGCTCGTAGATGCGCTCCTCGGCGGCGAGAACCGAAATCTCCTCGCCCTGATCGTCCTTTGCGGACAGGGTGATGTCGATGGTGCTATCCGGCTTGACCTTGGTGTTGGCCGGAGCGTTCTTGAAGTCATGGTAGTAGTCGGCAAGCGCGGCGACCTGCTCGTCGATCTCGGCCTCGGAAGCGGTCTTGAAGGGAATCTCCACATGCACGGGCGAGTAATCGGAAAGCTCCAGCTCAGGCTTGACCTCGAACTCGGCGGAGAAGGTGAAATCCTTGCCCTCCTCCACGAAGCCGTCGACGTCGCTGAACTTCGCCTGCGAAATGGGATTGAGGTCGCACTCGTCGATGGCCAGAGGGAACGACTCGTTGAGCATCTCCTCGGTCACCTGCTGACGCACGGCGTCCTTGCCCAGGTGGCTATCGATGACAGGACGGGGCACATGGCCGGGGCGGAAGCCCGGGAACTTGTACTTCGTGCCGAAGTCCTTGTACGTCTTCTTGATGCGGCGGTCGATGTCCGCGGCCTCGATGGTCACCGTGAGCTTGGTGGCACCGGACTCGAGAACCTCTACGTTCGTTTTCAACTGTATCCTCCATCATTCTTCTTCAGCCCGCCGCAGTCGCGACCGGCAGATTACCGAAAACAGGCCGCGCGTAAGCGGCGATGTTGGTGCGGGCGAAAGGACTTGAACCTTCACGGGGGTTACCCACCAGAACCTAAATCTGGCGCGTCTGCCAATTCCGCCACGCCCGCATATCAACATATTTCGCGAGCCACCTTGGACACGCAACGGTACATGATAGCAAAAACAAAGCCCGGGAAACAGACGGCATCTGCGAGAACACGAGATTGCCTACACCTTGTCCTCAAGATCGAGCTGCATGAGCGCCACGTTCTCTCTCATGTATTTGGCCATCGCGCGGCTGATGCGCCGGCTTTCATACATGCGCTGGATGTGCTCAAGCTCAAGAGCGTAGCCCAACCGCCTCACCTCGGTGGCGCGGTCCTCCACGCGCGCGACCGTGCCTATGTCGCGGCCGATGCGCTTGCAGCGGCGCAGATCACGCTGGACCTCCACCATGAGCGCGCTTACGTCCTCGGTGCGATACGCCGGGTCGTTGAGCAGCTCGCGCAGCTTGGACATGACGCTCTCCAGGCTTTTCGCCTGCAGCTCGCGCATTTCGCGCTCCTCGTCCGATGCGCTCATCATGGGCACCTTGTCCACCAGGAAACGCTTGATGGAGTGGACCTCCATGGAAATGCGGCGGCGCGCAACGCCGAGGAGCCATTTGATATCGCGGTTGTGGTTCATGAGGGCCTCGGTCTCGGCAAGGCGGTTGAGCATGCGATACCCCGTCATAGGCGACACCTCTTCGGCGTCGATCGCGTGCTGCACGAAATCGCGCTCCCATTTGAGCACCAGCCTGCGCATCTCGGCATCGTCCTCGTCCGGCTCGTCGTCAAGGCCTGACTTGATGCGGGCGATGCGATCGGAATACTGCTTCATGACCACCTGCGTGGCACGGCGGTTCTCCTTGGTTTGGCGCGCCGAAAGGTCCTCGATCACGGCGCGCAGCACGTCGATCACGGCCTGGGTGTCGGTCTCGAAGCCTTCCTCCTCCCGCTTGGGAAGAAGCAGCGGCAGAGCGAAGTTAGCAAGCAGCAACGTGAGCACGATGACGCCGCAGGCAAGGAATATCAGCAGATCGCGTTCGTGGAAATATTCCCCGCCCACCATGTACGGAAGCGTGAACATAATGGAAAGCGAGATGGCGCCCTTGGGCCCCGCCAGCGCCAGCGCGAACGCCTCGCGCAACGATTCACCGGTCACGAACTTCACGGATTTGAGCACAGCGCGCACCTGTTCAGGCGTGCCGCCGCTGTTCTTTTGCTCCTCGCGGGCACGCTGTTTCCGGCCGACGAAATTGATGCCCTGGAACCATATCGTGCGCATGATGATCGAGGCCGCGCTGATGGCGAGCACCAGCCCCACGAGCTCGAGATTGCCGATGGAGCGATCGGCCCAGCTGTCGCTCATCGCGAAGGGCAGCTGCATGCCCAGCAGCACGAACACGATGCCGTTGAGCACGAAGGTGACTACCTGCCATACGCTGGATGAGACGATTTCCATGCGGGCGACATCGGGACCGATCCGGTGGTTGAAAAACGACATGATGAGCCCGGCGGCCACTACGGCCAGGATGCCGGACACATGGACCGCCTCGGCAACCAGGAAGATAAAGAAGGGCGTGATTACGTCTACGAGCACATGGAACGTGGTGTCTTCCAGCCCTAGATCGCGCACGCGCGCGACGGCGAACGAGAGCACTGCCGCAAGCGCAAGCCCCAAAAGGATGCCGCCGAAGAAGCTCACGGCAAACGACGCCGAAGCGTCCACAAGCGAGAACGCGCCCGTGGTAAGCGCGGCAACCGCGAATTGGAACGACACGACACCCGATGCGTCGTTGATGAGCGATTCGCCGGAGAGGAGAATCTCTTGTCGTTTGTTCAAGCCGGCGCTCTGCCCCAACGCCGCCACGGCAACCGCATCGGTGGGGCCGAGCGCGGCGCCCAGCGCAAAGGCTGCAGCAAGCGGGATGGACGGCTGGATGGCGTTGAGAAGGAATCCCACCACCAGAATGGTCACAATCACCAGTCCGATGGCGAGCGACAGTATCATGATGCGGTTGGACCACAACGCAACCTTGTCCACCGAGCGGGCCTCCTGGTAGAGCAAGGGGGCGATAAACAGCACGAGGAACAGCTCTGAATCGACCTCGAAACCGGCGACGGTCACGCCGCACAGCGCGAGCACGGCCCCGATGGCGATTTGGATGAGCGGCATGGAAACGCCGCGTACGAGTTGGTCGAACACGGCCGATGCAAGCACGGCTGCGGCAAGGACGAGGCAGAAATACAGAAGGGTCATAGACGGGCCCTTTCACGAGCGAAGAGAACGGTCAAGGCTTGGGGGTCGGTGCGGATGTCGAACGTGGAGCCCTCGATGAGCTCGCCGTCGATCTGCACAGGAGGAGGACAATCGAATTCAAGGTGCAGGCGCTGCGGGCGGGCCAGAACGAGCGAACGCTTGGCAAGGCGCAGATGGCCTCCCTCTTTGGAGCTTAGGAGCATGAGCGCCGTTCTGAGAAACCCCATGGGCGGGCGGGCGATGCACACGTCGAAACGACCATCGGCAGGATCGGCATCGGGGCAGATCCTGAAGCCGCCGCCGTAGGTTGGCCCCACCTGCACGGCGAACAACAGCATACTCCCCTCCTGCGAAGCGCCGCCGTCGAACGAACAGACGTAATCGTATGCCGTACGGTTGCGCGCAAGCTGCGAAACGCCCTCTTCGACAAACAGGAGCGTTCCGCGCGTACCCGTGCGCCGACGGCGCTCGTGCGTGCCCAGCGCGATAGCGGCATCGAGTCCAAAAGAAAGCGTTTGCACGAAAGGCTCGCCGTTGCATAGCCCCACATCGACCGGACGAGCCTCGGCGAACACCAGCCTCGAGAGCGCATCGCGCCAATCGAGCCCCATGCCGAGCGTGCGGGCATAATCGTTGCCGTTGCCGCAAGGTATGACGCCTAGCGTAGGGCGCTCTTCGCGCGGTAGCTGCATGAGGCCGCCCACCGCCTCGTGAATCACGCCGTCGCCGCCCAAGACGAGCACCGTGTCGTATCCACGCGCTCCAGCGGCATCGCGGGTGGCCTGCCCGGGCGATTCCGTCATACGGAAATCGAAGGCCTCAGAGGAAAGCGTGGCTGAAGCAGAGCGCACGTACTCAGCCGCACGCTTACCTTCGCCGTTTCTTGCCGCCGGATTGGCAATGACAAGCACCTTCCCAAGATTCTGCACACACGCTCCTCTTCGCCGCATAGTTACCGCACAATGTCCGATACGTCACGTGATTATACCGACAACCCGCCCGAATTGACCTTATAACAAAAAAGGGCGCTATGCGCCCGGTTTGATTACTTCCCAGTTTTGAAGAAACGATTCGCTGCTTTCGTAGGGGCAACGGCACTTACCCTGACCATCGCTGACCTCGACCCAAAAGCCGTCGCGACCGAATTTGCGCTCCAGGGGATCAATTGTATAAATCTGACCCGGCTCGAGGCTCACGCCCGTCACCAGAGCGCGTTTACCAATGTAACGCATCGTTTCACTCATATCGAACCCTTTCGACGGGCGGCCGCCCCCTCCCCCGGGTTGCGCTTCCGCGATAGTCGGTTTCGCCCGAATGACATATCCGGTAATAAAAAAGGCCAGGACAAACCTGACCGAAAGTTTCATGGTGGACCGTCGGGGACTCGAACCCCGGACCTTGGGATTAAGAGTCCCCTGCTCTACCAACTAAGCTAACGGTCCAAGAAAAACTATGTAAAGGTGCTTTCCGAAAAAGCGCTTGGCTATTATACCAACCTCTTCGAGATTTGCAAGTGCTAATTTCGAAAAGTTTTTCGCGCTGGGGTGGGTGATCGGATTCGAACCGACGACCTCCAGAGCCACAATCTGGCGCCCTAACCAACTAGGCCACACCCACCGTGATGCGCGAGGAGATAGTATAGGATGCTTCTCCCTGTTGCGCAAGAGGGGATTTTTGAAATTTTCAAATATGTCGGTTCGCAAGGACAGCGCACCGATCCTTCGCTATAATGAACCGCGCTGTGCCCCCATGGCTCAATGGATAGAGCACCGGACTTCTAATCCGATGGTTGTGGGTTCGAATCCCGCTGGGGGCACCATACTTCATGACAGTCGATCCCGCGCCCAGCGGGATTCGAACCGATGAGGTGGAACCGCGTTTAGAAAACTGCCCAGTGGGCAATTTTTAGCGGTTCGCCCGAGGGCATAGGCCCGAGGGGCGGAGCGTCCGCCCAAGCGGACGCGGGAATCCCGCTGGGGGCACCATATTTCTACGCTTCCCACTCCATCAGATATTCCTCATGGCCCGTCGCTTCGTCGATTCGCGTTTGCACAACGGCAAATCCTTCACGAAGATACAACCTCGCCGCACGCTCGTTTTGCGCGTACACGCACAGCATGAGACGGTCTTGCCTCGATTTCGCCAGGTCAAGCAAGCGGGTGCCCACGCCCTGCGAGCGCGCTGAATCGCGCACGAACAGCCCTTCTATATGGTGGCCGGAAAGCCCGATGAATCCGAGGACCTCGCCCGCACGCTCGCACACGAACACATCCGCCTGCGGCAACGCCTCCCGCACAGCGGCAGCATTGCCCTCCCAATACGAAGCGTCCACGAACGGGTGCGCCTGCTTGTTCCCCTCGAGCCAAATGCCTATCACATCATCCAGATCGCCTGCCGCAAGAGGACGAATCGAGCAATCGGACATACAATCCCCCCTATCCCCGCCGCCTCTTATGCGCTTGACCGTTTGGCGGCGGAAAACTCAAAACCAAGAATGTTTACGCCATGCACATGCTTGACAATGCTGCCCCTGAGGACAAGCAAGAAGTCTGCTTCGGCCTCTTGCGGGCCACACGTCTGGCCTCTATTCATCTGCCGCGCCGCCGTCGGTGCGGCAGGGATGCCACATTTCGCAAGCCGCCTCTACGGCAGCTTGCGCGGCGAAACGTGCGGCATAGGCGGGAAAGCCCCGACGCTCGAATATCTCCGCAACCTCCGCAGCAAGGCTTTCCTCGTCAAGCATAGTGCCGCATGAAACATGCCCGCCCCGGGAAACCCCTGACCCGCAAGACGCTTCGCCGAACTCCCTCTTCTTGTCAAACGAGCCCTCAGACATATCGGGGCACGGCCCCGCAACCGATGCGCCCTCGAACGCGCACGCATCCCCGGCATCGCCGAAGCATGCGCCGCATCTCACGCAATCATCGCCGCACAGGAGCACCTCGTTGATGCGGGAAGCGGCAGGAGCGGGCTCAAACACGAGGCGGTCAGCCTGGTCGATAGATTCCTCGAACGAAAGCTCGCCCGCCTGACAGGGCGACCCTTCGGACGAAAAATCCACCTCGTCGATAGACTTCTCAAATGCGAACGTATCAATGCGCAGAAAAGCGCCGGAAGAATCCTCCTCCGGCGCCTTGTCCAACGCATGTGTCGCGGCGAGCCTCGACATGCCCGCTCCCCTATTCTCCGCCTGCGAGCACGCGCAGCATGAGCTGCGTTGCCTGGCAAGCATATTCGGACGCCTCATCGGCGTTTTGGGCATACGAATCGAAGCCCGAAAGCGCCGGCGTATCGGTGATGCAGCGCACCGCTATGAAAGGGATCCCGTTTGCTGTGCACGTCTGTGCCATCGCCGCCGTCTCCATATCCACGGAAAGCGGGTTGCAGCGCGCCACGATGCCATCGCGATTCGAGTCGTCCACGAAGCACTCGCCCGTGGCGGTGCGCCCGAACACAAATGGCTTGCTCCATTCAGCGGATGCTTTTTTTGCCGCCTTAAGCAGCACCTTATCGGAGGCGAACTCCTCGCCGTCGTAGTACGGATAGGAATCGGGGAGCACGAACCCGGGCACGTCGTGATGCACGCAGGTTTCAGACACCACCACGTCAAACAGCTCAAGGGAGGCATCGGCGGCGCCCGCGGCGCCCGCGTTGGCCACGCCCCACACTCGGTAGCTGTCGATAAGCTGCTGGGTGGCCATGGCAGCATTCACCTTGCCAACGCCCGCACACGCAACCACGACATCGCATCCCGCGAGTTCGCCCTCGAAGAACGATCGCGGGCCGCGCCTCACCTCTCGCTCCACCTTCATATGGCGCAAAAACGGAACCGTCTCGCCCCAGGTGGCAGTAAGGATGCCAAACGGCATGCCTCCCCTCATGCACCTGGCTGCATCAAGCGGCTCGGGCGGCTCGGCGTCGCACACGCCGGAATGTAGACGGCCGCTCTCCACGTCTTTCACCGCACCCTCGCCTTGGACGACGGATGCTTTCGATGCGGTTTCCACGCTAATCATAGAATGGGTCCTCCCCTTCATACGCAGGATGCCGGCCTCAGATATGCGAAAACCGGCATCTTCTGTCCCTCAAACAGGGAAATCTCTTGTAGCCCAGCCATCGGAGGAGTCCAACGGCCGATGGCGAATAGCCACCGCGAATGCGCGCCTAGCCTTCCTGGGACGCATCCCCCTCGGGCTCGAACGGCAATGTGGGCGCGTCGTTCCACACCTCTTCGAGGCGATAGTAATCGCGGCCCTCGGGCTGGAACACGTGCACCACGAAATCGCCGTAGTCCAAAAGCGCCCAGAAGCCCTCCTGCGCACCCTCGATACCGATAGGCTTTACACCCGCCTGTTTGATTTCCTGCTCCTCGATCTCGTCGATCACGGCTTCGATCTGACGATTGTTCTGCGCCGTCACGATCACGAAGAAATCGGTGACGCTCACCAGCTCGCGCACATCTTGGATGATGATGTCGACCGCCTTTTTGGAATCGGCCGCACGCGCCGCGATGAGCGCCTTTTCGGAGGAGGAAAGACCCTTGTCTTTTGCCATGTGGTTGAAAATCCTTTCACGTTCATGCCCCCGCGCAAACGCAGCGCCGCTCCGCTGGCACGAGAGGCTGAAATCCATTGCGGCTCGCGCAGGACGAGCCGTTATTCGATAGTGATGATGCGCGCGCCGTTCGGACGCACGTTGCGCACACAAGCCGCCTCGGAGGCGTCTGCAGAAGAGCCATCTGCCTTAGGGCTAGAAACCGCCTCGGGCGCCGCCGCTTCGTGAGCCGTCGCCCCAGCTGCCCCATCAGGCGCCGCAGCGGAGGGCGCAGCGTCGGCGGTAAGGGCCCGTCGGCCAACCGCCTCGGACGCTTCACTGGCATCGCCAGCGGAAACGCTACCGAAACAGCCGCCCTCGGACGCCTCGCGCTTCGCCACCCATGCGTTCCACGTGATGAGCGAATCGGGGTGAATGGCCTTGTCGTCTTCGAGCAGATAGATCATCGTAGCCTTATAGGTCATATAGAAGAGCTCTTCCAGGCTCACCTCGCCCACGGCCTCTCGCAAAGGCGCCACGTCGCCGAACGTGCGCCCCGGTTCGATGATGTCCGCGATAAAGACGACCATATCCAAATCGGCCATCTCAGGAGCGGCGCACGTATGACGCTCGATAGCCTGGAGCACCCCATCAGTCAGCTCGGGGAACTCCTTTTTCAGGGAATACGGCGCGGTATAGGCGTGCAGCACGCCGGGGATATTCTTGCGAACCGCCTTGGGCACCTTCGTGTGCTTTTTGGCGAGCTTGCGCAGCTGCTTGAACGAGAGCGCCTTGTCCCAATCGTGCAGAAGGCCCGCAACCGCGGCATCGTTCTCGTTCACGCCATAGATGCGCGCCAGCTGCTCCGCCGCCTGCGACACCCCCATGGAATGCGCATAGCGGGAAGGCTTCACGCGCGCCTGCAAGCGCTGCCTCATCTCTTCGAACCTGTCGGCGTCTACCAACGCGATCATCTCCTTGTCAAGCGGCGCGCACGCCGCGCATCTGCCATCGCCTCGAGCGCGTCAACCGCCCGACGCTCATTTCAAAATCGCCGCATGCCGGCCGTACGAGCGGCATCGCGGCCCTATCGCGCGCAACGGGAACGCGCGTGAAGCATGTCGGACGCATTGCACATTTCAGCAATGCGCCATCGGCCGCCGACCGCGCATCGCGTCTTGCGAGGCGAGAACGCCGCCTAGCGGTACAGCCCATGCTCTTCGATATAGTCTGCCACAACCTGGGGCACCAGATAGCGGATGGATTCGCCCATGCGCACTTTCTCCCTCAAATCAGTGGAAGAAACCGAGAGCGCCGTCACCTCCAGCTGATCGACGCGCAGGCCGGCCCCGAAAGCGCGCGCATACCGCTCGCGCGCCTCGTCGATTCTGTACCCCGGCCGCGTCACCGCTATCAGATGGGCGAGCTCCGCCACCTCCGTGGCATCGTGCCATTCAGAGATGCGAAGTATCGCATCGGCCCCCGAAAGGAAGTACAGCTCCACATTGGCGGGATAATGGCGCCGCAGCGCACGGAGCGTGTCGACGGTGTAGGTTTCACCGGCGCGATCCACTTCGAGACGGCTGGCATCGAAGCGCGGGTTATCCTGCACAGCAAGGCTCACCATGGCGAAACGGTCCTCTGCCGAGGCGAGCCTGCGCCCGTGCTTCATCCATGGATCGCCGGCGGGCATGAACACCACGCCGTCGAGGCGGCACGCCTCACGAGCCTGCTCTGCGCAAGCGAGATGCCCGATATGGATGGGGTCGAAGGTGCCGCCCATGATTCCCAGGCGGTACGCGCGTTCGGGATCCGCCATGCCCAAGTCGTCGAAGCGTTCGCACACAACGGGCGCGCAAGCTTGCCTGTTTCCCTCAAGCCCCACGTTACGGACGCACCTGCCCCTGGCCCGTGACCTGATACTTATGAGTGATGAGGCTCTCTGCCGCAAACGGGCCGCGCACATGCAGCTTCTGGGTGGAGATGCCGATTTCGGCACCCAGGCCGAAGCAACCGCCGTCGGTGAAGCGCGTGGAGGCGTTCACGTAAACAGCTGCAGCATCCACCTCGTCCAAAAAGCGCGCGGCAGGAGTGCCGTCGCTTGCGCACTCGGCGTAATCGGGCGAGGTCACAATGCACTCGGAATGCCCGGTTCCGTAAGAATTGACGTGCTCGATGGCTTCATCCACGCCGCTTACAACGTGCACCGCGATATCCATGGACAGGTATTCCGTCGCCCAATCCTCCTCGGTCGCATCCACGAAATGCGCAAGAACGGGCGCTTCGCCTGAAACTCCCTCGGCATCCGCCGCCGCAGCACACGCGCGCGCCGTCGCATCTCCATGGATGGTCACGCCGGCAGCCGCGAGCTCGGAAAGCATGCGCGGCAGGAAATCCTTCGCGATGGCCTCATCCACCAGCAGCGTTTCGGCGGCGTTGCACACGCCCACGCGCTGAGTCTTGGCGTTCATCACGATGCGGCGCGCCATATAGAATTCGGCGGACTCGTTCACGTAGATATGGCAGTTGCCCGTGCCCGTCTCGATGACCGGCACGAGCGAGGTTTCCACGCAGTGGCGAATAAGCCCCGCACCGCCGCGCGGCACGAGCACGTCCACGATGCCGCGCAGACGCATGAGCTCGTCGGTCGCGGCGCGATCGGTGGAATCGAGCAGGCAAACGCAATCGGCAGGAAGCCCCATCGCCTCAAGCGCGTCGCGCAAGATGGTCGCAATGGCGCGATTGGAATTGATGGCCTGCGATCCGCCGCGCAGCACGCACGCATTCCCCGAGCGCAAGCACGCGCCCGCGGCATCGGCCGTCACGTTGGGTCGCGCTTCGTACACCATGGCCACCACGCCTAGCGGGACCGGCGTGCGGGCGATGCGCAGCACGCCCTCGAGACCGGGGATGGTCGCATTGCCGATAGTGCGGACATCGGTCTGATCGGGCCCGAAGATATCCGGCGTAGCCGCCTGCGCCCTCAAGCCGTCCGCCATCCCTTTCACGCGGCCCTCGTCCAAACGCAGACGGTCGAGCAGGCCGGCCGACATGCCGGACGACTCCCCCGCCCTCATATCGAGCGCATTCGCCGCAAGAATCTCGGCGCTGCGCTTCTCCAGCGCGGCTGCCATGGCGCAAACCGCCTCACGCAGAGCGTCCTCGCCCATACCCGTCAGCTTGCGCGAGGCCTTCTTCGCCCGCAACGCCAGATTTCGAACATCTTCCTGCATGCCCATATCAACCCTCATCTCTTCTGGAGAACCCGCTAAGCGCATCGGAAACGGACGCAAAGCCAACGCACGCCTCGACGAATCCAATCGTTGAAAACCTCGTATGCTATACCCCGCCATTTTGACGCTCATGCAGCCTCCAAGAGAAAACATCATCGTCGAGGTGACGGGATTGTCGGCGAGACGACCGCCCGCACGTTCCCAAGCCCCAAGACGGCTTCGCCTCCGGCGGAAAGCATCGCCTACTCGAACACGATGAGCTCGTCGCGATGGATGGCGATGTCCTCGCCCGTGCGCATATCCCTCGCGTCGCAGCGGGCAAGGCCACGGGCGATCACATAGCCCGATTCGTCCAGCACATCCACCACGCCGCCCGCAACGAACTCTCCCTCGAAACGGCTTATCCCCACGAACAGAAGCGATTTGCCGCGCAGCGTGATAGCCTCCGCCGCCCCGTCATCCACCGTGATGCGCCCGCGCACCGCGTCTCCCAACGCGATCCACAGCTTGCGCGGAGTGATCTTGTGCCGGCGCTCCTTGGCGGTGAACAGCGTTCCGATAGGCTCGTCGTCAAGGGCGTGGAGCACGGCGCTTTCGGCCCTACCGTGGCAAATGACGAGCGGAATGCCCGCCGCCCCCAGCACGCGGGCGCTCGTGAGCTTGGTGATCATGCCGCCGCTTCCCACGGCGCTCCCCGCACCGGTGGCTCCCTCCATGATGGCGGGCGTGATGCGATCGACGCGCTTGATGAGCGTCGCATCGGGGTGCGTCTGGGGATTGGCCGTGAACAGCCCTTCGATATCGCTCAGGATTACCACGCGGTCCGCATCGGCCAGACACGCCACCAGCGCCGCCAACGTATCGTTATCGCCGAATTTGATCTGCTCCACCGACACGGTATCGTTCTCGTTCACGATGGGCACGCATCCCAGCTCCACCAGGCGATGGAACGTGTCGCGCGCATGCAGGTAGGCGGTGCGGTCGGCGGTGTCGCGCCGGGTGAGCAGCACGAGCGACGTCAGGATGCCGTAGGGAGAAAATACCTGGTCGTAAGCCGCAAGAAGCGCACGCATCCCCACGGACGCCGCCGCCTGAACGGTAGGCATGTGCTTGGGGCGCTCAAGCGGCATGCCCAGCGCCTCCAGGCCGCACGGTATCGACCCCGAGCTCACGATGATCACGTCCCACCCCGCCTTGCGGGCGCGGTTCACCTGGTAGGCCAGATCGGCCAGATAGGCGCGGTCCACGCGGCCCTCGCCGTCGGTCAGCGTGGATGAACCGAGCTTGACCACGGCGAGGCGGCGTCCGTTGCGCGTTGCGGCGTCGCTCATTAGATATCCAGCTCCTTATAGATGTCGTCATGGCCGGCAGACGACTCGAAATCAAACGCGCGGCCCACGATGCGAACCTCGTCGCCATCCACGGCGCCCGCCTTTATCAGGGCCTTCTCCAGTCCCAAGCGATTGAAGCGGTGCTGAAGGAACGAGATCGCCTCCTCGTTCTCCCAGTCGGTCTGCACCACCATGCGCTCGATCAGGCCGCCCTCCACGCGAAAGATGCCGTCGGAGAGCTTGCGCACGCGGAACTCCTTATCGCGCGCCTCGCGCTTATGCTCCCACACCTGGTCGTACTGGATCTCGGCGGCCTGACGGTCGCGCGCGGCCTCGCGCAGCTCATGCACCTTATCCGCCACGGCATGGATGAGGGAGTCCACGCCCATGCCGGTGAGCGCGCTCACCTTGAACACGCGCGAATTCTCCTCAACGCTGTCATCGAACTCGTTTCCGCCCGCAGCCGCGATGGCATCGCGGCGCACCTCCTCCTCGAGGCGGCGGATGGCGTCCTCGGTTCCGGGCACATCGCATTTGTTCGCAACCACGATGCGCGGACGAACGGCCAGCTCATGAGCGTAGAGCGCCAGCTCGCGGTTGATTATGCGGTAGTCCTCCACCGGGTCGCGCCCCTCGTAGCCGCCCGTCATATCCACCACATGGATGATGAGCGCGGTACGCTCGATATGGCGCAGGAACTCATGTCCCAGGCCGCGGCCCTCATGCGCGCCCTCGATCAGCCCGGGAACGTCGGCCACGACGAAGTTGTACTCGTCGCCTTTAACTACGCCCAGATTGGGCACGAGCGTGGTGAATGGGTAGTCGGCGATCTTGGGGCGCGCCGCACTCATGCGCGCGATCATGGAGCTCTTGCCTGCCGAAGGCACGCCCACGAGCGCCGCATCGGCCATGAGCTTCATCTCCAGCTCGATCCAGCATTCCTGCGCGGGTTCGCCCAGCTCCGCGAACGCGGGCGCGCGACGGGTGGAGGTGACGAAATGGATGTTGCCGCGGCCGCCCACGCCGCCGCGGGCCACCACCACGCGCTCGCCGTCTCGCGTGAGGTCGGCGATAAGCTCGCCCGTCTCCTGGCTTTCCTCGTTATACTCACGCACCACGGTACCCATGGGAACCTTGAGGATCAGGTCCTCGCCGTTGGCCCCATGCATGCGGCTGCCCTTGCCGTGCGTGCCGCGCGTGGCTTTGAAATGGTGCTTATAGCGGTAGTCGATGAGCGACGACACCGAGGCGTCGGCCTCAAGGATCACGTTGCCGCCATGGCCGCCATCGCCGCCGTCGGGGCCGCCCTTGGGCACGTGGGCCTCGCGCCGGAAGCTCATGCAGCCTGCTCCGCCGTCGCCGCCTTTCACAAAAATACGTACTTTATCGGTGAACATACGCGTCCAATCTTTCAGGGTTGCCATCAATTGATACTGCACTGATTGCGTGCGGCGTGGATTACCCAAAGGCGCCACGCGCGTCACACGTATGGGTTGCGCCGCATTATACGGCATAGATATGCGAAAGGGCCCGCCACACAGGCGAGCCCTTTCAACCCCTCCAATTGTGCAAGGCTATTCAGCCTCGAGCGGACGGACGTGCACCTTGCGCTTCATGCCCTTGGTGAACTCGACCGTGCCCTCGCACAGTGCGAACAGCGTGTCGTCCTTGCCGCGGCCCACGTTCTCACCGGGATGGAAGTGGGTGCCGCGCTGACGCACGATGATGTTGCCAGCGATCACATGCTCGCCGCCGTACTTCTTAACGCCCAGGCGCTGACCGCGGGAATCGCGGCCGTTGCGGGTAGAACCAAGACCTTTTTTATGAGCCATTTTCTGTACCTACCTTCTGAGTTATTCAGCCATCTTGGCGGAACCGACGCTCTGAATCTGAACGCGGGTCAGGTTCTGACGATGACCGCGCAGACGCTTGTAGTTCTTGCGCTTCTTGAACTTGAAGACCAGCTGCTTCTCGCCCTTGAACTGCTCGAGAACGGTAGCGACGACCTTGGTGTTGGCGGCGTCCTTCACGTCAACCTTGCCGTTGTCAACGACGCAGATGGCCTGAAGCTCGACCTGGGAACCGACTTCGGCGTCAAGCTTCTCGATGTTGAGCTTGTCGCCCGGGGCAACCTTATACTGCTTGCCGCCAGTTTTCACGATTGCGTACATGAATGCTCCTTGTTTACTCGCAAGGCGATAACTTTTGACGCCGCCGTAGCAAGTCCCTCGCGGGTTCGAATGCACAGCAGGCGTGTATCATCGCACTCTTCTTACGCCCCCTTTGGGCGCAACTTGATGTATGGTACCAGAAACTCGCAGCTTTGCAAGAAGAACCTG
Organism: Slackia equolifaciens; assembly: GCF_003725995.1. GTDB lineage: Bacteria > Actinomycetota > Coriobacteriia > Coriobacteriales > Eggerthellaceae > Slackia > Slackia equolifaciens. The sequence goes on from NZ_QIBX01000010.1 coordinate 37,246, forward strand.
CAAGTTTCTTGAAATAGGTTTGGCATAGTAACCGAGGACGAATCCGCCGGCTGGAAGGCAGACGGACCCTCCCTAGTGCGCCTCGGCCCAGTTCTTGCCGGCGCTCACCTCCACGATCAGCGGCACCTTGAGCTCCACGACGCCGCTCATGACCTCGCTCACCATGGCCTCCAATCGATCGAGCTCATCCGCCGGCACGCTGAAGTCGAGCTCGTCGTGCACCTGCAGCATAAGCTGGCTCTTGAAGCCCTCTTCCGCCAGACGGCGGCGCACTTCGTTCATGGCAAGCTTGATGATGTCGGCCGCGCTGCCCTGCATGGGGTGGTTCATGGCCGTGCGCTCGCCGAACCCGCGCTGCACGGCGTTGCCTGCGCGCAGCTCCGGGATGTGACGCTTGCGGCCGAACATGGTCACCGCATAGCCGCACGCTTTGGCATCGGCCACCGTCTGGTCCAAGTACGCACGCACCTGCGGGTGCACCTCGAAGTAGCGGTCGATCATGTCTTGCGCCTCTTTGAAACCGATACCCAGCGACTGCGCCAAGCCGAACGCCTGCTGGCCGTATACGATGCCGAAGTTCACTGCCTTTGCACGGCTGCGCATTTGCGGCGTGACCTCCTCCACCGGCACGCCGAACACGCGGGCAGCCGTGGCGGCGTGGAAATCGGCGCCGCTGCAGAACGATTCGATCAGGCTCTCGTCGCCCGAGAGATGGGCAAGCAGCCTGAGCTCGATCTGCGAATAGTCGGCCGATACGAACAGCTCTCCCTCGTTGAGCGGCACGAAGCATTCGCGGATACGGCGGCCGAAATCGGTGCGCACGGGGATGTTCTGCAGGTTGGGATCGCTCGAGGAGAGGCGCCCGGTGGTGGTGACGGTCTGGTTGAAGCTCGTGTGCACGCGACCGTCGCCCGCACGCATGCGCGGCAGCGCGTCGATATAGGTGGACTTCATCTTGGCGAGCTCGCGGTAGCGCAGAACCTTATCGGCAATGGGGTGTTTGTCGCGCAGGCCCTGAAGCGTCTTGGCGTCGGTGGAATACCCCCGCTGATTCTTCTTACCCGTAGGCAGCCCCAATACCTCAAAGAGAATGTGCGCGAGCTGCTTGGGAGAATCGAGGTTGAACTCCTCGCCCGCCATCTCCACGATCTCGGCGCGGATGCCCTCGATCTCCTCCGCGGTGGCGCGTCCCATGGCGGCAAGTGCATCCACGTCGATGGCGGCTCCCACGCGCTCCATGGCGGCGAGCGTGGCAACGAGCGGCAGATCGATGTCTTCGTAGCAGCGCATGCTGCCATCGGCCTCGAGCGCATCGATCAGCACCTTGGCAAGGCGCGGCGCCACCACCGCATGCGCCGCGGCGGATTGCGCCCCGTCTTCGAATTCGGGCAGCGCGGCGCCCAGGTAGGTATCGCACAGAGGCGCGTAATCGTATTTAGTGGTTCCGGAATTGAGCAGATAGGCCGCAAGCCCGATGTCGAAATAGCGAGCCTGCGCCACATCGTCGTCGGCAAGCGAGGCGTCAAGGGAGCCGTCCGCAGGATACGCCTCCTGCAGCGCGTGCTTCACATCGAGCGCGCAGAAGCGTCCGCCGCGCACGATGGCAGAAAACGCCTCGGCTGCATCGTCCCCCGCGAACAACAGCACCGCATCCCCCGCGCCCACGAAGAGCTTGTGGGGCTCCGAGAACAGGCTTTCCTGCGCCTCGACCAAGAACTCGACCCCCAAAATGACGCCCTTGTCGATGGCATCCTTGAGCTGCGACCAGGCATCCGCCCCCTCCACGGGAGCAAAATCGGGAAGGTCCAACGTGGCGGGCGCTGCCAGCTCGGGAGAAGCCCCCGCAAGAGCGAGCACCTTCGACAGATGCGCGTTAAAGCGCACGGTGTGGAACGCCTCCGCCACCTTCGCCTCGTCGAAATCGGGGAACTTCGCGTCCTCGAGGTCGAGCGGGAAATCCAAATCGCGCACGATGGTGGCAACTTCGCGGCTCAAGTACGCCGCACCCTTATTCTCCTGAAGATTTTGCAGCTGCTTGCCCTTGAGCTTGTCGAGGTTCTCATAAATGCCATCGATGCTGCCATAGTTTTGCAGCAACTTGGCAGCGCTTTTGTCGCCGATGCCGGGCACGCCGGGGATGTTGTCGGACGAATCGCCCTTAAGCCCCAGAAAATCCACGAACTGCGCCGGGGTCACGCCGTAGCGCTCTTCCACCTCGGCAGGGCCGTAAATGGTCACGTCGGTGATGCCGCGCTTGGTGGTAACCACATGCGTGAGATCCGTCACCAGCTGATAGGCATCCTTGTCGCCGGTCACGAGCAGGGTCTCGTACCCCAGCTCCTCGTCGCGCGCCGAGATGGTGCCTAAAATGTCGTCGCCCTCCCAGCCTTTTACCTTGACCACGGGCACGTTCATCGCCTCGAGCAGGCTTTCAATCACCGGGAATTGCACGCGCAGCGCATCGTCCATGGGAGGACGCTGGGCCTTGTACTGCTCGAGCGCCTTCATGCGAAACTCCGGACGGCCGGCGTCAAAGGCGCAGATGACCGCATCCGGTCGGGCGTCTTCGTAGAACTTGAGGAACATCGACAGGAAGCCGAACACCGCGTTGGTGGGCGTTCCGTCGGGCGCGTTCATCGTGGGAGGCACCGCATGGTAGGCGCGATGCATAAGCGAGTTTCCGTCGATGACGGCGATTTTCTTTGGCATAATGTGTCCTTATTCACGTAATTCCGCAAGCCGAAAGGCTTGAAGTTAGTAAGTATACCAAGGGACCGGTCATGCTGAACATTCAACTATCCTGGCCCGTTGCCGTTGCGCTTATTGCATGCGTGGCGGCGTTGGCCTTCATCATCATACGCCGTGATTGGGTAAAGGAGCGCACGCAACGGGCTTTTACCCATGCGAAACCCATAGCGACGGCGCTCTGTCCCATTGCGGGGTTCATGCTTATGGAGCTTCCGTACAACGACAGGCTGCTTCATATGGATATGGGCAATATCGCTATCGGCGTGATTCTCTGTTCGGCGCTGTTCGCATTCGTCTACCTGGCCGGGCAGCGGTCGCGCGCCTCCATGCTGGCATTCCTTGTCGCGTGCCTCATCGTTGGCGTGGCAAACCATTACGTCGCCGCATTCAAGGGTCAGCCCATCCTCCCCTCCGACGTGGCGGCGCTCCAAACCGCCGCTGCCGTAGGCGGCGGATACACGTACGCGATTGACGACACGGTGGTCATCCCCCTTTTGATCGTGCTGCTGTTCGCATGCGTTCTGCTTCTTATGCCCGCTTCGCGCCCATCGCGCAGGACCGCAGCGGTGAACGCCGCCGTCGCCGTTGCGATCGCCGCCTGCTCATGCGCCTGGTTCCTTGCCGCCGACATCGAACGAGACCTGGACTGTACGGTCGACGTGTGGAGCAGCCTCGATTCGTATAAAGACCAAGGGTCGCTTCTATGCTTTTTGCAGCGGGCTCAAAAAATCCAGCCCACTGCGCCTGAAGGGTTCTCCCACGAGAGCGCCGTAGAGCTGCGCTCGAGCGCCTCGCCCCTGGGCTCCGTGGCATATGCCGCCGAGACCGGACAGCTCGATCGGCTGCCTTCCGTTGTGGTGGTCATGAATGAAACGTTCTCCGACATCTCCCGCTACGATGCCGTGGACGATTCGTATGCGACCCCCATGCATTACCAGGAGCTCGCGCGCGAATCCCTTGCCGCGGGCGATGTGTACGTCTCGGCCCTTGGAGGCGGCACCTGCAACAGCGAGTTCGAGTTCTTAACCGGGTCGAGCAGCGGGTTTCTCGGTGCAGGGGTGTACCCCTACATGCTCTATGATCTCGACGATGTGGACAATCTAGCTTCGTATTTAGGGTCGATAGGCTATTCGACCTGCGCCATCCACCCCGCTGAGGCGTCCAACTGGCGTCGCGACCGCGTTTACAGCCAGCTCGGCTTCGACGAGTTTTTAGATATCGAGCACTTCGACGGCGCCGAGACGCGACGCGGCATGGTGACCGACGCCGCAACCTACGATGTCATACTGGAGCGACTGAAAAACTCGGAAGGCCCCCAGTTCATCTTCGACGTTACGCTCGCCAGCCACGGAGGATACGATACGGGCCTCATCCCCGAAGACGAGCTCACCGAAGTGCTTGTTCAAGGAGAGCCCGATGCCGAAGCGAGCGAATACGCAAGCTGCATCGCGGCTTCCGACGAGGAGTTCGCCGCTTTTATCGACGCCCTCCGCGAGCTTGACCGACCGGTGGTGGTATGCATGTTCGGCGACCATCAGCCTGGATTCGCCGACAGGCTCGCCGAGGCGTCTTTTGGGGAGCAGGTGGGTCTCATGGGGATCGACCATATCCAGGAGCGATATGTGACCCCTTATCTCATCTGGACGAATTCGTGCGAGCTTTGCGAGGCGCATGGCGTGGGCAACACGCATGATCTCAGCTTGAACTACCTCGCGGCAACCATGTTGAACGCCGCCGGCATCCCCCTTGATGAGCAGCTCTCCTATCTTCTTGCCGCGCAGCAGCAGATCCCCGCCATCAACTTGAACGGATACCAAGACGCCAGCGGCACGTGGCATTGGCACGGCGAAGAAAGCGATGCCTCTGAAGCATACAAAGCGCTCGCGATCGTCCAGCACGACAACTTGTTCGACCACGAGGATTAAGGGCATCCGCACGCCGAGCAGGTCGCAAGGGAGACAAATATGCCATTCGGATAAGACGCTTTAGCGCGCAAAGCAGAAATTCCGGGGACCGCACCTTTTCACAAATTAGACCCCGAGGGCCGTTGGGGTGGCAATAATCCGCAGCACGATTCAAGGCATACACCCATGCTCCTGCTCTATTCCTGCCTTTTGCTTCATCTCTTGTCCATGCTCCTGCTCTATTCCTGCCTTTTGCTTCATCTCTTGTCCATGCTCCTGCCCTATTCCTGCCTTTTGCTGCCCTCCCAAACCGAGCGTTACACCACTTTCCGCGACACTCCCTTTGTCTCATCCCTCACCCTTGCTCCTGCTCTATTCCTGCCTTTTGCTTCATCTCTTGTCCGAAATTCGAGGAATAGAGCAACCCTTCTGCCTTTTTTAAAGTCGCATCGCCAAGCTGATTCCTCTGACCTGCGATTTTGTGATCGACGAATAGCGAATAAGCCGATTAGGGACGCGTGCGCTGCTCTATTTCCAGCATCTCGAACAGCTCATGCCCAAGAATCGAAGAAAAGAGCAAAACGGGCGGCGAGCCTACGCCCGCCGCCCGTTTTCGTTTCGTATGACGAATGGATTGCCGCCCGTTTTCGTTTCCTGTGGCGGATGGATTGCCGCCCGTTATCGTTTCGTGCGGCGAATGAATTTGCGGAGTTGCTTGCGACAGCAACTCCTTACGCCGAATGGCAAGCCGCCTTCGCAGCCCTTTAGCCCTTGATGGTAGCGAGGTCGGTCACCTTGCCGCCGTAGAGAGCCATGGACTCGAAGTGAATCTGGGCAACGCCCACGAGCGTGGTACCGTTTTCAGCGTTGTAGTTGTCCAAATAGGGCTGATGCTGGAAGTAGTTGGCATCAAGATCGCCTTCGGCAAGCGCGACATTGGGCTGCACGTAGTCGGAGTACTCGACCACCTCGAGCGTCCAGCCGGCAGCCTCGAGCAGCGGCTTGGCGGCATTGAGAATCTCGGCGTGAGGAGTGGGCGACGCGCCCACGGTGATGGTGGTGTCATCGCCGGTCGCCTGGGGGACCTCAGAGGCGACCTCGAACAGCGGAACCACGGTGCCGCTGTAGGTTTCCTCGATGAACGACTGGACATCGGCGCTCTCGACCGCGGCCACAAGCGCTTGAATCTTGGGCGAATCCTGGTTATCTTCGCGCGTAGCGATCACGTTGGGATATTCCTGGGCCGCCTCGGAGCTGGCGCCCTCGCTGGCAAGCGCGGTGGAGGGGTCGAGGCCCGCACCCAGCGCATAGTTGCCGTTGATCACGGCAAGATCCACGTCCTGCAGCATACGCGGCACGCTTGCTGCCTCGGTCTCCACGATCTCGATGTTGTAGGGGTTGTCGGTGATGTCGTTCTTGGTGGCGGTAAGGCCGGCGCCCTCGGAGAGCGTAATCAGGCCCTGGTCCTGCAAAAGCAGCAGGGCGCGCGCCTCGTTGGTGGCGTCGGAAGGCACAGCGACCTGATAGCCGGAGGATCCGGAACCGCCGCACGCGGTAAGCGCGACGGCCAGGCCGCACGTGGCCACCGCAGTGGCGGCGATGCGAGCAAGCTTGGTGAATTTCATGGCAATACCTTTCTATAATCTGATGGCGCACAGCGCGATGCGCGTGCGATTCGGAGGGTGCGCCGCACTATAGCGCAAGCGGGCACGCCTTCTGTTAGGGATGAGTTAAGAATTCGCGCACACATGCCCAATGGCACGCGAGCGGCGGGCAGACTTGGCGCTCGCCCTTCACGGGCCGAAAGTCGGCCTAGCAGCATCGCGAAGCCAGCGAACGGCAAGCGCCTCGACCCTGCCTATTTGACGCGATGGTCGATCTTTCGGGCGATCAGATTCGCCACGCTCTGCGCAACCTGCACGATGACCACGCACAGCACGATAGCGACAATCATCACATCGTCCTGGTAGCGCTGGTAGCCGTAGCGAATAGCGATGTCGCCGATACCGCCCGCGCCCACCGTGCCGGCCATGGCCACGAAGCCGAACAGCGTGATGAACGTAATGGACGCGCCGCGGATGAGCGACGGCAGGCTCTCAACCAAAAACACCTTGGTGATGATCTGCCATGTGCCGGCGCCAAAGCTCTGCGCCGCCTCCACCAGACCGCCATCGATTTCGGCCAGGCTCTGCTCGACCATGCGAGCCACGAACGGCGCGGCCGCCACCGTGAGGGGAACGATTGCGCCTCCCACGCCCAGCGACGTACCCACGATGGCACGCGTGAACGGAATCATGAACACAATCAGGATGATGAACGGGATGGAGCGCCCGATGTTGACGAGCCAGCCCAGCACGCTGTTGAACACACGATGCGGATGAAGACCGTCGGGCGCGGTCAAGATGAGCAACACGCCCAGAGGGATGCCGATCACGTAGGCAAACAGCGTGGACAGCACCGTCATCACGATGGTGTCCCACGTGCCCTGCGCCATAAGCAGGCCGTACTGATCAATGAACGCGGTGATTGCCTCCATTATTTATCCCCTCCCTTAGCCTCGCGCACCGGGTCGAGGATAGCTGCGGTACCGGCAGGATTGCCCGCCTCGACGGAACCGACGGCGTTGACGGCGCCCGCCGCCAGCACAGAAGCCGGCGTTTCGGGAACCTCCATGTACGGTTTGTGCTGCGCCGCGACGTATTCATCGAGAGAGAGACCCTTGTCCGCCGCAATCAGGCGGCGGGTGGCCTCGCTTTGGGGATTGCCGAACACCTCGGCGGTAGCCCCCTGCTCCACGATAATGCCCTCGTCGAGCACCGCCACCTTATTGCACACCTGCTGGGCGACGGAAAGCGAGTGCGTGATTACCACCATGGTGACGCCGAGCTCGCGGTTGATATCGCGCAGCAGATTGAGGATGGCATGCGTGGTCATGGTGTCGAGTGCGCTGGTGGCCTCGTCGCAGAGCATGATCTTGGGATTGTTCGCCAACGCGCGGGCGATGGCCACGCGCTGCTGCTGGCCGCCGGAAAGCTGAACCGGATAGCGATCGCCCTTGTCGGCCAAGCCCACAAGCTTCAAAAGCTCGAGCGCACGAGATTCCGCCTCGCGCTTGTTCGTATGGCGAAGCTCCAACGGAAACATCACATTACGCAGCACCGTGCGCTGCTGGAACAGACTGAAATTCTGAAAGATCATTCCGATGGACTCGCGAAGCTTGGCGAGCTCTTTGCCGCGATACGCCGTAACGTCCTTGCCGTCGATGAGCACGCGGCCCTCGGTGGGACGCTCGAGCAGGTTGATGCAGCGCACGAGCGTGGATTTGCCCGCGCCCGACTGCCCGATGATGCCGAACACGTCGCCGGCCTCGATATGCAGGTCGATACCGCGCAGCGCCTGATGCGTGCCCGTGCGACCGGAATAGGTTTTGGAAAGATGTTCGAGACGAATCATGGATGGTTTCCCTGTACATTACCGACATAGATAGAATGCGGCATAGCGCCGCCCGGAAGCTCAAGCCTGAGCGTCGACGCACACGCCGACGGACCCAGGCTTGGGCATGTGCATCATCATGTTGAGCATGGTATGTACGAATTCGAAACTCATAGCGCTTTACTATAGTGGATTGGAGCGACCTGTCAAGCAAAAATCGACCGACGACGCCGTTCCAGAGAGCTTCGACGCACACCCCTGCCTCATCACGTATGCACTCAAGCACCGCGCGAGAACCGAAAGAGGAAAGCCGTAAGCGCCTTGGACGTCACGACTCCCGTTGTGGCTGAGCGCTAGGATAGAGCTCGTCGTAGCGTGTGAGGTACTTGTTGGTGCCGCCCTCGTTGTTGCGAGCGAGCACCTCGAGAATCTCGTCCTCATGCTGAGAGGGCACGTCGTATTTCACGTCGACCTCCCACGCGTCGACCAGCGACTGCACGCGACCCATCTGGCAGCCGTAGAGCTCGATCACGCCTGCCGCGTCATCCGCATACGGCGATGCCGCCTCGATACGTAGATCCTCCAGATCGGTCAGCTCCTGCTCCAAATCGGACAAGAGAGTGTCGGCACGCTTCTTGGCCGCAGTGCGATCGTCCATGGAGCGCGCGAGGAACAGGTTGTTGAAATCGCTCACGCAGTCGCCGATGCGTTCGTTGTAGCCGGTCAAACGGTCGTATGCGCCATCAAGCGCCGCGAACACCTCGTCGTCGCTCATCTCTTCGCGTTCGGGCTCCTGCACGACTGCCTGTGATGCGCCGGACGCGTCGTTTTGGGATTCAGCCTGATCGAACGCCTGGTCGCCGTTCTGGGCGTCCGAATCCTCTTGAAGCTGCGTGACCTGAACGGACTCCGTGCTTTGCGCGCCGCCCATGACCTGCGCGGCCACGAGCACCGCCACAACGGCCGCCAGCACCACGATAAGGGCAATGCATACGATGAGTGCCGTGCGACTCTTCTTGGGGGCGCCCTCGAGCGTGAAGCGCTTCTGGGCATTATCGGTAGGAAGCACCAGCGTATCGGTGTCAGACGGGTCGCGCTCGCGGTCGAGCTTTGCCGTCTTGTCCGCGGGGATGGCCTCGCCGTCCACGATGTCGAACCCTCGCATCGGATCTACCGCGTCGGCGGAGCCGTCCACCTTCACGCTCTCCAGCACACGCGCGCCGCACTCGGGGCAATATCGCGCGCCGGGCTCGAGCGGAGAGCCGCACCAGGAGCAGAAATTTGCCATGGCTAGATGCCCTCCCCGTACCCGAAGCGGCGAATCTGGTTGAGGTCGCGGCGCCAGTTCTTCTTAACCTTGACCTGCAGATCCAAAAACACCTTGCAGCCCAACAGCTGTTCGAGGTCGGCGCGGGCCTCCACGCCCACCTGCTTGATGGCGCTGCCGCCCTTGCCGATGATGATACCCTTCTGACTGTCGCGCTCCACATACACCGTCGCATAGATGCGATACAGGTCGCGCTTGCGATCGTACTCGATTTGCTCGGCGTCCACGCCGATAGAATGAGGCACTTCGTCGCGATAGCTGCGCAGGATCTTCTCGCGAATGAACTCGGCTACGATGACCTCGAAGGGCTGGTCGGTGTCCATATCGTCGGGGAACCATTTGGGGCCTTCAGGCAGCCAGCGACCCACCGCATCCACAAAGCCGTCCACGTTGAAGCCGGTTTCGGCGGACAGCACGATCTCATCATCCCAGCGGCCGAGCGCACGCGCCGCCTCCAGCTGCTCAAGCGCCACGCCGCGATCGACCAGGTCGGCCTTGGATATGACCAGGATCTTTTTAGCGCCTCGAACCGCTCGCACCTGAGCGGCCACCCACTCGTCGCCCGTGCCCACCGGCTTGCTCGCGTCAATGAGGAACGCGATCACGTCCACATCCTCAAGCGCCTTGATTGCGGAAGTGTTGAGCTCTTCGCCCAACGCGTCGTGCGGCTTATGCAGACCCGGCGTGTCCACCATGATCATCTGCATATCATCGCGCGTGAGAATGGCGCGAAAGCGATGGCGAGTGGTTTGCGCCGTGTTGGACGTGATGGCCACCTTATGCCCCACCACTGCGTTGATGAGCGTGGACTTGCCCGCGTTGGGGCGCCCCACCAAAGTGACGAAACCGCTCTTAAACTTCTCGTTTTGCTTGGACATGAAAGTCTCCGTTCTATCATCGACGAACGCCCCTGTGCGTTCGCGCCTTGCAGTTTCTGCGTTGAGTGCGAAGGGGCCATGCTCGGGCAGCCCCGCTCGCACGAAAGCCACTGCGCCCTCTCGGACGCAAAAGGCCAAAAGGCAGGAACCAAAAGCCCGCTGGCCTGCCTGCCGTGCGGGGCCGCGCATGAAGCCTTCTTCGTTCTCCGCCCCACCCTGCGGCTCTACGGTGCATCAGCTGCGCTCGGCGGCCTTCTCATAGGCCTCCACAATGCGCGCGACAAGATTGTGCCGCACAACATCGCGCCCGGTCAACTCGCAAAATGCAATATCCTCCACATCCGCCAGAATCCGGCGCACGTGTTTAAGGCCGGACGCCCCGCGCGGAAGATCGATCTGCGTGGCATCGCCCGTGACCACCATCTTTGAGTTGAATCCCAATCGTGTGAGGAACATCTTCATCTGCTCGGGCGTAGTGTTTTGCGCCTCGTCCAGGATGATGAAGCTGTCGTTGAAGGTGCGGCCGCGCATGAACGCCAGCGGGGCGATCTCGATAACGCCGCCTTCGATGAGCTGCTTGGCGCGCTCCATGTCGGTCATGTCAAAGAGGGCGTCGTAGAGCGGCCTGATATAGGGGTCCACCTTTTCCGTGAGCGTGCCGGGCAGAAATCCCAGGCTCTCGCCGGCCTCCACCACGGGACGCGTGAGAATGATACGGCCTACCTCTTTGCGTTTGAGCGCCGCCACCGCCATGGCCATGGCCAGATAGGTCTTGCCCGTACCTGCGGGCCCGATGCCGAACGTCACCGTATTTTCGCGGATGGCGTCCACATAGCGCTTTTGCCCCGCAGTCTTGGGCCTGATGGCTCGCCCGCGATAGGTGAGCAGGATGTCCTCGCGCAGCATGGCGGGCGCAAACGCCCCCTGGCGCAGAAGTTCCACGGCGCGCCGGGCATCCTCCGCCGTGGGAGGAGTGCCCGAAGCCGCCATCTTGATAAAATCGCTGAACAATGCCGTAAGGCTTTGCACCTCGAGCGGATCCCCGGAAAGGCGCACGGTATTGCCCCGCACGGTGATGCGGGCGGCAAAGGCGCGCTGCACCTCGTGGAGGACGGAATCGGCAGGCCCCACGATAGAGGTCATCTCGACGTGTTCGGGCAAGGTGAGGGTGATTTGCGTATCGTTAGTCATGCGCATCATTGTACCAGAGGTTGGAAGCGCCCATGTATGGCCTGTGCAAACTCTCGGTTGAGGATGGCCGAGGGACGCGCCGCATCCGCTCGAATCGAAAAGCCAGTCAAGCGTCTGCCGGGCGAGGGTGGAACGTGTAGCACTGTCCATCCGGCGCGGCATGCCTGATGACGATTATGCGAAACGCCTCCTCAAGAAGGCCGCCCTCCGCCACGTCCGAAGGCGCGCCCTGGCCCATGAGACGCCCCTGAGCCATCACTGCGATCTCGTCGCAATAGCGAAGCGCCAGGTCCAAATCGTGCAGGACCGCCACCGCCGTGCGCCCCCCGTCGTGCACAACCCGACGAACCAATGAGAGCATCTCGTGCGCCGCGCCGATATCCAGCGCGCTCGTGGGCTCGTCCAAAAGCATCAGGCGCGCATCTTGCGAAAGAAGCATCGCCAGATAGGCGCGCTGGCGTTGGCCCCCTGAAAGCTCGCGCACCGGTCGATCCTTGAGGCGGAGCACGCCCGCCTCGTCCATGGCCGTATGCGCCGCACGAACATCGCGAGCGTCCATCGGGGCGAGCAGACGACGGTGGGCGTGGCGGCCGCACAGCGCGAGCTCCTCCACCGTCATATTGGGCAGCGGCATCCGCTGGGGAAGGTACGACACCTGGCGCGCCCGTTCGCGAGCGCTCAACGCGCCCACCGCGCAGGACCCGTCAAGCAAAAGCACCTCGCCCGCAGCCGGTGCGGCAAGCCCCGCAGCAAGCTTGAGCACGGTGGATTTACCCGAGCCGTTGGGCCCCACGATGCCCATGAGAATGCCGGAGGGAACTCCCAGATTGAACCCTTTCAGCACAGGCGCCTTTCCGTATGCGAAGTCCACGTCGCGCATCGTTAGCGCATACGGCAGACTGATCCTGCGCGCCTCGTCGGGCGATGCCGCGAACAGCCGCGCATCTGCCGCGAGCGCAGAGGCGCCCGCCTCGACCGCACCGCTCATTTTTCGTCCGCCTCACTCATTCGATGCGCCCTTCGCCTTGAGAACCAGGTAGATAAAAAACGGTCCGCCCAACAGCGCCATGAGAATGCCCACCGGCACTTCGTAGGGGGCGAAGGCCACGCGCGCCACCAAATCACACGCCACTACGAGAGAGGCGCCCGCAAGCGCGCTCGCCGCGATGACCACGCGGCTCGAGTGGCCAAAGAAATACCGAACCAGGTGGGGCACCACCAGCCCGACGAAACCCAGAAGCCCCGCGATGCTCACCGCCGAGCCCGCAAGGAGCGCCGCGACGGACAGGCACGCGAAGCGGCTTTGCGCCACGCCCACGCCGAGCGCATGCGCCGCGGCGTCGCCCAAGGAGAGGATATCGAGCCTACGCGCAAGCAGGAGCGAAGCGGCAAGCCCCGCGGCGATGCCCGCAGCGGGAGCTCCGAGCGCATCGATTCTCGTGCCCGCAACGCCGCCCACGAGAAACCCCGATGAGCCCACGTAGGCATCGGGATCCACGATAAGCACCGCGTTCATGCCGGCTCCGAATATCGCTGTGAGCGCCATGCCCGCAAGAATCACCGCGAGCTTCGAAGCCCCCGATCCCGCCGAAATCAGAAACACCGCCGTCGCCGCGGCAAGCGCCCCCATGAAGGCAGCCACAGGAGTCAGCATCGCCGCTGCGGGGAAAAGAGCGGCCGAAGCGAGCACAGCCAGGCCCGCGCCCGCGTTCACGCCGATAACGTTGGGGCTCGCGAGCGGATTGTTGAGCACCCCCTGGATGACCGCGCCCGCCGCCGCAAGCGCGCATCCCGCAAGCGCCGCAGCAGCCACGCGCGGCAGGCGAACGTTCACGAGGATATTGCGCGCGCCCTCATCGAGCGGCGCCCCGCACAACAGGGCGAACAGGTCGCTCGCATTCACATCGCTCGGCCCCATCACAGCCGCCGCGACGCACACGACCACAAGCAGCACAGTCAGAGCCGCAAAGCGCGGAGCGTATGAAGATCGGCATGAGACGCCCTCCCCCAGCGCCTCGCCCCGCGCACTGCGCCCGCTGCCGTGTTGCAAAGCAAACGACACGGCTACTCCTCGAATGCATCCGAGAGCGCCTTGTATGCCTCATCCCAATGCGCGTTAGGCTTGTAGAGGAAGAGCGCCTTGTCGAGCACGACGCAGTGCCCCTTCTTTACGGCCGAAAGCTCGGACCATGCCGGCACATCCATGGTTGCCGCCTTCAAGTTACGCTCGGCCGCCGCGTCGTCGTCGCCCATCGGCACAAGGAAGATATAGTCGGGATCGGTCTTGAGCAGGGCCTCGAGACCAAAATCGGAAAGAAGGCTCGGATTCTCGTCGGCGATATTGACGGCACCCAGATCGTTTAGAATGGCGCCCGCCGTGCTCGACGAGGGAAGCACTCTGATACCCTGAGAATACGTCGTCAGAAGCGCCACGCGCGCGCCTTGCGGAACGCTCTTCCTCCCGGCATCGATCGCGTCGGAGACCTTTGCCTTAAGGTCGTCGCCGTTGCTCGCATACAAATCGTCGCGCCCCGTGATGTCGCAGCAAACCCTCAACATGCGGAGATAATCGTCGAATGTTGTCACGTTGAAATACGCCACCGAAACGCCCGACGCCTCGAGCGCGTCTTTCAAATCGGTCTGGGCCACGCCGCCTCCCCGCCCCGAAGACGAGCCCGTCATGATCACGAAATCCGGATTGCACGCGAGAATGGATTCGAGGCTCAAGCCGCTGAAATCTCCCACCGACTGCACGTTCGCCTCATCGATGCCGTAGTCGGCGAACGCGTCCTGGCTCGCACCCACAAGGGTGCCTCCCGCAAGCTGCCACACATCCGCAAAGCTGCCCATGCAGGCCACCACGCGCTGGGGGTTATTCACCGTGACCTGATTGCCAAGGTCGTCGGTAAACGCATAGCCTTCCTGCGGCTGCGCAGCGGAAGATTCCTGAGAGCTCGAGCCCGCTTTTTCTCCGCCGCCCGAGCACCCCGCCAATGCAAAAGGCGCTATCAGACACAATGCCAATGATGCCGCCAATGTGACACGAGCCGCGCGCCATGCAGACGCGCCATGCCCGCCCCGCTCATCTCGCATGACGCCTTGCGACCCGCCATCGCGTGACGCGCTGCAGCCTTGCTCTGCACCGTTGCCGCGCTCACGTGCTGCGGAGCGCAGTTTTCCGCCGATTCGAGCCATCTTTATTCCTCTCTCTTTATGCAGTTCCTCATCGACGTGCTCTCAGGAGCGCGTCGCGCAGACGGGCCGCGCGTCAGCCGCGGCCCAAATATGCCACGGCAACGGCTCAAACGTCTGAAACTGAAACGCCCCTGATCGCCTTGAAGATAGCTAGATTGCAAGCTTCAAGCCATGGGCGCAGTAATCGTCTTGCGCCATGTAGTCGCCATCGTGATAGTACGCTGCGCGTGCTCGACATCCGCCGCATCCCTCGGCGTAGTCGCACGTGCCGCATGCCCCCGCATAGGCGCGGGTACGCAAACGCTGAAACACAGGGCTCTCGCGCCAGATTTCATCAAACGGACGCTCACGCACGTCCCCCGCTGCTTCTTCCATATAGGCGCAAGGACGAACGATGCCTTCGGCGCCCACGACGCAGTATGTGAGTCCCGCCAGGCACCCACGCGAGAAGCGCGTATTCACGTCAAGCTCCTGCGCGACACGGGTGAACTGAGGTGCGCAGGTGGGCTTTACGTCTATCGCGACCTCGGATTGCTTGCGCATAATGGCGCGCAGCAGCTCCTCGTTCTGGCGCACCTCGAGCGCCGTGTCGCCGATCATCTTGCCGCGACCCACGGGAATCAGAAAGAAGATGTAATGCCCCACGGCGCCGATGCGTTGAGCAAAATCAGTAATGTCGCATATCTCCTCGCGATTCCAATCGACCACCGTGGTGTGAATCTGAAACGGCAGCCCGGCCTTCTTGCAGCTCTCGATGCCCGCCATCGTTAGCTCGTGGGCGTGCTCCAGCCCGCGAAATCGATCGTGCTTGGCGAAATCCAGACTATCCACGCTGATACCCATCGCGCATGCGCCCGCCTCTTTGAGCCCACGCGCCACATCATCGGTCAGAAGCGTGCCGTTGGTGCCGAAAACCGGTCGAAGCCCCGCACGAGCGGCATGCTCCACCAGCTCGAAAATATCGGCGCGCAAAAGCGGCTCTCCCCCGCTGAAGATCATGATTTTGAAGCCAGCGGCGGCAATCTGGTCGATGAGCGCCTTGCCCTCCTCGGTGGAAAGCTCCCGCTGCTGCCGCACATCGGCATCTTGATAGCAATGCGCACAGCGCAAGTTGCACTCGTTGGTGGTCATCCAGGAAACGATCATCGGCAGATCCCCTTCGCGTCCTCGCCGCAAGGCGGGTATGACAGTGCATGAGCCCGAGCGAACCTCGTTCGGGTTTAAGCGGAGGATCGGCGCAATCGGCACCGCCACACTACATGGTGCTTTTCAGGAAGTTTGCACGTTGGAGGCGCCCCGGATGCCCAAACGGCCGCGAGCCCCACCCGATAACCGCATGCCTCGGGTGCCACGGAGGCTTCGTGGGACGCGCGCGACCCGCCGCACGCATGAGGTTACGGCACGACGCGGCGTCGCCGTCCACCCAGCCGAACGCAGATTCACACCATCGGCGCAGATATACCGCAACCGGCGCACTGACGCCGCGTCATCGCCGGCCGTTGATGGCATCACGCTCCGATTCGTTGGCTCCGTCTGCCTCGCTTGCTTTGCGAGCACAGTTTCTCCGCATGCCGCTATGCTTTGCCCGCTCCATCTGCCCGTGTCCCGCGCGATCCGCATGCCCCGTCTGCTCCACCTATCCGCGCGTCCCGCGCGCTCCGCATGCCTCGTCCGCCCCATCCATCCGCGTGTCCTGCGCGCTCCACATGCCTCGTCCGCCCATCCATCCGCGCGTCCCGCGCGCTCCGCATGCCTTGCCTATTCCGCCCATCTCACGCACTACGAACTCTTCGGTAGAAAAAAGCCCTTATTTGCTAACTTTTCGACCCTGCGGTAGAGAAACAGCGTTATATGTACGTCCCAAAGCGCACCGCGGGGAGCTGTAGCTATTATCTATAAAAGACGAGCAGGCATTTTAAGAATTGTTAGAGCCTCTTTGATACAAAGCGAGAGTCACCCATCGGCTCGAGAGCACAAATAACGCCATTTTGGGAAACGCATTCGCCATTCTTAGCAAATAATGCGTTTTTTGGAAATGGATCTCCCTGCGAAGCGCCATGAAGCGGCATCTCCTTGCGGCCGCGCCCAGCGCCTAGCGGTTCTCGATATGGCCGATGTTTTTGAGTTCGATAGAGATAAGCCCATTGGGCTCGCTGATAAACTCGATGAAATCAGGGTTGGTCGAGTATTCCGAGGGAAACGTGATCTCGATGCCGGTATCGGTGCGGATCTTGTGGTTGCGCGCCACGCGCTCCACGGCCTTCTTCTCCACGGGCACGCGCTCGGGCACCTCGGCAGCCACCGCCTCCTCGAAACGACGCTGCAGCGGCTCGTCGTCGAACACTTCGGCGCCCAAATCCCACGGCGCCAAATACTCCAACTCCTCCGTCGCCTCGCTCATCATGGCGGCCTTGGCCTTGGAAAGCGCAGCGGCACTGTTGGCCCCGTACTCGTCGGCCACTTCCTCCACGATGCGCACCACCGTATCAAGCACTTCCTTGCTGGACGCTTCGCTCGAGCATTGAAGCAGCCCGTCGGGAATGAGATAGCGCTCCTCGCCCGAAATCTCACGCGGCTTATCGGCGAAAGAGACCGCCAGCGTTTCGGCGTCCACGAGCGCATAGGACGACACCTTCTGCGACGGATTGGGAAGAATCGCGAAGTGACGCTTCACGTCCACACACGTGCCGCCCGTCTCGCCGGAACCGACCTCGTGCATGTACGCTTGACGGCTTTCGAGCAAAAACATGCCAAAGTGACGCTTTCCCTGCGCCTTATAGGCCGCCTCCATCTCCTCCTCAGTCGCGTCGGCAGGAGGCTTTGGCGCATCCTCTTCGAAATCTAGCACCAGAAGGTCGCAGGACTCCGGCTTTTCCATATGGCCTAGCTCCGCAGCGAGGAACTGCGCGACCTGAACCGAAAGATCGATGAAGTCGCGCTCTCCGCGGAAATACGAACGGAGCTCGCCCGCGAACATGCTGTCGTCGGCAAACGTGCCGCGCTTCGCGTCGATTGAGCCCAGCGCCTTTTTCGCATGGCTCACGCAGTATTTCTTGGCGTTCTTATTCGTCAGATCGAGCTCTTCCTCAGAGAACACGTTTACGCACGACACGAAATCAAACACGTGCAAAATGGCATGATTGATGCGAAACATGACAACCGCCTTCGCGATGGAGAATGAACAACGGCACGTAAGCATACCAAAAAAGAAGCCCGTCGAAGCGGGCTTCTTTGAATCTGTGGGTTGGCACATGAGCAGCACGAAAGTCCGACTCCCCTGATGACCAGGCCGCATGTCCGTCTGCCAAGCGCATTCAAGATCTGTGCGGCGCCGCCCTGGACAACAAAAAAGGAGCGCACCGCCGTCAATGCGGTGCGCTCCGAGATACGCATGCAGGCAGCTGGAAAGTCCGACCGTCGCGCGATGTCTCAACGAGAGGTTACGACGACCGCATGAGCCGCGTATCCATTTAGTGGGTCTCGTGACCCAGGTTGTCCTCGCCGGAGATGTTGTGCGTCTTCATGTCGTAGGTCAGACCGCCGTGCTCGATGCCAAAGAACATGAGCTTGGTGGGGGCCAGGCCTTCGATGTTGGCCAGGTACGCATGCAGCAGCGTGAAGCAGATGAACACGTACATCATGAAGTAGTGGATGATGCGCACGCTCATCGCGCCGCCGAAGAAGTTGATGCAGGCTTCGATGGCAGGCGTGTTGGCCGTGGGCGGCCACAGCATCAAGCCGGTGAAGAACATGAACGCGATCAGGATGGGAATCGCCAGGTAGGACAGCTTCTGCGGAACGCCAAGCTTGGCGGACAGCGGATGGTCCTTCTTCAGGAACAGGTAGTACTTGATCCATGCACCCAGCTGATGGCGGTTGTCCTTCTGAGGCAGCCACGTCTTGTAGTCGGTGACCACTTCGCGGGTACCGGCCGCCGGCGCGGACTTCACGAAGAACGCCAGCACGATACGCACGATGACGTTCAGCATGATCACGAAGCCGAAGAAGATATGCACGCCACGCGCCATACCCATGAATTCAGGGAAGAACGGGAAGTGGATGCAGAAGCCGGTGAAGATCAGCAGGATCATGGAGATGAGGTTCACCCAGTGCGTGACGCGGAACGGCGCCGGATGCGCTTCGCGGTAATGTGCGAGATGGGCCATCTTACTTCACCCCCCAAGGGCTCGTCACGGTTTCGAACTTCTTACCGGTCTTAGGCTCGACGATGTGCACGGCGCAAGCGGTGCAGGGGTCGAAGCTGTGGACCGTACGCAGAGCGTTGATGGGCTTCTCGATGTCGGCCACGGGCACGCCGATCAGGGCCTGCTCCATGGGGCCGTAGTTGCCCTCCGGGTCATGCGGCGCGAGGTTCCAGGTAGACGGAATGATGATCTGGTAATCGGTGATCTTGCCGTCCTTGACCTTCTCGGAGTGGTACAGGGCGCCACGCGGAGCCTCCCAGAAGCCGGTGCCTTCGCCGGTGGTCTGGGACGGTCCCTCGAAGTAGGTGCTGTCGCCGCCCTCGATGGCCTCGCACAGCTCGGTGACCCATTCCTTCATGAGGCCCGCGATGTAGAGGGTCTCGATCTGGCGGGCGCCGGTGCGTCCGAGCGTGTTCTGCAGCGCGGAGAGATCGCCCGGCTGAGCGCCCAGAGCCTCCAGCAGGCCGTCGATCTGCTCGACGATGAACGGAACGTTGCGCGCATACGCAACCAGCAAACGAGCGAAACCGCCGGTCTCAAGCGGCTTGCCGTCGTAGCGCGGGCACTTGTTCCAGGTGTAGCGGTCGTCCACGTTGTACTCGGTGAACGCGGGGTGCACGCCCTGCTCGAACGGAGGCAGGTCGGCGTCGCCCTCGTACCAGGAGCGGCCAACGTACTCGGTGATCTTCGACTCGTCCACATCGGACAGGTTGAAGTTCTCGTCCAGAACGCCGGCGGGCAGATAACGGTTGTTCATCTGGTCGGTGTAGGACGTAGAGGCGTCGAACGGACGCTCGAACACGCCCCATGCGCCATAGCGGCCGCAGCCCTTGCCGAACGTGGCGGCCTCGGGATAGAACTGAGCCACGGCGAGAGTGTCGGGGATCAGCGTGGAGGCAACCCAGTTGTACAGCTCGTCGACGAGGCCCTTGAGGTCATCGAGCTTCTCGGCGGTGGGCACGAAGGCGGTGCCGCCGGGAACGATGGTCATGATGTGGGGCATCTTGCCGCCCAGCAGGCCGGCGATCTCGGAGGCCTTGGCCTGCATCTGCAGGGCCTCGAGATAATGCGCGGTCAGGATGAGGTCGGCCTCGGGGGTCAGGTTGTACTCGCCGGTGTCGAACCAGTTGCCGCTGAAGATGGACAGCTGGCCGTTGTCGGCGAACTTCTGCAGGCGATCCTGCAGGCCAACGAAGTCGGCGGACGGAGTGCCCAGCTCGGTGGCCAGGTCATAGGCCGCCACGGGGTCGGCGGAAAGCGCGTTAAGCGGATTCACGTAGTCCAGGCCGGCCAGGTTGTAGAACCACAGGATGTGGCTGTGCAGGAACTGAGAGCCCTCGATCAGGTTGCGGATGATGCGGGCGTTGTTGGGAATGGTGATCCCGTAGGCCTTCTCAGCCGCGATGGAGGACGCATGCATGTGCGAAACGGGGCACACGCCGCAGATGCGCTGCACGATGAACGCGGCATCCTCGGGGGTGCGATCGCGGACGACGAGCTCCATGCCGCGGAAGCAGCCGCCGGAAATCCAGGCGTCGGTAACAACGCCGTCGGTGACTTCCATCTCAGCGCGAAGATGGCCTTCGATACGGGTAATGGGGTCGATGACGGAACGGGTCATTACTTATCGCCTCCCTTCTTGCTTGCGGCTTCCACGTCTTCCTTCTTGTACACGCCGATGGACTTATCGGGGTGCTTGGCATCCCATGCGCGCACCTTCTCGAACTCGGCGCCCTTAGGCACACGACCCGCGGCCTTCATGCCGAAGCCATGGATGACCAGGGCAACGGCCACAACGCCGGTCACAATGGGAGCGATGATCTCGGGCTGGATCAGGAAGTCGCCGACGCGCAGGTCGCGATGGCGCTTGAAGAACGGGGTGTTGACCTCGACCCAGTTCTGGCCCGGGTTCATCGGGTTGGCCTCGCAGCAACCGATGCAGGGGGCGCCGGCCTCGACGCACCAGCTGCGACGGTGGTTGTAGCGCACGATGCCGCAATTCGCCTTGGTCTGAGGGCCACGGCAACCGAGCGGATAGAGGCAATAGCCCTTGGCCTCCTCGGGGCTGCCGAACTGGTAGACGAACTCGCCGTTCTCGAAGTGGCCGCGACGCTGGCAGTTGTCATGGATGGTCTGGCCGAAGATCTGGGTGGGCTTGTTCTCGGCGTTGAGCTCGGGCAGGCGGTTGAGCAGCAGGTACTCGATGAGCACCGCGCACAGCCACTCGGGATTGGGCGGGCAGCCGGGGATGTTGATGACCGGCGTGCTGATGCCCTCTTCCTGCAGGAACTGCTGGACGCCCATGGCGTTGGACGGATTGGGGTGGGCAGCCATCCAACCGCCGTTGACGGCGCAGGAGCCGAGCGCGACCACGGCGGTAGCGTTTGCGGCAGCCTCGGTCAGATGCTCGTAGCCAGGCTTGTCGGCGACACGCAGCGCGTTGCCGTCCCAGCCCTTGAGCACAGCGCCCTCGTAGACCAGGATGTAGTTGCCGGCCTCGATGGTCTGAGCCTTTGCCTCCTCCATCGAATGGCCCGCGGCGGCGGAGAGCGTCTCGCTGTAGTTCAGCGAGATGAGCTCGAGCACGACCGTCGCGGCATCCGGGGCGTCGATCTGAGCGAACGCCTCGGTGCAGCCGGTGCAGGAAGCGCCCTCAATCCAGATAACGGGATACAGGTCGCCCTGGCTGGCGCCAATGACGGACTCCTCGAGGGCATGGGCCACGCGGGGCGCGGCGGCTTCACCCAAGCCTGCCATGACCGCGATGGTGCCGCACAGTTTCATGAAGCTGCGGCGCGAGACACCTCGCGACTCGAGCATGCCTTGAAACTCTGTGGCAGTGGCCTTGTTGTCCATACGTACACCTCCTATATAGATGTATGCTGAAGAAACTGACGGGTGGCATTATGCACCAAAATTAGTAACAAAAACGTTTGCGTTCCGTCACTTTCCGCACAGACTGGCCATATTCGCGGCAAAAGGCACGACTGTGTGAATAATAAAAGGGTTCGTAACACGATGTGCTACAAACCCAATCACCGGTAACACGTTTTTCTACCCAGAGAGAGCAAAAATGCCCGGGAAATCAATCCCGGGCATTTCATTCGCCTTAGTAGTTCTCGGCGCGAATCTCGAAGTGGGCCTGAGGATGCGCGCAAACGGGGCACACAAGCGGCGCCTCGGTGCCGATGTGGATATGGCCGCAGTTGTTGCACTTCCACGCGTGCACCTCGCCGCGCTTGAACACCTCGCCGGCGTTGATGCGCTCGATGAGCTTGCGATAGCGAGCCTCGTGCTCCTTCTCTACGGCAGCCACGCCCTCGAACAGGCGCGCGAGCTCGTCGAAGCCCTCATCTTTGGCGGTCTTAGCGAACTCGGCGTACATGTCGGTCCACTCATAGTTCTCACCGGCAGCCGCGTCGGCCAGGTTCTCCAACGTGGTAGGAATCTTGCCGCCATGCAGCGCCTTGAACCAGAGCTTGGCGTGCTCGGACTCGTTCTTGGCGGTCTCGGCGAAAATGTTCTGGATCTGAACGTAGCCGTCCTTTTTCGCCTGGGAGGCATAGTAAAGATACTTCGTGTGCGCCTGCGACTCGCCGGCGAACGCAGTCATGAGGTTCTTTTCGGTCTGGGTGCCCTTAAGCTCCATGGGTCGTCCCCCTTTCTCCCGTGGCATCGCGCCCGGGGTCGAAAAACATCGCGCAACATGCGCGCAACGGCCATGCCGTCATGCGCCAGCATACTCCTCTGCTAGCACGTTGTCTTCGGAGGAGCCGTAAACTACCGAAGAATCACCCACGATGCCGAAGCAAGCCCTCAAACCGAACGTTTCCGAGAAAGCGCGCCGCTAAAGCAAGCGCCAGCCCGCGCCGTCTCGCGCAAAGAACCCCTCGCGCTCCATATCAGCCATGATGGAATCGAAGGCGGCACGATCGATGCCGTCGCGCGCCGCCTCGCGTTCTGCTCGATTGAGGCGTGCGAACAGGTCGTCGCCGCTAATGCCCGGGCTTGCCATGACCTCACGCAGAAGCCACGAGCGCTTTTGGCGACGCGAGCCCTCAAACGCGCTCTGACGCGTATAGGCAGCGGCGCGACGACTGGGGTTCACCTGGGTTTTCTTAAGATACGCGCCCACGTCTAGCAGCGCGTAATACCACCCGCGCACGTCCTCTGCCGGACATGCGGCCTCGACAAGCGGCCGCAGCTGTTTGTCGGTCACGCGTTCGGCATCCGGGAAGAACCGATGGATGAACACGGCACGCACGTTGGTTTCGATATAGACGCAGGGCACATCGCGCGAGAACGCCGTGATGCCGGCGGCGGTGGCCTCGCCGATGCCGGGAAGCTTCATGAGCTCCTCCACCCCCTCGGGCATGCGGCCGCCGAACCGCTCGGAGCAAATGTCGGCCGCGCGCTTCAGGGCAAGCGCCCGCCGGTTGTAGCCCATGCCCTGCCACTCCTCCACCACATCGCCCGACGAGGCGGCGGCAAGGGCGTCAACGGTGGGGAACCGAGAAAGGAAGCGCTCCCAGCGGGTCAGCACGCGCGCCACCTGCGTTTGCTGCAGCATGACCTCCGAGATCCATATCTCGTACGGATCGCGCGTGTTGCGCCATGGGAGGTCGCGGTAGAGCTCTTTGCCCTGCGCCCGCACCTCGGCCACGAAAGCGTCCATATCGGCACGCGGCACCGTGAGCGCAGAGTGCGAAACCGCCCCGGACTTCGGGGCGGCAACGTTGCTTCTATGCTGTTGCGATGCGCTTCGATCGCAGTCGCCTGCGGAGCGAGCAGACCGGAGGGCATACATGTCCGGTCGGCCGTCACATGCACCGGCATCTCCGGTGCGCGCGACCATTAGGCGTGCCCCTTGGAGAACAGCGCGTCAAGCGTAATGGAGTCGAAAAAGTCGCGAAGAATGTTGTCAGCCTGCTTCCATACGCTGCGGAACTCGCACATGCCGCACTTCTCGCAATACTCGGGATTGTCGGCGCACGGGGACATCATGAGCGGCCCCTGCAGCGCCTCAAGCACCTCGAGCAATGTGGTAGTGGACGGATCGCATGCCAGCGTCAGACCGCCCTTGGCTCCACGCACGGTCTTGAGCAGACCGGCGCGCACCAGGTCATGCTGAATGCTGCGCGCGAACGCATAGGGAATCCCCTCTCGGTCGGCCACCTCGGACACCGACACGTACGCGTCCTTGCTCTCGTAGGCAGCGCGAATGATGCGGCACGCGTAATCGCTTCTGCGGGTCAGCTCCATCGCGCATCACCAGCCCATCGCATCGTCGGCGCCCAGGCGGCCGCCTTCGGCCTCGAACCGCTCGATCTGGGCGCGGAATTCCTTCACAACGGCATCCTCCAACTGGTGGTATTCATCGGAATCCAGCGGCTGGAAGTTAGAGATGTGCTCGTACATCATCTCCTGAGTCACCGGCACGTAGTGGCGCGACTTAAGACCCTGGCGATACGCATCCTCCACCGCCTCGCGTGCCGCGGTGGCGATGTCGGTGCGCGACAGATTGCGCGACAGGCGCGTAAGCCTGCTCAGGTCGAGCTGCCTGATAGACGGATGGTCAAGCGCCATGCAGTCCCAAATCGCGCGACGCTCGAGCTCGTCGGGCAAGTAGATATCCACGATATGCATAGGCTCCATAAGGTCATAGAGGTAGCCCTGATCGGGTGCATCGCCGGCCATGGATGCGAGCACGTAGATATCGGGGTTGGCAACAGCAGTACTGATGAGGGTGATCGCCTCGCGCGCGGCACGGGCCATATTGGCGAACATGATGCCCTCGCCGTCGGAGGCGGACGCCGCCTCGATGAGCGGCGCGCCCCACAGATCGATATCCTCGAGCACGAGCACACCCGGGGCGTCAAGCGTCATGCGCCCGGTCAGGCGCGGCTGGCGATCGGCAGACACGGTGACGCAGAGCACGGGCATGCCCTGCGGGCCGGGCTGCATCTGCACGCGCATCGCGGGAAGCCCCAGCTCGCCCACCACGGCCGTCATGAACACCGAGGCGTCTTCGCGCGACGAGGTGCGGTACACCACGGTGCCGTTGGCGGAAAGCTTATCGAGCCCATGTTGAGCGCGCAGCGTATCGATGAGCAGGCGATATGCCTCGTCCTGTTTGATGCCGATGCCCAATGCGCGGGTATCCTCGATGATGCCGTCGAAGCCCACCAGATCGCTGAAATCCATGGTGCGGCGCGGCGCCGTGCGCGTATCGGCGTCTTTACCCTTCGCCGATTTAAGCTTGCCTACGCCCACGATGCGCGCCTTGCTAGCAGCCGGCGCATCCGCCGAGGCGCTCTCCGTTGAAGAGGCTTCCCCTTCAACGACCGCATCGGACTGATCGCCCTGCTGCGCCTGAACCTCCAGCTCATCAAGCTGCCCTTCGGGCTGCTCCTCCCCCGCGCCGTCCTCGGACTCGGGATAGAGCGCCGAGACGATGGGGGTGATGCCTGAAATATGGGCATGCGCGCCGATTTCTTCCGAAATCAAATCAGCCATATCCTCCAGATCGGCTCGAGAAATGCCGAATTCGGAGAGCTTGTCCAGCGCCAAATCCTGCAGGCGGCGCGCGAACCGCTCGGTCTCATCACCGGTCAGATGCGGCTCAAGCTTGTCGAAAATGTATTCCGCCATGGAGCGCTCGCGCAAATCGCACGCGACCTCCCACGCCTCGCGCAGGGCGCCGATGGCGTCCATATCGGGCAGAGGGCTGCGCTTGCATGACTCCTCATAGGCGGTCATGTACAAATGCATCGCAAGCACCTTATCGCCCGCCCGTTTGGCTTCGCGGGCAGCGGAGAGATAATCGGCCCGAGGCTCGTGGGCGTCGGCTGGCTCCTGATGCTGATCGGCGAAATTGGATTCGTTGTCTTTGCTTTCGAACATGAGGGCCCACCTCCTTGGGAATTGTCAATGAAAAGGTATCAGTTAAAGTTTAGACAAGCGGAGGCGCACGCGCAAACCGCGTGGGAAAGATTTGAGCATTGCGCCCTTAATTCTTCACATCCTCGCTCCAGTCGAGCACGGTCCAGCCGCGGCGACGCGCCTCGCGCTCGAGCGGATTGTCTGGGCACACGGCAAAACCGCGCGTGGCGGCAGAAAGCAGCGGCGCATCCGAATGGTGGTCGCCGTAGGCCTCCACGAGCTCCCAGTTTCCAACGCCGTAACGGGCATCGGCGTAGGCGCGTATGCAGTTGACCTTCTCCTGGCCCTCTACGCACGGCCCATCAACATGGGTGGTATAGCAGCCGTGCTCATCCACCGCCATCTTGGTGGCGATGAATCCGTCGAACGGATGGAGCTCCTGGGCGCGTTGGATGATGGGCTCGAACGTGGCGGAAACCACAAGCACCTCTACGCCCTGTTCTCGCAGCGCGCGCATGGCGGCATCGGCCTGCGGGCGGAAGCGATCCTGCCCTGCGATCACCTCATCGTAAAACGCGCGCAGATACTCGTCGGCCTCGCGTTGCGGGAGCCCTTCGAACGCGGTGAACACAAGGCCCCTCACCCACGCCTCGTTCTGAGGCAGGCGCAGCTTGTAAGCGATGCCCCACGACGCGATTTTCGCGGTGACGCGTTTTCCCAGAAGTTTGTCGCGCAAAAGGTAGCGCACGAGCAGAACGGGGGAATTTCCCCTGATGGATGTGCCATCGAAATCGAAGGCGGCAATTTTATGTAGAGTGCTTCCAGACATATCTTTCTCAATCGCTCAGGCGCCGCCCCGCGCACGTCGCGAAAAGCGGCACCTGAAATTCTAACCTTCGCAGCGCCTATCGGCAAATCCGCGCACCAAAACGGGGGCGTTTATCTCTCGGCGCAATCGGTCGCCTCCGCATCGGCGAACTGCGAGTTATACAGCTCGGCATACGCTCCGCCAAGTTCGAGCAGCTGCGCGTGCGTGCCCTGCTCCACGATGTCGCCGTGGTTGAGCACCAGGATCAGATCGGCATTTCGAATCGTGGAGAGCCGGTGCGCGATCACGAACGACGTTCTGCCGCGCATCAGGTTATCCATCGCCATTTGGATGCGCTCCTCGGTGCGCGTGTCCACGCTCGAGGTGGCCTCGTCCAGAATAAGCATGCGGCGATCGGCCAACACGGCGCGCGCGATGGTGAGCAGCTGGCGCTGACCCTGGCTGATATTGCTCGCGTCCTCGTTGATCTCCATATCGTAGCCGCCGGGCAGCGTCGAGATGAAGTGGTCGGCGAACGCCGCCTTGGCAGCCGCCTCCACCTCGGCATCGGTCGCATCGAGACGCCCGTAGCGTATGTTCTCGCGAATGGTTCCCTTGAACAGCCACGTGTCCTGCAGCACCATGGCGAACTGCGCGCGCACCTCGTCGCGGCTCATGTCGCGGATGTCGCGCCCGCCGATTCGGATGGCACCTCCATCCACGTCGTAGAAGCGCATGAGCAGCTTCACCATGGTGGTTTTGCCGGCGCCCGTGGGACCCACCAGCGCCACCGTCTGGCCGGGGGC
Organism: Slackia equolifaciens; assembly: GCF_003725995.1. Taxonomy (GTDB): domain Bacteria; phylum Actinomycetota; class Coriobacteriia; order Coriobacteriales; family Eggerthellaceae; genus Slackia; species Slackia equolifaciens. Next base: position 64,622 of record NZ_QIBX01000010.1, read on the forward strand.
GACCTTCGCGGAGAAATCCTTGATGACGGGGGAGTCGGGATCGTAGCCGAAACGCACATGGTCGAACTCCACGCTCATGGGCGACTCGCCGCTTTCCGCGCCGGAGCGAGCAAGCGCGCTGCTCCCTGCGTCAACGCCGAAATGCGACGTCCCGCTTGCCGCATCGCACGCCTGCTTCGGCGCCACGGCGTCAGCGGCCGGAACCGCATCCTCCTCATCGGCGTCGAGGAACTCGAACACGCGCTCGGCTGCCGCAGCCATCTGCTGGAGCACATTGGACACCTGGGCAAGCTGCGTGATGGGCTGCGTGAAGTTTTTCACGTATTGGATGAACGCCTGGATGTCGCCCACGGTTATTGCCCCCTGAATGGCAAGCGCAGCGCCCGACACCGCAACGGCCACGTACCCAAGATTGCCCACCAGGTTCATAGCCGGCATCATGAGGCCCGAAAGGAACTGCGACTTCCAAGCCGATTCGTAGAGCTTCTCGTTGGTGGCTCGGAACTTTTCGAGCATCTGCTCCTCGCGACCGAACGCATGCACCACGGCGTGACCCGAGAACGTCTCTTCCACCTGGCCGTTGATGGCACCGAGGTTCTTCTGCTGGGCGCGGAAATGCTTCTGCGAATGCGACACCACCACACGCACCAGAACAAGGGACACCGGCACGATGAGCAGCACGATGAGCGTCATGGGCGCGTTTATGGAAAGCATCATGGCCACCACGCCCACGATGGTCACGGCGCTGGTCACAAGCTGCGTCACGCCCTGGTTGAGGCTCTGGCCGAGCGTGTCCACGTCGTTGGTGATGCGCGAAAGCACATCTCCCGTGCTCGTGCGCTCGAAATAGCCCATAGGCAGGCGGTCGATCTTCTCGGCAATGCGCTGACGAAGAATATAGCAGGTCTTTTGCGAGATATGGGTCATCTGCCAACCCTGCACAAACGAGCAGGCGGCAGATATGCAGTAAAGAGCGAGCGTGGTGGCGAGGATGGTTCCCACTGCGCCGAAGTCGATGCCGCCCGTGCCCGCGACCTTGGCCGCTATGCCCTCGAAAAGCTCGGTGGTGGCGGTGGAGAGCACTTTGGGACCCACGATGGTGAACACCGTGGATGCCACGGCAAACACGAGCAGCACGACAAGCGAAACCTTGAATGCCCCCATGAACGCCAGCAGCTTCTTCATCGTGCCCTTGAAGTCGGCCGCCTTCTCCCCCGGCATCATCGCACGGGGGCCGTGGCCCATAGGCCCGCGGCGAGGCGGGCGCGAAGAGGCCTGAGCGTGCGTGTCACGTGCGCTCATCGGACCCCACCTCCTTTCTGGGCATCCCCGCCTTGGGCGGCGCCTTTCTCCTGTGCGGCACCTTCCTCGCAGGCGGCGTTGTCGCACCGGACGGCACCATCCCCCTGCGAGAGCGTGCGCTCGATCTCGGCGGGCGAAAGCTGCGATTCGGCGATCTCGCGGTACGTTGGGCAGGTGCGCAAAAGTTGGGCGTGAGTGCCGCGGCCCACCATCTCGCCATCGTCAAGCACCACGATGGTGGTAGCGTCGAGCACCGTGGAGATACGTTGCGCCACGATGACCTTCGTGGCATCTCCCAACTTAGATGCGAGCGCCGCACGCAGGCGGGCGTCGGTCGCGTAGTCGAGCGCCGAAAAACTGTCATCGAAGAGATATGCCCGAGCGTCCGTAGCGATGGCGCGGGCAATCGAGAGACGTTGGCGCTGACCGCCCGATACGTTATCGCCGCCTTGCGACACGAACGACTCGGCGCCCTCTTCCTTCTCCCCCACGAAATCAGCCGCCTGCGCGATCTCAAGCGCGGCGCTCACGTCGTCGTCGCTTGCCTCGGGCGCGCCGAACCGCACGGTATCGGCGATGCTGCCCGAGAACAGAAACGCCTTTTGGGGTACGTAGCCCAAAAGCGAACGCAGGTCGTGCTGGCGCAGGGAGCGCACGTCCACGCCGTCGATGAGCACAGCGCCCGCCGACACGTCATAGAAGCGCTCGATCAGTTTGAGCACGGTAGACTTGCCGCATCCCGTTGGCCCGATGATCGCCAGCGTATCGCCCGGCTCGGCAATGAAGCTGATATGGCGCAGCACCGGCTCGCTCCCCTCGTCGTAGGCGAAGGTCACATCCTTGAACTCGATGCGCGCGCCGCGACGCTCCCCTGCGGCCCCAGAAGCAGGCAGCTCCACGGGGCGAGCGGGATCGTGGATGGAGCTTTCGGTAGAAAGGACCTCGTTCACGCGCTCGGCGGCGACATCGGCGCGCGGCAGCATGATCGCCATCATGCCGATGATCAAAAACGACATGATGATGACCATGGAATAGGTGATGAACGCGATCATGTCGCCTGTCTGGATGGTGCCGGAATCGATATAGGAGCCGCCCACCCATACGATGAGCACCGACACTCCGTTCATTACGAGCATCATCGCGGGCATCATGAAGGTCATCGCGCGGTTGGTGAACAGCTGCGTGCGATACAGGGCGGTGGACGCGTCGTCGAAGCGCTTGTATTCGAAATCCTGACGGCCGAAGGCGCGGATGACGGGCAAGCCGTTGAGCATCTCGCGCGCAACCAGATTCACGCGATCGATGAGCTTCTGCATGACCTTGAACTTGGGCAGCGCGATCGCCATGAGAATGCCGATGATCAGGAAGATCACCACCACGGCGAGCACGATGATCCAGCTCATAGAGGCATTGGTGCGCGACACCATGATGATGCCGCCGATGGCGAGGATGGGCGCGTAGAGCACCATGCGCAGCACCATGGTAAGCACCATCTGAATCTGCTGGATGTCGTTGGTACCGCGCGTAATCAGGGATGCAGCAGAGAAGCGTTGGACCTCGGCATCGGAAAACGAGAGCACTTTGGAGAACAGCCGCTCGCGCAGGCCGCGCGCCACCTTGGCGGCCGTGCGCGACGCAAGAAAGCCCACCGCCACCGAGACGATGGCCATGAGCGCCGCAACGCCGAGCATCTGGGCGCCGATGCGCAAAAGGCAGCCCATCTGGATTGCCCCCATGTCGAGCCCCAGCGCCTCGTACTCCGCCTTCACGGCCGCGATGGCCTGCTGGTCGACGAGCGAATCACTCACGCCAGAAAGGTGATCTTTGGCGGAATCCACCATGGAAAGCACGTCGTCCTTAGAAATCGAGCCGGCCTGGTACGCCTGGACGAGCTGCGCAAGGTCGAAGCCGTCCTGCATGAACGCCCCATTGGCAGAAGCCGACTCCTCTCCCGAGGATGCGGCGGCATCCCCTCCTGCGGCGCCCCCCGACGCGCGTGCGCCCTCCTCGGACGCCTGGTCGGCGAAGTACACGATGGCCATAGGCCAAGCCATAGCGTCATCGAGAGCCTCGCGCTGCTTGGAGCCCTCATCGGTGAGCGCATACGTGCCGTCATCGGATGAGGCATACGACGCGCGAATAAGGCTCTCCCCTTCCTCAGAGGCCAGCATGCACGTGGCTTCGAACGTGGACGCACGCATCTGGTCGGGCGAGGCATGCTCGATGCCGCTTTGCTGGATGCCGACATCGACCAGATCAGATGTGTAGCGCGGAAGCGACAGGTCGGCGAACGCCTGCACGATCAGCAACGCGACAATCAGCACAACCGCCATTTTCGAGTTCTTCAGATAACGTAATATGCGCACAAGACGCCTCCGTTCCTTGCTCTCGTGCGAATTGAATGCGCCGAAAAGGATTGAGCCCGCACGGCATTTGATGGAAAGCGTAAGTGTAGACCCCAGATTTGAATGAATCATGGGGCGCATGCCGTCAATATCCAATCGTTAATGATTCGTTGAAGAATCTGTTTCCTCTTGATGGAAGAAGCGCCGCGGGCGCCAGAGCGGGCCCCATCGAAAGTTCGTGGAGGTCCACGTCTTGCAGAAACGCCGCGGGCGCCAGAGCGGACCGCGCGCACGCTTTCGGAAAAAAATTTTAAAGAAGTTGAAAATTCTTCTTGCGCGTTGGATTGTTTCTCGGTACTATATGCGGGCTGCTTCAGAGAGCAGCGGTTGAAACTGATGGGGTGTTAGCTCAGTTGGTTAGAGCGCCGGCCTGTCACGTCGGAGGTCGCGAGTTCGAGTCTCGTACATCCCGCCATCATTTTCAACGCACTGGGGTGTTAGCTCAGTTGGTTAGAGCGCCGGCCTGTCACGTCGGAGGTCGCGAGTTCGAGTCTCGTACATCCCGCCATCTGATTTGCAAAGAGCCTCTAAGGGGGCTCTTTTTTTATTTCTCAAAGACCCGAATGAAACCCATCGAAGCGGATTCCACCCTGCCATGTGGTCAAAAATGCTTCCAATGGGCGAACAGGGCGCTCGTTTTCGACGGGCTGGTCAAATTCGCCCCGAATGGGCGATTGGCTCGTTCGCAGAACCGCAGACATCGCCCAATCTTGCCATCTCGGCGGCGCGAACGCCCGAAAACACCCGGAAAGCTGGGCGACGACACCGATTCTCGCCCTTTGAGCCGCCTCCCAGAGGCTGGGCGGGCCGCAGGGAACCCGCCCAGCGCCCATTTGAGGCGTTTTTGACCGCGGCGTACGCCAAACGCAAAAGACAACCCCGAAACGACACGTCGCAACGCCATGCGACTATTGCGTTAAATCCTCCTCGCGAAGCAGCTTGACGGGCAGGCAAACGTATAATGGCTCACGCATCATTGGGCTCGCCTCGGACGCATCCGCAATGCGACGATGGCGAGCGGAAGAAGCGTTAGGAGTCCCCATGACCGAACAGATCGGCACCACTTGCGTTCAGGGCGGCTATCGTCCGGGCGACGCTGAACCGCGCCAGATTCCCATCTATCAGTCCACCACGTGGAAATACGACACCTCCGAGCACATGGGCAAGCTCTTCGATCTCGAGGAGTCGGGCTATTTCTATACCCGCCTGCAAAACCCCACCAACGATGCCGTAGCGGCGAAAATCGCCGAGCTCGAAGGCGGCGCGGCAGGCATGCTGACCTCCTCGGGGCAGGCGGCTAACTTCTTCGCCGTGTTCAACATCGCAGGCTGCGGCGATCACGTGGTGGCAAGCTCTGCCATCTACGGCGGCACGTACAATCTGCTCGCCCACACCATGCGCCGCATGGGCCTGGAGTGCACTTTCGTTGCCCCCGACTGCTCCGACGAAGAGCTCGAGGCAGCTTTCCGCCCCAACACCAAATGCGTATTCGGCGAGACCATTGCCAACCCCGCGCTCGCCGTGCTCGACATCGAGCGCTTTGCCCAAGCCGCCCACGCCCATGGCGTACCGCTGATCGTTGACAACACCTTCCCCACGCCCGTCAACTGCCGACCCATCGAATGGGGCGCCGACATCGTGACGCATTCCACCACTAAATACATGGACGGCCATGGCGCGGCGGTCGGCGGCGCGATCGTCGACTCCGGCAATTTCGACTGGATGGCGCACGCGGACAAGTTCCCCGGCCTTACCACTCCGGACGAAACGTATCACGGCGTGGTATACGCGGAGAAGTTCGGCCAGGCAGGCGCATTCATCACCAAAGCAACCGCTCAGCTTATGCGCGACTTCGGATGCATCCAGAGCCCCCAGAACGCGTTCATCTTGAACCTGGGTCTGGAAAGCCTGCACGTGCGCATGCCGCAGCATTGCAAGAACGGCCAGGCGATGGCCGAGTTTTTGAGCCAGCATCCCAAGATCAGCTTCGTCAAATTCCCCGGCCTTCCCGGCGACAAGTACCATGAGCTTGCCAAGAAGTATTTGCCCAACGGGGGTTGCGGCGTAGTGAGCTTCGGCTTTGGGGGCGGGCGTCCCGCGGCAGAGACGTTCATGAAGAGCCTCAAGCTCGCCCAAATCGCCACGCATGTAGCCGACGCGCGCACCTGCGTGCTGCACCCCGCCAACGCCACGCATCGCCAGATGAACGACGAAGAGCTCGTGGCCTGCGGCATCAGCCCCGACATGGTGCGCCTGTCCTGCGGCATCGAGTCCACCGAGGACCTGATTGCCGACGTCGCCCAGGCGCTCGAGCAAATCTAGCGCCGCAAGCGCAACCGCGCACGGCAGCACACGTATCGCAGCCATACACCACGAAGGCGCCCGAGCAAGGGCGCCTTTTTCGTCTTTGCTCCCGGCCTGGTTTCCCTAGGCGCGCTCGCCTACCGCCTCGCACGATTCCGTATCGGACGCCTTGCGCGCGCCGGTCTTCCTCAGGATGGAATCGATGCGCTCGCACTTGATGCGCAAGTTCACGATATGGCCGGTCAGCGGCACATGCTTGTTGCAGAAATTGACCACATTGCCCACGAGCACCGCCGACACAAGCGTTCCTATGCCAATGCCGTTGAGGTAGCCGAAAAACGCAAACGAAAGCACGATCGCGATAGCTGCAAGCGTCGAGTCGAACGCGACCTTGCACGACCCGAAGCGCTTATGCGTAAAAATCGAGATGGCACGCACGGCGCCTTCGCCCGGCACCAGCAGCACATTCGGAGCCACCTCGATGCTTACGCCAAAGCCCAGCACCGCGCACCCCAGCAACAGAGCCGCCGCCTGCTCGAATATCGACACCGGCGTAAACCACGCGAGCAGAGCCATGCCCACATCGATAAACGCCGAGAAGGCGACGTTCACCAGTATCTGCAGCCATTGGAACGCCTTGAAGTCACCCCGCAGCAAAAGCGGTTGGATAAGAATGAAGAGCATGTTCATTACGAACGTGAATATGCCGAGCGTGAATGGAAACTCAAGGCTCAGCACATAGGCCACGCTGGAAATAGGAGAAGTGCCGAGCGCCGCCTTGGTTATGAGCGCGATGCCGAACGAGTTGATGAAGACGCCCACGATGAACCACGCCCAACGCTCTACGAGCATGCGTATACGCGCCGACTTCAGCTTCTTCATTCGCTCTTCCATGCAATCGCTCCTTCTATCGCTCGTATGCCGCTCATCGACCCATCCACTCGCAAAGCGCCGCAACGAAACAGCACGATCAAAACCCGAACCGGCTATTCTGTCGAAGCAAAGCGCCACAGCATGGCGATCGGCGCGCAAGCAGAATGCCCACGGAGAGCGACCATGCAAACGCCGTAATGTTCATCTGTAGAATGGGTTGCTCCTATTGTACGCCCGCACACGGCGCCGTCGCGCAATCAACAGATTCGCGACAGCAACCCGTTCGGCTGCTCTTGGTCGCATCGCCATGCACGGTCGCAGGCTCACGACCACGAGCACGGGCGCGGGCGCGGGCGTACAGGCATTTCATGGAGTCAGACAGACGTTGCCGCATTGTAAAATCCAGGTAAAGTCGCTCTGGTAGAATGCCGAGCATGTTCGAAACGATCACACATACCGACCTGGACATCCTGCACGCCATCAAGTCATCGCTCGCATCGCCGGCGATGGATTCGGTCATGGCGTTTATCACCACGCTGGGCGATATGGGCTTCATCTGGTTCGTCGTGGCGCTCACCGCCATCATGCTCAAGAAACACCGCACGTACGGCATCGCCATTATCGTGGCCATCGCCCTCGCTTACGTCATCGGCGACCTGGGCCTCAAGCACCTCTTCGAGCGCCCCCGCCCGTTCTTGGCGGATCCCACGCTCGCAACAAATCTCATCGAGCTTCCCAGCAGCTTCTCGTTTCCTTCGGGCCACACGTCGAGCTCGTTTGCCGCGGCAACGGTACTGTGCCTGACGCCTTTTGCGCACCGTTGGTTCAAGCCAGCCGCCGTGGCGGGCGCCGTGGCCATCGCGTTTTCACGTCTGTATTTATGCGTGCACTACCCCAGCGATGTGTGCGCCGGAGCGATCCTGGGAATCGTCTGCGGAATCCTGGCCGTACGCGTCGTAGGCATCCTCGCCGCCCGTCACGCAGACGCCAAGAGAGAAAAAACCCTGCATAAGCGGGGCTAGTCGGAGGAGGGAAAGGTCACCGCGCGAAGCGCGAACCGAGGGCACGAGGCATTTGGTGGTGCTCAAAGCCCAACCGCACTTGTGAGCGAGGCGGCCAGCGAAGCGCCGCCGCCCCCAGTGGGCGATGAAGCCCCAATCATCCGGTTTCCCATGCGCTCTGGAGCAGTAAACACGCCGGTGGCGTGTTTAGTCCCTGATTTCTGCGCGCGAGAGCGCGCCGGAGGTTCCAAAGGGGGAGGAGGGAAAGGACTCTTCCTTTCCCTCCTCCCCCCCTTATAGATCAGAACCCCCACATCTTCACTTCGGGCTCCAAGCGCACGCCGAACTCATCAAACACGCGATTCTGCACATCGACAATCAGCTGACGCACATCGGCCGCCGTAGCGTCCCCGGCGTTTACCACGAACCCGGTATGCTTGGTCGACACCTGCGCACCGCCTACGCGATAGCCGCGCAAGCCCGCATCCTGAATGAGCTTGCCGGCAAAATACCCCTCAGGTCGCTTGAACGTACTGCCGGCGCTAGGCATTTCGAGCGGCTGCTTCTCCTCGCGACGAGCCTTAAGATCGTCCATGCGGTCTTTGATAGCCGCCGCGTCATCGCGCGCCAGATCGAGCACCGCCTCAACAACAATGTAGCCCGCATCCCCCATCATCGAATGACGGTACGACCAGTCAGCCTCCTCGCGGCTCACGCGCACCGATTCGCCCGCAGGAGTCACGCACGCAAGCTCGACGCACACATCCTTGAACTCACCGCCATATGCGCCCGCATTCATGATGGACGCGCCGCCGATGGTGCCAGGAATGCCGCTCGCAAACTCGAATCCGGCGAGCCCCGCTTCGAGGGCCACACGCGCCACCTGGGCATTCGTCGCACCCGCCTGCGCGACGATGCGCGTATCCTCCACGCGCACGGAAGCCATGTTGTCCAGAATCTGCATCACCACGCATCGCAGTCCCGCATCGGCCACCAGAAGATCGCTTCCATTGCCCACCACGGCAAGCGGCGCGCCCGCTTCGTCGCACGCGCGGACAACCGCCGCCACCTCATCGGCGGTACGGGGCATCACATACGCATCGGCAGGGCCGCCGATTTTAAACGTGGTATGCGCGCTCATAGGCTCGTCTGCACGCACGTTTTCTTCTCCGACGATTCGTGCGAGCACTTGAATCAAATCAGGGCTTACGACAGCGTTCGCCATATTCTTCCTTTCAACCGAACTCATATGTCGAGCATACCGAACGAAAGGCGTCAAATGTACGGTAAAACGTCATTCAGGAAACGATTTCACCGTTACAATGACGTCCTTTCAAATAGAAAAAGGAGGCATCCTCGAGGACGTCCCTTGGGCACTCCTAGGAGTCCCTACAGCAAAGCCGCTTCCCACTCGGGCTCCTTAAAGCCCACGAGAACAAAGCCCTCGCCCACCACCAGCGGACGCTTGACCAGCATGCCGTCGGTTGCCAGAAGGTCAAAGCACTCCTCATCGGTCATGCCGGCATCCAACTTGGCCTTAATCCCCAGCTCACGATACTTCATACCGCTCGTGTTGAAGAAGCGGCGCACGGGAAGGCCGCTCGCCTTATGCCATGCGGCAAGCTCGGCCGCCGTAGGGTTCTCCTCCACGATATGGCGATCGACGTATTCCACGCCATGCTCGTCCAGCCACTTCTTTGCCTTTTTGCATGTGGAGCATTTGGGATACTCAACGAACAGTACGGTCATACACCGCTCCTTTCTTTCTTGAACGCCTGCATTACGGCCTCGGCAACACGCAGGCCGTCGGTCGCGGCGGACATGATGCCGCCCGCATAGCCCGCGCCCTCGCCGCACGGAAACACGCCGGAGCACAGAGCGCCGTTGGCAAAATGCGCCTGCAAGGTCTCCTTGTCGCGCACGATGCGCACCGGGCTCGAGCTACGCGCCTCGACGCCAGTCAAAATCGCATCGGGCGAGGCAAACCCGTGCAGACGCCTGTCGAACTGCGGAAGCGCCTCGGCGATCGAATCCGCCACGAACGCGGGCAGCACATCGCGCAAATCGCCCCAAGCGACTCCGCGAGCGTACGACGGGCGAACGGGATTGCGCGCTCCCGCATCCGAACTCGTTGCGCGGTGCGTCAGAAAGTCCCCCACGCGTTGGGCTGGCGCCGCATACGTTTTGCCGCTCGCGTCATACGCCGCGCGCTCCATGAGGCGTTGCAGCTCGACGCCGGCGAGCACGTCATCGCCCGGCAGGTCACGATCCTCAACGCCCACGAGCACCGCCGCATTGGCGTTCTCGCCGTCGCGCGCGAAACGGCTCATCCCGTTCACGCACACGCCGCCCTCCTCGGATGCCGCGCACACCACCTCGCCGCCGGGGCACATGCAAAACGTATACACCCCTCGTCCGTCAGGGAGATGCGCGGCAAGCTTGTAATCCGCCGCGCCGAGGGCGGGGTGATTGGCAGCCGCGCCGTATTGGGCGTGGTTTATGAGCTCCTGTGGATGCTCTATGCGCACGCCCACCGCGAACGGCTTGCGCTCCATGAGCAGCCCGGCATCGCGCACTTCTTCGAACGTGTCGCGGGCGGAATGCCCGCAGGCGAGCACGCACGCATTCGTTTTGATCGTGCGTTCCCCGCCCGATGGATCGGTCACACGCACGCCCGTAAGCATGGCGCCCTCGAAGCGAAATCCCTCGAAGCGCGTCCGAGGCATCACCTGGCCGCCCATGCGCTTGATTTGCTCGCGCAACGACGACACGATATCCACCAGGTTGTCGGTACCCAGATGCGGCTTCGCTTGCCACAGAATCTCCTCCGGTGCACCGGCATGAACGAAAATGCGTAACACGTCTTTGCAGCGCGGGTTCTTGATGTTGGTGGTCAGCTTGCCATCGGAGAACAGCCCCGCCCCGCCTTCGCCGAACTGGATATTGCATTCAGGATCAAGAGGGCCGCCCGCATTGAAACAATCGATGACCTGCATGCGCCTCTCGGCCAAATCGCCGCGCTCGAGCACGATGGGCTTCGCGCCGAATCGAGCAAGCGCCCACGCGCAGAACAAGCCGGCAGGGCCCGCGCCTACCACCACCGGGCGCGGCGGAACCTCGAAAGGCTTACCGAAGCGGTACTCGCCCAAAGAGCTGTTGAACCGGAGCGGGTGGAATGCATCGTCGCCATCGCCCAAATCCTTCAGACGTGCCTGCCCCTTCGCGCCGCGTGCAAGGACCGCCCTCTCCGTCTCGCCCGCCAGCTCCACTGCGAAGGCGGCGACGAAATGGACGTCGCTCTTTTTGCGCGCATCCACGCTGCGCTTTGTCAAGCGCATACGAACGATGTCGCTCGAATCCAGCCCCAGCGCATGCGCAACGGCATGCCTTTCCAAGCTTTCACCATCCGCCAGCCCCGCATCGAGGGGAAGGCGCACGTTGCTCACTTCAATCATCGGACACCTCTTAAAAGAGCCCGCCTCCACGCGAGACGGGCTGAAGGCCTTTTTGATACGCCGCGAACCGCGCTGCGTATGGCAGGCGGCACCTACTCAGCGAATGACTGCCAGGCGATGCCGGCAGCAGCGCGCCCTGCGAGCATGCCGCTCGTCCATGCCCAATGCAGGTTGTAGCCGCCGCAGCGCCCGTCCACATCGAGAGCCTCGCCGCACACGTACAAACCGGGGTGCGCGATGCACTCCATCGTATGGGGATCGAACTGCTTCACGGCGTAACCGCCGCGCATGACCTGGGCCTGCTTGGGGTCGGCTATGCCCTTGACCTCAAGCCCGAACGATTCGGACACCATGGCGAGCACCACGGCCTCTTGCTCGGCTATGATGGGCTCGTCGGGGTTGAGCCCGGCCGCAACCACCACCGCGCGCGCGACGCGTGACGGCAGCATGCCGGACATGACCTGGACCGCCGTGCGATCGGGATGCGCCATGGCGGTATCATAGATGAAGTCAACCTTCTCCTGCGGATCCATATCGGGAAGCAGGTCTATGAAAACCGTTTGGCCCGGGCGCACGTAGCGTGACATGTCGAACGCCGCTATGCCGGAAATACCGTAGTCGCGGAACAGAACCTCGCCGCGCGTCTCGGGGCCCACCGACACGTCATCGTGCTCGGGGTCGGCCACATCAAGCCAGGCATCGCGCAAATCCTGCGCATCGACATCCAGGTAGAGGCGCGCGCGGACGCGAATGCCCGAAAGCCCCTTGATGGCTCTCGTGTCGCACTTGAGCGCCGCAAGCACCGGACGCGCCTGCTTGCACGCAACATCAGACGGCAGCAAGCCCTTGGGGGGATTGCCCCCTACGCACACGACTACGGCGTCGAAGCGCTCCGTGGAGCCATCGTCCATACGAACATCCCACGAGCCGTCCTTCGCCGCTGCGACTGCGGCAACGCGCACGCCGCAGCGCTCAACCGCCCCCGCCTCGGATGCAGATAGCCTAAGCAGGTCGAGCACGGTGGCCGCCTTGCCGCTATACGGGTAGATGCGGCCCTCTTCCTCCTGGTAGCACAAAAGCCCCATTTCGGAGAAGAACAGCTGCACCTCCTCCGGAGGAAGCGTGTTCATGGCCTCCTGGACGAACGCGGGTCGATTGTAATCCTCTGCGAAAATATCCGCGTTGCTCAGGTTGCATCGGCCGTTTCCTGTGGCAAGAATCTTCTTGCCCGTGCGATCGGCTGCCTCAAGAATCTCCACCTGGGCGCCCGCGCGCGCCGCTTCTATGGCGCATGCCAGACCCGACGCTCCACCCCCGATAACGGCTATGCGCATGACTCGGCCTCCTTGATCGTGGGGCCATGCTGGATGAAGAACGTGCACGTACGGCAGATTTCCTTCACCGGCACGCTGCGATCGACATCGGGGTTGTCGAACATCGCCAGCCCGTACGCCACCTGGTGCGTCGGACGATCGCAGGCCGCAAAGTTGCAGTCAGGCGGACACGGCTCGCCGGGAGTGTTGTGGGGGCAGCGACTCTGCATCTCCTCGTCGCAGCCACGCAAATCCCAACAATGCGCCATGATGGTCCTCCTTCGGTCGAATTGCTTGCCGCCTCACATAATACGCGGAAGCGGCGCTCTGCTGCCAAATCACCACCGTATCGGCAGTTTTTCAAAGCGAATGAGTCATGCGCCAGAAAAGGGCGTTCGATGTCCCGCGCCCTGCCGCCGCCGATCCTCCAAAGACGGCGAGACGCGACGAGGCTCGAATCAGCCCCGCTGCATGGCTATGCGCATCGCGCGCTGCACCATGCCACGAGCGGCTAGATTCGACGCCTCGTCGCGTCGCAACGGCACAAGCGCCTTCGTGGCATCACAAATAAAACGCCGCCCACAGAGGACGGCGTTTAAATTAACCTGCGTTGACTACGCGCGTCACGCCCGGCACGTGCTCCTTGAGGATACGCTCAACGCCGGCGGTGAGCGTCATCTGGCTCATAGGGCATCCCTTGCAGTGGCCCTGCAGCTCAACCGTCACCACGCCGTCATCGGCCACGTCGATCAGCGCCACATCGCCGCCATCGGCCTGGAGGCTGGGGCGAATGAGGTTGAGAACCTCAGAAACCCTCTCTTTATCGATTGCCATGGGAGTTCTCCTTTTCTATCGCAGCGGCCTAAGCCGCCCGTTCAATACCGCACACATTGTAACGCACGCCGCCCCATCCCCGATGGAATGAAGGCGGCGTGCGCGAAAAACGGGAATTCGACCTGTTACAGTTCCTTGACCCACAGACCGTGCAGGTTGCAGTACTCGTACACCTTGACAGCGGCATCGCCCTCAGCCAGCTCGAAATTGGCAACGGGCTCATCGGACGCGGTCAGGCTGGCAACCTGATAGCCCTTATTGGTCACCAGGACGATGAACTGAATCAGGTGCGCCTCGGTCATGGGATGGGCGACCTCGCCCACCTGGACATGAACGTGCGAGCCCTCGACAGACACAGCGGGCACGTGCTTTTCGAGCGCGCCGTCGGTGGCGCCGGCAACCAGCTCAACCATACGCTCGCCGCAGCACATCATCGGAACGCCGGCGTCAACCACCTTGATGGCGATGTTTCCGCAGTGCTCGCACTTGTAAAACTTGATTTCCATAATATCCCCCTCTGAAGGACGGTCGGAAGGCTGGGCCCTCCTTGTAAATTCGGCGTCTGTCGCCGATTGGTACCATACTATCGCGCCGCGACGTAAACTCAAGCGATTCTGGCGAACCGTGCCCATATCGTAATGTGGATGCTGCACGAAAGCCGGTGGAGGCTTTCCTTGGCAGCTCGCTCGAAACGCGCCTGCATGCGCATCGCGATGCTTATATGTTACTGCTTTTGTTCCATTTCGGGAATACCCTGCTGAGGAAGCTTCATCTTAAGGGCATAAATGAGTATCGCGATGCCGGCTATCACCAGAGGCAACGAGAGGAGCTGCCCCATGGTGAGCCAACCGCCCCACAGATAACCCAGCTGCACGTCGGGCTCGCGGATGAATTCGACCAGGAAACGGAACGTGCCGTACATAATCAGGAACAATCCGAAATGCGTGCCGCGCGGCAGCGGTGGCTTTTTTCGGGAGAGCGCGAACAAAACCACGAAGATGACCACGCCCTCGAGCAGCGCCTCATAGAGCTGGGAGGGATGGCGCGCGACCTCGCCTGCGGCGCCGCCGAACACCACTCCCCATGGCAAATCGGTTGGTGCGCCCCACAGTTCGCCGTTGACGAAGTTGGCGCAGCGCCCGAAGAACAATCCGATGGCGGCACCCACGCACCCCATGTCTGCCAGCGTCAGGAACGGGATGCGCGTGATCTTGGCCGCGATCATGCCGCCCGCCAGCACGCCGATGAGGCCCCCATGGAAACTCATGCCGCCCTCGTTGAACGCAAGAATCTTTTCCGGATGCTGGAGATAGTACCCATCGCCGTAGAACAGCACGTATCCGAGGCGTCCGCCCAGAATCACGCCAATGATCACGGCGAACACGATAGTGAAGAACGAATCCTCGTCCACGCGCACCTTCCAGCGCTTGGCAAGGTTCGCTATAACCAGAAACGCGCAGATGAAGCCCGCGATATATGCGAGGCCGTACCAGCGCACCGCGAACGGCCCCACCTGAAACGCTATGGGGTCGAGCATCTGATAAAGATCGTTAAGCATTAAAAACCTTTCCGGCGTCCCCGTTGGCCGCCTATTGCCAATCGCTAGAGCGCCTCATCCGAGGAAGCCGCCGCGCCGCCATCGGAGGCGGCCTCATCATTCGCGCCGTCAGAAGAAGACGCGCCCTCATCGCCCGACTCCCAATCCGACCCGATGACCACCAGGACATCGGTGTCGAACGTGTAATGGATGGAATCCCACACCGCTCGCCCATGCCCCAGCAGGGCAACCACGGCGTTCGCCTGCTGCTCGAGCTCTTCATCCTTATAGATGACGAGCGTCTCATCGTAGACTTGCATATTGGCGTTGCCCACGGTGTCCACCTTGAATCCGCCGTCCTCGAGCATGCTCGCCGCCTGTGCGGCCGCGCCCTCGATTCCGCCGCCGTTGTTCACAGTGATAGTGAACGAATTGACATCCACCGATGCCACTACATCCTCGAGGGATTCCTTGGGAGTCTGACCCTGTTTGACGCGCTCCATCATGGAGGTCCAGGACTCCCGCTCGACCGATACCACCCGCACGCCGTTCGACGTGGACGACTGCACGGGCATGGCACCCGACATGACCGACCCGAGCTCAAGGCCGCGCAGCGATTGGACGAAGGAGCCCAACGCGCGCACGTTCATATCGGTTTTCAGGCAATTGGCGATCTTATCCATTTCGAGGTAGTAGCCTATGCCGTTAAGCGTCGACATCTTAGAGAGCATGCCCGCGGCCACTTGCGCCATGTGCGCCGCCCTGGTCTCGTCAGGCTGGTCGAAATCGTTGGCGCGACACAGGAAGAGCGCCTGCTGGCCATTGATGATCTGCGCACCCGCGGAAAGCATCATATCGCCCGCATCGGGGTCGGCCACATCGGAGTCGAGCGTCACGTTAACGCCGCCGAGCGCATCCACAAGCCCCTCGAGGCCCGCCGCATCGGTGCGTGCGTAATGGACCGCCTGGACGCCCGCCAGATTCTCGACCGCCTGCACCAAAGCCGCATCGCCGCCCTGGGCGTAGGCGTCAGAGAGCGTTTGCGTATCATCGGGCAGCGTCACGGCGCCCGGTATGGCGACCACCGTCGCCTGACCGCTTGCCGTATCGGTTCGTACGAGCGCCACCGCCTCGATGGCGCCGGGGTCGTCGAAGCTCGCAGCAAGCACGGTGTATTCCGCCGTACCCTGGGCATCCTCCGCAGGGGCGAGCGCGTCGCTAAGCGCTCCGCCATCGGATATAACGAGACGAGAGTCGATATTGCCCAAATACACGAAACAGGCGGCAACGCAGGCAACCACCAGCACGACGGCAGCAAGCGCTACGCCCACGATCGCCTTGCGGCGCCTGCCCGCGGCAACCGAGCGCTTCAGGTAATCGCGCTGCCCGATGCGGTTCTCGTATTGCCGGCGGCTCTCGCGCGTCGAGGTGCTGGGCAGCACCTGGTGAATCTCGCCGCGCTGGGCATTGCGGGCGCGACGCGTGTCGGAAAATTTCCGCTTACGCGAATAAAGCGACGAGGATTCGCTAGGAAGCTGGCTCTTAATCGTGGCCTGGCGCACCTGGCGCGAGGTCCGTTTGAATTGTGAGCTGGACGGTCGGCGTGTCACCATGGGCGACGCCTACCAGTCGATATCCTCATCGGGCTCGCGATGCAGACGCGCGCCCAAACCGGTCAATTTGCCCACGTAGTCCTCGTAGCCGCGATCGATGTGATGGATCTTATGCACGCGCGTGGTGCCCTCCGCAAAGATGCCCGCCAAGACGAGCGCCGCACCGCAGCGCAGGTCGGTAGCCTTGACATCGGTGCCTTGGAGCCTTTCCACGCCGCTCACGATAGCGTGATGATCCTCTATGGTCACCTCGGCACCCATGCGTCCGATCTCGTCGGCGAACATGAATCGATTCTCGAACACGTTTTCAGTGATCACGGAATTGCCATGGGCAACCGCCGCCAGCAGCATGAACTGCGCCTGGAGGTCCGTGGGGAACCCAGGATGCGGGAGCGTTTGGATGTCGATGGCGTGCAGGGGTCCCTTGCGTGACACGGTGATCCAGTCCTCGCCGATCTCCACCGCGCAGCCCATGGCGGAAAGCTTCATGAGCGCCATGCGCAAAAAGCTCGGCTCGATGCCGCGCACCGTTACCGGACCGCCCATCATGGCGCCGCCCACCAGGAAGGTGCCGGCCTCGATGCGATCGCCCACCGTAGTGTGCTCGCAGGGATGGAGGTCCTCAAGGGCCACCCCTTCAACGATGATGGTGGGCGAGCCGGCGCCGGAGACTTTGGCGCCCATGGCGTTGAGCATGTCGGCCAGGTCCTCAATCTCGGGTTCGCGCGCCGCGTTTTCGATGACGGTCTGGCCCTTGGCCGTTACGGCGCACATCATGGTGTTTTCGGTGGCGCCCACGCTGGGAAAATCGAGCGCAACATAGGCGCCGTGCAGGCCGTTAGGCGTGCTGGCGTTGATATAGCCGTGGTCGGTCTCAAAGTTCACGCCCAGGGCGTGCATGCCAATCATATGCATGTCAATCTTGCGGGCGCCCAGGTTGCAGCCGCCCGGCATAGCCACGCGCGCCTTGCCGAAACGGGCCACGAGCGGCCCCAAAACCGCGATGGAAGCGCGCATCTTGGACACCAGCTCATAGGGCGTTTCCCATGTGTCCACATGGGCGGTGTCCACCGTGAGCGTATGGCCCTCGCGCGACACGCGGGCACCCAGCTTTTCAAGCACCTTGGACATCACGGTTATGTCTGAAATCAGCGGGACGTTATGCAGCGTGGTTTCGCCCTGCCCCAGGATGGAGGCGGCGATCAGCTTGAGCGCGGAGTTCTTCGCGCCAGAAATCTTCACTTCGCCGGTGAGCGGGGTGCCGCCCTCGACGACGATCATCTCTTTGGCCATTGGGAATCCCCTTTCGAATCAAAGCGGCAAGGTGTGCGCCGAAAGACATTAACGCCGTCCGATACCGCCACGCGCAAGCGTGATCACTTCGCTCATGCCGAACTCGTTCATGCGCCTGAGCACACTCGAGCGGCTAGGAAGACGAAGGCGTGGATGCTCCGCGCGTGGGCAGATATACGCGACCGTCTGTCCACGCGGAGTTTGCCCAAATGAGCACCACGCACATAGACGGACATTGACACTCATTGCCGCCAAAATAGACCGTTGGCTATTTTCCCAAAAAAGAAAAGGAGGTTGAACCCCTGGAAGCCAACCTCCTCCAAAAACCATAGGGAGGTAGGCACAAGCGGCCACCGCAGCGCATCGAGCCGCGCGCTAAGCGAAAACCCTCCGCATGACGATGTGAGCTCAGCGCCAACTCCATCCTTAGCGCTAAGCCCGGGGCTTGCATCTATGCTCAGCCCCAAGCAAGAGCTCCAGCTCCAAGCTCCAACCCTGACGCACGAGGCAAATTCATTGCGTCGTCCACTGCGTTTCGCGCAGAGGACCCAACCCGCAAGGCACGAGGTGAACGGCAACGCCCATCCCCGCTCTCAGGCATAACTACGTAAGAAAGCTCACCTGTAAGGCGCGAAGCGAATGGCGACGCCCACCCTCGCTCCCAGGCAAGCTAAAGCTCAACCCACGAGGTGCGAAAGCGAACAATGACAGTTTCTCTAAGTATGTAACCCTCTGCGCGCTGCACCAAGGGGTACCGTGGCAATAATCCTGAGTACGTAATCCCCCGTCAAGCGATTTTGCGGATTATCGCACTCTCGCAGGCACAGTATTTGGACGCTCACGCT
The DNA here is from genome assembly GCF_003725995.1 of Slackia equolifaciens. Classification (GTDB taxonomy): domain Bacteria; phylum Actinomycetota; class Coriobacteriia; order Coriobacteriales; family Eggerthellaceae; genus Slackia; species Slackia equolifaciens. Next base: position 83,397 of record NZ_QIBX01000010.1, read on the forward strand.
TCCCGATCAATTGAGCTCGACGAAACAGCAGGTCAAATGGTTGCCTACGTCCGCCCAATATCAGCAACAAGCATTTTTCATGTAGACACGGGTTACATACTTCGAATAACTGACCGACTTACCTATTTTTATAATAAGTTGGATTACATACTTCGATTTTTTGCCACCCAGAGACAAAACCCTGCCCTTTCGTACTGAGGCTTACAGGGTAAGGCAGTGGAGACAGCCGTTCTTTCGGCAAGCAATGGCGGCAACTGCTTTTGCTCATCGCATCGCGCAATTCGCTAATCAATGAAAGGACTCCCTATGGAATTCAGAGCCATGCGACGCATAAAACAAGAACTCGATCGCGATTCAGCTTCCGAGATCTTTAAGCGAGGAACGTCGGGCGTGCTGGCGGTGGCGGGAGACGACGGCTACCCGTATGCCGTGCCGCTGAGTTATGCGTACGATGAGGGAAAGGGGCGCCTCATTTTCCATAGCGCCACAAAAGGCCACAAAGTCGATGCGTTGCTGCGCGAACCCAAGGCTTCGTTCTGCGTTATTGGGCAAGACGACGTAAGACCCGAGGAATTCACCACGTATTTCCGCAGCGTTATCGCATTCGGACATGTGCGCATGCTCGAGGCCGATGACGAAAAACGCGAGGCCGCCCGGCTGCTCAGCCGCCGCTATGCCCCCGATATGCCGTTGGAGGCTGAAACGGCCGAAATAGAGCGATTCTGGAAGGCGTTGCTCATGTTCGAGCTGCGCATAGAGCATCTCACCGGCAAAGAGGCCATCGAGCTCGTACACGTGAGAAAGAACCGTTAGCAGAGGTATCGGCCGAAACAGCCCGGCGCTCCCCTGCCTGCCGTCCCAATCAGCGAGACATCGGCACAGTCTTATCGTCCGAAGCGCAAGATTCCGAATGCGAATAGAAAAGGCATGCTCATCGCGTAAGCGCATCGGTCATTCCCGCAAAAAAGAAGGGGCCGTGAGGCCCCTTCTGCATGTCGCGCTTCCATGCGCGGTTGGCGCGCGCCCGATTGTACTTGGTATCGCCATGCGCGCCGTGCCCGCATGCGAACCCGTTGTAGCGCGGCTTCTTGGCAAGCGTCACCTCCTCGGCAGACAGATGCCACACCGCCCCGCGCTTAGGCACGCGCTTCGCCTTCCTAGACATGACCCCACCTCCCTTCGAATCAATCCCCACATAACACGCCAAATTTATCGAATTATGAACTCCCTGTACAACATATTTGATGAAAAACGCCATTATTTTCGAGTTGCGAACTCCCATTGATCAACGCAGAATCCTTACGAAGGTCAATTGCATTCGAAACCGTGTTATTAGCGTTGTATCGACGCGTCAAAGGGATAGTCACCCGCCGAAGCGCCTTCAAAGCGCCTCCAAAGCGCCTCCAAAGCGCCTCCAAAGCCCGCTCAACGAAGGAAGTCCTTTGTACGTAAAGCTCGCAACTCAAAATAATTGGCGTTTTTCAAATAAATACGTGTACATGCACCAGAATCGACCCGACAAGCGACGAGAAGTAATCTCCGGCGCCATCAAAAACAACGAGACGCAACAAGGTGCCGAAGGTAGCCCCGTCATGCGGCCAAGCGATTTCATTCGCAAGCTCCCAAGGCATCAATAGGCAGATGACCGGGGCTTCTAGCCGCGAGGCACAGAACGACACAGCGAGGACAGTGCTGATGCCAAAGGTTCATGGGATTGGAGGTAGCGCACACTGCGTACGCGAGGCTGCGAGTGCAAGAAAGCGTTCTAACCTTGCAGAATCGGAATGAAACGACAAAAAGCCGTCCGGAACCTCAGATAGGCATGATGGCGCGAGCAGCGCAGCGCATTCCACTACGTCATCTCGCGCCGTCACGGCCGGATGGGCGCCCGACGGTCTTGCAACGTCGAGCGCTTAATACGAAAAAGGCCGTTCTTCCGAACGGCCCTAAAAACTACTCACCCAGAGCGAAACGCTTGAAGTCGACGACCTTGATGGTGCCGCCGAGCTTCTTGGCGACCTCATCGGTGTACTGAGACACAGTCTGGTCGGGGTTCTTGACGAACGCCTGCTCGGTCAGGCACTGCTCCTTGTAGAACTTCTCCAGGCGGCCGGTGGCCATCTTCTCCTGAATGGCCTCGGGCTTGCCGGACTCGGCGGCCTGAGCCTTATAGATGCTCATCTCATGCTCGACCACAGCAGGATCGACCTGGTCGCGGTTAGCGGCAATCGGGGAAACAGCGGCAACCTGCATAGCAACGTCGCGGCCGTACTGCTTGAACTCGTCGGAAGCCACATCGATGCCGTCGACGTCGAAGGCGACCAGAACGCCGATCTTGCCACCCATATGGATGTAGGAAGAAACAGCGCCGGCCTCTTCCACGGCGAAACGAGCAAGCTGGGTGTTCTCGCCCATCACATGGATGCAGTCGGTGACCACGGCCTCAACGGTCTCGCCGTCGACCTCGGCAGCCTTGAGGGCGTCCATGTCGGCGGGCTTGGCAGCGATGGCAGCGCGGGCAATCTTCTCGGCGTAGGCCTTGAACTTCTCGTTCATGCCCACGAAGTCGGTCTCGCAGTTGAGCTCGACCACGGCGCCAGTCTTGCCGTCCTCGGAGACCAGAGCCATGACGGTGCCCTCGTTGGTGGCACGACCGGCCTTCTTGGCGACGGCGGCCAGACCGCGGGTGCGGAGCACGTCGACGGCCTTGTCCATATCGCCTTCGGCCTCGGTGAGCGCCTTTTTGCACTCCATCATGCCGGCACCGGTCATCTCGCGCAGTTCCTTAACCATAGCGGCGGTAATAGCCATGTTTGGATTCCTTTTCTCTTCGAAAAATTACGCGGGCTTTTCTCAAACAAGCCGCTCAGCCAAAAGCCGAGCGGCATAAGTCACAGATGTATCGCCTGTTGGCGGCTGCGCCTATTCGGCAGCGGGAGCCTCAGCGGCCGCCTCAGCCTCGCCAGCCTGGGCAAGCATCTCTTCCTCGAGCACGGGAGCACCGGTGGCGGCGATCACGGCGTCGGCGATGAAGGTGGACAGCAGCTTGACGGAACGAATGGCGTCGTCGTTGGCGGGGATGCCATACTCGACGTCATCGGGGTCGCAGTTGGTGTCCAGAGTGCCCACCACGGGGATACCCAGACGCTTGGCCTCCTTGATGGCCAGCTGCTCACGGTTGGTGTCCACGACGAAGATGGCGTCGGGGATCTTCTTCATGTTGCGGATGCCGTTGAGGTTGGTCTGCAGCTTGGCGAGCTCCTTGCGCAGAATGATCTGCTCCTTCTTGGGCAGAACCTCCATGCGGCCGTCGGTCTCCATGGCCTCAAGCTCCTCCATGCGGGCCACGCGGGAGCGGATGGTCACGAAGTTGGTGAGCATGCCGCCCAGCCAACGGGCGTTCACATAGGGCATACCGCAGCGGTCGGCCTCGGCGGCGATGGCCTCCTGGGCCTGCTTCTTGGTGCCCACGAACAGCACGGTGCCACCCTTGGCAGCGGTCTGCTCCACAAAGGTGTAGGCCTGGTCCATGCCGATGAGGGTCTGCTTGAGATCGAGAATGTAGATATCGCCGCGGCTGCCGAAGATGTACGGCTTCATTTTGGGGTTCCAGCGGCGGGTCTGATGACCGAAGTGGGCGCCTGCCTCGAGCAGGGTCTTGATGCTGACTTTCGTCATTGCACTCTCCATTCGTTAAGCCTCTGCCTGCGGTCTTCCCTGTGCTCGCAGCCTTTTTCGAGTGGCCACTCGCGAGCGCCAGGTCGCGCAAGCATGTGATAAATAGAAACCGTTGCATTATAGCGCCTGACCGCGCGGGCGCAAGAGGGAATTTTGCGGCTTTACAGGGACTTCGCATGCGCCGAGCGATTTGCATATGCAACACGCTTCGCGCGTTCGGCTTCGCGCACCCGCCCTTGCGTCCTCGGCCCTTCCCCGCATGGAAAGGCCTCCGCCTACTCTGCAACCGTCGTTTGCCCCGTTCCGTTCCTCATCTATATAACAAAGAGAATCGCGTACAGACCAAGCATCGCCGCAAGCCCTGCCACGTTGGCGGCGGCGAACTCCTTCATGAACGCGCCGGCCTGCGCACCGGGCGTATGCATGTACAGCCTAAACGCGATGAGGCTCGCGAGCGAAGCGATGGGCGTGCCCAGACCGCCCAGGTCAACGCCCAGAAGCAGCGAATGCCAGTTGTCGGTGAACCCCGCGAGCAGCACGGCGGCGGGAACGTTGCTTATGACCTGGCTCGCCGCCACGCTGGTGAGCAGCGGATGGATGTCCATGAGCCCGCGCAGGAAATCGGCCACCGCCGGAATGTGCGCGATGTTGCCCGAGAACACGAAGAAGCACACGAACGTACCCAGAAGCCCGTAATCGACCCGCTTGAACGTCTTGCGGTCGAACGCGAGCAGGGCCACGAGCACCACGACGAGCAAGGCTTCGTGCGGCAGGACGCGCGCCACGCACAGCAAGCAAAGCGCGAACAGCGTCAGGTGAAACGCGAAACGCCTCTTGGCAATGCGCGTCTCGTCGAAGGGAATGCGCACGCTCACGGGGCCCTTCCCCAACGCCAGGCACGCCGCAGCAAGCAGGACGAACGTGAGCAGCGCAAACGGCAGCAGCGCCGCGAAGAAATCGACAAGCCCGATGCCGAAGCGCGTATATATAAAGAGGTTCTGCGGATTGCCAACCGGCGTGACCATGCCTCCCAGGTTGGCGGCGATCGCCTGCAACACGCACACGCGCACGATGAGATCGGCCCTGCCGGCGGCGCCGAGCGCCATGATGGCGAAAGGCACGAACGCTATGAGCGCCACGTCGTTGGTCACGAGCATGGAGGCGAAAAACGGCAGCATCACAAGAATGAACGCCACAATACGCACCGATCCGCCTCGAGCGAGCAGCTTGGCCGCGCACCATGAGAACAAGCCGCAGTCTTTAAGGCCCGCAACGGCGGCCATGAGGCAGAACAGGAGCACGATGACACGCGCATCGATGGAGGCTGCCACTTGAGCAGCGTCGAACGGCACGAACGCGAACGAAACGGCAGCGCACAGAAAAGCGATGCACAGCACCGCTTCGCGTCGTAAGAATGAAATGATCCCGTCTAGCATGCCGAGCATTATATATAAGAAAACGCCCCGATGCTCAAAGGATGCCGACAAACCGGCTCCGGGCTCAACGCCTCCTACCTCCATGTTTTCCTGACGGAAACACAGCCGTTCCTCGCTGGAAACATGCTCGTCACCCGCACGAAACGGAATCGTCCCCCTTCTGCAACAAGCGCGCAACTGCGGCGAAACAGGCCGCGCATAAGCTGATACCAAGCGGGTCATACATATGAAGCAGAGAAAGGACCGTCCATGACTGCATTAGAGGAGCGCTTCGGCACCATGGTCTTCTCGGACCACATGATGAAGAAGTATCTGCCATCGGATGTGTACAAACAGCTCAACCGCACCATCAAGGAGGGCGAACCGCTCGCGCTCGATGTGGCGAACGCCGTGGCGCACGCCATGAAGGAATGGGCACTCGAACGCGGGGCCACGCATTACGCGCACTGGTTCCAGCCGCTCTCGTGCATCACATCCGAAAAGCACGACGGGTTCCTTGAGCCCGTTGGCGACGGCACCGCGATCGCCAAATTCAGCGGCAAGGAGCTGGTGCAGGGCGAGCCCGACGCGTCGAGCTTCCCCAACGGCGGCCTGCGCGCTACCTTCGAGGCGCGCGGATACACCGCATGGGACCCCACTTCGCCGGCGTTCATCAAGGACGAGGTGCTGTGCATTCCCACGGCGTTCTGCTCCTACACCGGCGAGGCCCTCGACAAAAAGACTCCGCTCTTGCGTTCCATGGCGGCCGTCGACGCGCAGGCGAAGCGCGTGCTGGCGCTGTTCGGCAAGCACCCGCGGTCGGTCACGCCCACCATCGGCAACGAGCAGGAATATTTCCTGATTCCCGAGGACGCCTACGCCAAGCGCCAGGACCTGATCATGTGCGGTCGCACGCTGTTCGGCGCGCCGCCGTGCAAGGGCCAGGAGCTCGAGGAGCACTACTTTGGCGCCATTCGCCCAACGGTGAACGCCTTCATGAAGGAGCTCGACGACGCGCTGTGGGCCATTGGCATTCCCGCAAAGACCAAGCACAACGAGGTCGCGCCCGCCCAGCACGAGCTGGCGCCGGTGTTCGCCAACGCCAACGTTGCCGTCGACCAGAACCTCCTCATCATGGAGGAAATGCGCCTTCTCGCCAGCCATCACGGCCTGGTGTGCCTGCAGCACGAGAAGCCGTTCGAAGGCATAAATGGGTCGGGCAAGCATAACAACTGGTCGCTTGCCACCGAAAACGCCAACCTGCTGGACCCCGGCGACACGCCCGAGGACAACGTGCAGTTCCTGGTGTTTCTCGCATGTGTGATCGAAGCCGTGGACGATTACCAGGATCTGCTGCGCATGAGCGTCGCTACCTGCGGAAACGACCATCGTCTGGGCGCTAACGAGGCACCGCCTGCCATCATCTCGATCTTTTTGGGCGACCAACTGCAGGAGATCGTCGACCGGATTATCGCCGGAGAGCATGCCGCACATGCCACGCAGTCGCTCATCGACTTCGGCGTGGACGTGCTGCCCACCCTGGACCGCGACGCCACCGACCGCAATCGCACCAGCCCCTTCGCCTTCACGGGCAACAAGTTCGAGTTCCGCATGCCGGGATCGGCCGTGAACGTGTCCGATGCGAACATGGTGCTCGACGCCGCGGTGGCGAAGTCGCTCAAGAGCTTCGCCGACGCCATGGAGGAAGTGCCCGCCGACGAATTCGCCTCGGCGGCCCTCGCCTACATAAAGCAAACGCTCACCGATCACCAACGCATCCTCTTTGGCGGCGATGGCTATTCGGAAGAGTGGCATCAGGAAGCCGCCCGCCGCGGACTGGCCAACCTGCCCACCACGGCTGATGCGCTGCCGTGCTTCGTAGCACCCAAGAATTTGGCGCTCTTCGAGGAGATGGGCGTGCTCTCCGAAACCGAGGCGAGAAGCCGTTACGAGGTCAAGCTGGAAAAATACTGCAAGCGCATGAACATCGAGGCAAACACGATGGAGCGCATGGCGCGGCGCACCTATCTGCCGCAGGTAAGCGCCTATGCGAACAAGGTGGCGAAGGGCATCGCCATAGTGACCGAAGTCGCCCCCGATGTTCCCATGGAAGATGAGCGCGGCGAACTGGCTACGTTAGCCGAAGGCGTGCATGAGATATATGTGAGCCTCGAGGCCCTTTCGAAAGCCCATTCCGATGCCGAGAGCCTTGGCGATTTCCAGGAGCGAGCGAACGCCTACGCCCACGACGTGACGCCCGCCATGGAAGCGCTGCGCGCCGCCGTGGACGCAATGGAGCCCATCGTGGCTCGCGACTACTGGCCCGTTCCCACCTACGACGACATGCTGTTTTACTGCTAGGCGCCGCTGCTAGAGTCCACCGCAGGGTTCCACCGCTAGGCTTCACCGCAGGGTTCCACTGCAAGTTCTACGGCTGGGTTCCACTGCAAGGTTTCACTACAAGGTTTCACTGCAAGCATGGCTTCCGTCGCAAGCAATAACGTCTTGCCGCAAGTAACCATACGCCATCGAGGCCGGAGCATTGCGCTCCGGCCTCTTTTTCTTCCATGCGCCAGCCCGACAAAGAGGCGCTTCGTTTGCGTACGCAAAGGCGCCATTACGCCTCTCCGCGTCAGGATCTTTTTGCGCGCACTCAGACATGGAACGGTCTTCGTCGCCTGAGAAGATGCGCTGTATCGCACGAGCTTTGAGCGAGACTCGCCCCAAATGGGTCTTCTGCCCGCATGCGGCCGCGGCGTTTCATGGGTTCTACGTATCGGGTCACCTCGCACGGCGCATTCACGTAGCTCATGGAAGCCCGAAGCACCCCAAGGGTCGCGGAATCATCGTTCACCACAAGAAGAAGTCGCTTGAATCGACCCACGTGAACAAAACGCCCGTAACGTCTCTCCTCGAGACAACGATCGATTGCCATTCGCGCTCGAGTTTCATAGACGGCTTGCCTGTCGCTGATTCGGCGCTCGCACGTTTGGGCATAAGCTACGCCAATTCATCGACCTCATAGAGTCGAGCAACCAGCGCGGAACACGAAGGGCCCTTGCGACAGCAAAGCACGCCGACAATTCTGGCTCCGCTCCCGCTGCTGCCGCGTCGCTCTGGCGAACCCGTCGCGCCGGCGCTCACGGGGCGCCCGAAGCGCGGAGCTTAGAAACAAACGGCGATTTGCTGCAGTTTTTGAGGGATGCCCCGAGTACACCGCCGTTGAGCTTCGCGTTTTCCCAGTTCACGGCCTCGCGCCGATTGGGCTACTTTGGGAGACGCGAGAAAACTGCAGCAAATCGCCGTTTGTTTGCGGGACGGATTTTACGCGGTTGCGGAATGACGTTTATGCGGCGGCAAATCGGCGTTTGTTTGTGGGGGCGACGTTTACGCGGTTGCAGAGCGACGTTCATGCGTCAGCAAATCGCCGTTTGTTTGAGGAACGACTTTTATGCGGTTGCGAAACGACGCTTGTGCTGCAGCAAATCGCCGTGTTTTTGCAGAGCGACGTTTGTTCTGCAGCAAATAGGCGTTCTCTGCATCCGGGCGCCGGGATCCGCCCCTCGCCGACTCTGGAGGCGGCGCCGAAGTTCAGACACCCTGCCCCGCGTCCGCTGCCGCCGGCCCGCCGCCGCGTCCGCCGGCATCGCGTTACTCTGGCGAATCCGCCGTGCTGACGCCTGGGGGCGCCTGCCCCTGACTCGTCTTATGAAGCATCACGGCGTCTCGCACGTTACCTGAAGAGACTCTCGTCGCACGTTTAATCGCGCGATATAGCTCAAATACAAAGGACGTCAAATTTACGGTGATTCTGCCCGCGCGAGGCTGCTGGGGGTGCGGCAGAAATCCTGGAAGGCGGGGTGGGCGGGAAGGAGCCCGGATGTTTTCCGAGGAGCAGAAGAGGGCGGCGCTCGAGCTCTACGACGAGCTCGGCAGCGCCGGGAGGACCGTCGAGAG
>NZ_QIBX01000011.1 GCF_003725995.1 Slackia equolifaciens
CGGAAAGGCCGATTATCCAACACGCATCATCCTTGGTGACCATAGGAGCTCCTTCGCTTTCGCCTGCTATCTAAGCAAGAAAGATTATAGGAAAAGTCCCAGTATCCAAAGCGGTCTAACACAACGCATAAAAGGTACATGGGTTAAGCATTCTTTCTCAAACGCATATTACGTATGGCATCAATCATATGTACCGCATTAATATCTTGCCATCTTTCCCGCAATCACGAAGGCGCAGGACTCTTCCATCATGCCGAACACACTCTTTACGAAACGCCTCCGCAATACCGAGCACAGCATATCCTCCGACTCTGCCATGGCGTGATCGATAGACCATCCCTTTGCCTCCCGAACCGCGGCGCATAGGTGGCACCGACGTGCTGCTTCAATACGCGCGCCCCTTGCAGGGCGCGACTCGCCCAACGGGTACAAAAAGCCCTCGGGGCAGTGATTTCAATCCACGCACCCCATGCGGGGTGCGACGTTATCGCCTCCAGCCCCGCGTGGGCGTACACGCAATTTCAATCCACGCACCCCTTGCGGGGTGCGACTGTCGTTCAGCTTAATCATGGTGGCTATCTTTTCATTTCAATCCACACACCCCTCGCGGGGTGCGACTCCGAGCACCGCGCGCTCCGCCTCGTCGATGACATTTCAATCCACGCACCCCTCGCGGGGTGCGACCTGCTTCTGGGTCTTCCCCGTACTTCTCCACAAATTTCAATCCACGCACCCCTCGCGGGGTGCGACAGGGGCTCCGGTCCCCGAAGCGCTACGGCACGCGATTTCAATCCACGCACCCCTCGCGGGGTGCGACTTAGGGCGTCCGTGACGATGCCGGAGATGCCTGAATTTCAATCCACGCACCCCTCGCGGGGTGCGACCCGCAAGTACGGCGCAATCCCGACCGGCATCACGCAATTTCAATCCACGCACCCCTCGCGGGGTGCGACGCCGTTCGCCCGCTCCCATTCGACCACGTGCTTATTTCAATCCACGCACCCCTCGCGGGGTGCGACACGGCCCAGCAGTTGGACGCGCTCATGCGCAGGAAATTTCAATCCACGCACCCCTCGCGGGGTGCGACCCGGCGCGTAACGACACAAGCGCTCCTTGGCATAATTTCAATCCACGCACCCCTCGCGGGGTGCGACGCAGTCGACCTCCCTGCACTCGCCGCTTTCCGGAATTTCAATCCACGCACCCCTCGCGGGGTGCGACCGAGCACGGTCCGCCGATGGGCGGGCTGCAGTAATTTCAATCCACGCACCCCTCGCGGGGTGCGACTGTACGGCCTGGCATCAGAGTTTCCCCAGCTAGATTTCAATCCACGCACCCCTCGCGGGGTGCGACCTTCGAGCCATCCATCGGTGACGCCGATGCTCTTATTTCAATCCACGCACCCCTCGCGGGGTGCGACGGCCTTCGCGGCGGCAGTGTGACTTGATTCGTCGATTTCAATCCACGCACCCCTCGCGGGGTGCGACGGCTCCGTGTCGCGCCAGCGCTCGTGGCCGTCGAAATTTCAATCCACGCACCCCTCGCGGGGTGCGACATCGCTCTAGCCTAGCAGAAAACGACAACATGTCAGTATTTCAATCCACGCACCCCTCGCGGGGTGCGACTGGTCGCTGTATCCGCGATTGATGCCGTAAGCCTATTTCAATCCACGCACCCCTCGCGGGGTGCGACACCGCAAGGTGAACAACGCCCTCATCGCCGAGATATTTCAATCCACGCACCCCTCGCGGGGTGCGACAGCTCATTCCGTCCGGAAGCACTCCGTGCAGGATATTTCAATCCACGCACCCCTCGCGGGGTGCGACTGCTCGTTGGCGTACATCCGCCCATCGCCCGCGTAATTTCAATCCACGCACCCCTCGCGGGGTGCGACGACGGCCTCTCCTATCTCGCACTCGATGCTCCATATTTCAATCCACGCACCCCTCGCGGGGTGCGACGCAGGTTCGAACCGCCCGCGATCACGTACGTGAATTTCAATCCACGCACCCCTCGCGGGGTGCGACGCTGAAGGCCATGGTGGCGCGCATAGCGTACGAATTTCAATCCACGCACCCCTCGCGGGGTGCGACGAACGTCCGCCACGACAACAACCGCATCGACCGAATTTCAATCCACGCACCCCTCGCGGGGTGCGACGAGGAGAGCCATGAAAGGCGAGGAGGTCATCAAAGATTTCAATCCACGCACCCCTCGCGGGGTGCGACGCTAAGCCTCACGTATGGGAGCTGTCAGAACGAATTTCAATCCACGCACCCCTCGCGGGGTGCGACGCCGAGGATTCCACGGGCATAGCTTCGCAGACTTTATTTCAATCCACGCACCCCTCGCGGGGTGCGACTTCGCGGTTGTATATAACTGCATACGATGGCGATATTTCAATCCACGCACCCCTCGCGGGGTGCGACATTTGCCGTCGCTCCAGCTTGAGCCGTTTGCCGTATTTCAATCCACGCACCCCTCGCGGGGTGCGACTCCACGTTCTCCTCAAGCCACTCGGTGTAGGCGGGATTTCAATCCACGCACCCCTCGCGGGGTGCGACGCCAATCAGTCCAGCTGCTGCCGCGCTTATGGCTCCATTTCAATCCACGCACCCCTCGCGGGGTGCGACGCAGGCGCTCACGACCAAACGAAGACCTGGCAGATTTCAATCCACGCACCCCTCGCGGGGTGCGACCGACACCATCGACACCACGAACGGGGCGGTCGAATTTCAATCCACGCACCCCTCGCGGGGTGCGACATCTCGTAGTCGATGCGCTGCAACACCTGGTCGTTATTTCAATCCACGCACCCCTCGCGGGGTGCGACATCTCGTAGTCGATGCGCTGCAACACCTGGTCGTTATTTCAATCCACGCACCCCTCGCGGGGTGCGACGGAGCTGCTGCGCGGGGAGGGAGAGGGGGTCCTCGATTTCAATCCACGCACCCCTCGCGGGGTGCGACCTGGAGAAAATGGCATGCTTGGATGCATCGTATAATTTCAATCCACGCACCCCTCGCGGGGTGCGACTGCCTAATGAACGATACTGGAGGAGTTAAGGCGTTATTTCAATCCACGCACCCCTCGCGGGGTGCGACATCCATCCTGGTGTCGCAAGGCGACCTGATGCCCGAATTTCAATCCACGCACCCCTCGCGGGGTGCGACTGCGAAGTCCGTGAAGTTCGGCGTGGTTGTCAAATTTCAATCCACGCACCCCTCGCGGGGTGCGACAGGATGGAGCTGGTCGAGTCGAACAACCTCGCCGATTTCAATCCACGCACCCCTCGCGGGGTGCGACCGAAGAGAAAGGACGGAGCGTGGGCATCAAGGAAAATTTCAATCCACGCACCCCTCGCGGGGTGCGACCGAAGGGGAGATCCGCGCCCTCGATGAGCGTCTTATTTCAATCCACGCACCCCTCGCGGGGTGCGACTTTCGCCCTACGCGATCGAGGAGCTTTCCGAGGAATTTCAATCCACGCACCCCTCGCGGGGTGCGACGACCGTGGTGGAGGACGTCAACATGACCGACTCCGATTTCAATCCACGCACCCCTCGCGGGGTGCGACATAGGGCGCCTTCCTCGAGCGAGTGGGCGTCCCCAATTTCAATCCACGCACCCCTCGCGGGGTGCGACGAGAAGGAAGGCCTCAATCCGATAGAGGGCCTTGAATTTCAATCCACGCACCCCTCGCGGGGTGCGACTTAGCGGACATTAGGGATATTTAGGGATATGATAATTTCAATCCACGCACCCCTCGCGGGGTGCGACCTTTCGTAGACGAGTGCGTCGCTTCGGTCGCCTGTATTTCAATCCACGCACCCCTCGCGGGGTGCGACGTACGACCTGGCCGTGTCCGTGTTCGAGTGGAAATTTCAATCCACGCACCCCTCGCGGGGTGCGACGCCTTGCGCTTGTCTGACATCAGCCTCATGCTTGATTTCAATCCACGCACCCCTCGCGGGGTGCGACGACTTCGCCGCATTCGCATTCGATGCAGTCATAATTTCAATCCACGCACCCCTCGCGGGGTGCGACCCCGTTCGACCAGTCGCACATCATCTTGAGCATATTTCAATCCACGCACCCCTCGCGGGGTGCGACCAGACTTTCATGAATCGCGTTCTTCCGTCGAAAATTTCAATCCACGCACCCCTCGCGGGGTGCGACCGGAGAGCCAGTAACGGACTCGGGGAACGCCCATATTTCAATCCACGCACCCCTCGCGGGGTGCGACTGAATGACGATCCCGTCCCCGAAACAACGGTCGATATTTCAATCCACGCACCCCTCGCGGGGTGCGACCGCCATGGACAACCGCGAATCCAATCAACCAAAATTTCAATCCACGCACCCCTCGCGGGGTGCGACCGCAGTATATTGTACAGAAAAATGCATGCCTTACAAAATATCGGAAACGACGAAGCAAAAGCGCTTCACTTGGGTCGATATGTGCTCCCCTGCCAACCTCTCTGCTCCTACGCAAGGTGCGAACCTCACGCATCGCGCATGATTGCCCCATGTTCGCATTTGACCAAATTTGAACATTCCCGCACAGCAACTCATTCCTTTGCCGTCGAAAGGCTGTCGCATTCTATAATATCCCGTCGCATCCACTTTCCAGACTCAAAACCATCGCGACGCAATTTGCGGATACACCGCATCTGCACCACCAGCGAAGGAGCACCATTGGACATCATCACCGCGCTCGCCCGCGAGCTCAGCATCGCGCCCGCCCGCATCCAGGCCGTCATCGACCTGATCGACGGCGGGGCAACCATCCCGTTCATCGCGCGCTACCGCAAAGAGGCCACCGGCGGCATGGACGACGCCACGCTCCGCACGCTCGACGAGCGCCTGACCTACCTGCGCAACCTGGAAGCCCGCAAAGAAGAGGTCATCCGCGCCATCGAGGAGCAGGGCAAGCTCACGCCCGATCTGCGCGCCGCCATCGAAGACGCCACGGTCATGCAACGCGTGGAAGACCTGTATAAACCCTATAAGAAGAAGCGTGCCACCCGCGCATCTAAGGCGCGCGACGCCGGTCTTGAGCCCTTGGCCAATCTCATTCTCCTGCAGTCCACCGCAAAAGGCGATCCGCTTGCCATGGCAGCCCGCTACGTAAACGCCGATGCAGGCTACGCCACGCCCGAAGCGGCCCTCCAGGGCGCCCAAGACATCGTGGCGGAAGTGGTGGCCGAAGACCCCGAAAACACCGCCGACCTGCGAGCATTCACCCACAAGACAGCCAGCCTCGACGTGGAGGCTACCGACTCCTCCGAAAAAACGGTCTACGACTCCTACTACGACTTTTCCGAGCCCACGCGCCGCATCCCCAACCATCGCGTGCTGGCCATCAACCGCGGCGAGAAGGAGGGCAAGCTGCGCGTACACGTGCGGGTTGACCAGGACGCCGCCATCGCACGCCTCTCTCGTCGCATGCCGCGCCGCCATGGAATCTTCGCAGACGCCCTGGACGCCGCCGTATCCGACGGCTACAAGCGCCTGATGGCGCCCTCGCTCGAACGCGAGCTTCGCGCCGAACTCACCCGACGCGCCCAGGAAGACGCCATCGCCGTGTTCGCCAAAAACACCAAGAGCCTCCTTTTGCAGCGCCCCGTGCGCGGCGCCCGCATAATCGCCCTCGACCCCGGGTACCGCACGGGCTGCAAAGTGGCGGTGCTGGACGAAACCGGCAAGCTGCTTGACTACACCACCGTCTACCCCACCCCGCCGCGCTCCGATGCCGCGGGCACCAAGCGCACGCTGGCCGCACTCGTACGTAAACACCGCATCAACACCATCGTCATCGGAAACGGCACCGCCAGCCGCGAGACGGAGGAGGTGGTGTCCGACTTCATCGCCGAGAGCGCGCCCGACGTGCGGTACACCATCGTGAACGAAGCCGGAGCCTCGGTGTACTCGGCCTCTAAGCTCGCAAGCGAGGAATACCCCGATCTGGACGTGACCACGCGCGGCGCCATGAGTCTGGGCCGCCGTCTCCAAGACCCCCTCTCGGAGCTGGTGAAGATTCCACCCGCCTCCATCGGCGTCGGCCAGTACCAGCACGATCTCGACCAGACCGAGCTGGGCCGTGCATTGGGCGTGGTTGTGGAAGACGCCGTGAACAGCGTGGGCGTCGACCTGAACACCGCGAGCGCCAGCCTGCTCGGCTACGTGTCGGGCATCACTCCCACCGTCGCGCGAAACATCGTGACCTACCGCGAAGAGCACGGCCCCTTTACCAGCCGCGCTCAGCTCAAGAAGGTTCCCAAGCTGGGGCCCAAGGCCTTCACCAACTGCGCAGGCTTTCTGCGCATCGGGGGCGGCGCCAACCCGCTCGATGCCACAAGCGTGCATCCCGAAAGCTACGACGTGGCAAAACGCCTGCTGGAACGTCTTGGGCTCAAGCCATCTGCGCTCGCCCAGGGCGGCATTCCCCACGTGGCCGAGCGCGTGGGCAAGGTGGAGGCGATGGCGGCTCAGCTGGAATGCGGCGCGCCCACCCTGCGCGACATCATTGCCGAGCTGGAAAAACCCGGGCGCGATCCGCGCGACGATGCTCCGGAGGTGGTGTTCAGCCGTTCGGTCAAAAGCCTCGACGACCTGCGCGAAGGCATGGAGCTCACCGGCACCGTGCGCAACGTGGTAGACTTCGGCGCGTTCGTGGATGTCGGCGTGAAGCAGGACGGGCTGGTACACGTGTCTAAAATGGCCGAGCGCTTCATCAAGCATCCCAGCGAAGTGGTGAGCGTGGGCGACACCGTAACCGTATGGATAATCGGCATCGACCGCGATCGCGGCAAGATATCGCTCTCCATGGTGCAAGGTAAATAGTCAAAAGAAGGGCGGCAACTATGGCATCTGAAGAAAAGGTCTTCTCGATGAAGTTCGCCAAGGTCTATCCCCTGCTCGTTGCCAAAGCGGAACGCAAGGGAAGAACGAAGGCCGAGGTGGACGAAGTGACCGCGTGGCTCACAGGCTACGACGCGCAAGCCATCGATGAGCTTGCGCAGTCAGATGCCACGTATCGGGAGTTTTTCGAACGGGCTCCCTGCATGAATCCACGCCGCAGCCTGGTGACCGGCGCAGTCTGCGGCGTACGCGTAGAGGAAATCGAGAACCCTCTCATGCGCGACATCCGCATCCTGGACAAACTCGTGGACGAACTTGCCAAAGGCCGCCCGATGGAAAAGGTGCTCCGAAGCGCTGATGCGAAGTAGCCCCCTCGACGGCGAAGGCGGCGCGCTACCGTTCCCTATCCTCATCGGCGGCCAAGAGTTCGCGCAGGTCGGCGCGGGGTACCTTGGCTGCCAGCGGCTTACGCAGATAGCACAGCTTGTCCTCGCACTGGGCGCACGTAAGACGCGCATTGGTGCGCTCGTCGAAACGCTCGGGGTGGCGAATGGCGGCAAGCTCCCACCGCACGAGGATGACCAGCGCCATCGCAATCAGCAGCCATCCGAACCAACCGCCTACGAACACGAGCGGCGTGGCCACCATGATGGCGTCCCAATTGAAAATCTGGCAGGTAGTGCAGCAGCGGTTGCGCATGAGGAACAGCTGCAGCGGGCACCAGAACACCACGCAAATCATGTCGAACACGAAGTAAATCAGCGACCACAGAATCGCCGTGCGCTCGTTAAGCACGCCAAAGTGATGCAGCGTGACCGCCCCAATCACATTGAGGGCAATCCAGAACACGATAACCGGCACGATTTCACGCGTGCGGTCACGATAAAGCACGGCGCGTAGCGATTTATCCACTGCCAGGTCTTTTTCGTCGAACGAAAACACGTTCAGAAAGTCCACGTTGTTGAGCAGCCTGCGTGCGAACGAGACGATAGACCCGCCGCGTTCGGCAAGTGCCGCGAGCGTCTCGGACAATGCGGTCCTGCCCTCTTCCGCTAAGCGTTTACCCAGGTCAGCGATGTATTGAAACTGAGCTTGCAGGCCTTCGCGCCCACCTTTGAACGTAATCGCCGTGGGAATGTGGTACATGCGATACTGCTTGAGGCTTCCCGAGGAAATGGGCGCACGCACGAAAAACTTGGTCAGGAAGTCCGCCGCCAACGCGATGGACACGAGATCGATGAAGTTGAACCCGCCCGGCAGCCCGAACGTGCGCGACGGGCTGAGCGCTTCGCGATCCGTGACGAACAGATACACAGCGGCGCAAAGAAGCGCGAATCGGACCACCAGTTGTACGGCGTAGCTCACGAACAGCGGCGTTGGCTTGGAGCGCGAAGGCTCAGGTGCGTGCTCCGCTGCTTCGTGTTTCGCGATGTTCTCCTTGGATTCCATGAATAGCGATACTAGCGCTGCGCCGCCGCGATGAGGCAGCCATGCTTGGCGAAATCGGTGAAATCACACGCCCGGGAGTAATGCCGCGCATCAAGAATCGTTTTGCGCGGAACGCACCAAGCGAGCAAAGGACCTAAGCGCTCACCATACCGCAATGCGCGCCGCCCTCGCAGGACCATTTCGCTCTTGCCGAAAACCCGAGGTCGTGACCTACGCTTATTCGATTACAGGGCGCGCCTAGATGTATTTCCGAAAAGTAAGCGGCCGCCCGGAATCGAGGCATCATGAAGCGCATTTCCTTGGACGCCAAACGTCACTGCGCCAACAGGCCCAACAGCATGCCAGGCATCTTTCTGGCGATTATGGCGATGACGTTCGCGTTGCTGCCATTGTCGCCGCTCGCCGCTCTTCCGGCGTTTGCGGCACCCGAACCAGACGCCGCAAACTCATCATCCGAAAGCGCCATCGACTCATCCAACGAGAGCGAAACCCCTCCGGCGACCGATGCGTCGTCCTCAGCCGCCGCGCCCCATCTGTCCAAAATCGCCGACCCCGACACTTCAGCGACCTGGAAGAACATGTTCAGCGACCCCGCAAGCGAAGACGGATTCCGCGTGTCCACGCAGGACGTCGGACGCATCTGGGTAGACAAATCGGTCTACGCCACATCCGCCGATGCCCAGGCAGCGGGCATCGTAGACCCCAACGCTCGCCGACCCCGATCTTGACTTCCTCGTGGGGCTCTCCGTCATCTCATCCGCCGCCGCCATACGCACCGAACAAACGGCGCCGCACGACGTGGTGTTCGTGATAAGCCTCAATTCGACGCTCGGCTCCTACACCTACAACGGCAAGCCCTATGGCGAATACCTTGCTACCGCCCTCAATGAGGCAATCGGCCGACTCATGGATGAGAACTCCGACGACATGGGGCCCGCTGAGCCCACGCGCATCGCCGTGATCGGCTATTCCATCGACGCCACCGTGCTCATGCCGTTGGACACCTACACACCGAACGATGCGGGCGACTACATCACGTTCTCGAAATCGGTGGGAGGAAAGCCCGGGTTCCACATCGTCGCAACGCCCGACACGTCGGACACGGCAACGACAGACGGCAAGTTCGGCGGCTACGCATACCTTCAGCGTGCCATCGCACTCGCAGGCGACACGCTTTCTGACGCCGGAACCCAGGCCACGGCCGACAACCCGCGCGCGCCCGAACTCGTAGTGATGGGCACCGAGGTCGCCACGGCAGCCAACGTGAACATCGCAGAGCCGCCCGTCTACAAGGGCGAGGCGCAGGGTGACGGCGGTTTTCTGGGGTCGCTTCCCACCGGGCACAACATCGGATACGGCACCGACGTGGCGCTTGCCACGCTGCTCACGATGCAGTACGAAATCAACCGAGTGAACCAGACGTACGCGGCATCCGATGCCTCTCTGAGCCTCTACACAGTGGGCCTTGACGCCCAGGCGATGGGACAATACGTGCTCCAAACAGCCCAGGAGCAGGCGAACGACGAAATCGAAGGTACGGGAGAAGCGCTGGGAACCAACCTGTGCGACAACATCAGCGAGGCGCGCGCCGCCTACGCCCAGGCGGCTGAAGCGGGCGAAGCCTCCGTCACGCTCTCGCTGTATTCCGCCGGCAAAGGCGACCTGCAGACGCGTGACATCACGTTCCCTAACCCAATGAAAAGCCTGCTCAGTCCCGACAACGATTACGCGTTTCACGGCGCCACCGAATACTTCGCCGCGACGGACGCGGGAGCCCTCCCCGACTCGTTCAACGCCGCGGTCGACCGCATGCTGGACATCGAATACAACTCGCCGGTGAATTTCTCGCCCTCCGCAAGCATCGACCCGGCCGAGCGATTCCACATCCAGGACAACCTGGGCCCGTACATGGACGTGAAGCGCGTGAGCGGCATCGAGTTCCAGGGACGCCTCCTGGACGGGTCCCTTGCTGCCGCCGCCGTGGCGACAAGCTTCGCAGACCCGTGGGGCATCGAAGCATACCACGAGGTTCAATACCTCATGTATTCGCTCAACTCCCGCTACAGCCTGGGATGGGGCGCATACAACCTGCTCTACGACGCGTTCACCGACGGACAGATCGCCTATTCGAACAAGACCGATTTCTCGAACTTCGCCGCTTGGTACGTGGACGACGACCACGCCATGGTGCCCAGCGATTCTCAAGGGTACACATTCGCTTCGAAGGCTGAGCTTTCCGCCGTCGAATCGGGCCATTGGCGCGAGAAGGCCGACGACGACGCCCGCACGAAAATCGAGGCAGCGCAATCCGCAGGAGCGACCGCCGTATGCCAGACGTACTTCTACATCGGCAACCTGGAGAACCAATACACCGGCGCCGATGTGCCGCTCTATGACTTCGTGGTCATGGTTGAAACGAATCTGAAAACAGGAAACCAGGAGCTTTTGCTTTCCATTCCTGCACAGAGCATCCCGGCGCTGAAGTGCTACATCACGCAGCGCACCGACGGCAGTGCGGCCATGGAGCTGAGCGATGACGCGGCACAGCTTTCCCCCATAAGGCTCGTGTTCGAAGTAGGCCCGCGCGAAGACGCCGCCCAGATTGCGCAACGCGTCATGGCGGGCGAGGAGGTCGCCCCCGATGAAATCAAGGCCGCATTAGGAGACGAAGCGGTCGACGAATCGGGCGAACTGCGTCTCTACGAAGCTGCGTTCAAGGGCGGCGGGGCGGAGGGGATAACGCCCGAATCCGTCATGTCGACCATCACGGCAAGCACGAATGGCTACTATTCGTTCCTACGTGATACGCCGTTATTCCAGCTCAAACCAGGACAGACAGTTGCGGAAGGCGCGCAACCCACGGCCGATCAGCTCGAACCGCTCACATCGACGCCCCAGGCAAATTCCACCTACTATTACGAGGATACGTATTTCGAAACCTCGGGGCTCACGCCCGATTCTTCGGCGCCCGCGCACGAGTCAACAGCCTACGTCCCCTATACGATAGGCGCCAACGCGGATGAGATTTCGCAGTATTTCGCACCTGACGATTCCGGGCAATACTGCGCGCTCGCCCATACGCCGAAGTTCGGTTTGTCGACGCTCGTGGAGGACTATACCAAGAACCCCAACGCAACCGAATCCGCCCCGTTCACCAAGCAGCTTTCTTTGAGCGATTACACCGCTTTGGGCAAGCCGCTCCTCCGCGCGCGCCTGGGCAACAACGGCGTCCTGGAACTCGCCTACGCGCCGAAGGATGAGCCCGATGTTCCAGACGACCCCGGCGAGCCTGATAACCCGGACAACCCCGAAGACCCCGGGGACGACAACAACCCCGACGTGCCCGACAATCCAGGAGAACCAGATAATCCGGACACGCCGGACAATCCCAACCAGCCAAGCGACCCTGATCAACCTGATGATCCCGACACGCCCGACAACCCCGAACGGCCCGAAGACCCTGGCAACCCCTCCCATGAATCGAACGGCACGGATAACGCCGCATCGAACGACAAAACCATTGCCGCGACGAACGACCTTGCAGCGCCTCTCGTCACATTCTCCGCTATCGTCACACTTGTCGCCGGAATAGTCATCGCAATCGCCGCACTCAAACGCACATCTTCCCGAAAGTAGCCTTCTCTGGACCCGTGAAGCACAAAGGGCCGAGCATCATGCTCGGCCCTCAACATCATGTCGATTTCGAACGCGCCCAACCCTAACGTCCGACATCTCACTGAGCGTGTTCCTCGAGGCGCGCCTCGATTAAATCCAACAACTCCTGTTTGGAATGCACATTGGTCTTGGCATAAATGTGCTTGATATGGGTCTCGATAGTGCTCTTGGAAATCATCATGGCTTCTCGCATATAGGGAACCGACCTGCCCCTACCCAAATACTGCAACACCTCAGCCTCGCGTGCCGAAAGCTTGAATTCCTTGGCTATTTCGTCCATAGCGTCCTGACGCCCGTACGCCGATGTCTCCTCCTGGTCGCCGATGGCAGCTCCGTCGACGGCGAATTCGCCTCCGCCCTTAAATTCGTCGAACCTCCCCTGCAAATGCAGGAACAGCGGAAGCATAACCACACAGGCACAAATCAGGAAGAGACAGACAGCAACCACGTCCGCACCAGACCGCGTCGCCCAGGCATTCAGCAAACCTCCCAGCAGAAAGCCCAGCTGGACCACCGCCCTAAAGATGCCGAATGTCTCACTTGGCAAGCAGAGCCTGTGCGCAGTGATGCGGGCGAAAATCGCATAGAACAGCACTTCGACGCATAGCGCCGCCGAACAGGCAAGAACCGCCGCGCACATGTTGGAGAGCGGAGTCCTCAACGCGCAAAACGATAAGGAAAACACGATAAGCGGAATCGCCCACTCATAGAGAAACGAGAAATTCATCCTCCTGGTATGGGCAATAGCGAATATGGCGATAGCTCCCGTCAAAATTCCTCCGGCGATATAGAACACGATGAAATCCTGCACTTCCACCGTGAATTGCATCATAGGAAACCCCGTGACCACAAAACCCGTCGCGATGCTGCACGCCATAGAGCAGAGCGCAAGTCGGGAAAGAGGAAGGACAACACGCGAGAATGGCTCCTTTGGCGTGGGGAACACATATTCCTCTTGTTGAGCGTTTTCACCAAGCAAGAGCATCATGCATGAAACAAGCGGCAGCAGAGCCGACACCACTCCCGATACGGGCGAAGGCAAGAGGTACACCACCAATGCCGCGAGCACGAAGACCGCGAGTGACGAAGGAATGCATGACTCTGCCGTCTCCTGATCGATGCGACAAAATAGCTCACCCCAAGCGACCCATAGCAATGCCGAAGCCAATCCGCCCATCGCGCTGACCGCTAAAAGCAGCGGCCCCGACGGAACGATGAAGAACAGAAGAGTCGCCGCCGAAACAACCACGGCAGACGCAAAGACAGATTGAGGCTTCAGCGGAATCTCTTTATGTGGACGAAACACAATCGCCAGCAAACCCACCGCCGAAAACAAAAGCGAAGTACGCAGCGTAGTGAAGGCTGCCACAGAATTATCGGCCGAAAAGATGCCATGAGAAAACCAGGAGCAATATACCCAGGCAAGCAGTAGGCCAAGGCCGAAATACCTAATCCTCGCCCTTTCCAGAAACGAATCGAGCGAACGAACCCAAGCAAGCATATTTCCCTCCGACCGCATAACCCCTCTGCAGCGCCATTCTAGTTTGATACATCCCCATAAGCAACTCACGTGAAACAGGGGATGCTTTTGACCTGGCAAAACGAGAATTCACGTGTTAACACGATGGCGCATGCGCGCAAAAAGACGCACAGTAGTGGAGTCGATACCGGTGAGGGCGAAACCCCGCCGGACGACATCCGGGGACTATGCGAAAGACGCGAGGGAGACGCCTTTCGCAATGAAAGGAGACAAGGATGAGCAAGACCGAACTGACTCGTCGCAACTTCCTCACAGGAGCGCTTGTCGCAGGCGCTGCAGCCACCATGGGATTGGCAGGCTGCTCGCCCTCGACCAGCTCGAACTCCGAGGAAACGAGCGACGCCCCTGCGGAGGGTACGACCGAAGCAACCGCCGCCACGAGCGACACCCCCGCATGGCTGGGTGAGGCGCCTGCTATCACCGACGAGGACTGCGTCGAAACCGTCGACACCGAGGTGTTGGTGGTTGGCGCCGGATGCTCCGGCTTGGTAGCGGCCAACTTCGCCGCCATGGAAGGCGCCAAAACCCTTCTCATCGAGAAATACGAGGTGGGCACTGGTCTGCGCGGATCCGCCATCGGCGCCGTGGGCTCCAAGAAGCAGAAGGAGGCCGGCATTGACATCGACCCCCTGGAAATCTGCAACGACCTGGTGCACTATTCGCTGAATAACTCTTCGTTCGACCTGCATCGCCTGTGGGCCGACAATTCCGCCGAAGCTGTTGACTGGTACTGCGAGCTGTGTGACGGCGTGGATCAGTGCAAGATCGACCTCGAGTGGCTCATGCCGCCTCATGAGACCCGCTATAAGTGCTGGCCCACCGGGCATGGCGCCATGCTCGACAACGGCAAGGCAGGCAAGGACGAGGCGAGCGCCGAGGGCGTGACCTACAAACTCATCGAGGGCAACTTCCTCGCCCAGGACGGTGCCGAGCTCAGGTACCAGACCGGCCTCGAGTGCCTGATCAAGGACGGCGATAAGGTGGTTGGCGCCTACGCATCCAACGCCGATGGCGAATACATCCGCATCAACGCCTCCAAGGGCGTCATCGTGGCGACCGGCGGCTACGCCAACAACGCCGACATGTTCATGGCGCTGCAGGCCGATTCCGCCAAGAGCCTGTGCGGCGTGGTCCCCTTCGCCAACTTCAACGCCCAGGGCACGGGCATCAAGGCATGCCTGTGGGCGGGCGCCGTCAAGGACGTCAACCCCACTTGCATGATCTTCGACCGCGGCCTCATGCGTCCCGACCAGCTGCCCGGTAGTCCCTTCGACATGGATTTCGCGTACTTCCACATGGCGACGCAGCCCTTCCTCAAGGTGGACATCGAGGGCGAGCGCATCACCAACGAGTCCTCGCCGTACGACTTTTTGCCCCATGCCCTTGCACAGAAGAGCTCGCAGCGCGCCTGGTTCAACATCTGGGATTCCAATTGGCCCGAGGATATCGACCGCTTCCGCACCATCGGCTGTTCGACGCTAATCAAGCGCGAAGGTACCAACCAGATGGACCCCGAAGGCGTGGATGGAACTGCCGCGATCATCGACGAGATGGTGGAGAGTGGCCTGATCATCAAAGCCGATACACTCGAGGAGATTGCCGACGCGTTCGGTATCAACAAGGAGACATTCCTGCAAACCGTTGAGAATTACAACGCTCTCTATGACGCTCGGGAAGACACTCAGTACGGCAAGGAGGCCTGGCGACTGTCCGAGCTGCGCAATCCCCCGTACTACGGGTGCAAACTCTCCGGTATGGTTCTGTGCACGCTCGACGGTATCAAAATCAATACGAAGTTCCAGGCGCTTAACGCCGAAAACCAGCCAATTGAGGGACTGTACGTCATCGGCAACGATTCAGGCAACTACTACAACGGCACCTATCCGAACTTGGCCGCTGGCCTTAACGCGGGACGTTGCGTAACCTTCGGCATGTTGTGCGGCAAACAGGTAGCAAACCTGTAAGCACGCTTCTCGCGAAGCCCAACACACTTTTCTGCATCTGACGACACTTGTCCCTCCTTTAACGGGATGCCACACCGCTGGCGTCCCGTTTTTTCGCTCGGGCAAGAACATGATGGCGAATTCCCCTAATTGCGCCGCCTCTCCGGATTGCCGCCGGTCTTTTGTTCCCCTCGAGAACTCTTGCCGCACCTTGCACGTCGCCGGAAACCGTAGAGCCCGCATCGCTCCGCGGATAATGCCGATTTCAGAGCCCCCGCGCCGCACGCCGCGTGCACAATAGGTCGCAAGCCTTTTGCCAAACCGCCAACGATCGGAAACGGAAGACCATGGAGAACTCTTATCTCGTCGTAGTAGACATGCAGAACGATTTCATAGACGGAGCGCTGGGCACGCCCGAGGCGCAGGCCATCGTGGAGAACGTGGTGCGCAAGGTGCGCGAGTTCCCAGGACGCGTGGTGTTCACGCTGGACACGCACCGGCCCGACTATCTGCAAACGCAGGAGGGTCGCAATCTGCCGGTTGAGCATTGCATCGAGGGAACGCGCGGATGGCAGCTCGCCGATGCGCTGGAAGCCATCCGCGCCGAACGCGACCTGCCCGCCTACCGAAAGGCGACGTTCGGGTCGATGGAGCTGGCGCAAGATCTGGCACGCGAGAACGAGCAGGAGCCCATCGAGAGCATCGAGCTCGTGGGGCTGTGCACCGACATCTGCGTTGTGTCGAACGCGCTTATGCTCAAGGGCTTTATGCCCGAGGTTCCCATCAGCGTGGATGCGCGCTGCTGTGCGGGCGTGACGCCAAAAGCACACGAAGCGGCGCTTACCACCATGGCAAGCTGCCAGATCGCCGTGGAGCGATAGCGTTCCACCGGGAGAACTGATGATCAACGAAGGCATGAGCAACCACAACGAGAACGCCCGCTGCCAATCGGCCCCCGTCGCATATCCGGCGCTCCCCGATGGTCTGGAGCTGCTGGAAACCGATGAGGGGCTGACGCTTGCGGGCGACGGCATGACCCTGCGCGCCGATTTCTGCGAGATGATTCCCCGCATCAAGCAGGGGCGTCTTCAGCAGGAGCTGCTCGTTCGCGCTGCCAAAATCAAAGGCGCCGGAGAGCCCCTAGCCGTAGACGCCACTGCGGGCTTCGGGCAGGACTCGCTGCTTTTGGCCGCCGCCGGGTTTCGCGTGCTGCTGTTTGAGCGTAACCCCGTAATCGCCGCGCTCCTTCGCGATGCTTTGCACCGCGCCGCAGCAGCGCCCGAACTTGCCGGAGCAGTTGAACGTATGCAATTTGTCGAAGGAGACAGCGTGGCGGCGCTGGCCGCCATGGGGGCACAAACGCACCCCGACGTGGTGTATCTTGACCCAATGTTTCCCGCACGCACGAAAAGCGCAGCGGTGAAGAAGAAATTCCAGCTGCTGCACCGCCTAGAGCAGCCCTGCGACAATCCCGACGCCATGCTTCGCGCCGCGCTTGATGCCAACCCGCGCAAAATCGTCATCAAGCGGCCGCCCAAAGGCCCCCATCTTGCCGACATGAAGCCCAGCTACTCCCTTGCGGGAAAGGCCGTGCGCTACGACGTCATCGTCCCGCCTCGCAACAAACCGTTGCTCGACTGAGATTCCGCGCGGCGGCTAGAATAGCCGCGTACCCGCTTCATCCGCATTGCCCGGAAAGGAATCCCCATGGCCATCAAAGACGTGCTCCCCAAACTGCGCCGCGAACGCGGGCTCACCCAGGAAGATCTCGCCCGCAAACTCTTCATCACTCGCCAAGCGGTCAGCCGATGGGAAACCGGAGAAACGACGCCCGGCATCGACATGACCAAGCTCATCGCGGTCACGCTGGATGTGCCCATCACGCAACTCCTGGAAATGCCCGAGCACTACTGCCAAAGCTGCGGCATGATGTTCACCGAACCGGGGCAAACCGCACACGAGGCCGACGGCACCGAAAACCCCGATTTCTGTCGCTGGTGCTACGAAAACGGTCACTGGACCTACGAGACAACAATGGACGAAATGATCGAGGAGTGCGCTCCCCGCATGGCCGAGGCCATGGGCTGGAGCGTCGATGAGTCCGCATCGCTTTTGGGGGCGGTGCTGCCCACGCTCAAGCGCTGGAAGTGAGTCAACCTCAGTCGCAGTTGCTCACTCTTAGCCCACGCGTCAGGTAGGGCGGAAAATCCGCAAGAGGGTTGCTTGGCTGCGGTCGAGAGTCGATTTTTTCATAGGAAGCAACCGGCTCGGCGAGAACTTCGGAAAAACGAATGGGCACGCCCGGAGACGAATAGAAGCTCTTCCCCGCCTGTACGTGAAAATGAAGGTGGGGTTCCGAGCTATTGCCCGAACTCCCGCAGCATCCAATGCGCTGGCCGCATTCAACGCAGTCACTCGGGCGCACGGCGACGCTTCCTGGCGCAAGATGCGCGAGACACGAATACTCGCTATCCGAATGACGGATGAGCACATAATTGCCGCGTATATCGTCGCCTGCGCAATCGACCCGCCCATCCAACGCGGGAGGCGTGTCGGGATCGCAATCACGCGCTTCTACCACAACGCCACTCGCCGGCGCCAACACGTACTTGCCATAACAATAATATGATTGCATATCTTGCACTTCGCCTGAATATGTTGAGCCCTGGGCATCGGTTATCACGAAATCATACGCATAGCGCTGCGTCCACACATCCCACGAATGGGAGGTCTCCTCGTCGATGCCGCCGTTGAATACCGTCCACGCCCCCTCAAAGGGCAACCGATATTCAATCCGCGAGGCCCCCGTCTTAGAATTCGGAAGCTCGTTGTTGTATTTGAAGGCCATCTTCACCATGCCAAGAATTTGCTTAATGGCTTGTTTGGTGGTGGATTTCATTCGTAAGCCCCTCCTAATAGCGCAAAGCTACAGCAGATAACAATCGGGTTCGTCTTCTTCCATTCTGCGCACATTATCCCCGAACGCCGGAAGGACGAATTGAATTCCCCTCTTCTTGGCTCCCCGATTACGCCTGCCTCCAAAAGGCGCTTCTTATAAATAGATGCAAAACTCGAGCTCTTTCGTATTCTGTCCATTATTTGCCAGAGTATCATCGTCGATTGTTTTCCGCCAGCCTCCACAGTAAGCCTAGATACCCCCAATCTCGTAGCGAGGAATCGACCTCGAATCATAACGTGCGACATAGCACCTTTCTTCGACTTTTATCGAACATCTTTGCTTTGTATTGGGTTATCTTTACTTTTATAAAACCTTCTTGACCTCCTTTGAATCCTTTTTGTTTGCCGAAACGCTGCGTTTGAACGTCTTGGAGCGTCCCATGTTCCCTCGCCCCAACCCGTCCCACGATAGCATTATTATACTCGAACATTCGTTCTAATTATGATATAGTGAACGTAAGACATCCTCGCCCAACTAGGACCGACTTGCGAAATGGAGGCCGCCATGGCATTCGACTTCAAGAAGGAATACCGCGACCTGTACATGCCCAAAATGAAGCCGATGCTCATCGATGTACCCGCCATGACCTTCGCGGCCGTCGCTGGCACGGGCAACCCCAATGAAGAGGGCGGAGCATATCAGCAGGCGCTCGGTCTTTTGTACGGGTTTTCATACTCCGTGAAAATGTCCAAGATGGGAGACTGGCAACCTGAGGGGTATTTCGATTACGTTGTTCCACCGCTCGAAGGACTCTGGTGGGCAAGAGCAGGCGCCTTCGATGGCGCGTCCATTGCTAACAAAGACGCACTTTCCTGGGTCTCGCTCATCCGTCAACCCGATTTCGTAACGCCAGAGGTATTCAAGCGCATCTGCGAGCAGCTTGCCGCCAAAAAGCCAGAGCTCGCCTGCGCACTGAATCGCGGCGAGCTGCATCTGGTTCGTTTTGCAGAAGGACGCTGCGCTCAAATCATGCACAAAGGGCCCTATGACGACGAGCCGGCAACCATCGCCAAGCTCTCCGCTTTCATTGCATCCGAAGGCCTTGCGCCGGACTTCACGGAAGGCGGCGAATCACCCGAGGGGCACCTCGCAACAGCCGCCTTTGACGCCTCGGCAGCTTTGATGGCGCTTGACGCGCAGGGTGCCGCTCCAGCAATACGCCTTCACCATGAAATCTATTTGGGAGACCCGCGTCGCACCAAGCCCGAAAACCTTAAAACCGTCATCCGCCATCCGGTTCGTTAGTGTTTGCGGGCGCTCCGTCAGGATTTGCGCAATTGCCAAAAGGATTTGCTGGGTTTACAGAGGACCATAAGAGACAATAGCGGCACCGAATCGTTTACGTCCACCTGTCTCGTATGACTAGAGGAGCGCCCATGATCCAAGATAAACTGCTTGCCCTGCGCAAACGCAGCGGCATGAGCCAGCAGGAAGTGGCCGATACCGTTGGCGTCACGCGCCAGACCATCAGCAACTGGGAGCTCGGTCAGGGCTCGCCCACACTGGATAAAGCTGCCGAGCTTGCGCGCCTCTATGGAGTTTCACTCGACGATCTTGCGAGCGACGAGGTAGAAATCGTCACCCGCGAACGACGTGAGCGCAAGCACGATTTTCACATTCTCAAATCACTTGTGGGGAAAACTGCCACCCTAGAGCTCGCCGATAGCGTCGCCGACGACATCATTAAGCACGCCACCGTCTTAGACGTAAGCGATGGATGGATGCGCGTTAACTGTGACCAGAACACTGCGATGTTTGGCAGTCCCAAAACGAAACGCAAACGCGTGATTCGGCTGATAGACTTCGCCGACATAACAGCGGTCATCGTGGAGTCTGATGCGCCGCCGAGCGGAATCGCGCAAACATCCCAAGAGAGCAATCTCGCCTGACCGCCCAATCGCCCAACTACAAACCCCACGGCAGAGGAACACTTCTGGGGATACATCCAAGGGCGCGACATCAGCAATCGCCCAACTACAAACTCCGCGGCAAAGAAACACGTCACCGCGGGATAGCGACCAACCGAATGGAGAAACAATCATGGAAGACATCGGATACGTGTTCAGCTTGGCAACCTTCGCCATGGTGGTTGCCCTGTGGTCTACGATGGCAACCAAAAAGGATATCCGAAAAATCATCGATCGCGAAAGCGGTCGACCAGGAGAAATGCGCGCCCTGCTCGAATCGCGCAAAGGTCGCACATTGAGCCTCAACCTGGTCGATGCGTCGCTCGCGGCAAACGGCACCCAACTCAAGGGCACGCTCATCGACATCGATGACGAATGGGCGCTTTTTGACACTCCGCTCAAGAAAGGCAAACAATCCCCGAAGCGCGACGAATCAACGCCGAACGACGAATCCCGACATGCCGAATCGCAGCTCGTTGCCATCCGCCTGGAAAGCATCCAAAGCATCGAGGAGAACGATTAGATTTAACCTGGAGGAATGGACAGCCCTTCATTCCCCTCCTTCGCGCATGCCCCTCTGCGAGCGTACAAGCAAATCCGGCAAAAACGCCATTATTATCGACTTATGAACTCCGCGTACATGCTTATTCGCAAGTCAGCCACCAAAGCCAGCCACTGAAATCGGGGATGGCGAATACCTCATAACATTTGACCTGGGAAAACGCTGAAAGGAATCCTGGTTCCCACCTCCTTTTCGCTTTCGTGGCACAAGTCGTGCACGTAATAGCATCCCATTTGAGGCATGTGGAGTTCACAACTCGAAAATAATGGCGTTTTCTCGCGAATCAGATGTACTGAGAGTTCACAAGTGGAGAAAAATGGCACCCGACACAGAATGAGCCACAGGTACAACCCGCCTCGATCCTACCCGCCTGACTTGCAATCCAGGCTACCGCGATTTCCGCCGCTTTGTTCGCCACTAGCGGCAGGAATGGCTCATACCACAGCCACGTTCGCAGCGGCACCCCAAGCCCGCAGCCCTACCCACCGCAGCATCCAAACGCCGCAACCACGTTCATTGCAGCATCCAAGCTTCGCAGCCCTACCCACCGCAGCATCCAAGCTTCGAAGCCACGTTCGCGCAGCACCCAGACCTCTCAGCCCTGCCCACCGCAGCACCCCAAACGCCGCATTCCAATACGCCACGACACCCCAAGCGCCATCGGGTACAATGAGGAAGAGAACCTCGTGCATCGAAGGAGCCCTCATGGCAAAAATCGAAATCCATGAACCCGAATGCGAAGATTGCGCCGCTGCTAAGGCCGAGGCGCGCAAAGAGCGCCGCTATGCCGCACGTGCGCATCGCATTGCCGGTCAAACACGCTTCATCACCGCCATTCCTTGCGTAGGCCTCTTCATCGCCGCCATCGCGCTCACCATCTCCACGCTTATCTCCACGATACAGGTGACCATCGAGGTGGCGCAGGGGCATGTAGGCATGCAGGACATGCTGGTGGACTATATCGAATACGCCGACTTCTTCCTCCTTGCCGTCGTTCTATACATCATGTCCATCGGCCTGTACTCGCTGTTCATCGACCACGACATCGACATGCCGGCATGGCTGAAAATCGATACGCTCGACGACCTGAAAGAACTGCTGGTGGGCGTAATCGGCGTAGTGATGGCCGTGTATTTCCTAGGCCGCCTGATCCACGGCACCGAACCGCTCGACTTGCTGTTCATAGGCCTGAGCACCGCCGCCGTAATCGTGGCGCTCGCCTACTTCGTAAAACACGTCATCTCAAGTCACGGGGAGTAGCGCCAGGCGGAACCGCCTCCGTATCGTTTCGTTTGCGGAAGATGGGCAATCGGTCGCAAACGGCGTCTCGAACTTTGCTCCAAGCATTACGCCTGGCCATAAAACGTAATCAAAGAAGGCTGCCATGTATGCAAACAAAGATGATCTTGCGCGTTTCTTCGCTACGATGCCGGAGATGATTCCGACATACGAGCGCCTTGAACAGCGCATCAACGAAATATGCGGCGAACAGGTTGACGTGCGCGTGCAGAAGTCGCAAATCGCGTTTTTTGACAAGCATGGATTTACCTGGGCGTCGCTGCCCATCCGCCGGCGCAAAGGCTGGCCGGAGAAGTGCCTGGTGGTGACGTTTGGGCTGGAATATCGCAAGGAATCGCCCCGCATCGCCGTTGCCGTGGAGCCCTACCCTCATCGCTGGACGCATCACGTGCTCGCGCAAACGCCCGATGCCATAGATGACGAGCTCATGGCTTGGATTGAAGAGTCGCACCGGTTCTCGCTGGCAAAGCGACGACGCACGTAAAAGCCGCGCGATTGGACACGCAGAACCTACGCATCCGAGTTTTCGGCACCCGCTTTCCGTGCGCTTAGGTTTTCGGCGTTTCGCGCAAAACCGCCGAAATCATGCACTTGTTCCAACGTTGGCTACAATGAGTTCATCCAGGCGCAAGATTACCCGGCGATCCGATACAGGGATTTCGCATGGGACGAGGCGAGGTTCGCTGGCTAAGGACGCGCGCCCTAATCGTTGGTGGGTACAGCTTTACGTACGTCCATGAGCGAGATGGTCAATATTAGAGAGCAAGGGATGCACATGCGAGACGCGAAATCCATTGACGGCAGAGGTCCAGTTGCACTATCGCGGGTAACCTATGCCCTCAACCTTTGCGACGTCGCACCGGCAAAGCTCAACGTGTCGGAACTAGTCGCATCCGCCGAACGGCATCTCTGCTCGCAACTGGGCCGCATCGAAGCCGGCGAGATTCGTTGCGAAGCATTCAATACCCAACACGAATGCGTCGAAAGCCAATGCGAAAAAGCTGCAGAATGGCATGGTGTCACCGAGAGCCAATGCGAAGACCCTATAGCTCGGCGCGGTGTCGCCGGGTGCCAGTGCGAAGGCCCCATAGCTCGGCATAGTGCCACCGAGAGCCAGTGCGGCGGAGCTGCAGCTTGGCGCGATTCCGTCGAGAGCCAGCGCGAAGGCGGTATAGCTCGGCGCGATGCCACCGAGAGCCAACGCGAAGATGCCGCGACTCGACACGGCAACAACGAGACCCCGCATGAAGAAATGGACTTGCGCGAGCACCCGTGCGATAGGCCTCTTCCTACGATATCGCGCATTTATGCCGGGTCATACTGCTGTGAGCGCTCATTTCTCAGCATTCCCGACAAAGATGCCTCTGAGCTGGGGCTATTCTGCAGCACAAACGGCATCGCCCTCACGCTCGTCATGCCCTCGCCTCTCGAATCCATGCGCGAAGCCGTCTATCGCAAAGCGCGACATCTCATACGCAGCCTGGGACAATCCCTTGACGAAATATGCGTGAACGACATCGGTACGCTCACGCGCGCCATTGGAACGCACGAAAATTGGGCGATTACACGAAATGCCACCGAGACAGAAAGCGCCCCGTCTCGAGGCGACGCACTCGCGGAGGCGGGCGCACTCGACGGCGCGTCGGCGAGCGACCTGCCGCCCTCTCGACGCAACGCGCTCACGGAGTCGGGCGTGCCTGTCAAACTTGCGACATCCGCAGACATCCCAACGCGCACGCACCAAACCACGCCCCCGACCATGCCTGAATTGGGCATCGTCGCTGGACGACTTTTCTTCAAGCAGCAACGCGACCCACGCACGCCGGAGGCCATCATGCCATCGCACATAAGCGCCGCAAGCCTCGACCTCGAGCACGAGGTCGGCACGCTCTCCTGCATAGAAACCGACCTTGCCTTCACACGGCTCCATGTAGATGCCTCGATTCCCAAGAGCTGCACGATAGCCCTTCACTACCCGTTCACCCTGGTCAGCCGTATGCGCGTATGCCAGTTCGCACATGATTCGAACCCCGCATCTCCCTTCACGGCGACCGCTCCCTGTCACCTCGAATGCCGACACGCAATGATGGAGTACCGCACGCACGAAGGCGCTCGGTTCTACAAGGCAGGCAAAGCGATCATGGCGCCGGCCGGTGCATCGTTGCGTGATGCGATACGGGCGCTCCCCGCCGACCGCTCGATACGGATCGTTTGGCAGCCCAGCTTCGAGGAGGTCGCACGATGAAAATTCTCGCACCGCTCGCTTCGCTCGAGCCTGGCGCAATCGAAGCACGCTATCAAGCAGGCGCCCGAGAGCTCTACTTTGGGCTTGCCAGCGCTGCTTGGACACGCCGATTCGGCCCCTATTGCAACCTCAATCGCATGTCCGACTTCGGATCGCGAGCGAATACCATCGACGAGAAGCAGGCCGCAGATGCGACGCGCAGCATCCACGCGGCACAATGCTCAGCGTTTGTCACGCTCAACGCCGGGCTTTACGAAGCCGAACAGCTGACATACCTGAGAAAGCTGTGCCAAACCCTGGCAGAAGGCAAAGCATGCGCCGGCACCGCAGACGGCATGACGGGCGGCGCACAAGGCGATACGCAGCGCGAGAACGCTCGCATGACGAACGTCGCAGGAGACGGCGCGAATCGCAAAGACGCTGCCGCGACAAGCGAAGCGAGCGCGATCAAAGCGGAGCGGAGCAATGGCGATGCCGCCGTCAGCCACAAACGAAGAGGCACGAATGCGCCCGACGGCGTAATCGTATCGACGCGCGCCCTGGGGCGCATCGTGGCCGAAGCGGGCCTCTCCCCCGTTGCAAGCACCATGCTCGATGCCTGCAACGCAGATGTGGTCCGAACACTGCGCGATGCGGGGTTCAAGCGTATTATCGTGCCTCGCGAGATGTCGCTCGACGAAATCGGCATGCTCACGGCCGCGTTCCCCGACGTGGAGTTCGAGGCGTTCCTGATGCGCGACGGCTGCATGTTCAGCGATTCGCACTGCTTCACCCGTCACCTGCCGGGCCATGGGGCGCTTTGCGGCACGCTGCGCATGAGCGAGCGTCGTTTCGTGAGAGCGAAAGACGCACAGGGGTTCGCAGACGTCCACAACAGCGAGCTTACCGACGAACTCTACCGCAGCTTCCATATGAAACGCGCCTGCGGGCTTTGCGCGATCTACCGTCTCCTTCATATGGGCATAGCGGCGGTGAAGATCGTAGGACGCGCCGACAACGAGCAGGAGCTCCTGGACGATATCGCGCTCGTGCAGCGTAACCTCGACATCGCGCAAACGGCCCCAAGCGAGCAGGCGTATCTGAACGCAATGGAATTCCCGCCCGATCGCGCCGCCACATGCAAGCTGGGGCTTAACTGCTACTACCCCGAGGTTCGCTTTCCTCTCTAGGCCGCGCGCCGAACACGATACGAGAAACGCAAAGCGGCCCGGCAATCACCGGGCCGCTTTCGGCTTTCTTGATGGCACCCACCGAAGTGTGGATGAAAAAGACGGCGGTTTGCTGCAGTTTTCGTGCGCCTCCTAAAGTAGCCCAATCGGCGCGAGGTCGTGACCTGGGGAAACGCGAAGTCGAACGGCGGTGTACTCGGGGCATTCCTCGAAAACTGCAGCAAACCGCCGTCTTTTACTCGCAGCACCTCTAATCCGAGCTAAACACGCCGAAAATACCTTCGAATGCGCGAACCAGCCGTTTCGAAGAGCTTGTGCTAAGCGCGCGGAAAGAACCTCTCATCATAGCGAGCGAGCCGCCCCTGATACGCTTCGCGCGACATCGAGCACAGCACCAGATCCCAATATTTTCCTTCGTAGTACCGGTACTCAGGCAAGCGGGCTTCTTCGACGAAGCCCGCTTTCATATTGCCCTGAAGGCTTGCGGTGTTGAACCCATACACGGCGGAATACACCTTGCGCAGCGGATACGAGCGAAACAGCAGACCGATGAAATGAGCGGCCGCCAACGCACCCGCACCCGTCGAACGATAGCCGTGCGCAATATGCACGCAGATGCGGCAGTGCCCGTCATCGGGCCGGTAGTCGTAGGCATATACAAACCCCACCGGTTTACCCGTATCGGACGCATGCACCACATAAAACTCCAGGTAGTTGCCGCGACACTGACTCAAGAGCCACGCTTCAAAATCCACTTCGGTATTTATATGCACATTGGGAAGAATCAGGTACCGATTGCTCGGATCCATCATCTCGCGATAGAGCCACGGTGCATGCCGCTGTATGCACAGCTTCTCGAACACGAGCGGCGTGTGGCTTCGCGCGCGGGTGCTCCCGCTCTTCGCAGCCCTCTGCCCCGTGTCTTTCGCCTCAATGCCCCCGTCGGGCATCGGCATACGTGCGCCGATGCCCTTCGTGCCATTATCCGGCGAAGCGTTCATGCGCGTACTCCTTTTCCCTTCGATTGAGTTCGAGCACGTCATGAATCTTGTATGCCAGGCACCCGCCCGTGCACACGCCGCGCTCGCCCAACCCGCAATCCACACAGGCTGCCGAATGGCTCAATCGGGCGGCAACGGCGTCAATATTGACCAGGTAGTAATGCTCGAGCTGTTCGATGTTCTCGAAATCCTCTACGCGCACCTTCGTGCAGTCCGACAGGCCAAAGCAGCGAACAGCCGTCAAATCGGGCATGATGTCGATTACGGGACGGCAATGAACCGCGCGCGATTCCAGCGCCGAGGCGGGCAGATCGCGCTCGGGCCTCCCGGTGCGATACGCCTCGAACTGCGCCAGATCGGCATCATCGATCAGGCAGCTAGGCAGCTTGTTGCAATCGTAATAGGGCGTGATGCCGCGCGCCAGCAGGTCTTTGTAGAACACGAGAAGCGCCGGCTTGAACGTGGCGAAATAGTCGAGAGGGCTGCATTCTCGCAGTGCCTCCTGGTTGGGCACCGTGATGGAAAACCGCAGGCGTTTAAAGCCGTAGCGTTCGAGCAGCTCGATGATAAAGCCGTAGTCGAACTCCGGGGAATCGATGTTGAACCCCAGCGTTACGCGGTCGCCCATATGGCGTTCCCGAATCGCCGCATCGAGAGATTCCACCATGCGCGCATATAGAGCCTGACCCATGCGGTCGGGATGGTTGCAGTTCACCAGCAGGTGAAACTTGGGATGCGCAAGCTCGTTGAGGTAGCGCCCCACGAGCACGCCGTTCGTATACACCGTGACGCCTTTGATGCGCGCGTCGCCGATGATGTCACACAGAATGTCGCGGAACCGCGAGTGCGTTGTGGGCTCGCCGCCGATGAGGCCGAACGAGTTTCTCCGACCGCCGTCCAGTATGAAATCGACGACTTTGCGGTATGCCTCGGAATCGATTTCGGTGAACGACTCGTTCACGAACTCGTTTGCGAAGCAATAGGGGCAGTGCAGGTTGCACCTGTCGGTTAAGAAGATATTCGCCATGATGTCACGCCGCCGTCGGTCTACTTACCGCCCGATGACCCAGAAGAATAGTAGCCACCGTAGCTATCCGGGCTGCTGTAACCGGTGTTCGAGTTATAGTAGCCACCGTAACTATCCGGGCTGCTGTAGCCGGTGTTCGAGTTGTAGTAGCCGCCGTAGCTGTAGTCGTGGCTCGTATACCCCGTGTTCTCGTTGTAATACCCGCCGTAGCTGTAATCCGGGCTCGTATAGCCCGTATCGCTGCTGTAATATCCTCCGTAGCTGTCGGGGCTGCTATAGCTGCCGGAGCTGTCGCCACTCATACGCATCTCCTCTCTTTGCCTCGCACGCTTCGCCGCGCTTAGCATCATCGGGTGAAGCTATGCATTGACGTATCGAAACCCCAAGGTGCCCGCGAAGCATGCGCATGCGGGCGTTGTGGTTTCATATGTGCGTTATACCACATCTCTGTTTCGCCAGGAATAACTACGCGGTTTTGCGCAAATCGAAGTCAAGTCGATCGGACACAGGATACAAACGCGGCCGCACACATCCACCGGTACAAACGCAGAGCGCCCCGCTCGACCATCTCGAACGGGGCGCACCATGTCGACGCATCGCAAGAAGGCTTCAGCCTCTATTTGGCCTGCAGTTCCTCTACGTGCTCGGCCAGCGCATCGATTTTCTTCTCGGTGGTTTTGAGCTTAGTGAGGATGAAAGCGACATACACGAGCAGGATCAAGAACAGCAGCGCATAAGCGGCAATCACGAACGGGGCGGCGGTGAGCACCGTCGAATAGATTTCAGCAAGAATGGGATCCATAGGTTAGTCCTCCAATGCGTCCTGAATGCGGGCGAGTTTGTCTTCCATGACCTGCGCGCGCAAACGCAGGCGATACAGTGCAAAAGCGATGCACAAAAAGCCGAACAGAGAAATCAAGAGCGGCAGCAGCATATCGGGCGAAAGCCCCGAATCGGTGCGGAACACCACCGGGTGCACGCTGGACGGAATCAGGCGCGTGACCATGAAGCAGATGGGCACGTCGATGAAGATCAAAATGCCGAACACGCTCGCATAGGTGGCGCGGCGCTCGGGATCGGCCAGCGCATTGCGCAGAATGAAATACGCGATCACCAGTAGCATCAGAATGAAGTAGGTGGTCAAACGCGGTTCCCACGTCCACCACACGCCCCACTCATAGCGGGTCCACATCTCGCCGGTGACCATGGTGCACAGGATGAACACCAAGCCGATCTCCATGGCGATGCGGGCGCGCGTATCGAAGCACGAGCGCTTGGTCATGAGGAACCTGATGGCATAGTACGCGGCGAAGGCGATGGCCACGAAGCTCACCAACGCCACCGGCATATGCCAGTAGAAGATTTTCTGGGACAGCAACAGCTTGTTGCCCACCACCACGCCATTGATGACAGCGGGCTCGCTTACCTCCGCGCCGTTCACCAAGCCGGCGACGGTGAAGTTGAGCACGAAGCCCGCCACCGCGAGCAGCGCGCCCACGATGAGCACCGCAGGCGCCGCCTTGTCCAGCACGCCGCCAACTACGGGCTCTTTGACCGGTTTATCAGCCATAGTGCGCGTTCCTTTCCTTTCTCGTATGTAAGCCTATTATAACTTCTCTCTTAAAACTTGCAGATTCGATAGGAGCAGCGAGCAAACGCCTCTTGCCGCCCCCCTCCGGATTAATCCGACGGGCGCAGAGAGCGTGCCTGATGCAGCACTGTCCCGCGGCCCAGCTCAGGCTGCTCCGGCAAACGCAAGAAGCACGCTTCGCGCAAGACCAGGCCTGGGCCCAAAATGGAGCCGACGTTCGTGTGGCGTCGTCTTGCCTCATGCGCTAATCACGAAGTCGTACAGCACCCATGAAACAAGAATCATCACCACGTCATACGCCCCCGCCATGGCAAGAGAGGTAGCGAATGTGTTCATCCAGCCCTCCGGCGCGCACATCGCGCACGTGGTTGCCGCCACGCACGACCACAGAAGCGGGAACAGCAGCGGAATGAACATCACCGCCAGCATCACGTCTTTTCCACGCGTGTTGATGGTGATGGTCGAGAGCATGGTGCCCACACCCGCGATGCCGATCGTGCCCACCGCAAGCGGGATGAGCATCATCGGCCACGAAGGAGCCGCGCCTACCTGCCCCAGGAAAAAGAAGAAGAACAGGGGCACGCACACCACTTCCACCACCACAAGGAACAGCAGATTAGCCGTGGCCTTGGCCAAGAAGATGACCGAGCGATCCATGGGCACAAGCAGCATACCCTCCAGACAGCCCTGCTCCTTCTCATGCGAGAACGAACGGTTGAGGCCCAGCAGGCTCGTGAACAGGATGACCGCCCACAGAAGACCCCCCGCCATCTGCTGGATGTCGAGCTCGGTTCCCGCCTGGGCAAGAGCGGCGCCGTACACCACCAGAACGAGCAGCGCATAGAGGCCCATCGAGGTGATCATGTCCTTGGTGTGCAGCTCTTGGGAAAGGTCCTTTTTGAGGAGCGCGACGTAATGCGCCCAGGTGGAGGGCTTTTTGCACTCTACGGCCATTACGCCACCCCCATTCCAACGGTCTGACGGTAAAGGTTGCGAAACTCCTCGAAATCGAGCTCCTCCTTAGGCGCGAACGTCACCACGCGACCGCGCGCCAGCACGAGCGCATGAGTGCAGGTGTCGAAGCCCTTTTGCAAATCGTGGCTCACCATGACAAAGGTGCGGCCTTCGCGCAGCCCCCCTATGAGCTCGTCGAAAATCTCGACCGCATGGGGGTCGAGGCCCGCATATGGCTCGTCGAGAAACACCACCTGGGGATCGTTCATGAGGGCGCGCGCAATGGACAGGCGCTGCGTCATGCCGCGCGAAAACGTGCGCACAAGGTCGAATCGGCGATGGTCGAGCTCCACCGAACGCAGCAGCTCGCGCACGCGCTCCTCGGGGTTGACCACGCCGTAGAGCCGCGCCACGAACATGAGGTTCTCCATGGCGGTAAGATCGGGATAGAGCATGGAGTTGTGCGAGATGAGGCCGATGTGGCCGCGTACCTGGTCAGGCTCCTCTTTGGCGTCGATTCCCATCACGCGCACCGAACCCTGCGTGGGGCGCGAGAGCGTAGAGAGAATGCGCAAAAGCGTGGTTTTGCCTGCGCCGTTGGGCCCGAAGATGGAGAGAAAAGCCCCCTCCGGCAAGTCAAACGTCACCCTGTCAAGCGCCTTGCGGTCGCCAAACACCTTGGTGAGCTTTTTTATTTCAAGCGCGTTGGTCAATCGCGTCACCATCCCCTACGTATGCGAAAGCGAGGCGCAAGCCCAACGACTCGCGCCCCGCCGAATGTGGGCAACGCCCATCCGCCGCCCACAGATATGCTACTCCTTGCTGACGGCAGGCTCCACGTCTTCGCCAGCAGGCTTGTTGTCGGCCGGCGCGCTTTTCGCGGACGCGTCAACCGCATCCTTGCGGCGGCCGAGAAGCGCAATGGCCGTGCCCACCATGAGCAGGCCGAATCCCACCCACGTGAAGCTGATGAGAGGATTCACGCGCACGTCCATCGAAAGCTGGCCGTCTTCGCTCACGCCGCGATACACCACGAACAGGTCCTCAAGCGGGCTGCCGAGCACGCTCGCGTTGAGCTTGGTCTGCTGCGTCATAGCGTCGAGCTGCACCGAAGGCGCCACATGGCCCAGATACGCCCCGCTGTTCACATCGTACACGTCGAACTGCACGGTGTAGAGGTAATCCTCGCCGTTGTTGATCTCTTCGACGGAGCTGTCGGTATAGCGCAGCTCGTAGTCGTCTACCGTGAACGAATCGGCGGTATTCGCCTCTTCGTCGAAGTTGACGTACTGCACGGTTTCAGTGACATACATCGAAGAGCCGATCAGGCCTACCAAAATGATGGCCATGGCAAGGTGGGCAATGTAGCCGCCGAAGCGCGAGGAATTCTTAACCAGCAGCGTGAAGAACGAAGCTACCGGGTTCTTGCCCGTGTTCTTGGAGCGAGCACGTACGGCGCGGCCGATCATGAACAGCGTGTTGAAGAACAGCAGCGACGCAACCGCAAAGCCCACCACGGCAAGGCCGTTGTAGTACCACACGGGACCCTCGTTTGCCAAGCCCTGCGCGTTGGAATCGCCCGCCGCAAGCGTGGCCTCATACGCCGGATACAGCGTGGTCACGAAGTACACCATGAGCACGATGAACAGCACGAGCGCGAAGATCGCGGGGATCTTGGCCTGCTTAAAGAACGCGCGGCGACCAGTTTTGCCCCAAGCGAGCAGCGGACACACCGCGATGATGAAGCAGTACACGATGCCCAGCGGACGCGCCACGGCGTTGTAGGTGCCGGCGGAGAGGCTCTGGCCACCGAAGGGCAAGAAGCTCGGCAGCGCGCTTGAAACCGTCAGGTACAGAAGCAGCAGCGTGAACACGATCATGATCACGTTGTTGAAATAGTACGCGGCATCTTTGGACGCGAGCGATTCGATGGCATCGCCCTGCCCGAAAGACTTCCAGCGAATGACCAGACCCACGATGCCCATGAGCACCGAAGCCACGATCAACGTGCCGAACAGGTACAGCGACACGGGGTCGCCCGCGAAGGCGTGCACCGACTGCACGATGCCGGAGCGCGTGATGAAGGTGCCGACCACGGCGAAGGTGAATGCGAGGCAGGCGCACATGATGCTCCAACGCTTGAACGCGCCGCGCTGACGGTACACGGTCAGGCTGTGCACCAAAGCGAGCGCCACCATCCACGAAAGCAGGCTGGCGTTCTCAACGGGGTCCCATCCCCAATAGCCGCCCCAGCCGAGCACCACGTAGGCCCACACCGAGCCCAGGCCGATGCCGATACCCAGGAACAGCCACGAGAACATCGCGAAACGGCTGGAACGACGCACCCATTTGGCGCTCGCATCGTTGACGATGAGCGCCGCGATGGCGTAGGCGAACGGGATGGTGAGGCCCGCGTAGCCGATGAACAGCGTAGGCGGATGGATGGCCTGCGCCCAGTGCTCGAGCAGCGAGTTCATGCCCAAGACCGAGGCCTCGGCGGTCAGCTGGCCGTCGGAGCCGAAGTAGTAATCGGGCGTGGTGATGAAGGGCATGTTGTCCTCGGAGAACAGCAGCACGCCCACGAACGCCGCCAGCACGAGCTGCGACACGAAGAGCGCCATGTAGTCCATCGCGTCGTTCTTGCGCATGGCGCGCACGGCAACCACCGCGTTGAACACGGAGATGAGCCACGCCCAGAACAGAAGCGAGCCCTCACGACCGGCCCACAGGCCGCTGAAGCGGTACAGCGTGCCCAAAACGCCCTCTGCGCTGCTGTGATTCTCCAGCACGTACTCGATAGACATGTCGCCCGTGAGGAAACAGTACACCAGAATGCCGCAGCATACGGTGAGCGCCAAAAACGAGAGCAACGACGCCACGCAGCCGCCCCATGAGAGGGTCTCCGCAGTATCAGCGCGCCCGGTGCGGCGCAGAATCTGGCCCGCAAGCAGGCACACGATCGACACGGCCACGCCCGCGAAGGCGACGACCAGCCCGATCAATCCGAATGTAGACATGGAGGGGGAATCCTTTCTTAACTTACTCTATCGCCGCCCGCAGACGGCACACCCCGGATGAGCCGGGGTCGGCGGGGCAAGAGCAGTCCGCCTATCCTTCCTGCGCGACGTCGGTGGCAACAAAGGAGCCATCGGCCGAAATCGAGCCCG
Organism: Slackia equolifaciens; assembly: GCF_003725995.1. Classification (GTDB taxonomy): domain Bacteria; phylum Actinomycetota; class Coriobacteriia; order Coriobacteriales; family Eggerthellaceae; genus Slackia; species Slackia equolifaciens. Next base: position 33,352 of record NZ_QIBX01000011.1, read on the forward strand.
TGATCACGACCGAGGTGCCATCGGTAATCGTCTCGGGCAGCGCGCCGTCGAAATCGACAGGAACCTGCACGGAGGAGTCCTCGGCATCGCACACCACGAAGCGCGCATCGCCCTGTCCCGCCGCGGTGAGCGTGCCTTCGGCCACCGTGCCGGTCACCTTCACCGTGGTGTCCACGATATCGTCGCCGTACTCAAGCAGGCGCGATACCGCGAGAGCATCGGTGGCCGATTCGTACTTTGACGGGCACTTCGTGACCAATTCGCTTGCCACCAACACAACGCCGTCCGACCCGGAATCCTGCAGCGTGCCCGTGCAGATGGCGGTCACGCCGTTGCCGAAGGTCGAAGAAGCGGCGCCTTCATAGCGCACATTCAGAGTCTGAGACTGGTCGCCTTCGGGATCGTAGATGGAAAAGGTCAGCACGTTGTCCTGGGTGGTAAACGAGTTGTCCACCACGTTGCCTGAAACCTGGACGCGTTGGCCGCCATTGGCCCCGCCCAGGGCGTCGCTTACAGAGATGGTCTTGGCAGCGCCGCTTGAGCCGATCACGGCAAGCGCCACCGCAAGCACCACGATGATAACGCCCGTGACCACGACGAGCCTGCGCTTGGTCTTCGTGTTCATGTTCGCTCCTAAGGTATTTCATCTGGGCACATATGCCCCATACGTAAAATGGCCGCAAAAGCAGCAGCGTAAATTATAAAAAGAAAAGCCCGCTCCAAAAGGCGGGCTTTTCAGGTTTCACATCTTCGCCCCGGAAATACGCTTATTGCGGTACGGAGGTGGATGCGGTGTCGTCATGGCGGGGCGCAAACCCCGCCGTTTTGCTCGAATCAGGCCGTTCGCCCGACCATCGCGCTATTCGGCGTCGACGGTGTGCAGCTGCTTGGCCTCAGACATGGTCAGCCAACCCTCAGGAACGGGGGCGTCGCTGTGGCACTGGGTGCAATAGTTGACAGACTGAGCATGAGCCTTGTGGCACTGGGAGCAGGCCACGTCGCCGTGCTGGGTCTTGTGCGGGTTGCGCACCTCGGCCAGATCGGCGGTAGCGGCGATCAGGTCGTCGCGGTTCTTGAGCTCGGTGCCGTCATCGGTCACATGGTGGCAGCTGTCGTTGAGGCAGAACTGCTCCTCATCCTCATAGCCGACGCCCTCAGCCAGGGTGGCCAGGTCGCGCTCGGTGGGGATGGTCTGACCCTTCTTGTTGACGCCCTCGACCTCGTAAGATCCGGTCACCCAGTGGATGCCCTCGTTGATCTGCTGGCCGATGTTGGGCACATGGCACTCGAGGCAGGTGGTGCCGTCGGTGACCTTGTGGTTGTAGGCCATCATGGCCATCTTGGCGTTCTCGTCGGTGATGTCATTGCCCCACTTGTCCTGGTTGCCGGTGGCATAGGTCTCGTAGGACGCGTCCATGGGAGTGTGGCAGATGGCGTTGCAGAAGCTAGGCTGCTCGTGCCAGACCCAGAAGCCGGCGCCAGCAGCAACGATCACAACGACAACGACACCGAGGATGATCGGGAGCTTCTTCTTGCCGCCCTTGGCCTTCTTGGCCTTGGCATCCGTGGCAGTGGCCTCGGTGGTCTCTTCGACCGCCTCGGTGGCCTCGTTCTTGATCTCGTCAGCCATGGATACCCCCCTTTCGTAGTTCGTTCCTCTTCCTTCACATGTATTCCGCATGCGACTTGGAGGGGAGCGCTGCGCCGCGACGACACTGACGGCAGCTGCGCACCGGGTTTGGTAGGCCGTATGCGAAATGCATCACTGCACTTTAACACACATCCTCCATACCTTTGCCAGAAATCTCTCACCCATTTGGGGGGAATTTCCTATTCATGCAGGTAGAAAACGTGCACATGCAATGATTTCGCGTAATTCTCCTCACAAAAGAGCACATGAGCGAAACGCGAAGCGCATCGCGCCCGGCAAAAGCCCGCGCTTACAAACGAGGATTCTTTGGAAGCGCGCAGCTTATGGAGAGGGCATGCGTCGGACACGCCTCCACACACCTGCCGCACAGCATGCAGTCGCCCGCAGCCACGCGATTCTCCCGCCCCGCAAGAGCGGGCTCGAGAATCTCCGGGGCGCAGAGGCATCGCGCCTTGCACCTGTCGCACGCCACGCACGCCTCATGATCGATTTTGACGCTCAGCAGCCCAACGACGCCCACCGCTTGATAGAAGCCGCCGAGTGGACAAAGCGCGCGGCACCACACGCGCCTCGCCCAGAAAAGCTCGGCTATCACGATGGCGATAAGCGTCCACACGCCCAAAAACGACCCGAAGAGAAGCGCACGGGTAAACGCGCCCACGGGGCTGAGCGCCTCAAACAGCGGGATGGACGTAAGTGCCGAGAGCAAGAGCACCGCCGCCGCCACGCCAATTTTGGCATGGCGCGGCACCGGGGCCTCCTTAACCGCGATCCCAAGCTTCACGCGCAGCCAATCTACACCCTCGAGCAACAGGTTCACAGGGCACACCCAGCCACAGAACGCCCTGCCGCGCACGATTCCGTACACCACAAGCAGGGGAACCGCCCATAGAAGCCCCGTGAAGGCTACATCCTTTGCCGCAGCGGCCACCTGTAGCGCCGCATAGGGGTCGAGCAGATCGATGCCCGCCAGGTGCGACGAGGAGAGACTGCCCCACACGGGAAGGTCGGCAGGCGTCGTTTGCGGCTCCTCGCCGCCCGCATACTGGCCGGCGATCCCCCATCCCGCAGCAATGAGCGGAACGGCGAACAGGCACAGCATGGCAACCTGGACGATGCGGCGGGCGACCGTCCAGCCGTGGCGCCCGCCCATCTCACTCGCCTCCCAACGCGCCGGCATCGCCTAGGTTCTCATCCTCGAAATTGGCATACACCAAATCGATGCCGAGCACCCCCTCGATGCCGACGAATCCGCTCGCGGTTGCATGGCTCGCGTCGATACCAGGTGCCTCGATGGTCACCACCACTTTGCCCGCCGTCTCATCGACACCGTGCACCTCGACCCCCTCGCGTGACGCGAGCTCGCACGCCACGGCGGAGGTGTGCTGCGGCAGCGTTTCCACTATCAAGCTGGAAATGGTCATAAGGGTCACTCCTCGCCCGAGCCGTGCTGGCCGGTTTCCTCCTCGGCTTCCTCGTAGTACGAGTCGTCATGCATCTCCTTGTTCGGGTCGACCGAATGGCAGCTGCGGCACTCGTAGCGAATGGGGTCGAGCTTTTGCGTGGACGGATCGTTGTCCACGTAGTGGCCGTCGGGCATGGCAACGGCGTTGCGCGCGTTGGGATTGCCGCGGTCGGTGGCGCCGTGGCAGCCGTAGCACTCGTAGGCGGTGTCGTTGACGTACTTCTCGTGGTAGGCGGGCATGAGGCGCGGCGTGGTCTCGGTGCCAGCCACCGCATCCGAAGGCTCCTCCTGCTGGGTGCCGCATCCCGCGAACAGCGCGCACGACAGAGCGAGCACCGCGGCGGCGGCAAGGACGAACTTGGGCCTCATCGTCATCTTCATTGCAGCACTCCTCTCTCCTATGCCTTCGTAATTGCGACGCAGGTCTTTTTGTAGTCGGTCTCCTTAGACAGCGGGCAGTAGTAGTCATGCACCGCCAGGTTGACCATCGTCTCGCGCGCGAAGAACGGCGCGAACACCAGGCCGGCGGGAGGATCGACGCGACCGGAGGTGGATACCTTGATGTCAAAGGTGCCATGGCGCGAAGTCACGCGCGCCATGTCGCCGTCGGCTAAGCCCAAGCCTGCGGCATCCTCGCCATTCATATACAGAAGGGCTTCGGGCAACGCGCGATTGAGCTCTTCCACCTCGCGGGTCATAGAGCCCGTGTGCCAGTGCTCGAGCAGACGTCCCGTGCAGAACCAGAATGGGAACTCCTCATCGGGCTCCTCCGCCGGCGGCTCATAGGGGCGGAACACCACCGAGGGCTTCTGGTCGGTCGACTTGTACCAGCTCACATCACCGGCAAGCCCCTGCGTGCCGTACTGGGCGATACCCACCTCGTCGAAGCCTTCGGCTTGGTCCCCGTTGGCGAAACGCCATTTAGTTGACATCCACTTGCCGTCCACCTCGCGCACCGGCCAGCACAGGCCGTGCTGGGTCAGATACTCGTCGTAGGGCGCCAACTGCTTGGCCTCCATCTTGAGCTTCTTCTCCTCGTTGATAGCCGCGGCGCTCTCTTTGAGTTGCGGATTGGAGAAGATGCGGTACTCTTCCCATATCGCGCGGTTGATCTCGCGGTCGTCTCCGATGAAGCCGTCGGCTTGGGCATCCCAAATGAAGCCGAACAGATGCGTAAACGCATCCTCGCCGTTGATGGTTTCGCCCTCGAGCACGCGACGGGCCACCTGCATGAGCACCCATACGTCCCATTTGGCATCCCCCGGCGGATCCACCGCCTTCTCGAACACCGAGGTGCGACGCTCGGCGTTACCGAACTGCCCCTCGCGCTCCACCCACATGGCAACCGGGAACACCACATCGGCGTAATCAGTGGTCACAGTTGGATAAACCTCGTTCACCGCAATGAACGTGTTGTAGATACCCTCATGCTCGCCGTCCATCCCCAAGAAGCGCGTGAGGTTGGGTAGCGATTGCGCCCAGTTGTTATGCGCGCTCCACAGGAAGTCGATATTGCCGTTGGACATCTCGCGGAAAAGCTTAATGGTGTGGAAGCCCGGCTTGGCAATGGCATCCAAATAGCCCTCCGGCAAGTCCCAGATGGCTTCGGTGAAGCGGCGATGGTCCTCATTGGCAACCAACAAATCGGCAGGCAGACGATGAGAGAACGTGCCCACCTCGCGCGCGGTGCCACAGGCGGAGGGCTGCCCCGTGAGACTGAACGCGGTAGATCCAGGCTTACCGTATTTGCCTGAAATCAGATGCAGGTTGTGGATGTTGTGGTTCATCCAGGTGCCGCGGTTGTGCTGGTTCACCCCCATGGTCCACAGGCTCATGATGCGCAGGTCGGGGTCGGCGAAAAGCCCCGCGAGCTCGGTGAGGTCCTCCACCGACACGCCGGAAAGCTCGCTTGCGTACTCCATCGTGTACTCGGAGAGGCGCTCGGCATACTCCTCGAAGGAACACGGCGTGGTGGCGTCCACCGTAGACCCCTGCTCGCTTTGGTCGTAGCCGTCCTCATAGGCGTTGCCGATGTTTTCCGACCCCGTCTTGAACTGCAGATGGTCGGCCACGAACTGGTGGTCGTACTTGTCGTTTTGAATCAGGTAGTTGGCGATCGCGTTTGCGATGGCCAGATCGGTGCCCGGCTTGAATATCAGCACCTTGTCGGCCGAGGCGCTCGTGCGCGTCTTGCACGCGGTTAAATCGTAGTGGCGCACGTTATCGCCCGAAAGCTTATGGGCGGTCAGGCGCGAGTAGAGCATAGGGTGCGCTTCCGCCATGTTAGCGCCCCAGGTGATGAATACGTCGGCGTTGTCCAGGTCTTCGTAGCAGCCAGCCGGCTCGTCGGTTTGGAACACGTTCATGAAGCCCACCACGGCGCTCGCCATGCACATGCGCGCATTGGGGTCGATGTTGTTGGAAAGCAGGCCCGCCTTCCAGAATTTCGCCGTAAGGTAGCCCTCGGTGATGGGCTGCTGGCCGCTGCCCCAGAACGCAAGGCGGCTCTTATCGGCCTTCCAGGTTTCCTTGAGCTTGGATGCCACCAGGTCGAGCGCCTCTTCCCACTCCGCCTCGCGCAGGCCGCTGCCGGTGCCCTTGGTGCCGGCGTCATCGCGAATGAGCGGCTTGGTCAAACGATCGGGCCCATAGAGAATCTTGCCCAGATAATAGCCCTTGATGCAGTTGAGGCCGCGGTTGGATTGGTTGTCGGGATCTCCCGTGACCGAAACCACCTTGCCGTCGCGTGTCTCCACGAGCACGCCGCAGCCGCAGCCGCAGAAGCGGCACACCGCCGTGTGAATCTGGCTCTCGCCCGTTGTCGTTTGAGCGCTCTGGCCGCCCTGCGCACAGCCCGAAAGCGTTGCCAGGCTACCACCTGCCGCTGCCAGAGCGGCGGCAATCGCGGTAGCCTTTACAAAATCGCGCCTTGTAACGTCCATCCTTCCCCCTTCTCCTTCGTCTCAGATAAGTCTTTCGTATCGACCTGTTCCGTATTGATCTTTAGGTAGTGCTCTATGGGTAGTGCTCTGTGGGTAGCGCTCAGCGGGTTGTGCATTGGGCATGGCCCCTGCGTCCTCTGCGTCCCCTGCGCCGCGCCGGGTCGTGCATGCTCGCCAAATACGTCGCGTGCGCCAAGCTCGCCCCGGGGCGTCGAAAGCCCCTCGCCCAGCACCAAATCGGCTTGCCCCAAGCATCGAGGCAACCCGTTCTAGACAACGACTTTCGCCTGTTCCTCTTCTATGAGCAACATCGCTTCATCGCGGTCTCGCACGATCTTGATAGCCGGTTCGGGATCGCCTACGGGGCAGCGCTCCACGCATAGCCCGCAGCCCACGCATTTTTCGGTGTTGATGATGGGCTCGAACACCGAATGGATGTCGTCGCCTTCGCGCATGCGGTAGTCAATGGTGATGGCCTCGTCGATGAGCGGGCAGGCTCGGTAGCACACCTCGCACCGCATCGCCTTGACGGCGATGCACAGCTCTCGGTTGATGACCGCCAAACCCATGCGCACGTCGCTGCGCCCCTGGAGGGGATGGAGCGCCTCGGTAGGGCACGCCGCGATGCACGGAAGGTCTTCGCACAAGCGGCACGCCTGGCTTCGCACGTCGAGCGTAGGCGCTCCGACAGCGGGACCCACAACGGATGCATCGGCCACAAGAGCCTTGTAGGGGCACGCCTCGATGCAGCGGCCGCACTTGATGCAGCGCGCAAGAAAATCGCGCTCGTCGGCGGCTCCGGGAGGTCGAATGGCGTCGGAGGTATCGCGCGTCAGGACAAGCAACGCCTCAGCGCCCACGATGGCGCCTGCGCACACCTTCGCGAAAGTCGAAAGACCCATACGACACCCCCTGGCGTATGAATTCGCCCACTTGACATGCGGGGAAGGCGGTGGGAACCTGCGATTGTTCAGATCTTACAGGTGCATGGGCGTCTATGTTCGCCGTGCATCCCGCCCGTCTCCCCTTGTGACGGCATCTTATTGCACGGCCTTTATCGTGTTTAGGGATGCTTTCCGCTATATTTATGGGGACGCTTTTGGGGACGCTTTTCTCGCGAGGATTGCTTCGGCACCTTCGCTCGCGCGGGAAAGCTCTCCGCCCGAATCGAAAGCGTAATTGCGCGCGCCAACCCGAGCGTCGCGCTTTTGCGGCATCGAGCGTCGCAGAAGGGAGCAGGACCATGATTGCCTTGGATTTCGACTCGCCCGAACCGCTGTATCAGCAGATCTATCGCTCCATTCGCGATGACATCACGGCACGCACTATTCCTGCGGGCACAAAGCTCACCGCTATCCGCCGGCTCGCCGACGACCTCCACGTGGCACGCAATACCGTCGAAGGCGCCTATCTCCAGCTGGCAACCGAAGGGTATGTAGCAAGCCGTCCCGGATCAGGCTACATCGTGGAAGACCTGGATTTCGACTCGCTCGGCACGCCGGGGTCTGCCGCCCGGCGCGCAAGGCAGCGTATCGAGGAAGGCGTACGGTCGAGCGACCGGTTTGGCAATGAGCCCTTTAGCCGGCACATGACATTCACCTACGATTTCACCTATGGCGACCGCCCCGCCGGAAGCTTTCCCGCGCAGATATGGAGATCCCTCACTGATGAGGCGCTGTTCACGGCCAACAACAAAACCGCCTGCTACGGTAACGGCCTTGGAGAGCCAAGCCTACGCAAGCAGATTGCAAGACGCGTGCACGTGTCGCGCGGAGTGAACTGCGCTGCCGAGCAGGTGGTGATTCAACCCGGAACGCAGGTAGCGCTGGATAATCTGCTTACGCTATTCGATCCCGCGCATGACGCCGTGGCAATGGAGGAACCGGGCTATGACGGCGTATCCACGGTGCTTCGCAACAGAGGGTTTCGCTGCACGCCCATTCCCGTGCGTCCCCTTGAGGGCAAAACATGCGGCTCGCAGGCGTTTTTCGACGCGCTTGAGGCAAGCGGGGCGAAGCTGGCGTTCTGCACGCCTTCCAATCAATTTCCCACCGGAGCGACCATGCCCCTCTCGTCACGCATCAAGATGCTCGAATGGGCGAAGCGAACGGGCGCCTACATCATCGAGGATGATTATTGCCGCGAGTTTCGCTACGAAACGCGCCCAATCCCCAGTCTCCAGTCGCTGGACGAGAACGATCGCGTGATTTATATGGGAACATTCTCCAAGGTTCTTTCACCCGCACTGCGCATGAGCTACCTGGTACTGCCTCCCGATCTGCTGGCGAGATGGCGGCAGACGTTCGCGAACTACTACTGCCCCGTTCCCTGGCTTTCGCAGGAAACGCTGCGCTTGTTTATGAAAGAGGGGCACTGGGATCGCTACGCGCGCAAAACCGTGACCGAGTACCGCAAGAGGCGCAATACGCTGATGGCGGCCATCGAGCGCGAGCTGGGAGAGCACGTAGACGTACTGGGCGGGCATGCGGGCCTGCACCTGCTCATGCGCACCCGCGACGAACGCGGGCAGAACGAGCTCGTCGAGGCGGCCAAGGCGCACGATGTACGCGTATATAAAACCGAGAAGTATTGGATGGGCACGCCACACTCGATGGGCGATTATGTACTCGTAGGCTTCTCGAGCATCAAAACCGAGCTCATAGATGAAGGCATTCGCCACCTCGCGCGAGCATGGTTCTAAGACGCCCTTCCACGCGACCATCCGCCGGGCACCTCGAGCACCTATGCGCCCCAGGGTGCTTGCTCCAGGTACGCATGCCGCACGCACCTGCATACCGCATCTCCCCAGAGCCGCACAGATGCAGCCCCCTCCCCCTCAATGCCGCAGACATCAGGGCAGCCGACACAGCGCCGCCAGCGTCATTGCTGCCGGCGCTGTGCCGCCGGTATAAAAAAGTCGTTATTTGCGATGTTTCGGGGGGCGCGGTATAAAAACGGCGTTATTTGTGCGAGCAAACGGCGCCGGATCCGCCGAAACTCGGGCTCTAATCGTGGTCGATTCGTAAAACACCAGGTCAGAATCGCGCCCCCATCCATGAACCCTCCTCATGGGCCGACGCGTTCCCACATATAACGCCGTTTTCGGAAATGGCCCCCGGAAAGTTCGCAGATAACGCGGTTTTTCTACCGGGCGCACGCCGATGCGGCAGCGGTGACGCTGCCGGCCGCCGAGCGCTTGCCGCTGCCGGCCCGACCGCTCGGCGGCGCCTGAGGAAACGCCCCCAAAGACTCTTGGCAAAACCACAGGAACGCCCCTAACGATTCGCCCGGAGGCCTTAGCCCAAAGACGGAGCGCCCATCTACGCGCCCTCGCCCTCCTCATCCATGAGCACGCGCGTAGGGGCGGGGCCTCCGAAATAATCGGGGTCGGTGTTCATCTGATGCCGCTTATACATGATCACTGCCAGGTTGTACAGCGCATGCGCAACAGCGACGAGGACGATACTCCCCGAGGAAAGATACGCCACGCAAAAAGCGAGCCCGAGAAAAAACGTGTTAATCTTCTGCCCCATATCGGCATATTGGGCGTGGGCGAATACGAACAGCACCGACGAAACCACGGACGCGATGGCCGCCGAAGCGAAAGAGGGCATGACAGAGGGTAGCAGAACAACGATTGCACCCACCAGTGCGAAGCGGAAAAGGAACTCCTCGACGCACCCGACGATGCCCATGAGCGCCACGAGCACCAGAAACGGCATGCGCGGGACCTCGCCGTCGATGCCGCGACGGATAGGAATCATCTCCTCCACTCCCCGCTTCTTAATCGCACGCTTCTCGAGGATGAAGGCGACAGCAAAAAGAACTGCAGCGAGAAGAATCGCCCCACCTAGCGCGATGCTTATCGGCAGCGCGCGAACCGATTGCTCCACCAGGGAAACCCAACCCAGGCCTACCACGGCACCCAACCAGTCCCCCGAAACGATGCCAGCGAACACCGTCGCGACGACCACGCCCCAAATCAACATGATCCCCTGACTCAAAAGCATGCTCAATACGATAGCAGCAGCCTCGTCGAAATCTATTTTCGCAACCTTCATGCGCTTCCCCTTCGAGACTATCTTTCCATGCGCCCCGCGCCCTTCGCGCCGCGACCTCCCCTTCCGCGCTGTAGTCTCCCTATGCCCAACCGTAAGTCACCATGATAAAAGATGGATTCGTGCCCTTCACGCTAGACCCGCAACCTCACACGCTTCACGTCACGCTCCTTGCAATCCCGCATTGTTCACGCTGGAGGTTTACGACCCCACACCCTTCCGTGCCCCCATTCTTCGTGTCGCGACCTCTTGCCCTATCCATTTCACGTCACGCTCCTTGCAATCCCGCATCATTCACGTCGTGACCTCTCGCCCCGTCGCGAATATCAACGCCTCGCAGCGCTCTCTCAGACATTGCGGCACCCCGCATTGCGGAATGCGCCGCGATTTTTGGACAAATCGACAGGGTAGCCGGATGCCAGAGCATCAATCGAAAAGTTGCACGAAGGTTTTTCCTGGGAAAACGCCAGGACACAACGATACAGGTAAGGTCGAGCGGCCACGTGCGACCCAATCTGGACACCGATTTGCCGAAAAATCCCGGCAGACCTGAAAAGTTGTCCAAAAATCAAGGACTCACCCGTTCATGCACGCTCCACACAGCAAACTCGGCAGGGAAAACGAGTTTCATATGTCTGCCGAATGCAGGCGGCGAATAATCGAACCGGACACACATTTTGTCCTATAGCCCTCAAAATGGACGCGGAAGGGGACAACAAAAAAAGCGAGCCCGGAATTCACCGGACTCGCTAGACTTTCCTGGTGGAGATGAAGGGATTCGAACCCTCGGCCCCCACGTTGCGAACGTGATGCTCTCCCAGCTGAGCTACATCCCCAGAAATAGGCAAGACAGTATTGTGCTCTTTTGGGATCCACTTGTCAACCACCAATTGCAATCCCACCGTTTCATCACGAAACGCGAGAATGGAATCGGCGGCGCACTCCATGCGTCGCCCCAGTCACATGCAAGGAAACTTCATCCTTTGCGCTGCCTCGCATACCCTGCAGCCATCTACGAGAAAAAGAAGGGATTTGCGCCCTTCGCGCTGCTCCGCAGCAAGTCGCGAGAAGGGACACACCTCATGCGCCGTTCCACAGCCACTTTTGGGGATTGCGGGCGGCACGACCGTTTTCCGTCACCATTGAAGACCGGAAAGAAACTATGCCCCTGCGTACAGCCTCTACCCAACTCCCCAACTCATCATATAAGCCCGGCGCCCACGCAAGAAGCCTCGAAGATTCATGCAGCTGTTACCTTAGGGTATACGCGCAGCAAAAAGGGCCCCGAAGGACCCTTTGGTTGCGTGTCTGAAAACGATGCGCAGAAGAGAGGGGGACCGAATCAGAAATCGTCATCCTCGTCGTCGACATCGTCCACATCATCGAGCAGGCTGGGCACGCCATCATCGGCCTGATCATCCATGAACTTGCCGAACAGAGGCTCCCCCGTGGCGGCGTCGAACAGCTCCACCATGCCGGTGAGCACGTCTACATACTGGTACGACTGGCGCGCGGTGCGGCCACGCTTGCGATCGACTTCCAGAATGAACAGAGAGGGATGCGCCTGCTTGAGAGTTCCCTCGGCTTCAACGATTTTAGAACGGCCCATATTGGCACGAATCTTGAGACGAGTGTCGATGCGCGATGCGAGCTCCGACCGAATGTCATCAACGATGCGGGCCTGCTTTTCAAGTTCCATACAGTAAGTAGTCCTTCGTTTTGGTACGCGGCAGTGTAGCCGCAAATGATACCACGATTTGTCAAGCCCTACACCTTAGCGCAGGTCAAACCACATTTTGTACACGTTAAGCTCGATGCGAGGCGCAGAGCCCGCCGCAAAAGCCGCCCCCAAACAACCCTTACGGCTTGGCCCGCTTGGCCTCATACATCGCCGCGTCCGCCTTTGCGAGCGCATCGCGGAATGACCCTTCGACCCGCGCAAAGCCCACCGATATATCAGGCACAAGCCCCACCGAACCGGCGACGCACGCAGCAAACCGCTCCTTCACCGCGCAGGCAAACCGCTCGGCGTCAGAGGCGGACCCCAAACGCGCAAGCACCGCGAACTCGTCGCCGCCTATGCGCCCCACAAGGTCGTCGGGCGCGGCATGCCCCAACAACGCCGCGGCAAGCGCCTTGAGCGCTTTATCGCCCTCGAGGTGCCCTCGCTCATCGTTGATGCGCTTGAAGTCGTCCACATCGGACACGAAGCACCACCAGCCTTCGGGCTGCGCCGCAATCGCCTCCTCCGCACCGTCGAAGAACGCTGCGTGGTTCAACGCGCCCGTCATCTGGTCGTGGCGCGCAAGCTCGCGCATGCGGCGAGCCATCTCCATCGCCTCGCACGCCTTCTCGGAGAGCGTGCGCGGATAGTACTCCCCCGCCTTCTGCTCGAAATACGGAAGCGACTGATGAACGTGGATGATTCGCCATTCGCCATCGGCGGCATCGCGGCGGAATACCAAAGAGAACCGCGTGTCCATATCCACGAGCGCCCCGTTGTCATCCGACTTTTCGCGCACGTGAACGCCGCCGTACACCAGGTACGACGCCTCGTTTATGCAACGATGCTCGTACCATTCGTCAACGATCTCGAAGTCGATGGATGCCGACTCGGAAAAATCGAGCTCGAGCGCATGCATGAAATCGGCCAGATTCTCATAGAATTCATGCCGCCCCGTGCCGATGACCACGCACGATGAATCGAAGAGAGGCAGCAGCGCCTCCGTGCAAGAGGCACCCTCCAGCAGGTAGCCGTGCCAGATGCGCCGGGCAAGCGAACAGAGGTATGTACCGGTTGCGTCCACGATGCGACCTCCTGAAACAAAAGGCCGAACGAATTCGGCCAAGATAACGCTCTCTCAGTATACCGACCGCCCCAAATGCGGGCAATGTCGCCGCGCAGACGTTCGCTAAGCGTCCAAATACGCCCCCAGAACGCGACCGAGCTCGATGAATTCCTCGAGCGTCAGCGTCTCGCCGCGACGTCGCGCATCTATGCCGGCGCGTTCGAGGATCGCAGGGACGTTCGCGGAGGCCTCCTTCATGTTCGCCCTTCCTGAGAGATAGGTTTTCATGGAGTTGGCGATGGTCTTGCGGCGCAACGCGAAGGCGGCATCGGCCGCGAGGGATGCCAGGCGCGCCTCGTCGGACGAAATGGGCTGGTCGTTTCGACGGTCGAGTCTGATGACCGAAGACGTCACATGCGGAGGCGGAAAGAAATTGCCCGGCGACACCTGGAAGCGCCCCGCCGGCTTGGCGAGCAGGCGCAGCTTGACCGTATAAGCCCCGTAATCCTTCACGCCGGGCTCGGCGGACATGCGGTCGGCCACCTCGCTTTGCACCATCACCGTGGCGCTTTGGATGCTCTCGAAGCGTTGGAAATAGTCGAGCACCAGCGTGGCCGCCACTGCATACGGAAGATTAGCGATGAACTTGGTGGGCGCCGCACCCTCGGCCGCGGCCTGGCCAAACGCCGTCTGGAGATCGTCATTCGAAAGGTCGAGCGCGTCTTTGGACACAAGCGTGAAGTTGTCGAAGCCGCCAAGCGTCTCATCCAGAACGGCCGGAAGATCCGGGTCGCGCTCGACCGAAAGCACGTGTGCCGCTCGCGGCAGAAGCGCGGCGGTGAGCGTACCGATGCCGGGACCCACCTCAAGCACCGTATCATCCGCGCCCACCTCGGACAGATGGCAGATGCGTCCGATAACCTCGTCGTTTACAAGGAAGTTCTGGCCGAGCGACTTCTTGGTGGCAAGGCCGTGCCGCTCGAGCACCGCACGCGTCGCAGAGGGAGTGGAAAACGGTGAAAAGGGCGCAGAGGCGCCTTCGGCATGAGCAGGCTTTACCGCATCCGCGGCTTCGGCGAGACCGAGCTTGGCCGCATCAACGGTTTCGTTCTTTTGGGTACGAGCTGTAGAATTGCCCCTTTTCACGCTACTCTCCCTCCGACGGAGCGGGAAACGTTTGCTTTTCCGACTCAGATTCCGGCTGCCCCCAGCCCACGCGGTCGATCACTTCCGACACGCGGAAGCCCGCCGCGCCGAACGACGAACGAATGACGGTCTCCAACGGGGCGAACCCGAACGGATCGCCGCCCGCGCCGATGATGTGCAGCGTTACGGGACGCTTGGGGGCATCGGCAGCGCCGGGCAGCGCATGGGGGCCGCGCCGCAGCTCCCAGTAAGGCTGCAGCCTGTCGAGCACGCACTTGAACTGGCCCGGAGGCCCCGCAAAATACACCGGGCACACCACATGCACCTCTTCGGCGGCGTCGAGCATCGTGTAGAGCTTCTGCATATCGTCGCGAATGATACAGTAGCCCGAAACCCGAGCGCCGATGGGGCGGTCGATAACAACGAGATCATTTCCCGTAGGTCGCTGAAAGGTCAGCGAGGGCGAATCTGATGAGCCAAATTGGCCTGAACGAGAAGCGCCGCGTGCTTCGTGCGCAGGCGCCGAGTGAGTGCCAAGTTGGCCATCAGATTCGCCCGCAGCGTCGGCTCGTTCGCTGTTCGCAAGAACAGCGAAACGTCGTCTGCACGCCTCGCAGCCGTTGCACCCCGCAACAGACGATTCCGCCATATTCCATTGGCCGACGCGTACGTCCATACCGCGAAGCGATTCGGCGAGCTCTTCGGCATAGCGGGCGCATACCCCGCGCCTGCGGGGCGATCCCGTGATGATCAGGACGTTTTTCACGCTACCTCCTCAGGATGCTCGCCGCCGGCGCGCCTATCGCCCGCGCGCACGATATCGGCACGCAGGCATTCGGCCGCCCAATCCTCGTGCGCACGTTGCCATGACGTGGGCTCTCGGTCGAGCAGCTCCAGCGCCGCCGCGTGCATGCCCTCAAGCAACGCTTCTCGCTGTGCGCCCGGCGCAATGCCGCGCTCCTCAGCGATTCGCTGCGCCGTGTAAAGCGTGAACTCCGGCCCGCATTCGACGCCGCGAAACGGGACCGGCGCCATGTACGGCGAGTCGGTCTCGGTAAGCAGGCGCCCCTCGGGCACGATAGCGGCAGACGCGCGCAGCTCATCGCTTCGGGCGAACGTCACCGCGCCGCCGAACGCGACGAAGCATCCCCGATCGAGCCAGCGATGCAGCTCATCGGGCCCCACGCTGCAGCAATGCAGGAGCACGCCGGCAGCGGGCCAGCCCTCCTCTTCAAGAATCGCGAACCCGTCGTCGTGCGCGTCGCGCATATGGAGCACCAGCGGCAAACCCGTCTCGTGCGCCAGCGCAACCTGGCGACGGAATACGTCGCGCTGCACGTCACGGGGCGAAAGATCGTAGTGGTAATCGAGGCCCGTCTCGCCGAGCGCCGCGGTGCGCGGGTCGGCGAGCATGGCGCGCAAACGCTCCTCCACCTGCGCATCCCATTTGCTGGCGACATGCGGATGCACGCCGGCCGCGATGCGCACATGCGGAATGGGCACCTCGGCGCACGGGCAGCGGTTGGCACGCCATTCGTCCACGGTCATGTCCGCAGGCAGGGGCGCACCCGATACCGCAGCCTCCTCGCGATGGGCGGCCATCGCACGACGCGTGCTCTCGAACACATCGGGGAGAATGCGCAGCGCTTCGCCGCGCCACACGTCAAGCTCGCGATAGGTGGCCCACCCATCCTCCACGGCATCGGTCACGGTGCACACGAAATCGACGCCCTGCACGGCGCAGCGCGCGAGCGACAGGGCGGGATCGCTCAAAAGCACCAGGTGAGCATGCGTATCGGCCACCCGTCCCTCAAGGGCCGGCGATGGAGCCTCCACGATCTGCCACCTGCCATGCTTGCGCTGCTTGCGAAACAACGCATCGCGAAACACCAGATAGCCGGCAGGACTTTCAAGGTTGATCGCGGCGAAATATTCGTCAAAATGGGTCATGGCTTCTTACCAATCTTCGCTTTTCTGCACCGTGAGCCTTTCATGCAGAAAGGGGCTCCTTACGTAACGCATGGTATACTAGCAATGCACCAGAAAAGCCCGGCGGCGCTTACAACGGCGGGCAGCGCGGTGTTAGTGAATTAGAGAGACCGGTGCCCGCCGGTCTCTCTGCTTTCTCCCGACACTATCCGTTGACGCTTATGCTTCTCCTACCGCTCCAGGATAAATCCCACGACGGTTGCCACTGAGGCGAGGGCTCCGAGAACTTCAAAAACGAGTGAAATCACAACGTTCATAGGTAACGCTCCTTTCAAGCTGAACGAAGCGCTGCCCGCGTTCGGACTTTGCTGGTGACGCGCTATCTTAGCAGCCTACTGCGTCACACTTGCACAATCATTTGAAACTACAGCAGAAGACCCAAGGCAAGGGCCAAAACCGAAAAGCGCCGCTCATTTGAGCGGCGCAATGTTGAGCCCGAATACAGACCAGCACGCCCTTAAGCACCTATGCTCCTCGCGCATGAGGGAGGTCCTTGTCGAGCAAAAGACCCACAGGACTTTACAGCTGGATTTCCTTCACATCGAGGCGCGGGAACAGCGGATCGCCCTTCTCCACCGGGTTGCCGGCAGGCAGCTGACCCCAGGCGCTTGCAGCCTTGATGTCGTCGATGGCGCACACGTCGCCCAGGCCCAGGCGACGGAACACCTCGGCAGACGTGTTGGGCATGAACGGCGCGAAGAACAGCGCCAGGATGCGGCACGCCTCGAGCGCGTTGTAGAGGACTTGGGCAAGCTGGCCCTGCGTCTCCTCTGACTTAGCCAGATTCCACGGGGCGCTCTCCTCCACATAGAGGTTCACGCGGCTGGCGAGTTCTTGCACCGCGGCAGCGGCATCGGTGAAGTTCACCTCGGCCATACAGGCGTCGTAGCGTTCATACAGGGTATCGGCGAGCTCTTTCAGCGGGTTGGGCTCGGCAGCCAGCTCGGCCGGAACCTCGGGCACCTTGCCGTCGAAGTACTTGCCCACCATGTTGAACACGCGCGAGCACAGATTGCCCCAGGTGTTGGCCAAATCGGCGTTGTACACCTGCGTCATGCGTTCGATGGAGATATTGCCGTCATGCCCAAAGCGCACGTCGCTCATGAAGTAGTAGCGGTACGCGTCCACGCCGTAAACCTTCACCAGATCGGCAGGCTTGATGCCGTTGCCCTTGGATTTGGACATCTTCTCGCCGCCCACCAGAAGGAAGCCGTGGCCAAACACGCAATCGGCCACAGGCAGGCCGGCGGCCATGAGCATGGCGGGCCAAATCACGCAATGGAAGCGCGTGATGTCTTTGCCCACGAAGTGGTACTGCATGGGCCAGCGGCGCTCGAACTCGCCGGGGCGCTCGGGGTCGGCGTAGCCAATGCCGGTGAGGTAGGCCAAAAGCGCGTCGGCCCACACGTAGCACACGTGCCCCTCGTCGAACGGCAGAGGGATGCCCCAGTCGAACGTGGAACGGCTGATGGACAGGTCCTGCAGACCGCCCTTCACAAAGGTAACGATCTCGTTCTTGCGCGTTTCGGGGCGAATGAAATCAGGATGCTCTTCATAGAACTTCAGCAGCGGCTCCTGGAACTCGGACAGCTTGAAGAACCAGTTCTCCTCGCCGGATGCGCGGCGCACGGGGCGATGGCAATCGGGGCACACAAACTCGCCGTCCTCGTTCTTCTCGAGGTCGCTCTCGTTGTAGTAAGTTTCCTCGTGCACGCAATACCAGCCCTCGTAAGCGCTCTTATAGAGGTAGCCCTTCTCGTAGAGGTCGGTCCAGAACTTTTGCACCGAACGCGTCTGGCGGTCTTCGGTGGTGCGCACGAAATCGGTGTAGGTGATATCGAGCATGTCCCACGTCTCCTTGAACGCGGGCACCATGGAGTCGCACCACGCCTGCGGGGTCATGCCGTTCTTCTCGCCCGTTTCGGCAACCTTCTGGCCGTGCTCATCGAGACCGGTGACGAAAGCCACATCGCAGCCATTCATGCGCTGGTAGCGCGCCACGGTATCGGCCGCGATCGTGGTGTAGGCGGTGCCCAGGTGCGGCGCCGCGTTCACGTAGTAGATGGGCGTGGTGATGGAATATGCGGGTTTGGACATACGATCCTCTTTCTAGCGCTTGGGACTGATGATGCCCCGCGCGCCCTTGCGGCTGCGGGCGGCGAATGATGCCGTCCGTGCCTTTGCGCCGGCGGCCCAGAATGCCGCGCGACGGCCGGTCAGATACAAAGCCTGCCTATTGTAGCGCAGGAGCGATGCCATCGGATGGGGATTGCAGCTTACCGCCATAAAGAAGAGCAGACGAGCGCCGGGAGCATAGTAAGAAACAGCCGCAGCGGCGACATACGAGAACAGAGGAAGAGTGTCGGGGCGCATACGGGAAGAATCCCAAACAGCGCGCCCGGAGACGCGCTGGCATCAACCTCCGGTATAAAAACTTTCTTATATGCGAAGGAATGGACGGCTCGGTATAAAAACGAGCTTATTTGTGTGCCCGCTCGCGGTGATTATGAGACGTTGCCACCGCCGACCCTCATAAAGCCCCAGGTCAGAAGAAACGGTATCGCTTTTGGCACGAATCGTTTGCATCTGCAGGCCCAAGCAAACGCACAGATAATAGAGTTTTTATACCGAGGGGTCGAAAAGTTAGCACATAACGCTGTTTTTATACCCAAAGCACGACATGGGATTTCGCTTGGAGTAAGTATGGCATACGGGCGGGCAAATCGTCTTGCCCGGTAATTAGGACGCCAACCTTGCGACGGAATGCTTCTACAAATTCGCTGCCAGCGCGTCGCGGAGGAACTGCGTGGCCCCCTTGCCGGCGGCGCCGTCGTAGTAGGCCGTGAAGCGCTCATCGGCGAGATAGCCTTCGGCGAGCGCCAGATGCGCCTCGCGGGAATAGGCGTCCTCGGGCCAATGCGCCTTGATCCACGCCGCGTGCATGCGCGCAAGCTCCTGGGCTTCAGCGCCATGCGCATCGCCTGTCGCCATCGCAGCCCTCAACTGCTCTACGATGGCTTCGCCCAAAGCCTGCACGTCGGTCCACTCCCCCTCATCCATTGCCAGCAGCTTCTTGTTCGCCGCATCGATCGCTTCGTCCCCATAGCGCTCACGCGCCTCGCGCCCATATGCGCGCTCGTTGTCTTCGACAGCCTTGCGCTTGAGGCCCTCGAACCGTTCTTTATCGGTCATATCGTACCGTCCTTCCAACGATGCGATGGTTTTCTCAACCGTCGCAATCAGCGTTTCCAGTTCTTCCTTCTGCGCAAAAAGAGTTTTGAGATGATGGCGAAGGGCGCCCGTCGCGTCAAATCGAGGCGCCTCGAGCATGCGGCGAATTTCCTCCAGCTCAACTCCGCACGAGCGGAACAGCAGAATCTGCTGCAGCGCATCCACATCTGCCGGGCCGTATACGCGATAGCCGTTCGCTTTGCGCTGCGGAGTCAAAAGCCCCAGCTCTTCGTAATAGCGAAGGGCCCGCGTGCTCACGCCCGAAATCGCGGCCAGCTGGCCTACGGTATACATTCGGGCGGGCCTTCCAGACGCGACTCGCGCCTTTTCATTCGAGCTCATTTCCATCACCTCGCGCAGCATGGTAAACCTTTCCGCAACGTGAAGGTCAAGCAGAATCTTGCGATATTTTCTCGATGGTTTACCGGCTGGTGTCGTCGCCCTGCTCCTGCGCGCCCGCCTTGCGCGCCTCGGCCACCATATCGGCCGTGGACACGAGCGCGTCCTCGCCCTCCTGCCACTGAGGAGTGCCCGCATCCACCACGTCGCCGATCCTATCCATAGCATGCCCAACGTGCTCGACCGCCGATTCCACCGCATGCTCCACATGATCGCTCACGTGCTCGGCAGCGTCGGCCACGGCACCTGCGGCGTGCTCCACGTGCACAGCGGCGTGCTCCATGCCCTCAATCGCGCGTTCCACCAGGCGTTTCTTGGGCTTGACAACCATGAGCACCACGATGAGGGTGAACACGATGAGCGCCGTCTGAAGCCCGAAGCTCGCATGGAATCCCACCATCGAAAGCCCCGACTCGGCCGTAGGGGCGCCGGGATCAAGCTCGACCGTAGCCGCCGCCATCATCGACACCATGAAGCTCGAGCCGATCGATCCGGCTATCTGGCGCACCGTGTTCACGATAGCCGTGCCGTGCGCCACGTCGCCGCCGGTGAGCTTCTCCAGCGCATACGCCGTCATGGGCATGACCAAAAAGGTAAGGCCCACCATGCGCAGCGCGTACATCAGCGTAATCAGAATGGCATTCGTATGCTCATCCACCAGCACGAACGCGAACGTGCCCAAGCCCAGCAGCGTCAGGCCCACCGTGGCGCTCACGCGCATGCCGTGCTTGTCGTAGAAGTTGCCCACCGGCGCCGAAAGCAGAGCGTTGATGATGGCGCCCGGAAACAGGATGAGCCCCGACTGCAGCGCCGACATCCCATGAATCTCCTGCACGTACAGCGGCACCTGCAGCGTGCCCGCTATCACGCCGATCTGCGCCATGGCCACAAGCCCCACGCCCAAAAAGAAGTGCTTGCTGCCGAACAGCCCCACTTTGAGCAGGGGCTCATCCATGGCGAGCTGCTTGCGCACGAACGCCATCAGCAGCAGGAACGCGCCTAGCACGGGCACGTATGCCATCCACGAATAGATGCCCGTTTGTTCGGCCGACGTGATGCCAAGCATCAGACACACCAAGCCTCCCACGAAGAGCAGGCTCGATTGCACATCGAAGCGCACGCGCTCGTGGTCGACGGCATCGCTCACGGTGAAAAACGCCGCAAGCCAGCTCGCACCGCCCAAGCAGCCCAGAATCATGAAGATGGATTTCCAGCCCCACAGATCGGTGATCACGCCGGAAAGCGTGGGGCCGAGCACGGGCGCGAACGCGATAACCATGCCCACCAGGCCCAACGCGAAGCCGCGACGTTCTTTGGGGTAGATCGCCACCGCAACCGTCTGGATGAGCGGCATGAGGATGCCGTTGCCCACCGCCTGCAGGCAGCGCGATGCGAGCAGGCACGGGTAGTTGGGCGAGATGATGGCGAACACGCAGCCCAGCACGAAGAATCCCAGCGCGAGCAGGAACAGCAGGCGCGAGCTATAGCGCGTGATCAGAAACGCGGTCATGGCGCTGGTGATGCCCAGCACGTAGATATAGGCGGTGGTAAGAAGCTGCCCCAGCGTGGCGTCTACGGAAAACTCCGTCATGATGGCCGGCAGCGCCGAAGTGAGCATGCTGTAGGCAGTCGAAGACACGAACGCGCCCACCAGCATCACGAACAGCATAACCTTGGGATTCACCTTGAGCACAAACCTTTGCCTATGCTCGCTGCCGCCCTTGTTCGCCCGCTTCGCCGCCAGACCCATCGCCCGATTCGCCTTCTTCCTCCATTAAGCCGGCGGGCGTGCGTCTTGTGCGTCTATGCCTCCCGCGGCCAGCCGCGCTCCTGCACGCGGCATCGCATGTTTGATGAATGTCTCGGCATTGTATACCCGGTCACATGCGCAACGCACCCCACGGAAACGGCAAAGCGGCCAAAAGGGATGCGCACGCCACAACTGGCGAACAAAACGCACATATTGCGAAAACAGAAACGGACAAACGTCCCGCAAGATGAAGCGAAGGAGTTGCATTCTCGACCAATGCCCGGTCAGGCCACGAGTCAGCAAGCCCGACGTGGAGAGCCCTAGCAGGGTCCGATGTAAAACCCTCTGCTCTCATGGCAACAGGGCGCGACGCGTAAAGCCCTGCGCCCTCATACATGTCCGCATCTATGCAACGTTCCTCTTCCGCAAGAAGGCCGCCCGTCGAGGCGGCCTTCTTGTTTGGGGCATTGGGCGGCTATCGTCGAATGCCGCCTTTGAGCTTGGCCTCCGCTTGGCGCCAATGGGGCAGGTAGCGATCGAGCAACGCCTTGAAGCGGGGCCCGTGGTTCGCCTCGCGCAGATGGCACAGCTCGTGCACCACCACGTACTCCAAGCACTCCGGTGGATGCGCGGCGAGCTGCACGTTGATGCAGATGCGACCCGTTTTCACGTTGCAGCTGCCCCAGCGGCTCACCATGTTGCGATATGCCAGCTTGCCGGGGCGCACGCCGATGATGGGGGCCCATTTCTCGATAAGCGCCGGGGTGAACGCCTCCACCACCGCACGCCATTCCGCAAGCTCCGCCTGCGTAGGGGCGCCCGTTGGGCGGACCAGGCCGCCGCCGACGCCATCGCCTCGGAAACCGGAGGCGCCTTCGCCGCTCAGGGCGTCTCCGCCGCCATGCCCGCCGCGCTCAAATCCGCCCGCAACGCCATGCCCGCCGCGCTCGCCGGCCGCACCCGCAAGGCTTCCTTCGTGCATGCACGCGCGTTCCCGCTCAAGCACCTGCGCGCGATGCTTGAGAATCAAGTCCATCTTTTCGCGGATGAACCAGGCGATCTCGCTATCCGCGAAATGGAGCGGCGCGGTCACCTCCACACGTGCATCGGGCGGCTTCACGCGCACGTACATGTTTTTCTGCCGCTTGCGCACAACCCGCACCGCAAGACCGTCCACGTCAAGGGTCGTCGAGCTGCGCGCCGCCGACGCGTTTGCTCCCATCTTTAGAACGCCGAGAGATAGATCGCTTTGGCGTCTTCCATCGTGAGCTTTTTGAATCCGCCAAACACCTCGCCTTTGTTCTTGGCCAACGTGGGCAGCAACTTGTCCACGTCCTCAGGCGTCAGACCCAGCTCGCCCATTGTGGTGGGCATGCCCTGGCGCGCAAAGAAGTCCTGCAGCTCGTCGATAGCGGCCAGCACGGTTTCCTCGATGGAAGGCTCACGGCCGTCCTTGGGCTCAAGGCCGAACACATCCCACGCAAAATCAAGGAAGCGCTGCGGGTCCTCGCGCCACACGTAGCGCATCCAGGCGGGCATGATCACGGCAAGGCCCGCGCCGTGCGCGATAGAGGGGTCGAACGCCGACATCTCGTGCTCGAGCGCATGGCTCTCCCAGCCGCCCGCTCGGCCTGCGGGGTTGGTGCTGCGCCCGCATCCGGCAAGGTCGTTGTGGGCCAGCGTGCCCGCCCACATGATGTTGGCACGGGCGTCGTAGTTTTGAGGGTCGTCCACCAGCACCTCGGCCGCATCCATGATGGCGCGGATGAGCCCGCAGGCGATATTGTCGGTCACGGGAACCGCACCCACGCCGCTGAAATAGCGCTCGCAGATATGCGCGATCATGTCGGTCACGCCGGCGCCCGTTTGGAACGTGGGCAGCGTGAAGGTGAGCTCGGGGTCCATGACGGCGAGCACGGGGCGGAACAGGTCGGAGTTCACGCCCGTCTTCATACCCAGATCATCGTTGCTGATCACACACGAATTGGAGCCCTCGGAACCCGCCGCCGGAATGGTGAGCACGCATGCCACGGGCAGCGCTTCTGCGATCGTGGCCTTCTTTGAGAAGAAGTCCCACACGTCGCCGTCATAGGGCGCGCCGAACGCCACGGCTTTGGCGCAGTCGATAGTGCTGCCGCCGCCTACGGCGAGTATGCAGTCCACGCGACGAGCGCGGGCGATCTCGATGCCCTCGCGCACCAAACCGATCTCGGGGTTCGGACGTACGCCGGCGAGCTCCTCCACCTTGACGCCCGCCTCGGCAAGCGACGCCTTCACGCGGTCGAGGGTGCCCGTGCGCACCACCGAGCCCTGGCCGTACACCACAAGCGCATGGCGGTAGCCGCGAGCGGCGAGCTTCTGGCCAACCTTATCGGTCACGCCGCGGCCGAAGAAGAACTCCGTAGGAGAATAGTAGGTGAAATCGTTCATGGATGCCTCCTGGGTGTTTTATCGATCACATGCGACGCTGCAAGCGCGCAGGCGCCGCACGCATCTGATGCCGAGCGCATGATACCGCGACGCATGAAGGCCAGTCACGCCATCCGGGAAAAGCGCGATGCAGATGCGTTAAAACATGGCGAAAGGCATTGGCTGCGCCGTGCCCCGCCAACCCCGGCACCCCGCGCATGCGCGAGCGCCATTCGACATGATCGAGGCGGTGGATGGCGTCCACGCAACATCCCCGCACATACGCGAGCGCCCTCCTGTGCTCCGTGCACCAACTCGTACGCCTCGTTGCGCGATATGCCGAATTCGTCGCGCAGCGCACGCACTATGTCTTTCTTGGAAAGCTCGCCCGCGCGCAAGAGCTCGGCGGCGCGCTCGGCGGCGCTTGCTGTGGCGTCCTGTGCGGCCGCCTGCTCTTCGGCCTGCGTGGGCGGGCCTATGACGAGCGCGATTTCGCCGCGCACGCCCCCCTCCGCATCGCGGCGGGCAAACTCCGACGCGGCAGCAGGCGCCGCCGCGCGAAACACCTCCTCATACAGCTTGGTCAGCTCGCGGCACACGGCCACTTCGCGATGGGGGAACACCTGCGCCACCACGGCCAGGGCATCGGCAATGCGGCGGGGGCTTTCGTAGAACACCAGCACCGCGTCGAGCGCCGCAAGCCCTTCAAGCGCCGCGCGCCGCTCCCCCTCCTTGCGCGGGAAAAAGCCGCCGAAATAGTACCGCGGGTTGTTGAACCCGCTGGCCACATACGCCGTAGAGGCGGCCGAGGCGCCCGGCAGAACCACCACGTCGCACCCCTCGCGCTGCGCCGCCTCAATCAGGCGTGCGCCGGGGTCCGACACGCCCGGCATGCCCGCGTCGCTGCAAAAAGCGATGGCCTCGCCGGCTGCAACGCGCTGCGCGACATGCTCCGCCTGACGCGTGATGGTGGCCTCATCCAGGCGCTCGAGCCGCTTCTCGATGCCAAAATGCGCCAGCAGCTTGCCTGTAACGCGCGTGTCCTCGGCGCACACCACGTCGGCCGCACGAAGCTCCTCGAGCGCGCGCAGAGTCATGTCGCCCAAATTCCCTATAGGCGTAGGACAAATGATGAGCCTTCCCGGCATAGCCGTCCTTCCTCAAGTCTGGTTAGGTATGCATTCGGCAAGGAATTATATCCAACGAAATAGCAAAGAGGCCGCCGGCTTGACGCCAACGACCTCCCACATGTTAAAACACAAGCCCTGTTCACCGAACGGGCATCTTGGACTACAGCGCGCAAGCGGCCAGATAGCCTGCGGTTACGGCCTCGTCGATAGCGGCAACCTCGTTGCAGTCGCCCACGAAACTCACAGGGATGCCGGCCTCCTCGAGCGGCGATGCATCGAACGACACCGGTGCGGTGCCCAGCGCCAGCACGGCGAAATCGCATGGAACCTCACGGCGCTCAGGCGCTTCGCCCTCGCCCCCGGCGACTTCCACAACGACCGCGGGCACATATCCCGGATTCTCGACGAACTCGACCACCTTGGCACCCGTGAGCAGCTCAACCCCATGCTCTTCGAAATCGGCCATCATCGTAGGCAGCACGGTATTGGACTCCTGAGCGGCCACCTTGTCGGCCATCTCAACCACGGTCACGCGGCAATCGGAAAACGCGTTGACGATGAACTCGGCCGTCTCGGCGCCCACCAATCCGCCTCCGATGACCGCCACGTTGCCCTTGAGCCGGTAGTCGCCCGCGAGCACGCGCCACGAATCCAGCACGAACGGTGCACCGATCCCCTCGATGCGAGGCCAGGCGTTCTTGCCGCCCGCAGCCACGATCACGGCATCGAATCCCGCCTCGGCAAGCTCACGCGCGCCTACAGCAGCGCCCGCGCGCACCTCCACGCCTGCGGCATCAAGCGCGGCCTTCCACCAGTCAAGCGAGCGGCCCATCTCGGATTTACGCGGCGGGACACACGCGATGGTCAGCTGGCCGCCCAATTCGTCACATGCCTCGAACAACGTGACCGCATGTCCTCGCAGCGCCGCCACGCGCGCGGCCTCCATGCCCGCCGGGCCCGCGCCCACAACGGCAACCTTCTTGGCCTCGGCTGCCGGCTCAATGGTGCGCTCGTATTCGTAGCCGTTCTCGGCGTTGAGCACGCACGAGAGGAACCTGCGGTTCTGGATGGCATCCGTGCAGCCCTTGTTGCACATCATGCAGTGACGAATGAGCTCCGGCGTTCCCGCCTCGAGCTTGCTCACATAATCGGGGTCGCACAAAAGCGAGCGGCCCAGGCCCACGTAGTCGCAGGCGCCTTCCTCGATCAGGCGCTCGGCGTCTTCCGGCATGATAATGCGGCCCACCGTGGACACCGGCACGCTCACGACCGCCTTCACTTGGCGCGAGTATTCTTCCATGAAGCAGTAGGGGCGCGTGCCCATCACGGGAATGGTGTCGTTCATGTTACCGGTATGGTTCGCCTGCCCCACATGGAAGGTATCCACGCCCGCCTCCTCGAGGAGCTTCGCTAGGCGCACGGCCTCGTCGATGAAAAGGCCGCCGCGGCCGATCTGCGGGTTTTCGGTGATGATGGGCAGCTTGTAGTCGATGCAGATATCGGGCGCGCCCGCACGAATCGCACGCACCACCTCGAGCGCAAAACGCGTACGGTTTTCAAAGCTGCCGCCGAACTCGTCGTCGCGCTGGTTGATGAGCGGCGAGCAGAGCGATCCAACCAGGCGGTCGCCGTGAACCTCGATCGCGTCCACGCCCGCCTTCACGCAGCGCTGCGCAAGCGCGGTGATCAGCCCGAGAATCTCCTGCAAACGCTCGGCAGTCACCTCGTTCACGTAATGTTTCATGTCGTGCATGAGCTTAGCGCGGGCACCCTGCATGTCGCCCGCGCGGAAAAGCTCCGCCACGGCAACGGTGTCGTACTCGGGATGGAACACCTGCAGGCCCAGCTTGCAGTCGAATTCGTGCAGCGCATCGGCCAGGTGTGCAAACGAGGGGATCTGCTCGTCGGTCACAAGCTTGGGCGTAGGCGAGATGGTATGCACCGGACTCACGTCGCCCACCACAACGTAGGCTACGCCGCCCTGGGCAAGACGGCGATAAAAGTTCACGCTCTGGTCGGTGATGGAGCCGGCGCGATCTTCGTATCCGGTGGTCATGGGCGGAAACATCACGCGATTCTTGAGCGTCATGTGGTTGATTGCGAGCGGTTCGAGCAGCTTCATGAGCATCCCCTTTCGATGGAATTTCTTTACCCATTATAGCCGCTTTGTCCCAGAAGCACGTAAGCGCCTTGTGGTCGTTGCCGCCCTTTGCTCATGGCGCCGATTGCAATGCGGCACCGCCTTTCCGATCGCCTCGTCCGCGTCGCTTAGGTCGTCATGCGACCACACCCCAGCGCCGCCCGACCACCCCGCAATTTTGGGCTGCTACTGCCTCGTCTTAAGCTGCTACTGCCTCGTCTTAAGCTGCTACTGCCTCGTCTTAAAAAAGGGGATTGAAATTTTCGTTTTTCTACCGTTGCCTCCCCTCGACAGCACGATTGAGCCACACAAAAAGAGTTTTCCAGGAAGACATCCTGGGGATTTACGTTGAGTTTTTGCTTTGCCGTCATTCCCGAAGACACGCAACGGTAGAAAAACGAAAATTTTTATCCCGAAATCGAGAAACCCCTGAATCCAGTCGTTCGAGTACTCGTCTTTCATGGAGAACAAGATGCTCAGATTGCACATTCTCGCAAGCGGGAGCCGCGGCAACGCATCGGTGGTCGAAGATGCCGCCACCGGACGCGCCGTGCTCATCGACTGCGGCATAAGCAAGAAGGACTTCATGGCCCGCTGCGCCGACGCGGGCTTTGACCCGACGCGCATAGAAGCCGTCTTGGTCACGCACGAGCACACCGACCACACAAAAGGGCTCGGCGTGGTGCTGCGCGGGCTGGCAAAACTCGGCGCGCATCCCACTATCTATGCGAATCCCGCCACAAGCGCCGCAAGTAAGCCGCTCCAAGAGATTGCCGAGACGCACCTTGTGCTGCCGCTTGGGACGGATGCGTTAAGCGTTCGTTCGACCGACCTCGAAATCGCCGGCATGCGCATCTTCCCCTTTGGCACATCCCACGATGCGGCGGCATCTTTTGGGTTTCGCGTCGAGTGCGACGGCGACGCGCTTGGGTTCATGACCGATTCGGGCATTGTCACGCCCTCCGCCCATGAGGCGCTCCAAGACGTGCGTCTGCTGGCGCTCGAATGCAACCATGATTCTCACATGCTCGAGCGCGGGCCTTACCCTTTCATGGTCAAGCAGCGCATCGCCTCCGACCGCGGGCACCTTTCAAACGATCAGGCATCCGACGAGCTCACCGCTCTTTTGAGCAATCGCCTTGAGGCAGTTGCCGCCATGCACATCTCGGAGAACAACAATGAATACGACCTCGCTCTCAAGACGTTCACGGAGACGCTTGCTCGCGAGGGGCACTCCGCTCGCGCGTGCTGCGGCTACCAAGGACGTCTGACCGACGTCGGATAAATCCCGCTCTTCCACCACTTCAAAAAAGCATTCTATACAGTGTATAGAATGCTTTTCATCTGCAGTTATTTATCCCATCTTACCTGAACCGATCTCGCGCCCACGGCATCGGCAAGGCCGCCCGCATCGTCGATGCGCCCGATGCGCGTGTAGCTGTAGCTCGATGAATGCGTACCGTAGAACAGCACCAAGCAATCGGAGCCGAACAGCATGACGTCGCCCGCGTTAATGGTGCCGGGGTTGGACGCGTTTTGCGGCAGGCTCTCATCGAGATAGAAGTATTTCTCATTGCCGTTGAGCTCGCTCATCTCAAGCTCCATCGGCAGCATCGCCGCCAACGCGCGAGCGGTGTCGTTATCCTCGAGCGTCGCCTCAAACGTCGCGCCGTTTATGGTCAGGGTCATTCCCGCGGTTTCCGCCATGGCGGATTCATCCCTTCAATTGTCGTTTGACGTGATATCGATACCGAAGAACCGATTGGATAGCTCAGCGAGCTCGCCCGAATCGCGCATGTCAGCAATGGCCCCGTTCATGGCGTCGAGCAGACCCGCCGTCGCCTCCTCGCGGCGAAGCGGAAACGCCACATGCGTAGGCTCATCGTTCACGGCGGCGATCTTCAGATCGGCATCGGGATGTTGGTCCATGTAGTCGTAGAACACCACCTCGTCGTTGAGCGTGGCGTCTATGCGTCCCTGCGTAAGCAGCTCGATGGTCTGGTTGAAATCGTCCACGCCCGTGTTGGTGGCGCCGTGGCTTTCGGCCAGAATCGCATAGCTGGAACCCAGCGTGTTGGCCGTGCGCTTGCCAGAAAGGTCATCCATGGAGGCAATATCGCTCGACCCCGTGGTAATCACCACGATGTTGTTGAACGCGTACGGATCGGTGAAATCGTATTTCTGTCGGCGTTCCTCGGTCACGCTTACGCCGTTTGCCATGGTGTCGTACCGGCCGGAATCAAGACCGGCAAGCAGGCCGTCCCATTCGCCCTCGGCGAACTCCGCCTTAACGCCCAAACGCTGCGCGATCCCGCGAGCCACCTCGATGTCGAAGCCGGTGAGCTCGCCCGCCTCGTCGTGAAACGTCCAGGGGCTCCACGTTCCCTCGGTGGCAAACGTCATCGCGCCGCGCTCTTGAATCTGCGCCAGCAGGTCGCCGCCCTCCTGCGCATCGCCGGAATCGCCGCCCGCCGCACCGCCGGCATCACGCGAGCCGCTGCACCCGACAAGCGAACCCAGCACCAATGCCGAGGCGGCGCCCACCAAAAACTTCCTACGAGAAATAAACGACATGCCTCTTCTCCTATGCTTTCCATCCGGTCTCTTTGTCTCTTATCCGCCCTTTTCCATGGATCCAAAGCTACGCCCGCAGCGGCCTCCTTACGGCCAAAACCGCGCTCCCAGCGCACGCCAGGCGGCGATCGCCCGCCAACGCGATCACCTTGCACGTAAGCGGCAGCATAATGCACACGTCCGCTCGCCCATGCGACTTGCCCGTGCCTAGCCTGCACCCTCCACCGTGCGCAGAAACGCACGCACGCGATCGTTTGCGGGATGGTCGAAAAACTCCCGTGCGGAGGCTTGCACCTGCACGCGCCCGTCTTCCATGAACACCACGCGATCGGCCACGTTGCGAGCGAAGCTCATCTCGTGCGTCACCACGACCATGGTCATGCCTTCGTCCGCCAGCGCGCGCATAGCCGCCAGCACCTCGGAGGTAAGCTCGGGGTCGAGGGCGCTCGTGGGCTCGTCGAAAAACACGATTTTGGGGTCGGTGGCCATGGCGCGGGCAATGGCCACGCGCTGCTGCTGCCCGCCGGAGAGCTGTACGGGATATGCGTCCAATCGATTGGCCATGCCCACGCGCTCAAGGCAAGCGACCGCTTTTTCACGGGCGTCGCCTTTGGGCATGTTCCTGGCAGTCACCAGCCCCTCCATTACGTTTCCCAACACGGTGCGGTTGCGAAAGAGGTTGTAGTCCTGAAACACGAAGGCGGTTTTACGACGCACCTGGGCTATTTGGCGCGCGGTTGCACGATGCATATCAAGGCGCTCGCCATCGAAGACCATAGTGCCCACGTTTGCTCGCTCCAAAAAGTTCGCGCAGCGCAGAAGCGTGGTCTTGCCTGAGCCCGAAGGCCCCAGAATGGCAACCACGTCGCCACGATTCACCGCAAGGTCGATGCCGTGCAAAACCTCCACTGCGTCGGCATTCGCCTTTCGCCTCGATCCAAAGCCTGCCCCTGTGGCGCGCCCCGCAGCGGCTTCCTCGCGAGGCATGCCCGCCGCATCAGTGCCGCCAAACGCCTTGCGCACGCCTTCCAGGCGGAAAAATTCCTTGGACATGGCCTATCCCCTTTCTGCCCCGCGCTGGGCCAGTTTCTTCTCGCCCACATGCTGCAGCCAGGTGAGCACCGTGGAAAACAGCAGATAGATGAGCGCCACCTCCAGATACAAAGGCAGGGCCTCATACGTGCGCGAGATGATCTGCTGCGTGGCCATGAGCATCTCGAGCACCGTGATGTTGGCCGCAAGCGAGGTGTCCTTCACCAGGGCGATCAGCTCGTTCGACAGCGGAGGAAACGCCGTACGCATTGCCTGCGGCAGCACGATTCGTCGCATCACCTGCGCGTACGTCATGCCCACGCAATAGCCCGCCTCAATTTGCCCTCGCGGCACCGCCTCAAGCGCAGCACGGATCGACTCGGCGGCATAGGCGCCTGTGTTGATAGAGAACACGATCACGGCAGCCGGAAACGGATCCAGCAGCACGCCTAGATCGGGAAGACCGTAAAACACCACGTAGAGCTGCACCAGAAGCGGAGTGCCGCGCACCACCCAAATGTAGAAGCGCGCAAGCTGTTTGAGCAGCGGCACACCCGCAAACTGCACAAGCGCCGTTGCCGTAGCAATCACCAAGGCAATGGCGAACGAGATGACGGTAAGCGGAATGGTGGCCGTAAGCCCCGGAATGAGGATGGACGTGAACGAATTCACGAGGATATCCCACACACGCTCGCTCAAAGGCTCCCCTCTCTTTTTAGCCGGCGCCGTCCACGCACTCGACGGTACCTTTTAAAAACTGACATCGTGTTGTCAATTCAACAACTTGGAGTTAGCTTCAAGTCAAGAACGGACGCCACCCCGCAACTACGCTCCATCCTTCCTCCATAAAAGCGGGCTGAACCAAAGATTCCAGCAAAAAGAAAGCGGCCCAGGCAAGCGCCTGAACCGCTTTTCCCATTATCGCTCTTGCCGGCTATTTCGCGCGACGCTTCGCGTAGATGAACCAGTAGGACAGACCAACCAGCAGCCCGCCCACGATATTTCCCAGCGTGGCGGCCGAAAGGTTGTAGGCTATGCCGCCCAGCGACATCACGCCCGGATCGCCCACTCCCATCACGTTCAGAATAAACGCCATGGGCAAGAAGAACATGTTCGCAACGCAGTGCTCGAAGCCGCACGCAACGAATGCCGAAATGGGCAGAATGATGCCCACCACCTTATCCGCCACAGTACGACCCGCAAACCCAATCCACACCGCCAGGCACACGAGCACGTTGCACATGATGCCCTTGAAAAACAACGTGACCCAATCGGGAGACACCTTGCCCGCAGCCACATTCACCATGGCCTCGCCCACGGCTCCGCCGTTCATTGCCCACACCTGCGCGAAGTACACGAGCGCCACGGCAACCAGCGCACCCACCAGATTGCCCAGCCATACGATAACCCAGTTCTTGAGCATGGCGCCCCAGCTAATCTTGCCGGAGGCTTTCGCCGCGCACATGAGCACGTTGCCGGTGAACAGCTCGGCCCCGCAGATGAGCACAAGCGACAGGCCAAGGCAGAAGCAGATACCTCCCACCAGGCGCTGCACCGCAAACGGAATGGTGGGATCGCCCAGAAACAGGCAGAAGAACATGCCGCCGAACGCGATGAACGCACCCGCCAGCATGGCCGACACGAAACACTTCGCAGGCGCCATGCCCGCTTTGGTAACGCCCACGCCCTCGGCCTTCGCCTCGGTTTGGGCGGGCGAGAGCGCATCCGGCTTAAGTGCGTTCAAATCCTCCTGCGACAATGCCATATATCGGCCCCCTTCACCTTGATTCAACGATATATTGTGGTTTGATATTCGATATGGAACGCATAGTATCGCCGAATCCGACAGCCGCACTCCTCTATGAGGTTTTTCTTGGCGAGCGGCTGCGAGCTTCTGCGCGCGCGGCCCTACCGCGACCGTTCAGCGCGCCTGGCGCGCCGCTCGGCTCGGGCAGCGGCAAGACGCGCAAGCGCGACCTTCTTGACAGCTCCAGGAAGCACAAGCGCGCATAACGCGCACGAAGCCGCCACGAACACGCAGCCCACGAATCCGATGGAGCCCATGCCCAATCCGACGCTCGCCACGCCGCCAATTGCGGCCCCGGTGCCGATCCCCAGGTTGTAGATACCCGAATAGATGGACATGGCCACGGGAGAAGCGTCCTCTGGCGACACTTTGATCACCTCGGCCTGAAGGGCCACGTTGGTGGCGGTGCCGCACACGCCCCACAGCATGCAGAGCGCGAACGCCGACGCAGGGGCAAGGGCGGCCACGCGCAGCAGCACCAGCGCCACGGCGATTCCTCCCACCGCGATCGCGAGAAACGCGAACCTCCGCGTGTCGTACAAGCGCGAGAACAGCACGCTCGCCGCCACGCCCGCTACGCCGAACAGCGCGAGCGCAATCGTGATGCTCTGGTCGGACATGCCGCCTATCTGCTGCAAGAACGGCTCGATATAGCTGTACGCCTCGTAATAGCCCGTTGCCATGAGCGCAGTGATGACGTAGAGCGCGAGCAGGGCCGGATTCTTCAACAGCTCGGGCAAACGGCGCAGCGAGAACGGCGCGCCGGAATCGAGCTTGGGAAACACGAACGTGAAATATGCCAGAAGCAGCAGCGATACCACGGCTATGCAGATGAACGTCGCGCGCCACCCCAACGCAAGGCCTATCATGCGACCCAGCGGAAGACCCGCGATCATCGCGATTGACGAGCCGGTCACGATCACGCTCATGGCCATGGGGCGATAGCGCAACGGCACCAGGCGCACCGCAATGGGCGACGCGACCGACCAGAACACCGCATGGGCGCAAGCCACCACAAGACGGGCACCCATAAGCATCCAATAGTTCGCAGCGATGGCCGATGCCGCCTGACCCAGCATGAACACCGCAATGACGCCCAGAATCATGCGACGGAAATCGAACCGCGACGCGAAAATCATGAGCGGCAGCGACAAGATCATGACCGCCCATGCGTACACGCTCACCAGCATGCCCGCCTGCGCCTCACTCACCTGGAAATCTGCGGCAATATCCACGAGCAAGCCCACCGGCATGAACTCTGACGTGTTGAAGATGAACGTGGAAACCGCCATGCCGATCAGCGGCAGCCATGCCTTCGCCGTCATTGGCTCGTTATTGTCCATGCCCTTTGCCATGCGAATCCATTCCTATGCGCAAGGAGCCCATCCGCAAGCACCGGCACCTGCAGCCGCCCGAAAAGCGGAGCAGGCACGGCAGCCTATGCAACGGCCCAATCCGCAGCATGTGCGGCCGCCGCAATAACCTCGCCGCCATTGCGTCAGGCATCCCGTTTCCAACAAAGCGACGCGGGATTATAGCAAAGGAATGTCAGGTGAATTTCAAAAGAGCATACCATCGGAAGAACGTCACGCAGAGCGCACATTGCGGTAACGGAACAGCATGAGAAATCGGCGGAGCCAGACAGCGAGAACGCCCTACTCGTGGGCATCTCCCGCTCCGTGGCCGGAACCGTGACCCTGGCCGTGCCCCCGACCGGCGCCCTGGCCCGATCCTTGGCCCTGGCCGCTTCCCTGCTCTGCGGCACCTGACCCGTCATCGTCGCAATCGTCGGATGCTTGGGCGCCCGAACCATCGGGAGAGCCGTTGCCATTGCCGGCACCATGACCTGCGCCATGGCCCGAACCGCAACCCCATTCGATATCGACGCCCGCCTCGGTGCCTAAATCGTAGAGCTCGCGCATGGTCATATTGCTCGCTTCTTCGGCAGTGATATCTACGCCGGCATCGCTGAGCGCCTGGTACGCGCGATACTTGCCCATGCCCATGCCGCATGAGGAGGCGGCATGGTGGTCATCGGCGGTGGCGCGCGAGCAATGCGCACCCGACCCCGACCCACTGAAGCAGTTCAGGCAGGCCGATTCGATTGACGCGTACCGGCTATCGTCGTCACATACCACGCTCACTTCCACCACGGAGTCCTGTGCGATGTAACCCTGCTCGGCCATGGCGGATTCGATTGCTGCAAGCGCGTCGGCATACGCCATGCCCTGCACCTGCGCCTGGTCGAGAACGGCCTGGCCATCGTCGTTGTATGCCTTCGTCTCAACCACGTGGTCGAAACGGTTGATGCCCAGCTCTATGGAAGGGTTCACGTCTATGCCCACGTACGCGGTGGGCGTAGCCACGGCGAACCCGCCTACACCAACGGCGGCAAGCAGCAGGCACGCCGCCACGGCGATTTTGGCGCCCAGCAGGCGGAACCCACGCCCTGCCTTACGTGTGCGAGCGCCCCGGGGGCGGCGCTCCATCTCGCCCGCGTCGCGCACGGCGCGCTCTTCAAAAGCCGCATGCTTTTGCGGTGCGGTTACCGCGAAGTCGGAAGATTCAGAAGATCCAGAAGAATCGGCCAGCTCCGCCCGCTTGGCCTCAATAAGGGCGAAGGTGCTCGCCTTCACGCGCTCGGGCGCATGCACGGCGTCGAAGGCGTCATGGACGCGCTTTTCCATATCGCTCATGACAACGCCTCCTTAAGCCGCGTTTTGCCGCGCGAGATCCATGAATACACCGTGCCCTCGGGCATGTCGCATATCTCCGAAATCTCACGGGCAGAATACCCTTCGTAGAGCGAGAGATAGAGCTGTGTCTTAGGCGGATCGCCCAGCGAATCCATTGCGTCAAGGATCTCGCGCACTCCTTGCGAGCTGCCCGACTCCACGCCCAGGTCTTCATCGCCGCAGCTCTCCAGTCGTTCATCGAGCGAGGCGTTCTTGCGGCGCGCCGATTTGAGCACGTCCTTGCATCCATTCATAGCCACGCGCAACAGCCACGCCTTGATGTGCTCGTCGCCGCGAAAAGACGCATCATGCATGGCGAACTTGAGAAACGTGTCTTGGAACACGTCTTCGGCATCTGCGGGAGGAAGGTACAGAATGCAGGCGCGCCATACGGCATCGCCGAACGCCCCCATGATTCGCTCTATTTCGCGCGAAGTGCGCACCCATCCCCCTTGAACACCTATCAGTACGTCCTTGGCAACCTTCATGCGAAGCGGGTCGCCCTGCGACCCGCCTTGCCGTTAGCGTTTACTTACCAGCGGCCGCAGCCATGACCGGCACCGTGATGGCCGCCGCCGTTGCCGCATCCATAGCCGTTGCCGGCGCCCGTTCCGTAGTTGTCGCACACGCCGTCGTTGTTGGAGTCAACGTAGCCCGCACCGGCACCGTTGCCGTAGTTGTCGCAGACCCCGTCGCCGTCGGCGTCAACGAATCCCGGGCACGATCCCGCATTGGCGCCGCAATTGTCACACACGCCGTCGCCGTCGGCGTCAACGTATCCGCCGCACGCGCCGCCCTGGCACCAGCCATGCGAACCGTGACCGTAGCAACCGTTGCCGTAGTTGTCGCATACGCCGTCGCCGTCGGCATCGACAAAGCCTGCGCACGACCCGGAGTTGGTGCCGCAGTTGTCGCAGATGCCGTCGCCGTTTTCATCGACATACCCGGAGCACGTGGCCTGAGCGCCGCGCGCCGTAGAGCCGACGGTCGCCTGTTCGAGCGCGGATTGGGTGGCGGCCACTGCCCGAGAGGCATCCGCCTGAACCGCCGACTCGCCGCCTTCTGCCGCATTCGCCGAGCAGCCCGCCAGCGCGGCCATCGCGGCAACCATCAAAGCGACGGTTGCGGCAGCAATCCATGCCCGCTTCCCGAACGCCTTCTTGCCTTCGCTAGATACCATGCTCGCTTTCGCCTTCATGATCGCACTGCCTTTCTCTCGCTATCATAGTGTACGTCTTTTCTCAGTTGAGAGGGGCACCTTAAGCTTTTTCTTAGCTCCCTTAACCCCTTTCACCATGAACACGAGCCAGCCCGACGAATCCTTGCAAGAATTTGAAAAAATTTTTCGCTCTTAACCCTCTTTGACGTCTTGCGCTGCCTGGGCCTCACGCTGCGCTAACCTTGCATCGATAATCTTTTTGAGTACGCGTTCATCGGTAATGCACGATACATCCTCCTCGGTCTTAACCATATCGTCCCCCTCACGAATGTAAGTGACCACCCGTCGCGGCAAAGCGGAATGCATCCCGCGACGTTCGAGCCCTTCGTCAATCATGATTTTGATAACCGCCTGGCGAGGAATGCTCAGCCGCGCAGCCTCCCTATCGAGTTGGGTAATCATCCAGACAGGAAGATCAACATTAACTTTGCGCGTTTCCATATTGGGAGCACGAACCGACCCTTTGACTATGTAGGGAGTGATGTCCATGCCATCATCAAATAGCCTGTCAAATTCCGATTCGATAAATTTCTCTGTCATAAAATGCAACCTCTTTTCTCGCCGCCTTCCTTACCGAGATGATTCTCACTATTTCGCCCCGATATGTTGCTATTGCAACCCAAAGTCCGTCCGAAAGATTGCCAATAACTGCAAAGCGATACTCCCCCTTATATTCGGAATGCATCTCGAGTTTTCTGGGGTCGCCCCACAGCGCCTGAGCCTCTTCGAAATCGATTCCGTGCTTCTCCATATCCTGGTTGCTTTTTCGAGGGTCGTATTCGAAGCGAATTTTACTATCTTCTAGGTATTCATTGGGTATCTTTTCGCCCCTTATTAGCCTAAAACGGCCCTTATCTTTATGCTTTGC
Source organism: Slackia equolifaciens (assembly GCF_003725995.1). Lineage (GTDB taxonomy): Bacteria > Actinomycetota > Coriobacteriia > Coriobacteriales > Eggerthellaceae > Slackia > Slackia equolifaciens. The sequence goes on from NZ_QIBX01000011.1 coordinate 70,686, forward strand.
CATGCCGGCCTCCCACGTCGAGCTTCCGTTTCAAGCATGGCATACAAACCTTGCAAAACCCTTTCCCAGCACCGCCCTAAACCTGCCCGGGTCCATCCCGGATCCTCCTACCGCATGCGACGAATTATTCCCATAGCCCTTGCAAGGCATATGTTGATTCATCGCGCCATTCCCTCGATTTCTGACCAAAACCTTACCGGATTCTTGTCAAAATCCATCAGGCTCACCACGGCCAGAACGCAACCGCACCCGCAGCCGTTCTCGGTCTCGATAGGGAGCACACTCCCATCGTTGCGCCTTTGTAAAATGTAGCGCTTTAACACAGTAGAGTGTTGACGCAGCGAAGACGCTACGTTATCCTTCGTCCAACGTTTTCGAGCATACCGCCAAAACGTCGGATTCTTCAACCAACGCCGCGCGCCCTGCGGCAGCATGAAAGGCACTGCGTGACCATCGCCTCCAACATATCTTCGAGGCTCGCCGAAACCGGCTCGCTTGCGCACGTTCCCGCATGCGCCGTCCAAGGCGCCATGGGCAGTGCCGCCTTTTACGCAATCTATTCCTATCGATATCTGTAGCACGCGGTCGGGCAGTCCGTGTCGGCGTCGCATTTGCGATGATCTCGCCCGGTTCGTGTGCGCCTTCGCCGTTTGAGCGGCGTTTCTTGTGCTGAGCATCGCGATGAGAGGTCGCTTTCCTGCGCTTCGCCTCTAACGCTTCGCTTTTGGCATCGTGTTTCAAGCACCGCATGCCGCATCCCTCGCAAAGCACAGCTTTGCAGCCGCAGCAAAAGAAACGCTCCGTCAAGCACCCCTGCCCGGCTGCGCGCCAACGGGAACCCCGCAAATGCCCCGGCGCCGCAGCAGCCCGCACCTCCCGACCGGACACCCGCGCACGACCTGCTTGCACAACGCCACGGCGCAAGCTATCCCGCCATTTTACGCAGCAATTCGCCTGACTCGACCAGATCGGCGACCAAATGACGAGGCTCCCGAGCCGATTCGCCCACGGCACCCAGGCAGCGCGCACCAAGCACTTGCACCCCTGCTCGATAGGAACCACCATGCTCGTCAAAATCATCATGGTCGCAGCGTTTGCCGCCGTGGCCGTAGGAATCGGATTCATTTGCCGCCGCCACGCCGCCAGCGTCGACGGCTTCGTCCTGGGAGGACGCAACGTGGGCCCCTGGCTCTCGGCGTTCGCGTTCGGCACCTCGTACTTCAGCGCCGTTATCTTCGTGGGCTACGCCGGCCAATTCGGGTGGAAATACGGCCTAGCTGCCACCTGGGTGGGCATTGGAAACGCCATTTTGGGAAGCCTGCTTGCCTGGTGGGTGCTCGGCCCGCGCACGCGCGAGATGACGCAACGACTGCGCGCCTCCACCATGCCGGAATTCTTCGGCAAGCGCTACTCAAGTCGAGCCCTGCGCATCGCGGCAGCGGCCATCATCTTCGTGTTCCTCATCCCCTACACCGCCAGCGTCTACAACGGCCTCTCGCGCCTGTTCGGAATGGCGTTCGGGCTGCCCTACGAGGCGTGCGTCATCGGAATGGCACTTGTGACCTGCATCTACGTTGTCATCGGCGGCTACATGGCCACCGTAGTGAATGATTTCGTACAGGGTATCGTGATGCTTTTTGGCATCGTGGCGGTGGTGGCGGCCGTGCTCGCCGGCAACGGCGGGTTCAGCGAGGCAGTCATCGAACTTTCGCAGGTGCCAGCGGAAGGAACCGAACTGCAAGGCGCGTTCGTGAGCATGTTTGGCCCCGACTTGCTCAACCTCCTAGGCGTCATCGTGCTCACCAGCCTGGGCACCTGGGGTCTGCCGCAGATGATCCAGAAGTTCTACGCCATCAAAAGCGGCCCCGCCATCAAGCAGGGAGCCATCATCTCCACGCTGTTCGCCATGGTGGTGGCCGGCGGAAGCTACTTCCTCGGCGGGTTCGGGCGCCTCTACGGCGACCAGATCGCCTTCGCCGCCGACGGCACGCCGGTCTACGACTCCATCATTCCCACAATGCTGTCCGGCCTGCCCGACATCCTGGTTGGACTCGTGATTGTCCTGGTGCTTTCGGCCTCCATGAGCACGCTGAGCTCACTCGTGCTCACCTCGTCCTCCACGCTCACGCTCGATCTGATCAAGGGCAACCTGGTGAAGGATTTCGGCGAGCGCGGGCAGCTTCTGTGCATGCGCGGGCTGCTGGTGGTGTTCGTGGTCATTTCCGCCGCAATCGCCATCGTGCAGTACAACAGCTCCATCACGTTCATCGCCCAGCTCATGTCCATCAGCTGGGGCGCCTTGGCCGGTGCGTTTCTGGGCCCGTTCCTTTGGGGGCTCTACAGCAAGCGCATCAGCCGCGCTGCTGTGTGGGCAAGCTTCATCGTAGGCGTGGGGCTGACCACGGGCAATATGATTATGGGGTTCGTGGGCGAGCCGCTCATCGCAAGCCCCATCAACTGCGGAGCCATCGCCATGCTGCTTTCGCTCGCCATCGTGCCGCTGGTGAGCCTGGTCACCAAACCCGCACCGTTCGAGCTTGAGATTGCGCATCCCAGCCGCAAAAGCGCCATCGACCGCGAGCTCGAGGCCGAAGCGCGCGAGGCAGAGGCAGGGGCTTCGATATCCGAGCAGTAGGTCAGCACGTCCCGCATCGAGCATTTCAGCGCCTCAAGCACTTCGAGCGCTTCGCGCGATCCGAGCATTCCGCGTACGTCGAGCACTCCGAGCAACCCAAGCGCTTAGAGCGCATCAGACCCGGTTGCTTACGCCAGCACTGCCAGACCGCCGGACCCTCGCAGCGGATGACCGCCACGTCATAACCGTTTGCGCTTGGATGGGCAGCCCGATTGGTGGGGTTGCCCATCCAAGCACAGCTCGCATGCGTATGGCGCATCTGCAAACTGTGCTCAACCGAGCTTGCTCATCCGGAATCCGGACGCAGCTCGCATCTTTGAACAGGTCCGAACGCCGTCGCCATTGCGCGCCACCGCCCCGTTTAGCCCATCCGACGCAGTACCTCCGCAAACAAAGGGCGATTTGCTGCAGTTTTCGAGGGCAGTCCAAAGTATATCGCCGTTGGACTCATAGTTTCCCCAGGTCACAGAGGCGACAATTATGGGCTACTTGGCATGATGGGTGAAAACTGCAGCAAATCGCCCTTTGTTGCAACTGCTATCCCGCCAGTTCCGCGGAATCAAGCACTCCCGACCGCGGATAGTAGGTAAGAAGCACTTCGCTCCCTATTTCGGTCACGCCGGCCACCGCATACCGGTCGGCCTCCGCCACGGTCACATGCACCTCGTTGCCATCCTGCGCAGCAAAGGAAAGCGAAATCGTATCCTGGCGAAAGCCCGCAAGCCTGCCCGTTGGATGGTGCTCGTCGAACTCTTGCAGCACGCACGCGACGGTGCGTGGCCCCGTGACCAAATCAGATGCCACCTGCGAGCCAATAATGAGCCCCGGAATAAGACCCACAAGCGTAAGCGCGGCAAAGAGCAAAAGCACACCTACGTTTGAAAGCATGGTGAAACGGGCGCCACTTCGCACACGATGGCGCCTCCATAAAATGATGGCGGCAACGCACGCCGCGCACACCACCGCAACGAGCGCCACATGCGTAAACGAGTTCGCCCTGTCGAGGGAGGAGAACGCGCCCAATGCCAGAATCGACCCGCCGCCGTAGATGAGCAGGTTGAGCAGCAGCATTACGACCTCGCGCCCTAGCACCGCCTTGTCCGCTCCCTGGATTGCGTTATCGGTGCCCGATGCGAGGCGAGCATCGGGCCTCTTTGCCGCGATCGCGGGCGATGCGCGATGCCCCATCTCAGAAAGAGCGGACGCTTTTGCGGCAGCCCCCTTCGCACCGGCATGTGACCCCCAAAAGATACGGCGACCCGTAGGCGCAATTGTCTCAGCGACAAACACGGTAAGAAAGAGACCCATCGAAACCCCGAGCAGAGCGAACCCCACCGCAAAAACAAGCCTGTTTACAAGCCCCGCAAACCCTACGGAAGGCCCCCATTCGCTACCGAAAAGGCACACGAGACAGCACGGCAAAAGGACGGCGCCCGCAATAATCAGCGCGCGCCGCCATCCGGTTCGTCTTTGGTCTGTTGACGTTTGAGTCATATATCAAGCACATCCGCGCCGATCGTCATCACCGGCAGACAGCCATGGCCTTTAGTCCTCGATAATCTCCTCGTTTTCCTCAACGTATTCGTACTCCATATCGGCATGAACACCCAGCCAATCAAGAGCGTCCTCAATCACGGCATCCTTGTCGAACTCGTTGAAAATCTCATGGTACAGGCCGGCATAGATGCGCAGGCTCTTATCATCGGAGGCAATCTCGTCAAAGAACTGCAGGCTGTCCTTGGGGTCGACCAGGCCGTCGGAGCCGCCATGCAAAATGAGCACCGGGTCGGTAAAGCGACCGGCGTTCTCCTTCATCCACGCATGCCCCTTGGAAAGGTTGCGGAACAGACCCAACGAGATTTCCTTCTCCACGTACGGATCGTCCACGTAGGCCTGCACGACCGCGGGATCAGAGCACACGCCATCGCCCAGCTCGTTGGGCGTGTAGTCAAGATCGTCGCCCTCGGCGGCAGCGGCACCCGCGCCCAAGCCCTTGTTGTCACGCGTCCATGCGCCGGAAAGCACATAGCCGTCCACCTTGCCCGGGAACATATGGCCGTAGAGAGCAGAGCAATAGCCGCCCATGCTGTGACCGATGATGAACACGGGGATCTCGGGGTTCTCATCGATGGCACGATCAACCACCACGTCGGTGTCCTTCGCAATCTCGTCGAAGGAGCTGTAGTACACCTTCTGGCCGCCGCTGCGCCCATGGCCGCGATGGTCGAAGCGATAGACCGAGTAGCCCTGTGCATTCAGGCGCGCGGTCAAGTAGTCGTAACGGCCCTGATGCTCACACAGGCCATGCACGATTACCACCGCAGCACGCGGCATGGTCACCGCGTCGGTCTTGCCGTAAAGCTCGGTGCCGTCAAAGCTCTCGAACGTGTACTCTTCAGCCATGGAAACGCCTTTCTCTCTGAGAGTTCGTCGCAGCAGCCGCCAAAGTAGGAGAGCCGCCGCAACCAAAGTCTTACGCGCGAGCGTTCAGGCCCCATGCCTTCGCAAACCCGGAACCGCCCACCCCGCGTTCGCTCGAATTATACCGCGCATCTAAGTCACGACAGCTGACGCAGCGGCCAACTTCCCAACCGTCGCGCCACGCGGCAGAATATGCGAGCGCAACAGCGTTTTTCAAGCCCGCCGCAACACCCGGCGCAACACTTGCCGCAAATTCAGAGCTCGGAGCAACGGCGCCCCACGCTGAGCTCATCGAACGCTTAGGCGGCTTTCGATGCTTTTCCCAACTTCTTCTTGGCAATCGCCTTGCCCTTGCCGCACTTCGGCTTAGAAAGCGGGCAGTGTTTACTGCAGCAAGGACACGTGAAATCAGCTAGATTGGCGGCTGCCTTCTTAATGGCCTTTTCCTTTTTCGAAGCGGCTTTTTTCGCTTTCTTCTCTTTCGCCATGATGCTCCCCTTTTCTCGTTTTGGGTGCATCATACCTTATATATGATACTAAGTTAGTAACATATAACTTTTCCATAGGCGAATGGATGAACGCTGCAGAATCGGCTAATCGTTATCCCGCCTGAGCGCCATCCTGCCCGAGCGTCATCCAGTCCCACCACCCCGCCCGAAGGCGACAAGCCGGCGAAGCAGGTGACTGCCTTGAAATGTAGCGCCCGACATTGGGGTTGAAAGTTCCATGTACAACCCGAATAGCGAAAAACGCCAGTTTTTCGAGTTATGAACTACGCGTACACCGCTCCCTGGCAAACAACGAACGCCCCTCGATTACACACTCCTTTGACCTGGGATTATGTAGCATCCCTAAACGAGAACCGTATCGATTAGAGCATCGAACCACCACGAGACCACAGAATCATCGGTAAATTGCACGCTGTCGAGTTCATAAATCGACAATAGTGGCGTTTTTTCCCGAAACGATCGTACGCGGAGCTCACAAACGTTAATTCCTGGCGCCCAAAACGTCCGCATTCCCAGCGGACGCCCCCGCATCCAACCCCCTGCAATCACGAACATGGCGCACAATGCGAAGAACTGCGTAGACGATTCCCAGCATGAGGTAGATTGCTACAACCAGCTGCGTTTCGGCCCTGCCCGCTAACACCGACGGCAAGAGGAAGAGCAACAGATGCACAAACATCAATCCAAAAAAGACGTACGAGCTCCTCTGCACGCGCTTCCATGTTGCGGGGCTCATGCCATGCCTCACCACAAGGAAAGACGTAACAAACAGCATGAGCCCGACAACTACAAGGAGCATAGCGAGAACGAGCGAAACCGCCACATTATTGAAATCGGAAAGAACATTACTTGCGAGATACGATCGTGCATAAAACGCAATATGCGGCACCAACATGATGCAACCCGCTATAGATAGTTGCCTGCGAATGGGTCCCAACATATCTCGAAGCCTCGAAACCTGGGGCAACACACCGATGTACATTACAACAGTAATAAGAGCAAAGCCCAACGTTCCACGCTGCATTACTTTCAAAAACGTCGCATACCAGTAATTGACGCGCAAATCCGGGGCAACAAAAGAAGCAAAGTAAACCGCGCACAGCGCCAGAGCCACAAGATAGAATGCCCCAGGATGCTTACGAATCGCAGTATGGAATAGGATAGAAACCACTAGCACCAGGAGCAACGCAACAAGAACTCGCATGAAGCACTCCTTACAGTCTAAACGACATATGAGGGCATTGGCAAACGCAATCGGCATCTTTAATGATTGCGGCCGAGACAGAAACCCGCCTCGGCCGCACAGGAGGGGAAGACGACGAACGCGCTAAAGGAGGGAGGGGATGCGCAGTTGCGACTAAGTCAACATCACAATTGCCGTCTCAATACAAGGTTTATGCGCCGGCAGCGTCAATGACGTCCTGATTAATTTCGATGGGCGTATCAAGCACCTCTTCGGCGGTATCATCCGGCTCCTCAACAAGCAACGGATCGACGGTAATAACGAAATTCGGTTTCGTTCCCGAGTTTTCGTCGGAAACGATATCTGCCTGATGAGTGCTTTGCAGTTCTTCCATCTCGCCAGCAGCAATGTTCATGCCGGGGCATGCAGCAACACATGCGGGCAAAAGCCCCTGCTCCTGACGATCAATGCACATATCACATTTGAACACCTTGCTCGTTTCCTCGTCATAAAACGGAGCATTATAAGGGCATGCCTCTATACAAGTCTTGCATCCAATGCACAGCTCATGGTCCTGCTGAACAACGCCATTGTCCAGCTTTGTATACGCGCCAACAGGACAATTTGCCATACACGCAGGTGATTCGCAATGGTTGCAAGCCATAGACAGGAACGAAACCGCCAAGGGCTCGTTCTGCTTAATCTCAACCACATGACGTAACTGAACGCCTTTGCCGAGCTGCTTTTCGCTCTTGCACGCAATCGAACATGTCTTGCAGCCATAGCAATCCTTATTGTTCATCCAAAATCCGAGCGCCATGGTGCTATGCCTCCTTTTTCAGCTCAACGAGCGTATTATTGCAACAATGCGTACCGCCCAAGGTCTTCCATTTGTCGTTGGTCACATAGCTGCTAGAGCCACCTTGCTGCTCCCACCAGCCATTCTGCAAGCCCACGACACCCTTCTTGATCCGGTCGCACACCTCGGCAACACCGTGATGCTCGCCACGGTCGTTCACTACAAACACCGCATCCCCATTAGCAATGCCGCGCTCATCCGCATCTTCCTGATTGATGAGAATCACAGGACGCTTATCGTAAACCTCATCCATCCATTCAAGATTGTTAAACGTAGAGTGCACGCCTCGATACGTCTTGCGTTGAACGGCGAAAAGCGGGTACTTGGAGGCCAGCTCATTATCGTTTCGCGAATCCTCCTCTGCTCGTTCGTAGCTTGCAATGGGATTGAAGCCCTCATCTTTCCAAGCGCGAACCCAGAATTCTGCTTTCTGGGATGCAGTCAAGAAGATGCCGTCCTTGTAGGGGATGTAATCCTGACCCACAACGTCAATGGCCTTTTCTTCAACAAGCTGATCGTAGCTCAATCCAGCGGGCTCAACCACTTTCTGAATCATTTCGCTCATAGGCTTGCTGAAAGCATCGCCAAACCCAAATCGATTTGCAAGTTCAGCAAAAATATCAAAATCACTCTTGACCTCACCAGGACCGTTGACGGCCTTTTCGCACAATTGGATCCAATGACTACGATGATTCGCAAGCACATCTTCGTGCTCAAATTGTCCAGCGACAGGCAACAAGAGATCAGCATAGAGGCCAGTGGACGTGAGATATTGATCCACTACCACAACAAACGGAATCTTCTCGAGAGCCTTTTTCACCATATTGGTATTGGGCCACTGCGTCATAGGATTGCCCGTCATCGACCAAAAGACATTAACCTTCAGAGGGTCTTCGTTAAGCACGGACTCACCGAATTTAAATCGCGGAATTGAAGGTGCAGGATTTGCCACCTCGGGAACATCGATGGGATTGCCCACTACGACTTCATTAATTCCGCCAGCGTCGCTAATGCCATCGCCCTCATGCCCAACATGGCCGCAAAGTGCAGCCAGATACAATTGGGTCGCAACGGCATATGTTCCGTTTTCCGTACGCATGAAGCCGCCCATGTTCTGGATTATCATGGCCTTGTCAGCTTCGGCGTATTCACGAGCAAGCGTAGCAATAACATCTGCTGCGACGCCACACTCTTTCTCGGCCGCATCGAGTGTCCAAGGCTCTGCCTCAGCATAAATAAGCTCAAATTCGGTATTGTATTTATCGGCAGCCGAAGTGCCATCGAGCACAAGCGCTGCCTCGATTCCCTCTTGGTCGTGTCGCACTATCTCGCCGCTCACTGTGTCGAACACGACGAACGAAGCCGGGTCGTTAGCATCCTGCAGAACAGGCTCGCCAGTCTCTTTGCTCACCAAGCATGGAGCACAAGTGTGGGCAAGGGCGTACTCCTTGTCATACAGCTCTTCGTCGATTACAACCTTGAGCATCGCCAGGGTCATAGCGGCATCCGTCCCGGGATAGGGATCAATCCACTGCGACGCCTTAGAGGCTGATTCCGAAAAGATGGGGTCAATTACAACCACCTTGCCGCCGTTTGCCACAACCTTCTCGAAGCGTTGGTGATATCCACGTTTCGAAATTGCGGGATTGGTACCCCAGATGATTACATAATCGCTGTTCTCAATCTGATTGCGCGTGTCCAAAAACCGCTGCCCATAAATAGGAATTTGCGCAGCCGTCGTACCCGCACAACACAGCGAGCCAACCGTGGTGCTAGCGCCACCCAAGTGTGCGAAAAAGGCATTTGCAACCGGACCATGCATGGAGCCAAAATTACCGGATCCGGTCACGTAGCAAATGGACTGCACGCCATCGGTGTCGATTGCCTCCTGGAACTTCTCCTGAATCAGATTAAACGCTTCGTCCCAGCTTATTTCTTCAAATTCCCCTGAGCCTTTTTCGCCGGTTCGCTTCATAGGCATAGACAAGCGATTGGGGTCGTTGACCATCTGGGAGCGAGCTATGCCGCACGCACATGCGGCGCAGTCGTTAAGCGAAGACGACTCAACCTTAACCAATTTGCCGTCCACCACATACCCAATCAGATTGTGATGCTGGCATTCCGGCGGACACGTAGTATAGAACACTTCCGCATTCGCCAGCGGGTCTTCCGCAGCGTCTTCGCTTCCGCCGTTGCTCGAAGCTTGCGGCGAGCAGCTTGCGAGACCACCCACTGCCGCAACACCCGCAGTAGCAGCGGCGGCGCCAACAAACGCCCTACGAGACAAAGACGGCATGGTCTTTTCCGCAGATTTCTTCATCGCGTTCCTTCCCCCTTCTTTCTTGTGCCTCGGGGGATCGGCGTAATACCGTGCGCGCTTCGAAGTGTGCCAATGAAGCAAACTGCCAGTCCGTGCGCGGCTTCACCTGACGCTCGATTGCGCATCATCGCTCGATGCAATCGACTTTCGAATCCCCCTCATGCACAGATTCTCCATATTCGACCCTATCCATGCAATTTAATCCGCCCAAATTTTTCATGAACAAAGTATTCCAATTCATAAAAAAGTATTACCATCTGCCATCGTCAACGGCATCAATGCATACCTGATGGATAATTTACCCATGAATGAAACCGCAGATTGAAGCTACGTTCCAGCAATCAAAACCTGCGTTTCAAACACATAGAGGCGATTATTCATGACGAGGTTCCGCAAGCGGACGAGGGGGACGTCATGCAGCAGAATACTTCCGATGTAAAGAAGCCTTTTCGCGGACTTCGCTTCAAATTTGCGGTCATTATCGGTGTGCTGGTTACCGTTCTGATGGTGGCAGACGCTTTCGTCAGTATCTACGTGCAAACGCAGCAGGCTGAACGTGAAGCACTAGAGAAAGCAGAAGTTCTGGCGGACGAAATGCGCGCCGCCTGGGATTTCATCGATATGAATCAAGATGTCATCAACCGAAACGAGGACGGAACATTTCGAACGAAAACACTCGTATGCGCCGTTGCCGCAAAATCCATTAGCACTCTTTTTACCTCAGGAACCGACTACACTATACGATTCACAAGCGAGACGCCCCGCCAAAAGGCCAATGCCCCAGATGGTTTTGAGCAAGAAGCATTCGACGCATTCAACGCAGATAGATCACTAGAATCATATTGGGGCGTACAAATCGATGCAGAAACCGGAGAAAGCGTCTTTCGCTACGTGGAGCCGCTTGAAGTAACCGAGACGTGCCTGGAGTGCCACGGCAGCCCAAAGGGCGAGCTTGACCAATATGGATATGAAAAAGAAGGCATGCAGGTCGGCGATATAGGTGGAGCGATGTCCATCACCGAGCCCATGGACATCTACGACACCGCCATCAGCGCATCGGTAGCACAGCAAGTCTTCATGATGCTCCTCATGCTTGCCATCGCCTGCGTGAGCATCTACGTTTTAGTCAATCGAATAATTCTGCGGCCCATCGACAAGCTCAGCTCCGCAGCAGAGCGCATAGAGCAGGGAAGCTTCGAAGGCATCCATGATATCGCACCCGAAGGGAAAACCGGGCCCGACGAGTTAACGGAATTCGCACGCGACTTCGAACGCATGGCGCACCAGCTAGAATTGCTCTATACCAATCTCGAAAACGAGGTGACCAAACAAACCGATGAGCTCAAAGTTCTCAATGATCTGCTTCTTTATCAGAAAAGGGAACTTAAACTCGCACTAGATAAAATCAGCGAAGAGGCTGCATACAAAAACGAGTTTTTCGCCATCGTAAGCCATGAGCTTCGCACTCCCCTTACGTCCATTTTGGCGTTTGCCCGCATTCTCCAAGAAAGCACAGAGCTCGATGATAAAGCTCGATCTTCCATTATGGAGATAGAATCCAACGCCACCCTTTTGCTCAACCTCGTAAACAACATTCTTACTATCTCGAAAGCAGAAGCCCACAAAAACGAGCTTCTGCCTGAGCCCGTGGACTATGTTGACCTTATTGGCTTTATTCGCAAATCCCTCGAGCCCCTGGCCGCAAACAAAGATATAACGTTCACAACAAAGGCTGAATCCGATGTTCCCGTTTCTATGGCAGACTGGGAAAAGCTTCGTCGCATTGTTGAGAATCTTACGGATAACGCAATCAAGTACACCCATCGCGGCGGAAAGGTGGGAGTTCACGTTCACTTCGAGGAGAACCAGAGCCTCAACGGCTCCCCTGGAACCATAGTTATTGATGTCGCAGACGACGGAATGGGAATCGCCGAAGAAGACCTAGCCGATATATTCGACCTCTACAAGCAAGCAGGGCAATCCGCCAATAGGCGCTACCGAGGCACCGGGCTGGGCCTTGCCGTAGTCAAGGAGCTTACCGAGCTGCATGGCGGGCGTGTTTCGGTTGTTTCCCAACGAAAACACGGCAGCACCTTTACTGTTGAGCTGCCTTATGTTCCCGTGGACGAAGAGGAGGAAGACGATGAGGATTCTGCTTGTTGACGACGAATCCAGCATCAAGAGACTCGTATCCGACCTTGTTTCCGATGCGGGATACGATTTTTCTTATGCAGAAGACGGGCTCGAAGCGCTTTCAATCGTTGAACGCGAGAATGTCGATCTCATCATAATGGATGTCATGATGCCCCATCTAGACGGTTTTTCTACCTGTCGAGAAATCCGATCGAGAGGGCTTACCGTGCCCATCATCTTTTTGTCGGCAAAAGGCGACATCGTTGATAAAGGCATTGGCTTTCAGGCGGGCGGCGATGACTACATGGTCAAGCCTTTCGACCCCCGGGAACTCATGATGCATGTCGAAGCACACCTTCGCCGTACACAGATGGCCTCGATAGATGCCCGCCCTAAGTCAGAAACAATATCCATCGGACGATTCGTTATCAATCTTAAGCAATACCGAGTTTCTAAAGACGGACAGCCCGTGAAGCTCACCTTGAAGGAGTTCAAAATCTTTAGCGCCCTAGCAGAAAACCCCGGCGTGGTTTTATCCAAGGACGAGCTCATCGAGCGGGCATGGGGGAAAGAATTCGTTGGCGAAACCTCCAGTATCACGGTGTTCATTAAAAAACTGCGCAGCAAAATTGAGGATGATCCGTCAGATCCGCATATCATCCAAACCGTCTGGGGAGTCGGATATCGGCTTGAGCCCGAAGCGTGCTAGACCCTATTGCAACCAGCTCAAAACTTCTTCGAAGCACCGCCTCAAATACAGCAAGGACCAGAGGCGCCGGAAGGACCAAAAGCGCTGGCCAGAAACATTTCAGGATCGTGTTCAAAGCCGAACAGCTGCTGCGCACGACACATGAAAATGCCTCCCGTATCATGCACTAATCGCAGGTCAAGATACGGGAGGCAATCTACCAAGAGCACGTTCGACGGCAGCACGGCAGCGCCAACCGGTGCGCAATTGAACGGCTAATCGTGGAAACGATTTGCACGCGCCCTCTTTTTGAAGGCAGCTAGGCACACCGCAAGACTCGCCAGCACGGCAACCGCAGCCGCGGCAACCCACGCCACAGATGCAGCATCGCTCGTCGCAGCAAGAGTCCCGCTGTTGTCGCCGGCATGAGAATCGCTCGGGGTGCCGGCATTGCCGCCCTGGGCAGACCCACCGTCCGAATCAGCATCCTGATCGGGAGCGGGATCGGGGTCGGGATCAGGGTCGGGATCAGGGTCGGGCGCGGGGTCAGGGTCGGGAGTCGGGTCGGGGTCAGGATCAGGACCAGGATCCGGAGCCACAGAATCGCCCGGCTGTGCCGCCGTCTCCATCGCGGTAACGCTCAGCAATCGATAAGGCTCTTCCATCATCGAAGAAAGCACATACAGTCTGCCGTCGTACGCGAGGGCAGAAGACATCTGCAACAGATGTTGCGAAGCGCGCTTCTCGTAGGGTGCAGGCGTTGCGCCCTCCTCATCCGACAGCGTATAAGTATCGGCCTGGCCATCGCGGCTTTGCGGCCCTACTAGCACAAACCCGTCGGCGGCAGACCCTACGCCATATATCAGCTGACCCGTGCCGTCCACCACGCCCGACATGTCGACCTCGGTCGCTTCAAGCGACCCGTCGGACGCTATAGAAATGCGCTCCACGTTCTGCACGCCCGCGTATTGAAGCGATGCAGCTATGCCCCCAGCCACCAGGAACTCGCCATCGCGATAGGTTACGTTGGGAGAGACGCGTCCTCTCCCAAGCTCCCCTGCCTTTACGTGCGTGCCGGACTCGGGGTCTACGCTAAACACCTCAGCCGTCTCCAAGCCAGTCACATTATCAAGACCGCCGAATGAGTAGAGCGTTTCGCCATCAGAGGCAAGCGTGCCAAACAATGCAGTAAGCGGAACCTCGGGAGCGCGCGTGGTGAGCACGCTCCACTCGCCCTCAGCATTCAGGGATATAAAAGTTATCACGGCGTACCCATTCGCACTCGCGCCGGTCAGACGCAGCACCAACGAGCCATTTACCGTAGCGCCTGAAATATCCAAGATTTCCACGAACCCCTCCGACTGCACAATGTCGGCAGGAAGATCAACCTGCAACCATTCGCCCGCCTCCGGGTCGTAGCAATAGATAAACATCGGATAGATAAGGGACGTGCAGCTATAACGGGGCAGGCAGTACGCCTTGCCTGCGAATCCCACAAGCTGCCAGGCGCCCCATGTTTGCACTTCAGCAGGAACTTCAAGGTTGGCTTGGTCGTACAAGGCGGAGCTTGACGCCAAAGCGAACGCAGCGAAGAATCGCCCCTGCTGGCCGTCTGCCGCCGTCACCTTCACCTCGGTTCTGCCGCCCTCAAAACCTTCGGGCTTTTCTGCGGTGATATACCATTTTTGGGGATTGCTGGCATCCTGCACGCTTTCTGCGACCTCAACCGCAGCATCCCCAAGCGACACCATGGCTCCGTCGCCAAAGAACCAGCCCTCTACACGAACCTCAGAACCCAAATCCTCCACCGATGAAATCACCGGAGAGGGGTCTTCTGCGACATCCACGTCCACAATGCCGCCCGTTTGGCAGAACTCAGACCAATCCACGCCGCCTATCGCCCGCGCGCTGCCCTTAACGCGAGCAGCACGCTCATCGGCCGCATCGTCGGGGAAACGCTCGGCCAAAACCGCGACAGCGCCCGACACTGCGGGCCCAGCCATAGAGGTGCCCTGCAAATACCGGTACGGCATCAACTCGCTACCAAGGCCGATGCTATCGATAAGCACCGAGCCTTCAACGGGCGCAATGACTCTCTCGCCGCCTTCCATCTGAATATCGAAAAGCTGGTACAGCAGGGCGATTTGGAAATGCTCCCAATCGGTATTGTCAGGCAGGGTCCCAAAGCCACCGCCCCATGAGTCGCCGTATGCCGAGAAAGCATTGTCGCCAAAATCCACGTCGACAAACGTGCCATCTGTGGTTCGAACTCCCAATATGACATTGCTTACGCGTTGCTCCGTGCCCCACTCAGACACCGGCGTAGCGAAACGTACGCTCACATACCGCGGCCGCTCGTCTTCGGGGATACTCGACAGATCTATCTCTTGTGTTTCCGCTTGCTGAGAGCCATAGTCGCTCTGAACTGGGTCGTAGGGAAGCGCCATCGATTTTTCGCCATCGAAGCGCTTCACATCCGTTTCCTGGGCCGCGCTCTCATCGGAGAACACAAGGCGCGCTCCATCCACCTTTGTACGGCTTTTGCCATCAAAGCTCTCATACAGCACGGCATCATCATCGACCTCTCCCAGATATTGGGACAGTTGAACAGGAATCGTGGAGAGGATGCTCGTACCAGGCGCCATCGTATGCGTGCTCTGCTGGCCGTAGTTGCTGAACACCGAAACATCGCCCGAAGGATCAATCGAGTTCACCACCACCGCATATGGATTTTCAGAAAGCACTCCCGCGGTCATGGACTGGGCATCCATGTCGGTAGCGGAGTTGGCAGAGCCGAACACGCAGACCACACCCGCCTGCTGGCCAAGCTCCATGACCGCCAGATTTATTATCTGCGACTGATCTACCCCAAGGGTCCACGAATTATTGGCGACTTTCACGGGCACGCCGTAAGCTGCCGCAAGCTGAATATAGTTGAAGCCTTGGATTATACCGCCCAAAAAGCTAGTAACCCTGACGCTCATAATCTGGGCGTTTTGCGCCATGCCCGAGACGCCGGCGCCGTTCCATGCGGCGGCAATGATGCCGGCGCAGTGAGTGCCGTGACCTTCTGAGGTATCGGCGAACCCACTGCATGACGATGAGTAGGGCGTGGCATAGCACCCGTGCTCGTCAACACCCAGCATGCCGCCGCTCGAAGACGCGAACCGTTCGGCTGCTGCCTGGAATTCGGGATATTCGGAGGCATTAAACATCTTATCCGCCAGATCGGGGTTGGAGGCATCCACGCCCGTATCCACCACGGCAACCACCACGTCATCGTCGCTTCCCTGCGCGTCATTCCACCCGTCATAGCCCATGTCAAAACCTGCCGAGCCCTCCCCGCCAAAGGTGCCCAGGTTGTTGTACGCCCACTGGAATTCGGTCATGTCGGGAATCTCGCCTGCCGCCGATGCATCCGAATCAGAAGCGCCGTCGACAGAGGAGCCATCCTGCGACGCAGAGGAATCGGGCAGATCGCCAGAGCCCGCTCCTTCGGCGCCCAAACCTACCCCGTCGTCGATGACGGTCGCATAATTGGGCTCCGCCACAATCACGCGCGGATCCGCAGAAAGCTCCGCTATCAGCTCTTCGGTTGTTTTGGACTCGTCCCGCACGAGAACGATACGCCCTTCTCCGGCATCGTCATCAGCGGCAAGCGAACGAGCCCGCGCCGCAGAAGACGCAAAGGAGTCATCCGCGTTTGCCGCCGCATCGAACGCCTGCGCTGCGGCCTCGGGGCTGATTTCCATGAGGCTCTGGGCGTTCGCAAGAAGATCGTCGCCCAAAGAGAAGGTAGTGTGCCGATTGTTGGTGTCAAGATCCCGTTCGGGAGGCGCGGGCCGCAGGCCCGCCCGAGCGAACGGGACATCGCCCAGGATCGCCTGCATTCTACACCATCACGCTGCCCTCTTCGCCT
>NZ_QIBX01000012.1 GCF_003725995.1 Slackia equolifaciens
CGAGTGGATGCGCTGGTTCCGCGAGGGGCGCATATCCCAGAAGCTCGGGTGGCTCACCCCGGACGAGCGCCGCGCGGCGCTGGGCTATCCGGTGCTGTAGGATGTACAAGAAAACGTCCGCGGTCCCATGGCACACGTCAGCTGCACGATTCTATAGAATCCTTTAAGTTTTAGTTCAAGCCGCCGAAAACAGCAAGCGGCAGCGCGGGCGCACCGCTCAAGGGCTCGACCCCTCCGCCAAACGCACGAATCTGGATTTAGGGCATGAAAAAACCCGCCGAAGCGGGTTCTCAGTTCAAGTGGCTCCTCGGGTAGGATTCGAACCTACAACCTATCGGTTAACAGCCGAGTGCTCTGCCGTTGAGCTACCGAGGAATATGATGGTGGGCGTTACAGGATTTGAACCTGTGACCCCTTCCGTGTGAAGGAAGTGCGCTCCCGCTGCGCTAAACGCCCACTTGTTTGCGCCTCAAGCGCGAGAAAGAATAATACTCGCATCGCTCTTGTTTGGCAACCCCCAATTTGAATTTTTTTTCAATCAAATCGGGCAAACAAGCCAAGGCAGGCTTCGCATCAGGCGTTATCGGAGTCATCTTGAAGCATGCACACGCAAGATGATTGGTGGGCCCGGCCGGATTCGAACCGACAACCAAAGGATTATGAGTCCCCTGCTCCACCGTTGAGCTACAGGCCCAGAGCCCGTTGCAAAGCCCGACTATTGTAGCGTAAACCCGAATATACGCAAGTCATCATTCCTCAAACAGATACACAACATCGATGAGCTCTTGCTTGGAGTGCACGCCCATCTTGGAGAATACGCCCTTGGCATGAGTGCGCACGGTGTTCTTTGACAGCGTGAGCTCATCGGCGATGAAAGCCACATCGCGCCCATGCGCCAGAAGCGTCATCACCTCGGTCTCGCGCGCAGTAAGCCCGTAATGTTTAGCAACCCCGGCACATTTGCGTTCGAGGCCCACCACTCCCGATGAAGGGTCCGAGGGCTCCCGAGGCGCACGACGATCCGCATCTCCATGCATCCGCGGTGCAACAGCCCCCTTTGTGCGCGACGCTGCGCCTCCGCTCTCGTTCTTAGCATCGTCCGCCATGTGCTGCCTGGCGTATTCTTCACCGCGCAACGCGGCATCGCCCGCATGGCGCGCGTCGCCTCTGGCCTCCCCGACGCGGTTTGCCACGGCCCCCAATAGCACGGAGCTGTTGCTGAACGCGTTGGTCTTCGCACTCGCCCGCGCCACGTCGCGAGCAGCTTTAGTGCGACGAACGCCGTCGGTCAGACGGCGCCCCAGCGTAAGCGCCATCGAGAGCACATAGATAGCCACGAGCGCAATCGCGAACAACCAAAGCGAGGTAGCCTCTCTCAATCCGCCAAACGAATACGACAGGAGCGCCCCACATGCCAAAAAGAGATAGACAACGCCCGAAAATGCACCAAACACCAGCACGGGCGGCAGCGCATACATGCGCGCTGTGCGAGCGCAAGTAACCACCATGAGCGACGAGGTGATAGAGAACACGGTAAACGCGATCGAAACGAACAAGCCTCGGCTCTGCCCCGTGAGAAACGGCAGCAGCAGAAACGAAGTCGCGATGAGAGGGAATATGAGCAGTTGAAGCTTGGAGAGAAGGGTGCGGGTGTAGATCATTCGCCAGCAGCCGAGCAGCACGATAGAGGCAAGAAGTAACCCTAGCATGCCGCTGTCGTTCACGCCATTCAGCGCTCCCCCGTCGATGATCGTGTCGGCGCGGATGATGCCGATCAAAAGCGCCGAGAACGCGACGCACAGCAGCGGTCTCCATAGGTCGATAGCGGCACGCAGAATCTTATCGCCTCCGCTGGACGGAGCGGCCTGAAACATGGGATGGCGAAACGCCGGGCCCACCTTTCGCGCCGCCACGCAAAACGCCGTCACCAACGGGAAGCATACGAATGCCACCAGCCACACCTGCACATCGGCGGGCAAAGCGCCCATCAAGAGATAAGCCAGAGCGCTGATCGCCGCAGCGCAAAACACGACGATTCCGGCGACGTACACCCGCAGATTCGCCACGAGCTCCTGCAGAGCGCAGAAGAAGAACGCGCTCGCGCACCCGAGCAACCCTCCCGTCGCGGCGCCGACTGCGGGCGGATACGCATCACGCCAAACCTGAAAGCCGAGAAGCACTCCTGCAGCGACCACCATCGCAAGCGCCGCCGCAGGATGCCGCCATGCCCTTGACGAAGGGCGCAGATACGCAGCGCCCGCCACAACGAACAACCCGATTGGATGGGCGAAGGCGCAGGCGAAGTAGCTTGCCGCGCGATAGGCCGCGTCGGAGCCCGCCGGAACGACGCTCAAGAAACCACCCCAGAGAAGCACCGACGTGCACATGAGGAACAGCCCGTACACTACGGCGCAAATGCAGGCTATCTTTTTAGGCATGCTCCCCACATCGGACCTTGCAGCCAAAACGTTCCCTCCCGTGACGTTTTCAGCTTTGCGAGCGTGCGGCGGCACGCATGACTCTCCCTTTTCACGCGTCATTACGCCCGTGCATACGCACATCTTCACGCTGCATTACAACGATGATAGCAGAACCGCGCGGAGGCGAACCGATCCAAAGAGCGTTGAGGGCGCCTAGGTCGAATCTCACCCACCCTATGTGAAGCATTCATAAGCGCTCTAGGCTGAAATAAGGGCAGACCCGAACATCGGGCCGGGCGGATGAAATGCGCAACTCATCCGCCGAGGGGAGCGGGCTTGCCCCGCGCAACGCTTCGGAGCGCAATGCTTCGAGCGAACAGACAAGGAGGGAATCATGAAGAAAGACCTCGACCGCCGCACATTCCTCAAAGGAGCAACCATCGCTTCCGCCGGCGTGGTAGCCGCGAGCGCACTTGCGGCGTGCTCGCCCTCGACATCGGCAGAGGAGACAACGGAGACCGCCGCCACCTCATCCGGCGAAGCCGTCAATACCGCCTCGCAGCAGTGGAGCTTTGAGATTCCGCCCGAGGCCATATCCGACGACCAGATTACCGAGACCGTCGAATCGGAGGTCGTCATCATCGGCTGCGGCATGGCGGGCATGTGCGCCGCTGCGTCATGCGCCGAGAACGGCCTGGGCGTAACGCTCATCACGGCCTCCGACGGCCCCGTGTCGCGCGGCGGCTCGAACAACGGCGTCTACTCCACCGTCATGGAAGAGATGGGGCTGCCCCGCATGGATCCCACGTGGTTCTACCGTATGCAGTACGCAGCCAACGGCGGCAACTTCAAACCCGAGCTGTGGTACAAGTTCTACAACAACTCCGAAGAGGCCATCAACTGGATCATCCAGATCGCTGCTAAGGCCGGCATCAAGACCACCATCGAATCGGGCCCGGTATACGAAGAGGGCGACCCCATGTACACGCCCGCCGCGGCGCATGCGTTCTACGTGGATGACGAAGAGCTCCATGGCGCCATCGGCAGCGGCGAGGGATACATCGCCGAGGAGATGGCCCGCTACATCCAGGAGGACCTTGGCGTGGACGTGCGCTTCGGCGTGCATGCCGAGATGCTCGTGCGCGGCGGCACGCCTAACGGCAAAGAAGGCCGCGTGGATGCCGTCATCGCCACCAATGCGGACGGCGACTACGTGAAGTTCGTGGGCAGCAAGGCCGTGATCCTCGGTACGGGCGACTACTCGCACAACGAGGAAATGATGGCTCGCTACTGCCCCGAGGCGTTGGAGCTGTGCGACTTCACCACCGACATCGACTACAACATCGGCATTTCCATGGGCGGACTCATGCCCGGCGAGGGCCAGCAGATGGAGCTGTGGGTGGGCGCCGCCTGGCAGAAGGCCCCCAACAACATCATGCTCGGCCGTCCCAATCTGCCCGGCGATCAGCCCTACACCTCGCACACCGGCCTTATGGTCGACGAGGACGGACGCCGCTTCATGAACGAGGATGTGCTGGGCGGCCTGGCCTGCGCCACCATCATGCACCTGCCCAACCGCACCTGCTACTCCATCTGGGGTCAGAACCGCGCTGAGGCGGGCGGCCCCTGGGGCGCCATCAACTACGCGCAGGGCGAGTACTTCACCACCGAGGAGGTCATCGACCGCTGGGATAACGACCTCGATGGCTTCGGCATCGTGAAGGGCGACACCCGAGAAGAGGTAATCGAGGCGCTGGGGCTTCCGCCCGAGACCATCGACACCATCAACCGCTACAACGAGATGTGCGAGAAGGGCGAAGACACCGACTTCTACAAGAGCCCCGACAAGCTGATCAGCATCGGCGAAGATGACGGCCCGTTCTACGGCGCGCCGTTCTCGCCCGGCCTGCTGACCTCGCTGGGCGGCTGCCGAAGCGACGTGCATCTGCGCGTGCTCGACGCAAACGACGAGCCTATCGAAGGCCTGTACCACGTGGGCTGCATGATCGGCGACTTCTATTCCGCCACCTACACCTACGCCATGGAGGGCATGAACTACGGCGCATGCTGCATCACGCTCCCCTACTGCCTGGGCAAAGAGCTCGCCTCCGGAGAGCTTGACTAGCGCATACCGCCACGTCATGCGGAATCCTCGGGCTGCCGCCCCTCCCTCCCCAATACAGGCTGCAGCCTGATTCCACCAAGGGCCCGACTCGAGTCGGGCCCTTTCACATACGCGCCCATGGCACAGAAAGGCCCGATGACGAAAGCCATCGGGCCTTGCAGGTATGATTGGATGAGCGATCGAAGACCGGAGCGCTAGTCCTCCAGGTAATCCTTGAGGCGCGCAGAGCGGTTGGGATGGCGCAGCTTGGCGAGCGTTTTGCTCTCGATCTGACGGATACGCTCGCGGGTAACGCCGAACTGACGGCCCACCTCCTCGAGCGTATGCGGGTGACCATCCTCGAGGCCGAAGCGCAGCATGATAACCTTGCGCTCGCGCTCCGCCAGGCCCTCGAGCACCTTGCTCAGCTGCTCCTGCATCATGGAGAAGCTTGCGGCATCGGGCGGCACGATAGCGGCGTCGTCCTCGATGAAATCGCCCAGCTGGGAATCTTCCTCCTCGCCGATGGGCGTTTCAAGGCTCACCGGCTCCTGGCTGATTTTCTGGATCTCGCGCACGCGTTCGGCGGTGAGGCCCATCTTCTCGCCGATTTCCTCCGGCGAAGGGTCGCGCCCAAGCTCCTGAAGCAGCTGGCGCTGAATACGGACGAGCTTGTTGATGGTCTCCACCATGTGCACCGGAATGCGGATGGTGCGCGCCTGGTCGGCGATGGCGCGCGTGATGGCCTGACGAATCCACCACGTGGCATACGTGGAGAACTTGAAGCCCTTGGTGTAGTCGAACTTCTCAACCGCGCGGATGAGGCCCAGATTGCCCTCTTGGATGAGGTCCAAGAACAGCATGCCGCGGCCCACGTAGCGCTTCGCGATAGACACGACCAGGCGCAGGTTGGCCTCGATCAGCTGCTGCTTGGCGTCCAAGCCCACCTGCTCGACGCGGGTAAGGCGGCGACGCTCGCGGCGATCGAGCTCGATGCCTTCGTCCTCGGCCTTTTCAAGCTCTGCCGCGGCGGCAACGCCGGCCTCGATCTTCATGGCCAGGTCGATCTCCTGGGCGGCGTTAAGCAGCGGCACCTTGCCGATCTCTTTGAGGTACATGCGTACCGGGTCACCCGTAAGCATGGTGACCGACGCGTCGGCCGTGCGGCGACGAATGCGCGTGGAGCGCGAGGATACCTTGGGCAGGTTGACCTCCACGCCCTCGGCCGCCTTGAGCTCTTCCTCGGGAATGCCCTCGAGCAAATCCTCGTCAGAGAGGTTCGACTCGATCTTGTCTTCCTCGAGCGTCATATCGGCGTCGTCGACGACGTTCTTTTCCTTTTTGGAATCTCCGGTTACTTTCGCTTTGGCAGCAGTCACAGATGCTATCCTTCCTCCGGAAAATGGGCGCAATGGCCCTAAAGATACAGCAATCAATATTAGCACAAAATAATGGCACGCTAAACGATATTTTTCACCGGCGATGCGTTTCTCATCAGAAGAAAAACGCATCGCGCGCGAAGCCCGGTCTGAACCTCGCGCATTCCGGTGCTCATTCGCACCAACGCGCCTAGTTGATGGCGCCCGGTTGCTCTTTAGTTGATGGCGCCGAGCGGTTTATGCTCTCGCCGCAGGGTCGTGAGATCCTTTTGCATGGACACCACGGCGGCATAGGTCATGTCGTAATCCTCCTGAGACATGGACGAGGGATCCTTGAGCTGCACGTTCAATGCGACCACGGAATCTTCCATATCGCGGATGGCCAGCTCCTCCGCCAAAAACTGCGCGACCTCGGCAGGCTCGAAATCATCGTAGGTCGAGGCGTGCGTGAGCGTCGACGAAGACCCCGGACACAGCCCCTCCACCCCGCGCACGACATCCCCGGCACTCGCCTGGGCGTTCTCGGAGAGGTACGCCAACAGCGCCGCGGCGATATCGGCGTGGGCCGAACGACGCCACTGGGTCTGCGCCAGCACGGCGGCGTAGTTCATGCCCAGCTGCGGTTCACGCGCGCACAGCGAGAGAAACTCCCGCTCGATGCGCAGCCGCTCGCGCTCGCGCGGAGAAAGCTGGATGGCGGGCCGGGGCGGCATCGGAGCTTCTTGCGCATCCTCGCGCTCGAACGCCTGGCGCGGTGCGGGCGTGGAGGCAAGACGCTCGACCACGGTCTGTGCATCCATCTGCAGGCGATCGGCGATATATCCCGCATACTCCTGCGCGAGCACCGACTGCTTAATGGGCGCAAGCAGGCCCAGGCACTCGGGCAACGCGCGGCTGCGATCGGCGAAATCCGCCACGTTGAAGCGCGACAGCGTGCGGTCGATAGCGTAGCGCAGAAGCGGCACCGCATGCTCCAGCAGCTCGTTCAAGGCATCGGCTCCACGCTGCTGCACGAAATCGGCGGGATCAAGATTGTCGGGAAGCGTGACCGCATAGAGCTCCACGCGGGAACGCCCCGCCTCGGGGAGCATGCTTTCGTCCACGAAGCGCGCGGCGCGGTCGGCCGCCCTCTGCCCTGCCTCGTCGCCGTCGAACAGGTACACGATGCGGTGCTTTGCGTGGCGAGACAGCGCGCGTATATGGCGCAGGGTGAGCGCCGTGCCCAGCGTGGCGACGGCGTTTTTCACGCCCGCCTCATGAAGCACGATCACGTCGGTGTAGCCCTCCACGACAATCGCCACGCCGGTAGACGCCATGGTTCCCTTCGCCATATCGAGGCCAAAGAGCACCTCTGATTTGTGGAAGATGGGCGTTTCCTGCGAGTTCAGATACTTGGGCTCGCCCTTGCCCACCACGCGCCCGCCGAACGCGATGGTGTCGCCGTCGGCGTCGCGGATGGGGAACATGATGCGGTCATAGAACCGGTCGCGCAGGCGGCCGTCGCGCTTGGAGGGCAGCGCCACATTGGCGTCGATCATCTCCTGCGGGGAGAACCCGAGAGAGCGCAAGTGGTACACGAGCGACTCACGGCCCGGCGCATAGCCCAGATTCCACCTCTTGGGCACCTCTCCGCCCAGCTTGCGGCCCGAAAGATAGGAACGCGCCGCATCTACCGAACCGCCCTTTCCGCGCATGAGCTGCGAGTGATAGAACTCCGCGGTGGCCTCGCACACCTCCTTGAGGCGCGCCTTCTTGCCGCGCGAGACGCGCTCGCCGGGCGCCTCTGCGATCTGGATACCCGCACGGCGCGCCAGCTCGCGCACCGCATCGACGAACCCCAAATCGTCGATCTTCATGACGAAGCTGAATACGTCGCCGCCCTCGCCGCAGCCGAAGCAATGCCACAGCTGCGTGGTGGGATCGATCTTGAACGAGGGCGATTTCTCGTTGTGGAAAGGGCAGCATCCCCAGAAGTCGCGCCCACGCTGGCGCAGCTGCACGCGCTCCCCCGCAATCGCGACAAGATCGCTCGCCTCGCGCACGCGCCGAATGTCCTCTTCAGATATTCCGGCCATACCGCCCTCCCCTCGTTTCTCGAGTCATGAATTGAACCCGCCCGCTTCCAAGGGCCGAAACGCAAGCAGGCGACACCTCGTCGAGCCGTTCAGAAGCTCGGCAGAACCGCAGAACCTAAAGGTTCTCCCGCACCCATTGGATGTTCGACTTCACGGTGGCGATGAGCTCGTCGACGCTTTCGAACTTGATCATGGGACGCAGGTAGTGCACCGGCTCGATCTGGATGATATCGCCGTAGATCTCGCCCGCGAAATCAAGGATGTGCACCTCGCACGTGGCCGTCGCATCGGCGAACGTAGGCGCCACGCCCACGCTCATGGCAGCCTTGTAGCGCACGCCGTCGACCGTCGCATAGGCCGCATACACGGCCTCGCCGAGCACCTGCATCATCGAAGGCAGCGAGATGTTGGCCGTGGCAAAACCCATGTCGGTGCCCTCGCCGCGGCCCTTGAGCACGGCGCCCTCGAACACGTACGGATGCCCCAGAAGGGCACACGCCTGCTCGCATTCCCCATCGGCCAGAAGAAGGCGGATGCGCGTGGCGGTTATGGGGCGCCCATCGGCGCTTTTGAGGTCATGGGCGCATACATGCATGCCGTCGCGAGCGCCCCACGCCTCAAGATCGGCCACCGTACCCGCCGCGCGTGCGCCGAAGCGGAAGTCGCTTCCCACATGCATTGCGTACGGCACAGCGCCCTTGAACAGGGCGTCCAGAAACGCGGAAGGCTCCTGCGAGGAGAACTCCGCCGTAAACGGCAGAACCACCACGACGTCAACGCCCGTTTCGGCGAGCGCCTCGATGCGACGCTCGTTGCTCATGAGCTTCTTGAGGCGTTCGGCATGAAAGCGCTCGTCGGGATCGATATCGAACGTCAGAACAGCCGAAATGCCGCCGGATTCGCGCGCCGTTTTGACCGCCTCGCCGATGAGGAAGCGATGCCCGCGATGCACGCCGTCGAACACGCCAAAGGCGCACGACGCTCCCGCAAGCAGCTCGTGGTTGAACGTCTCATCTGCCTTATAAACCTTTGCCACGGATGACTCCTTGAGAAAACACGCAGCTCGGGCGCGCAATGCCGTGCGCCGCATCGGCCGCATAGAGGGCCACGAGCTCATTTTCGTACACGAGGCTTACGACCTCGCCTTGGGCAGGCGCATCGCAGCTTTTGCGCGCGCCGCGACGAGGTCCGCAGTCGCTCTCGTCGAAACGGCGCGGAGGCTCGAACAAGACCAGATCGTCCAGAACGAGCTGACGTCCGTTGCGCACCGACGCAGCCTGCGCCTCATCCAAAAACGCCATGCGATAACCCAGCAGATACACCGGGTCGATCACCGCATCCAAACCGCGGTCCTCGAGCGCCTCAAGCGATACGCAGTCCTCGACATCGAGGTTGCCGGCAAGCGTGCGGCGCAGCGCATCCACATGGGCCGCCGTGCCGAGCGCCGCCCCCACGTCGCGCGCCACCGAGCGAATATAGGTGCCCTTCGACACCGAGAGGCGCACGTCCCAGTACAGACACGGGGCATCGTGGTCGGTCTCCAAGCCCAAAAGCTCGGCATCGTAGATCTGGATATCGCGCGGCTCGAGCTGCACGATGTTGCCCGCACGCGCCGCCTCGTACGCCTTCACGCCGTTGCGCTTGATGGCGGAATACGCAGGCGGCAGCTGACGATGATGCCCCACGAGCGTACGCACGTAATCGGCGGCAAAAGCCGGATCGCATACCTCGGGCGGCACGGGCGCCGTGCGGATGGGCTCGCCCTCCGCGTCATCGGTGTCGGTGGCAACGCCGAACGCGATGCGCACCTCGTACGTCTTGTCGTGCGCGGTCATGTACGCGTCAAGACGCGTGGCCGGACCCACGCAGATCGCGAGCGCGCCGGTGGCAAGCGGGTCGAGCGTGCCGGTATGGCCCACGCGACGCTCGCCGAAAATACGGCGCACGGCGTTCACGATATCATGAGAGCTTTTGCCCCGCGGTTTATCGATACCCACGATGCAGCAGATGCCGCTCTGGCCTCGCTTCATCGAATCGCCTCGCAGAGCGCGTCCAAGCGCGTCGAAAGCTCGCAGCGGGCATCGGAGAGCGTGCCCTCGAACGTGAACCCGGCCGCCGCCTTGTGTCCGCCGCCCCCGATCGACCGCGCAAGCTCGGCCACATCAAGGTCGTCGCCCTTGGCGCGCAGGCTTCCGCGCACGCATTCGGACTGCTCACGCAGCATACACGCTACCTTCACGCCCTTCAGCGAGCGCAGCGTGTCTATAAGCGGCTCGGCATCGGCCTTTACCGCCCCCGTGCGCTCGAAATCGGCGAGCGACACGTAAGAAAGCGCCCACAGCCCATCGGAAGAGACCGTCATGTTCTCGAGCATGATGCGTTCGAGCTGGATGGATGCGCTCGTACGCGACTGGTACACCTCGCGCGCCGCAAGCGAGGGATCGGCGCCCGCGGCAACCATCTCGCCGGCGGCAATGAATGCGTCTGCCGTGGTGTTTTGATACTGGAAACGCCCCGTATCGGTCATGAGGGCCGCATAGCAGCACATCGCCATCTCGGGCGTGGGCTCAACACCCAGCTCTTTGATGAGCTGCCAGATGAGCATGCCTGTGGCGGGGCTATCGGGATCAACGTAATTGAAGTCGGACATCGATTGGGGCACCGCATGGTGGTCGATGGTGAATTTGACCTTTGCGCGCTCCTGCACCCGAGCGCCCTCCCCCATACGTTCGGGGATGGGCACGTCGCATGCGATAAACGCCCGCACGTCGCCCTCGAACTGCGACCCGGGCACCATCTCCTGGATGCCGGGCAGAAACCCCAGACCGGCTTCAATCGGGTTGGAGCTGGCCAGAAGGCAGGTAACGCGCTTGCCGATCGACTTGAGCGCAAAAGCGAGCGCGAGCTGCGACCCCAGGCAATCGCCATCGGGGTTCACATGCCCGCAGATCGCGAAATTGTCGTATTTTTTAATCTCGTCCGCCATCGCCGACAGCGTTGTATTGGTTTGAGGGGTAGCAGCCATCGCCTACTCCTCGCCCTTCAGCGCCTCATCGGTGCCGTGCGATTCGGCGTTGCGCTCGGCGTCACGCGAGAGGGCGTCGGAGATGCGCTGGGCCTCGTCGACGCTCGCATCGAGCAAGAAACGCAATTCGGGAGTCACGCGCCACGAGAGCGCACGGCCCAGAAGCGAGCGAATGCGCCCGCGCGCGGCGGCGAAGCCAGCAGCGGCATCGTCGTAGCGGCCGGGCTCGGCGGTATAGAAAACGTTGCAGTAGCTGCGGTCGAAGCTGACCTCGCAACCGGTGATGGTGACCATATGCAGACGAGGGTCGCTCACCTCGAACAGGAGGATGTTCGCCAGTGCTTCGCGCGCCTGCTCGTTCACTTTGCGGCTAGAACTCGATTGCTTCATGAATAGCCCTCCTTTCAGGAAGGATTTCCAAACTCGCGATGGGTGCGGGGAGGCATTCCATGCTCAAACAGTCCTGGCTCGCACGAAAGTCACATTAAGTGGCTTTCGGCTCGTGCGGAACTGCGCGTGGAACGCCTCCCCGCACCCACCGTAAAATACAAATCAAACCTTAGGGGCACGGAACGAAACAGCGAACGACACCCCGGTGTCCCAGATTGGCGGAACAGCGCGGGCGAAGCATGCTTCGCTACGTGACGAACACGCCGGTGACATGTTCAGTACCTGCCTTTGCGCCCGAGAGGGCGCGTCCTGCTCGCTCGTCGAGCAGGACGTCGCGAAGAGGCGGGGCGCCCGCCTGCCGTGCAGCATCGCAGCGCCTCGAGGAGTGAAGCATAGGCGGCAAAAGCCGCCAGACTTTACTCCGTGCGTTCGACTTCCTCGATACGGTAGCCCTCGATGACGTCGCCCACCTTGATATCCTGGTAGCCGTCCACGCCGATGCCGCACTCGTAGCCCTGCTTGACGGTTTTGACGTCATCCTTGAAGCGGCGCAGCGACGAGATCTTGCCTTCGAAGATGACGGTGGAATCGCGCACCACGCGCACCTTGTCGTCGCGGCTGATCTCGCCCTCGGTGATGTAGCAACCGGCGATGTTGCCCACCTTGGGCACGCGGAAGACGTCGCGCACCTCGGCAGAACCTGTGTCGCGCTCCACGATCTCGGGCGAGAGCATGCCCACGCGAGCCGCATTGATGTCCTCGATGGCCTGATAGATGACGCGGTACAGGCGAATGTCGACCTTCTCGTGCTCGGCAGCCTTGCGAGCGCCCGCGGTAGGACGCACGTTGAAGCCGATGATGATGGCGTCGGAAGCGGCAGCAAGGGTCACGTCGGTCTCGGTCACGCCACCCACGGCAGAGTGGATGATGTTGATCTTGACCTCAGACTGGTCCATCTTCTCGAACGCATCGCGCAGCGCCTCGATAGAGCCCTGCACGTCGGCCTTGACCACCAGGTTGAGCTCGGTGGCGCCGCCCTCGATGCGGTTGAACAGGTCGTCCAGGCTCATGTGGCTCTTGGCCTCCTGGGCAGCCAAACGGGCACGCAGCGCACGCTCCTCGGCAAGCTTGCGGGCATCGCGCTCGTCCTCGAACACGCGGAACTCGTCGCCAGCGGTGGGAACGCTCGAAAGGCCCAAGATCTCCACCGGGTCGGAGGGACGGGCCTCTTTCGCGTGCTCGCCGCGCGGGTTGACCAGCGCGCGCACGCGGCCATGGCTTGTGCCGGCAACCACGGCGTCGCCGGGCTTGAGGGTACCGCGCTGAACAAGCACCGTGGCAACCGGGCCGCGGCCCTTGTCCAGATTGGCCTCGATCACGAAGCCGGAGGCCAGCGCGTCGGGATTGGCCTTGAGCTCAAGCACGTCGGCCTGGAGGATGATGGTCTCGAGCAGGTCGTCGATGCCGAGCTTCTGCTTGGCCGACACATTGACGAACATGTTCTGGCCGCCCCATTCCTCGGGGATGACGCCGTACTCCACAAGCTCCTGGCGCACGCGGTCGGGCTGGGCGCCGGGCTTGTCGATCTTGTTCACCGCCACAACGATCGGCACCTTGGCCGCCTTGGCGTGGTTGATAGCCTCGATGGTCTGGGGCATCACGCCGTCATCGGCAGCCACCACCAGCACGATGACGTCGGTCACCTGGGCGCCGCGGGCGCGCATGGCGGTAAACGCCTCATGGCCGGGCGTGTCGATGAAGGTGATCTGGCGGCCGTTGATGTTGACCACCGATGCGCCGATGTGCTGGGTGATGCCGCCGGCCTCGCCCGCAGCCACGCCGGTGTGGCGGATGGCGTCGAGCAGGCTCGTCTTGCCGTGGTCGACGTGGCCCATGACGGTCACCACGGGCGGACGCGGCTTGAGATCGGCCTCGGTGTCGTTGTACACCACGGCGTACTCTTCCTCGGGCGACACAACGCGCACCTTGCGGCCCATGTCGTCAGCGATGAGCTCGATGAGCTCGTCGGTCATGGTCTGGGTGACGGTGAGCACCTGGCCGAGCATGAAGAGCTTCTTGATGATCTCGCTGGAGTTCACGCCCAAAAGCTCGGCGAACTCGCCCACGGTCGCACCCTGGGGCACTTCGACCACGCTGTCATCGAGCACCAGATCGGGATCGATGCCGCGCTCCATGGCCTCCATTGCCATGCGCTCGCGCTGCTGCTTCTCGCGCTTCTCCTTGCGCTTCTTGCGACGGCCTTCGCCCTCGGTGTTGGAGGTTGCGGCGGCCACGGCGGCGCGGGCATCGGCCAGCACCTTGTCACGCTGCAGCTTCTCCGCCTGCACGGCCATCTGGGCGTAGCGATCCTCGCCCTGAGCGTTTGCGAGCTCGGGCACATCGGGCTCGAAATGATGCGGGGCGCGACCCTTCTGGCCCTGCGCCTTGCCATGCTTCTTTGCGGGACGCGCAGGCTGCTGCTTTGCAGCCGCCTTCTCGGCGCTGATGCGAGCGTTCTCCGCCTCGATCTGCGAAAGCAGCGAGCTGAATGACGATTTGGGGGCCATGCTGGGCGCGGGCTTTTTGGGCTGACGCTCGGGAGCGACAACCTTGCCGGTCTTTTTAGCTCCGCGGTTCGCGAGCGCCTCCGCGACCGCCTTCTTCTTGGCGACCTCGGCCGCAAGCTTGGCGGCACGCGCCTCTGCGGCGGCCTTCTTGCGACGCTCGGCCTCGGCGGCCTTCTGCTCCTCTATCTGCTTGGCGAGGCTCGAAAGACCGGAAGACGCCACCGGCGCAGGTGCGGGCTTTTTGGCCTTCTCGTGCGCCTGCGGGGCCTCGCGGTGCTCCGCGGCGCCGGCTCCCTTGCCGCGGCGGGCGCGCTCTGCGTCACGCTGGGCACGCTCGCGCTCCACGGCCTCGCGGCGAGCGCGTTCGACCTCGGCCTTCTCCTCGGCCTTCTTCTCGGCCTCTGCCTTGGCCACCTCGGCGGCCTTGGGATCTATCTTAGCGGCGACCTTCGCGCTCAATTCGGGCACGATCGCCTTGCGAATCTGTTCGACATGCGCATCGGTTAGCATGCTCGCGTGGCTTTTCGCGGGAATCTTCATGCCCTGGATGCGAGAAAGCAGCTCTTTGCTGTCCATGCCGAACTCTTTCGCCAACTCATGAACTCTCATGCTGGCCATACGGTACTCCTCGTCTTTCCTTCTTCCTACTTACTCGCAATCGGCATGGACGCCGCAGAAACGGCTGCCGGGACGCGCGTGGTTGCGGCAAGGCGTGCCGTCCTCGGACACGAAGGCGCAGAACTCGCCTTCCTCCTCGGGCTCCTCGTCGATAAGCATATTCTCCTCGGGAGCAGGCGCGATGCCAAAGCTCGTGGATTTGATGTCGATGTGCCAGCCGGTGAGGCGCGCAGCAAGGCGAGCGTTCTGGCCCTCCTTGCCGATGGCCAGCGAAAGCTGATCGTCGGGCACGATGACGGTAGCGTAGTGGTTCTCCTCGTCCACCAGGACGCGGTTGACGCGCGCGGGAGAAAGAGCATGCGCCACATACACTGCCGGATCGGCATCCCACTGGATAACGTCGACGCGCTCGTTGCGCAGCTCCTCGACCACCATGCGCACACGGCTGCCCTTGGGGCCTACGCATGCTCCCACGGGATCGAGCTTGGGCTCGCGGCTGGCCACAGCCACCTTGGAGCGGGCGCCGGGCTCACGCGCGACGTTTTTGATCTCCACCATGCCATCGTAGATCTCGGGCACTTCGAGCTCGAACAAGCGGCTGATCAGGTCGGGGTGCGTACGAGACACGACGATGGCGGGACGAGCCGCTTCGCCGCGAGCGCGAGGCTCGAGCGAATTGGGGTCGCGCACCTCGATGATAAGCACCTTCAGGCGCTGGTTGTGGCGGTAGTGCTCGCCGGCGGGGCGCTCGTTGCGCTCGTTGGGGTTGCGCTTCTGGTCGTAATGGGGAAGCTCGGCCTCAACGCCGTCGCGAATCTTGATGATGGTGAAGTCAGGGGTCACCTGGAGCACGGTGCCGGTCACGATGTCGCCCACGCGATCGGAGAACTCCTCGTAGATGCTCTGGCGACCTGCCTCGCGCACCATGGCGGCGATGACGCCCTTGGCGTTCTGCGCGGCGATACGGCTCACGTCGCTCGGCGTCACGTCGCGCTCGGTGAACTCGGTGTACTCATCGGTCTCCTCGTCGTAGGACTCCTCCACGGGCACCATCTCGTACACGTAGATGCGGCCGGTGGCGCGGTCGATGGTCACGCGCGCATCCCATTCCAAATCGAGGATGTTCTGGTAGCTCTTGGCGAGGGACGCCTCCAGGCGCTCGAGCAGGTAGAACTCGTCAATCTTCTTCTCGTGCGCCAGGGCCTGTAAAGCCTCCATCAGTTCGGATGCCATGATCGTCCTCCTTGTATCGTCTTTTGCTTGAATCTTTCAACTAGTTCGATGCGCCGTGCGGCGCGTGGATTACCTGAATTCGATCTTGCCCTTCACATGTGCCTTCTTCACTTCGGCGAGCGGAACCTCGATGCGGCCCGACTCGGCATCGAGCAAAACCGCATTCGCCTGAGCGTCGAAGCCCGCGAGCACCGCGTTGAAGCGGCTCTGCCCGTCAATGGGCTGGGTGGTCATCAGATACACGTCCTCCCCTGCGAAGCGCGCGAAGTGCTCGGGCGTGCGCAGCGGGCGGTCGATGCCGGGAGAGCTCACCTCGAGCGTGTAGGCGCCGGGGAACGGATCGAGCTCATCCATGAGCTCGTTCACCCACACCTGGGCTGCGGTAATGTCATCGAAGGCAATGCCTTCGGGTTTGTCGAGGTACACGCGGATGGTGGGCGCCTTGCGCGAGCCCACGACCTCTATCGTCACCACCTCGATGCCCTCGGCTTTCGCACGCGGCTCGAGCGCGGCGAGAATCGATTGTTCTTTGGATGTGAGCACCTCGACCCCCCTATCATCTGCCCGACTGAAACTCGTCCTGCCGGTCTGCTCGCCGGCATGATAATGCGCTCATACAAAAAGAAAGCGGGACGAGCCCACTTTCTCTCACAAGCGAAAAAGTTGTTGCGCACCTCCCGTCGAAGATGCGGAAGCATTTATACCATATCCGCAGCCTATTCCACAAGAACGTCGCGAAAAATCGCATATCGAACAGGAGGCGGGAGCGCGAAAGGGCTCGATGCCGCCCTATGGCAGCACGCATTCGTTGACGAAGCCGCCCCGACCGTCGTCGCGCGGCTCCATCATAAGGCGGTCGATATGCGCGCGCCCCTGAGCAAAGGAGCGAGCGTCGACGGCTCGCGCGAGACCGTTGAGGTTGTAGGCGGTCGCAGGCACAAGACGCGCTTTGCCGGCATCGGCCCGCCTCACGATCTCGTCGGGTTCCACCCAGCCCGAAACAGCGGCCTCGGTGGTAAGCGCGAGGGCGTCCTGCCCCGCAGGCAAAAGCGCCGCGAAGAAGAACGTATCGTAGCGACGCGGGCAGTACAGGGGCGTCACCCAGCGCGAGATCGGCGCGAGCAGGTCGGCGCGCAGGGCAAGCCCGCGAGCATTGAGAATATCCAGCAATGACACCTCGTGGGCCTCAAGACGCGCACGGTCTGCCTGCCAGCCCGCGTCAGTGGGATCAAACGACACGAGCGAGCCCTCATCGCCCGCAAGCAGCACGCTCGCCTCCTCGAAAAGCTCGCGTGCGGCTGTGACCACGAGCGAGCGCGCAAGGGATGCGCTCTCTATGCCCAGACGTTGCGCCCACTCCTCAGGACTCGGACCGATCCAGGGGATCTCTCGCTCGTAATCATCCTCGCGCGCGCTCCCTCCCGGAAACACCGCCGCTCCGGGAACGAAGGCCATCGTGGACGCGCGGCGGATCATGAACACCTCTTTGCCCGATGCGGCGCGCGGCGCATCGCGTACCAGCATCACCGAAGACGCGTTGCGGGGAGCAACCGCCTGCTCATCCGATGCGCGAAACGCCCTGATTTGGACCGCATCTTCCTCGGACACAGGAGCAGACACTACGCCGCCCGATTCGGTGGGGATATCGATGAGAAGAGTCATGTAAGCCTCCCGTCAGCCAGGCATGGCGCAGAAAAACGCACTCCCGCACCCTTTGATCCACATCCGCCCAAAGGGTGAGCTTTGCATCCACCTTCGCCCAAAAGGCAAGCTTTGCACTGCGTTTCGCTTTCGAGCCTTTCTACGCCGGATGCGTTTGATAGGCCCATCCTATCGAACCGAAACATGAAGCGATAGAATCCGTCCTCAAATCCGCCAATTTATGCCACACATCTTATATATTGTTGGTATTCATGCATTTTGCCTTCTTGATTTTCGGCGCAAATTATCTGTTCTGTCCGAATTCAATTACCAGTTTCCATGAATTGTTGGGAATAAAACGGAAATTCCTATTGGTTTTGTGTTCATTCAGTGCGCATAATGTGCACTAGGTTTGATGCTCCCCGTTCTTTGCGATGCGAACGGCCTGTCACGCAGGTTGAGCGGTTCGGATCGGTGACTACGGGAAGCATCGAGGGGTTTAGGCAAAAGTTCGGCTGTAGTCTTGATAAGGAGGACTCAATGAGCGCAGCAGCTGAAAGGGCGAAGAAATACCTGTTCGCTATTGCCACCGTGTACATGTGCTACCTGACTCACGGCGTGCAGGCTATCATCTTCAGCCAGAACCAAGTTAACTTCTACACCCAGTGGGGCTTCACCGACGCCGCCGCTGGCGCCGCGGCCGTGTCCCTGGCCATCACCTGGACCGGCGTAGGCAAGTTCGTCTCCGTGTGGATCGGCGGCGAGATCTCCGACCGCATCGGCCGTAAGATTCCTGCCGTTCTCGGCGGTGTTCTGTACATCATCTCGTTCGTCATCATGCTGGTGACCGACAACGCCACCGTCGCCTGCGTCGCGGGCTTCCTGTCCGGCGTTGCCACCTCCGGCTTCTGGGACGGCGCCCTGTACCCGGCGATCGCCGAGGCGAACCCGCGTTACTCCGCCTCCACGACCATCGGCATCAAGGCCGTCATCTCCGTGTCCGGTATCATCTATCCTATCTTCGCCGCTATGAACTCCGGCGCTTCCTGGCACATCAACATCTGGATCCCGATCGTGATGTCCATCATCGCCACCGTGTTCGCCATCCTGACCCCGTTCGTCTATGACGACGAGCGCAAGCAGGCTGTCGAGGCCGGCGACGGCGCTGCGGCCAAGAACGCCGCCGACGCCGAGATCCAGGCCGCCAAGGATGCCATGCTGCAGAAGCCTACCGCGATGACCAACTTCGTCACGCTGTTCTTCGGCTTCGTGATTATGTTCATCATGTACGGCGCGCAGCAGTACTCCAAGTCCTTCGGCATCAACAACCTGGGCCTCGACCCGGTTGCCGCCGCTGGCATGACCTCCATCTACACCGCCGGTTCCATCATCGCCGTGCTCTTCTGGGCATGGATGATGGGCAAGCTCCGCTGGACCCCGATCAAGGTCATCCTGATCGACGCCATCCTGTCCGCGGCTGCTCTGGCTCTCGTTATCCTCGCGCTGCCCCTGGGCCTGGGCGCGGGCGTCGTCTACGTCGCCATCGCGGTCCTCGGCTTCGGCGCTGCTGGCGGCATGCTCCAGACCGGCGTTACGCTGCGTCAGATGATGTGCCCCGGCCCGCGTGGTCGTAACGTTGGTATGTACTACACGTTCATGGGCTTCGCGTCCGTCTTCCTGCCCTTCATCGTTGGCTCCATGACCAGCGCCACCGGCGAGGCCACAGCTGTGTGGATCATGATGATCCTGCTGCTCGTCGCCTCCGTGCTCGCCATCCTGATGTCTGTATACGTCATCGCACAGTACAAGAAGCAGTTCGGCGAGAGCGCTATGAAGCCGATGAAGGACTAGCTTCAAGCAAACACCCGCCTAAAATAACCCCGCCTCAAACAAGCGAAAGGCAGTCGGCAAGCCCGGCTGCCTTTCCTTTATTTTTTGGCCTTTCACCTGCGGTTTTGACCTATAGAACTCTTCTATGAAACCCATAAGAAAACGCCCTGAGTACCGATTAGACGCACCTCCTTATGCACTCCATAATACTTACATAGGGTGGTTTTCGAGATGCGGCAGCATCATGTAAGAAACGCGCCGGATATCGGCGGCCCGCCTGGCGTCATGCTATGCGGCGCTTCCCATCCGTCGGTTTCGCCCACGCTTCCCCATCTTGAGATACCAGCCAGCAACGAGCTGGAAGCAAAGGAGGCCAAACAACATGGAACCGCTCAAAGGAATAAAGGTGGTCGACCTTACGACCTTCCTCGCCACTCCCACCACGGGCCGCGTGCTCGGCGAATGGGGCGCTGACGTCATCAAGGTCGAGGCCGCCAAGGGCGATCCTACCCGCGTCAACCAGGCCGTCGTCTACGGCATGCCCTCCTCCGACGAGGAGAACCTGGCATTCGACGTCGCCAACATGCACAAGCGCTGCATCAGCCTGAACCTCAAGTCCGAAAAGGGTCTCGAGGTCATGCACAAGCTGCTCGCCGAGGCCGACGTGTTCATCACCAACACCCGCACCAAGTCCCTCGCAAAGATGGGTCTGGATTGGGAGAGCCTGCATGCGAAGTACCCCCGCCTGATCATGGGCCATGGTCTGGGCTATGGCAAGAAGGGCCCCGAGAAGGACGCTGCCGGCTTTGACGTGACCTGCTACATGGGTCGCGGCGGCGTGTTCGGCACCACCGTCAACAAGGGCGACGCCCCCATGATCCCCACCAACGGCTATGGCGATTTCCAGGCCTCCATGTTCCTGACCGCCGGCATCCTGGCCGCCCTCATCGGCCGCGAGAAGACCGGCCAGGGCGACTACGTGACCTGCGCTCTGCAGCACGCCGCCATCTATGCGCTGTCCGTGGGCATGATCTCCGCCCAGTACGGCAACCCCTACCCCAAGAGCCGACTCGAGGTCAACAACCCGCTCAACAACGTGTTCCGCTCCAAGGACGACAAGTGGGTCGTTCTGTGCCTGCCCGAGTACGACCGCGATTGGCCGCGCGTCATGAAGCTCATCGGTCGCGAGGATCTGGCGGAACACCCGGATTACTCCGTGTGCGACATCGTGAACGAGAAGGGCATTGCGCCTGAGGTCGTCAAGATTCTGGACGAGGGCTTTGCCCAGTTCACCCTGCAGGAGCTGCTCGACATGTTCCATGAGAACGACATGCCCTGCGAGCCCGCCCAGACGCCGACCGACGTCTATGAGGATCAGAACGCCATCATCAACGAGTACATCAAGGAAGTTCCTTATCCCGCCGGCCCGCGTTGGTGCCCGACCGTTCCTTGCCAGTTCGAGCTCAGCGAAACCGCTCCGCTCACTCCCACCGGCAAGATGGGCTGCGACACCGAGGCCGTCATGAAGGATCTCGGCTACACCGACGACGAGATCAAGGCCGCCGAGGCAGAGGGTGCCGTCAAGGGTTCCACCGACCTCGCCGTTCTCCAGGGCAAAGCGTAAGCATTTACGTTTCTCCTGCGAAGGGGCGGGCCTACCCCGCCCCTTCTTTTATCGCATATCCGATAGGACAAGCATGATTACCGATCTGAAAATCAATGCCGAAGCAAAGAAACGCTACTATCGGCTCGGATACTGGGGAACAAAAACCCTGTGCGACGTCTGGGACGAGCAATCGGCCCGCTTCGCGAACCGCACCTACGTCAAGGACGATCTGGGCGGAAACCTCACCTATGGCCAAGTCGACCGCCTCGCTTCGCGCCTCGCAACCTGGCTCAAGACCGAAGCAGGTGTGCAAAACGGTGACGTGGTGACGTTCCAAGTGCCCAAGTGGGTCGAATTCTGCATCATCTACGTGGCGTGCCTCAAAGTAGGCGCCGTCATGCACCCCATCGCTACCAACTTCAACGCGGACGACCTCAATTATGCGTTCGGTCTCGTGAAACCGCGCGTCTACATTTGCCCCACCAAGTACAAAGCGGTGGATTACGAAGCGCAGTTCCGCGAGCTCGGATGCGACGTCACGCGCGACATGACGGTTTTGCTAATCGACCAGCACGATGCCCCGCGCGACGATTCCACCTGCGCGGCGCTTACCGACGTGCTCGCCCGCTGCGCGCCCCTCGATGAGCCGTCGCCTTCATCCTCGGACGAGGTGGCATGCATCCTCTCAACCTCCGGCACCACCGGCCGCCCCAAGGCCGTCCTGCTCACGCACAACAATATCCTGTTCTCCGAACGCGCCTATGTGTCGGTGCTCGACATGACGCCTGACGACGTGTGCTGGATGCCCTCGCCTTTGAACCATGCCACGGGTTTCTTCCACGGCCTTATCGCCACCATGCTCGTGGGCGCCTCCACCGTGCTCGAGCTCAAATTCAGCGCCGAAGACGCCATCGACCTCATCAATCGCGAAGGTTGCACCTGGTCGCACGGCGCTACGCCCTTCGTGCACGACATCGTGGCGTACATGGAAAAAACGGGCAAGCGTGCCGAGACGCTGCGTTTCTACCTGTGCGGCGGCGCCCCCGTGCCCAGCATCATGGTCGACCGCGCCTATGCCCTCGGGTTCCTTCTGTGCGAATCGTACGGCTCCACCGAAAGCTGCCCGCATATATACGTCCCGCTCGACAAGTGCCTTCACTGGGACGGCAATTGGTCGGGAATCGCCTACAAAGGCATCGAGGTTCGCGTCGTAGACGAGAAGCACAACCCTGTTCCTTTAGGCGAGCAAGGCGAGGAATGCTCGCGCGGGCCCCATCAGTTCGTGGGGTACCTCAATGACCCGGAGAACACCGCCAAAGCGCTCGATGACGAGGGCTGGTTCTACAGCGGAGACCTGTGCGTCATGGACGAAGAGGGCCGTATCCGCATCACGGGCCGCAAGAAGGAGATTCTCATCCGCGGCGGCGAGAACATCTCGGTGAGCGAGGTGGATGCGAACGTGTCTGGCTGCCCCGGCATCGGGAACCATGCCACCATCGGCATGCCCGACCAGCGTCTAGGCGAGCGCATATGCACGTTCGTCGTTCCCAAGGGCGACGCGCGACCCACGGTGCCCGATGTCCAAGACTACCTACGAGCGAAAGGCGTGCCCAAGCGCCTGTGGCCCGAGCGCATCGAATACATCGACGCCATCCCCTACACCAAGACAGGCAAAATCAGACGATTCGTTCTTCAGCAGGAGCTCGAGCGTCGCATGAAGGCCGAGCAAGAGGAAGGGTAACACTTCCCCACCGCTCACCCCGCCGATACGCAGAAACTAGAGAGGACCGCCATGACCGCCCAGGAATTCCGCATCACCCGCACCCATGCCACATGGAAACCCCGCGTAACCGCCGAGGATATCCCGTTTTTCGAGGTCGAAGACACAGGCGACGTGCTCATGGCTCTTGGCGGTTCGGTTGAGGCCCACACATCTGGCTCGGGTCGCTCCCTTGTCCACGAACTCCCCTATGCTTTCGCCCATGCTAACGAAGTGACCGCCGATCATGCTCCCTTCGTCTCGCTGGCCGATCTGCCGGAAGGCGTCACGCTCAACTACCGCATCGACGGCGGGCTCAACAACAACTGCATCGTGTTTTCGTGGTCTATCGAGAACCCGGAGGCCTATGCGCTCAAATGGGTGTGCATCAAGACCTTCACGGGAATGCAGGTCAAGTACGTGACCGAGAAAAAGCGCTCGCCGCTCATCTTTGCGTTCGCCGACGAGGACGCATTCGCCTACTGCGACAAGATGCCCTGCGAGGAATGCGCCTTCAGATGCAAAAGCGGCTTCTATGCCTACGCTTGCATCAGCGGCGTGGGCATCGTAAAGATGCCCATCGATCGCGTGAGCATGATCACGTTCGGCAAGTTCGACGAGTAGGCCGAAACGCCGCAAACCCAACGCGAGAAACGCTTTAATCAGATGCAAAAAAGAAGGCAGCCATCCGGTTGCCTTCTTTTGTTTCAAATGCAAATGCCGACGATGCTCGCGTAAAAGCCACGCCTTGAGCCCATGAGGCCTGCGCCGTCAAAGGCGAACGCAGCCTCTCCCCCGTGAAACCACGCAGACAAGGAGGAGGGCGCCGTGCCCTTTCGGCAGCACGAAGCTACTCCTCGCGCCCGTGTGGGAACGCCGCGCCGGAATCCAGCCCCATCACGAACTCGATGAAGCTCTCGAGGGCAAGGTTCTTGAACTCGGCCTTCTTATACACCATGTACACCTGGTGGAAATCGTAAGGCACCTCGTTCTCATCGATGGGAACGACCGAGACCTTGGTGAACGGCTTGAGGCCGATGGTGTTGAGCACGAGCGCGCATGTGTCATCCTTGATGGCGGAGAGCATGCCGCCCACGGTGATCTCGTCGTCGAACTCGTAGTTCGCAGGAATATGATGCTCGGCCAAAAGCTCGGCCATCTCGTCGCCCACAGGCGTGCCGCGACGGTAGGTGATTACGTTATGCCCCACCAGATCCTCGAGCTGAATCTTATCCTTTGACGCCAGCGGATGCTCTTCGTTGACGGCGATAACCACCTCTTGCACCGACACGGGCTCAAAGCACAGCGCCGGCTCTTCCTCGAATCCCTTCGCGGCGAACACGATGTCGTAGCGGTCGTCCTTGAGGCCCTGAATCAATGGGTTCGAGAAGCCCTGCATGATTTCGAAATGAACCTCGGCGCTATACTTCTCATGGAACGCCTCGATGAGCGAGGGCAGATAATCGCCCGTCACCGTGTAAAGAGCGCCCACCTTGAGCGTACCTGAAAGCTTACCGGTGTATTCATGCATGACCTCCACGCCGCGATCGAGCTCACGCAGCGCGCGACCTACATAATCGGCGAACTCGCGACCGTAACGCGTAAGGCGCACATTGCGCCCCTCGCGCTTGAACAACGGCACGCCCAGCTCGCGCTCGAGCGACTTGATGGCGTCGGAAAGCGCAGGCTGACTGATATAGAGCTCTTTTGCGGCCTTGGTGTAGTGCTGGAGCTCTGCGAGTTTGCGGAAGTAGTACAGCTGAGACAGGTTCATGCCGGGAATCACCCTGTTCTTATATGCAAGGGCCAATACGCGCTTCTCGATTGGGGTCGCTTCCATAAGCGAAGTTTATGAAAGCATACAATCAATAAGCTCTGCCTATTATACGTAAAATCGTGTGTACGCCTCCATGATTGCTCGTATTTTTTCAAAAAGATCGCCTCTTCTATGCATATGACGCACAATGCAATGAAGGCGCATCGCCCTTCCCCGCCTCAATCGTGTCAACACACTCGATTAGAGGCATTCTTTTACACATATTTCGTAATATGTCCGGCAAATATTCAAATGATTAGTTTTATCTATGATTAATAAGGAAATCTTGTAGTGTTACTGAATTGTATTTCCCACAAAAAGCTCGGATAATGTGAATCAGCAAGAGCAAGGAAGCTCAAGCAAGGATCCATTGGACAAAGGAGGTTTGAATGAATCCTAACGCTAAGATCACCGACGAGCAGTTTGAGGCGTACCTCAAGCAGATTCGCGAGCTGGTGGAGGGTCCCTTCGACGAGATGCAGAAGGAGATCGAGGTCACGAACACCTTCCCCGAGGAGTTCTACGAGCTCGCCAAGAAGAACGACCTGTATCGTTTCTACCTGCCCTCTGAGTACGGTGGATGGGACCTCAACGAGCTCGAGATCCTGCGCGTCCAGGAAGAGTTCTCCCGTGGCCCTGGCGGAATGCGTATGCACCTGCACCATGCCGCTGACATGAACTGGCGTATCCTTGACGACTACGGCAAGCCGGAGCTCAAGGCCAAGTACATGGACAAGTTCCAGGACAAGACCATCTACTGCAACTTCGCCATCACCGAGCAGAACGGCGGCACCGGTGCTGACCTGCACACCACCGCTCTGAAGGACGAGAACGGCAACTACGTCCTCAACGGCGAGAAGTGGCTGATCTCCCACACCGACTGCTCTGACTTCACCTACGTCATCGCTGTGACCGATCCCGAGAAGTCCGGCAACGAGCGTCTGTCCGCCTTCTTCGTGCCCAACGATGCTCCTGGCTTCGAGATTGTTCCTATGCCCCACATGATGGGCTGCAAGGGTGCTGGCCATGCTGGCCTGAAGTTCACCAACCTGGTGCTGTCCCCCGAGTACCTGCTCGGCGAAGAGGGCCAGGGCATGGAGATCGCCATCCACTCCCTGTCTGTCTCCCGCGTGCACATCGCTATGTCCAACCTGGGTATGGCTCAGCGCATGCTCGAGATCTCCATCAAGCGCGCTCAGGATCGCGTGACCTTCGGTAAGCCGATCGCCAAGCGCCAGATGATCAAGGCCAAGATCGCCGACATGGATATGATGATTCATGTGCTCCGTTGCGCCATCTACGACTTCGCTCGCGACTTCGACCTGGATCCCCACAACGAGTACGTCACCGAGAAGGCCGCTATCTGCAAGCTCTTCTCCATCAACACCGTCAAGCTCGTCTCCGACGAGATGCTTGAGATCTTCGGTGGCGACGGCTACTTCGAGGATTCCCCCTATGGCCCGACCGAGCGTCTGTACCGCGACTGCCGTGCTATGTGGCTGGAAGAGGGCGCTCCCTGCGTCCAGCGCATCACCATCGCTCGCGAGTGCGAGAAGCATGCCGGCCGCATCAAGTACAACTTCTAAGTCGTTGCTTGAATCGGCTGTGCGTTGCGCAGCTTGAATTAAGGCGGCATGCCCCTGGCGTGCCGCCTTTTCTTTTGTCGGCCTACGCACGGATTCGAAAGAAGGAGCTCCATGCAGCCACTATCAATCAGAAACGTATCCATCGGAGAGGGCTCGCCAAAAATCATCGTATCGCTCATGGGTAAAAACGCGGCGGAAGCAATCGCCCAGGGCCTTGCCGCCCTTGAAGCGGGCGCCGATTGCCTTGAATGGCGCGCCGATTTCTGCGAGAACGTCCACGACGTGCGGTCCATGGCGCTCGACGCCGCATCGTTGCGCAGCGCCTTCGGTGATGCTCTGCTCCTATTCACCTTCCGCTCCACGCCTCAAGGCGGACAGATGGAGCTTCCCGTTCCCGAATACGCAGAGCTTACCGAGGCCATGATTCGCACAGGTGCATTCGATATCGTAGACGTCGAGTCATGGATCGGCGACGACCAGGTGCGCGCGCTTATGGCTGCCGCTCACGAATGCGGCGTGGCCGCGATCATCTCGCACCACGATTTCGAAAAGACGCCGAGCGTGGATTGGATGGTCTCCGAGATGCGGCGTTTCCAGGATTTAGGAGCCGACATCCCCAAGATTGCTGTGATGGCGCACGACGCATCCGATACGCTGCGTCTCCTGCAGGCCACCGAAGAGATGGGCCGCGTTTATGCCGACGGCCCGCTCATCACCATGGCCATGGGGCGCTACGGGGCGCTTTCGCGCCTTACGGGCGAGGTATTCGGCTCGGCGATGACGTTTTGCGCAGTCGAAGAGGCCTCGGCGCCGGGACAAGTGGACATCTCCCTCGCGCACTCGCTCATGGAGGGGATCCACTCCATTCACTCCCGCTAGCCATTCAGTCGAAAATCGCATGTCAACATGCACGTTTCTTCGTCCCAAATAGCCCAATTTATGGGGCGAAATATGAACGCAAACCGAGTACTATTGCGGAAGGACGAAAAGAGCCACAAGGCCGTCCGACCCGTGTATCAGGAGGTTTAAACCATGGGTGAAAAAGAACGCATCTCCGGCCACACTCATCTCATTTCGCTGATCGGCAGCCCGGTTGCCCATTCAGGCTCCCCTGCCACCCACAACCTCTCGTTCGAAAAGCTTGGCATCGACTCGGCATACCTCGTGTTCGACGTCAAGGAAGATGGCGTGGAAACCGCCCTTGCCGCCATGCGCGCTCTAGAGGGTTGGGACGGGTCCAATGTCACCATGCCCTGCAAGCGCGCCGTCATTCCCTATCTTGACGAGCTCGATCCGGCCGCCGAGCTCATGGGCGCCGTAAACGTCATCGAGAAGAAGGACGGCAAGCTCAAAGGCTACAACACCGACGGCGTAGGCTTCATGACCAATCTCCGCAAGCACGGCGTTACCGACAAAGGCGCCACGATGACGCTCGTGGGCATTGGCGGAGCGGGCTCGGCCGTGCTCACCCAGGCTGCGCTTGACGGCGTGAAGACGATCCATGCATTCGCGCGTGCCAATTTCGACGGCACCTATGAACGCGTAGCAGAAGGCCTCGTGCCCGCCGTCAATGCCAAGACCGAATGCGACGTCCAGCTGCACGACCTTGCCGACATGGATCTGCTCAAGA
The DNA here is from genome assembly GCF_003725995.1 of Slackia equolifaciens. GTDB lineage: Bacteria > Actinomycetota > Coriobacteriia > Coriobacteriales > Eggerthellaceae > Slackia > Slackia equolifaciens. The sequence continues at coordinate 27,680 of NZ_QIBX01000012.1, forward strand.
AATGCATCGAGGAGTCCGACATCCTGGTCAACGCCACCAACGTTGGCATGGGCGAAGGTTGCGAGGATTCCCTGATTCCCGTTGACTACCTGCGCCCCGACCTTGCGGTGGCCGACGTCATCTACTTCCCGCGCGAAACGCGTCTGATTCGCGACGCCAAGGCCCTGGGCTGCGTCACCGTGCCCGGCATTGGCATGATGCTCGAGCAGGCGGCCGCCGGCGAGAAGATCTGGTACGACGCCGAGATGCCCACCGAGGAAATTGCCGAGGCTTTGTTCTCCGAGTAGGATTGCTTTACGCGATTCGCGGCAACGTCGGTACCGTTGCCGTACAAGAGACGCAGTAGAGCCTTCATCGCATAAGGCCAGTCTTTTCCAAAACGCAGGATAAGTATTATGGGCGCAGAGGGAAGAGGTAATCCTCTTCCCTCTCGTTTTATCCTCTCCTCTCCTCGTTTTGCCTCTGCCTCCCCTCCCTTGCCCTTGCCCTTGCCCTTGCCCTCTGTCGCTCATTCTTTTTCTTTCATCAGCCCCTTCTCTCCGACACCCGTCTCCACTTGCCAGACTCCCCCAAGATATAGCAACAAGCGCACTGAGGAGTTGGCGTCTCCCCTTCTGCCCGACACCTTACTTTTTACGTGTACTTACCTCCTCGTTCAACCCCGCAGCGCAGAACGCTCTATTGCCCACGATGCATCCCAACCGAACTAAGTCTGCTGGTCAATAGTTCAGTCGGACACATTCCTCCATCTCCGTAGCCGAACTTCGGCCCTAAAACCAGACCTAGCTTTACAACTAGACTCCATCTCAAAAGCGGGAACGTTCTTATATTCGGAGTGATCCCCGAACCTCGCAGCAACCATATGCCAAGGCCGGCTAAAGAACTCGCCGCAGTAATCCACCTTGGTCAAAAAACACCCTAATGGGCGCTGACGTTGTTCGATTCACGACTCGTGGTCATTTTTTACCCAAATGGGCGATACCGACATTCGAAAAGCCCCTCCTGAATGCGAAGACCCTCTCATAGGGCACCTCGAAACGCATAAATTGTTCTATAGCTGCATTTTCCTCCGCTTTCGTGCCATGAATCGGCTCTGGCGAACCCTATTTTCGCCCATTTACGTACAATTTGACCAAGCTATCAATAATGCACCCACGCATCGCCCATTCGAGTAAATATTGACCAATTAGAAGGTTGCCGTCTCCCATGCCTGTATGCAAACCACAGCATGTACTTTTACGACAAATCGTCTGCCAGGAGATCGCCGACCTGCCTATCACAGTAAAGATCAACTCGTTTGTGCCATGGCCAAGGAGGGCTGCTGCCCCTGCATGGATATAGGTCCACGGCTCAAGTCCACGAGGTCAACCGGACGTGCTTTGATGACTGCTATTAAGAAAAGCATACAGAGTTGCTGTTTTTGCAGTCGACTCACTTGAAAAGAACACCAATCCCATGCTTTGCCTCACGGCGTAATAGGCTTCGTCTCGCAGTTAGATGGGCTTTTGCTTTGCCTCCCTGCAGCCCAATAGGCTTTGCACTCCCCTGCGGTTCAATAGGCTTCGCCCTACGGTCAGATACGCTTCGCTTCGTAAGTGTCATCCATAGAAAAGTGACTACCAAAGCTCCGAACAAAAAGATATGACAGAACCAAAAGCCGCATACGCATGCAAAGCGAGGCCCCAGGCAGCTGCCCAGGGCCTCGCTTTGCAGAGATACGATCCCGCATCGGTATTCAATCGGAAGAACCTTCGCAACAGCATCAAATGGTAGTCGACATAGTACCGACCACGAAGACGCAGGTCACCCGAGACTATTTCTTGGCCTCTTCCTCGGCGAGCTTGCCTTCTCGGGCCGCCTCCATATGCTCTTTCAGAGCCTTCAGCTGACGCTCGGTCTCCTCGTCCTCGATGCGCTGCTCTTCCTTATTGCCCGCATAGTCGGAACGAATCTTGTTGTTGTCGCACAGCAGCAGATACAGGGCGATGCCGGCGATCAGGCCCACGCCGCCGCCGCGCGCCAAGATAAAGCCTGCGAGCATACCGGCGACGCCTTGGTCGAGCTTGTCCTTGGCCAAATCGAAGCAAATCTGCGCGCAGACAAAGCCCTGGATGCACAGCACCACAACGAGCATGGCAGCCGATGCCGCTGCCGCAGCCTCATAGATGGGATAGATGAACAGGCCGACGACCGTGAAAATGATGTTGGTGCCAGAGCCATCGTAGATGGAATCCATGCCCTGGCGGCCGTCTTGCTTGTAGCGCTGATAGGTAGCGACGCAGTACGGAGCGCTCAACGGGCCGGCAAGCGCCGGATAAGGGGCGAAGAACGCCAGGAGCAGGTTACGAATACCGCAGATGACATTGGTGCGGTTGGAGTCGAACTCGATGTACTCGTCATCGCGCTGCGCCTGCAAACCGAGCTGCTGCACGGTCACAAAGTCGCCGTAAGCGATAACCCACGCGATGAGCGCGATGGGGATTGCGGAAATCCAGATATCAAGGCTCGCGAACCCAATGCTGAAAGGAGACACGGCCATGAACAGCGCGCCGAAATCAGGGACCTTGATGATTTCGCCGGAGAAGTTGTAATGGAACTCGCCGGTAACGCCGCCGACGATGAACATGGCAAGCACGGCCCACAGGAAGCTGTAGTTGCCCAGAATCTGCAGCAGGCGGTTGGTTTCCATGTGCTTGCGCACGCGCTTGCTGAACATGAGCACGAACACCACAGCCAAGCCGGCAAGGCAGCCCCACGTTACGGTGTCCATCGCGCCGCCCTCGACCAGACGAGCGTACACGGCGTTGACGCCAGCGCCCAGCACGATGCCGGCCTTAATGGCCGGTGGCACTAATGTGTTGAGCTTTTTCGATAACCCGGTGAATCCTAAGAATATGAATAAGAGCGCTAATTCTAATTGCACCGCTGTTAACGCCTGTATTCGCACGACACCGGGATCGAACCCTTCAAGATACAGGATGACGATGGCCATAGCGGGCGTAATCCAGCCGCAGATAGAAGGCTCGCCGAACAGCCAGTTGCAGGTATAGAGCGCGGTTTCCAAAACGACAAGCGCCCACGCCACCTCGGGCTCGAGCCCCAGCGTGGTGGTGAGAACCGCGAGCGCGCCGTAGGAGGTGCAGGCATTCATCAGGCCCGTAGCGATCTCGGGCGGCGAGATCTTAAAGTGGATGAAAGGCAGGCGAATGCGGAACAGGCCCGCCTTGATACATGGCTGAATACCGCCGTAAGAACGTTTCATTAACGCCATCTGGTCCTCCCGTCGATCTTATTGGGAACCCCGACACCTGGAAGCGTTCTTGAACTCTTTATACAACGCCCGTGATCGAAGCCACGTATACTCGTTCACTATATCAACATATCTTGCGCAATCATAAGGACAAAACTCCGATTTAATCCGGTTTATTCATCCATTGTTTCTATAGTTTTAACCTTTCACCGGCCAAACAGCGCCGCATCGCTACCCAATTTCTGCAGATTAGCGACGTAGTTTTACGGATGCTTGGTCGATTCGCTCAATTTGTCCATACACCGCGTTCGTCGCGTTGCCGATAATGGCGGAGACGCAGCAGCTAAAACAGAATGCGAGGGCTTCTATGGAAACGCTGGCTATCATCAATGGGCCAAATAACAATTTCTATGGCATTCGCAACAAGGCGCAATACGGCTCTCAAGCCTACGACGACCTCATCGAGGAGCTAAAGGAATACGGCGCCACGCTCGGATTCGCCGTCGAGGCATTTCAGTCCAACAGCGAAGGTGCGATCATCGACCAGCTTCAAAGCCTTTACCTCAGAGCACGGAACTCCGGCGTACCCATCCCCCTTGTAATCAACCCGGGCGCCTTCACCCATTACAGCTATGCAATCATGGATGCGCTCGAATCGGTGCACGAGCTCATGCCCGCAATCGAATGCCACATGAGCAACATTCATAAGCGCGAAGAGTTCCGCCACATCTCCGTCACGGCACGCGAGTGCATCGGACAGGTGGCCGGCTTTGGCAAGGACAGCTATAAAATCGCCATGCAGGCGCACCGGCTTCGCATCGATAGCGAGCGTGACGCATAGAGCCGCCCGCTCTTCGGCCGCCTTGCCGCCATGGCACAGGCCCATTCGCCAGGGCCATGAGCAGCACCCGGCGTGCACATTGCCCTGGCACCTCCGCGCGCACTGTTCCCATTGCGCGTTTGCCCCGACCCAGCACGCATCAAGAGCTTGCCCGCATTCACCCCCCTCCCCCGCGCATCGAAAGGATGCCCGCCTATGATCAAATCAATCTGCATCGAGAAGATATTCACAGAGGTAGATTTCTACGATCGCTTTGCAGAGGCGGCCAAAGCGGGTTTTTCGCATGTCGAGTTCTGGAGCTGGAGCACGAAAGACCTCGGTCGCGTAATGGCCGAGCTCGGCAAGCATGGCCTTTCTGTAGCAAGCATCTCGGGCGATCAGGACTATTCGCTTGTCTGCGCCGATGAGCGCGAGGGCTATCTCGAATACCTCCGCCGCTCAATCGAGGCGGCAAAAACCCTAGGCTGCCCCACATTGGTGGTGCACTCCGACGCAATAGGCCCCGACGGCAAGATTTCCGCCTCCGCAAAGCACCTCTCCAACGAGGAAAAGTTCGCGGCAGCCGTCGAAACGCTGCGGCAAGGCGGCGAGCTGGCGCGCGAGGCGGGGTGCACCCTCGTGCTCGAGGCGCTCAACACCAACACGCAGCCCGGATGCTACCTGCATGACAGCGAAACCGCGCGTCGGATCATCGACCACGTGGACTCGCCCTACGTACGCCTCCTCTACGACATCTGGCATATGGAGCAGATGGAGGGGAATATCCAAGCCACCGTACGCTCGCTTGGAACCCGTATTGGATACATCCATATCGCCGATTCATGCGGAAGGCACGAGCCGGGCACGGGAACCATCGATTTCGAGGCGTTCAATCGGTCGCTTATCGACATCGGATACGATGGGGTCCTTGGATTCGAACTCACGCCAGCGACCGATTCATGGAATGCCTGCGAAACCATTCGTGCGTTCTAACGCAAGATTCGGCAAAACAGAAGGAGGCATGACGCCGTGCAGCACCAGAAAGACGTAGCGCACCTGTTCAAGCGCGTGAAAACCGGCCACGTGAAGGCAACGCGGCACTTTCATGCATCCGACGCGTGCATCGGGTGCGGCATCTGCGCGCGCTTGTGCCCCGCCAACGCCATCGACATGGTGGAAGGACGACCCGCCTGGGTCAAGGATCGATGCTACGCGTGCCTCGGCTGTTTGCGTGGCTGCCCCGTCGAAGCGATAACCTACGGCATGCACGAAACGCATTGAGGCCGCCCCGCCGAACGATGTTGCCCCGCCGAGCCCAATTGGTGGGCAAACAACAAAAAACGGCAGCCCCAGAGAGACAGGGCAGACAGTAAAAACGGAAGAGGCACCCCGATGGGTGCCTCTTCCGTTTGATAAGGAGCAACGAAATGGAAGTTACTTGCCCTGCCACACAGGCTGGCGCTTCTCGACGAAGGCAGCGGGGCCCTCGATGCCGTCGGCGGTCTTCTCGAGGAAGCGATAGGCGGCGTCGGAGTAGCGCATGGCGTCCTCTTCGGACATCTGGTCGGCAGCGTGCACGATGTACTTGGTCCACTTGAGGGCCAGAGGAGCGTTCTTCAGGCACTGCTCAGCCAGCTCGATGGCCTTGTCCATGACCTCTTCAGCGGGCACGACATAGTTGATCAGGCCGAGTTCCTTGGCCTCGGGGGCCTTGATCTTCTTGCCGGTGAGCAGAAGCTCCATGCAGTCCTTGCGGTTGATGTCGCGAGCGAGACGCACCAGGCCGCCGGTGGAAGCGATGATGCCCAGGCCAACCTCGGTGCAGCCGAACTTAGCGTTCTCGGCAGCAACCACCATGTCGCAGGACACGGCGATCTCCATGCCGCCGCCAGCAGCGGAGCCGTTGCACGCAGCGATGACGGGCTTGGAGCACAGACGTGCGGTCAGACCACCGAAACCATGCTCGGTCACGGTCTGGCACTCGCCGCCCTCGGAGAGCTCGGAGAGGTCCTCGCCGGCGCAGAAGACCTTGCCGGTGCCGGTCACGATGATCGCGCGGACGTTCTTGTCGGTCTCGGCATGGTTCATGATGTTTTCCATAGCCGCGGAAGTGACACCATTGAGAGCGTTAGCGACCTCGGGACGGTTGATGCGGATGATCAGCAGGCCATCCTCACGAAGGTCGGACACGACGGTGTCGGTGCCAAAGTAATCTGCCATTGTTCCTCCTTGTTCATTTGAACGTACGGCTTGGGTTCGTCCGGCCTATCCTGCGTCGTCCGAACCACGGCGCCTACGATAGGAAAACCCAGGTCGAATTCATATCACTCGAAATTGAGTATTCCCGAAATACTCGAAAACGGGCGGCTCGGCGAGAAATGGTGAGCGAATACCAGGTACCCTCGCGTCACCGGATGAAAGCGCAGGTGGCGCGAATAGAACGCCCGGACAGAGCTCTTCCCGCCGGGCGCATCCGCGTGAAAAATCATGGTTTATCAGGGCTAACGATGCTACGCTTTTCAACTAAAACACCACGGTTTTACAATATTGACGGCGTTATAATAGGCGGAGCAGGCATTATGCGTCTGCCGCGGAGCCCCATCGCTTCGCTGGAGGCAACACAATGCCTGAGACGGGTGAAAACAACCACGTGCTCGTAACCCGGGCACGATTCGAGTCTTCGGTACCTGTGAGAGAGGAAAGGGGAGACTGATGAATCATTTTCTGACGGCGGAGCATTACGTGCTCATCGACGAGGTGCGCGATTTTGCTACCAAGCACTTCGATTTCCCCTCGGTCGCCCAATGGGTGCGCGACGGCGGCATCACCGACGAGGTGGTGAAGGCCTTCGTACAGCTCGATTTCAACGGCTTCGGCGTCATCCACCGCCGCGGCCACACCCACTACGACATGCTCGCGCAGGTGCTCGTGCTCGAGGAGCTCGCGCGCGTCGCAGGCGCCACGCTGCCGTTCCATATCGATTTTCTGCATCTGCAAATTCTCGAGCGCTTCGCCGGCCCGCAGCGCGTGGACGAGATTCGCACGCAGTACCACGATACGGGGCGTCTCTCATTCGCGCTCGCCGTATCGGAGCCGGACGGTGGATCCGATACGGCCGGCATGAAGACACGCGTACGCACCGAGGGCGGCCGCCTTGTCATGCGGGGCCAGAAGATGTTCGTGAACAACGGCGAATTCGCACCCTACCTGCTCATCGCAGCCCTCGACGGCGACGTTCAAAGCGCCGAAGGCAAACCCGCGTTCTCGTTTTGGATGCTTCCGCGCGATTTGCCTGGCATCTCGGTATACCCCGAAGCCAAGATCGGCCAGCGCATGCTCCCCTTCGCCAACATCGTGCTCGACGATGTGGAGGTGAAAGAGGAGTACCGTCTGGGCGATGTAGAGTTCGGATTCGGACGCCTCTACCAGCTGCTCGAAATCGGTCGCGTCTTCGTATGCGCCACGGCGCTCGGCGAGGCGCAAGCGGCAATGGAGGACGCCGTGGAATGGGCTCGATCGCGCGAAGCGTTTGGCGAGCGGGTGTCCGACTTCCAGCAAATCCAGCAGATGCTCACCGACATGGAGGTGCGCCTGACCAATATGCGCAACCTGGTGTATCAGGCCGCCTGGGAATACGACAACGCCTCTCACGACCGCCTGACCGTTGCCCTTATGAAGCGTTACGTGCCCGCAGCGGCCACGCAGGTAGCGAGCGACGCCATGCAGATTCTTGGCGGCCGCGGCTACACTCGCGAGAAGCGCGTCGCTGCGATCTGGCAGGACTGCCGTGGCTTCCAGATCGCAGAAGGCACCGACCAGGTTATGGTGCGCATCGCCTCTCCGCTGATCATGCGCAAATACGACCGACCGGCCGAAGCACAAGATTAGTCGACCGCAGACGCAGGGTTCGCATCGCGCCCCTTCCGCCTCAGGGCGAATCAAAGGGCGCGATGGCGATACACCTTGGTATTGTCGTCGAACGTGCGCTCGATGCGGCCTTGTGCCATAAGGTGCTGAATGCTCACAAAGCATTCGAGCATGGCGTAGTAGCGCTGCATGGGAGAGAACGCCCGCCATGCCTCCATGGTGCGGTGAAGCGAGAGACGAGCCGCCGTCTCCCCCGTGCAATAGGGGACTCCCCTTACGGCTTCGAGCACCCGCTCGAGCTTATGCTCTTTCTTCTCGATGATTTGATCGACGCGCTCGCCCAGCGGGTGGTACGAGGCTCCTCCATGCCCCAGAAGCACGCACCGAAGCGGCAGGCTGCGCAGACGTTCAAGCGTTTCGATGAACATGGCGTAGGCGTCGAGCTTGCCCGGCAAGGGGTCGATCGAAGGCGTAGTGGTGTAAAGCACCGCGTCGCCGCCAAACAGAATGCCTCGATTGGGCTCATAGAGGCACAGATGGTCAGCCGTATGCCCTGGCGTGGCGATCACACGAAACGAGGCGTCGCCCACCGAGAGCGCGTCCCCCTCCTTCACATAGCGCACGTCGAACAGGCTCTGGTCAATGAAAGCCGTCTCGGCGTTGCAAGCCCTGTAGGCCCGAGCATCATCCTCGGTGGCGCCGTTTGCGAGCATGCGCCTGAAGAATAGCTCCTGGGAGCGCTCCGTCTCTTCGGGCGTGCGCGCCTTGACGCCTATAGCGGAAGCGTAGACGCGTGCTCCTGCAGGCAAAAGATGTGGAGCCATCTCGGCATGGTCGAAATGCATGTGCGTCAAAAACACCTTGCTCGCCTTGACGTCCACACCCAGCTCGTCTGTGGCGCCTACGAACAAATCGCGCGCCTCGGGGCTATAGGCGCCCGTATCAACGATCAGGCTCTCGGAACCCGATTTGACGATATAGCAGTTTGATGAGCCCTTTTTCAGATTGGAGAACGGCAGCCTGACACGATAGATTTCAGGAACGTCCCATACTCGCTTATACAACCCTTTCGCCACTGCACGCTCTCTTTCTTGGACTGTCTAGCCTCGTTTCCCCCTATCATACCAATGTCTTCGCCGGTTATGGCACGCATCGCGCCCGTGCTCGAACAACGCTACCGAATGATTCGGTAGATACAATACGCAACCAGGGCGAGAGGCCCCAATGTGGAAACGAGCCCGATAATCGCATCCCCTATCGCATAGCGCGCACTCCACAGAACCGCAGCCAGCACGGCAACGATCAGGACCGTGCGCAGAAAGCGCGCAACCGCCCCGTTGGAAAAGAACAGCCACGGAATAACGCGCAGTGCCGAAGCCGTGCCACGAGCCGTGCGGTGGCGGCTCCGGCTGTCGAGCAGGTCGCGAACACGGCTCCTCAAGCCTCTGCCTTGCTGAGCGCCGGAATTACGTGCTCCGACGCTCGCCGGCGCATCGACGCGCTCGGGAACGGCGATGCTCTGCTGGCCGGAAAACGATGCGAAGAAGTCCATCCCTCCGCCCGAGGCCTCCGACGCACCGAGAGGCGAACTGACCGCCCTCGTCTGCAGTCTTCCATCTGGAGCGACGTTGCTTGCATCCCGTTGCTGGACGAGCGCACCCCCTTGTGCATCGGTAAAGCTATTCGGCTGGCGTTCGAAATCGCGGAGAAGCGATTCGTAGTAGCTGGTGCCGTGCGACATGATGCCTCCTCCTTCTACAGTGCCACGCGATTGAAAAGAACCGGCTGCCCGTGCGCGCTGCCGCATAAGACCGCGCCGTCGCGTAGATCCATGAGCTCCTCCACGGTCACGTTGCGCTCCTGCGTCTCGCGCTGCGTGTTTCCCATCCCGTGCGACGAAAACAAGCCGAAGGGCTGGCGATAGCTGTTCGATTGCCTATCGGTCACGATGCGCCTGTACGTGCCGAATGCCTGCGAGAAGGGCTCCGCCTGCTGGGCGCTCGCGCACCTGAACACCATCACATCGGCATGTTGGGCGATAAGCGCGCCCACCTCCGCATCGTCGCGTGCCACATGCAGCACATCCGGCGCCGTCACGCCCGTGATGTAGCCCGCCGATTCATGCGGTGCCGTAATGAGGCGCCGCAGGTCATCCGCCCCCTCAAGCGACACGTCGCTCACCATGAGCAAAAACGGGCAACCCTCTTCGATCAGCGTGCGCAGCTCTTGATACAAACAGCGAAATACCGTTTTGTTCGGCGTGGGCACCGTGACAGAGGCAATGCAGCCGTTGCGAACGGCGAGGCAACGCTTGCACAGGTATGCCGCGCGAAGCCGCGCCGCGTCCAGAGGTAGGCGCCCATCTCGGAGGCGAACGTGCGCACCGCTGCGTAGGCGCGCTGCTGCGCATCCTCTTGGGAAAGGGCCGTTCTGACTTCCAAGGCGTCCCGGTCAGGCATATGGCTTATCACGTCCGATTCCAGCCTGCTCGGAGACATCTCGGTCAAATCGAGAAGAAGATCGAGGTTGAACGGATACGCGCCGAACGGTTCCGGATGCATCCTGAATTGCACCAGCATGATGCGCAGATAGGCCGAAAGATAATTTCGCAGCAGATGCGCTTCGGCGGACGGAACGTCATCTGCCACCAGCATATCGAGCGCGGCGGAGACGGAGACCCCGTACAAGGGGTCGTAGTAGTGCTCGAAAGAGCCGGCGGGGTTCATGCTGTAGGTGCGAAAAGCAAGGCCGCTGCCCGCGTTGCCGCCAAGCCCATCACGTAGGGAGCCCACGTCCGACGCAAGCTGCGGATCGTTCTGCAGCACAACGACGCCCATGCGCCCGCACGAACGACGAATGCCCTGCAGAGCAACGCGCCTACGCTGATCGGCCGTCCCGCAAAATGCCGCGAAGCTGGACGGTGCGCCGGCTTGAGGCAGCGCATCGCTAAGGCGCAGCTCGCGCCGTTGTGTGACCAACCTCGCAAAATTAACGTGCGCCATGCGCCTCTTCCTCCTTCATTCCCCCAGGCTCGCCTCGCTAAGGCCGCAAGGCTGCTTTTTCTTCGGCCGGGCGTTATGCATCGCGGTCCTTCATGAATCGAAACCTGAACGGCGCCGCCTGTGAAGCCAAGCCCACCACGGCCTCGCCTACGCCAAGGTTCATCAGGCCCCACTGCTCCACCGTGCGTCCCTCACGCTCGCGGTCGAACTGCCTGTTGCCTACGTTTTGGTAGCGATAGGATTCCACGTTGGGCCCAAAAAGATCGGACACATACGCCCTCGATGCGGCATCGTTCATGCGAAACGCGAACACCGATCCGAAGCCCGACAAAATGTTGTGCCCCACGTGCTCGCCGTATGCCGCATTGATCTGGCCCACGCTCTGCAGGCCCGCCACCACGCTCACGCGTTTGCTGCGCCCATAGTTGAGCGCATCCTCCAAGTGCATCAACTGCGGCACCAGCCTGAGCTCGTCCAGAAAGATGTGCGTCCTGCCCGACGCCTCAAGCGTTGTGCCCAAGGCCTCCTTGAGCGCCAGATCGATCAGGACCCTGTACACCGGCGCAAGCGTCTCGCCGATCGAAAGGTCGTACAGAACGAAGATACGCCTGCCGCCCTTCTCGCGAACGGCGCGACGCATGGACACATACCGCTGCCCCGGCTTGGCGCGGGCGGCGAAATTGCCCTGGAAGCATTCGTACAGCAGGCTTCGCAGCTCGCCCATCACGCCGAGCGCCTGGTTGGAGGTGCCATCGCCCACATACGAGCGCAGCCCTTTGAAATCGGCGTAGCGCTCCAGATATCCCATCAGCTTGGCCACATCGTTCTGTAGAAGAAAGTTGGCCAAACCCGCGTTGTTGCACGCGTCTTTCCACGCGGCAGGCCCGTCTGCGCTGCGGCGCACGAAATAAATGATGGCGGCGGCGAAGATATCGCGGGCCGCTTTCGCGAAGAACGGCTGCATCTTTGATCCGCGGTCGCGAAAATACACCGCGGCGATCTCGCGCGCATTCGCCTCGACATCCACAGGATCGTTCCCATCGGCGGTCACCTCCAGGAAGAGATTCCAGATATCGCTTTGGCCGCGATGGGCGCGGTCGTTGGCGATAACGTAGTCGCCCTCTCGGTAAAACCCCGGGTGAGCAAGATAATCGCCCTTCGTGTCGAAGATGAGTGACACGCCGTCCTCGCCGCCCCGCCAAAGGGCGGTTTGGGCAACCACATGATTGAGCACGTTGGTCTTGCCGCTGCCGGCGCCTCCCAGCATCAGAATATTCTTGAAGACCGTGGGGTCGTCCACGGCGAACGCGGGCCCGCCATCCGAACTCTCGAACACGTAACGAGGCTTGTGCGGAGAACGCACGTATGCGCAGTTCTCGAGAGAATACCCAAAGAGGGTGTCTTTTCCGGTAATCATGCTCACCTCACATGTCCTGTCCGCCGCTGTCCTGGCCGCCGCCGTCTTGGCCGCCACCCTGACCGCCGCCGCTATCGTTTCCCCCGTCGCGGTCGTTGCCGCCGCCTGAAGACCCTCCAGGGTCGCCGTCGTCGTTAGAGGCGCCGGCATCCTCTCCCCCGCCGTCAAACGAGGGCGCATCGCCCATGCCGAGCGATGTGCTGCCCAGCCCGTCTTCCGCACCCTGCGCTGCGCCGCCGTATGCCGCGCCGCCAAAGGAAGCACCTGGCGTTCCGCCCTCCTGTTCCGCGCTACTAAGAGAAACGCCTGTCGACTCGCCGTCCTGCGTTGCGCCGTCAACGGCACCGCCCACCGTCTCGTTGCCCCGAGCCGTGCCTACTTGCGCCAGGGTGCCAGAGCGTTCGCCGAGCGCGGAGCTGAGTCCATCGTCCGCCTCCGCCCCATGGGAACCGCCTCTCGCAGTGCCCGCCTCCAAGGCCTCGGCTTTCAACGCATCCTGCTGCAGTCGATGCTCCCCCTCGACACGATCCGCCTCATTCTGTGCCTCCACCAGCTGCCTATCCTGCCTATCGAGCAACTCGCCGAGCGCCTTGTAGCTTTCGGAGGGATTCTGCAGCGTCAAGCCGTATTCGCGGTGCTGGATCAGCGCCTCCAGCGTCACATCGATATTCTCGTCGCCGTAGTTGCGGGCGGCTGCCTCAAGGCTCGCCTCATACGATGCCGCCTTCACGGCCGCCACGTAATCGGCCGCATTCTGGTCCTGCTTGCCTTCGGCCGCCTGAACGGCTGCTATGGCGCGCAGCGTGTTTTCCTGGCCCGCTTGAAACGCCTCTTTCTCGCAGGGCTGAATGCGGTAGATATCGTAATCCGATTCGGGGTCAAAATACGTGCCTGGCATCTGCCCGCGGCTCTCTTGGATACCGTGGGTTCCTTCGTGGAACACGGTCTCCAGCGTCTGCCAGTTGGACGCGCGCACGTCCACGGGCACAAGAACCGTGGCGCCGTTCTCGTCCACGTCCTCGGTCAAGAACACGCCGTCGCGCACTACGCCCTCGTTGAGGCAGATCGAATGGTTGTTCTGATAGCCGAACGTTGCGCCCGTCATGGGTTCGGCGCGCACGGTGCACGGCTCGCAGTTGTGAGCCGCCGCATAACGGTTCTCCACCTCCTGACAAGCGTCGAGCTTCTCTGAAAAAGAGAGCTTGCCCCACTGATCGGTAGAGAACAGGCCCAAAAGCTGGGTATCGCCCAGCTCTGCGTAACGCGTCGCCAGAGCGCTTCGATGGGCCACGTAGGTGCCCATGCTAGCGCCTCAGGATAAGCGCGCGCCCGGAAGCCTCGTCCTTCACGTAGGCATCCATCAGCACGAGCGCGTCAAGATAGCTCCTGCCGCGCGCCATGCGCTGAATCTGAATGACGGAAAACTCCCCATAGCGGAAGTTGGGCGTGGCGCCCGTGTCGATGTGCGCGCGCAGAAGCCCGAGCAGACGCTCATCAAGCGTCTTTGCACACGCGCGGGCATGCTCCTGCACAGCCTCCGTCGTCCAACCGGGATGCGCCTGCGCTATGAGCCTCGCAATTTCTTCGGGATGTACTTGCGGCGGCATCTCTTCCTTCTTCCTCGCCCTGCCTTAGGGCAATCGCCTCGATCGCCTGCGCCGGCCGCACAGGAAGCGGCCGAACCGTTCTGCAATCAAGTATAGGAAGAAGGCCCGTTCAAGCCAGCAACGCCGCGTTTTGCGAAAAACGAGGGCGCTTCGATGCACCCTTTAAGAATCCGTCTCCAACATACGCGGAGCGGAAAAGAATAGGGGCGTTTACACGCAAAAAAGCCGCCCATACAGGGCGGCCGCAATGCACGATATCTCTGTCGCACATAATATGGCGACGGCGGCATCCCCCTCCCGAATGCCGCCGCTCACCTGCGCGATTAATGCCGCTTCTGACGAACGGCAGGAACGCCTTCGATGGCGCTCGTCTCGGCAAGCGATTTGCCGCGCGTCTCAGGCGCCATGAAGTACGACATCACAAAGCCGACGATGACAAGACCCGCAGCGATCAGCATCGTGGCTCCCACGCCAAAATCGGCAAGGATGATCGGGGTGCCGTAGGTAGAGATAATCGTACCGATACGGCTGAATCCTATAGCGATGCCCACAGCCGTGGCGCGCACCTCGGTGGGGAACAGCTCGTTGGGATAGAGCCACTGCAGAATGCCAGGGCCTCCGCTGAAGAACGCATACAGCCCGAACGCCAGAATGACCACGACAACAGGCGCGGTAGGCCACACGCCGAGCACAACCAGGCCGATGGCCATCATGAACAAGCTTACAAGCACGAGCTTGCGGCGTCCCATGGAGTTGAGCCAGAACATGGCGGGAATGGTACCCACCAGGAAGAACAGGCTCAGCGCGCCCTCGCCCAGAATGGATTCATGACCGGCGCCCAAACCGAACGCATTCATGATCTGCGGTCCAAAGGTGTAGATGGCATACATCGGCACCACCTGGCACAGAATGAAGAATCCCAGGAAAATCATGCGCTTGAAGTAGCCGGACTCGAACACCTTCTTGAGCGACGTCTTCTGTTCCACATCGGCAGGCTCGAGCTCGACATCGTCGCCGAACACTTTGCGCACGACCTCCTCGGCCTCCTGCGTGCGACCTTTCTGGGCAAGCCACAGGGGCGATTCGGGAATGTCGTGTCGACCGATGAGCAGAATGACGCACGGAATAACAGCGCTGCCGAGCATCCACTTCCAGCCGTCGGGCACGCTGTAGAGGAAGTAGCCCACGATAACGGCAACGGTGGCACCCAGGTACCACGCAGCCGAAACCATGCCCATGGAAACCGAACGATGCTTCTTGGGCGTGAACTCTGCGATGAGCGAGGTGGCAATCGGATAGTCAGCGCCCACGAACACGCCGATAAAGAAGCGAGCTGCAACGAGCTCCCACGCGGTGCTTGCGAATACGCTGAGGATCGAGAACAAGGCGATGGCGAGGATATCGATGACGAACATCTTTTTACGACCGATGATGTCGGTAAGATATCCGCCCAGAATGGTGCCAACAAGGATGCCCAGCATGACCGACGCGCCGATGGCGGCGCTTTCCACAGAGCTCAAGTTGAACATCGGCGTAATCTGCGTCAGCGCCACGCCGATAAGCGAGAGCACGTAGCCGTCCAAGAACGAACCGCCGCTCGAAAAGAACGAGATCTTACGCAAAAACGGCGTCATCTGCACGTCGTCGATGGTCTTCTTCGCCGCCTTCTTCGTGCGCTCCGGAATGTGCTTGAACGCATCCGCCAAGCCTTCGGGAGAAAAACGATCGCGCGCTTTCTTGTACGAATGGGTCGACCGCACGTCCGGGCCAAGGTCAGGAAGGCGTTGCTCCTGCTGCTCGGGAGGGCTGGTCACGGTGGTGTTCTTCTTCACGTCGTTACTCATGGCGCGAACCTCCTTTTACGATTGCGCAAAGCCCAACGGCCTGCGCCGCCTCGTTTCAAGGCGCCTTATTGAGTCTGTGATGGATAAACCGAGCGGCCGCGAGCAAGCAGCCTATTTATCCATCATAAACCCAATCTGGCGCGGAGGGAGCGTCCTCCCTCCGCCGTCAAGAAAGCGTTACCCGCCCCTTTAACCATGCCAGAGCATTACTCCCACTCAACCAGGCAGGAATTCAGGAACGGTTTGGGCGTGCGCTCGTCCGCCGCCACAGCAGCATCGAAGGCCTCGGCGTCCACCACACGGAAACGAGCCTCCGTATCGGAAATCTTCCACACCTGGGTGCGAAGCTTCGTGCCGGGCAGCACCGGAGAGGTGAAGCGGCACTTGAAGCGGCGCAGACGCTCGGGCTCGCCCGGGAACAGAAGCTTGATCACATGGCGCATCGCGATGCCCGCCGTGCACACGCCGTGGTTGATGGGGCGCGCCAGACCGGTCTGCTCGGTGTAGGACCAATCGATGTGCTGCTGATGCCAGTCGCCCATCATGCGATAGATCAACGGCCAGTTGTAGCCCACGACCTCCTCGTAGACCATATCGGGCTCGCGGTCGGGATACTCCACCACGTCTTTCGGGGGCTGCTCGCCGCCGAAACCTCCGTCGTAGATGCAGCAATCGTACGTCTCAACGGTGCACAGGTGCGTTCCGTCGGAGCTGTAGGACTTGCCCACCTGCTTGGAGAGCGACCCGCGGCCTTCGCCTCGATCCCAGATAGCCTCCTGGGTCACATAGGTCTCAATGTGGTCGTTCATCTTGAACGGAGCGTGGAAGTACACATCGATGCCATAGTGCAGCGAACCGGAATAGTCGAAGCCGTAGTCGAGGGTGGTGGTCATTTCCTCGTTCACGGTCAGCGGCACGCCGAAGATAGGCAGAACCTTGAGCTCGGGGTTTTTCGCGTCATGCTCGTTGACATACTCAAGGTCGACCTTGCCGTCCCAGCCGCAACCGCAGCCCAGCGCGCAGATCTCGAGATCCTTGAACGTATAGTCGCGCACGAAAGGCCCGAAGGTCTTCCCTACGATCTCAGTGCTGATTGCCATTAGGCTCCCTCCTCTTTTCAGCTTTATTAAATCTCGCAGGTGGAAACGATGTCAGCGAGCGGGCGTCCGGTATCCCAGATTGACCCGCCTTGGGGCCAAGCGGCCTTTTGTGCCGCGCCGAGCCCCAAACAAGGGCCAAGATGGGGTGCCCGACGCCCGCGCAGCGTCGAGCTACGCGCCGTTCGGAAGAACGGCGCAATCATTAACGCAACAGCTTCTTGGCGATTTTGCCCACGCTGGTACGGGGCAGATCTGCAACAACTTCCCACATCGAGGGGATCTTGAACCCGGCAAGACGGCTGCGGCAGAACGCGGTCACCTCGTCGGTATCCACGCTGCATCCCGGCTCGGGAATCAGAAACGCCTTGACCGCCTGGTCGCGCACCGGATCGGGCACGCCGATGACGGCGGCCTCGGCGACGGCGGGATGCTCCATGAGCACGCCTTCCACCTCGGATGCCGAGATGTTCTCGCCCGAGCGCTTGATCATGTTGGACTTGCGATCCACGAAATAGAACCAGCCCTGCGCGTCGCGATAACCCTTATCGCCCGAGCTCAGCCAACCGTCCTCGGAGATGGTCTTGGCCGTGATGCCAGGCTCCTCGTAGTAGCCCTTCATGATGCTCACGCCGGGAATGCCGCGCACCACGATCTCGCCCGCCTCGCCCGGCACTACGGGCACGCCGGCGTCGTCGACGATTTCGACCTCGTAGCCCAAGCCCGCACGTCCGATGGAGGGCCAGTGGCGCTCGCCGTACGGCAGATCGGTCAAAACCCAGCACACCGACTCGGTGGAGCCGTAGCAGTTCATGAGGCGAATGCCGAAACGCTCCTCAAAGGCGTCCTTCTCCTCCTCGGTGATGGCGAGATAGTACTGTGCGGAATGCACGTGATGGTCGAGCTCGCCCTCATCGTGGGGCTGCAGCATCATCGTGCGCACCAGCATGGCCGTCAGCTGAAGCGACGTGGCGCGGTATTCGCGCACCTGCTTCCAGAAGCGGCGCGCCGAGTACTTCTCGATGAACACGAGCGTCGCGCCCGCGGTCAGAACCGGCATGAGAGCGGCCAGATGGAAGTTGGAATGGAACGCCGGCATCGTGGTGAGCAGGCGATCTTCCGGCGTGAGCATGCACTGCCAATCGGTGTAGTAGCCGCCGAACAGCATGTTCGCATGCGTGAGCTCCACGCCTTTCGGGCACGACGTGGTGCCCGAGGTGAAGATGATCATCGCGGTATCCAGCTCGGAAAGCTCGCATGGAGCCTCCAGGACGTCGGAGCACTTGGCGACCTCGGCGTCGAAATCCACCGAATGACCGAACAGCGGCTCGCCCGCATGGTGGTGCGAAACCAGCAGATGCTTGATGGGATAGACGCGCTCGACCGGCGCGGGCACAGGGTTGCGCCACTCGATTTCCGAAGGAACGCCCTCCACATAGAAAGGCTGACAGTCCGGCTCGGCAACTACGATGTCGATATGGCACTTCTCGTAGACGAAGGCGCACTCCTCAACCATGTTCGCCATGTTGATGGGCACAGCCACGGCGCCGATCTTCGCAAGCGCCATAGCAGCCGACACGCATTCCGGCGAATTATAGAGCTGGAGAGCGACGTTATCGCCCTTCTTCACGCCCAGAGAAAGAAAGTAATTGGCAGTGCGGTTGATGAAGCGGTCGAACTCGGCGTAGGTGAATACCTGCTTCTGCCCCGCCTTGCTCTGATACTCCATGAAAACGTGGTCGCCACGCTCGACACGCAGCCGCTCCCAAAGGCTGCGCAGGTCGTCGTTACCTACGATGGTACTCATTGCAGTCCGTTTCCGTCGTATGGCCCCTTAAAGATGGAGCCCGCACGAGGCGGGCTCCACATCGTCCCTCACGATGCGCGAGCGCGCATCAGAATCAGGCGTCGATTAGTTCTCGCCGACAGCGATGGCGCCTTCGGCAACCAGCTCGTCGATCTTCTCCTTGGAGTAACCCAGCTTGGTGAGCACGTCCACGGTGTCGCCGCCCTTGGCGGGCATGGGACGCCAGATCTTGCCGGGGGTCTGCTCGAAGCGAGGCATCGGGGACAGGCCCTTGAAGGTCTCGCCGTCTTTGGTCTCCCACTCGACGAAGTTGCCGCGGGCGGCCATATGGGGATCCTTCACCATGTCCTCGAACTCCAGGACGCTCTGAGCGGCGATGGCATGCTCGGCGAGGATGTCCTCGAGCTCAAGCTTGGTGCGCTCAAGCAGCCAAGCCTCGAGACGCTTCTCGAACTCCTTGGCGATGGGCATGGACAGCCACAGGGAAGCGGTGTCCTCGGGCAGGTCGGGGGTACCCCACTGATCGCCCAGGCCCAGCTCCTCGATAATCCACTTGTTCTGGCGGATGCCGAACAGGTTCAGAGCGATGAAACCGTCCTTGCACTTGTACACGCCGATGCCGCACAGGTTCTGGTTGCGGGCGCCAGCGCGACCCCAGTTGATGCCGTCGTTGAGGTAGTCGACCAGGTAGTACTGGCTCATGTACATGATGCCCTCATACATTGCCCAGTCGATGCTCTCGCCCTCGCCGGTGCGCTCAGCCTTGCGCAGGGCGGCCAGAGAAGCGCCGATCAGCAGGTAGGAGTTGATGTAGTCACCGGAGTAAGGCATGGTGATCATCGGCTGCTCGGGGGTGCCGTTCTGGCAGGTGAAGCCAGCGTAGGGGCCCACGGTGCCGTCGTAAGCGGGACGCTTGACGCGGTCGGGATCGCCGAACTTACCAAAGCCGGAGCAGTGGACGATGACCAGCTTGGGGTTAACGGCCCACATATCCTCGTCGGTGAAGCCCTTGCGGTCCCAGGTGCCGCCCTTGGAGGACTCGAAGAAGATGTCGGTGTCCTTCAGCATGTCAAGCAGGACCTGCTTGCCGCCGGGGGTGAACTGGTTCAGCTGGACGGAACGGCAGTTACGACGCTCGGCCTGAGCAGCGTTCTTGGCGTCGCGCACGGTGTCGCCATAGCCGGTGTTCTCGAGCCAGGTGACGTCGGCACCCCAGTCAGCCATGATGTTGCAGGCGCGGGGAATTGCCTCTTCCATAGCGGCGAAGACGATCTTCACGTCGTCAAGCACACCAAAATGCGGCTTCTCGGTAGGAATTGCAGCCATTGGACTTCTCCTCACACTCAAAGAATTAGAAACTGCTTGAGTCATCTTTCGAGGGATGGCTCGCCTGCGAGGGCCCGCAATGCTGCGGGCGCCCGCAGGAGGTGAAGCGGGCGGCGAGAGTGGCCGCCCGGATTCAACTTACTGGCGGTAGGGCTTGATGGCCATCTTGGAACCGGTGAGAATCATCATCTCGTCGGTGCCGCCGGAGATGCGGTCGACGCGCAGGTCGCGCCAGATGCGGTTGATGCGGTGCTCGGAAGCAACGGAGATGCCGCCGAGGATCTGCATGGCGTCGTCAACAACCTCGAAGGAAGCGTTGGCGCAGTAGTACTTGCAGCGAGCGGCCTGACCGGCGTCGACGTCGCCACCCAGGTTGACGTCGGCGTTCCAAGCGGCCTCGTACAGCATATTGCGCATGGCGTCGAGCTTGATCTTCATGTTGCAGAACTTCAGAGAGTTCAGCTGGAAGCGAGCGATCGGCTTGCCGAAAGCAACGCGGGTCCAAGCATGCTTAGCGGCATCCTCGAAAGCGGAGATAGCGGTGCCGTAGTCGCAGGCGCCCACGAGCCAGCGCTCGAAGTTGAAGTCGGAAACGCCGCGGTTGAAGCCGTTGCCCTCTTTGCCGAAGAAGTCCTTCTCCTCCATCTCAACGTCGTTGAGGTAGACCTCGCAGCAGGAGTCCATGCGCAGGCCCAGCTTGGTCAGAGGCGACAGGGAAACGCCCGGCTTGGACATATCGACGAAGAACTCGGAGATGGTGTCCGGATTGTCGGCGTCGCGGCACATGATGATCAGGTACTTCACGCCCTTGGAGGAGGTGATGAAGGTCTTGGTGCCGTTCAGGTAGATCTTGCCGTCGCGACGCTGATAGGTGGTCTGCAGGCCAGACACGTCGGAGCCGGCGCCGGGCTCGGTGCAGGCGGAGTTGACTACCTGCTCGCCGGTACCAAGGTACTTCAGGCAGGCTTCGATCTGCTCCTCGGTGCCCTCACGGACGATGGTGTTGTAACCGGTCAGCAGATACAGGACATAGGTGGGGGCGCCATACTGGCCGAGCACCTCGTAGATGGCCATCAGCGTGGTGATGGGCTCCTCGAGGCCCAAGCCGCCATGCTCCTCGTCGAGCATGATGCGGTCGAAGCCGAGCTCGCACAGACCCTTGGTCCAGCGCAGCGGGTACTCGTGCTTCTCGTCGCACTCATGGAAGTAAGTCTCCCAGTTCTCGGACTCCATGTAGTCGCGATAGGAATCCACGATCAGCTGCTGCTCGTCGGACAGTTTGAAATCCATGTCAACCTCCTGTAGTTTCGGATTTCACCTTCCGGTCCTCCGCCTTGCGGCTTCGGGCCGAATTACCAAAGACGTACGCCATATCAGGCGGGCGTATGCGCCTCATGAGCGGTGCCCGGGAGGGCTGGGTGGACAAAGGAGGCTTCCAACTGCGTACCGCTCATGAGAAGCATGCGTTAATCATGCGTCTCATAGGTCTTGTCAAGGGGTTTCACGGGGCGGGCAGGCTTTTGCCGTCCGCCCCCTTGTATCTGGAGAGTTCCCGACGGTCACTTCGTCGGCGGGGGGTGGATTACGCGTTAGTTCTGAGCGTTCGCAGCAGCGTTCTTCTTAACGGCACGCAGGCACAGCAGCAGCATGACCACACCGAAGACTGCGAAGGCGATCTCGATGGCGAAGATCATGTTGTAGGCAGCGGTACCCTGAGCGTCGATGATGGAGCCATACCAGGTGTGGATGAACACGTCGGGGATGTAACCAACAACGGACAGGATGCCAGCGGCGGTACCGAAGATACGCATCGGGATGCCCAGCTCGGACAGCGGCGAGGAGCCGATGGAGAAGGCGCCGTAGGTGAAGAAGCCGAACACGACGACCAGAGCCAGAGCAACCATGCCCAGACCGGGATCCTGAGGCAGCATGATGAACACGCCCAGGCACACGATCGCGAAGATGAAGCAGCCGAGGATGGTCTTGGTGGACTTGATGCGAGCAGCCACAACACCCAGGATGGGGCCAGCGAGCAGGCCGATACCATAGGTACGGATGAGGCCGGCGACGTTCACGAGGTTGGGGTCAACGCCCATGGCGGTCATGTACGGGGTGGTGTAGGTAGCGCCCTGGTACACGCAGTACACGGCGAAGTACGCGAGGCAGGCCCAGATAACGCCGGGGGTCCTGAGTGCCTCAGCGTAGTCGGCCATGTTGAAGAACTTCGTCCTGGTGGTGTCGATCTCGCCCTTGAAGTCGGGGATGAAGACGTAGGACAGCACAGCCATGACAGCAAGCACAACGCCGAGGAACACCAGAACCATGGTGACGCCGGTGGCAGGCACGGGGATGGCGGCAACGATAGCAGCGTTGATCAGGCCAACAACCAGACCGGCAACGCCGTAGATGGAGTAGCTCACGCCGATGCGAGCAGGATACTCGTCCTCTTCGCAGCACAGACGGATGACCTTGAAGCGGGTGCCCCACCAAATGAGAATGGAGGTAATGCCCATGCCGATGAACAGGATGTAGCACATGAACAGCGAGGGCAGCGTGGCATAGATGAAGGTCAGGATGGCGGTGCCGCCGAAGCCGATCCATGCCAGGGTGCGCATGCGGAACTTATCCGCGAAGATGCCGGAAGGCAGGTAGCAGATAACTGCCGCGATGCCGTAGCAAGACACCAGAGCGCCGAGGTCGGCGTTGGTGCAACCGAGACCCTGCATCAGGGGCTCGTAGAAAACGTTCTTCAGATACATCGGGGTGTAGATAACGGAAGAACCCATGGAAATGAGGACGATCAGGAACCACTTGTGGATACCGCTAATGTCCTTGTAGGTCACTTCGCCCTTGCTCTTAGCAAGAAAAGACATAATGTTTTCCCTTTCTCAAGTAAGGCCTGCGAAACCCTCTCACGCTTCGCAGGAATTAAGACGTCCCTTCTTGTCTATAGCCCTTGGAAGATCGTTCGCCTAAGGTAAGGTTCGCGCTCACGCGATTCATGTTCGCTTCGAGCATCCGAGGAATATAGGCGTTGAGGGAAATCGTCTTGCCGCCTTAAGACGGCTCGCGTTTCGGCCCCCTATGCCGACGTGCATCCGCCTCCTTTCACGGGTGAATGCCCCTTGCTTGTCGCTTGGCATGCCTCACACCTCGTTCGGCATGCTTCAGCGGTTCGCAAGACCAGATGTGGGCATTTTGTGCCGCGGAGACGAAAACGGGTATCGCTCGAACGCCATGAAATCGTCATTACCGGAATACTCGCTATCAGGTTTTTTGTGGCTACTCAATTTTTAGGGATGTACCTCACGTGGCGTTATCCTGTATCTTGAGTACGTAACAATTGCACGGAGGTTAAGTAATCACCCTTGGAAACACCGCGATTTGAAGTACTCTTTTATAGAGTTCGACGATAGATAGATAAGTAATCCATAGGAAGCGAGGATGCCTTGGAACAGAATTCAGGCTCTTCCGTCACCAGATTGACGGAAGAAACCAAGGAGCGTTTCGGATTGTACTATCTCGCCACGACGCTCTTGCTCGCGTGGTATTACAGTCTCTGGTTCACGCCCAACATCTTCGTGCATAGCAATTTACTGTCCGATAACGTCACGTTTTCGTGGCTTGCGACACTCGCCGCGTCGGGAATCGCGTTTCTGGTTCTGGCGAACCTCTTTAATAAGATAGATAAGCGGCTCTATCAGATGCCGTCGCTGATGATCGTCGCCGGCGTCGTTGCCGCAGGGGCCACAGCGTCTTACACGCTGTGGAGCAACGCTGTTTTAAACACTGTAGCGGCACTCGTGGTATTCCCTCTCCTCTTCGGCCTCTCCAACGCCATCATCTGGATCGGACTGGGCGAATATCACGCTCGCAAGAAGTCCTCGTTCTCCACCCATAAGTTCCTGGGCGTGTTCGGCATAGTAATGCTCGCCTCAATGCTCTTCACCACCATTGCGCCTCACATCGTGGCCGTAGCGTTTGTGACGCTGCTCCCCATCGCGAGCGTGGTTCTCTACCTTTATGAAAGCAAGGCGCTCGGCGCTACCCCGCTCCCCACGCTTCTCCCCACGGACACGCGCAAGAAGACGCTTAAACCCACGGTGATCATCTCTGTGACCATCTTCATTGGATGTGCGGCCTGCTACTACAACATCGCCATCATCCCGTCAGACATGCTGAGCCCGGGCAGCATCTGGCCCGACGGCATGTCGTACGTGATTGGCATTTCGTGCTCGGCCCTGGCCGCCGGCGTTATCGCCGTCTGCCAGGCGACCATCTCCAAGAGCATCGTCACCTACCGTTTCCTCCCCTGGCTGCTGGTGGTCACGGTGGCGGCGATTTCGCTCTTCGTTAACGGCGATCCCCTGCTGTACCCCTATTCATTTATTATCACGGTGGCAATCGCCGGCATCTTCGAGGTTATGCTAATCGGCTACTTCGGCACGCTTTCTGCTAAGGGCTTTGTGGCCACCGCCATGGCTTTCGGCATGTCCAGCGCCGTGGTGCGCCTGGGGTTCTTCTTCGGCGACAGCGTGGCCGTGTTCTACGAGCAGAACCCCGTGCTTCACGAGCAGCTTTCCACCGAGACGGCGATCGTCTTCCTGTGCCTGCTTGCCATCTGCCTCATTCCACTCATGCGTCAGGAAAGCGTGATTCTGCAGCTCACCACTGCCCCATCCAAGAATAACGAGGTCGAAGAGGTGTGCGACGCCGCCATCGCCGAGTTCGCGCTCTCTAGGCGCGAAGGCGAGATCCTCAAGCTGTTCGCGCGTGGCTATACCATCGATAGCATCTCTAAGAAGCTCGTCATATCGCCCTATACCACGCAGACCCACGTGCGTCATATCTACTCCAAGATGCACGTCCATAAGCGTTCGGAGCTTTTGGACTACATCAATATGCATCGCACTGAATAGCGACCCACTTCAGCCACCGCGCATGCCTACGGACCCTCCTGCGGCGTCTCCCTGGCATTGCGCCGCGAGCAGCCGCAGAAGCTTCGGATAGGCCCTCCCCTAACGACTTCTCTAGCATTTCGTCACAAACGGCCGCAAATGGCTTCAGGGTTATCACGCGTGCGAGCTCTCCCCCAGTGCCTCCCCAGTGCTTCCTTAGTGCTTCCCTAGTGCCTCACCTGGGGTACGCAAGACCGCAAGAACGCCCCATGAGATCGCCCCAGTCGCATGGACGCGCCCATTGTCCACGTTTAAATGTGCCTATATTGTGCGCAAACGCGGAGCTACAGAGCAAATCGTCGAATCGGCCTCCTTACCTCAAGGGCAAGAAGGCCGATTGGTTTGGAATACGCTATTGAATGGTCAAATTTGCTTCCAATGGGCAACTAAACCGTACGTTTTTCGGCAGGCTGGTCAAATTTGCCTCGTGTAAAAAGTCGCTCCGAAAACAAACGGCGATTTGCTGCAGTATGGACGTCGCTCTGCAACCGCGTAAAGGTCGCCCTCGCAAACAAAAGCCGATTTGCTGCAGTTTTCGAGGGGTGCCCCAAGTACACTGCCGTTGGGCTCTTCGTTTCCCCAGTTCACAGCGTCGCGCCGATTGGGCTACTCGAAGAGGCGTCCTAAAACTGCAGCAAATCGGCGTTTGTTTCGGAGCAACGTTTGCAATGCAACAAATCGCCGTTTGTTTAACCCGCGACCGCGCGCCGCCCATTGGAGGCGAATTTGACCGCGGCGGCGTACGCAAGCTGCCTGGCCGCCCATTGGAGGCAAATATGACCAGCCTAGTTTTTCATTCTCAACCCTTCACAAAGTAGGACGAGAACTGGGAGATGCATTCGGCCCTCAGCCGCGATCCATTATGGCTTAAACCGACCTCCGGATCGGTTCCACTGCGTTTGTCCGCCCTCCAGAGGCACGATTGACCCGACCCTGAAACTTTGCCAAAACATCAGGGAATAAAAAACGCCGCCCGAAAACGGGCGGCGCATAAATCTTAGCCGAAGCGGTACTCGATACCCATCGTGGGCTGCGGGTTCTCCCACTTCTTGATGATGGTGTCGCCACAGGCAACGCGGCACGTACCGCACTCGAGGCAACCAGCGTAGTCGAAAGACTTGCGGCCTTCCTCGTCACGCTTGTACAGCGCGGCCGGGCACACCATGATGAGCTTGTCGAACTCCTCGTCAGAGGGCTCGTCCACCAGCTCGATGTGAGCGTTGGACTCGTCAACCTCGTACTTGTTCAGCGACAGGTACTCGTCGACATTGACGGTGAATTTGATGTCACGACTCATAGGGCCTTCATTGCTCCCTTCACGTCCTTGAACAGGTTCATGAAGCCCATGCTCTTAACGATCGGCATCATGGTCTTCTTCATGGGGGGCACGGGGGTGCCGTCCACCACAAACATGCCGTTCATCATGTCGCGAATCATCTCCGGATAGCCGCAGAACATGCGATCGAAGTGCTCCATGAAGTTAGGCACGTTCTTGAACTGGCGCAGGTCTTTGAGAACGAAGGAGTTCTCCAGGGCGTCCACGTAGCACTGCAGACCGGCCTTGGA
Organism: Slackia equolifaciens; assembly: GCF_003725995.1. GTDB lineage: Bacteria > Actinomycetota > Coriobacteriia > Coriobacteriales > Eggerthellaceae > Slackia > Slackia equolifaciens. The sequence goes on from NZ_QIBX01000012.1 coordinate 54,241, forward strand.
AGTGTCGCCAGCGTCAAGAGCCTTGGCGGCGGACTGACCCGCCATCTGGCCAGCAGCCACGGCATAGTCCATGCCGCGCACCGTGTAGCCGAGGTTCACGCACATGGTGGCGTTGTCGCCCGCGAGCAGAACGCCGTCGCCGATCAGGTCGGGCATCGTGGTGATGCCGCCCTCGGGAACCATGTGGCCAGAGTGCTCAACGAGCTTGGCGCCCTTGAGCACAGGGGCGATCTCGGGACGGTTCTTCAGGTCCTCGAGCATCTGATACACCGGCACGGTAGCCTTCTCGGCAGTAGCCTCGATACCGGCCACGATGCCGATGGAGATGGACTCCTTGTTGGTGTAGATGATGCCGCCACCGAAGGTGCCATGCGTGCAGTCGCCTGCGAACAGCCATGCAGCACCCTCGCCGGGATTGCACTGGAAGCGCTTGTCGATCTCCTCCTCGGAGAGCTCGAACACTTCCTTCACACCCACAGCCATCTGAGCCGCGGAGGGCTTGGGAGCGCCCACGGCCTGATCCGCGAGCAGAGAGTTAGCGCCGTCGCAGAGCACCACAACGTCAGCGGTGATCTCGTCCTCGCCGGCGAAAATGCCCACGACCTTGCCGGAATCGTCCTTCACGAGCTTTTCAACGGCGATGCCGTAGATGAACTCGGCGCCGGCGTCCTCGGCCTGCTCGGCCAGCCACTGGTCGAACGTGCCGCGAAGCACGGTGTAGGACTCCTTGCCGTCCTCCAGAAGCTTATCGGAGGCGAAGTCGATGGTGAAGTTGGAGTTGGGGGACATCAGCGAGATGCGCTCGTGCGAAACCTTGCGCTCGAACGGAATCTCGTCGAAGTTGTCGGGGAACACGGCACGCAGGCAGTGGCCGTAGATACGGCCGCCCGTCATGTTCTTCGCGCCGGCGTAGTTGCCGCGCTCGACGACGAGCACGGACTTGCCCGCTTTTGCGAGCTCGTACGCCGCCACAGAGCCGGCGCAGCCGGCACCCACGACGATTGCGTCGAAGTCAGCCATTGGCTTACATCCTTTCACAGGGGGTTAAGGCCCCGGAATGATTCCGGGCATGCCGCGAGGGGTATCGCTCGCTGCATTCTAGATTGAGGGCGCGCCCGAAGACGCGCCCTCACGTGCTTAATGACCAGCGTCCACCCTGCCCGCGCATGCGGGCGGTGCGGTGCGCAAACCGATGCTTACAGAGCGGCGGTCAGCGCAGGGAGAACGGTCTTGATGTCGCCAACCAGGCCGTAGTCGCACTGCTTGAAGATGGGGGCGTTCTTGTCCTTGTTGATGGCGAAGAGAGCACCCGCGCGGTTGCAGCCGACCATGTGCTGCATCTGGCCGGAGATACCGCAGGCCACATAGACCTTGGGGGACAGCATCAGACCGGACACGCCGATGTAGACCTCGGTGGGCAGCCAGTCAACGCCCTCGGTGAGAGGACGGGAGCAGCCGAGGCCAGCGCCCAGCTTCTCGCACAGGTCGTCGGCGAGCTTGAGCTCGTCCTTCTCGGCGAAGCCGCGGCCGGCGGCCACAACGACGTCAGCCTTGAACAGATCCACGCCGCTCTTCTCTATCGGCTTGGAGGAAACGAGCTTGACGGCCTTGGCGGGAGCAACCCAAGCGAGCTCCTCGGTGGCATTGGCGCCAGAAGCCTCAGCCTCGGCGAAAACGCCAGCGCCCACGGTGTAGAAGGCAACGGAGCCAGCAGCCTTCTGCTGCTTCTGGCCCACGCCACCGAAGTACATGTTGGTGGCAACGTCGCCATCGAAGGCGATGACATCGGTGATCACGGAAGCACCGGCATGGGCGGCCAGCTTGCCGGCCACAACCTTGACGTGCTTGGTGGGCTCGGCGAACACAGCGCCGGGCTGCTCGGCGTCGAAGGCGGCAATCACGGTGTCGGCGGCGTCGTCGAACACAGCGCCCTCGGGCAGAGCCACATGCAGAACCTTATCGGCGCAAGCGGCAGGAACCTCCATGTCGCCCACGGCGACGAGCACTACCTCGTCGGCCACGGTGCGGGCGCCGGCGCAGAGCTCGCGGGCGGCGTCGGAACGTTCAGCGAGAACGAAAGCTTTCATCTCTTAATCCGTCCTTTCCCTTACAGCGCGGCCTTGATGGCGGCGGCGAACTTCTCGATGGCGCCATCCTCGGAGGCGTCCATGATCTCGAGCTTGCGGTCAGCCTGCTCGGGGGCCTTGCAGTCGACGACCTCGATGGCGTTGGCATAGGAGCCCTCAGCGCCAGCAACGTTCATCGGCTTCTTGCCGGCAGCCAGGATGTCCTTCATGCCGGGAATGCGGGGCAGCGCGATGTCGGGAGTAACGGACACGACGGCGGGCAGAGGCACCTCGACGGTCTCGATGACATCCTCGAGGGTGCGCTCGACGGTCACAAAGCCGTCGCCGGCCTCGATCTTGGTGGCACCGTTGACAACGGGCAGACCCAGCTTGGCGGCCAGCTGCACGTCAACCTGCTGCGCGTAGTTGTCGGCAGAGCCGTCGCCGCACAGGATCAGGTCGTACTCGCCCACCTTGGCGATCAGCTCGGCCAGAGCGCCGGCGGTCGCATGGGCGTCAAGGCCGTCGCAGGAATCGTCGGCGGTCATGTAGAGCTCGTCGACGCCGCGGGCCAGAACGTTCTTCTTCATCTTGGAGTCGTCGATCTTGGAACCACCCACGGTGACGCCCACGACGCTGGAGCCCTCGTTAGCAGCGGCCAGCTGAGCGGCGGCCTCCATGGCGTTCAGGTCGTAGGTCGAGACGATCGGCTTAGCCTTGGAGTAGTCCAGGCTGCGGTCACCGGACACCTGGATGTCCTGATCGTCAGGAACGACCTTGAAAGAAACAACGATTTTCATCTTGTGCCTTTCCCTTCTCGGTAGCGTTTCTTCTCTTCTGCCTCTCGCGTTGCATATCGGAGTCCGTCTGTGCGAAGACCTCGGACGCAACGGGTTTGCCTCTTATCCGCTGCGCATCATTCGAGGCATTTCGCACTTCGCCTCCGATGCGGACGGACAGATTATAGCGTAAAAATCGAAGTGTTACGTTGAGATTGACACGTAACACCGCTGCGAAACGTCCTGCATATACAGCACCACCACACCTGGAAGCCTCGCGATTTTACTCGCATTGAACCAGGTCAACGAAAATACTCGTTTTTTTGTGATACAAGAACCGCGATTTCGCAGCAAAAAAGTGAGCAACTCGGAGCCTTCGAGCGGCGAATGGTGCACCCGGTTGCCTCGCGAGCCCAAGCCTACCGATCCGCGGCTTGAAAGCTCCCGGTACGAAAAGGGACGGATTGAAGGAAATTTCATATTCCCTTCATAATCCGTCTCAATTTAGGACGTCTAGCCACCGTTCACCGCAATTGGTGTGACGCTAAGCCGCAACAGTAACACTCACTATTCGGCGTACTTCTTAGCAACCTGACGGCCGGCGATGTAAGCCATGATTTCATGGGTGCCGCCGCCGAACATGTTACCGCGCAGGTCGGCCCACAGACGGCCAATGCGAACCTCGGTGGTGTAACCCAGACCGCCATAGATATTCAGGGCCATATCGGCAACCTTGAAGCACTCGGAGCAGCCATAGCGCTTGAGGAGCGCGGAGTCGAGCTGGACCGGCAGACCGTTGTCGAGCTTCCACAGGGTCTTGTAGAGCATATTGCGGGTGTTCTGAACCGCAATCTCCATGTCGGTGAGCATTTCCTGAATCATCTGGAACTTGGCGATCGGCTTGTTGAAGGCGATGCGCTGGTTGGCGTACTTGGCAGCATCCTCAAGAGCAGCCTGGGCCAGGCCAACCTGCTCGGCCACGATGTAGGCGCGCTCGACCTCGAAGTTCTTCATAAGCATCATGAAGCCCTCGCCCGGCTTGCCCATGCGGTCGGCCTCGGTGACCACGACGTCATCCAGGTAGACCTCGCAGAACGGAATGCACTGCTGGCCGATCTTGTGCAGAGGAGCGGTGGAAACGCCCTCGCGGTCCATGTTGATGTACCACAGGCTCATGGAGCCGTTGTCGCGAGAGGGATCCTCGTCTTTGGCGATGACGATGGTGTAAGGAAGAACCTCGCCCATGGTGACCCAGGTCTTCTGGCCGGACAGACGATAGGTGCCGTCCTCCTGCTTCTTAGCGACGCAGGTCATGGAGCGGTTATCGGAACCGGCACCCGGCTCGGAGATGGACAGAGAAGCGATAGGCCAGCCGGTCTCCATGTAGTGGTCGACGGCGTGCTGCTTCTGCTCCTCGGTACCGAACTCCATGATGTCGAACATGGAGAGAGAGTTCTGGTACAGGATGTGCATGCAGCCGCTGCGATGATAGAGCTCTTCGATCATGAGGCCGATGGTCACGCGGTCGGCAGGGATTCCGCCGTACTCCTCGGGAATGCCCATCAGGCCGAAGCCGGCGTCGCGGTACGCCTCGGCAATCTCATCGGGCATGCTGTGCGTCTCGTACATCTCCTTGATGACGTCTTCGGTGAAGTAGCGATCGCAGAACTCGCGCACACTCTCGAGCAGCAGCTCCTGTTCGTCGGTCAAAGCGAAATCCATGTTTTCCTCCTCGAATGTAGGATTCGGCCTAGCTGAATGACCGCATAGACGGCCCCTTCAGTCTTTCTAGGGCGAGGATACTCACTTTTGAGAGCCTCATGGATGGTCAGTTTTGCATTTCTGTATAATTTTTTTCTAGTTTACGGTCATTTGGCCGTTTTCGTATAAATTCTGGGGAATTCATAAGTGCTGTATATAAAACGCAGTTCAGAGCTTATTTTGTGTCTTTTTTCATCAATCTGTACTACAATATCCCAAGTTTGTCCTAGGGCATTTTTTAAAAACTGTACCGCATTCAACGTTACCCGCATCCGAGTCACGAGCCCACGTCAGCGGACGCGCGAAAGGAATTGATGAGGCCTATGAGTTCTGTCGACACCATGTCAATCATGGGCGAGGCGTTTGTCGAGCTCGCCACCCAATCCCCCCTCGAGAAGATCTCGGTGTCGGATATCGTTGCCGCGTCGGGCAAGAACCGCAAGACGTTCTATTACCACTTCGAGGATAAGAGCCATTTGATCCGCTGGATTTTCCGCAGCGATCTGGCCGAGGTGCTGCACGACCGTTTCGACGAGGAGCATCTGGTATACGAGAACCCTCAGGATCCCGGCGCCATGCCTGAACTCCCCTATTACGCGTTTCGCAAGAGCGGCGTTCGCTCGCTTGACGGGTCGGAATTCGTGCACGCCCTTGCCGATACATTACAAAAGCGCCCCGAGTATTACGGCAAGGCGCTGCGCGGCGTTGAGCCAGACGGCCTGCGGGCATACCTGGTTCGCCTTTACGTTCCCGCATTCGAGAAGGATATTCGCTTCATCTTGAGCAACCGCTCACTCGATCGAGCAAACGTGAAGTTCTTGGCAGAGTTCTACGCGGGTGCATTGGTATCGTACCTCGCCACGAAAGCGGCCTCCCCCGCCACTTCGCACGACCTGCTGCGCGATATGGGGCCTTTTAGCAACATCATCCACTCGTCGATGGAGAACGAAATCAAAGAACAGCAAATGAGACGCAGCTTTTAAGGGGACGACAAGCACCTTACGCTTCACTTTGGCCCGCCGCGGCGCGCCATTCTGGTCTATCTGCGGGCTTACGCGCTCTTCGGCTTGCAGTCACGCGAATCTGCGAATGCTCCACGTCATCCGTGAAACAATGAGCTGACATCAAAAAAGGCTCCGGGGTTTCCGGAGCCTTTTGCTTTTCGACGAGGCTCTTCGGCCACGCCGTAAGGAATCGAACGCAGTTGGGTTACGCGCCGAAGAAGATGCCGATCTCGCGCTCAGCGGACTCGGGAGAGTCGGAGCCGTGGATGACGTTCTCGTCCATGATCAGGCCGAAGTCGCCGCGGATGGTGCCAGGGGCAGCCTCGGCGGGATTGGTGGCGCCCATGAGCGTACGCATCTTCTTGATAGCGCCCTCACCGGAAACGACCATCTTGACCACGGGGCCGCTGGTGATGTATTCGATCAGACCGTTGTAGAAGGGCTTGCCCTCATGCTCGGCATAGTTGGCGGCAGCCTGCTCGGGCGTCACGTTGGCAAGCTCCATGCGCTCGATGGTCAGACCGCTGCGCTCGATGCGAGCGATGATCTCGCCCATGTGGCGGTTGCGCACGGCATCGGGCTTGAGCATGGAATAGGTCTTCTCAATTGCCATTCTGGTTTTTCCTTTCTCGATAATGCCTTGGGCATTTGACGGCGATCATAAAGCCGGGCCGCACGCCGAACGAAACACGACATGCGACCGGCGGCATAAAGGCTATTGCTGCTGCGAGGCGAATGTCATCTCGATATTGGACACCTTCCAACCGATGAGGTCGCGCACCATGTCAACCTGATAGGAGACATCTCCCCCTTCGGCTGCCTGAGCGGTCACATACACCGTGGAATTGGACATGCTCTTCTCTACGGAATCAACCGTGATGTCGGAATCCTGCACCACGCCGCGCATCTCGGAGTTCACAGCGTCGGCGCTCATGTTGGAAGTGAAGTACTCCTGAGCGTTAGACGTGTCGGAGAACAGGCCGCGCACCACGCTCTCCTGCGTGGGGTAGCCATAGCCCTGCGTATAGAGGAACACGCAACCGGCGGCAGCGATCAAAAGCAACGCGAACAGGAACACGAGAATCTTCAGACCCACGTTGCGGCGCTTGCGATCCTTCTTCGCAATGCTCTTGGAATAGCGCTCCAGCTCTTCCTCGCTGGCGTTGAAGAAGCGGTCATCGCCCGAGGCGTAGCCGTCCTGCACGTCATAGCCATAGGCCTCGGCCGGGAAGTACTGGGGGTCCGTATAGTAGGGGTCCTGCGCCATGAGCGGGGCGCCGTCAGCCGCAACGTCCAGACCGGACATGTCGGACTGGGGCTCAATCGCCTGCGTCTGGCCCGCGAGAGGCTGCATGGCGGCGGTGCCGGTAGCCACGGCCTTGGCCGCCAAGCTGTAGTCCACGCTGGCCGATTCGCTCAGGAAATAGGTCTTATCGGCAAGAGCAGCTTCAAATGCGCTCATTGCCTTCTGCATCTGATTGCAGGCAACATAGGCCTGCCCCAGATTGGCGTACATCTTGTTACGCGTGGCAGGATCCATGTCGAACTGCAGCGCGCTTTCATAGGACTGCACGGCGTCGGCGGGACGATTGAGCGCCATGAAGCATACGCCCAGGTTGAGCAACGCCTTCGTGGGATCAGGATTGCGCTGATCGAGCGCCGCCTCGCGGAAAGCCACGCCCGCCTCGGCATTTTTACCCAGCTTGAGCAGCGCGTTTCCCATGCCCAGATACGCCTTATAGGGCGCATCGTATTTGGCATCGGACACAGCGATTTCGAAATGCTCCACCGCATCCTCGTAGTCGTGCAGAAAGGCATAGGCCTTGGCGAGGTTGCAGTTCACCGCTCCGCACGCGTCATAAGCAGCATCGGCCGTTGCCTGCGTGTAGGCGTTGATTGCCTCGTCGAACTGCTGCAGCTGAAGGTAGCAGTTGCCCAGCTGATGGTACAGATAGCCCACATCCCCAGGCCCCTTCGGAATGGTGGGATCCGAGACGCACTGCCCGAACAGCGAAAGCGCCGTCTGGAAATCTCGAGCCTGGTAAGCTGCACGCGCGGAAGCGATGTACTGATTGTCAATCATAGATGCCGTCTTCTCCTTGGGCCCTCGCCCGTCGCCTGTGCGGAGGTGGAGCCGCGTTTACTACGTTTAATCTGCGTTCTCGATGACGATGGTCTCGATGACGTCGCCCACGCGAAGCTGCGCGATAACGTCTTTGCCCTCGATGGTCTGGCCGAACACCGTGTAGCCGGAATCAAGGCCGTGCTGCGGGCCGAGGCAGAGGTAGAACTGCGATCCCGCGGAGTCAGGCATCTGGGAACGAGCCATGGCGAGCGCGCCGTCATCGTGGGAGTTGTGAGGATTGGTGGTGTACTCCTGTTTGATAGTGTAGCCGGGGCCACCCGTACCAAGACCCGCCCACGGATTTCCCGCCGCAGCCTTTACCTGCTCGGAATCGAGATCGCGCGTATTGGGGCAGCCGCCCTGGATGACGAAGCCCGGGACATAGCGATGGAACTTCAGGTTGTCATAGAAGCCTTTGCGTGCGAGCTCCACGAAATTGCCCACATGGATAGGGGCATCCTCGCCAGCAAGCTGCACGCGAATATCGCCCTTGGACGTCTTGATGACAGCGATCTCGTTGCCGTTGGGCTTGTATTCGGGGGTGTACAGCGCCATCGTGCTTCCTTTCTCTCACTATATAGATGGTGCGCGTGGCATCATGAACGTGCAAATGGTGCCCTCGGCGGGATTGCCGCGCCCGCTTGCGCGGACGCTCCACCCCTCGGGCTTACGCCCTCGGGCGAACCGCCAAAAACTGCCCACTGGGCAGTTTTCGCAACGCGGTTCCACCCGAACGGGTTCAAATCCCGCCGAAAAACACCGACGTATTCGCAAATGGTGCCCTCGGCGGGATTCGAACCCACGGCACCTTGCTCCGGAGGCAAGTGCTCTATCCCCTGAGCTACGAGGGCGCATTAGCGTTCGAAATTATACTGTAAAATGAGCCGAGCGAGAAATGAGGATATATGCAAGAGAAAATAACCATAGAAAGACTCACCTATGGAGACGCGGGCGTCGGGCGATCCGCAAGCGGAAAAGCCGTATTTGTGAACGGAGTGGCACCCGGCGATGTTGTTTCCGCAGAGGTGACGGCCGACAAGGGCAACTACCTGGAGGCCAAGCTCAACGAAGTGTTGACTCCCTCCCCCGACCGCGTGACGCCCGCCTGCCCTCTGGCGGATATCTGCGGCGGTTGCGGCTGGCAGCAGGTAAGCTACGAGCGTCAGATCGCCGAAAAACGCGACAACGTAGTGTCGCAGCTGCAGCGTGTGGGAGGCTTCGCGCCCGAACGCGCCCAGGAGCTGGTAGCCGCTTGCGTTCCATCCAAAAAGCAGCTGGGCTACCGCAACAAACTCGAATTCAGCTGCGCAGAGGTGCCGGGCAAAGGCTTCATGATGGGCTACCATCGCAAGGGGTCGGATGAAATCGTGGCGCCGGATGCATGCCCGTTGGCCCATAAGGCCATCCAGCGCGTTCCCAAGGCGGTGCGCGGCGCGCTGCGCTTCCTCAATTCGCGCGGCGATCTGGGAATCTATCGCGTCGGCATTCGCCACTCGGCACGCACGGGCGATTTGGAAATCGCCCTGTGGACCAATCCGAGCGGATTCCCTCGCGCCATGGTAGCCAAGACGCTCGAACAAGCCGTCAAGGCCACGGGCGTGGTGCGCGTGATGACGAGCGACACCGGCAAAGCGCGCAAACTGAAGGGCATCGAGGTCTTGGGTGGTTCGGCACGCTGGCGCGAACGCGTGGGAAATGAAGAGTTCGCCGTAAGCGCTCCGTCGTTTTTCCAGGTGAACACCGCACAAGCCGATAAGCTCGTAAAGATTGCGCTCGACGGCCTAGAAATCGGCGAAAACGACTACGTGGCCGACCTGTACTGCGGCGTGGGCACGTTCACGCTGCCCATGGCACGTACCGCCGAGATGGTATTTGCCGTGGAAAGCTACGGATCAAGCGTGCGCGACCTGCGCCGCGCAAGCGAAGCGGCGCACCTTGACAACATAGAGGTCATCGGCGGCGACGCAGCACGAGAGCTTCCCGAGCTCGGCGAGCTTGACGCGCTGCTGGTAGACCCGCCCCGCGCCGGGCTCGCTGCCGAGATCATCGGCAGCATCGCAGAAGCCGGACCCACGCGCATGGCTTACGTGAGCTGCAATCCTTCCACCTGGGCGCGCGATGTTAAGCGTCTGGAGGAAGCAGGTTATGAGCTCATGGGCGCCACCCCGGTGGATATGTTCCCCCAGACGCATCACGTGGAGGTGGTTTCGCACTTCAGGCGTACATTCTAGACGCCGCGTGAAACCCAATTCGCAGCATGACGTTCGCACGTACGACACGGCGTTTGGGCTTCGCCGGCATCCATTCGCATCGAACGGGGTATACTGAACGCATACGGAGAAAGCCTCTCCGCCTTGCGATTTTTGACGGTATGCCGACGATTCCGCACGGGCGAAGCAGACGACAAGGAGGACGTTATGGCACTCAAAAAGATCCTGGTCGCATACGACGGCTCCGAATGCGGCAAAAAGGCGCTTGCCCAGGCGGGCGACATCGCCGGACTCGACCAATCCATCGAGGTGGATGTGGTAAACGTGGTGGCGGTTCCGCTGCTTTCCGACGACCAGATGACGAGCTTCGCCTCCATTCTCAACATGATGGAGAAGGACGCCTGGGAGCTGCTTGATGCCGCAGTGGCGATTCTGGACGAGAACGGCGCCGGCGATAACACCGTGCAGGAGCTGCTCGTCAAGGGCACCGACCCCGCACGAGAGATTGCAAAGCTCGTGGATAAGGAAGACTACGATTTGATAATCGTAGGAAGTCGCGGCCTTTCTGGCTGGAAGGAGTTTATGGGCAGCGTAAGCCACAAGCTTCTCGGCGAGGTGGCCGTGCCTGTTTTGGTAGTGAAGTAATCGATGTGAAAAACCTCTTGAGAACCGAGCCTTCTTTGCTATAATAGGCGAGCTGTTCGACAGGAGGACAGCGCCGGGACGTGGCGCAGTTTGGTAGCGCGCCTGCTTTGGGAGCAGGATGTCGCAGGTTCGAATCCTGTCGTCCCGACCATGCGGGTGTAGTTCAATGGTAGAACCTGAGCCTTCCAAGCTCATGACGCGGGTTCGATTCCCGTCACCCGCTCCACGTTTGAGCAGGTCATCGGCTTATGTCGGTGGCCTTTTTCTTTTCGTGCGCAATCGTCGCCATAGCCTAACCGCTCCACTTCTGTGCAACCGATTGCGAAGATTTCATCCTGCCTGTTTCCGGGAAATCGCCTGTCCTGCTGAAAACATCCTGCCTTTGACGCGGCAATCATATACAACGATAGGGCGTGGCTATACAAACCAACTGGCAGCGTTATCCGGTAGAAAGAGCTCCGGGTTCTTTCCTGACCGCTCTACCCCCAAGAAACCCCTGACATGCGTCGTCGCTCAGTCTTTTGGCAGTTTGCCGAAGTATGTAATCCATTTTCGCGTCAATTGAGCGCAGTTTCGCCAGTTTTTCTAAGTATGTAATCCGCCAGCGCCCGCTTATCCATCTCAAACAGCATGGACGAGAGCAAATTCGATGCTTTATAAGCATTTCTTACATAGATATATGCCCATAAAGAATTGATTCAATGAAGTTTTGACCAGCCGCAAGTAAAAGAGGGTTCTATTTACCCTCCGCAGGATTACATACTTAGGAAAACTGGCGCAAACTCGGAAAAATGAGATCACGGGCAAAGGCGAACCTCGCAGATCCAGAAAACACGCCCAGTTTGAGGCGCGCCCCAATACCACACAGTGCGAGCCGACCGAACCTCAACATTATGCGCGAGCCGTGAGCTTCTCCTTCAGCGCGCGCAGAGCGTTGCCACGGTGACTGATGGCGTTCTTCTCCTCCTGAGTCACCTCGGCAAGCGTCTTGGCTCCGCCGAACTCATCGGGCAAAAACATAGGATCGTAACCGAAGCCGCCCTCGCCCGAAAGCCCGTGCGCAATGCGCCCCTCGATCGTGCCAAACGCCGTTGTCTCGGTTCCATCCTCGTCCACGAACGCAAGCGCGCACACAAAACGAGCCGTGCGCTTCAAGTCAGGCACGCCCTCGAGCTCAGCAAGCACCTTGGCGTTGTTCGCGTCGTCGTCGCCGTGCACGCCGCAATAACGCGCGCTGAATACGCCCGGCGCGCCGCCTAGAGCATCCACGGCCAGACCTGAATCGTCGGCAAGCGCCGCCAGGCCTGTAGCCTCATGCGCAGCGCGCGCCTTGATGAGCGCATTGCCCTCAAAAGTATCGGCATCCTCCTCGGGCTCAGGGTACGCCTCGCAATCGGAAAGCGTCAAAAATTCCCAGCCCTCAAAATCAAGGGCGGTCTCGATCTCCTCCACCTTATGTTTGTTGTTGGTGGCAATTAGCACCTTTTTCATTCTTCCGCTCCCATTCTGTGGATACGTTATCGCTCAAGCTCCGGGCGGTAAAACCATCCGCCTTCGCGCCCGCGCTCTGGGCAGCTGCCCACGCGCTCGGCTGCCTACTCCAACCCAAGCACCTGACGCTGAAGCGTCAGAAGCCGACCTATGCCCTCCTCCGCCATGTCGAGCATGTCGTTCAGACGTGCGCGGGAGAACGGCACCTGCTCGCCCGTGCCCTGAACCTCCACGAACTCGCCTTTGGCGTTCATGACCACGTTCATATCGATCTCGGCAGAGGAATCTTCGCGATAATCCAGGTCAAGCAGCAGGCGTCCGTCCACGAGGCCCACGCTTACAGCCGCCACCTGGCCAAACAATGGATTCACTTTAACCTTGCCCGCCGCCTTCCACGCCTCAAAGGCATCATACGCCGCCACCCAAGCGCCCGTAATGGATGCAGTGCGCGTGCCGCCATCGGCCTGCAGCACATCGCAGTCGATGGTCATGGTCACCTCGCCGCCCATATTGGACAAGTCGCACACGTTGCGCAGCGAGCGCCCGATCAAACGCTCTATCTCCTGACTGCGGCCTTTGCGACCCTTGGTCTCGCGCGGCGTGCGCTTTGCGGTTGAAGCAGGAAGCATGGCGTACTCAGCAGTAAGCCAGCCCTTGCCCGAACCCTTGCGCCACGAGCCCACGCGCTCCTCGATGGTGGCGCTGCACAGCACGTGCGTATCGCCGCACTTCACCAGGCAGCTGCCGGCGGCGTTCTTCATAACGGCGCGCTCAAGCGTCACGGGGCGTAGCTCGCGATCCTTGCGGTTACCAATACGGGTTGCAAACATGAGCGAAAACTCCTTACTGAAACACGAAAAATACGAACAGGCGGATTACAATGCGCCCAGGTCAACATGAACGGGACGCGCAATGGGCTGGTTGAACACGCGCGAGCCAAACGCCTGGAAATCTTCCACATCGGCAGAAGAGGTAAAGAACTCGCGCACCGCCACGTTGTCGGGAGCGGCCAGCTGACCACGACGCGCAAGGGTGTCCCGAACGTCCTTGGCCATTTCCTCGGCGGAAGACACCAGCAGCACCCTATGCCCCATCACGCCGCCTATCAAGGCCTTCAGCATGGGATAATGGGTGCAGCCCAGCACGAGCGTATCAACGTCGCATCGCCGCAGGGGTTCCAGATAGTCCTGTGCGATCTCTTGGAACGCGGGGCGGATATAGACCTTTGAGGCAAGGCTCGTGAGGTCTTCAATTGGGCCTTTCGAAATGCGAATCCCCTGCTCAACGATATCAACGAACTTGGGAGTGGCCGTAGAGAACACGGTGATGCCGGCATCGATATGGCGAATGGCGCGCGGATAGCATTCGCTTTCCACCGTTCCCTTGGTGGCGATTACGCCCACGCGGCGGTTTTTGGTGGCCCGCGCTGCAGCGCGGGCGCCCGGCTCCACAGCGCCGATAACGGGGATGTCGAAGGTGCGCTGAGCGTGCTCCAGGCCGGCGGCGGTTGCAGTGTTGCAGGCGATGACCAGCATCTTCACGCCGCGCTGCACCAGCCATGCGCAAATTTGCTGCACAAAGCCGTCCACCTCTTCCTGCGAGCGCGGGCCATAGGGGCAGCGCGCCGTATCGCCAAAGTAAACGATGGACTCGTTGGGGAGCTCCTTCGCTATCTCGCGCGCGACGGTAAGACCGCCGAAACCCGAGTCGAAGATGCCGATGGGGGCGTTATCGAAGGGAGCAGCATCAGATGCAATCCCGCTGACGCCGTTGCCGAACGGAGAGGCTCCGGATACGTGGATGCCGGTCGCATCGTGGGGCGTTTGAGCTTCGCTCGCGGAGGCGCATACGGCACTCGGACGATCGCAAGCGGGGCCGTCGCAGCTCACGCCGCCAAAGCCTTCGATCACATCGTATTCGATTCGCGAATCAGAATGGCAGCCGTGCGCCGCCTGCTCAATGTTTTTCATAGCTTAGCAGGATACCGCAACCCCGCAGCGCCCGCACGCAAAGACCCCCAACTGCAACGAAAGTGCAAGGATGGGCGACGGCTCTCCCCCGAACCGCCCAGGCCTTCCCGTAAACCGTTGGACGCCCAAGCGTGAGCACGCCGCCCCTAACGAACCTGCGCTTACCACGAAAGAGAAGTGCGCACCTTGCGCACGCTGCGCCAAGAACGAACGATGGCACGTCTTGCTGTGCCTTCCGTTTCGACCCAAGCTTGACGAACATTTGACGTGCGCAACACCTCCGCTTCGCAATCGGGCAAATCATTCAGGATATAGTTATCGGCTGCGTAATTCCCGCAACCACCGAGCGCCAAGGAGCACCCGTGAAGCGATCCGACTCGAAGCACGACATCGCAGCAAGCATGCGTCAGCCCGCCATCGACTCCATTGCGGGACGAATCATCTATGCGGCAATTACGCTCCTGCTGGCCGTAGGGCTCGTAGGCGTAAGCCTACTCAACGGGATGGCCTGGGACGGAGAGAAGCCCGGCGAAATCACCTATCACGAACGCTTTGCCCATTACATCGACGAGGACCAGTACGCCCGGCTCGCCGATGCCCTTATCCACGGCAGCCTCTCGCTTGACCTGCCCGTTTCCGACGAACTTGCCCAGCTGGAGAATCCCTATGACTACGGCGCGCGCTACGAGGCGAGCGATGGCGGCGCGAACCCCATCTTTTGGGACCACGCTTTCTACGGCGGGAAATACTACTGCTATTTTGGCGTGGTGCCTGCCGTGCTTGTTTTCGCGCCCTATCAGCTGATAACGGGGCAATGGCTCGACACGTCCGCCGCCGTGGTGGCGCTCGGGGTGGCGACTGTAGGCGCAATGGCGCTCTTGTGCTACCGAATAGCCCGCCGCTTCTTTGGCTCCTCGGTAACGCTGGCCACGCTCATCGCCACGCTGCTTTTCTTGTTCGCGGGCAGCAACGTTGTCTATCTGGTATTCGTGGCGCGGTTCTATTCGGTTCCCATCCTTTCCTCGCTCGCGCTCACGTTCCTTGGCCTGTGGTTTTGGCTCGGCGCTCGCAAAGAGGCGCAAGACGGTTCGTTGGCGCCTAGGAGGGACGACGCCTCCGGGAAAGAACCGAGCGGCCCTTCAAGCCACGCCAATCGGACGATTTCGACGCACGTGAGCCTGAAGCGCGCGGATTCGGCTCGTTCCACCACCCGCCTCTCCGCCTGGCACCTGGCGGCCGGATCGCTTTGCATGGCGCTCAATTTGGGCTGCAGGCCTCAGTTCGTTCTCGCGTGCTTTCTTGCCATCCCGCTTTTCTGGAACGAGATCAGGCACGAGAGACTGCTGTTCTCGCGCAGGGGCGCAAAGGAAACCGCCGCGGCGCTCATACCATTTGCCCTGGTGTTCGCACCCCTGCTGTGGTACAACTGGGCGCGATTCGGGTCGGTTCTCGATTTTGGCAGCAGCTACAATCTAACCGGCTTCGACATGACGCAATACCATCAACGTCTGCTGCTTACTCCCGTGCTGCTGTTTTATTATTTGCTACAGCCTATCAATCCGAGCTTCACGTTCCCCTTTGTGGAAACCACCGAGATGGCCAGACCGGTCGGATGGGCTCCCATGGAGCCCATGTTCGGCGGATACTTCTGGCTTGTACCCATGGCCTTGCTCGTGTTTTTACTGCCCGCGGTGCGACGCGAGCTCAAGGAGCGCGGGCTTTGGGGCTCGACGCTTTGCATGCTTGCGTTTGCCGCGGTCGTCCTGATTGTGGACACACGCACTGCGGGAGTGACGCAGCGATATTTCGGAGACTTTGGTTGGTATATCGTGCTCGCGGCCGCCTTCGTCATGTTGGCGTTGCAGGCGCAGAAAGACGAGCTCGTAGAACGCGTGCGGCACTTGAGCGGGCGCATCTATTTGAACGTCGCGCCGCTGGGTGTCCGTCACCGCAAAGCAATCGCGGCGTTCATCGCGTGCGCCCTGATCTTCGCCCTTGCTGTGGGCGCGCTCTCGCTGTTCTCCCCCGAGCGCTACGACAGCATTGCCGCCTTCAATCCGACGCTGTGGGAGGCCATTGTGCGAGCCGTTGGCTAAAGCGTTGAGCCTAAAGTTCTTCGATGCTCTGCGCGAGCCGCGCCACGTACCCCAGATCTTCCTTGGCCAGAAGATCCTGAAACTTGAGCATGAGTTCATGGTTGGGAATAGACACGTATCCGCCATGGTAGGTCAGAAACCCGTACACCGCCATTGCGGAGAAAATCTCATCTTTCGTGGATAGACTCATAGATGATGCGGCATGGTTGCGCATATGCGCAGGAACCGGCTCGCCCGCAACCATACGCACTAAGTCGTCACGCACCGCGGCGATGTTATTCTGCACATAGTAGTAAATCTCATCGTAAGGGCCCGATTCCGTCCAATAGCTGCGCAGGCTGTCGTCAGAGAGTGAAAGCACCACAGACCGCGGATTGAACCGACGCTCCCCATTTTCGGTCAGGTAGCCGTCATACCAATAGGCGAGATCGTCGTAGGTGACACGCGCGTTGGGATTGCGAGCTATGTGACGCTCGCACAGCTCCCGCACCTCATCCTCAGTAAAGCCTAGCGCAGATCAGAGGCGATGCCGGCCCGAATGAATTCAAAATAGTCGTCGTGGCCTTTGCAGCCATCGGGTAAAACGCTGAAATCGATTAGATGACGTCATGGGATCCAAGATGCCGTTTAGCCGTGGCGTCACGGGTGACCATGAGGCACTCGAACAACTCCGCCGCATCAATACCAAGCGACAGAAACACAGCAAGCATCTGGGCATTGGAACGCCTTCCCGAACCGACGCGGCCGCGTAATGCACACGTACTTTTCCGCGATGCCGATGCTTGGAAGAATTTTGGAGACGAACCCAGATTTATCCACAAAATAAGGCGAGGCCTTCAACTCGGTAAAAGCCTTCTTCGCGCTCTCTGGATTGATGTACCGCATACTGCTCCTGACTCGGTTTCGCGCTTGTCGCCCTAAGTATACAACGTCATTTATCATCCAATAATTAACGTTTGTCGTGCAAATTATAACGACCGCTGGCACGCGCGCTAAAACGACCTTAAAGAGCTTTGCTTCTTGCGCCGACATTTCCGACACGATTCAAGACTTGGTGATGGAGCGCGCGATAAAGCAATCATTGACCGAATTACCCATGATGCCGCTTGGGATTGAAATGAGCGAGCCGAATATGGAGCAAAAGATTGGTTTCTAACGCACAGCGCAACAAACACTAGGACTAGGTGCGGCACCCATGGGTGCCGCACCTAGTCCTAGTGTTTGTTGCGCATAATTGCCGTGAATGGATATCTCAAGCGTTAGATTCACCACCTAATATCCCCTATGCAGCCAGCTCTTTCAGCACACTCTGTTCATCCTGCCCCCAAACAACAGGACGAACATCGTAGTTGTGGCAAGCGCGCAAAAGACTCTCGTCAATGTTCCCATCACCGCAATTCCGCTTATTCAAGAACAGGTAGAAGGCAGAATCATCCCCACGGGCATTCTTTATGTCACCCCATCCGAAAAGAGCATTCACAACGCTTTGCTCCGAAGGAGTTGAGACCGTTTTAATAAACCGTTCTGGCGCGGTATTGGGAGTCTTGGGTATCACAAAATCAAACTTGGTCTCAAAGCCAGATTGTCCCCGCATAAGAATGTTAGGCAAGTTGCGTACTCCATGCTTCTCAAACCATCGACCGACGTCTTCCGAAAAATAGCTCCTGACATTATCTCGAGCCGTAAAGAACAAATCGTCGACCGTCGCCATGCCCTGCATCAACATGTTAATCGCTGAAAACAACCGATCGTCATTACATACGATATACAGCTCATCCTCATTGCGATCGATGCCGAATCCGTTAAGAACCTCATCCAACTTTGATTGGCGAGCACCCGTGATCACATTGCAACCAGAAGCGCTCAAATCAAAATCGTTGCTCCTAAATCACTTAACACGAATTCATCTGACTCAGGACAATTATTCATATAGATGCTGAAATGATCATTATGACGGTCAAGCATTGGACATATTACACGCACGGCGTTGCCCTCCTGATGGACCTCAACCGCATCACGCCACCACTTCACATAGCCATCTAGTATCTTGTTCGCAATCGCAACATCCATAGTTTTTACACCCCAAGCGACCAAACCAATTCAAGCGTATTGTCAATGTCGCAAAACATTCTAAACTGTTCAAATACCTCAGGAGCACTAGAGTCGCAACCAATTCCTGTAAGAAGCGATTGGCGATCAAGCGGAATCGCCCATTTGTCCCCGTACTCATGGGTCGCAATGTGTATATGTGAGCCATGAATCATTTCTCCATCTGGATTGGAATGAACCGCATGGTTGTCCAAATCCACACGCATCAAAGGATTCGATGAATCGCGCATTTGCATTGACGTTTTACGGCTGACGGTACCCAATTCAAGAATCAACGTCCCACTTTTTGCACCTTCGACAATTGACAACACAAAGCGATGTTCGGGCTTCTGCGGAGCTTTCAATCTAATTTCAAGTTTTTTACCAGGACGAGGGGCGGAAAACGAATCTTGTCGCCTTCCACCATTTTGTGGGTTCGGATTAATTGCATAATGTCGTTTTCAATTTCCATTCTGCACCCCTATAGAACCTCTGAGCCACGTAAGAAGTATAACATAAAGCAAACATTTGTTCGTGAATATTGAGCGAGTCACCGCCATGACCAACCGTCAAAGAATCTGTAGAGCAAGCCCCTCCCCATCCACTTGACCAAACGTAATTCCGAACCCATACGGATTGGACAACAATGTCCTGATTGTAAACCACTCTTCAAAAATATACCTTGACAACAGGACGACAAACCCAAGAATATAACCCGACTCATGCGGTTAAAAGATCCGCCTCTCCCGTGCCGCCCGAAGAAATAGCTTTCTTCACGATTACGCTTTCTATAGCGATACGGCTCAGTACCTCGGTTTTCTCGCGAGCACCATGATATCGCGCATGTGTCCCCCGGAGGGGGCCCAGCGAGTCAAATCGATGCCGACCGCGTTCCCGAGGGCATCGGTGAGTTCGGTCGGTAATCGAAGAGTCAGCCGCTCCCGTCGAGGCGGTGGCCACCACGCCCGAGGGCGCCTCCTGGACCGCGCCGCTTGACGGTTGGGTACAAATATGGGTCGCGGCGCAGTTGCGAGTGCCACGTTTGGCGCACATCCCGTAGCGCTTGCACCAATGGCGGTCTCAACATGCTGCCTTCTTTGGCACGAAGGGCCGGATGTGTCGCCTCGACCGCACCTTACAAGATACGGTCGAGATGCTCTTTCCTATATAATTGCCTATCGCTCTGCACGGATCCCCCCCGCTGAGGCAGTCCTGTATCTGCCCTCTCTCCCTGAGGTTCAACTGGGCACATTTTGCACCTATGGTTCTTTCCCTGACTTTTTCGCACGGCGAGGCTTCACGGCCGTCACCATAGCGGGAAAGAGCCTTCTCTGCTCGGCGCAACGCCCGCTCGGACCGAAGGGCCCTCACGTTCGCAGGGGTTACTATTGCAGCGAGCATGGAAGTTAAACATATTATTTGAAGGAACGATGCCGCTGTAGTCAACTTGAGTCCTATTGGCCCACCAGAGCCTTGCGGCTGAATAGGCGTTAAATAAACCCATCTGAAAGAACTATAAACTCGCCCCATCACGCAACCGTCTCACCCCTGTCGTCTAAAATCGAATGCGTAGCCAGCATCGGCAGAAACCAATTGACGCCTGGAGCGCGGCCAGCCCCTATCGACTTTGTGCATCTTCCATCGTAGCGGGCTTTCGTCTTCTACTTTTTTGCATTGTATAATCATTAAATGTAAATGATTTGAATCCCACCGGAGCAGTAATGATTAATCCTATCAATATTTTTTACTTGACAAGAATCGACAAAGATGCATCTCTCGAAGATTTCAATCAATACCTGCACATCCTTTCCAACAGCAATACTTCCCTCAAAAATCGGGAACGCAAATCCCTCTATAAACTTGTAGACCTTCTTCTGAAGTATGACGTCAGCATTGATGACCTCGATGGATTTACGGTCTCGTACAGCATTCCCCAAATCGCCAAAGAATTCGATTTGCTTAAAATTGGCATAGGATCCGTGTTAAACATTGAACTCAAAAGCGAGCCTATAGAACTAGACAAAATTGCTTCACAACTTAAAAGGAATAAGTATTACTTAAAGCATTTGTCGGCTCTTCCCATACTGTTAACTTACGAATCGCAAACCGACAGATGGTACACGCTTGATACAAATGACAACTGCGTAGAAATTGCATGCAGGGAAGCAAAAAAACGCATCAGTTCATTTGGCAACTATTTCTCCGACAACACAGATAGTCATTTCTCTCCTTCGTCTTATTTGGTTTCTCCTATAAATCAATGTGACGCTTTTCTTAGGAAAGAATATTTTCTTACTAGTCAGCAAGAAGAATTTAAACGAAATATCAGTAAACAATTGGCCAATAACAAGATGGTCAAGCTCACAGGAGGAGCTGGCACTGGCAAAACGCTCCTCCTTTATGATATTGCGCGTGATTTTGCAGAAAGCAATGGAAATACCTGCGTAATTCATTCTGGAAATCTCGCTAGCGGACATTACGTAATCAATCAACATATGGCAGATAAAATGGATATCATTTCTGCGAAACAGGCTCCATCAACTGACCTGAGCCGGTACAAAGCTTTATTTATTGATGAAGCCCATCGACTCTACGCACACACCCTGAATCAAATTATTGAGATACATGGCACGCATCAAATTGGAGTGGTATTTAGCCTAGATTCGAGACAATCTCTATCTAAAACGGAAATCAGGAGTAACAATGAAGGGAGAATTGATAAGTTTGTTCCCTCAGATTTACATTACTCATTAACTAATAAAATCAGGACAAATAGAGAGCTCGCTTCCTTTATTAGAGCTATGCTTGATTTACGGCGAAAAAACGACTTAATTCGCCCATGCCCCGTTAAGGTTTTATATGCCAAGTCAACGGATGAAGCGCGTTTGGTGATTCAAAACCTTCGTAAACATAATTTCACATACATCTCGCTAACTAATTCAAAATACACAGCAAGCGTATTCGATGAATTAACAATACTGGGCTGTCAGAATACGCATGCGGTCATAGGACAAGAGTTTGACAACGTTGTCGTAGCAATCTCGAAAAGCTTTTTCTACGATGACGAGAATGCGCTTCAAGCCACCTTTCATCCTAACAAAAACTATCTCTCCATAAGACTCCTGTTTGAAAGCGTAACTCGCGTTAGAAACAATCTAGCCATTGTTGTTGTTGACAATTGTGACGTATTCTCCAAACTCGTAACGCTACTGGATGGGAATGATTGAATTCTGGTCGGACCTCTCCATCACCGTAGGTTCGTCGAGCTCCATCAAAGGGTCGGGCATGCGCACGTAGCGGGCGCTCCCGCGCATCTTGCACGCCCGTTTGGCGAGGCAGCAGCCGAGATAGCTCTTCCCCGCGCCTATGCGGCTCCTATCACCGCGTTGGCGGCCTGCGACATGCACTGGCAGATGATGGCCTTCCGGACAAGCATGCCGTCTATGCCGCGCCCGTCGTAAATTATCTCCCCTATCTCGAAGTCGAAGAAGCGTAACCGGGCGTGTCCTATCAGCCGTTTCGCCGAGGCAGCGCTTCTCCTCCCATGTATAGTCCACCATCATCCTCACGCACTCATTGCAGTGCAGTTACGCGAATCTGGATCCACCCCGATTTCACTGACAGATGCTACGACGTTTCCCGGCAGCCTTCCTCCTCGGGCCAGTTGACCCGCTCGAGCTACTCGGGCTAAGGCATCCCAGATGGTAGTGTCGCGGAAAGTGGTGTAGCGCTCGATTTGGGAGGGCAGCCGTTAGGCTGGCCGAGCAAATCGAGAACCACCTAGAACGAAAATCATCCTAGCACATACTATGCCGCCTTCCTTCCGGGGATCGGGTTGTCCGCCATGACGAGCGAGATGATCCTGGCTGCATGCTCCGCGGCACTGCCGCTGTAGCTAGGCGCGGGGGCGTTGACCTGGGCGCCTTCCACCGCACGCGCGATCGAGCCGTCGGAAAACCAGCGGCGGCTCGACCATTCCTCGTCCATCTCCGAGAAGACCGCCCCCATAAGCCTTATGAGGGATTTTCTCGAAGGAAACGCCTGGACGACCCTGCTGCGTCTTTTGAGCTCGCGGTTTGCCCGTTCCTGGACGTTGTTGGTGCGCAGGCGCACATGGTGCTCGTAGGGGAAGTCGAGGTACGCGAGCGCGTCGGGCTCGGCTTCCTCCAGGATCTCGGCCGCCTTCGGGCAGAACGCCCCGACCTCATCTATCGCGAGGCGGTACAGCTCGCGCACGAGGGCCGGGTCGCGCTCCGCGAAGACCGCCTTGAGGATCGAGAGCACCGCGCCGCGTTTCTGCCTGGTGGGCGCAACGCCCGACGCGTTGCGCATGAGGTGCACGATGCAGCGCTGCCACGATGCCCCGGGGAAGATTTCTTGAATAGCGCGCCGCAAACCCTCATGGGCGTCGCTGGTCACGCACAAAACGCCCGCTACGCCGCGCTCCCTCGGCGACAGGAGAAAACCCTTCCACCCCTCATGCGTCTCGGTGTCGATCGCGTCCATTCCCAGCAGCCTCCGGTAGCCGTCGGACCCTGCGCCGATCGCGGTCACGAGCGCCGTCGACCGCACGCGCCCCGCCTCCCTGCGCTTGATGTAGGTCGCGTCGAGCCACACATAAGGGTAGGTGGCTCCCGATAGGTCCCTTTGCTGCATATCCTCGACGGTCTCGTCGAGGCAGGCGCATATGCGCGAGACCTGGCTCGCGCTCATGGACGCTATGCCCATGGCCTTCGCCACGCGCTCGACCTTTCTGGTGGATACGCCGTTGGCGACCATCTCGGAGATCGCCGCTATGACAGCCCTGTCGGTGCGCGACCAACGGGTAAGGAGGTCTTCAGGATAGTAGCTGCCCGTTCTCAGCTTGGGGATCTTCAAAGTGATCTCTCCTACGCAGGTGACAAGCTTGCGCTGCCTGTAGCCGTTTCTTTGGTTGCCGTCGGCGCATGCTTCGTCGGCCTGGGCGTCCATGACTTCGTTGACCAGCGATTGGGCGAGGATGCGGATCAGCTCAGAGATATTTACCATGCCATCATCGAATCTAGGCATCTCGAGGGTATTCGGAGTTATATCGTGTATCGTGTCCATATGCGGTTGTCGCCTTTCAACAGAATCTGATTTTTGGT
The DNA here is from genome assembly GCF_003725995.1 of Slackia equolifaciens. Lineage (GTDB taxonomy): Bacteria > Actinomycetota > Coriobacteriia > Coriobacteriales > Eggerthellaceae > Slackia > Slackia equolifaciens. Next base: position 77,602 of record NZ_QIBX01000012.1, read on the forward strand.
CATTTCAAATTCTAGGCGATAACCGCTTTCTATTTACCGGTTAGAAAACAGTCGTTACACCACATTTCGGCACGCGATCCCTGTGAGACTGTCGGAAAGTGCGAGAAATCTTCGGCAGCACCCTTTCTCCTCCGTTCGCGGCATCGTGCGCAAACGGAGGTCGTTGCGTAAACGGATACGGGGTAAATTCACGTTCAGACCGCAATCTCCAGGGAACGCACAATTCGCTCGTCCAGTCTACGGCCGCCCCTCCAGACCGAGTGCTGCATCATTTCCGAAACACTGCCGAGAAGATACGGACAGAATCTCAGCAATCAGTCGACCGCAAGAACAGCAAACCCTAACATTGAGCGTTCCCTCGCCAGACCATTAGTTAATTCCTCGGCACTGAGACCGCTCATGCTAAACACTGTGTTCTCAACACTAGAAGGGACTCCGTAAATATAATCGTAGCCTCTTTCATAGTCTTGCCTGCTGCAATACTCCACAAAGTCAACGTCACAATATTTGAACGCATTGATAGCATCTTCGAGATAATGCGCGTAAGGAAAAACATCGTCCAGAAAAATGACGTAATCCGTGTCTGACCAGTTCTCCCTAAGTTCCTGTAAATTAACCAATACTTTCCTGTCATATGTTTGCTCATTAAAAGACTGGAGCATATTTTCGTCGGGTTCTTTGCAAACCACATAAACAGTTCTGCTAGGAAAGCAAAAACCAGCACCAATCTTCTCAAACATTAAATTCAGCCTGTCATACACAGTCGATCCAGACATAACTCGACGAATTCCACGCACCTGAGCGGCAACAATATCCGTATCCGATAGATTCGAAAAATAATCCGTCAGAATCCCTGGCTCCGTAACAAGAGGTATGTCAGGAAAGCAGTTTTCGGTGGACTTCGCATAATTAGAAATCAGGAGACAGCCTAATGCCTGCACCTCATATACGCGCATTGCCCCCATTGTCTCGGAGTCCTTAATGCTATTTAAGTTAAGGGAGAAATCAAATAATTTATGGGCTTTTTGCAAAAGCTTATGATCTATTGGCGGCATTATGAATTCGTTATATTCAGCAGGAAAAGTCCTGTTTGCCCGATTGTTAAAATATAAAGCACGGTCGGCAATGATGAGGCCCTTGCCGGACTCCCTTAAAACGCTGTCAAAGAGAAGCGCCGTGTCCTTGCAACGTTCAGGATAATTGCGATACCAGCTACCTGCAAAAAATACGGCATCCTTATAAAACGATTCAGTTGTAGCTCGCTTCTTTAAGAAACCAATTGGATTATGAATCGATGGATTCACTCCATATGGTTGATAAAAAACATATGGATTCCCCGTGTCCTCAACATAGCTAGGAATCATCTCAACTGCACTTGTGAAAATGAAATCTGCTGCTTTGGCAATGGGCAAAAACAATTTATAACTTGGCGGATCTTCAATTGACTGAAATACCGTAGTGATCCCATTGCGCTTCGCAAAAGAAAAAATCTCTGGAACAACATTTACGGCATATTTAGGATCGTATTCGTAATCTCCTTCGGCCGAAGGGGGATTAAGTCCCTGCCAGCAAGAAACATATAACAGCAAATCCAATGAACCCTCCGAGATATACCGCTCATAGTTCGAAGGGGAAATATAAACAAGGGTCACGGCGTCAGAATAATAATTATACATAAAGTCGTCCGTGATAATTCCTATCCGGAAGTTACAGCGATCATAGTACCTCGATCCATTGCTATCGGGGATATGACCACAAAGAAGCGCAAAAGACTCCTCGAACCGTTTCACTATACCATTTGTAAATTTCTCCCTGTTTTCAGGGGTAATTGGGTCACAACAAGCCAGTACTCCGTAGACATTCATTGAGCTAAGATTGATTTGACCCTCGTAGCCCGCCAAAGCAAAATCGACACAATGCGCACCAAATGGAACCTCAAGAGAAAATCTTCCACAATTAGGGACTCTATATGCTCTATTGATTAGATTATCCTCAATATCAAAAAAAGTTGCGACTATGGCAAACTCTGTTTCGTTCAGACATTCATAGCTGACGTTGCCGGAGATTTGAGATACGTCAGGCTTTAATTTGCATCCACCCAGAAGGCACACCTCTATGAGACTGCCTTTTGAATGAAAATCGATTGACAGACTGTCCCGCTCAAAATGCACTCGTTCATCGGCTTCCCTCGTAGTGCAGCGCATGGCTTTAACAATATCGAATAACTGCTCAGATTGGAGCTTGTCTGAATCCATTGGAATATCATACTTTGATAACGCTACCGCAAGATTAAAAAATTCGTCACGATATCTGTCACCAGGCATACAGTTGGACACGGCCGTCGCCGCATCCAAAAGACAGCGTTCCCTATTAAAAAGCGTCATCGACATTGGCTCCATCCTTAATGCTTTCGGAATCAATATTTAGCATGCGGTTCATGATAATTTGCGAACTCGATTCATTCTTTTCTGGGCTAAAAAAGAATGAATCAACTCTCTTGGAGTATTTTCCCGTCAATTCAAAATTGTTTTCAGCATATTCTCGAATAGATTTCAACAGCTCATCTTCCGACTCGCACACAGGACCAAAGCCGTCATTTTCATAGCTAAAATATCCTCGAGAATAAATATGCCCGCCATCTAATACTTCAGAGCTGTCGAACTGATAATACAGCACAGGCTTACGAAGAATAGCGAAATCAAAGGCAACACTAGAATAATCAGTAATCATCAATGACGCAGAAATGAACTCCTCGCGATAGTCGCAAGAAGACAGGACATTAACGTCTTGAATCGATTCGAACAGATACGACATCGAGGAGAACCCCGGATGAATTACAAAATCCACAGAGATATTATACTCAGCAATAAGTCGTCTGAGTTCATCACTACCTAAGAGCGAATTATAGGTGGTATAGTAATTCGATTGCATGAATTTTGACTCGGAGATTATTGCGGACTGAGTTTTTGAATCAAAACCATCCACAAGACTATTTCGCCAAGTAGGCATGATTATTATTTTATTTTTCCGAGGATTATTCGCTACCTTGCAGGATCTGAGCAAATCATGACGTGGCAATCCAGATAAAACGACATTAGCTCGACTGTAGTAATAATCACATGAGAGAATCGAATCGTACTCCCTCTCTGAACTAGTAACGAACAAATAGATATTTCTCCTATAGCGATTCAGGGCAAAAGACATATCATCCTTAATTACGCCATGCTGCAGAAAGACGTACTTAAATTGATATAGATTTTTGTAATAGTCCTCGTACTTTCCAAAATGACGATAGACATGAGCATCAAAAGAAGAAGATACAACATATTCAGAACGAAGAAATAGTTTTCCGTACTTATGAGAAAACGGATCAACCACCTTTCCGTAACGCTTCAGTTTCTGGCAGTCAGCAGAATTGCTTGAGATGACAAAATACGGAGAAACATCTTTCGGTGCATTCTTCGCAACGTAGTTGAAAAATGCTTCACCGTTATCTCCGGCCTTATCCAGGCGATCGCTAATGAGCCAAACACGCTTCGCTGGCTTGCCATACAGCCTAGACAATACTTCAGGAATTCTTTTCAATGCGATTTTAAGCCCCTTGGCTCCATGGCGCTTAACGGTATTCAAATCAAAAATAAACTCGCGCTTTAGTACGGTTTTTTTTGTAGGAGAAGCCAAGAGCTGAATTCTATGCTTTGCACGGCTAATCAGTATCTTATTATTGCTATAGCAATAATAAGACGGGATGCATTTCGACAGCTTAGAAAAAATACCGTAACCGATTTTCATTTTTTTACTTACGCCTCGATACGATAAACGAAAATCGATAAACCCGTTACGCTCCGAGGGCACACTGCCTTTAAATCCAATTGCGTAGCTAAAGGTATCCTCAAAATACGATGAGAACGAGATATCGGAACGGGTAAACAGCTCTGCGGGCACGCTTGTTTTGCCGATAACAATCTTCAATTCCAAATCAGAGACAGGCAAGACCGTATTAAGCAGGCCCTCAAAATGCACCTGCTTATCATCCATAGAAATAAATTCAATTTTGAGCGTAGCGTCTGAAAGCTTTGCGCCATCTCCGTCATCTAGCACATAAACACTTGCATATTTTCCATCCCCAAGTCGAAGAAGCCTGGACTGGGCATCAAAAAAAGAAAGTCCGTATTTCATTGCAAGAGAATACAGTTTCAAATGGGCATTGATGTTCCGCTGCCGGCATATCACTTTATTATCTATGCTCCGCAATAATCCCACTATCAATTGTCGATATTCGTTTTTCTCTGATACTTTCAGATAATTATCCGAAGGGGCTGAGATTCTCCATTGCAGATCATACATAACCGCATTCTGTATATAAGGGATAACGTATCCGTATCTCTTTCTGGAAATTCCAAAAAGAGAGTAATAGCATTCGCGAACAGTATCAAAGTAAAAACTCATATTGTATTTTGAAGTGTCGATAGCAGAATCGCTGTCGAAGCGCTTCCTGTACAAATACAGGGATTCCCTCACAACTCCGTAAATGCCCTCTTTAGCAATTAACGAAGAAACCAGAAGGAAATCCTCTGCAACTTTAATCTTGCCAAACGCTTGCCCCGAAAGAATAGAGCGAGCAAAAAAAACTGTCGTAGCAGAAAGCTGAGGCTTGTCCCATTCGGCAAATATATTGATAATGCGAGTTTTCGAGAATTTATAGTCAAGTGCGTGATAGTCATTCCAGCGACCAAAATGCTTTATTCTCGCCGCAGCAATTCTTACATTGGGATTATCAAGAAAAAAGTTGTGCATTTGGTTAAACGCATCAGCATCCCACTTGTCATCGGGATCGAGAAATGTGATGTACGAACCCGATGATGCCTCCATGCCAGCGTTTCTTGCAGCACCAACGCCAGCATTTTTCTGATGAATAACGATTACATTGTCTGGGTATTCCGCAGCGAAACGGTTGCATATCCCCAAGGAATCATCTGTGCTTCCGTCATCAACAAGAATCGCTTGAATATTCTGCTTGAATCCAATTGTCTGAGAAACAATACTCTCGAGAGCATCTTCGAGGTACCGCTCCATATTATATATTGGCAATATTACAGAAAACAAAAAATTATTAGCGGGCATCTTCAATCTCCCCTATGATAATGTTCCGTTAAGCAGGATATCAGCAATTCTTGCTGATGCTCTACCATCCCCATATGGATTTGAAGCGCAAGACATCTTCTCGTACGCCTTAGAGCTACTTAGCAATTTATCGCATTCGTTATAAATTGCAGCCTCATCCGTACCAACAAGCTTGAGCGTTCCAGCAGCAACTCCTTCGGGGCGCTCTGTGGTATCGCGCATTACCAATACGGGCTTTCCGAGCGAAGGTGCTTCTTCTTGGATGCCGCCGCTATCTGTTAATACAATATATGCCCTTGAAAGAAAGTTATGAAAATCGAGAACATCCAGCGGTTCAATCAACTTGATCCTATCGCATCCAGATAACTCCTCGTCAGCAATCGAGCGAACAACCGGATTCATATGGATGGGATAGATGGCCTTCACATCATTATGAGTCTCTACAATTTTGCGAATTGCACGAAACATATGATGCATTGGCTCGCCAATATTCTCTCTTCTATGAGCCGTAACGAGCAGCAATCGCGAATCCGAGGCCCATCGCAGCATTTCATGATCATAATTGCATCGAACGGTTGTTTTAAGGGCATCAATTCCAGTATTCCCCGTAACGTAAATCGAATCACTTGATTTACCCTCAGCCATCAAATTTCGTTTTGCTCTCTCCGTTGGAGCAAAGTAATACTTTGAAAAAATATCAACAGCCTGTCGATTAAATTCTTCAGGAAAAGGTGAATACATATTGTATGTCCGAAGTCCCGCTTCAACATGGCCTACAGGAATATGCTTGTAGAATGCAGCAAGTCCAGCTGCAAAACTGGTTGTTGTGTCACCATGCACCAACACAACATCAGGCAAAGAATCGTCGAGAACGGAGGCAATGTTGACCAAAACCTTTGCCGTGATATCAAATAGAGTCTGACCCTGTTTCATGATAGCAAGATCATAATCGGGCTTCACATTAAACACTTCTAGTACCTGGTCCAGCATCTCGCGATGCTGCCCGGTAACACAGACACAAACCTCTAAACCATCTCGAGACTTTAGCTCGTTAACCAACGGACACATTTTAATCGCTTCGGGACGGGTCCCAAAAACAACAAGAATCTTCTTAACCATGGCTCAAACCTTTGTTCCTTGCCCTACCCTTTTATGAGTACCACTTTTTGATTATATTCCTGCTTGTTTGCGTTATTGAAGCAAGTCGATATTTGATTACCTTGTAAAATCTGGTGCCACATTTTATTCTGATTTGGCGTATCGCCCCAAAAAAAACCAATGTGGCAATCTATAAAGCCGTTCGTCTTAAAAAAGATTATATCCCCCTTTTTCGCCTTCCCACTTTTAAGCATCGATGCGACATTGTTGAAAGTGTATATCCTTGCTCCAGAGTCAATGGCGTAGCCGTACCATCTCCAAGCATTGATGTAGCTTCCGCCCCCAGGACCACCAGACCATGGTGAATGATTATTGTTTTTTGCTATTGGCCCCAAATCCCCGCCTGCAGAACGGTACGCATGCGCAACGAATCCCGTACAATTCATTCCGGTAAAGCCATCAGAACGAGGAGCACCCTTAGGATACATACACGTAGATACTGAAAATCCACTGGAGTATTTCGTTCCGAGATAATATCCATAGTATTCGTGGTCCTCCAGCCAGTCAACCAGCGTATTCCGAGGCACATCCAACACCTTGTCCGCAGAATAAGCGGCATTGGTTATGCGCCCATCAGAGCCAAAGTCATATTGAACCCCATTTATGGTTGTTCTTCCAGTCGCCATAGTGCCGTCCGACTTAAAATATGACCACTTGCCGTCAGAGTTCCATCTAACCCATCCGGTGACCATGCGGGACTGCTCGTCGAAGTAGTAGCGCTTGCCGTCGATGTCGTGCCCCCACTTCAGGGCGCGGAAGAACCACGCGTCGGGATCGAAGTAGTAGCGGCTGCCGCCGACCGTCTGCCAGCCGCTCACGGCGGCGCCGTCCGGCCCGAAGTAGGACTTC
>NZ_QIBX01000013.1 GCF_003725995.1 Slackia equolifaciens
GAGTGGATGCGCTGGTTCCGCGAGGGGCGCATATCCCAGAAGCTCGGGTGGCTCACCCCGGACGAGCGCCGCGCGGCGCTGGGCTATCCGGTGCTGTAGGATGTACAAGAAAACGTCCGCGGTCCCGTACACATCTTCTATATGATTAAAAGTAAAAATGTGCCATTGAGCAGGACAGATGACGCGACGTCATATGGTTTTGCATTATTCGGACACATGGTTTTGAATAATAGATGCCTCCGCGAATGGGGGGTGGGTGCTGGCCGAAAGCGGCTCTGCTGCGGCAGTAAGCTGATTCTCCTCGGCCGAGGCATGCCCTCCCGGTTGAGGCATGCCCCGCCGAGGCGTACTCCTCTGGCAGCGGGATGTCTCCCCAGAGGGGGTGCCTCTTTCCGCATCGCTTTTTGCGTTCGTGGTAGTATGGCTGACGCGATGATGCGCCGCATTTTCGCAACGCTCGCATTATTCGCGGCGTCGTCGGGCCGATGGCACTCGGTTGCGGCGCGCCGTGCGAAGGAAGGGGAATCATGCCGGAAGTTTGCAGTTCTAAGGGACGGGCTCAGCTCGAGGGCGTCGTGTTCGTGGGGCAGACGCTCGCCCCGCTGTTCCTGAACGATCCCGCTCACGGGGCGCTCGACGAAGAGCTCGCTGCCATGGCGGCGCTCGACGTGGATGCTGCCGCGGAAGAATGGCCTTTCGTTTCGGCCGACCAAGCCCGCGGCGCGCTTGACCTCATGAAGCAGGGGCTCGCCGAAGGCCCCCATTCCGAGGACCTCATCTGGGAGTATCGTCGTCTGTTCGTGGGCCCCGCCAAAATGCCGTGTCCGCCGTGGGGGTCGGTATACACCGATCGCGATTGCGTGGTGTTTGGCGCATCTACGCTTGCACTGCGTGCCTGGATGCGCGCGTCCGGCATCCAACGACTGGGCGACGAAAAAACGCCGGAGGATCACATCGGTCTCATGTTGGCGCTTATGGCTTGGATTTCTCAGGAAAAGCCCGAGCTTTTGAAGGATTTCCTGCTCGACCACTTGCTGCCTTGGTCGTCTCATTATCTGAGCCAACTGGACGAGGCCGCCCGGCAGCCGTTCTACAAGGGGCTCGCGCAGATAACCAAAATGAGTCTGGAGGGCATGCAGGAGGCGTTTGGCCTGGAGGTCACCTATCCGCGCTTCTACCGGTAGGGTTACGGGCGTCCTCCGAGGTGTTGCGCGATGCCGCGTGCCTGTGCTTCTGTTGATACGGTTTTCAGGCATCCGCTTCCATTGTCCCGGACGGCTTCGCTGCATCGGAGGCCTCTCTGTGCTGCGCCGCCTTGCCGCATTGGAGTCCTCTCTGTGATGGGCTGCCTTGTCGCACTGGGGGCATATCCGTATTGGGCCGTCTTGTTGCGTTGGGGCCTTTCCGCATCGATCCGCATTGATCGGCTTCTTACCTCTCTTTTGAAGGACGGACGCTCGGGTTCTCTTGGGCGTCCACCCACTGCCGCACGCATTCGATGAATGCCTTGGTAGCAATCGAGGCTGTATCGTGGGAGCGTACGCCTATGGCGAGCTCGCGGTGCGTGGGAATCTCGGGCTCGATGCGCGCCAGGTCAAACGGCGCGTCGCGTAGCATGAGCTTGGCGAACAGGCTGAATCCAAGGCCCTCGCTCACCATGCCCATGGCGGCGAAGTCGTTATCGAGCACGAATCGCGTGCAGGGCCGCACCCCGTGTCTCTCGAACAACGCATCGAATTCCGAATGGGCGCTTCCTCGGACTTTGATATAGGGCTCGTTTTGCATCGCCTCGGTGGGGAAGAAGGGCGCCTTCGCCAGGGGGTGGTCATGCGCGACCACTGCGTAGATGGGGTCTTGGGCAAGCGGAATGCAAGACAGCTGATCGTGAGCTGCGGGCAGCACGAGAAATGCGCAATCGAAATCGCCGCTCATAAGGCGCTCCTCGGCCTCGGACTGGTCTTCGATGCACGATATCTGCAGGTCGATTTTTGGATGCTTCTCTGAAAACTCGCGGACTATTGCGGGCAGCCAGTGGATGGCGACGCTCGCGAACGCCGCGATGCGAACCGTGCCCGAGTCCAGATGGTGCATTTCGTTCAGACGCGTTTGGAGCGAACGCTCGGTGTTGTGCACGTTTTGCACGAGCGGAAGTATCGCGCGGCCGTCGGGGGTGAGGGTGGTGCCTGTGCGCTCGCGCGCAAACAGGACGACCCCCATCTCCTTTTCCAGCGCGGCAATCATGTAACTAATGCCGGCCTGGGTGTATCCGAGCTCTTCGGCGGCGCCTTTGAAGCTTCCGACTTCAGCAACTTTGAGGAACGCTTCGTATTTCGAGTTGTTCATCCGTCGCTCCTGACTCTTTCGCTCGCCTGCCAACTCGGCACCCGCCCATCAACTCTGACGTTCGTTTGCCGTTTATGTTCGCCCTGTCTGCAGCCGGTATGCGTACGTTTTCACCTGGCTTCGCCCCGACGTACTGGACGCGCTTGGCTTGCCTTCGGAGCCGCGTTGCGCACAGTGCTTGGTTTTTGCTCCCTGAACTGCGTCGCGCACCGTACTTGGTTTGCCTTCAGAACCGTATTATGCACCGCGCTTGGTTTGCCGCCGGAGCCGTACCATGCGCCGCGCTTTGCTTGCGTTCGGAACCGTACTTGCATCGCGCTTGGCTTGCCTTCGGAACCGCGTTGCGCACCGCGCTTGGTCTGCCCCCTGAACCGCATTGTGCACCGCGCTCTTCCGCCACTTTCTTAATATTAGAATATCTTATATCAAAAGAAAGATATTCCAGTTTTACTTTTATCAAAAGCACCCCTAAGATGCACTTTCGAAATCAGACGAAGAAGGCAGATGACGCTAGGGAAGAACGCCAACCACCCGAGGGAGGAACGCCAACTGCTCCAGGGGGGCGCCAACCGTGCAAGGGACAGGCCAACCGCACCAGGGACGGGAAACCGTGCTAAAGAAGAAGGCCGGATGTGCCAGAATCGCGAGCCCCAGTGAATGCGTGCGTTGAGTCGTTCCAGGCGTTCGAGACGGACGTGCGCTCAAGGACGATGCGCGACGCCTACGAGCCTGCCGGGTCTTCTGCGAAAGCACGCGAAACGCTGCGAAAAGAGGTGTGCACGATGAAAAAGAGCTGGATGTTTGTGCTGCTAGTGGTCTTGCAGACTGCGATCTACGGTGCGGCAAACGTGGTCATGAAGGTGGCGTACTCCGACATTCCTCCGTTGTGGTGCACCGCCCTGCGGTTTGGCATTGCGTTTTTCGTGTTCATGCTGCTGTTCGGCCGCGATATTGGATCGCAGCTGCGCTGTGCAGGGCTCCGAGCCTGGCTTCCGTCGAGCATCTTCATGGGCGCGGCATTTATCACCAGCGGCCTCTCGGTCAATCTGACGAGCGCCACGAACGCCGGTTTCTTCATCGCCCTGCCTATGTTATTCGCTCCTGCGTTCGCGCTGGTTCTCATACGCAGACCGTATCGGCTGAGTGTCGCAGTGCTGCAGATTGCAGTTTTGATGGGGCTGTATCTGCTGTGCTGTAACGGCGGCGCGCTTGCAATCGGGCCGGGCGAGCTTGTGGGGCTTGCGAGTTCGGCATGCTTTGCCGCGGCATTAGTTTTGAGCGAGCGTGACTTGTCGGGGGCCAACGCCCATGTGGATGCAAAGGGGCTTTCTGCTACGCAGACGGGCGTGACGTTTGCGTTCGCCCTTGTGGGTGCGCTGGCTTTCGAGCCGATGCCGGCTTTCGTTCAGGTGTCGACTGTGAGCTGGGCGGCTATCGCGTTTCTTGCGTTGTTTGGAACCTGTCTTGCGTTCTTCCTTCAGAATACCGTGTTGGCCCATCTGCCGTCTGCGACCGTATCGGTGGTCTTGTGCGCAGAACCCGTGTTTACGGCGGCGCTTTCGGCGATTGTGCTGGGGGAGTATCTGGGCGCAATGGGCATTGCGGGTGCAGCGATTGTGGTCGCCTGCACCGTCGCGGCAACGTTGCTCGACGAAAGCCCCCAGAAAACCTCTCGGGGTTTCATGCAAAAGTTTATGCATGCGCATCGCAGCCGCCTGCCACGCCGTCGTTCCGCGCCCCTCGTCGACAACGACTGATCCGTCGTGTTTGGGCGACTTCGCGTGGCGGACGGAATGGATAGGCTTACGGGAATGCCTCTCCTGCCAGTTTTTCTGAGTATGTTATCCATATTTTGCCCGCGAAAGCGGTTTGTGCCAGTTTTCCTAAGTATGTAATCCGATGCGAAGTAATTTTGTGCTCGAATGATTGTATCGGGGCGATAGATTGATGTAGGAGTAAATTCTACCCCTCGCTGAACAGGCGTTTTCATTAATGGCGTGATGATGCTGCGGCAGACTACGGATTCATTTTCCGATTTTGAGGCTTCCATGGATTACATAGTTAGGAAAACTGGCACATTTCCAGTTGGGTTACAGGAATCTGGATAACATACTCAGAAAAACTGGCAGAAATCGATTCTGTGCTCCGGCAGGGCTGTCGCTAATTGTGTATCGGGGCCGACAATAGGGTCGGCCCCGATAGGGGGTCGTCTTATCGGAGCAGCGCCTGCATCGGGTGGAAGCACGCGTCCGCTTCACGCTCCTTGTCGATTAACTCTATATGCCCGCAACGGGTGGGAGCACGGCTTTTCGCAGGGTCATCTGTCTAAATTGGTGTTCGGTCGTAGTTATTCGAATCCTCTTTTTCATGATCTTGGCAATGCTCGCGATGAGCTTGTCGAAATAGTAGGGGTTAGCGAGGTCCTGATAATACACAGACGCTATTTCAATTCCCTTTGCGGCGATGGCGTTTCGTCTTCGGTCGTCTTTCACGCGATTTGCCCAACCTTCGTGCGAGTCGAATCCTTGATATTCAAGCCCGAATTTGTATTGTGGCCAAAGCAAGTCAACCCTGCGCTCGCCGTCGGCCGTGTGCACTTGGCGGTTGAGGACTGCGCCTTTGAAGCCCATGCCTCCAATTCGAGGAGGCCCTGCAATCATGAGAGCCATGGCGGTTTCCATGGGCGATGCGGAATCGTCCAATATATAGGTGAGCAGGGTGCGTAGCTTCGTCAGCCCGTGGGTGCCGGGGATGGTATCGGCAAATGACGATATCTTCTTGCACGAGGTCAGCGGAGTGGCGCGTTGGCTGAAGCCCCATTCTGCGGTGCGGGGCGAAGCGGGTTGCATCGCATCGTCTCCGAATCCATACGTTTGCCTTGACGTGCTGTTGCGAGCTGCGGACGGGCGGCAGGATGCGTTCAGAGGCAGCGAATAGGTGCCGCACAGTTCGAAAATGCCGAGAGCCGCATCGAGCTCGGGAAGCGAGGCGCACAGCTGTATTGCGCATAGCTCCGGCGAGACGACAAGCAGATCGTCTGTCACGCGAACAAGGGAGCGGTTCGTGAGACTGGTGTGGCATGCATGCCTCGTAACGTGCTCTTTCGCATGGGAATGAGACCGCCCTTTTACAAGAACATGAATAGGCGGCGTCAAATAGAGGGGAAACTCGTTTGTGGCAAGCGCTTCGGCGATGTTGGTGGCGCCGCATTCATCGAGCTTTCCGGTGCGGGGCAGGGAGGAGATGTCGTTGTTTGATGCGCCGGCGGCTCGAAAGAAATTGAGCGCCGAGGTGTGGCTGAGGCAAACAGGCATGGCATCCTCTCGTTCGAGTCGGGCGAAGTTCGCGCTTGAGGGCGTTTGTTGCGCGCGAGGCGTTCGGCCTGGTGGCATGGCGAGCTTTGACGAGATGACGGCTGCCTTGGGCGGAGCTGGGTTCGTCCGTGCGAAGCGAGCTTGCGCATCGTCCGGTTGTGCGCAGCGCTGCCCTGACGCGCCGTCCGATTCAGCGGACTCCGTTCATGCGTCTATCTGTTCTTGCCATCCGGCCTCCCGACATGCGCTATGCAGTCGTCAAGCGACGCTATTTTCAGGCGGCGCCGGAACCGCCTGTTCTCCCACAACCAACACGAGGTCATTTAGTGAAAAGAATCCATAAAAGCTATTATCTGCCGGATTGTGTCTATTTGGATTGTGCCTATTCGAATTGCGTCGGATTGAATTACGTCGGTTCAAATTGTATCGATGTGCAAAAAGCCGCTATGTGCTCATTCACGAGTTTGGTTCGCGAGTTCAGCCTGTAGATTTATCTGCGGACTCTATTCGCAGGCTCCGCTCGTGGCGTCATGGGCCCTTTGCGAGCTCTGCTTGCTAATCCTGCACGCGGGCCTTGCTTCGGGCGGCACTCGCGCGCTTCACCATGGGTTCTGTTCACGGGCGCCGCGTGTGTGTTCCGCTCCTGATCTTCTTCTTTACTCTCACTTGTATGCTCTGATCTGGGTTCTGTGCACATGCCTCGCCGTGGGTTTCGCTCGTGTACGCCGCCTTTCGCCCGGTCCGCAGGCTTCACTTGCGGGTTTTATCCGCGCCGCATGACGCCATTTCGGAGCATTTCTTAAAGGAAATTTGCTATCTAATGGAAACCTACAAACTATTTCACCTGTTCAGAAGCCTACTAATATCAGAAGAATACAGAAAACCAACACATCTCATGAAAAAAAGTCTTGACTTATTTTTTCAACGTGATTAAATTTTTCGTTTGCGTATTTACGTGAATTTACGCATAAGGCAGGAAAACGACGTGCTCAAAGCAGGTTGCTAGGATAGCACATCCGCTTCGCGTGTTTCGAGCAAAACCATGCCTGCACAAGCGCGCTCGCGCCCGAAAGGGCGGCAGTCGCAAGGGCAAGGGCGTTTGCGTCGCAGCGCGTCTTAGTGAATCGCCCGCCAGCGACGACCGCACCCGCAGGGGCGTTTATCGCGGGCGTGGACGAAGCGGACGGCGTGCTGTGCGGCGGCCACGCCTGCAAGGGCGGTTTGTCGCGAACGTCGCTTTCATCCTTGGCGCATGCAGCAAAAAGTACGCATCAATAGTCTGAATCCATTAAGGAAGGAAGACCCGTGGCCCAAGCAACTAGCCTTTATAGGGAGCGTCGCAGCTTCGCGAAGATCCCCGACGTCATGGATGTGCCTAACCTGATCGCCATCCAGACCGACAGCTTCAAGTGGTTCATGAACGAGGGCATCACCGATGCCTTCAACGACGTGTGCCCGATTGAAAACGCCACCAAGGATATGTGCGTCGAGTTCGGCGACCATTACTTCGGCGACCCCAAGTACACCGTGGACGAATGCAAGGAGAAGGACGTCTCGTACCAGGCGTCGCTCTACGCCCAGGTGCGCTTCATCAACCGCGAAACCGGCGAGATGGGCGAGCAGGAGGTGTTCATGGGCGACTTCCCGCTCATGACCCCGCGCGGCACGTTCATCATCAACGGCACCGAGCGCGTCGTGGTGTCCCAGCTGGTTCGCTCGCCCGGCGTGTATTTCAGCGCCGAGCGCGACAAGACTTCCGACAAGATCATCTACGGCGCAAAGGTCATTCCTTCCCGTGGCGCTTGGCTCGAGTTCGAGACCGACAAGCGCGACATCCTTTCCGTGCGCATCGATCGCAAGCGCAAGCAGCCGGCCACGCTGCTTCTGCGCGCGCTGGGCATCGCTGAGTCCCGCGAAGACATCATCGAGATTCTGGGCAACTCCGAGATGGTGCTGCGCACGCTCGACCGCGACCCCGCCACCACCAAAGACGAGGCCCTGATCGAGCTGTACAAGCGCTTCCGTCCCGGCGAGCCGCCTACAATTGACTCCGCCCGCACGCTGCTCGACGGCCTGTTCTTCAACCCGCAGCGCTACGACCTGGCCAAGGTGGGCCGCTACAAGGCCAACAAGAAGCTGGGCTTTGGCGAGGAAAGCGATTCTTCCACGCTCACGCAGGAAGACATCATCGCCACCATGCGTTACATCGTGAATCTGCACGAGGGCATCGATGGCTTCGTGGTGGATGACATCGACCACTTTGGCAACCGCCGCATCCGCACCGTGGGCGAGCTGATTCAGAACCAGTTCCGCATCGGCCTCTCCCGTATGGAGCGCGTGGTGCGTGAGCGCATGAGCATGCAGGAGCCTGACGAGATCAGCCCCTCCAGCCTCATCAACATCCGCCCGATCACGGCGGCCATCAAGGAATTCTTCGGCTCTTCGCAGCTGTCGCAGTTCATGGACCAGGCCAACCCCGCCGCAGGCATCACGCACAAGCGCCGTCTGTCGGCCCTGGGCCCGGGCGGTCTGTCCCGCGAGCGCGCCGGCTTCGAGGTGCGCGACGTCCACAATTCGCACTACGGCCGCATGTGCCCCATCGAGACGCCCGAAGGTCCCAACATCGGCCTGATCGGTTCGCTGGCAACCTATGCCCGCGTGAACAGCTACGGCTTCATCGAGACCCCGTACCGCCGCGTGGTGGACGGCAAGGTGACCGATGACGTGGACTACCTGACCGCCGACGAGGAAGAGAACTACGCAATCGCGCAGGCCAACGAGCCGTTCGACTCCGAGACCCGCGTGTTCGGCCACACGGTGGACGGCGAGTTCGTGCCCTCCGAGCGCATTCTGTGCCGCACCCGCGACGCCGACGGCGTGTTCGGCGAGCCCGATGAGGTCATCCCTTCCAAGGTCGATTACATGGACGTGTCGCCGCGTCAGATGACGTCGGTGGCTACCTCCCTCATTCCGTTCCTCGAGCACGACGACGCAAACCGCGCCCTGATGGGTTCCAACATGCAGCGCCAGGCTGTGCCGCTGCTGCAGCCCCATGCGCCCTACGTTGGCACCGGCATCGAGCACCGCATTGCGGTTGACTCGGGCGAGGTGCTGGTGGCGCAGAACCCCGGCGTGGTCGACTACGTTGACGGCTCCACCATCATCATCCGCAACGACGAGGGCGAATTCGACGAGTATCTGGTTCCCAAGTTCCAGCGCTCCAACCAGTCGGGCTGCATCAACCACAAGCCTCTGGTGCGCAAGGGCGATGAGGTCCATGCCGGCGACGTTTTGGCCGACGGCCCCAGCTGCGACCATGCCGAGCTGGCTCTGGGCCAGAACCTCATGGTTGCCTACATGACCTGGGAAGGCTACAACTACGAGGACGCTATCATCATCAGCGAGCGCGTGGTGGCCGAGGATCTTCTGACCTCTATCCACATCTCCGAGTACGAGATCGACGCCCGCGACACGAAGCTCGGCCCCGAGGAAATCACCCGCGAGATCCCCAACATCTCCGACGACATGATTTCCGACCTGGACGCCGACGGCATCATCCGCATCGGCGCCGAGGTGTTCCCCGGCGACGTGCTGGTGGGCAAGGTCACCCCCAAGGGCGAGACCGAGCTCACGGCTGAGGAGCGTCTGCTGCGCGCCATCTTCGGCGAGAAGGCCCGCGAGGTGCGCGACACCTCCCTCAAGGTGCCTCATGGCGCCGGCGGTCGCGTGGTTGGCATCCATCGCTTCAGCCGCGAGGCCGGCGACGATCTGGCCCCTGGCGTGAACGAGCTGGTGCGCGTGTTCATCGCTCAGAAGCGTAAGGTGCAGCAGGGCGACAAGCTGTCCGGTCGCCACGGCAACAAGGGCGTTATCTCGCGCGTTCTTCCCGTTGAGGACATGCCTTACCTGGCCGACGGCACTCCGATCGACGTCATGCTGAACCCCCTGGGCGTGCCTTCGCGTATGAACGTGGGCCAGCTGCTCGAGTGCCACCTGGGCTGGGCCGCCAAGTGGGGCTGGTCCGACGATCCCAATTCCACCGAGCCCGTCGAGGGCCCGACCTACGTGGCAACCCCCGTCTTCGACGGTGCTACCGAGGAAGAGATCGTTGACGCCATCCAGAAGGCCAACCAGAACCTGATCAACCTCAACCATGCCAAGTACGGCGATCTGGCGCGTGACGAGTTCGTGCCCCAGCTGTCCAATACCGGCAAGGTCACGCTCTACGACGGCCGCACCGGCGAGCCGTTCCGCGAGCCTATCACGGTGGGCTTCCCCTACATCCTGAAGCTGGGCCACATGGTGGACGACAAGATCCACGCGCGTTCGACCGGCCCTTACAGCCTGATCACGCAGCAGCCCCTGGGCGGCAAGGCCCAGTTCGGCGGCCAGCGCTTCGGCGAGATGGAGGTGTGGGCGCTCTATGCGTACGGCGCCTCCAACGTGCTGCAGGAGATCCTCACCGTCAAGTCCGACGATACCGCGGGCCGCGTGAAGGCCTACGAGGCCATCGTGAAGGGCGAGAACATCCCCGCCGCCGAGGTGCCCGAGAGTTTCAAGGTTCTTATGAAGGAAATGAAGTCTCTGGCCCTCAACGTGGAGATGATCGGCGGCGCCGACCACCACGCCATCAACTTCGATTCGGTCGACCTGGAAACCAGGGGCTCCAAGAACCCCATCCAGTCGCTGATCGAGGCGGATGCGGCCAAGACCGAGGCCGAGGAGCACGACGCCCTCAAAGACATCGCCGCCGACCTGCAGTCGCTGATGTCTGAGAACCATGACGGCACCGATTCCGACGTAGAGAGCCTGATCGGCTCCGACGCTTCCGCGACCGATAACGGCGAAGGAGAAGAGCGATAAATGAGCAGCGAATACGATGTGAACAACTTTGACGCCCTGCGTATTTCCCTCGCCAGCGCCGAGGACATTCGCAGCTGGTCGCATGGCGAGGTCAAGAAGGCCGAGACCATTAACTACCGCACGCTCAAGCCCGAGAAGGACGGCCTGTTCTGCGAGAAGATCTTCGGCCCCACCAAAGACTGGGAGTGCGCCTGCGGCAAGTACAAGCGCGTCCGCTTCAAGGGCATCGTGTGCGAGCGCTGCGGCGTGGAAGTCACCCGCAGCAAGGTGCGTCGCGAGCGCATGGGCCACATCGAGCTGGCCGCGCCCGTGAGCCATATCTGGTACTTCAAGGGTTCGCCCTCTCGCCTGGGCTACCTGCTCGACATTCCGCCCAAGGAGCTGGAGAAGGTCCTGTATTTCGCCTCCTCCATCGTTACCTGGGTTGACGAGAAGGGCCGCGAGGAAGACGAGCAAATGCTGCGCGACGAGCTGGCAGCAAACCTCGAAGAGCTGGATTCCGAGCGCGACCGCCTGATCGAGGCCACCCGTCGCCTGTCCACCGAGTACGTTCCCGAGGACGACGAGTTCGTGGACGACATCGATGACGACGAGCGCATGAGCCCCGAAGAGGTCGACGAGGAGATCGCCGACATCTACGAGGAGTACCAGGAGCGTAAGGCGCTGCGCACCGAGGCCCTGGAAACCTTCATGAAGATCGTTCCCAAGCAGCTGATTCCGGATGAGGCGCTGTACCGCGAGATGCGCATCAACTACAGCGACTACTTCCGCGGCGGCATGGGCGCCGAGGCTGTGCGCGATCTGCTTGATGCGATCGATCTGCCCAAGACCGCTGAGCAGCTCAAAGAGATCATCGAGACGGGCAAGGGCCAGCGTCGCGCCAAGGCCATCAAGCGCCTGAAGGTTGTGGATGCGTTCCTCAACTCCGACCGCCAGCCGCACGACATGATCCTGGATGTCATTCCGGTCATCCCGCCCGATCTGCGCCCCATGGTGCAGCTGGACGGCGGTCGTTTTGCGACCTCCGACCTGAACGACCTGTACCGTCGCGTGATCAACCGCAACAACCGCCTCAAGCGTCTGCTCGATCTGGGCGCGCCTGAGATCATCGTGAATAACGAGAAGCGCATGCTGCAGGAGGCTGTGGACTCCCTGTTCGACAACGGTCGTCGCGGCCGTCCCGTCACGGGTCCCGGCAACCGTCCGCTGAAGAGCCTCTCCGACATGCTCAAGGGCAAGCAGGGCCGCTTCCGCCAGAACCTGCTGGGCAAGCGCGTGGACTACTCCGGCCGTTCCGTTATCGTTGTCGGCCCGTCGCTCAAGCTGCACCAGTGCGGCCTGCCCCAGCAGATGGCGCTGGAGCTGTTCAAGCCCTTCGTTATGAAGCGCCTGGTGGAGCTCGAGTACGCCGCCAACATCAAGGCTGCTAAGCGCGCGGTGGACCGTGGCGCGAGCTACGTGTGGGACGTGCTGGAAGAGGTCATCGTCGACCATCCCGTGCTGCTCAACCGCGCACCCACCCTGCACCGCCTGGGCATCCAGGCGTTCGAGCCGGTGCTGGTCGAGGGCAAGGCCATCAAGCTGCACCCCCTGGTGTGCACCGCGTTCAACGCTGACTTCGACGGCGACCAGATGGCAGTCCATGTGCCGCTGGGCAACGAGGCCCAGGCTGAGGCCCGCGTGCTCATGCTGTCGTCCAACAACATCAAATCGCCTGCTCACGGTCGTCCGCTGACCATTCCTACCCAGGACATGATCATCGGTCTGTTCTACCTGACCTCCATGCGCGACGGGTTCCCGGGCGAGGGCCGCGCCTTCATCGACTTCGATGACGCGCTCAACGCCTATGACGCCCGCGCCGAGCTGGACCTGCAGGCCAAGATTCGCGTGCGCCTGACCGCCGACACCAAGGTGGCCACGTCCTACGGCGTGTTCGAGGACTACAAGGCCGGCGATCTGCTGGAGACCAGCGTGGGCCGCATCACGTTCAACAACGTGCTGCCCGAGGACCATCCGTTCATCAACTACGAGATGAACAAGAAGGAGATCGGCCGCCTGATCGAGGATTGCGCGAACCGCTACAGCATCTCCGACATGCCCGCCATCCTGGACGGCCTGAAGAACGCCGGCTTCCACTACGCCACGCGCGCAGGCATCACCGTGTCCATTTGGGACGCCACGATTCCGCCCAACAAGGGCGAGATCATGGCCGAGGCCGATGCCAAGGTCGCCGCGATCGACGAGGATTACGAGATGGGTCTCATGAGCCCCGAAGAGCGTCATCGCCAGGTCATCGACATCTGGAACGAGACCGCTGACGCCGTGGGCGACGCGATGGCGGCGAACTTCGACAAGTTCAACCCCATCTACATGATGGCTTCCTCCGGTGCTCGCGGTAACATCAAGCAGATTCGCCAGCTGGCCGGTATGCGCGGTCTGATGGGCAACACGAAGGGCGGCACCATCGACCGTCCCGTTAAGTCCAACTTCCGCGAGGGCCTGTCGGTTCTGGAGTACTTCATCTCCACGCACGGCACCCGTAAGGGTATGACCGACACCGCGCTGCGTACCGCCGACTCGGGTTATCTGACCCGTCGTCTGGTGGACGTTGCCCAGGACGTCATCGTGCGCGAGATCGACTGCGGTACTCCCGAGGGCGTGCCCTATCCGCTGTACAACGAGAAGGGCGAGCTGGACGAGAACCTGATCGGTCGCTGCCTGCTCGAGAACGCGGGCGAGCTTTCTGCGGGCGAGTACATCGAGTCCATGGACGAGCTCAAGGCGCTCGAGGCGGCCGGCATCACCGAGGTTGTCATCCGCACGGTCATGACCTGCCATGCTGAGCACGGCGTGTGCCAGAAGTGCTATGGCTGGGATCTGGCCACGGGCCGTCCCGTCAACATCGGCACCGCGGTGGGCATCATCGCCGCACAGTCCATCGGCGAGCCCGGCACGCAGCTGACGATGCGTACGTTCCACGCCGGCGGCGTTGCTGGTGAGGACATCACGCACGGTCTGCCCCGCGTTACCGAGCTGTTCGAGGCACGCAAGCCTAAGGGCCAGGCGGTTCTGGCCGAGATTGCGGGCACGCTGCAGGTGACCGGCGACAAGACCACCAAGACGATCACCATCCACGATGCCGAGGGCAACTATCGCGAGTACGTGGTTTCGGCCCGCGCTCAGCTCTTGCCCGGCGTGACGGATGGCTGCGAGGTCAAGGTTGGTCAGCAGCTGACCAAGGGTTCTGTGAACCCGCACGACCTGCTGCGTCTGACCGACCCCAACACCACGCTGCGCTACATCGTTGCTCAGGTCCAGGACGTGTACGTGTCCCAGGGCGTAGAGATCAACGACAAGCACATCGAGGTCATCGCGCGTCAGATGCTGCGCAAGGTGGTTGTGCTGGATGCCGGCGAGTCCGACTTGCTGCCGGGCCGTCAGGTCAACCGCTACGAGTTCGAGCGCGTCGCGCAGGAGTGCGAGGCCGAAGGCAAGCAGCCTCCCGTGGGCCAGCCGCTGCTGCTGGGCATCACCAAGGCATCGCTCGCTACGGATTCGTTCCTCTCGGCCGCGTCGTTCCAGGAGACCACCAAGGTGCTCACCGACGCCGCCATCGAGGGCAAGACCGACCACCTGGCCGGCCTGAAGGAGAACGTCATCATCGGCAAGCCGATTCCTGCCGGTACGGGTCTGCCCCGCTACCACAAGGTGGGCCTTACCTATCACGGTCAGGCCGTCAAGCTCGAGGAAGAGGATACGCTGCCCGATTACGCTCCCTCCGAGCTGCGTGAAATCGAGAGCCTGCTGCCGCAGCGCCCCGATTGGTCGCTCGACGACAACTACATGGGTGCCTACCCGAGCTACTTTGGCGCCGGCAGCTTCCGCGGCGGCCGTGGCCAGCAGCTCTCCGATGAGGATGCGCGCCTGTACCTGTACGACGATCTGGGCGTGTCGCAGCGCTGGGCCAACAAGTTCAGCGAGGCCGGCATCGAGACGGTGGGCGACCTGGTCGGCTACACCGAGGACGAGCTCCTGCGCATCGAAGGCATCGGCGCCAAGGCTCTGGAGGAGCTGAAGGCGGGCCTGGAGGAGCACGAGCTGTCCTACCTGCTCGAGGATGACCTGGCTGCGTCCAACGACGACATGAGCCAGCTGCTCGATATGGTGTTCAGCCCCGATGACACCATTCTCATCGGTGGCGACGCTCCCGCGACCTTCAACACCGAGGGCGAGGAAATGCTGGGCGAGGCCCTGCCTCCGCGCAGCTATCATCGCGATCTGAGCGAGCTCGACGCCTTGCTGGGCGGTCTGGGCGACCTCGGCTTCGGCGAGACCAGCAAGAGGCACGAGGAAGAGTCTGACGAGGAGTAATGGTTGCGCCGGCTTTTCGGCTAGCGCAACTACCCATGAGACGCTACGACTGTTTTGTCTTGCTCTCGCATGGTTTGTTTTACGATGGGGCGGTCCTTCGGGGCCGCCTCTTTTGTGCTGAGCGGCAAAAATTGCGGCACGTTTTTTGCTCTGGGATACGGTTGAAGAAAACCTGACCGCTAGAGGGGAACCATGCCGCACACCAATCCATCGCGCCAGCGCTCGCTCGCCGCCAAGCCCGCCCGCGGGCCCCATTTTGCATATTTCGTCGAATTCGCCCTGATTATCTGCATGTTCTGTCCTGTATCCTTCGGGCATAGCTGTGCAGGCATCTTCTACCCGCACGCCGCGGCCGATCTGGGATGCGGAACCGGCGTGCTCAGCTACTTCACGCCTCTTGCCTGCCTGTCGGGCCTGATTTTCATGCCGTTTGCGGGAAGGCTGCTCAATAGCTGGGATGCCCGAATTTGCCTTGCCGGGTCCTGCGCCATTGCGGGCCTGGCGTTTTTCCTGTTGTCGTTCACAACGGAGCTGTGGCAATATCTGGCCTGCGGCGTGCTGATGGGCTTCGGCACCGCCACGCTCATCTACCTGGCGCCCGCAACGTTGGTAAACCGCTGGTTCGAGAAGAACGCAGGCTTCTATATCGGCCTGGTGGCGGCGTTCACGGGAATCGGCGGCGTTGTGTGGGCCGCCGTGGGCGGCATGCTCATTCAGGAGGTGGGCTGGCAGTGGACGCACCGTATCTTCTCCTTCATCACGTTCGCTTGCATCCCCATCATGATCTTCTGCGTGGCAAGCAGGCCGTCTGATAAGGGTCTTTTGCCCCATGGGGCGAGCGAGGCCGAGGCGGAGGCGTCCTCAAGCGGTGCGCGCAGGCCCATGGATGCGGCCGCGATCGTGGCGTCGCTTGCGCCCGGGGATCACCCGCGAGCGCGCAAGGGCATCCCTGCAAAAGAGGCGTTCAGGATGCCTCAGTTCTACCTGATCGTGGGATTCGCCTTCTTCCTCAATTGCGGCATGTATCTCAACGGCATGATTCCGTCGTATGTGTCCACGCTCGCGGTGGGCGCCGCCATACCCATGCTGGGCTCGCTGTGCACGTCGCTTGCCATGGCGGCGCAAACGGGCACAAAGCTGGTTCTGGGCTATGCGAGCGAGAAGCACCCTTATGCAGGTTCTATCGTGTGTGCCTCCATGGGCATTGTGGGCGTGGCGTTGCTGCTGATGGGAGGCGCTTCGGGCGCTGCCGTGATGATCGGCGTGGCGGCGGCGCTGTACGGCGTGTACTACGGCGTAACCAACGTGATGTCTCCCTCGCTTGCGCGCAAAACATTCGGCGGGCTCGAATACCCCATCGTATATGCACGCATCTCCATGGCTGCGAATGTGGCAGGCGTGCTCTCGGGGTTTGTCTGGGGCGCGATCATCGATCTGGCCGGCTTCGAGGTGGCATACCTGGGCGGTGTGGCGGTTATATCGCTGGCGATCGCGTGCACGGTGGGAATTGCGTATTTCCAAAAGCGCGATATCAAGCGCTTCTTGGAAGAGGCGAAGAATAGCGAAGGCGAAGATGCGGGTGCGACGAAACTCGTGGACCGTGAGGGTGGTGCGGCTCCAGAAGGGCGCCATTAAGCGCATCCACGCGGTTGGGCGCGTTCGGAAGAGGAAGGCTCTGCGACTGCGCAGAGAGCGACACTCTCCACGCGCCCGCGCGGTGCGATACGCGGCGCGCACGAAGGCGCCCGGCTACAGATTCGCAGCGATGGGCAGCCCCATGATCGACCTCTTTTGTGCTAGGGTGTGACGAGCTAAGGAGGATTGATATGGCAGATAACATTTTGTATGTTGACGCATGTGTCAATCGGAGCACTTCGCGCACCGAACGACTGGCCCAGGCTTTGCTCGCGCGCCTCAAGGCGCAGGGCGATGCAAACGTGACGACGCTTATCTTGGAGGACGCTCCCATAGCCCCGCTTTCGGGCGATGACGTGAACCGCCGTTTCGAGCTTGCGCATGCGGGCGCTTTCGACGACGACCTGTTCAGCATGGCAAAGCAGATGAGCCAGGCCGACACGATGGTCATCGCTGCGCCGTATTGGGATTTGTCGTTTCCCTCTAAGCTCAAGGTGTATCTTGAGCATCTGTGCGCGCAGGGAGTGACGTTCAGGTATTCCGAGCAGGGGGTTCCTACGAGCCTGTGCCGCGGCAAGCGTTTGTACTACGTCACCACGTCGGGCGGTTACGTGGGCGATCTTGATTTTGGATATCAGCAGGTCAAAGCGCTCTTTACGCTGTTCTTTGGGTTCGAGAGGGCCGAATGCTTCCGCGCTGAGGGGTTGGACATCATCACCAACGACGAAGAGGCCATCATGGCCGAGGCGCTGGCAGGCATAGAATCGGCCCAGCTGGATTAGCATTCACGATTACGCAACGGGTGAACGGTATGGGTAAGAAGAAAAAAGCAGAGAAGATGGCTGAAAAAGCGCAGATGGAAAGCCTGGAGAACACGGCGGTCGCGCACGATGTTCAGGCGGAAGGCGCGCAAATGCCGGCAGACTTTGCGGCGCCGATGGAAGAGCGCGACGCCGATGAGACGGCAATCGAGCCGGCAGCGAGCGGCTTGGGAGAACCTGTGGCAGATGCGTTTGAGCCGCCGGTTGCTATGAAGCCCGAGGAATTGACGGCCCATATCCTCGAGGCGGGTGCAGCCATCGAGGACACCATTGTTGCCACGCGCCGCTACTTTCATGCTCATCCCGAGCTTTCCACCAAGGAGCTCTCCACGTCCAACAGCATCTGCGCGCGCCTGACTCGTATGGGCATTCCGTACGAGCGCGTTGCGAAAACGGGCGTTATCGCCACTATCAAAGGTACGGCGCCCGACGCCTACGACGACCAGGGCAACCCGCGCCGTCGCATTGCCCTGCGCGCCGATATCGACGCGCTGCCGGTGACCGAGGAGACGGGTCTGCCGTATGAATCCAAAAACACCGGCGTCATGCATGCGTGCGGTCACGACTGCCACATCGCAATGATGCTTGGCGCCGTGCGCATCTTGAACGACATGCGCGAGCAGCTTCACGGCGAGGTGCGCATCATCTTCCAGCCGGCAGAGGAGATTTCCATCGGCTCGCGCATGATGATTCGCGCCGGCGCGCTCGAGGGTGTAGACGGGCTTTTCGGCATGCATATTTGGAGCGATGTCGACGCGGGCGAAATCTCCTGCGCGCCCGGCCAGCGCATGGCTAATACCGATTGGTTCCGCATCGACGTCCAGGGTATCAGCGCTCATGGCTCCATGCCTCACAAGGGCGTGGATGCCATCGTGGTGGCCGCCGAGTTGGTGAATGTGATCCAAACGCTGGTGAGTCGCGATATCTCGCCGTTCGAGCCCCTGGTGGTCACTGTGGGCGAAATTCATGGCGGCGAAGCGCGCAACATCATGGCGGGTTCGGCCTATCTCACCGGTACGGTGCGTACGTGGAGCGAGAAGTCGCGCAGGATGGTGCCGGAGCATTTGGAGCATCTGATCAAGCGTACGGCAAAGGCGTTTGGCGCCAAGGCGAAGCTCACTTACGAAGAGGGCAATGCAGGCCTATCCAACGACAAGGCGAGCGCTGCCCGTGCCGAGCGCGCGGTGGTGAAGCTCTTCGGAGAAGAGGCCCTTTCTGACTACGAGGGCACGCTTGCGGGTGAGGATTTTGCCGAGTACCTCAAGATCGTGCCTGGCGTGTTCGCGTTCGTGGGCTGCCGCAATCCCAAGGTGGGAGCCGTGCATCCGCAGCACAGCTGCTTCTATCGCGTGGACGAAAGCGTGCTGGTGCGCGGTGCGGAGCTCGCAGCCCAATATGCCGTGGACTTCTTAGCGGAATAGCATCCGGGCTGCGTCGGAGGCCATCTGCCCGCTCTCGCACGGCGCTTTCCGTCGCAGCCCGCAAGCGATGGGCGACCCGTTTCTTCTGCCCGCCCTCGCATGGCGCCTTCCCTGCAAGGGACGTCGTTTTTACGGCGTCGCGCGTCCAAAATGGCGATAATCCCGTAACAACGACGTCCTTTGTGCCTTGTTGCGCTTTCTCTTGTTTCCAATCGTTCGGCATGGTGCCTTGCGTTCGCTCTTTTCATCTGCCAAGCTGGCAGACGAACGTTTACACATCGCACGTTGTACGAAAGAAGGCTCGCCATGGCCGACGCTCCAGCTCAACCCGAGCTCGCTGTCCACAACCTGCTCTCGCCCAGTAAGAAGCCGCCGTATTTCGTGGGGCGGCCTATTGAATTCACGGGATATGTGGACGATTTCGAGCGCGCCATCGCCGGAATCGAGTTTTCGCTCGACGGCGGCTCCAGCTGGACGCCCTACGCCACCGAAGCGGTGGACAAGGAGCGCGGTGTGCGCTGGAGGTTCGTGTACACACCCCAAAAGCCAGGACGCTACCTGCTTAAGGCGCGCGCGGTGGGTGCGGACGGCCTGCCGTCGTCGTCGCTGGTCACGGGATTCGCCTTCGAGGTGCTGCCCGCTATGACCATGTTCGGCTCCGCCCGCGTACGGGCGATCGGTGGCGGCACGCTGGGCGGCGGCTGCCTCTTCCGATCGCGCGAGCTGGTTGACATAACGCCTGACGACGCGATATTTCTGGCCCGTTCGCTGGGCATTTCCACCATCTACGACATGCGTACGCGCCGCGAGGTGGCCGCTCACCCCGAGCCCTATCTGGTGGGCACCAAGACCATCGCGCTGGAGCCGGCCGAGGAGCGCCGCAAAAAAGACGCCGACAAACGCCTGGTGGTCGGCGTGATTGGCGCGTACGGCGCGCCCGAGGAGCGCATGTGCGAAAACTACCGTCGTTACGTACGCGAATACCCGCTTATCGGCCAAGCGTTGCGCTCTATGGCGGCGGAAGGAACGCCGGCGCTCGCGCACTGCGTGAACGGCAAGGATCGTACGGGCGTGCTGTGCGCTGTCCTGCTCAAAGCGGCGCAGTTCGATGACAGCGCCGTGATGGAAGACTACTTGCGCGTGAATCAGGACCACGCCGACCTTATTGCGGAGGAGGCGGAGCGCCTGGGTGTTGGCATGACTGCGCGCGAGCGTGCCATCCTCATGTCGTTCTTGGAGGCGCGCCCTGCGTATCTGGCCGCATTCTTTGACGAAGCCGCCCAGGTGTACGGCTCGTTCGAAGGTTATGTGCGCCGCGGCTTGCGTCTTACTGACGATCACATTGCGAGCCTTCGCACGCTGCTCCTGCCGCGTTAACGGCAAAGGAGGACGTCGGCGAGATGGTTTTTGGCTTGCGCGCCGCAGGCTGGGTCCAAACCGGGCCGGTCTGTGCCGCTGAAAAGGCATTGACGTGCAACGGATGGCGATTTGCTGCAGTTTTTCGGGGATGTGCTGAGTAGCCGATCTTTTTCATCCGCATTTTCCCAGGTCATCGCGTCGGCAAAATACAGCTACTTTTTGAGGCACGCAAAAACTGCAGCAAATCGCCGTTTGTTTCATCTGCCAACAGAATTTCATGTCTCTGGTGCATGCGACGGCGTGCATGCGAGTCGGTCGCCGGGAGAGCACACGACGCACGCAACGGCGGGCATGCGGGTCGGACATTGGGAGAAGCACGCGGCGCATGCGACGGCGCGCATGTGAATCGATTGCTGGGGAGCGCACGTGCGATGTGGCGTTTGGGCCAAGATGTGCATGCAAGCTGGCGGTTAAACTAAAACTACACGAGCGATGGCGACTAAGCCAATGGCGCGCGAGCGATGGCGACTAAGCCAAGGGCGCATGAGCGAGCTGGCGGTTACGCCAAGGGCGCACGTGCGTGCCGACGGTCGACACAAAACGCGCATGCGTATCGACAAATGTCTCCGGTCGATGAACTATGCGCAATAGAGCCTCCGGTCGATGAACTGTACGTAAACGAGGGGCTTTGAGGGGTTCACTCCAGCGCATCGTAGTACAATAGCAGGGTTGCACGTACATCGCTTTCGAGCTGGCGGCTTTGCGGGAAGGACGCGAAGCTGTCGTCCGGTAGGCGATACCGTATCCAGCGCATCCAGTTAAAGGAGCCCTACGCATGTCCAACAACCTCACTTCTCGCTATGGCACCATGGTGTTTTCCGATCACGTGATGAAGCAGTACCTGCCGTCAGACACGTACAAGATGCTCTCACGCACCATCAAGGAGGGCAAACCGCTCGATTTGGACGTGGCCAACACCGTTGCGCACGCGATGAAGACGTGGGCCATCGAGCATGGCGCCACTCACTTCGCGCACTGGTTCCAGCCGCTGACCGGCATCACTTCCGAGAAGCACGATTCGTTCATCGAGCCCGTGGGCGACGGCACCGCCATCACCAAGTTCTCCGGCAAGGAGCTGGTGCAGGGCGAGCCCGACGCGTCGAGCTTCCCCAACGGCGGACTGCGCGCCACCTTCGAGGCCCGCGGCTATTCGGCCTGGGATCCCACGAGCTATGCGTTCATCAAGGACGAAGTGCTGTGCATTCCCACCGCCTTCTGCTCCTATACCGGCGAGGCCCTCGACAAAAAGACTCCGCTCCTGCGCTCCATTTCCGCCATCGACACGCAAACCAAGCGCGTGCTGGCGCTGTTCGGCAAGCATCCTTCGCGCGTGGTGGTAAACGTGGGCACCGAGCAGGAGTACTTCCTGATCTCCGAGAAGGACTACGAGAAGCGCCAGGATCTGGTGATGACCGGTCGCACGCTGTTCGGCGCGCCGCCGTGCAAGGGCCAGGAGCTTGACGAGCACTACTTCGGCGCCATCCGACCCACGGTGAACGCCTTCATGAAGGAGCTCGATGACGTGCTGTGGGGCTTCGCCGTGGCCGCCAAGACCAAGCACAACGAGGTGGCGCCCGCCCAGCACGAACTGGCGCCGGTGTTTTCCAACGTGAACCGCGCCATCGACGAGAACCTGCTCACCATGGAAGAGATGAAGCTGCTCGCCAGCCACCACGGTTTGGTATGCCTGCAGCACGAGAAGCCGTTCGAGGGCATCAACGGATCGGGTAAGCACAACAACTGGTCTATTGGCACCGAGGACGAAAACCTGCTCGACCCCGGTGACACGCCGGAGGACAACCTGCAGTTCCTGGTGTTCCTCACCTGCATCATCGAAGCGGTCGACAACTATCAGGACCTGCTGCGCATGAGCGTGGCAAGCTGCAGCAACGATCATCGCCTGGGTGCCGATGAGGCGCCGCCGGCCATCGTCTCCATCTTCCTGGGCGATGAGCTTTCGGGCATTATCGACGCGTTGGCCGAGGGGCACGAGGCAAGCCATGCTTTGCGCGCTTCGCTCGACTTCGGCGTAGATGTGCTGCCCAACCTGGAGCGCGACACCACCGATCGCAACCGCACCAGCCCCTTCGCCTTCACGGGCAACAAGTTCGAGTTCCGCATGCCGGGCTCTTCGGGCAATGTGTCCGATGCGAATATGGTGCTCGACACCGCGGTGGCGAAATCGCTCAAGAGCTTCGCCGATGCCATGGAAGCGCGCGGCGAGGAAGGGTTCCGCACCGCCGCCGTGGCCTACATCAAGCGTGTGCTGGCGCAGCATAAGCGCATCCTTTTCAGCGGCGACGGTTATTCCGAGGAATGGCACGAGGAGGCGCGCCGCCGTGGCCTGTGCGATTTCCCCACCACCGCCGATGCGCTGCCGTGCTTCGTGGCGCCTAAGAACCTGGCGCTCTTCGAGGAGATGGGCGTGCTTTCCGAGACCGAGGCGAAAAGCCGTTACGAGGTCAAGCTCGAGAAGTACAACAAGCTCATGAACATCGAGGCCACTACGATGCGCCGTATGGCACGTCGTACGTATCTGCCGGTGATCAGCGCGTATGCCACCAAGATCGCCAAGGGCATCACCACCATCACCGAGGCCATGCCTACGGCGGGCATGCAGCATGAGCGCGCCGAGCTGGCTACGCTGACCGATGGCGTGAACGCGATCTACGAGGGCCTCGACGAGTTGGCGACCCTGCACGAGAAGGCCGAGGCCTGCACCGATTCGCAGGAGAAGGCGAATGTGTATGCTCACGAGGTCAATCCTGCAATGGAGCGCCTGCGTGCTGCCGTGGATGCGATGGAGCCCATCGTGGCCCGCGAGTATTGGCCCGTGCCCACCTACGACGACATTTTGTTCTACGCTTAATAGCCGCCGATTGTTTCATCGACTGCTGGTTGCGCCGTCCTTTCGGGCGGCGCTTTTTTGTGCGTGGCGGCAGCGCCTATGCGAGCGCGTCGAGCGCGGCGTGAAACGCCCGTATGCGCTCTTCGAGCTCATGGGCGCGGGATTGCATTTCGGAGCGGGCGGCTTGCCAGGCATCGCTTTCTTGCGAGAGGCTTTTTTGCAAGTCGACGCTGTCGGCGTAGGAAGAGAAACGCAGGCTGCATTCACGATCGGCAAGGATGCGCCCGCGATTGATGCGGGTGCTCACGAGGGGAATTTCGTTGCGATTGATGCAAAGGTCGAGGATGGCCGCGTCTGCGGGAGAGGCGGTTGCGGGCGCGGCAAGCGATTCGTAGAACTTCGGCTCGCCGTCGATCGCGGCAAAGCCGTCGCCGGAAAGCTGCGCCAGCAGCACCCCTTCATCCTCTGTGCGGTTGGTGCGCAGCAGCCAGAGTACGTTGCCGTACGTGTGCGCCTTGAGCGCCTCTGCGTCCATTTCGACCACTGCGTCCACCAGGTTGCGCTCAAGCAGGTGCGTTCGAAGCTGTTTCCCGATTACGCCGTAGCTCATGCGCACCGAGAGCAGCAGCGCCGCCACGCCGCAAGCGGGGTCCATGAGGGCCTCGGCTACGCGTAAAGCTGCCTTATCGGGGCTTTCTCTCTTTTGCAATGAGTCTTTCAGCATGCCCCAGAGGTAGGGGAATTGAAGCGATGCGGAAGTTTCGGGGGCGTTGGTGCCGCCAAGCGCTTCGAAGGGGTCGGCGATTTCGGAGGCGCGGGGGGATGTGCGAGCCGCGGTGGCGTCGGAGGCTCGGCGTGCGTTGAGGGCTTGGGCGATATTGGAGGCGTCGCGCGCTTCCAAGGGGGCGCTCTCTGCGTCTTCGCGCATGGCTTTCCTCATATGCATCATCGCGTTTTCCACGCCGTCGCGCTGCAGAAGCACAACGGGGAATCTGCATGCGCGGTCGGCGGCGATTGCGGATGAGGGTTGGGGCGCGTGATCGAGGGCAGCCGTAGGCGAGGATTGGTTCACGCAACCGGAGGCAGCCGTAGGCGAGGATTGGCGCGTGCAGCCGGATTGCGGGATGGCGCGCACGGCGGCCTCGAGCGATTCGTCGGCGAGGGGAATGGCGATGCGCGGTGAGCTGATCGTTTCGGGCTCGACGCAGCTGGCGGGCGTGCCGTCTGTCGGGGAGTCTGGGGCTGCGCTATTCGTTTGAGCGGTGGCGACCGCTGTCGCGGTGCAGGTCGCGGGGCAGTGGGCCGCAAGAACGCCCACGGCAGCGCATGCCATAATGTCAGCGATGGCGCGCGGCGTGCTCGACCAGGGGCCGGCAGCTGCGAATTCTTTCGGGGAGGATGCGCTATTCATGGACGCCGTCCTTTTGAATCGTATGGGCGTAGGCGCTGGCCAGGGCCTGCATTTCGGATTCCTCGAATCGCCTGAGGGCGATTTTGACCTGAGCGTGCCGCCTCACCGCCTCTCCGAGCGCCTTCTGGTGCGCGATGTCAGGCACGATGAGGGGAAGATCGCGAATCTGGTCAAGGGTCAGAAGCGCCGAAGAGCCGCCGGCGCGTTTCGACTGCAGGGCCTTCAACGTGGAGGGCAAGGCCAAAAAACCCGCAAGGTACCACGGGTCGAGCATTGAGCGCGTATTCTCATCCATGCGTATGACCGCGCAGGAGTTGGGGATGAATGCACCCGTTTCATCAGGGCCTATGCATGCGCATGAGAACGGGGGAGCGAGTGCGAGAATGACGTCGCCCTCGCGCGTGAAGCCGTCTTGCGGCGCGTTTTCATCCAAAAGAGGCATGTCGAAAAGCCGTGCGTCTGCGTACGCCTCGCCGAGCGCCTTGAGATTGAGCACGGGCATGGCGCGCCATGTGCGTTCGCGCCGCTTTCGCCCCCGTCGCGGAGCGGCGGGATTTTCGGGCTGGGATCCTGCGGGGCTTTCAGGTGGGAAAACGCTCTTTTCTGCCTGGCCTGCGGGCTTCACGTAACGCCGCAAGGGTTTACCGTACGTTATCAGCGCATGGCCGCCGCGCTCCGCTTGCTTCTCCGCTATTTCGCCGAATCTGATTTCCTGCATATCGTTTTTCCTTCTGCATCTTTCACGCGGCTCGGCAGGTCTGACCGCTTAAAGCTTTGCTGATTCGCCCGCTGAAGCTCCCGTGCCATTCGCCATTGCTTCTCCCGCGCTGCTGCTTTGTCCCATGCCACCCGTTGCTTACTCGTATCGCTGATTCGCTTCGTTCTTGCGTCCTCATTTCTTCGCGCACGGATCAAAGGGGCCGTCGAACATGACGCTCCGCTTGCGTGTCCTCATCATAATCCACTTCAAATTAATGCACAAGAAAGATTGTACTTGACAAAATGAAAGGACCGTATATGATTGAGTCATAAAGAGTACAATTGAAATTGTTCAGTAAAGGAGCGTATCAAATGGACGAGAGCAAACTGACGCAGGGATATGGGGCGGAAAACGAGTCCAAGGCCGCATGCGGCTCTAAGCGCAATGCCTGGTTCAATCTTTGGGACGACCTTCCCGTGAGCGACGGGTCGTCATGCAGGCTGATTGAGGCGTTTGCCCAGCGGCTCAGTGAAGCGTGCGCATCCAAGGGCCGTTCGGTGGTTGTGCGCGACGCCCATGACACTTCGGCGGAAGAGGCGGCTCGCGCGTTGCTTTCAACGGCACACGGGCTTGCTCCCGATGGCATGGCACTGGTGACGGTGCCGGGGGCGCTGACGGCTTCTGCCGAGGCGCAAGCGGCGTGGGATGACCTCGCCCAGCACAATATCGTGGCCGCCGTTATGGAGATGCCTGCCATGCCGGTGGATGGATGGAGGGCACGCACGTTGCCGTACGTCGCGTTCGTGCTCGATGCCACTCGTAAGCCGGAAACGCCCGTGGCAATCATGAGGTTTAACCGCGAGTGCTTGCTGTCGGAAAACGCGAGAGCGGCTCGCAACGTCGTGCGCGTCGCGGGCAACTTCCCTCGCTTTCAGTTGGCCGATGAGGAGCGTGCCGCGCAGATGATGGACGAGGCGGCCGCCTTCCTTGTTGACCTGGTTGCGAACCCGCGCGTAATCGCAGGGGTGTCATGCCTGGTCAACCCCGCCATCGTGCGCCGCGGCGGTCGTCCGGCGGGCGCTGTAGACTCGGGTGCTGCGGAGCCGTTGAACGTCGCCGCCCTGGATGCCGACGAGGTGTCGGGCGCCGCCTCCCTCGGCGCCGAGGCGCCGTCGGACGCACGGGGCGCGTGCTTGTACGCCCCTCTAGCGCATGCAAGCTATTGCTTCGACGATTACGCCCATGACGTGCGGTTTGGCATAGGCGGCGTCACGCTCCACGAGGCAGGCAAGGCTCGCTATGCGCAGTGGAAGGCAGATATGAAAGTCCAGAACGAGCAATGGGACGCGCAGGTTGCCGCCGAAGAGGAGGCGCTGCTTGAAGGCCATGAGGCACAAGGGGAGGCGCACTTCGATGGCAGCCGATGAGAATACGCTTGAAACGCGCAGGTCGCGTTTGGCTCGAAATGCGGCAGCCGAAGAGCGTTCTGAGGAGGCGACCGATGAGCCCCGCATCCGGGGGCTCTTCGCCTTCGAGGCTGTGGTGCCCGAGGAGGACGACCTTGAAGCCGTGGCCAGCATGGTGCGTGTGCTCAACGATCTTCGGCAGCTGCGCTTGGCGTGCCGGTGGTTCGAGGAATGCGAGGACGGCATCGCCGTTTCCGTTGCCGGCGAGGTGAAGGTGGGATTTCCAGAATTCACAACGCGGGGAGGGGTGCGGGTTGCTGCGCTGCAGGAACATCTTGAGCAGGCGTTCGGGTGCGTGCGCGGTCTGCGCGGCATCGAGCCGAGCCTTGCCAATCGCGACGATTTGGCGCTGGCGAATCTGCTCGCCGGTCCCTTGTCGCGAGCCGCGAAGCCCATCGAACGTCGCCCGCTTCAAGACGGGGCGCCCGCGCCCCGCAGCGCTGCAAGCCTGCTGGATGATTTGGTGGGCATGGAAGATGTGAAGCGCCGCTTGCGTGACATGGCGAAGTTTGCGGCCGTCAAGGCGTCGCGCCCCGAGGCGACTCCTCCCATGCTGCACGCGTGCTTCCGTGGCGCTCCGGGAACGGGCAAAACCACGGCGGCCCGCATCTACGCGCGCATGCTGTCCGAAGCGGGGGCGCTGCGCAAGCCCGACTGCTTCGTGGAGGTGGACCGTGCTGACCTTGTGGGCGAATACGTGGGCCATACGGCGCCTAAGGTCCGCTCGGTCCTGAAGCGCGCTCGAGGCGGCGTGCTGTACATCGACGAGGCGTATCAGCTGGCTTCATCGGACGGATCGCCGCGCGATTTTGGCAAAGAGGCGCTTTCGGCCCTGGTGAAAGGCATGGAAGATGAGCGCGCCGATGTGGTGGTGATTTTGAGCGGGTACACCAAGCCCATGGATGATATGATTTCGGTAAATCCAGGCTTGCGCAGCCGCATCGGTTTTTACCTGGACTTCCCCAATTATTCGGGCGCGGAGCTTGCTCAGGTGGTGTGCCGGCTGGCGCACGCCGAGGGGCTGGATGTGCGCGATGGCGCGTGCGAAGCGCTTGAGGCCGCCCTGGACAAGGCCGCGGCGCATGCGGGCGAGGAGTTCGGCAACGCCCGATTCGCACGCACGGTATTCGAACGGTGCGAGATGCGCATCGCGGTTGATGGCCTGCCGTCCGCGATTACCGCGGAGGTGGTGGAGGCGGTGTTTGCCGACGACGACATTGCCGCTTGCGTGCGCGGGACATCGAAGGTGCGCGTGGGCTTTTGCGCGCCGGCAGCGTGAATCTGGGGTGCGTGATATGTGAGGAGGAGCAGATGGAGCGATTCGGCGAGCATGCGCGCCTGTGCTGCGCATTCGACATGCGCGACCCCAATATGGCGTATCGAGCGCTTGACTTTGAGGTGGTTGCCCGCTTCGGCGAGTGCACAAGGTCGGAGGACGGCTCGATTCTGCATTGGAACTACGAGTGGGACGAGGGCTATCGCGAGCTCGTGCGATGCCGTAGGTGTGGCGCGTTGCTCATCCATCAGCATGACGAGCGCCACGGCTTTGGCCGCGAGGATGACTGCATGGATGACTGGCTGCCGGTTGAGAGCGAGGAAGAAGCCGTCGAGGCGAATCGGTCGTTTGCTCGCGGCGCCCTCCAGAGCGCTTGCGCAACGCGTTGGCTTATGTGCACGAACGGCACGTGTAGCTATCGAGGGCCCGCAGGCGGCATCGCGGCGCCAGAGGGCCGGCGCGACTCGTAGCGCTTTTGCGAAGGCCCTTCCTGCTCGATTGCCTGGTTGAGCGGTCCGCTTGCTTGCCGGTGGTAATTGGCTGCCTGTTTGTTGAAGCCCCACGTCTTCTAGAATGGCGCGGGGCTTTGTCGTGTATGATGCAATATTTGGAAACAATGCGCAGCCGGGATCGTCCGTGCTGCGATATGCAATGCAGGAATCTACGAGGTGGAGCATGGGAATTCGTGCGAAGATTGCGGCGTTCACGGGCCGTGCCGCTCGTTGGGGCGGCGAGACGTTCATGCATCGCACGGCGGGTAACATCCCCGGCGCGATCGCGCTCAAAATCGACCCTTTGGTGCTGGTCGATTTGGCGAAAAGCGTTGATCCGATAATCGTGGTCAGCGGCACGAACGGCAAAACCACCACTACCAACCTCATCGCCGATTGCCTGGCCACATCGGGCAGGCGGCTGGTGTGCAACCGCGAAGGCAACAATCTGCAGTCCGGCGTGGTCACGGCGCTTTTGGCGGGCCCTGAGGCCGGGAAGGCGCAGACGGCAAGCGTATCGTCGGGCGTATCTCATGCGGTAGGGGGTTCGTCGAGCGCGCATCAAGAAACAGACGCAACGCGGGGCTCTGCGGCGGTGTCGGGGTCTGCCATCCCCATCGCGTGCTTCGAGTGCGATGAGCTCTACACCAAGTTCGTGCTGCCGCGCGTGAAGCCGCGCTATTTCATGCTGCTCAATCTGTTCCGCGATCAGCTGGATCGCTTCGGCGAGATCGACCGCATCCAGGATGTGATCGCTGAGGCTCTGCTCAAGACACCCGAAACCATCTTTATCTACAACGGCGACGACCCCTTGTGCGCGGCCATCGCCGACCGCGTGTCCAACAGGTCGTTTGCGTTCGGCATCAAGGGCGACCTGGGGCTTTCCGCCGACCGCGTGAGCGACAGCCGCTTCTGCCAGAAGTGCGGCGGCGTGCTGGAATACGAATACGTGCACTATGACAAGCTGGGCGCATACCGCTGCAAGGAGTGCGGATGGGGCAGGCCCGAGCTGAAGTTCGCCGCCGAGAACGTGCGCGCGACCGCCGAAGGCTTCGTGTTCGACATTGATGGGCACGAGGTGCGCACGGGGCAAACGGGCGTGTACATGGTGTACAACGTGCTGGCGGCTTATGCGGCATCCAAGATGTCCTTCCTGGTGGAATACGATGGTTTCCAAAAGGGTGTATTGGCGTACCGACCCACGAACGGACGCTTGCAGGTGTTCGACTTCGGCGAGCGCAGCGTGATGACCAATCTGGCCAAAAACCCCACCGGCTTCAACCAGAACATCCGCATCGTGCTGCAGGAGCAGGGACGCGTACTGGCCTTGTTCGTCAACGACAACGACCCCGACGGGCACGATGTCTCGTGGTTCTGGGACATCGACTTCGAGAACTGGGCGCATATCGAAGGCCTCAAGGCGTTCGTGGGCGGCAGCCGCGCGAACGACATGCAGGTGCGCTTGAAGTATGCCGGCATCAAGGCCCAGATTGTGGATAACGTCGCTCAGGTTATGGAAGCGACCTGCGCCGAGGATGGACGCGCTTACATCATTGCCAACTACACGGCGTTGCCCGAAGTGCGTCGCGAGCTTGAAAAGCTGCATGCTGAATGGGAATCTACAGGAAATGTTCCCTGGAGTGAGCAAGTTTCGAATTCCATTCAAGATTCTCAAAGCGATAAAGCGCAAAATATAGTGCAAGACTCAAATATAAATGAAGTTTCTAAAGGAAACCAAGTATCCAAAGAGGGGAACTAATATGACGGTAAAGCCTCTGACAATCGTGCATCTGTTTCCCGAACTTTTGAACCTGTATGGCGATGGCGGCAACGTGATCTGCCTACGTCGCCGCCTAGAATGGCGCGGCCTGCCTGTGGAAGTGCAGGAAGTGGGCATGGGCGACGCGATGGATTTCTCCCGTGCCGACATCGTGTTCATCGGCGGCGGGGCCGACCGCGAGCAGATGATCGTGAAAGACGCCATGATGGAACGCAAGTCCGAGCTTTCGGCCTACGTGGCCGACGGCGGCGCGCTTCTGGCCGTGTGCGGCGGCTATCAGTTCCTGGGGCACAGCTATGCGATGGACGACGTGGTGGTAGAGGGCCTGGGCATCATCGACATGGAAACGGTGCGCGGCGAAGGGCGCCTGATCGGCAACGCTGTCATCCAAAGCGATATCTGCGACATGCCGATCGTGGGGTTCGAGAATCACGGCGGACGCACCACATTGGGCTCGGGCGTGAATCCGCTCGGCCGCGTGCTGGGCAAGACGTTCGGCAACAACGGTCAAGACGGCTTCGAGGGCGTGCACCAGGGCAACCTGATCGGCACCTATCTGCACGGACCGCTTCTGCCTAAGAACCCCCAGGTGGCCGACTGGCTTATTGCGCGCGCCTACGAGCGCCGCGGCGATGCGATCGGGCTCGAGCCGCTCGACGACGCCGAGGAGCTTGCCGCCAACCAGGTCATGGCTCGTCGCTTGGGAGTGGCATAAGACGGCGATACTTAACGCGTCTGAAACGGACGACCTCACGTCAGGTGATACTATAGCCGGATAAAGTGCTGCCGGCATGTTGGAGGAACAATGATCGATACGAAGGCATACGTCATCAAGCAGATCGAAGAGCGTGACATCCGTTTTCTTCGCCTGTGGTTCACCGATCTTCTGGGCGGCCTGAAAAACGTCGCCATTACGCCCTCCGATGTGGAATCCGCCTTCGAAGAGGGTGTGGGTTTTGATGGTGCGAGCGTAAACGGCCTGGCTCCGCTGCAGGAAAGCGACATGCTGGCGCATCCCGACCCCTCCACCTTCCAGATGCTTCCGTGGCGTCCCGCCAACAATGGCGTGGCGCGTATGTTCTGCGATATCCGCACGCCCGACGGCGCCCCTGCGGCGGGCGATTCTCGTCAGATCCTCATGCGCGTGCTGGATAAGGCTTCCGACATGGGCTATTCGGTCAATGTGGGCACTGCCATCGAATACTTCTGCTTCAAGAGCGACGAGGCGCCCGAGCCCATCGACCGAGGCGGCTACTTCGACCTTGCCCCGCTCGACAACGCTGCCGATCTGCGCCGCGACACCGTGCTCACCCTTGAACAGATGGGCATCCCCGTCGAGTATTCGCACCACGAATCGGCGCCTGCGCAGCAGGAAATCGACCTGCGCTATAGCGATGCCCTTGCCGCGGCGGACGCCGTGATGACCTCGCGTCTGGTAATCAAGGAAACGGCATGCGAGCGCGGCCTGTATGCCACGTTCATGCCCAAGCCGCTCGAACATGAGCAGGGTAGCGGCATGCATATGCATATGTCGCTGTTCGACGGCACCGGCAACGCCTTCTTCGACGCCGACGACCCCGAGGGCTTTGGCCTTTCGTCGGTGGCAAAGCGCTATATCGCCGGCCTTTTGAAGTATGCTCCGGAGTATTCCCTGGTCACCAACCAGTACGTGAATTCCTACAAGCGCATCGTGTCGGGCTTCTGCTGTCCTACGCATATCTGCTGGGGCAATTCCAACCGCTCGGCCATGGTGCGCGTGCCGCGTTACAAGCCCGCCAAGGGCAACTCCACGCGCGTGGCTGTGCGCAGCGTCGATTCGGCTGCGAACCCCTACCTGGCGCTTTCGGCTCTCATCGCCGCCGGTCTGCGCGGTATCGAGGAGAACCTCCAGCTGCCGGCGCCGCTCACGGAAAACGCGTTCGAGCTTTCCACCGCGCAGCGCGAGGAGCTGGGAATCGCCGCGCTGCCCACCGACCTCTCGCGCGCCGTGGACGCGTTCGAGAAGTCGGATTTCATGCGCGAGGTACTGGGCGAGGCTGCTCATGCGTGGCTCGTGGAAAACAAGCGTGCCGAGTGGGAGCAGTACCGCGCACATGTGACGCAATGGGAAATCGATCGCTATCTGGCGACGCTGTAGCAGGAAGGAGGCGAAACCATGCATTCGAAGACCATCTTAGTTTCTTGCGGACGAACGGTGACGCCCGAGCATGCTGCCACGCTGTTCGCCTCGATGGATGCCGAGGTGCGCGTGCTCAAGGCGCCTATTAGCCAGGTGATTTCCATGGGCCGCAATCTGGATGCCGATCTTTTGGTTGTGGACGACACCGACGGGTCGTGCGATATCGCACGCCTTGCGCAGGCGCTTACGGGCGGGCAGGCGGCGCTGTTTTTGGTGGTGGACGAGGGCGACATCGAAACCCTGCGCCTTCCTATGCAGGTAGCGCTGGATTTTGCGTCGTCAGGGGCATCGGATGAAGAGATGAAGCTGCGTTGCCGCAGGCTTCTGTGGCCGGGCGAGGCCACGGCCGACGCCGATTTCGTGCACGTGGGTTCGATGACCATCAACCTTGCTACCTACCAGGTAAAAGTTGCGGGTGAGCCCATTGACCTTACGTTTATGGAATACGCGCTGCTGTCGTTTTTGGCCACGCACCCCGGGCGCATTTACTCGCGCGAGGTGCTGCTGTCGCAGGTGTGGGGCTTCGACTATTATGGCGGCAGCCGCACGGTTGATGTTCACGTGCGACGCCTGCGTGCCAAGCTGGGCCCCGAGATGGCGCAGCATCTGGAAACCGTGCGCGGCGCAGGATACCTCTGGGTGAACTAAATCCTGCGTTGGCCCGCGTCCGTACCGCGCTGCGAATCCGTTGCGCACGTTGAGAAATGCCGCACCGTGCTGGCGAGTACCCCGCACTAGGCTGGCAAGCGCCCTGCATCACGTTGGCGCACGCCTGCACCGTGTCGGCGCGTGCTCGTTTCACTCTGGCGCGCAGCCGGATCGCGTTGGCGTACGCTCGTTTCACGCTATCGCGCGCCCGTACCGCCTTGGCGAATGCAACGAATGGCGA
Source organism: Slackia equolifaciens (assembly GCF_003725995.1). GTDB lineage: Bacteria > Actinomycetota > Coriobacteriia > Coriobacteriales > Eggerthellaceae > Slackia > Slackia equolifaciens. The sequence goes on from NZ_QIBX01000013.1 coordinate 33,228, forward strand.
TTTGCTGCAGTTTTAGAAGGACTCGGCGAGTATACCCGTCGGGTCCTTCTGTATAATGCCTGTTCAGAGTGGTACTCGCTTTCACCCTATTTCGCGAACCAGGTGAAAACTGCAGCAAATCGGGTTCTTTTTCATTCGCACGCCAGATTCTCGCCCTATTCGGGGCCATAGGCTTTCGCTTCTGTCCTGTTCGGGTGTTCGTTCGTGACCGGATGGCCCAAGCCGCGCCCCCCCCCGAGACGTTTCCAGCGTCGTTGCCGTTGTTCCCAAAATCCTTCCTGCGGTAGCGTCGTTGTGCCCCCCAAACCCCTTCCTGCGATAGTGTCGTCGCGCCCCCAAGACCCTTTTGCGGTAGCGTCGCTGAGCCCCAAGGTGTGTTTTCTTACGACGCTGTTGCCGTGTCCCATGTCGCAGGCTCAAGGTTCCACGTTTCATCTGGGTAACCTTGCGTTTCCTCCATATTTCATGTCTGAATCACTTTAGTTAACTGGAGCGATTCCTGCGGTTCGCCGACCCCGTTCCCCTCATAATTCAATGCGTTGCAACACTAGTCCTACGCTCCTACGCAATGAAAAGATACGCCGCCGGCTTGCCACCTGCGGCGCAGAAGAAAGGGGCGACAATGTTCGATTCGGGTACGACGGGCTTCATGATGGTATGCGCAATGCTGGTGTTCCTCATGACGCCAGCATTGGCATTTTTCTACGGCGGCCTTACGCGGCGCAAGAACGTGGTCAACACGATGATCATGTCGATAGGCATCCTGGGTGTCGTCGGCGTGCTTTGGGTGGTTGCAGGGTGGTCGCTTGCATACGGCGGCGATGGGTCGATTCCGGTTCTAGGTGGTTTTGACCAGCTGTTTTGTCAGGGCATTTTGAGCAACCTCCTGAGCGAGGCGGAAACGGCAATTTCGCACGACACCTATCCGGCTATCGTCGATGTGGCGTTCCAAATGGCGTTCGCCATGATCACGGCGGCCATCGTTACGGGCGCTGTGGCGGGCCGTATGAAGTTCGGTGCGCTGATGGCGTTTATTGCCGTTTGGTGCTTGGTGGTATATGCGCCGCTTGCCCATATGGTTTGGGGCGGCGACGGCAGCCTGATTGGCGATATGATCGGCGCACTCGACTTTGCTGGCGGCGACGTGGTTCATATCTCCTCCGGCCTCACCGGTTTGGTGCTCTGCCTGCTTCTGGGCAAGCGTCGCGGGTTCGGTCTTATGTCCTACCGTCCGCATAACGTTCCTTTCGTGGTTCTGGGTGCGGGTCTTCTGTGGTTCGGATGGTTCGGCTTCAACGGCGGATCGGCGTTCGCTGCCGATGGCATCGCCGCACTTGCGTTCCTCAACACCATGGCCGCTCCCGCTGCCGCCATGCTTTCCTGGATGCTGGTGGAGCGCGTGCGCACCGGCAAGGCGACGCTCGTGGGTGCTTGCACGGGTATCGTTGCCGGCCTTGTGGTCATCACGCCTGCCGCTGGCTTCGTGGACGTGTGGGCTGCTGTGGTCATGGGCCTTATCGTGTCGCCTATTTGCTATGCGGCCATCGCGTTTCTCAAGCCGCGCCTCGGCTATGACGATGCTCTCGACGCATTCGGATGCCACTGCGTGGGCGGTATCGTAGGCGGCGTTCTCACGGGCGTGTTCTGCGTGCCCGAGCTGTCGTGGACCGATTTCGGCGGCCTGCTGTACACGGGCGACCCCACGCTGCTTCTGGCCCAGGTCGAAGGCATCCTGGTGACGGTCGTGTTCGTTGCCGTGGCATCCGCGATTATCGGACTTGTCATTAAGGCCCTGTTCGGCGGTCTGCGCGTGTCCGTCGATGAAGAGGCCGAGGGTCTGGACGCCCGTCAGCATGGCGAAAGCGCTTACCCGGCGTTCAACGGCTTGGATTAACGTTCATGCGCTGTAAGAGGCTGCGGACATATGGGGCAGGGCGCGAGGCGCGATGCTTTGCGCAGGTCGTCCGCAGCCCGGCGTTCTTGGGTGCTGGGTGCGCGGCTCAATCGTAGGAAAAGCGGTTGCTGCTCCCCGGCGCCTAAGGACTTGGCGCATGCGAAGCAAATCGCCTTTTGAAGAGACTAGGAGATGCACCATGAAAAAGATCGAAGCAATCATTCGCCCCGCCAAGCTCGAAGCGCTCAAGGAGGCGCTTCTCGGGCAGGGCATGAAGGGCATGACGCTCTCACAGGTGCAAGGCTGCGGAAACAGCCATGGCTGGAAGGAATACTACCGAGGCAGCGAGGTCATCGTGAACATGCTGCCAAAGGTGAAGATTGAGATGGTGGTGGAGGATGCCAAAGTGGACGAGGTGGTAGACCTCATCTGCCGCACCGCGCGTACCGGCGAAGTGGGCGATGGCAAGATTTTCGTTTCGCCCATCGAGGAATGCATCCGCATTCGCACCGGCGAGCGTGGCGTGAAGGCGCTGTAGGGCTTTGAGCCGATGCTTTGCGGCAAGGCTTTCGAGAGTTTAGTCCAAGATGTAAAGCAGCCACGCCTTTTGGGTTGAATAAGGCCTGGTCAGCGCTGTACATAATCCTATATACTTCGCGACCCCCTGAAACCCCGATTTTCAGGGGGTTACGTGTCTTATCACGTGCTCGATCGTCGATTCGACCAGCTCATGGAAGGGCTGTGTTGCGTAGGAGCGCCTGCTTCGGGCGGGGATGCCCTGTCGCGTAGGAGCGCCTGCTTTGGGCGGGATGATTTATCACGCAGGAGCGCCCGCTTCGGGCGGGGGATGCTCTGTCGCGTGGGGAATCCTGGCCGGGCAGTCGATACGGGCTCTCGCTGACTTTATATATGCGGGGCACGTATGCGCGGAATTGCGGGCGATGCGTAACGGTGCGTAATTGGGGAGCCCCACCGCGAAACGCTGTGGTAAGATAGCGCAGTTATTCGCTAGGGGCGTAGTGCGCCCGCTAGCGTTGCGCAAACCGCAAACCGCAGTATGACGTGAGAGGTAGAACGTGTTCGGTATAGGTGGATTCGAACTTTTCCTCATCCTGCTCTTTGGCTTTCTCATCTTTGGCCCTGATAAGCTGCCACAGCTTGCCAAGACCATTGGAGCGGCCGTGCAGAAGTTCCGCAGCGCGCAGGACGAGATGAACAAGGTCGTCAAAACCGAGATTTACGACCCGCTGAGCAAAGATCCGGTGAAAAACCCGCTCGACGCCATCGACAAGGAAAACAAGCAGAAGGTGGAGAAGAAGGAATCCTTCGCCGCTCGCAAGGCCAAGTACGATAAAGAGCGTCAGGACAAAAAGAAGCGCGAGGCTGCTAACGAGGCTGCCAAAGAGGCGCGTGCTGCCGCTACGGCAGAAAAGGAGAAGGAAGCTGCCGCCGCTGCTGCTGGTGCCGCTGGGACTGCTGCCGCCAAGCCTTCGCCTACCAAGGTGCACGAAAAGGTGATGGAGGCCCGCAAGGAAGCCACCGCCAAGGTCGCCGCCGAGGAAGAAGCCAAGCAGGCCGCCGAGCGCGATCTTGCCGATGAGCTTCTGGGCGCCAAAAAGCCCGTGAAGAAGGCTGCGAAGAAGGCCGATGCCGCCTCGTCTGCCGAGCCCCCCGCGGCTTCTGCTGAATCCGAGACCTCCGCGGATGCGTCCGCCACTGCCCAGAAGGAGGAGAACTAATGCCTATCGGTCCGGCACGTATGCCTTTGTTCGACCATCTGGGCGAACTCCGTATGCGCTTGGTGCGCATCGTGGCGGCGCTGTTCATCGCCATGTGCGTTTTCTATCCCGCTACGCCTACCATCATCCAGTTCTTGCTGCAGCCTGCGGCGGAGTACCTGCCCCACGATGACGCGGGCCTCATCGCGCTGAACATCTTCGACGTGTTCGGCTTCTTCACGGTGCGCTTCAAGGTGGCGCTGTGGTCGGCCGTCGTCGCCACTGCTCCCATCATTCTGTGGCAGGTCCTGGCGTTTTTCCTGCCTGCCCTCAAGCCCAACGAGCGCAAGTGGTTCATCCCCACGTTTGCCGCGGGCGTGACGCTGTTCATTGCGGGCACCGTGTTCTGCTACCTGTTCATCCTGAACCCTGCGGTTCAGTGGCTCACCGAGCAGGGCGCTGGCTTTGCCCAGGTGTTCCCCGACGCCAAGGCGTGGATCGACGTGTTCATCAACTTCGAGATCGCCTTCGGCTTTGCGTTCGAGCTGCCGCTGATTGTGTTCTATCTGGTCATCTTCGAGATCATTCCGTATGCCAAGCTGCGCGAATCTTGGCGCACCGTGTACATCGTGCTCATGGTCATTTCCGCTATGGTCACGCTGGACGCTTCGCCGATCACCATGCTGCTGATGTTCGCTGCTATGGTGGTGCTGTATGAGGCCAGCCTCTTGATTGCTCGCCTGGTACTGGGCAAGCGCGTGAAGCAGCAGAAGGAAGAGGCGGAGCGCGAGGCTCGCGAAGAGGCCGAGTGGCAGGAGGAGTGGTCCGCCACGAAAGACAAAATTCGCAAGCGTCTCGATAGCGATGACGAATAGCCTGGTTGGCAATCGCACCATAGAGGCTTCTTGGCTGAAAAGCAAAGCGTCCGACTTGCGTCGGGCGCTTTTTTGTATTTAGATTCCTGCGTTGGATTTGGCGATTCAGCTCCTGTGCTGCTCGCGGTTTTCGATTCCTCGCACCATCTTCCGGGTTTCCGGCAGGCGCATCTCTAATTATTCTTAAACAAAAATAGACTCAAATGTAAATATTATCTATCGCAGAAATATTCTTATGCAGATATAATAAGTGCACTCATGGAAATGTCGTAAGGAGGGAACATGAGGAATCAGTCTGAAAAAACCAGTCTGAAATCGCGCTGGGGGCGTCTTTTCACGATGGTTGCGGCCGGCGCTTTAGCTTGTGCGCTGGGCCTTGTACTTGCCGGATGCTCATCCCAGTCGGTGCAGGAGGAACAAGCCCAGGGTGGCCAGGAAAGCGCCCAGGAAACGGAATCGACATCTTCACTTGAGGGCGAGACGCTCAATATTTACTGCGGGGCTGGCATGACCGAACCCTTCCAGGAAATCGCCGACGCCTTTCAGCAGGAGACGGGCTGCACGATGAACGTGACGTACGCGAATGCCGCGCAAATTCAAACGCAGATTTCTACCACCGAGCAGGGCGATTTCTTCATTGCCGGATCGGCAGAAGAGCTGAAACCGGTTCAGGATTACGTTGCTCAGCAGACTGATCTGGTTAAGCACATTCCGGTTCTTGCAGTTCCTGCCGACAATCCCAAAAACATCACCGGGCTTGCCGACCTTGCGAACGCTGATCGCGTTCTGACGGGAGACCCCGAGGCGACACCCATCGGCAAAATTGCCCAGAGCGCTTTGACCAAGCTGAACCTCTGGGATCAGCTTATGGATGCCGGCGTTATCACCACGACCACCACGGCTCCGCAGATTTCCACCGCACTTGCCAACGGCGAAGGCGATGCAGGTATCGTGTGGAAAGAGAACGTTACGGGCGATGGCGTTTCCATTGTGGAGACCACCGATCTTGATGCTTTCGTGAAGACGATTCCTTCTGCAACGCTGACTTGCGCTTCCGACTCCGCGGCTGTGCAGACATTCAGCGATTTTCTGCAGACCGACACCGCTTGGGACATCTGGGCGAAATACGGCTACGAGCGGGTTCAGTAGTCAATGAGCCTCATCTCGCATGATAGTGCCGGCGGCATGCGCGAAGCGTCCCGCCGGCGCTGCGCGCTTCGGCGCAGAGCGGAATATGACGCGTTCTCCGTCTGTGCAATTCTTGTTGCGGGTGTGGTGCTTCTTTTCATCGGAAGCGCCATTCTTGCCATTGTGGCGGGCGGCGTTGCCCATTTCGGCGAGGCCATTTCGTCTGACGAGGTGTTGTTCTCGCTGCGAATGAGCGTTGTCACATCGAGTATATCTACGGTGATATGCGTTGCGCTTGCTTTGCCTACTGCATATGCTCTGTCGCGAACCGCGATGCCGTTCAAACGCGTTGCGGAGGTTCTGATGGAGCTCACGCTATCGTTGCCATATATCCTCTTGGGCTTTGCGTTGCTTCTTATCTTTTCATCTCCTATCGGAAAAGCGCTGCGTGAGGTGGGATTTGCGGTGGTGTTCGAGCCGACGGGCATCGTTTTCGCGCAGCTTATCGTCAATCTGCCGTTTGCCATCCGCATGGTGCGCACTGCTTTCGCCGACATCGATCCCAGGATGGAGTTCGTGGCTAAAACGCTGGGTGCTTCGTCGGGCGACGTGTTTCGCACTATAATCCTGCCCCAATGTCGCAACGCGCTCATCAGCACGCTCGTGCTCACATGGGCTCGCGGCATGGGTGAATTCGGCGCGACCCTCATGCTTGTAGGCGTCACGCGCATGAAGACCGAGACGCTTCCCGGAAGTATCTATCTGAGCATATCGACCGGCAATAACGAAACCGCTATGGCCACCGCCATGATCATGCTTATTCTTTCTGCCGCGACGCTGGTGGTTGCCAACGTGCTCAACCGGCCGGCTGGCGTTTCGCGTGTGGACGGCGGCAAAAGGCGCAAGGGGCGCTTCGCTCGGACGGGGCGCAGCTCGATGGAGGGCTGACTATGGCGGGAAGCGTAAGAATCGAGAATCTTCGCGTGACTCGTGGCGATTTCACGCTTACGGTCGGCGGTTTGTCCATCAATCCCCGGGAGATATTTGCCATCCTGGGGGAAACGGGCTCGGGCAAAACCGTGCTCATGGAGGCTATTGCGGGCGCGTTTCCGTTTGATGAAGGCCATATTGTTCTCAATGGCATGGATGTTGACGAAGTTGCCGTGCAGCATCGTAGCCTTGGCGTCGTGTATCAAGATTACGCGCTGTTCCCCCACATGACCGTTCGCGAAAATATTTCATACGGCCTGCGTATGCACGGTGTTTCTTCCGACGAGATTAAGCATCGGGTCGACTGCCAGCTAGAGCTGTTTTCCATAGCGCACATTGCCGATCGCTATCCCGGTATCATAAGCGGGGGAGAGTCGCAGCGCACCGCGCTCGCCCGCGCGCTTGTGCTGGAACCCGAGATCCTTTTGCTGGATGAGCCGTTCTCGGCACTCGATCCTACGACGAAGCAGCGCATGTATGCCGTTCTGCGCGACATACATCAGCGGTTTGATTGCACTATCGTGCTGGTGACGCATGATTTTAACGAAGCTGTTCAGCTTGCCGATCGCGTGGGAGTAGTGCTGAACGGCAGATTGCGCATGGTTGCCGAGGCGAATCGCCTTTTCGACATGGGGCACGACGAGGATGTGAGACGTTTCCTTGGGCGATAGGTCATGCGAGAAGCTGCGTCATTGCTCTCTGTGCGTGTTTGCCGTACGCTCTGCGGAGTTTTCGAACCGAATGAGGGATAGGTGAGCGTGTTGCTCCCATTTCTGCTATACCATGCAGGAACGAAAACGGCCCATGCCACTGGCTCGTTGGGTGCGTGAAGCGGGCGGCGCTATGCGTCGTCAGGGCGAAAGGACATCTGCATGCACGAACTTGGAATCATGACCGGCGTGGTTGAGAGCGTGGGCGCGGCCGCGCGCAACGCCGGCGCCGACAAAGTGCTCAAGGTGTCGCTTTCCGTGGGGGTGATGACCGAGGCGATCGAGGATGCGCTCCAGTTTGCCTTCGAAGCGCTTTGCGAGCAGGATCCTCTGTTCGAAGGGGCGCAGCTCGACATCACCATGGTGCACCCCAAGAGCCGCTGCACCGAGTGCGGCCTTGTGTTCAATCATGACCGCTATCATGTGGTGTGTCCCGAATGCGGCGGCTTTGCCGAGCTGCTCGAAGGCAAGGAGCTGCGCATCGACAGCATCGAGGTCGACATTCCTGATGATGAGGAAGAAACCGAAAGGAAATCGTCATGAAAATAGATCTGCATCAGCCCATTCTCGACAAGAACGATCGCATTGCGAGCGAGAACCGCGACCTGTTCAAGGAGAAGCGCGTGTTCGTGCTCGATCTTTTGGCGAGCCCCGGCAGCGGCAAGACTTCTACCATTTTGGCCACCATCGAGGCGCTGCGCGATGAGTTCAACATTGCCGTCATCGAGGGCGACATCGCCAGCAACGTGGATGCCGAGCGCATCAGCGCCCAGGGCATCGCTGCGGTGCAGATTAATACCGGCGGCGCGTGCCATCTCGAGAGCGATATGATTCGCCGCGCGGTGAATGCCCTCGATTTGGACAGCCTCGACCTGATTATCGTGGAAAACGTGGGCAACCTGGTGTGCCCCACCGATTTCGACCTGGGCGAGGGCGCTAAGGTGATGATTCTTTCGGTGCCCGAGGGCGATGACAAGCCGCTGAAATACCCCGGCGTGTTCCAGGTGGCCGAGGCCATCATTCTGAACAAGGTGGATACCATGAGCGTGTTCAACTTCAACGAGCAGGCGTTCCGCGACGCCGTGGAGCAGCTCAACCCCAAGGCTCCTATCTTTCCCATCGCCGCAACCAAGGGGCAAGGCGTCGATGCTTGGGCTGACTGGTTGCGCGCCAAAATCCGTGCCATGCAGGAGGCCTAGCGCACGAATCGCTGCGCACTATCGTTTCCGCCGGCCTTTGGTCGGCGGATTCTTTTTTGTAGCCGTAAGCCGCGTAATCGCCTTGCAATCCGCGCACGCTACAATGACCGAAATAACGACGACGAGGAAGGACCGATCATGACTCCCGAGGATCAATACCGCATATGCGTAGACGGCTTGAGTGATTTTGCCGCGGGCATTGGCGCGACCGATGTGGTGCTGGGGCTTTCTGGCGGAATCGACTCGAGCCTTGTTGCCTGCATGTGCGTTGACACGTTCGGCGCTGATCATGTGCATGGCTACATGCTGCCCGGCCCGTATTCCAGCGAGCATTCGCTCGTGGATGCGCAGGAACTCGGCCGCAATCTGGGCCTGCATGTGGAACGCGTCTCTATCGTGGAGCCCTATGAGGCGTTCGCCCATGTGCTCGGTCCCCATTGTGCCGCCGATTGCGCGTCGTTCACCGGGCTGGCCGCCGAGAATACGCAGGCGCGCTGCCGCATGGTGGTCCTCATGGCGCTTTCCAACGCGCACGGCTGGATGATGGTAAACACGGGCAACAAAAGCGAGGCCATGATGGGCTACTCCACGCTCTATGGCGATACGGCCGGCGCATACGCCCCCATCGGCGGCCTGTACAAGACCGACGTGTTCGCGGTCTGCCGCTGGCTCAACGAGAGTGCTGCGAGGAAGGGGATGACGCCTCCCATCCCGGAGAACGTCCTCGTCAAGCCGCCGAGCGCGGAACTCGCGCCGGGACAGAAAGACGAAGATACGCTGGGGTCGTATGCCGAGCTCGATAGGATTCTGATTGACCATGTCGAGCGGGGGATGGATGCCTCGGCGCTCATCGCCGCGGGATACGATGCCGAGGAGGTCCGACGGATAACCGGCCGCGTTTCTTCATATGAGTTCAAGCGGGCGCTCGAACCGGATTTCCCCTCTATTCCCTACGTATAGGCATGCAGGACGGATGGTTCTTGTTTCGCGGCTGACTTTGTGAAAACCGGTGTGCTTTTCGGCATGCCGGCCGTCCTCCATGCGTTTGGGATGCCACCCGAGCTACTCGAACAGATCGATGAGCTCTTGACGTTTATGGACGTCGAGCTTCGTATAGATGTTGCGTATATGCCCGCGCACGGTGGTGGGGGAAAGGCAGAGCTCCTCGGCGATGTAGGTATTTGATCTACCGCGGGCAAGGTAGGCGAGCACTTCGGTTTCGCGTTCGGTGAGCTTGTGATCGGTGGCCAGCATGTCGCATATACGCTCGACCGACGGATGGGTCTCCTCGTTCGGAGTTTGTGCTTCCGGGGCGTCGTCGACTCCCTTCGTCGATCGGGCTTTCGTTTTTACTTCTTCTGATGCGTTTGATGCGGACTCGGGTGCCCCGACCCTTCTCGGGGTTCCATGCTTGCGCCGCCTGTCGCGCGAGAAGAAGACGAGCGCCATGGCGAGAAGGTAGATCACGGCACAGCCCAGTACCAGGAAGCGCATCGATGCCGAAACCTTCTGCGCATCGCCCTGGCCGAAGGTATAGCCCAGAAGAAGGGCGCCGAGCAGGCATGCGCTCGCCGCGGCGGAGCTGATTCCGAGGAGCTCGTAGGAGGAGACGCGGTGCTTGTTCGCCGCGCGTGCCACCTGGTAGGTGATGAGAATCGCCATGAAATCGTAGCTCAACAGCAGGAGGGTGCTGAACATGCGGGAGTATCCCTCGCTCATGAACGGGACGAATGCCACCATCGCGGCGATGATGGGGAACGCGATGCGAAACGCGGTCGACGCCTTGGGGGCGCGGTGCGTTACGAATGCGAAGACGCCGAAGATGATGGCGGCGACCGTCATGGCGACGTGGGGCACGCCTCCCGATCCCTCGAAATGCATCCCAGCGGCAAGCATGAAGCTGTTGACGAGCCCGACGACCGCCTCGAGCACGCAAAACGCGATCAGGGTGTCGCTTATCTCGTCGAAAGCGCGGAAGCGAGATGTCCTGCTGGCGGGTATCTCGGGGGTAACGGCCTCGTCTCCGAGGGTCGGAGGGAGCGCCTTTCTCGCATAGGCGAGAAGCGCGGCACCCGCCAGAACGGCAAAAAGGGTCTCGATGGTTCCGAAGGGGGCGGGCATGTTGGAGAAGGCGTAGCGCGCGACGACGCCGACAAGGGTCCCGCATGCGATATGCACGACCGCATCTATCGGCCTTTCCAAGGCGAAGAGCTCTATCCAGGCGAGCGAAAGCAGCGTGGATCCGACGGCGAAGATTGCCGCCGATGCGATGTGCCCCTCGACCGGGGGAAGCGCATCGAAGGCTCCTGTCGAGGCGGCAAGACCGCAGAGGACCAGCAGAAGGGCGGGCGGCCAGATGGGTATGGAGAAACTCGGCAGATGCCCTCGGGCGGAGAGGACGGCAATCGCCGCGGCGCAAAGAACCGTCACTGATGCGGAAGTCACGTTGAACGCGAGATCGGTCATAAAGATGAACGAGCTGTCCACGAGCGAGAAGCGGGAGAGGTAGATTCCCGAGTTCGCCGAGCGCAGCAGGCCGTAGCCCGCGATCATGGCAATCGCGATTCCAAGCGCATAGGTGTTCTTCAAAGCGTCGGTGCACTTCGCCATGTGGTCCCCTCCCTCGATTCAATAGGGACATTGTACGCGAGGCGGGCACGAAACGTATTGGAAAGGAGCGTCTACGTTGCTTTGAGACGCCTCTTCCTTTCCGCAAAAGCCCCTCCAATTTGAAGCGGGTCGTTGGCCGGCCTTGCTTCGTGCGCGTCGGGGAAGCGTAACCTTCTCAATTGAAATAGCAATTGAACAGGCATTATGCAAAACAGTCCATTTTGTACGGTTCGCTTTTCGGGGAAAGGGAGCACTATTGCGGCATCTTCGGACGCCGATTAGGGAAGGCGTCGAGAAAAAGGAGGGACTGTTATGGAAACAACGCTCAATCGCCGCAACTTCCTCAAGGGTGCGATCGCGTCTGGCGCGGTGCTGGTCGCGGGCAGCGCTCTTGTGGGCTGCGCTTCCAACGGCGGCAGCGCCGCCGCCGAGGGCGATTCGCTCGTGGGCTACCAGCCCATCGAGTTCAGCGAGGAGACCGACGTTCTGATCGTCGGCACCGGCATCGCCGGCCTGTCCGCCGCCATGGATCCGGTCGAGGCGGGTTACAAGGTCATGCTCGCCGACAAGCGCGACACCTACGGCGGAGAGAGCTTCATGGCTTGCGGCGTCATGAACATCGCCGGCTCCCAGGCGCAGAAACGCGCTGGCATCGAGGGCGACCCCGCCGAGAAGTGGGAGAAGTATGCTCCCGTTCTCGAGCAAAAGGGCGAGACCGACGACATGGAATACAAGAAGAACGTCTACCTCTATCAGACCGAGTGGGCCGATCGCGTTGAGGCCGATTACGGCGCCCAGTTCCAGCCCCTCGATGACTACAAGGACACCGGCGCCCCCACCTCCATGCTGCTTCCCGGCCGCGGCCTGGGCGACATGACCGCCGTCCTCACTCCTGTCGTCAACGGCCTCGAGGAGAAGGGCGCCGTGATCGAGCTGAATCGCAAGGCGACCAACTTCATCGTCGATTCCGAGGGGACCGTCATCGGCATGCGCTTCGTCGATCCCACCAACGACAAGATCGTCGACGTGAAGGCGAAGAAGATTATCATCGCTACGGGCGGCTTCTCCTGCAACCAGGTCATGGTTTCGGAGTACTTCCCCGAGCAGGCTCGCATGTGCCCGCTGACCGTGTACTCGATGGGCGAGGGTCACGAGCTTTGCCGCTCCATCGGCGGCACCTATGCCCACATGGACATGCATGCCAACCTGATGAGCGACCTCGCGCAGGTCACCGTTTGGGGCTACTTCGGCCGCAACGTGCAGGTAACTCCCCAGGGCAAGCGCTTCATCAACGAGGACCAGTCCCATGATTCTCCCGACGCCGCCGGCCAGATGGGCCTCGGATTCTGGTGGCAGATCTTCGACAGCCAGCTGATCAACGGCTCCCAGAAGTGGAACGTCGAGCTGAACATGAAGGGCAATGCCGACAAGCTGGTCGGCCCCTGCGAGACCCTCGACGAGCTGGCCAAGGCCATGGAGGTTCCCGCTGAGAACCTCAAGGCCACCTTCGAGGAGTATGACGGATACGTCGATGCCGGCGAGGACAAGGCGTTTGGCAAGAAGCTCTTCCTCGAGAAGCTCGAAGCTCCCTACTATGCTTTCAAGCATGCTCCTTTCCGCTACAAGACGCATGGCGGCCTGAAGATCGCGACCGACAGCCAGCTGGTCGACGGCAGCGGCAACCCAATCGCCAACGTCTACTGCTGCGGCTCCACCACCCCCGACTCCGGCAGCGACCTTTCGCCCAACGCCGGTTCCGGCCTCGTTTCCGGCAAGGCGGTCGTCGCGGCGCTGCAGGCCGAAGGATCCGCCGAGTAGGCAAACTCCTTCCGAGAAGCCGATTCGCGGCATCCGTCGCGGGCAAGAGCCTTTTCCCCTCCACGGAGGCCCCCGATTTCGGGGGCTTCCCTTCGTTTGCGGCCCCAACGCGCCGTTTCCGTAAAACTGGAAAGATGGTCGATTCTTTTCGGCTAAACTGATTTCGTCGCGTGCCCGTATGCTTTGTTCGCATGCCTGAATCGTTCATCGATGCAAAGGCTTTCGATGTCGGACAACAGCCCGATTGGGGGGCGCGCCCAAGTAAAACCGTCTCTTAGGAGGAAAGCCATGCCCAAGATCACCCGTGATCAGGTGAAGGTGCCCGTCGACGTCGCGGCCGACGCTCGCGAAACGTACATCGACAACTACATGGCCGCCACGCACGGCACCGGTCGTTTGATGCTGTTCGCTTGCGATCAGAAGATCGAGCATATGAACGGCGACTTCTATGGCGAGGGCATCGATATCGCCGACCTCGATCCCGAGCATCTGTTCCAGATCGGTTCCCAGGGCGTGTGCGGCGTGCTCGCCGGCCAGCGCGGTCTTATCGCGCGCTATGCCGCCGATTACCCCGAGATCAACTACCTGGTCAAGATGAACTCCAAGACCAATCTGGTAAAGACCGCCCAGAGCGACCCCTACAGCCCGCAGCTGCATGACCTGGAGACCGTGCTTGCCATGCGCGAGAACGGCGTAAACGTGGTGGGCCTGGGCTACACCATCTATCTGGGTAGCGAGTACGAGGCTGCCATGATGTCCGAGGCCGGCCAGCTCATCGCTGAGGCGCATGAGAACGGTCTGCTGGTGGTGCTGTGGATTTATCCGCGCGGCAAGGCAGTTACCGACGAAAAGGCTCCCGAGCTGATTGCGGGCGCTGCCGGTGTGGCGCTGTGCCTGGGCGCGGACTTCGTGAAGGTGAATCCGCCCAAGGCGTGCGAGGACTCCACCTCCGCCGAGAACCTGTCGATTGCCTCCAAGGCCGCCGGTCGCACCGGTCTGGTGTGTGCAGGCGGCTCCACAGTGGATGCCCAGACGTTCCTCACGCAGCTGCATGACCAGATTCACGTGGGCGGCGCGTGCGGCAATGCTACCGGCCGTAACATCCATCAGCGCAGCCTGGACGAGGCAGTGCGCCTGACCAAGGCCATCAGCGCTATCACGTTGGCCGATTACTCCGTGGAAGACGCCCTCAAGGTGTTCAACGGCGAAGAGGATTTCACTTTGTAGTTTCGCCGTTCTGCCGAACGGCGAAACGGGCGCATGAGACGTCCTGACGCTGCGGCCCGTTCTCGCACCGAATCTTCGCGCGTTCCCAGGGGCTTGCGTATGCCATACGCGGCGCCCCTGCGAACCCACGAATCTCCGGTGCGAGAACGGGCCTCGCTGTTTCGTTCCGATTCCGTGTGGTTTCGAGTTTCTCTATCGTTTCGTATTGTTTCTCGATGGAGACACACGTACGAAAAGCCGAATCGGTTGTCGCAACGATGCCGTCCTTCGGGGCGGCATCGTTGCATTTTGGGGAGTGGAATTGCCGCGGTTCGGTCGCGTACAGGCGGTGGGCGCGGTATCATGGTGCCAATCATCCCCAATCGATTGGAGGCGCCTATGGATTTCCCGTACCTGTCGGATTCGAAAGTGTTCTACGCGTTCAGCAAAGATCTTGAGCCGGCGCTTACCGTGCCGTCCGGCGAAACGGTGACCATCCGTACAAAGGACTGCTTCGGCAACCAGATTCAGATGCCGGATGACGAGATCGACAACATCGATTGGGACGCCATCAATCCTGCTACCGGCCCGATTTATGTGGAAGGCGCCAAGGCAGGCGGCGCGCTCAAGGTCGAGATCGAATCTCTTGCGTTCGACGGCACGGTCATATGCTGCACCGGTAAGGACGAGGGCGTGTACGGCGACCGCCTGGACGGATGGAGCAAGCGTGTGTGCTCCATCGAGAACTGCATGCTGACGTGGGATGACAAGGTGCAGCTGCCCCTGCGCCCCATGATCGGCGTCATCGGCGTTGCCCCGGCGGGCGATCCTGCGAACTGCGGCACGCCCGGCGCACACGGCGGCAACATGGACAACACCAAGGTCGCTCCCGGTGCCACGCTGTATTTCCCGGTGGCGGTCGACGGTGCCTTGTTCGGCTGCGGCGATATGCATGCTGTGATGGGCGACGGCGAAGTGAGCGTGTCCGGCGCCGAGGCGGCTGGCCATGCCACGGTTACGCTCACGGCGCTGCCGGAGCTTTCCATCGATACCCCGCTTATCGAGAACGCGGACGAGTTTGGCGTGATCTATTCCGCGGAGTCGTTGGATGCGGCGGCAGACGGCGCCGTGCACCGCATGGTTGACCTGGTGGCGGACCGCACCGGAAAAGACCCTGCTGACCTGGTGATGCTGTTCAGCTTGTGCGGAAACGTCGAAGTGTGCCAGATGGTCGACCCCGAAAAGACCGTGCGCTTCATGGTGCCCAAGAAGGTGCTTGAAGCTTACGGGTTCCAACTGTAATAAACACTGCTTTAGAAAAAGAGTTGATAAGAAAGCTAGTATCTAAATTATACTAGCTTTCTTTTTATGACAGTATTGCGCAAGGAGCATACAGGAGGGGCTATGCAGTTCGTCAGCCATTCCGTAGAAGAAACCCAGGAGCTTGCGCGCCGTATGGCGCAGCAGGTGCAACCCGGTGATGTCATTTTGCTGGTGGGGGATCTGGGCGCCGGGAAGACCCACTTCACGCAGGGGGTTGCGGCGGGTCTCGGTGCGCCCGATGTGCCAACCAGCCCCACATTCAACCTGGTGTGCGAGTACCATGGCGGGCGTCTGCCTTTGTATCATTTCGACCTGTATAGGCTGGAAGATGCAAGCCAGCTGGACGATATAGACTATTGGGGCATCACGGAGGGCGATGGGGTGAGCCTGGTGGAATGGGGCGACAAATTTCCCGAGGCGTCTGACGATGCCTGCCTGACCCTTCGCTTTTCGGTGCTGCCTGATGGTGCGCGTGCGATTGAGCCCGTGCCTCATACCAGGCGCGGCGAGGCGCTTGTCGGTGACATGTCGAGCGAATCAGACGCGTGAAGCGTGTGGCGGCCGACAAGCCAGGCCCCGGGTTTTGAACTCGCCAAAAGGGCCGCCTTGCGGTTGAGCGAGCTCATTGCTCGATAAAGGCCTCGCTCTGCGCCCTCTCCGCTTGAACTTCTCCTTGAACGTCGCCCGCCGTCTGCGCGGGCGACGTTCGTTTGCGTATCGTGGCTCTGCTGTAAAGAATGTGCAATGCGAGGAGACGATATGCTGCAAGAGGGCAAGATTTGGATGGGCGTAGGCGATGTTCCCGTCAACCTGCTGCTTAACCAGGCGAACCGCCACGGGCTGATCGCCGGAGCATCGGGCACGGGCAAAACCGTCACGCTCAAAGTGATGGCCGAGGGCTTTTCCAAGGCCGGTGTGCCCGTGTTCATGGCCGACGTTAAGGGCGATGTGACCGGCATGGCCCAGGCGGGCGAGGACTCCGAAAATATCAAGAAGCGCGTTGAAAAATTTGGCCTAGAGGGGTTTTCGCTCGAGGGATGCCCGTGCCGCTTCTGGGATATGCTGGGCGGCGAGGGAATTCCGGTGCGCATCACCGTCTCCGACATGGGCCCCACGCTGCTGTCGCGCCTGCTGGGTTTGACCGAGGCGCAGGAGGGCGTACTCAACATCGTATTCCGCGTGGCCGACGACAAGCAGATGCTGCTCATTGACCTCAAAGACCTTCGTGCAATGCTCAACTATGTTGCTGAGCATGCAAAGGAATACGAGACGTCCTACGGCAAGGTTTCGTCGCAATCGGTGGGCGCCATTTTGCGCGAGCTCATCGCGGTTGAGGACCAAGGCGGAAACGTGTTCTTCGGCGAGCCTGCGCTCAATCTTGCCGACTGGATGCAATGTGCGCCCAACGGCCATGGGTACGTGAACGTGCTCAACGCCGCAAAGCTCATCCAGAGCCCTCAGATATACGCGATGTTCCTCCTGTGGATGATGAGCGAGTTTTTTGAAACCATGCCCGAGGCGGGCGATCTGGACAAACCCAAGTTCGTGTTCTTCTTCGATGAGGCGCACCTTCTGTTCAACAACATGCCCGGCGAGCTGCTGGATAAGATCGTGCAGGTGGTGAAGCTCATTCGCTCCAAAGGCATAGGCGTGTATTTCATCACGCAAAGCCCCTCCGATATTCCCGACGAGGTGCTGGCGCAGCTCTCCAACCGCATACAGCACGGCCTGCGTGCATACACGCCGGCGGAGCAGAAAGCCGTTAAGGCGGCTGCGCAATCGTTCCGCGCCAACCCTGCGTTTTCGGCGGAGGAAGCCATTCTTGAGCTGGGCACGGGCGAGGCGCTGGTGTCGTTCTTGAACGAAGAAGGGCAGCCCTGCGTGGTGGAGCGCGCTAAGATCTTGCCTCCGCAATGTTTGATGGCAGCCGCCTCGGAGGAGTGCATGAAGGCAGCGCTGGCCAACCAGGCGCAGCTTATGGAGAAGTACGGCACGGCAATTGACCGAGAATCGGCTTTTGAAGTTATCGCTGAAGAGGCGCAACAGGCGGCTGATGCGGCGAAGCTCGAAGAGGAGCGTGCTGCGCTTGAGGCCGAGCGCGCCGAGCTTGAGAGGCAAAAGGCGAAAGAGGAGGCCAAGGCCGCAAAAGAGGCCGAAAAGGAAGCGGCGCGGGCTGCCAAGGAAGCTGAGAAAGAGGCCGAGCGTGCAGCCAAGGCGGCCGAGAAGCAGAAGCAGGACGCAATCAAGGAAGTCACCAAGGCGGCGGGCTCCATCCTGGGGCAAATCGGCCGTGAGGCCTCGAAGCAAATCATGCGGGGTCTGTTCGGCACCCGCAAATAGCTCGTATCGCTGGCCGTCATGTCGCGGATTGTGATGGGGCCTGGATGTGATCGGTGCGTGATGAGCCCTGCAAAGCAAGCGTGTTTGGCGGGGCTCATCGCGTTTGTGCCCGCTGTATTTGTGCCTGCCGCGTTTGTGCCCGTCACGTTTGCGCCTGTCGCGTCCCAACCCAAAAGGAGGACTGGTCAAATCCCCCTTGCATGTTGCGGTGGGTTTTCTTCGGCGGATTATTCCGACGAGGCGGTGCGCAATTTGAGTTCGCGTTTACGGGGCTTGCCTTGCGAGCTGCGCCAGGGGAGTGGAGCAATGCCCTGGCGGGAAGTCGAGAAGCGCGTTATGACGCTCGAGTGGCGAGCCCGCTTAATTCTGCTAGTAAATCTGCCAAAGTGGTTTGCGCCAGGTTGCTGCGCAGGGCTTCCTGTGCTTCATGCAGGCGCTCGTCGAGCAGCGCATGCATATTCTTTCCCACGGGGCATTCCGGGTTGGGGCTCTCGTGGAAATTGAACAGCTCGCCTTCCACCGACTCCACCGCGTCGAACACGTCTAGCATGGTGATCTCGCTTGCAGGTTTGGCCAGGCTTGCGCCGCCGGTACCTGCGGCAACGTCGATAAGCCCTGCGTCTTTGAGCTGCACCAACGCGCGGCGAATTACCACAGGATTGGCATTCACGCTGCCCGCGATGAACTTGGATGTGGTGCGATGTTTCCCGTCGAAGTACGCGATGCACAAAAGCGTGTGCATGCCAATGGTGAACCTGGTTGATATCTGCATGAGGGTCCTTTCCTTCGACAGTCTTGTAGGGTGCAGTATGTCCGCATGCGCAGTATGCCCCAACCGAACTTTCTACCATCGTATGGTCTGGTCAAGTATGCCCGCATGCGCAGTGCGTACGCGTGTGCGGGCACCGTTACCGCGGTCACGCGGGCGCAAATTAATGCCTGCTGCACCCTTTACCCTGTTCATAGTAGCAATTTCGTGCTGTAAAAACAATTATTACAACTTTTCTTGAAATTTCTTGATGTAACTATTGACATTACATCATAAGGGTGGTTTACTGCGTGCTGTCCAATGATGTAACAATTAAACTTACATCATTATAAAGAGGGCAAGCAGGGGAGGCGTGGTCTCTCGCAACCAAAGGAAAGGAATCCATCATGAAGATTGCAGTTGTGTGTGCAAACGGCAAGGCCGGCAGCCTTATCGTCAAAGAGGCCGTCGAGCGCGGCATGGACGTGACTGCGGTGGTGCGCGGCGAGAACAAAACAATCGCTCCGCACGCCATCCAGAAGGATCTATTCGATTTGACCGTCGCCGACCTGGCTAAATTTGATGCGGTGGTGGATGCCTTTGGCGC
Source organism: Slackia equolifaciens (assembly GCF_003725995.1). Lineage (GTDB taxonomy): Bacteria > Actinomycetota > Coriobacteriia > Coriobacteriales > Eggerthellaceae > Slackia > Slackia equolifaciens. The sequence goes on from NZ_QIBX01000013.1 coordinate 52,394, forward strand.
TTGGACGCCCGAAACGCTGCCTCAGCACAGTACCTCGCTCGCGCATTTGTGCGACATCCTGTCCGGCGCCGACATCCGTCTGCTCGTCGTGGGCGGCGCGGGCAGCCTGTATGTGAACCCCGAGCATACCGCCCAGGTGATGGACGGTGCCGATTTTCCCGAAGAGTTTAAGCCGCTGGCCTCCGCACAGGGAAAAGCGCTCGATGAACTGCGCAAACGCACCGACGTCAAGTGGACGTTCATTTCGCCTGCCGCCGATTTCCAAGCCGAAGGCGAGCGCACCGGCGCATACATCCTGGGCGGTGAGGAGCTGACCCTCAACGAACGCGGTGAATCCGTCATCAGCTATGCCGACTACGCCATTGCCATGGTTGACGAAATTGAATCCGGCGACCATATCCAGCAGCGCATTTCCGTGGTGCGCAAGTAGCTAGGATTCCAGAACGCGTCGCGGTGAATTCCCTTCCGCTCGCCACGACGCGTTGCGTGTCTTGGATATGCACCTGCTCTATTCTCGGAATTTGCGGCTCCGTCTGCGCAAAATACTGAGATTAGAGCAGCCCCTAAGGGGAGTTCTCAAATTATTTTGGAAACCACTTAGATAATGCCTGGTCAAAGGCGAATGTAAAACAGGGGTGCATGTCGAGGATCGCAAAAGCTGCTCTATTCCCGCAATTTTGGGCGCACTGTGCCGATAATTGCGGGAATAGAGCATTTGTCGAAGGCGGCGGGGTGGCGGCGCTCGCATGGGCACGGGCTCATGCCCTGCATCCCCTTGCTTGGCGCGAACGGTTCCGTGAGCGCGACGCATCCCTCCTCCCGGCGTTGCGCTCGCGGGTTCGTTTGGGGGAGAAATCGTACAATGGCGCAAAGGATGCGAAGATTGCGAGGCCGAAATGAATGAGGCAAGAAAGCGCGAGCTGCTGGAATGGTTGGTTGACTATCTGGTGCGTGAGCGAGAGCAGAGTCTGCGGGGCGACATCTCTCAAATATGGCCGCTGATCTGCGAGTAAGCGTAGGGCTGCGTCTGACGCGCTCCGCACGCTCTCGCCGCGTTCCGCTCGCCGCCGCAAGTACGCGGTGCCCTACACACGCCTTCTGCCCGTAAGCGCTCCGTGCCCCTAAATGCAATAGAGGGCTCCCCTTTGACGCAAAACCGCTGCTTTTTCGGCATGTTTCTCGTCGAAATGGAGTCCTCGACACGACAAGGCACCCGTCTTGCGCAGAATCCTGGTGACATCGCGCAGCTTCGGCGCGTGTCGCTTGTTTAGCAGGCGGGTGCCATGTGGCGCAAGCAATTGAACTTACGCGAGCTCCATTTGTGGATTCACTTCCGCATCTTTGGATCGGTCACGACGTGGCGGAAACCTGTCTTTTCCAGCAGACGGGTGGCGGTGCGGGCGGTTTCGGCGAGCTGGGCCACTTCTTCGTCGGTTAGCCCTTCAAGGCTGGCGCGTAGGTTGGCGTGGAGCTCGCGCGTGTGGTCGTCGAGCAGCAGCGTTCCCTTCTCGGAGAGCCGGGCGATTACCATGCGGCGATTGTCCTCGTCGCGGTCGCTTTCCACCAGGTCGCGTTCACGCAGGTTCTTGATGGCTCGCGTGGTTTGCTCGGGCGCGATGTTCACGTGCGAGCTGAGCGCCGACATGCTCATGGGGCCGTCGGCGTACAGCGTGAGCAGGATGTCCATCTGGGTTTTCGTGACCACCTCTGCTGGCGGGGTGGCCAGGATTGTTTTCTTGAACAGCTCGTGGAAGTACAGCGAAGCTTTGATCATGCTGTCTATGTCGCGTTCGTCAATCATGAACATCCTCCGAAGAATTGACAAAAATCCATTGACATTAATCAAGTGATACATACAATTGACGCTTGTCAAGTGTAATCCAAGCAATCGTGATGCGCAATCGAATCGCCGCCGCGGGGCGGCTTTCCTTTTTGTGGAGCGAGGGGGCAGCACGGATGCGTCGAAGCGTGCAGGGACGGCAGAGGCGCAAGCGCTCTGCCGGCGTTACATAGCAGATGACGAAACGTACGAGGGTGGCAGGCAGCAACCCGTTTCGCCGTCGACTTCATTTGTCGGCGGTACGCGCCTGCGTGCGGCATGCGGTATGTGGCGTGCCCGAGGCATGCAGCGCGCCGAAAAGCCCACAGGCACCTCGCTCTAATTCAAGGACCGCTCGGCCGTATTCGATGGCGCACCCCGATTCGTAGAAGAAAGAGAGGCTTATGGGTTCTTTGGGGATAACGAAAGAACAAAAACGTATGGTGATCGTGCTTTTGGCGGGCGCGGTGCTGGTCGTGCTCAATCAGACGCTGCTCTCGCCGGCGCTGCCCTCCATCATGACGCATATGAATGTGGATGCAACTACCGTGCAGTGGCTCACTTCGGCGTATGCCCTGGTTGAGGCTGTGGTCATTCCTTTGGCGGCATGGTTCATGGGGCGCTTCAGCACGCGTCAGCTCTTCATTGGCGGCATGGTGCTGTTCGGCGCCGGCAGCCTTGTTGCGGCAATTGCCCCGGTGTTCGCCGTGCTGCTTTTGGGCCGCGTCATGCAGGCCGCGTCCACCGGCGTGCTCATGGTCATGGTGATGTCGCTCATTCTGCTTTCTTTTCCGCGCGAAAGTCGCGGTCAGGCGATGGGCCTGGTGAGCCTGGTTATCGCCTTCGCTCCCGCCGTTGGCCCCTCTCTTGGCGGTTTGCTGGTTGACCTGGTGGGGTGGCGTGCGCTGTTCTGCGTCGTCGTGGTGTGCACGGTGCTCGTGCTGGTGTTCGCCGCAAAGGTCCTTGTGAACCGTGAGGGCTTCCCGCGCACGTCTGCCGACGCGCTGTCCATTGTGCTCTCGTCGCTGGGTTTGGTGTCGCTTCTGTACGGCATCTCGTCGTTCGCCTCGTCGCCTGCGCCCGCGGTGTGCGTGGCGCTTATGGTCATCGGCATAGTGCTGCTCTGCCTGTTTGCCTGGAGGCAGTTCAGGCTTGGCGAGCCCATGCTGCGCCTCGAGGTGTTCAAGAGCCGCCGGTATCGCACGGCGGCCCTGACGTGCGCCGTTCTGCAGGCGGTTCTCATTGGCCTGAGCGTGCTGATGCCTCTCTACATCCAAAATGTCCTGGGCCATTCAGCCACCGTGAGCGGCCTCATCACGCTGCCGGGTGCCGTGCTCGGTGCGTTGGGCAGCTTGTTCGCGGGCCGCATGTTCGACCGATCCGGCGTACGCGCCATCGCGCTCATCGGCGTTGTCATGCTGGTTGTGGGCTGCGTTGGCATGGCGTTCTACGACGTGAACGGCCTGGGCAGCACGGTTCCTTACGTCATTGTGGCAAACGCCGTCACGTGCCTTGCCATTCAGCTGCTGTTCACCCCTATCAACACGTGGGGCGTTAACTCCTTGAGCAACGACCTCGTGCAGCATGCGACCTCGGTCACCAATACCATGAACCAGGTTGGTGCTTCGTTGGGCACGGCGCTCATCATGTCGTTTAGCGCGGTGGGCTCTGCTGTCGCCACTCAAGGGTCCGAAGTTGAGCGCGTGTTTGCGGGATACCACGTGTCCTACATCGCGGTGCTGGTCATTTCGGTTGTCGCGCTGGTTATGATTGCGGCATTCGTCCGCAACAAAAAGGGCGATGCTGCGCCATCTGCCACTCGAGTGGGCATTAAGCCGGGTGAGCATCACAGCGTTGCGGATGTCATGGACGCCACTCCTGTAACCGTGCCCCAGGGCGCTTCGATGTCGTTTGCCGCGCGTGCGCTTATCGAAGCCGACGCGAGCGGGGCGGTTATCGTGGACGGCCAGGGAATGGCAAAGGGGTACATCTCCAACAGCGACATCCTGCGCACGTTCGGCGACGAGATGCAGACGGTTACGGGCGCGTCCGGATTCATGGCGTTGCGCATGCCCGACGACGAGAACGTGAAAGACCGTGCGCTTCGTATTGCCGATGTTGATGTGAGCGCAATCGCGACTAAGCAGGTCGTGGGTATCGCTCCCGATGCTTCGTTCGAAGACGCGTGCCGCATGATCGCCGAGAAGCGTTTGAAGGAGCTCCCGGTGCTCGATAACGGCAAGTTGGTGGGCGTGGTGCGTCGTCGCAGCTTGATGAAGTTCATTGCCGCCATGCTGACCGAGGAGGAAAAAGCGCACATTTCAAAGTAGCGCTGCAGCGTTTCCCGCGAGAAGCAATTGCTCTTGCTCTCGCTCCTATGCTTGTGTTTGTGCTTGCGCAGGGCGGTGGTCGAAAGACTGCCGCCCTGTTTATATCGGGGCCCTTTGCCTGGGCTGGGCGCTCGGTTCTGGAGGCACGGGTTGCCGAAAGGCGACAGGATTTGAAAAACGCCAAGTTGCCGAAAGGCGACAGAATTTCAAAAATGCCAGATTGCCGAAAAGCGCTCCGTTCCGATAGAAAGCTTAATGTTGCTAGCAAGCAGGAGCTGCTTGACCTTATAGAACATACTCAGATTTGAATTCTATACCTTTCGCATTTGGCAGGGAGATGGGTACGCTTCAGGCATCCTGCTCACAGGCGTTTCGCCCGGAGCATGATGCAACAAAGGGCGATTTGCTGCAGTTTTCAAGGGGTGTCCTGAGTACACCGCCGTTGGGCTTCGCGTTCCCCCAGGTCACTGCCTCGCTCCGATTGGGCTATTTCGGGAGGCGCGCGAAAACTGCAGCAAATCGCCTTTCGTTGTGCGTCATGGGCCCTTTGCCCGGTTTTTTATACCGCTGCGCCAAAAAAGTGAGCAACTGAAGCGTGCTTTATGCCGATGCAGCGTGCTGCGCCAATTTCGGGAAACAAAAAGGGACTCTACAGGAGCCCCTCGAGTCAAATAAGGCGCCGATCAAAAGAACGGTGCCTTATGCAGCAGAATGAAAATGTATGAGCGTACCCTGCGAAAGCAGATAGCTCGCTGGGGGTTGCTTAGCGTAAGCCCGCTAGAAACCCAACAGGGCAAATTAGTCCTGCTTCACCACCAAGACGTCGCAACGGAGGTTGCGGATCAGATAGGTGGAAACACTGCCAACGAATACGTACTTGATGTTGGAAAGACCGCGTTCGCCGCAGATGACCAAATCGGGCTCGAAGGGCTCGATGATCTGCTCGCTCAACGTCTCGGTGATGCGGCCGGCCTTGACCACCACTTCGACGTGGGGGATGTCCGGGTTGTTGCGGGCGGCTTCAAGCTGGTCGGCGATGCTCTCCTCCAGCTTCTCTTTCACGTCGGCCGCCAGCGCAGCAAAATCGGTGCCGGCTGCCTCGTAGGGGACAGAATCCACCACGTGGCCGAACAGAAGCTCGGCATGTTCTTTTGCGGCCAGCTCGATTGCGCGCTCTGCCACCATGTCCTGGGTTTTGCCGCCGTCCAACGCGGCGAAGATGCGCTTGTACTGAGACATGGGAAACTCCTAACTTCGGATACGCCCGCCATCCTTCGACGGGACGTTTTTATTGTATCACTCGGAGAAACGCGTCGCGCCGGAGCGTGCGCATGAGGTGCGAGCGTTATCCGATTGTTTACCTCGGGTGCGTCCTCCTCCCGCGCTTCTTGCTCGCGTTTAAGCCTCGTTCGTGGCTCCCGCCAGCATGCGGTCCACCTCGTCGATGTCGCTCTGCGTGGTGGCCCACGAGCAGGTCATGCGCACGATGGTGTGCGCCGCGTCGGGGCGTGCGGTTAGGTCGGCATCGAAGGCGCGGATAAAATCGTCAGCCGTATCGTTGTCCAGCAGGAGGAACAGCTGGTTGGTGCTCGAATTGCTGGCGAAGGTGTCGTAGCCATGGCGCACGAGCACGTCTTTCAGGCGCGCGGCCGCTTCTACGGAATGGCGTCCCATGGAGAAGTACATGGCCTCGTCGCCCTGCGCCTCCTCGATGCCTGCAGCGGTGCCGGCGGTGTCAAACAGCGTCGCAAACTGCACGCCCAGCAGACGGCCCTTGGCCAAGATGGCGCCACGCTGCTTCATGTAGTACTTGAAATCGCGTTGGATGGCAGGGTTGCGAATGACGATGGCCTCGCCGAACAGGGCGCCGTTCTTGGTGCCGCCTACGGTGAATGCGTCGGCGGCGGCGCACACGTCGGCAAGCGTGAGGTCGCATTCCTCGGAGGCCAAGCCGCAGGCCAGGCGAGCGCCGTCGATGAAGATGAGCAGGTCGTTCTTGTCGGCGTAGGAGCGCAGGTCAGAAAGCTGCTTAGCCGTGAAAACGGCGCCGAACTCGGTGGCGATCGACAAATACAGCATGCGCGGCTTCACCATATGGTGGTTGCGGCCGTGCTCATGCGCGCGCATTACGGCGTCGATGCCCTGGACGGTGAGCACGCCATCTGCGTCGTTGGTGGTGAGCACCTTGTGCCCCGTTCCCTCGATGGCGCCCGTCTCGTGCACGTTGATGTGGGCATCGGGCGCGGCAATCACGCATTCCCAGGGGCGCAGCGCGGCGCCGATGCAAAGCAGATTCGCCATCGTGCCTCCGCACACGAACTCGACCTGAAGGGCGGCGCCTGCGATATTCGCCTTGCGCAGGGCGCCCTTGGAATCGCTGTCCACGATGGCGCGGCGGATGGCGGTGCGTGCCTTCATGCACCAGGGGTCCTCCGTGTAGCCGATCTGCTGCTCGGCGTTGGTGCGAACGAGCGCATCCATCACGCGCGGATGCGCGCCCTCCATATAGTCATTGCGAAAGCTATGCATGGTAATGAGCCTTTCTGCCAAGGAGCCCACGCGGTGGCTCGCCATTTAGTGTGCGCGCTCCATTATAGGTTCGCTCGGATTGTTTGATGGGTTTCATCAACGGAGATATACATGTGCCGGAAAGATATATACACCGAAGCGAGAAGGGGGCCGAGGCTCTTGCGGGCTATATGGAATCGCAATTCTGCAGAGGGTCGCAGCCCTGCAAGGAATTGCAACCGCGTTTTCCGCTTCGCTGCTGCCGAGCTTTTTGCATGGATGGAAGAGATGGGCGGAGTGGCATGAAAGGCTTCTTTTGAGTGGAAGAATGCAAGGGTATTTAGTATCCATTAGAAACCTACATCAAATTGCATATCTGCAAGCTATTCGAAAGGGTTGAGAAATTGCGAATATGCGCAGATGGGGGAGTATAAAACGCGCCGGGTCGTGCTAGAATGCCAGACGCAGGCGCGTTAGCGCCATCTTTTGTGATGCCATCGTGAATTTCGCGATGAAATTCGTGCGCTTCCAAGAGATGTTGGGTATAATACTCGGCTGCCGCTTTATCAGGATAAGGGAAAAGGGAAGATACTTGGCGAAGCAAGACGTTATCGAACTCGAAGGCACGGTTCTCGAAGCACTGCCCAATGCAATGTTCAAGGTGGAGCTTGAGAACGGTCATCAGATTCTGGCCCATATCTCCGGCAAGATGCGCATGCATTACATCAAGATTCTGCCGGGCGATAAAGTGACCGTTGAGCTGTCCGTGTACGATCTGTCGCGCGGGCGCATCACGTATCGCTTCAAGTAACGCGCTTCCTCGCGCCGGCGAAAGCTGGGGCAAGGGGGCGCCTTATTGCGCTCTGAAGCAGGGGAGCGGAAACCCCAAAATCCGCCGGGCGGGAGTCCGTAACCATCCATATGACAATCATCGCCTGCGGCTGGGCGTGTTGCATAGAGTAAAAGGAAAACATGGTTCCCCTAGAGGCTTAACCGTCGCCGAAGGGAAGCCGCACATTCAAAGGAGACAAACATGAAGGTCCGTCCTTCGGTCAAGAAAATGTGCGACAAGTGCAAAATCATCCGACGCCACGGCAAGGTGCTCGTGATCTGCGAGAACCCCCGTCACAAGCAGCGTCAGGGCTAAGAGAGGAAGGCTAGTACTACTATGGCACGTCTTTTTGGTGTCGACCTCCCTCGCGAGAAGCGCATCGAGATCGGCTTGACCTATATCTACGGCATCGGCAACACCACCGCCAAGAAGATCATCGCAGAGACCGGCGTTAACCCGGATGTCCGCGTGAAGGATATCTCTGAAGAGGATCTCGGCAAGATTCGCGAGTACATTGACAAGAACCTCACCGTCGAGGGCGACCTGCACCGTGAGGTTTCTCAGAACGTCAAGCGCCTTATGGAGATCGGCTGCTATCGTGGCCTGCGTCACCGCAAGGGTCTTCCCGTCCGCGGCCAGCGCACGCACACCAATGCCCGCACCCGCAAGGGTCCGCGCAAGCAAATCGGCGGCAAGAAGAAGTAGGGGTATTTGACACATGGCTAAGAAGAACGTTCGCACCACCCGCATCAAGCGCTCCGAGCGCAAGAACATCGCGGTGGGGCAGGCTCACATCAAGAGCACTTTCAACAACACCATCGTTTCCATCACCGATCCTCAGGGTAACGTGATTTCCTGGAATTCTGCCGGCACCGTGGGCTTCAAGGGCTCTCGTAAGTCCACCCCGTTCGCTGCGCAGATGGCTGCCGAGCAGGCCGCCAAGACCGCCATGGAGCACGGCCTCAAGAAGGTCGCCGTCTTCGTGAAGGGCCCCGGCTCTGGTCGCGAGACCGCCATCCGTTCGCTGCAGGCCGCTGGCCTCGAGGTGGCCTCCATCCAGGATTGCACCCCCATCCCGCACAACGGTTGCCGTCCGTGCAAGCGTCGTCGCGTGTAGTTCAGAAAGGATCGAATCACTATGGCAATCAATAGGACCCCGGTTCTTAAGCGCTGCCGCCAGCTCGGGATCGATCCCGTCGTGCTGGGCTACAGCAGCAAGAAAGAATCCATTCGCCAGCCCAAGCGTCGCCGTAAGGAATCCGAGTACGGCATGCAGCTGCGCGAGAAGCAGAAGGCCAAGTTCATCTATGGCGTTCTGGAGAAGCAGTTCCGTAGCTACTTCAACAAGGCCAAGCGTATGCCCGGCATCACCGGCGACAACCTGATGCAGATTCTCGAGTCTCGTCTGGATAACGTCGTGTTCCGTCTGGGCTTCGCCAAGACCCGCAAAGAGGCTCGTCAGGCTGTGTCCCACGGTCACATCCTGGTGAACGGCCGTCGCGTGGACATCCCGTCCTTCCGCGTGCGCCCCGGCGATCTGGTGGCCGTGGCCCCCAAGGCCAAGGAAATGCTGGTCACCAAGAATGCTATCGTTGCCAACGCGAGCGTGCAGGTTCCTGCCTGGCTCGAGGTCGACATCGAGAAGCTTCAGGGCAGCGTGCTTTCTCTTCCCAACCGCGATCAGATTGATTTGGACATCCGCGAACAGCTTATCGTCGAGCTCTACTCCAAGTAATGACCCGCGGCTGATTAGGAGGCTTACAAACTATGGCAGAGTTCATGAGGCCAACCGTCACAACCGAAGAAGTGAACGACACCGTCGCGCGCTTCATCGTTGAGCCGCTGGAGCGTGGCTTCGGCTACACGCTTGGCAACTGCATGCGTCGCGTTTTGCTGTCCTCCTTGGACGGTGCGAAGGCTACCGCCATTCAGATCGAGGGCGTGCAGCACGAGTTCACCACCGCCGAAGGCGTCATCGAGGACGTTACCAACATCGTCCTCAATGTGAAGGGCCTGGTGTTCTCGGCCCTGTCCGAGGATTACACCGAGGCTACGGCCACCATCTCGGCCGAGGGCCCCTGCACGGTGACCGGTGCCGACGTGCACGTTCCCGCTGAGTTCACGCTGATCAACCCCGAGCATGTGATTGCGACCGTCGCCGATGGCGGCACGCTGAACATGTCCATCCGCATCGGCGTGGGTCGTGGATACGTTTCGGCTGAGCGCAACAAGCGCACCGAGGACCCCATCGGCATCATTCCGGTGGACAGCCTGTTCTCGCCCGTGCGCCGCTGCACCCTTGCGGTCAGCGACACGCGCGTGGGTCAGCGCACCGACTTCGACAAGCTGGTGCTCGAGGTGGAAACCGACGGCTCCATCGCCCCCAACGAGGCGGTGTGCCGCGCGGCCAACATCATCAACCAGTACATGGGTGCGTTCCTCGGCCTGGCCGATATCGTCGACGAGGAAGAGGGCGAGATTCCGTCCATCTTCGCGCCGGAGGGCCAGGAGGCCAACGCCGAGCTCGATAAGCAGATTGAGGATCTGGACCTTTCCGTCCGCTCCTACAACTGCCTGAAGCGCGCGGGTATCCACTCCGTGCGTCAGCTGGTCGAGTTCTCCGAGAACGACCTGCTCAACATCCGCAACTTCGGTGCCAAGTCCATCGAGGAGGTCAAGGACAAGCTGATCTCCATGGACCTGAACCTGAAGCAATAGCTACGAGGAGATTTACCGATGAGGCATTACAAGAAGGGCCGCAAGCTGGGCACCGATGCCGCCCACACCAAGGCCATGAAGAAGTCCTTGGTTCAGGCGCTGTTCCTCAATGACCGTATCAAGACCATTGAGTCGCGCGCCAAGGAAATCCGTCCCGACGTGGACCGCATCATCACCTGGGCCAAGCGCGGCGACCTGCATTCTCGCCGTCTGGCCATCGCCAAGCTGGGCGACAAAGAACTGGTGCGTGAGGTGTTCGCCAAGGTCGAGCAGGGCATGTGGGCCGACCGTCAGGGTGGCTACACTCGCATCATGAAGCTCGGCCCCCGCAAGGGCGACAACGCCCCTATGGTCATCATGGAGCTCGTGACCGAGCCCGTGGCCAAGAAGGCTGAGAAGGCCGAGGCTCCCGCCAAGAAGGCCGCTCCCAAGAAGGTCGAGAAGACTGAGGAGGAGAAGGTCGAAGAGGCTGCCGAGGAGAAGGTGGAAGAGGTCGAGGCCGCTGACGAGGCTAAGGCTGAAGAAGCCGCCGAAGCTCCCGCCGAGGAGGCCAAGGAAGAGGCCGCCGAGGAGAAGAAGGCTGAATAGCCCAAAGCTCTTTTGCTTGCAAAACGCCGCCCGTCTTGGGCGGCGTTTTTTGTCTCGCGTCCGTGTGTATTGCGTGCAGGTATGTGGAGGTCTGGGCAACGCGACGGCAACCGTTTGGCTCAGCGCAGCCTCGCGCCCCGTTTGTGCGCCTCAACGTGGTAGGATAGAAAAAAGCCCGAAATCGGGATCAACGCGAGCGGTTCTACGAGTTCTCGTTCGCACTATCATAAGGAGGGCATCATGTCTGAAATGGGTAAACTTATCAACGATGCCATCGACAAGGCGCAGGAGTTCGCGGGCGAGATGAAAGCCGCCGGCGACAAGGTGATCGACGCTATGCAGGAGCAGGCGCCGGCTGTAATGGAGAGCGCGCGAACGAAGACCGAGGAACTGCTCGACCAGGCGCAGAAGAACTTCCCCGAGGTCATGGATGACGCAAAGGCAGCGGCTGAGAAGGCGATGGACGCCACCAAATCCGCCGCTGAGAAGGTCATGGATGTGACCAGCCAAGTTGCCGATAAAACCATGGATGCCACCAAGGAGGTAGCCGATCGCGCTGCTGAGGCAACCAAGGCAACGGTCGAGCGCATTACCAAGAAGGACGAGGAAGAATAAGCATTCCGTCCGACCGGTACTCGTAGAAAACGCATGATGCATGCAATCGGGAAGGGGGCTTCGGCCTCCTTCTTTTATACTGGTCGAATGCCGCATTCGAACGAACATACTATGCTTCCCGACCCCCGTATCTCCATCATCGCCACGCTCGCATACTGCATCGCGGTGTTTCTGGTGGACACGTGGACCGGTATGGCCGTGTTTGCGATTGCCGCCGTTTGGGCGCTTGTTGCCGTAAGGGTGCGTATCGGGCAGGTCTTCAAGAGCATCATCCCGCTTCTTTTTATTCTGCTGTTTACCGTTCTTGCCCATATTCCGCAGGGCATCGACGAGGGGCTCTTCTATGCCGCACGTATTCTCTTGCTTGCGCTCGCGACGCTCGGTGTGGCGTTTTCCTATGATGATTCCCAGTTCGTGCGCGCATTCTCATCGTTCGGGCAGCCGATGCGCGCCCTGCGTGTGCCCGTGGATGACATCGCCACCATGTTTTCCATCGCGCTGCGGTTCATCCCCGCGGGCATGGAGGAATTCAATCGCGTCGCGAATGCCCAGCGCAGCCGTGGCGCCCGGTTAGACGAGGGCGGAGCAATCGCGCGCGTGCGTCTGTGGGGCAACGTGCTGGTTCCTATGCTCGTGGGGCTGTTTCGCCGTGCGGGCGTGCTTGCCCAAGCGATGGAAGCGCGTTGCTACGGCAGCGCCGCGCGCCGCACGAGCCTCCATGGCGATGAGCACCTGGGTGCAGGCGGCATCGCGGTAACCGTGCTAGTGGCTGTTGCTCTTGTCGCGCTGGGGATTGCTCTGTAGAGGTGCTGAGTTTGGTGCGCCGCATGATGGGCTTCAAAGGCGCGGAGCTCGAACGCGTTCTGGCCTTGTTGCATGGGAGAATTGTGCGCAAGACGACAAGCTTTCCGCACTCTGGTGTCGTGTGGCACGGTTTCGCAGAAGTGGCGTGGTTTGCGGGAGTGGTGGGTTTGCAGGGCTGGCGTGGTTTGCAGGACTGGCGCGGTTTCGCAGGTTGCGGCGTCCGTCCCTTTCGGCTTTTCCGCGTAAGGCGCAACGCGCGCTCACTCGCCAATTCTCGTCGGCGGGAACTTTCGGCTCTTCTACGCAAGGTGCAACGAGGTTTTCCACAGGGCTCTCTTGCGACGCAAAACCTTGCCGAACACCCCTTTGAGTCTTGCCAAAATCTTGCGCATTTCTGCCTACATTCTTGCAACGTCTTGCCTGTTTATATTCTTAATCTGACCAGGTAAAACAGGACGGTAACAATAATGTGACGAGCTATGGAAATGCGCAATGCGGCTCCAAATGCATCCCGCGAGCGTATAGCCTCAGTGCATGGCAGTGGTTCTTTCCGACATATCGGCGGCTCTCTATTGGGAGGCGTGCAATCCGCGCGTGGCGCGACCGCACCGTGTGCGCCTGCTCGACGAATTGCGTCCTCCCGACGCCAGGGCTATTTCGTGCGTCGATGCGGCGCTTCCCTTCCTTGCGGAAGATAAGGTTCATTATCTTGTAAGCTCTCAATCCAAGAGGCACGTTGCAAATCGAGTCGCGTGCCATTCGTCGTCCATGAGCTTTCCTCCGGGGTCATTCTTCCATATTGAGGACGAGGTGTACGTGGTTGCTCCAGAACTCAGCTTTATTCAGATGGCTCGATGCCTTCCTCTTGAGCAGCTGGTGCATTACGGCATGATGCTGTGCGGGGTGTACTATCGGACGCCCGTCTCCATTAACGAGGGTTTTGACGGACGGCACATAAAGCGGAGAACAGGTCAGAGGGATGCTCTGGTGACTTTGGAGGACTTGGCCTTCTACGTACAAAGCGCCCCTCATCTTCACGGGGCGGCAAAGGCGAAAAAGGCGCTTCGTCATATCATCGACAAGAGCCGATCGCCGATGGAGACAAGCCTTGCAATGGCGCTCTGCCTTCCGTACCGGCTTGGCGGCTGTTCGGCCCCGAAACCTTCCATGAATGCGGCGATCTATCTTGATTCGAAAGGGGTAATCGCGGGCGGGGTTCGCCGAGACTCAAAAGGCATGCCGTACCTTGAGTGCGATCTTGCGTGGGATGCGCGCAGGGTGATTGTGGAATACCACGGCGATGAATCGCACTTTGGCAGGGAAGGGGTAGCGAGAGACGTGCGAAAAGCGAACCTTCTTCGTGCGGCTGGCTATGAATACTACGCCCTCACTCGCGAGGCGTTCGCATCCACTTTGAAGTTCTGGGAATTTGCGTCTAAGCTCATGAAAAGTTTGGGCCATAGGCTCCAACCGGGGGTGACGGATTTTGAGAAGAGGAACGAGGCCCTGCGCAAGACCCTGCGCAACGATTATTTGCATGCGTGTCGCAGGCGCCAATGCGTTCAGGGGCAGGTGCGGATGCCGGATGAGCGCGAGGTGCAAGGGTGCGAAGCGTAGGGAGTTGTATTGAGCTGTTTCAACATCGCGGACAGCGAGCGGCCCTGAATCATGCGGCGACCGGCATCCCCTCCTCCCGCCGCGCCGTCTCGTCCATGCGCGCCATGAAGGCCATGCCATCGAAGATGGTGAGCGCGAGGTGCGCAAGGGGCGAAGGGATCATGCGCGGCATGCATGTCTGTCGAGGCCCTTGTATCCGGCGCCCGGCGTAACGGCGCTCGGCGTAACGGCGCGTTCGGCATTCGCTCCTATCATCCATGCTTAGTGGAAGCTTGCTTCACCGACGCATCGGCGTCGTCGACCGTCGGCTATCATCCATGCTTAGGGAAGCTCGAGTTCTATTGCTGAAAAAGTCGCGTTTAGCGAGGATTCAGGGTCCATCTGCTGAAAAAGTGGCGTTTAGCGAGGGGCGTATTTGCTGCCGAAGAAAGCAAGATAAGAATGAGCCTCAATGACCTGGGAAAATGCGATAGAAACATGTGCGGCAATTGCGCGAAGCGAGTTTACGAAGGGTCTCAGTCTCGCTAAACGTGACTTTTTCAGCAACGAGACATCCAAATCTCGCTAAACGCGGCTTTTTCAGCAGAGGGGGAGGTCGAATCACGCTCAATGCAGTCTCTTCAGCAAGAAAAAAAGTCGAGTTTCTCTGAGCGCAACAGTTTTATCGGGGCAAGTTGCGCACGCAAAAGTCCTCTGTTTGCGCCAATCGCATATTTGGGGATATCCGCCTGCCTACGCGTGCACAGCGCACTCAAAAGTGTGGTATACAATCAGGGCATCCGTGTGGATTGGCACGGAGGCGCGCGCATAAAGCCGAATGCACCCGAGGATTCGGCGCGGCGGGCGCGTTGCATTCAACGAAATGAGGAGGCATTCTCACATGAGCATCATCTTCGATGTGTACGGTCGCGAGGTCCTGGATTCGCGCGGCAATCCCACCGTCGAGGTAGAGGTCACGCTGGATGACGGGTCGTTTGCCCGCGCCATCGTTCCCTCCGGTGCGTCTACGGGCGCGTTCGAGGCCGTTGAGCTGCGCGATGGCGACAAGGAACGCTACCTGGGCAAGGGCGTGCAGAATGCCGTTGCCAACGTGAACGAGGAGATCGCCGAGGCGCTTATCGGTATGGATGCATGCGATCAGCGCGCCATCGACGCCGAGATGATCGAGCTCGACGGAACCCCCAACAAGGGTCGCCTGGGCGCGAACGCCATCCTGGGCGCATCGCTTGCCGTTGCTCGTGCCGCCGCGGAGTCTGCAGAGCTGCCCCTCTACAAATACGTGGGGGGCGTCAATGCAAACGTGCTGCCTACGCCTATGATGAACATCCTCAACGGCGGTGTGCACGCCGATAACAACGTTGACTTCCAGGAGTTCATGATTATGCCCGTGGGTGCGGAAAGCTTCGCTGAGGGCCTGCGCTGGTGCGCCGAGATCTACCACACGCTCAAGAAGGTTCTGCATGATGCGGGCCTGGGCGGCGGCGTCGGCGACGAGGGCGGCTTCGCTCCCAATCTCAAGACCAACGAGGAGCCGCTGAAATATATCGCCGAGGCGTGCGAGAAGGCCGGTTATAAGCCCGGTACCGACATCATGTTCGCCATGGATCCCGCTTCCACCGAGTACTACAATGCTGAAACCGGCATGTACGAGCTTGCAGGCGAGGGCGTGTCCTATACCAGCGAGCAGATGGTTGACTACTGGGAGAAGCTGGTGGACAAGTACCCCATCATCTCCATTGAGGATGGCATGGCCGAGGAAGACTGGGACGGCTGGAAGATGCTGACCGATCGCATCGGCGACCGTGTGCAGCTGGTGGGCGACGACCTGTTTGTCACCAATCCCGCACGCCTGAAGAAGGGTATCGAGCTGGGCGTGGCCAACGCCATTCTGGTCAAGGTGAACCAGATCGGCAGCCTGACCGAGGCGCTTGAAGCCGTGCAGATGGCAAAGCAGGCGGGCTATGCGTGCGTAATCAGCCACCGCTCTGGCGAGACGGAGGACACCACCATCGCCGACCTTTCCGTTGCCACCAACGCGGGCCAGATCAAGACGGGCGCCCCCTGCCGTTCTGACCGTATTGCCAAGTACAATCAGCTCATCCGTATCGAAGAGGAGCTTGAGGGTTCCGCTCAGTATGCTGGCATGAATGCGTTCTACAACATCAAGCGCTAGGTGTTGGTCGGTCGCCCGTGTTTTGGAAAGCCCGGGCGAGGCGTAAGCCGGGTGCTGGCTGCCCAACTCGTGCGTCTACCTTCTCTTTTTCGATTGGGCGAGGCGCAAGCTGGGTGCTGGGGTTTGGGCAAGCCCGGGATATGGCGCAAGTCGGAGTTGGGTCGCATGCCTTAAAAGAGGGCTCGCTGGGCTTGGGTGTATCGCACGCCAGGCGTTAAAGCCGAAGAATGCCTGAATGCGAGTGCAAGTTGAGCCATTTGCCCTGCACAAAGCTCCGTGCGTTTCAATATAGCGGCTGACCTACTCTTTTGGGGCACATAGCGGCTGACCCACTTTCGGGTCGGCCGCTTTTTTGTCTTTCGCGCCTCCGGGTGAAAAAGATGGCGATATGCTGCAGTTTTGCCCGGCAGTCTCGAGTAGCCCGAAATCGCCGGCTTTCTGAGCTGGGGAGATGCGCGGTGCATCGTGCGGATACCCGGAGGCGTCCCGAAAAACTGCAGCATATCGCGGTTTGTTTTTCCAGAAGGATTTTCGGTGTGGCTCGACCGACGATGACGGGCTCCACCAGGTGCTTTTATGGACATTGTTGCTAAGGACTCTAAATATGTTTCTGAGCCTGTTCTTATCAGGCGTGGCAGGGTGCGTTGTATACACCGACGAATCGTATCCTGCGTTCCGAGCGCTTTGGGATGCGAATCATGGAGCAAACTTAAGGGAGTGCTGACCGAGGCATTTCAAAGCGCGACTCCCAGCCTTGCCCGTAGAGTCCCTTTTCTGAAAGTATGCATAAATAGCTCACTTTTATGCAAAAAAAGGAGGATATATTCTTATTTTTGCGACATACATTCATCGATATGGGGTATATTGTCTGAATCCGACGGTTTTCGAAGCGGCGGATTCAAAGGCAAGTGCAAGGAAAGCAGGGTATTATGTCAGACCTCTCGCAGGGCGGTGGCAACAAGATCAATGACCCCAATGGTCTTTCGCTTCCGCATCTTATTGCTGCCGTTATCGCGGCCGTTGTGGGCGGCGGCGTGTTCACTATGGCGGGCGACATGGCTGCCGCGGGCGCCAACACCGGAGCCGTGCTCATTGGCTGGCTCCTGTGCGGCATCGGAGTATTTTGCCTGATGATGTGCTTCTTCGGTCTGAGTCGCTACAAACCCGAGCTCACCGGCGGTATTTTTGCCTATGCGCGCGCTGGTTTTGGCAAGTTCTTGGGGTTCACCTCGGTGTATGGCTATTGGGTAAGCTGCCTGCTGGCAACGGTGTCTTATACCGCGCTCATGTTCTCCAGCTTGGCGTATTTCTTCCCGGTATTCGGCGAGGGCAATAACCTGCCCTCCGTTATTGGCGCTTCTATCATCACGTGGATTTGCTGGGCGCTTGTGGTGCGCGGCGTGAAGGTGGCCGCTACGGTGAACATCCTCACCACCATTTCCAAGGTCGTGCCGCTGTTCGTTGCGATTGTGGCCATCATCCTGTCGATGCATTTCGACCCCGCCGTGTTCATGGACAACTTCTGGGGCGAGCCCGATGGCCTTCCGCTGTGGGACCAGATTCTGGGCGTTGTTGGCGTGAGCATCTGGATCTTCCTGGGTATTGAAGGCGCCATCGCCATTTCTGGTCGTGCGAAATACAGCAAAGATGTGGGTCGTGCCACCATCATCGCGTTCTGCGGCATCCTTGCCACCTACCTGTTGGTTTCCATCCTTTCCATGGGCATCATGCCGCGTGCCGAGCTGGCTGAGCTGGCCAATCCGTCCATGGCTGGCGTGCTCGAGGCATGCGTGGGCCCATGGGGCGGCGCGCTGATCAGCCTGGGTGTGGCGCTTTCGCTTTTGGGCTCCATGCTGGGCTATACGATTCTCTCATCCGAGGTTTCGTTCGAGGCGGCCGAGCAGGGCGCATTCCCCAAGGCGTTCGCCAAGCTCAGCAAGACGGGAGGCCCCTTAGTCACCTGCACAGTGAGCTGCGCCATCGTCCAGCTGTTCCTCATCGTCCAGCTGTTCAGCGAGCAAACCTACCAGTTCTTCTACAGCGTGAGCGTGTCCATGATTCTGGTGCCGTACTTCTTCGCCACGCTGTTCGCGTTGGTGTGCGCTGTGAAGAAGGATGGGTATGCAAACGCCAGTTCCAAGATGGTGTGGTTCTATCGCGTGGCGGGCCTGATTGGCTTTTTGTACAGCGTGTTTTTGGTGTATGCGGGCGGTATGCAGGGCCTGATGATCACCACCATTCTGTTTGCGCCCGGCATCATTCTGTATGCGGTGGGCGAAAAGCAGCGCGGTGAAGCGGTGCTGCCCAAGGCCATCGACAAGGTAGTCGCTGCCGCTATCGTAGTGTTCTTCGCGGTGAGCATCGTGCTGATAGCCACGGGACAGATAAGCGTGATCTAACGGCGCGCAGCCAAAGCCAAACCAATTAATGGAAGCGGTCTGCACTTCGGTGCGGGCCGCTTCTTTTGTGGTACCATGGTGAGACAGCTCAAAGCATTACATGAACTCTAAACACACCACGATGCACCGAGGAGCGCTCTTTTCTTATGGCCCGTCAAGGCAGCAACATCATCTCTTTCGATGACGCGAAGCGCTACGCTTCTTCTCGTTCATCTGCGGAAACGCACCGTTCTTCTGCAGATTCCCGCTCATACCGTGCATCCGATTCAGGCGCCTATGCGCCCTTGGACGCTTTCGACGATATCACTCCTTTCGAGAGTCCGTTCGCCTCATCGGGCGGCAGCGGCAGGCGTTCATCTGCAAGCGCATTCCGCGCGTCGCGTTCAACCCCAAGCGGGCGTTCCGCGCGTTCTGCCGAGAGCGGTTTTTCCACCGTGTCTCGTTCGGGGCGCATCTCCCGTTCTGCCCCAAGCTGGTACGACGCGGATGAGTCCGTGGACTCCCGTTCTACGCGCACTTCTCGCTCGCCGGCGCGTGGCGCGTTCTCGGCCGACCGCGACGCCACGCCCCGCCCTGCGGTGGAATCTTACGACGAGTTTGTTGAGGAAAACGACCTCCCTGCGCGCGATTCTCGCCAGGGAAAGAAGAAGCAGCGTCTCAAGGAAAAGGCCGAGAAGATGTTCGCTCGTCAGTTCGGCTCCTCGGACGCTTCGACGGAATCCGGCTCTCGAGCAGCCGTTTACAAAGGCGAGATGGGCAGGAGCCACAAGCGCGCCTTCGCCGAGATGGGCGGAACGCAGCGCGGCAGCCGTTCGAATGCTCGCGGCAAAGCGGGCAAGTCTCACAGGGTTCGTTCGTCGACGGCATCGCGCATAGCGATTGCCGCGGGATGCCTGGTGTGCGTGGCGGCGGTTTTGCTGTTCTTGTACCCAACCGCCCAGCAGGTTTATCTTGAATCGCGCGAAGAGGATCGCCTGCAGGCCGAATACGATGCCCTTACGGCGCGCAACGACGCCATGCAGGATCGCATCGATTACCTCAAAACGGACGAGGGCATTCAAGACGCTGCCCGCCAGCAGCTTGGATGGGTCAAGGAGGGCGAGACGGCCGTCGTGGTCGAGGGTCTCTCCGAGGATTCATCGAGCGAGGACTCCAGCGTCAACATTCAGATTGTAAGCGGAAGCATTCCCGCACCTCAGACATGGTATTCGCCGGTGCTTGACGTGATATTCGGTTATTCCGATCCTGCGACGGCGCAAAAAACGACGCAGGATGCGTCTTCGCAGGAGGATCAAGCGACGTCCGCCGATAGCGAGTCAGCGTCCGATACCAGCCAAGAGCAAGGCTCGTCGACGGACGAAAACAGTGAGGGCGGTGCGTCGGAGGGCGACCAGCAGTAAGCGGTTCGAAACGGGGGAGCGGCATGCGCGTTGCAGCTATCGATATAGGCACCGTGACCAGCAGGCTTTTCGTGGCGGACGTGTGTGAGTCCGGCCTGCAGACGGTTGTCAGACGAAGCGTTATCACCAACCTTGGGGAAGGCGTCGACGCGACAGGCATGCTTTCTGCCGAGGCCATAGACCGCACGGTGGCGACGGTCGCCGACTACAAGCACGCCATCGATGAATGTTCCGCTGAGGTCCCCGTCGACCGTATCGTGGCGCTTGCCACCAGCGCGAGCCGCGACGCAGGCAATTCTGACGAATTCGTCCAGCGTCTGCGCAAGGTTGGTGTGGAGCTGACGGTTATCCCCGGCGAGCGAGAGGCGTATCTTTCGTTTCTGGGAGCGTCAAGCGATTTTCGCGACGAGGACCTGCTGTTCGCTGACATTGGCGGCGGCTCCACGGAGCTTGCATTCGGCCGCGCGTCCACGGGGGATGACCCTCTCGTTCCTGAGGTCGACCTGCGCGCAAGCCATTCGTTCAACATCGGCTGCCGCCGCATGACCGAGCGATTCCTCAAAAGCGATCCTCCTTCGGAAAGCGAGCTCGCCGCGGCGCACGATTGGGCAATCGAGACGCTTCAACCGTTCTTTGAGGGCGATGGCTTCGCCTGCGAACGACTTGTTGCCGTCGCGGGCACGCCCACGAGCGTGGTGGCGGTGCGCGACGCGCTTGTTCCTTATGATTCGGAGAAGGTGCATGGCGTGCAGGTGGCGCGCGCCGAGTTCGATAGCGTGGCGCAGCGCATGTTCGCGCTCCCGCTTGCCGAACGCATGCGCGTGCCTGGCATTCAGCCTAAACGCGCCGGCGTGTTTCCGGCGGGAGCCGTGATCATGGGCGCGGTTATGGAACTCGCCGGCGTGGACCGATTCACCGCAAGCGAGAGCGATATTCTCAAGGGAATTGTGCTCGATGCGGCGCGCAGCGCTTCGGCCAAGGCTGCAAGTTCGACTTGCTAATGGGTACGTTTCGTGTCCGAGGGCAGGTCTCGGCCACTTTTTGCTATTATGGTTAATTGCGCCTTTAAGGCGTGCGCTCGAAATGTGGGGGCGTGGCGGAATTGGCATACGCAGCGGACTTAAAATCCGCCGCCGCAAGGCTTGTGGGTTCGAGTCCCACCGCCCCTACCAGGTCGGGAAGTGGAACGATCGCCGCATTGATTTGGGACCCAGCGGTGGGGCTCGAACCGATGAGGTGGATTTCCGTCGAGAAAACTGCCCGGTGGGCAGTTTTCAGGAAATCGCCCGAGGGCTTCAGCCCGAGGGGTCCGGGCCGCCGCAGGCGGCGCGGGAGTCCCACCGCCCCTACCAGGTCGGGTCGCACATATCTATTAAGCGGAAGTAGAAAGCCCGAGGCATGACGGCAGCTGAAATGAGAAAAGCAAGCATGGAAGAGCTTCTGGAGGCGGTCGCCAATCCGCCTGCGACGTTCGAGGAGTATCTGGATTCCTACGCGGATACCGTTGGAGATCTGGTCAACACGTTCATTCCTCGCGGCACCCATCCCGATATGGACAAATACCTCTACGACCCGCTGCTCAAGTACAGCCAAAACGGCGGCAAGCGCCATCGTCCCCTGATTTGCTTCGCGGCATGCGTGGCGGTAGGCGGCGATGTGCGTCAGGCGGCATCGGCAGCATCGGCCATCGAGCACTTCCATACGGCGGCGCTCATCCACGACGACATTGCCGATGAGGCAACGCTGCGCCGCGGCGAGCCCTGCCTGCACCTGACTGAAGGCATCGGCATCGCCATCAACGCCGGCGACCTTGCTCTTTCCCTGGTCAACGGAAGCGTAGTGAAAGATCCCAACCTTTCCGACGCTATCAAGGTGCGCGTGGTAACCGAGCTCATCGAAATGACGCGCCGCACCATCGAGGGCCAGGCGCTTGACCTGGGATGGGCGCGCGACGAGCGCTACGATATCACCCCCGAGGATTATCTGGTCATGGCTACGCACAAGACGGCGCACTACTCGGGCGCCGTGCCTCTGGCAATCGGCGCCATCATCGGCGGCGGCACCGAGGCTCAGATCGAGGCCCTGCGCAACTACGGCTTGGATACGGGTCTGGCGTTCCAGATCCAGGACGACCTTCTTAATATCGAGGGCGACCCTGAGACTGTGGGCAAGGATTTCTGCAGCGATATTACCGAGGGCAAGCGCACGCTCATGGTGGTGCATGCCCTGCAGAATTCGTCGCAGCGCGACCGTCTGATCGAGATCCTTTCCAGCAAGACCACCGATCTTGCAACGCTGGCGGAGGCGGTTTCGATCATGCGCGAGAGCGGGTCGGTCGAATACGCGCGCAACTACGCCGAAAATCTCACAAGCATCGCCAAGAATCGCCTGGTTGACATGCTGGACGAGAGTCCGGCGCGCGACCTGCTGATTTCCATGGCTGATTATTTTGTTAACCGTTTAAAGTAAGGCATACCCATGACCGAGCAGACCATCTATCGTCAGGATTCCGAAGGGGAAGACTTCGAGCTGGGCGAGCGCCTGTTGTACTTGCGTACGCCCAATTTCCGAGGGCGCGACGTGGAGGCGCTGCAAACGGCGCTGGGCGCGTTGGGCTTCGCTACGGGCGGCATCAGCGGCACATTCGGCGCCTACACCGAGGGTGCGCTGCGCAAGTTCCAGGTGAACATGGGTCTTGAGGCCGACGGCATCGCCGGGGTGGAAACCTACGCTATCCTCAAGAACCTGCACAACGCGTGGATGGATAAGCCTCAGATCGAGGACCATGCGTATATGGGCTTCGCTCGCGCAGCGGGTGTGCTCGAGCACCACGCCGTGTGCCTGTTCGGCACGGATGCCTTCTCTCGCAAGGTTGCCTCGTATATGTCCAATCTGGCACTTGCCACCAATCCGCGTTCCAAGATGGTGAGCGCCGAGACGCTGCTCGTTCCGCCCGATGCGGATATGCTCCTTGCGCACATCGTGTGCGAGGGCGCGGCGATCGATCAAGGCACGCCGCGCGTGGTGTGCGACGATGCCGCTTCGCTCCCGCTGCGCATTTCGAGCGCCATCGACCGCGCGCGGGAGACCGTTCAGGAGGGGCGTCCGCTGCGCATCGTGATCGAGGTCGCGGGGGCTGCTGAAGGCGCCGATGAGGCGCGTAGGGATCAGGTTGCGCACCATGATGCCATCACGCTGCTCGACGCGTTTTGTGCTGCGTTTTCGTAAAGGGGACGGGTTTTTCCTGCGTTATGTGAACGCTTTATGACGCATGGATGGCGAAGAGGCCGCGCGCAACGCGCCGTTTGCCTAATTTTGTTAAGGTATGCATGTTTTTTGCATTTGTAAAATCGCACGGAGGGCTTGTGCATATGGCTGCGAACAAAACTAATCTGACGAGGCGTGCGTTTATCGGAGGCGCCGCGGCGTTCGGCGCCGTGTCGATTGCGGTGCCGCGCGTTGCCCTGGCCGAGCCCACATCCGCAGACGTGCAGGCTCAGGCCGATGCTGCGCGTGTCAAGCTCGACGATATGCAGAAGCGTCTGAATCAGGCTTCGGACGATTATTACACCGCCCTCGAAGAGCACGATACCGCCACCGCCAAGATGGACGAGGCGCAGGCGAAGATCGATGACAACAACGTAAAGATCGCTGAGCTCCAGGAGAGCCTGGGCGGCCGCGCCCGCGGCATGTACCGCGACGGCCAGATCACCTTCCTCGACGTGCTCCTGGGCTCGTCTTCCTTCGACGACTTTTTGAAGAACTGGGATATTCTGCAGACCCTCAATGAGTCCGATGCCAACCTGGTGGCACAGACCAAGACCCTGCGCGAGGACAATGAGAAGCAGAAGGCCGAGTATCAGGCTCAGGCCGATACCGCCAAGCAGAAGATGGACGAGGCCGAGGCCATTAAAAACGAGGCGGAAGGCCTTGTTGAGCAATACCAGGCCGAGGTGGATTCGCTCGACGCCGAGGTGGCAGAGCTGGTGGAACAGGAACGCCAGGCTGCGGCCGAGGCCGAAGCTGCTCGCCAGCGCGAGGAGTTCGAGCAACAGCAGGAATCCAACACCGACAACACCAGCAACGAGACCAACAACGGCAATAACGATACCGGAAACGACACCACGGACGACTATACTCCTCCCGCGGACAATGGCGGCGGGTCTTCGTCCGGTGGCTCCACGGGTGGAGGCGGGACCCCGAACGCCGCGGCTCTGAGCGTTGCAGCGGGCTTTTTGGGCGTGCCCTACGTATGGGGCGGTGACGATCCGAGTGGTTTTGACTGCTCTGGCCTGACTAGCTATTGCTACCGCGCGACGGGCTACGAAATCGGTCGCACCACGTATGCCCAGTACGCTTCGGCGAACTACATCATGTCTCTCTCTGAGGCGCAGCCGGGTGACGTGCTGTACAATGGCGGCCATGTGGGCATCTGCTCCCAGGCGGGTGGCGGTGAGTACATCCACGCTCCCGCGCCTGGTCAGGTGGTGTGCTATTCCACCTGGTCGCAATTCTATTGCGCCCTTCGTTGGTAATTGCTGCGGCGGCCCATGAGGCCGCCGTTTTTAATGCGCCGTCCTTCGGGGCGGCGCTTTTGGTTTGGCGCACGGAGTCGATCCCACCCGGGCGGTGCTTTTGCCCCCGGAGCGCAAAAGACGTTCCCGCCCGTGCAGCGCTTTTGCCCCCGGAGCGCAAAAGACGTTCCCGCCCGAACGGAGCTTTGTTTCGAGGCGCAAAAACCGTTCCCGCCCGAACGGAGCTTTGTTTCGAGGCGCACGGAGTCGATCCCACCCGGGCGGTGCTTTTACTCTGGAGTGCAAAAGTCGTTTCTGCTCGTATGGCGCGTTGCGTTGCGAAAAGGGGCTGACAATATTCCGTAATTACCGGTACACCTTCGGCGCCATTTGCTCTTGCGTTACGGAGATGGGCTTATGCTGGCAATAATTCGGAGTATGTAATCCTAAAAACTATAAAAGGGACTGCGGACGAAAAGTTGGACGCGATTCACGCGTCCGGAAGGGGGTCCGCATGTATGATAGGGACGTGGTGGAGCTTGCGCTGCTCGCCCTGGAGGAGGGCATGACGCACGCCGAGGCCGCCG
>NZ_QIBX01000014.1 GCF_003725995.1 Slackia equolifaciens
TTCCTGTAGAGTGTCCATGGTGGCCGTTGCCTTTCTCTCGAATCGGTTACCTTCGCAACGATCGATTCTAGGCAATGGCCGCTTCTCCTTCAAAGCGGCCCGTGACACCAACTTTCGGCACGCGATCAGGGTCTCTCCCGCAAACGGTAGAAAACCGCAATTTTTTATCCCAAATTCAGATTGTGCCATATATATCCGCCATCTTCGAGCCTAATCGTTGCGCCTGGAAGGCAAAACTCGGGCACAACTGTGTCAGGACGAGTGCGAAATTTACGCACTTTACCGGAATGCTCGCTTGGGGCTTGCGGATGACCTCGCACAAGCCCGAGCGAGCGCAATTTATTCGAACATGAGCTGGTCGAACGTATAGAAGCCCGGCTTCTTTGACACCAGCTTCTTTGCAGCCGCATGGGCACCGGTTGCAAAGATGCGGCGACTAGTCGTGCGATGGGAGAGCGTGACCTCTTCGTCTTGGCCGAAGAAGTGCACGTCGTGCACGCCTGCGACCGTGCCC
This sequence comes from Slackia equolifaciens, assembly GCF_003725995.1. Taxonomy (GTDB): domain Bacteria; phylum Actinomycetota; class Coriobacteriia; order Coriobacteriales; family Eggerthellaceae; genus Slackia; species Slackia equolifaciens. Next base: position 515 of record NZ_QIBX01000014.1, read on the forward strand.
CCGCGCAGCGCATGCATGCCGATCTGCTTCGCGGGGCGTACGCCTGTAAAGCCCTCGCGCCCATGGGCAACCTCGCATGCGCCGTCGGGATCGACGGCCTTAAGCAGCAGGTTCGCCGTTCCGCTGGGAGCATCCACCTTTTGGTTATGATGCGTCTCCACGATCTCAATATCCCAGCCTTCAAGCGCCTGGGCGGCCTCGGCGGCAAGCCGCTTGAGCACGGCAACGCCCAGCGAATAATTGGCTGCGTGAATGACCGGCGCCAAATCGCCCAGGGAGCGCAAGCGGGCCATTTCATCATCGTCGTAGCCGGTGGTGCCGCTGACCAGCGCCGCATGCGTGCGCTTCACATAGGCTTCCACCAGATCGAACATTGATTTGTGCGAGAAGTCGATAGCCACAGCAACAGCAGGGGCCGCTTCCAGCAAATCCTCGCGGTTGCCTGAGCCGATAACGCCCGCAAGCTCCATATCGGGATCAGCCTCGACCAGCTCGCGAACGATGGTTCCCATTCGACCGTCGCCGATAACCAGTACGTTAATCATTGCAGTCCTTTTCCTTATCTTCCTAGAGCGAGGCCGACGGCCTCTGTGAATGCCGACGAACCCGAAGCAGACCGTCGACATCGAATCGAACGAAAATCCGGGCGAGCTAGATAATCAAACCCAGCTCGCGCATGGCCTCGGCCACCTGAGCGCGGCCCGCATCAGAAATGGATCCCAGCGGCTGACGATACACGGCCTCGCCGAAGCCCATCATCTCAAGCGCCGCCTTCACGGGAATGGGGTTGACCTCGCAGAACAGCGAGTTGATGAACTTCAGGCACTTGAGCTGCGTGTACAGCGCGCGGTCGGTGTCGCCGTCGATGAAAGCCTGGCACATCTCGTGCACCTCGGCCGGCATCACGTTGGCCCACACGCTGATCACGCCGCGCGCGCCCAGCGCCATCATGGGCACCACGATGTCGTCGTTGCCCGAGAACATCACGAAGTCGTCCGACAGGTAGCGTGCGATCTTGGTGGCGTACGAAATGTTGCCCGACGCCTCCTTGATGCCGAACGCGTTAGGATGCACCGACAGACGCTTCACGTTGTTTTCACTGATGGAGCAGCCGGTACGGCCGGGCACGTTGTACAGAATGCACGGGATGTCCACCGCATCCAGCACCGTCTTGAAGTGCTGATAGATGCCCTCTTCGTTGCTCTTGTTGTAATACGGCGTGATCAGCAGCAGGCCGTCGGCGCCCAGGCGCTGGAAGCTCAGCGACTTCTCCAGCATGGTCTCGGTGGAGTTGGAGCCGCTGCCCGCAATCACCGGCACGCGCCCCGCCACACGCTGAACGGCGAACTCGCACACCGCATCGTCCTCTTCGTGCGACATGGTGGACGACTCGCCCGTGGTGCCCAGCACCAAAATGGCGTCGGTGCCGTTTTCCAGCTGGAAATCGATCAGGCGGCCCAGCGCGTCAAAATCAACGCTGCCGTCCTTCGCGAACGGCGTCACCAACGCAACGATGGAACCCTGCAAATCCCTCAAGCTCTTTCCCATGACAATCTCCTTCGGGTTGACGCTCACGCGCTATCTTCTCTTTCGTTTGTCATCTCGCGCCTGCTGCGGAACTAGCGCTCGCAGCGCTCTGTGCATTATGGCGCCCCCGGATGACAGCCGGGTTAACGGCGCCTCGCGGTCGGATTAACGGCTCCGCATGACCCTCCCGATGGGGCATGCCGTCAAGCACGGGCCCTCCGCCGCACGCCGACGAAAACCTTGCCGCTCGGGCCAACGTCTGCCTCTCGGACCAACGACCCGCCTATTAGGGGCAACGTCCATCCTGTTCAGGCCAACATCCCGCCCGCGCGGCCGCTACTTTCGCTTGACCAGCTGCTCGTATTCGGGGAAGCAATCCAGGGTGGCAAAGTAATCCGCCGGGGTCTCGGCGCGTCGGATGAGCTGGGCGCTTCCGTCCTCGCGCAGCAATACCTCGGCGCTGCGTAGCTTGCCGTTGTAGTTGTAGCCCATAGAGTGCCCATGCGCGCCCGTGTCGTGGATGACCAGCAGGTCGCCTCGGTCGATGCGCGGCAGCGCGCGGTCGATGGCGAACTTGTCGTTGTTTTCGCACAGGCCGCCCACCACATCGTAGATATGGTCGCAGGGCCAATCCTCCTTGCCCGCCACCGTGATGTGGTGGTAGGCGCCGTAGATGGCCGGGCGCATCAGATTGGCCGCGCATGCATCCACGCCGATGTATTCCTTATAGATATGCTTCTCGTGAATGGCGCGCGTGATCAGGCAGCCATAGGGGCCCATCATGAAGCGGCCGAGCTCGGTATAGATGGCAACATCGCCCATACCGGCGGGCACCAGCACCTCCTCGTACACGCGGCGCACGCCCTCGCCTATCACGCGAATGTCGTTGGGTTCTTGGTCGGGCGAGTACGGAATGCCCACGCCGCCCGAAAGATTGATGAACGCAATGTGCGCGCCCGTCTCCTCTTGCAGGCGAACGGCCAGATTGAACAGCACCTTCGCAAGCTCGGGGTAGTAATCGTTGGTCACGGTATTGCTGCACAGGAAAGCATGTATACCGAAGTTCTTGGCGCCCTTTGACTTGAGAATGCGAAACGCCTCGAACAGCTGCTCGGTGGTCATGCCGTATTTGGCATCGCCTGGATTGTCCATGATGCCGTTGCTGATTTCGAACAGCCCGCCGGGGTTGTAGCGACAGCTGATGGTATCGGGAATGTGCCCGATGGTCTGTTCGAGGAAATCGATGTGCGTGATGTCGTCCAGGTTGATGATGGCACCCAGCTCATCGGCCAACGCATAATCGGCAGCCGGAGTCTCGTTGGACGAGAACATCAGATCGTGGCCGTGAGCGCCGCATGCATCGGCCAGCATGAGCTCCACGCCGGTGGCGCAGTCGCAGCCGCACCCGTACTCGCGCAGAATGTTGATGAGGAACGGGTTAGGCGTTGCCTTGACGGCGAAATACTCGCGGAAGCCAGGATTCCACGAAAACGCATCGCGCATGGCCTCCACGTTGCGGCGGATACCTGCCTCGTCATAGAGGTGAAACGGCGTAGGGAACTGTGCCGCAATAGCCTCCAGCTGCTCTTTTGTGGCGAAGGGCTTCTTTTGCATGGTGCTTTCAATCTCGCTTTCTTGTTGTCGGGCGCTGCGGAGAGAGCGCGGTGCAACGCGCGCTGTGCGTCATTTTTGACGGTGAAATTCACGGAAATGCCGATTTCCACCGTCAAAACGACGTCTTTCGTTTGCATTGCTGCCGCAAACGAAAAACGCCAGCAAGGCGGCTGCCCTGCTGGCGAACGTTACGCACGACCCGCCGCAGACGAGCCTTCAGCAAGATAGCGCACCTGCAGCCTCCCCGCAGACAGTCCTGCAGGTGTTTCCCGCAGGCCCACCCGGAACGCCGCGCCCGGCGCCCGAATTCGGCGAGCTTGCCTCCCCGCGGAATCGCAGCCTGCCGGCTCCTCCGCAGCTCATCGCACTCGCGCCTCTATCGTGCGTTTGAAGGTACCGCTTTAGCGCGCTGTAGTCAACAGTTACGCGGCAGGATGCATGAAAAAGGGCTCATTTGCAGCTTGATGCATAGCACAAGCTCGTTGGCGGCGAGAAAAGCCTCGAAATCCAGCCCTGCCTGATGGCCTATCCCGATCCATAGATTTATGCGTACGTATTAATTCCTTCTTGCATTGCCTTGATTTATGCGTACGCATAAATTACCATACAAATTACTTATATTTATGCGTACGCATTAAACAAGGGACTACACATGATTCGTTTTAATAGCGCAGAAGAACTCGGCTCGATTATTCGCGCCGAACGAAAAAGACGCGGATACACCCAAAGCATGCTCGCCGACTTCAGCGGCGTGGGGCTTACATTTGTGTCCCAGCTTGAACGCGGAAAACCCACCGCCGAGTTGGAAAAAACGCTACGCGTGACGCAAACCCTCGGCATCAATCTATTCGCAGAAAGCAGGCTGGACAATGAATGACAGCTCTTTTCTCCACATATTCCGCCTTGAGCTCCATTCGCCAACCCATATCGGTACCATAAGCCGTGATGAGCGCATCTTTGTTTATGCGCAATCATATCTCGAGCAAAACGCCCGATTTCCCTTGTCGGTTTCGCTTCCCATCGGCCAAGCCCCGTTTCCCGAAACTCAATTCAGGCCGTATTTCGAGGGTCTTCTGCCTGAAGCCACGGCAAGAACAGCACTTGCAGGCAGCCTTGGCATCCGAGAAGAAGACTATTTGAGCCTTCTTGAGGCATGCGGGAAAGACTGCATAGGTGACCTGATTGTTGTCGGGTCCGACTCCCGCGATAACGCCGACTCCTTGAAAAAGACAATAGAAGAAGAGAAGGAGGGCTACGCGCCGCTTTCCAATGACGATATGCGCCATATTCTTTCGTCCCTCCCTGCAATGGCGCGCCAAAACGCGACATCGAGCCTATCGCTTGCCGGAGCCCAAGGAAAAGTCGGGCTTTCTCATTTGCCCAATTGTCCCATCGATCGAAACTGGCTCCGCCCGCTGGGGTTTTCGGCATCGAGCCACATACTCAAGCGATGTAGTCTCGAAGGCCTGGCCGAGCTTGAATATATATGTATGAGCGCCGCGCGAACATGCGGAATCCCCACTGCAACGACGGCGCTTTTGACCCTTGGCGGCCCAATTGTATGCAGCGAGCGCTTTGACCGACACATGAGCTTCGAGCGCGGCACTCTCACTATAAAGCGGCTTCATCAGGAGGATTTCGCGCAGGCATTTGGAGTGAATCCCGCATCCAAATACACGGAGCTTCCCGGCGGCACGGTGCATTCCATCGCACGCTTCCTGCGCAACGAATCCGCCACGCCCCTTGAAGACATATCCCGATTTGTCGCCATGCTCTGCTACTGCTATCTCATCGGCAATTGCGACAACCATTTGAAAAACGTTTCGATATCGCACGGTGCAGGCAAGACAGGATTCCGGTTGGCTCCTTTTTATGACCTTGTAAGCACGACATATTACGCCCGGTTTTCCACCGAGATGGGAATGGCGCTTGGCGGGGAGCGAAAAATCGAACGCATTGAGCCGGAACATTTCTTAGGGCTCGCCGACGATCTCGAACTCAAGCCGAACGCGCTCAAGCGCATCTGCAGAACCATTGCGAACGGCCTGATTCCCGCAATCCGCACCGCGGCAAACGAGGTCGCTGATAGATTCCCGGCTGCGCCCTATATAGCAGATGGCCTTGAAGAAGACTGCTCCCCGCGAATCGACGTCGTAAGCCGATTCTGCCTCTGACACGTGTTACGCGGCGCGATGTCACCGCGCCCAACATCGCCGTGTCACGCCATCACGGCATCATGACCAGCGCTTTGTAGGCATCGAGCCCCTGCAGCAGGATGCTTTCGTCGAAGTCAAAGACGTCGCTATGCAGCGGGATGCCGGTGCCCGTTCCCAGCAGCAGGAACACACCGGGAAGATGGCGCTGGTAGAAGGCGAAGTCCTCCGCTATGAGCAAAGGATCAGGCAGCTCGACGGGCGCAAGGGCGGGTGCCGGGGTGGACAGGACGGTCGTCTCGTCACGCACGAAGTGAGGGGCGCCCACGATGTCTACGCTCGGCTGCGGGGCATTAAGCGCGACTGCCTGGCGCTTGCCGGCCTCGTCCGCTTGGCAATCGGCAGCCTCCCGCCCCGTTGCCGGACGGTCGGTATTCGCCGTTTGTCCCGCCACCTTGCCCTGCGCCGTAGCCTGCCCGCACGCCCCGGCGTTGCGGCGCGCATCGGCGGCCGCCAGGGCCTTCGCGGCCATCTCGTACAAGGCGGGGTCGTTCACGACAGGCGGATACCCGTCGGCGAAATACACGTTGCACGCGCAGCCCGTTTCCTCTGCCCGCTTCTTTGCAAGCTCCGGCAGCTCGCGCCGGCACCGCTCGCCCATCTCAACCGAGAAGGTGCGCAGGCTGCCCTCCACCACCGCACGGCCCGCGATGGCGTTGCGCACCGTGCCCGCCTCCATGTGGCCGAACTTCAGCAGGCACGGTTCCTCTTTCTCTCGCTGCGCCATGTAATCGTACGCATCCAGATAAAAACGCGCGCACGCCTCAAGCGCGTCGGCGCCATCCGCCGCCTTTGCGATATGGGTCGATTTTCCATAGAACATCGCGGTGGTTTCATTGGCGGCGGCGAGCAGCGCGCCGGGACGGCTGGCAATTTGACCGGCAGGCAAATCGGGCCAAAGGTGGAAGCCAAAGATGCGATCTACGTTATAGCGCTCGAACACGCCCGACTTGCATATATCATTGGCGCCGCCCGTGGTCTCCTCGGCAGGCTGAAACACCAAGAGCACACTACGCGGCAAATCGTCGAAGTAGGCAGCAAGCCACTGCGCCAGCGCCAGCACCATAGACATGTGACCGTCGTGCCCGCAGGCGTGCATGCGCCCCTTATGCTGCGAGGCGTAAGGCATCATGGTCATCTCGGTTACGGGAAGCGCGTCCATGTCGGAGCGAATGGCAGTTGCATGCTGGGAGCCGCGGTCGAAGAACGCGCACACTGCGCTCTTGCAGGGCGAGAACACCGTGCACGCACCCTCGCCGTGCGACTCCGCAACCAAATCGCGCGCCTTGTTGAGCTGCTCGGTTACGTAGGCAATGGTTTCGGGCAGGTTGAAATCCAGCTCGGGAATGCGATGCAGATGGCGTCGGAACATGGTGAGCGCCTTGCGTTCGGCGGCGCGAGTGGGATCCTCGGCGGGAGCATATCGGGGTATCTGCCGCGCCGCGGTTGCCCGGTCGGCGGGGGCCTTGTGGGCGGTTACACCCGTGGCGTCCGTGGCGGTCTCGCTCGTGGTGACTGCGTCCGTGGCTGTCTCGCCCGCGGTGACTATGTCCGTGTCGGTTACGCTCGTGATAACCATGCCCGTGGAGGTTATGTCCGTGGCGGTCTCGCCCGCGCAAGCGGCCGAACCGTCGTGATCGCTGTAGAGTTGCTGGCTGGTTTGCTGGGTCACGTCTATCCTCATCCTTTTGCGTATATGGGGCAACGCATTCGCGCTCGCGCTTCTTCTGCCGCACGATTCTAGCGCAACTAGAGAGCAAACGCTTCCAGATAAAATCCATTGACGGCACCCCGCGCTACGAGCGCTACGCCAACGATTTCGCTTGGCTCGTGGGCGCCAAGGCCGCTCTCAAAACTACCAACATCACCGACCCGCGCCCCATGCTTGAACGGAGCGAGGAAAAAGGCAGGTTCAAGCTGTACCAATCGGATGTGAGCATGCTCATGGCCCGCTACCGCTCAAACGTTGCTCTGGCGGCACTTGCCGGCGAGAAGCGGGTTAATTTTGGCGCGGTGTACGAGAATGCGGTTGCCCAAGAGCTTGCCGCTGCCAACGTGCCGCTTCATTACTTCCATTCCAGCCGTGTGGGCGAAGTGGACTTCATCGCCGAAACCGATGCGGGCGACGTCGTGCCCGTTGAGGTGAAATCGGGCAAGGATTACAAACGACACGTGGCGCTGAACAATCTGATGAAGAACAGGGAGTATGCCATCGAGTACGCGTATGTACTGTCCGAGGGTAATGTGTCCGCCGAAGAACGCGAAGGCGGCACGGTGCATTACCTTCCCCTTTACATGCTTCCCGCTATTGCACGCGATTTTCACGGAAGCAATCTTAAAGGCGAGGTGTTCGCGCCACCCACGTGGTGACACAACGCAGAAGCGCCCCGGAATTACCGGGGCGCTTCATGCGAATTGCTATTGAGGCAAAGCACTAGCCGATGATGGCGGCCAGCTCCTCGCGCGAGGCGAAAGGCTTCGCGGTGCCGGTGGCAACCTCGACCACCTCGCCCTCCCAGGTTTCCTGAGACTCAGGCTGACCCTCGGCGGACTGGGCAGAAGCTCCACCCTGAGCCCCCGTCTGCGAGCCGGCCTCAGCGGGCTTGAACTTATCGGTGCGCACCACCCACTTGTACTCGATGGGGTTGTTCGCATCCTTCAGATCGGGCTCGTTGGCCTTGGAGAAGCCGTACTCCAGGTTGGCGAGCGCGCCTGCGATGGAGGCGGTGGCGGTGGCGCCGGGGGCCACGGAACGCAGCCCCGTCTCGCTGTTGTAGAACTGGCCATCGGCCACGAACATGGTGCGAATCTGGTGCTGGCGCTTCTGCTCGGTTTTCACCACTGCAATCACGCCAATCACGATGACCGCCCACCAGACGACGCTCACAATGAGGTCCAGCGGCTGGTCGACCTGGTTGAAGCCCAGCCAGTACCATAGCCAAAGCAGGAAGGCGGAAACGGCTGCCAGGACAACGGTAAGAACGACGTTGATCTTCTTCATCCTAATCCTCCTCCCTTACGCTGCGGCGTTTTGGTTGGGGTTCTGCTCGTCATCGACGCCCAGAACCTGGTTCTCGTAAACATGCAGGTCGCTCGTGTAGCGGCTGCGGCGGATGCCCACGCCTGCGAAGTAGATGACCGAGAGCACGAGTCCCAGGATCATCACCCAGTGCACCCAGCAGTTCTCATGCTGGTCAGCGCCGTTCGCCAGAGGCGTTGCATCGTCGGCGATGGACTCGGTGGTGCCGCGGTCGCCGGAAGCCATAGGGATGGTGTCGTCGGCGATGGCCTCTTCGGCGGTCGCATCGTCTTCGGTGCCTTCGTCGGCGCCCTCATCCGTGCCGGTGGGCGTGGTGGGGGTATCCGTGCCCGGGGTGGGCGTTCCGGGCGTGTCGCCGCCGCCCGGGTTGTCGGGCGTCGGATCAGGCGTGGGGTCGGGGTCGGCCGGCGCGGGATTCACGGTCAGGATACCGGGGTTCGAAATCACACGGTAGTTGCCGCGCTCGGTGTTAACCCAATCGGTAATCGCGAACGCATTGGTGCTCTGGCCCACTTCGGTGCGCGAACCATACACATCCACAACCACATCGTCATCGCCCTGCAGTCCCTGAACCACATAGCGGTCAGCGGTGAGGGGCGTGCCGTCGTAGGTCTTGCTCGCGCTAGGCGTAGTAATAACAAGCTCCACCTGGCGAATCTCGTAGGTCTTCTCAACCTTGCCGCGATAGTCGCCTATGCCCTCAATGGTCACCGTAACGGTACCGGCGTTCACTACGTCCTCGGAGTACGTGACGGTGTAGTCAACGTCCTTCGTAAGAACGACGCCCTGAGAGTTGGTCACCGTGGGCTCCCAAGCCTGAGCCTCGCCATTGTAGTCCACATCCTGAGGATCATCGACCGTGGCGCCCGTGTAGAACGGCTGATCCGGGTTGTCGGGATCGGGGTCACCGGGGTTCGGATCGTCCGGATCCGGATTCTCAGGATCGGGGTCAGTCGGGTCGATGGACTGCGGGAACACCTGCAGCGTGCCGGGCGCAACCGTAACGCTGTAGTTGTCGGCCTGTGCGGTGTACTCGTTTCCCTCGCCCGCGAACACAACCGTGGCGTCGTTCTCGCTCACGCCAACAGCAGTCTGGCCGCTATCGCCAAAGTCCACGCCGTAGGTCTCGCCATCGACGAAGGAGCCAGAGGTGACCTCGTAGGTCTCGTTGGTGAGCTCGGTACCGTCAAACACCTTGGCTGCGTCGTTGGTGGTGATGGTCACCGGACGGGCGGTTACCTGAATGGTAGCGCTCACAACGGCGGAGTCCTTGTAGTTGGGATTCGTCGCCTTCACGTAGATGGTCAGGGTTCCAACGTTAGTGATGCTGGGCTTCTCGGTGGACCAAGTCTCACCATCCTTAGAGAACCACAGCGTGGAGCCGTCCTTGGAGGCCGTGGCCTCGATGGAGATGGGCTGACCGTCGTAGGTCTTGGTAAAGCCTTCGGCGGTAGCGTCGTGACTAATCGTCACCTCGTTACCATCGGCAGCGGTAATGGTGAAGTTACCCTTGTCCACCGTGTAGGTGTAGTTGGGGTTCAGGCCCTCAACCGTGGCATCGAGCGCGTCGGCGTACACGTCAACGTTCTCGTCGGTGCCTTCGCCCGGGCGAACGACAGTGATGTCGCCTAAAGTGTCGACCACGCCGGGCTCATTCTCCACATTGCTGTAGAGCGGTTTATCGGTGCCCGTGAGCACCACGGAGTAACCGTTGTAGCCCTCAGGATCCTTCTCGCCGTAGACCCCTTAGAGGAATCGTTGACCAGGATGGTCGCCGCGGACGGAGCAATCTTGAAGGACTTAGTAACCTCGCCCTTGTAGTTGCCCATACCAGTAATGGTGACGGTGGCCAACTCTTCGCCCGTAGTGGCGTTGACGTTGTTGTCATACTCGATGGTGTAGTCCTTGCCCAGAGTAAGCGCGTTGCCGTCCTTGTCGGTCACGCGAATCTCAGGCGTCTGATAGCCGCCGTCGTACACCTGGTCCTCAGGGTCAGAAATCTTGATGCCGTTGTAAGACGGATCAGGATTATCCGGGTCCTCGCCGGGGTCGATGGTCTGGTGCGTAATGGTGCCGTTGACCGCGACGGAGAGCAGCTTGTAGTTATCCGCGTCGTCACCCGTCAAGTCAGCCAGACCGATGAGACCGTCCTCGTTCTCAGTAACGAGCGAGAGGTTCTCATGCTTGTCAGCCTGAGCGTAAGAGACATCGCCCTTGGAGATGGCGGTAACGAAGAGATCGTCGCCATCGACCACGCCGCTATCGATATTGCCCTCTTCGCCAGCAAGCGTGAGTTCAACATCCTCAAGCAGGTCGTCAGTGCCGTCATACACCTTGCTCACAGAACCAGATGCAGTCACCGGGCGCGGGGAGATGGTCACCGCAGCGGTGCCAGACCAAATCTCAACACCGTCGCGATAAACCTTAACGGTCACCTCGTCGGTGCTATCGGCCACGTTGGTGAAGGAGTTCTCAACTTCTTCATTGTTGACCAGATAACGAATCTCGTCGGTATCAAGTGTGCCTTCGACAGTCACGCCATGAGGATCGCCGTCATAGACGTCGTTGTAGCCCTTAACGGACAGGTTATCAGTTATCGCGCTGTAGGAGCCGGTCACCTCGACGTCCTCGGCGGGCATGGTCCCGGGCAGGCCGGACCACTCGCTCCAGACGTAGCCCTGCTTGCTCATGTCGTCGCCGATGAGCTCGAGGTCGGCGCCGAAGCGCACGTCCTCGACGGTCTTGTAGTTGTCGTTGGCGAAGAACTCGCCGGTGATCTTGTAGACCACGTCGTAGACGTTGCGGTCGTAGTAGATGTTCACCACGGTGGAGCCGTCGGCGGCGATCTCAGCCTGCTCGAAGGCCTTGGCGGTGAAGCCGGTGACGTCCTTGGCGGCCGCGGCGGTCTGCTGGCCGGTGGTGCCGGTCAGGCTCTCGTCGGGGTAGGACTCGGTGTTCTGGCTGTAGTCGTCGTCCTCGACGTTCTGGAACCAGTGCTTGACCGTGTAGGCGGTGTCGGTGGCGGCGCTGTAGGAGCCGGTCACCTCGACGTCCTCGGCGGGCATGGTCCCGGGCAGGCCGGACCACTCGCTCCAGACGTAGCCCTGCTTGCTCATGTCGTCGCCGATGAGCTCGAGGTCGGCGCCGAAGCGCACGTCCTCGACGGTCTTGTAGTTGTCGTTGGCGAAGAACTCGCCGGTGATCTTGTAGACCACGTCGTAGACGTTGCGGTCGTAGTAGATGTTCACCACGGTGGAGCCGTCGGCGGCGATCTCAGCCTGCTCGAAGGCCTTGGCGGTGAAGCCGGTGACGTCCTTGGCGGCCGCGGCGGTCTGCTGGCCGGTGGTGCCGGTCAGGCTCTCGTCGGGGTAGGACTCGGTGTTCTGGCTGTAGTCGTCGTCCTCGACGTTCTGGAACCAGTGCTTGACCGTGTAGGCGGTGTCGTCCCGCGGTGCGAACTTTGCAGTAAAAGTTGTATTGACGTATGTGCCATCCTCGGCCTTATTCAATGCCGCAATTGCCTCAGCCGTCGTCAGCGTAGCATCCTCAGAAGCGAGGGTTTCGCCGTTATACCAACCCGCAAATTCATATCCCGTATTCGGGGTTGCCGCGCTCGCCTGAATACCGTCTGCGGTTGCTTTGCCAATCTCTATAGTTCCCGGATTGGAAATGGACCCGTTGGACTCAGCTTCATAAGTGACTTTAACTTTATTCTCAACCCACTGAGCCTTGAAAGTTAGGGTGTCATCGCCTAGGCCATCCTCGTTATAAGGATAGCTAAGCGATGCGCCATCGTCGGTCAGCCAATACTGGTCGCTTCCGTCCTGCTTCAGCCAGCCAGCAAAAGTGTAGCCCGGACGCCGCGGATCGGATTCTGGCTTGGTTACGGTGTCCCGATAGTAGAAGTAGCCCTCATGGAGATAGTAGTTGTCGTTATCCTCAATCTCCATGACACCGGAGTCTTCGTTCCACGTGGCCTTCTTGCCAACAATTAGGTTGTCGGGGGCATTTTCCCATGTAGCCTGAGTGGAACCCTCGGTGTCGTTCAGGTCAAATTGAACGCGAGAACCACTTATGAACTTGGCGTAGTAGGTCGTTCCGTTGACCCAGCCGCCATCGGGACGGTTAGGCACATAGGTGGCATCCGTGGATACCGGCTCGCCTTCGCACTTCTCATCGTCGTACCAGCCGACAAACTTTGCTCCGTCGTTGGCTGTCGCGGTCGAGCCCTTAGCCACTCCGGTATCGGGATTCAGTCCCTCAGAATCGCGTGAAACCATGCCGTTTCCAACCGCTTCATATTTAATTGTTACATTATTCTTGAGCTCCCACTTTGCATACAGAGTGGTGTCTTCATTTAGCGTGATTTCACCGCCGGGATAATAGTCCTGCCCGGAACCATCGCTCTCGGTATTCCAGCATACGAACACATATCCGGACTTGACCATCTCCTGCCATTCCCCATAGTACCCATAGGCACCAGGTTGAGACACTGTAGCGGTCTCGCCCTTGTCATACTGCGCGCCACGCGGAACCAAACCTGTGGTATAGCCATTGCCGCTATAGTCCAGATTCACCTTAGAAATATCACGGCAAACACCGTCGATATGCCAAGTGCTGTCATTTCCCTGATACTTGATGACATACCATTCAATATACTGAGTTTCGGGATTCCAGAAACTATTGCCGCTCTGCTCGTTAATCCGCTCAACTTCAGAATAGAAATACTCGGTCAGCGCCCCTTCGACAGCACCCGCACCAACCGTAGTGTGAGCAGGCGTAAAGTAATCTAAGACGTTATCTACGTACCGACCGCTCACTAAGTACTCGTAATGGTCATTATTTAGCGATGGCTCAGACGGAATTACACCATCGTAACGAACCGCGATCGAAATCTTGCCGTCCTGCGTGCCCTCCACCTGCGCCCAAACAGCGTAAAGGGTATCGCTTTCGGATACTTCAAACGCATCCCCCAAAGCATACACGGGAGGCTTTTCGGCATCTACGCCCGTCTCATTGTTTACCGTATTTGAGTCACGCTCGGTTGACCAGCCGAGAAGCTCATATCCGTTTCGATAGATTCCGCTTCCATCAGGCAGGTTGATGATGTCGCCCGTCTTCGCACTGATGCTATCAGGTGTAGTCCCGTTACCACCGTTGAGACTGAATTGGATAGTAACCTGCTGCTGCCAGACAGCGTAGAGCGTCATGCTCTCGGTGAAGTTCTCAATCTTGTCACCAGGCTGATATTCCGCGGTTGTCGCGTCGGGATCCGTGGACCATCCTGCAAAAGTGTAATCACCGTAGCGCGAAGGTTCATTATCGGGGATTATGACTTCATCCCCCTTGTTAACGGTCTGATTCGAGGGCATGTTTTCAACATAACCATAGTCGATATTGTCATCGAACCTAAGCGTCGCACGAGTGCTATCAGCTACCTGGAAGTAGAAGGTAGCATAGACAGTATTGTTCCGGCTATAGCGGACCTGATAGGTATCACCGGGTTGAGCGTCCTCGTTGAGGGTGAAGGTTGCTTCCGCGTCCCAGCTGTAGCCAAATGCGGAACCACCATTGCTGATGCCTTCCAATGTTGCACCAGCAACTGCGGTGATATCCCGCTCGTTTCTACTTTGGGTCCAACTATAATCCGACGATTTTTTCATCCACCAGGTGGCATCCCGCTCATAACCTGTCGTGAGAGGATAGCTTTCACCGGGCTCGAGAATAATCGGGTCGTCAGCCGAATCTCCTGCCGCCAGCAGCGAAATGCCGTTGCTCACGGCATCCATGGCATCCGTCACTTCATTGGTGACTTCCTCGGACGTGGTGGACTCTTCGGCAGCGTCCTCGCCTTCGGTGGCCTCTTCGCCCTCGGTGGCTTCGTCGGTGGATGCGGCATCGTCGGTACCTTCTTCGGTACCCTCGGTGCCTTCCGCAGACTCATCCTTCGACTCATCCGTCGACTCGTTGGCCTGGTCTTCTTCCACGGCCTTGGTTTCGACTTTGATCGTTAGCCCATTAGCAACATCGGACGCCGCCACCGTGTAGGTGTCCTGGGCGCCTTCCTTTTTCGTCAGTTCAATTGCCTGGCCGTTGTTTTCGGCCTTCACCTTGTCGAGCTCATAGCCGGTATCGGCAACGGCCTTGAACTCGAGTTTCTTGTTGGCATCAGCGGTGAGGTTGGTAGCGTCAGACGCAACGGTTTTGCTGTCAACCACCAGCGTGGCATGTGCCAGCTTGAGCTGCACCTGCACCTGCTCAGTCTGATCGGCCGCCTGGCCGGCGTTGTCCTGCTCGGTGGACGCGCCGGAGCTATCGCCGTCGTCGGCCGGAGCCTTTTCCTGACCGCTCTCAGAAGAAGCCTCATTGGTGGCCTCTACGTCCGAGCCCGACGCCTGGCTTGCGCTGTCATCCACCGTTGCAGACTCATCGGTCTGCTCGGTGGCCGACTGGTCAGCAGTCGGCTGTTGCGCAGCGTCGTCGGACACCTGCTCGGTTTGAGCAGGCGCCTCTTCGGTCGCCCTGTCTTCAATTGTCTCCTGGTAAGGAGTGGTGGAATTTCCCTCCTCGCCCGTGGCGAATGCGGCCACGTTTATGAGCGACGTGGCCAGGAGGACGGATACGAACACCGCAAGGGCTTTGCCGACGAACGTATCCTTAAGTTCGATTAGCCTCATCATGCCGATACACCTCTACTAGCTTGCATCTGACTTTGCCGTACAGCTTTGGGCTAACGTGCTTATTACGTTGTCGGACGTGCCTATGAATTCGTGAGTCGCGGGGTTCTACATCTTGAGATATTCATTTTTCAACGCCGACGCGCCTGCGCGAGCCGACATATGTGTATAGTTTAGCACTCTTTAAGACGCCATTAAGCAAAGTTTCTGAAGGAAACCGCTTATTTGTGAGATGGGCGGCGGGCGGCGCTTACTGGTGGGCTTTGTTTTTTTGTGGATGCTGGTTGGTTGCCACCCGTTTTGGGCGGCCTCACTTGCGCGCTATTTGCCCTCCGCTTGCTTCTTATTTGCTTTCTGGGGCAATTGCATCTGTTTCTAATTTGCTCGCCACTTGCTTTTCACTTGCTCGCTATTTGCTTTCCGCCTGTCTAGAGGGAAAAGCACATCGGCCGCAAACTCGGCCTGGCGGACGTCTTTTGCCTGCCGCTTACCCCGCCCCATCGACGCCCTTGCATATCATCGACGACCTTGCATTTATGTAATGCGCACCGTATGCGGCACGCACCGACTGCCCACGCCAGCGCGCAGCGCCATGCGAGCAGAACGACAAGCCCAAAGCGCCACCAAAAACGAGACAGACCGCCGCGGGCAGTGGCGGCGTCGTCGAGTTCGGCGGCGAGCTTCCCGCTCGACACGACCGTCCTCGACGCGACGAGTTTCTTTCTCGAAGCGACTCGTGGCGCTCGGTGCCGATGACGACCAGACCGCCCGCGGCAAGCACCTTCTCATGTTCCTCAGCACGACTACCCCTCGACGCGACGGGCTCCTCCTCGGCACGACTACCCTTCGACGTGGCAGGCTCCTCCTCGACACCACTGCCCCTCAACGAGGAGGGCTTCTGGTTCGGCGCGGTTGGCTTGTGCCACCCCGACGAACTAGCCTCCGTTTTTTGGACAACATTTCAACTTAGCCGGGCGTTACGCCGCGGAACAATCCCGAAATCCAATGGTTAGCTCCCGCTCGTAAACAACCCCGTGCAGTTTCACCCGCTAAAAGACGAGGCTAACTCTTCTATCATCAATTTTTCCTCCCATCCCCCCGGCTAACCTGTAATTTTGTCCAAAATTTCGAGGCTCATCCGTTTTGGGAAACGCAGGCACCGCATGCAACGTGAGCGCCTCAGCAAGATGAGCGCCAACGGAAGCAGAGCCATATTGAACATGACGAGGCGCAGCGATCCATGACAAGCTGCGGCAGTGGCAATCCGTGGCGAGCTGCGATGGCAGCGGCGGCCCATGGCGAATCGCAGCAGGCCGCAGCAAAGCGTCAGAAACAGCCAATCAAAAGGGCATGCCCAGCACGAGCGCCTCGCAGCGGTGGTATACTGATATAGCTGACATTGTGTCAGAGCGTTATGCATCTGATGCGCAAATGCGAGCAACGTTGCCCGAGGAAACGCCCCCCTGCGGGGTCATCCACGTGCAGGGAGCGAGCCCACAACGGTCTCGCGGGCTTTCGGGCGAAAGCGAGGTCGCCCGCACACAGGGACTGTCGCGTGCCGCGGGTTCGCATGAAAGCCACCGCGCCGCAGCGTCCGCGCGAAGGGCACCGCTGCTTGCCGCAGATGCGCATACGGGCCACCACGAGGGAACGCCCGCGCGGGACACCGCCATTCACGCTCCGCACGCAATCGTCGCCAGCAATGCCGTTTTCACCCATCGACTATCAGAAGAGAGCGAGGAGAACTCATGGCAGCCAAGGTCTATTTCACCCGCGAGATTACCCCCGAAAAGGTGGTCGAGATCTATCGCAAGCTGGGCATTCAGCTTCCGGGCAAAGTGGCCGTGAAGGTCCATTCCGGAGAGAAAGGCAATCAGAACTTCCTGCATCCCGAATTCTGGAAGCCCATGGTTGAGGAAGTTCACGGCACCATCGTCGAATGCAACACCGCGTACGGCGACGCATCCGGCGGCGTGCGCGACAACACCGAGTCGCACCTGAAGCTCATCGAAGAGCACGGCTGGAACAAGTACTTCGACGTGGACATCATGGACGCCGAAGGCCCCGACCTGGTGTGGCCCATCGATGGCGGCAAGCAGCTGCACGAGAACCTGGTGGGCAAAAACATCGTGAATTACGATTCCATGCTGGTGTTGGCCCACTTCAAGGGTCATCCCATGGGCGGTTACGGCGGTGCGATCAAGCAGCTCTCTATCGGATGCGCAAGCCGCGCGGGCAAGGCGCTCATCCATTCCGCCGGCGCTTCCGACGATCGCTACGAATGCTGGGAGAAGCACGCGAGCAAGGATGCATTCCCCGATGCCATGGCCGAGGCAGCAATGACGGTGCATCAGCATTTCGCGGGCAACATCGCCTATATCAACGTGATGAAGAACCTCTCGGTTGACTGCGACTGCGTCGGATTTGGCAACGCCGAAGACCCCTGCATGGCTGACGTGGGAATTTTGGCGTCGCTCGACCCGGTTGCCATCGACCAGGCGTGCATCGATTTGGTGATGGGGTCCGACGATCCCGGCCGCGCGCACTTTATGGAACGCGTCATGAGCCGCAATGGCACGCGCGCTATCGCCACCGCCGCCGCGCTGGGGTATGGCACGCGCGATTACGAGCTGATCGAGTTTTAAGGCGACGAATTCCACAATTCATCCGCCCGAATGTGAGACAACATGTGAAAGGGGCCGGAGGCATATCTCGCATTCGGCCCCTGTTTTATGCGAACGCAGCCAACATGCCCCATCCGCATCCGCGCTTGGCAAATCTACCGTCCTCCGCTCGTCTTCGCAGTCGCCGCCTCTACGGCATTCAAATCGTATTCGCTGACCTCCCACTGCGCCAAACTCGTATCAAGTAGCCCATCGGCTCCGATTCGTAAGTCTTCCGACGCTTTCACGTATTTGAAAGGCACGATGAGCGTAACGAAGCATTTGCTGCCGTTGATTACCCATTCATCTCCGTCCAAGACGGCGCGCGTGGTGTAGGCTTCGGCTCCGCCGTTTTTCTCCACGAACTCACGAACCATCTCGCGCACAAGTTCGCGCTGCTCGTTCATGTAAAACTCCATCGTCTGCCTCCTTTTTCGCGGGAATATACCTTTCTGCTTGGAGTAGAGTTGCGACCGACAAGCTTGCCCAAGCAGTTGTTGCGCCACGAAGGATGATTGCCACATCGCGACGCTGGTGCCAAACTGTAGGCAGATTGCTAGCTAGCCTCTGTCCAAAAGATATTCCGTATATACAAAGGCTTTCAACGAACGGATGAGTTTGCAGGTGAACTATTCGGATGGAAAACCATTGGTAAGCAAGGCAAAGAAATGATGCAATCCGCATAAATTACCAGGTTAGATGAATACTTTTTTGAACTTCATCGGCGTTTCGCCCCTGAGAAGCCCGGTGGTCTATTCGCACGCAATATTAAGCGTTACCATGAGCGGCAGGGGAATGGCGGCGCAGGGAGCATAAAAACAGGGACGGGGCGCAACAACTCAAGACCTCAACATTTCGTATTTTCGGGCAAAATCGCTCAAAAACATTTTGTGTTTTCGGGCATACGGCTATTTGAACTGGGAGGTTACATGTTTAAGCGCAAAGCATACAACAGCCTCGTCGAATGGAAACGAGTCTCAAACGGAAGCACCGCCGCCCTTGTAGAAGGTGCACGCCGCATAGGAAAAAGTACCGTAGCCGAAGCGTTTGCCCAGGCAGAGTATACCGACTACCTGCTTCTCGATTTCTCAAAAGAAAGCGCTGACGTGCGCCGCAATTTCCAAGAGAACATTGGCAACCTCGATGCTTTTTTTCGCAACCTTTTCCTGCTTAAAGGCAAAAGCCTAAAACCCAAAGAATCCGTCATCATCTTCGATGAGGTCCAACTGTTCCCTCTTGCTAGGCAAGCCATAAAAGAACTGGTCAAAGATGGTCGTTACCACTATATTGAAACCGGCTCTCTTATCTCTATCAAGCAAAACACCAAAGACATTCTGATTCCTTCCGAGGAATATCGAATAAAAATGTACCCCATGGACTTCGAGGAGTTTCTCTGGGCGAAAGACAACGCCGTAACCGCAGATGCGATTCGAGAAGCATTTGACCGCAAGCGTGCGTTGGGAGACGGCATCCACCGCACCATCATGAAGTCTTTTAGGGAATACATGGCGATAGGAGGCATGCCGCAAGCGGTTGCCGCATTTGTCAACGGCGCTACATTTGAGCAGATAGATTTCACTAAACGCGCTATCCTCTCACTGTATGAAGAAGATCTGCACAAGTACGGCAGCGAGCAGAATGGCAGAGTATCGGCTATGTTCAACATGGTTTCCCAGCAACTGGGAAACCCCAACATGCACTTCAAATTTGCTGCTATTGACAAAAACGCCCGATACGACCGCCTGGTAAACTCCCTTGAATTCCTAAAGGAATCCATGACGGTGAATGTATGCGAAAACGTCACTTCACCAGAGGTTTTCATGAACCTCTACGTTCAGAAGGAAAACTTCAAAATGTTCATGGCCGACACAGGGTTGCTGGTAACACAGGCCATGGGCAACCAAGGGACGGCGCAAGAATCGCTTTATAAAGCCCTTATTTTCGACAAACTGGGCACTAACCTTGGCATGGTCATGGAAAACATGGTGGCACAAATGCTCACAGCAAACGGGCACGTGCTTCATTTTCATGAATTTGAGCATGCCGCAAAAAGCGGAGACGGCATCCTTAAGCAACCCAAAAAGTACGAAATAGATTTCATACTTGTGCGGGGGAAGCATGTATGCCCTATAGAGGTCAAGTCTTCCTCTTACAGAACACACAGATCACTGGATGCATTTTTTGAAAAATACAACGCCAAGGCAAGCGAACGCTACGTGCTTTACACAAAAGACCTGCAACGTGAGGGCGAGGTAGTGTATTTACCCCTCTATATGGCCATGTGCCTGTAACGCCCCAGCGGCGGTTGGGTTTGCTGGGCGAAGCGCCAAATCCAACCGCTGTGCGTCGCCTGCGGGCGGGCTATATGCCCTCGGCTTCGAAGCGCTTGGATAGGGCTTCTTGGTGTACGGCGAATTGCAGGGCGGTTTCTTTTTCCACTCGTCCTGCACTCACCAGGGAAAACAGGCTTTGATCCATGGTGCGCATGCCCGCCGCGCCCCCTGCTGCAATCACGCTGTCTATTTGGTGCGTCTTTTCCTCGCGAATCAGATTGCGAATCGCGTGGTTGGCGCGCATGATCTCGAACGCGGGCACCACCGAGCCATCCACCGTAGGCACAAGCTGCTGGCTTACCACCGCCTGCAGCGACATGGAAAGCTGAATGCGAATCTGGCGCTGTTGGCTGGGCGGGAACGCGTCCACAATACGATCAACCGTGCTCGCCGCACCCGTAGTGTGCAGCGTCGAGAAAATGAGCTGTGCCGTTTCGGCCGCGGTGACCGCTGTGGCAATGGTGTCAGCGTCACGCATCTCTCCAAGCAGAATCACGTCGGGACTTTCGCGCATAGCGCTGCGCAGAGCCTCGGAATACGTAGCAACATCGGTGGGTACCTCGCGCTGCGTCACGATGCAACTACCGTGTCGATGCACGTACTCGATCGGGTCCTCCATGGTGATGATGTGCCCCTGGCGTGCGTGGTTGAGGCGGTCGATGATGCATGCCAACGTGGTGGACTTGCCCGACCCCGCCGGCCCCGTGACCAGCACCAACCCTTTCTGGAAGTCGGCGCACGACAGAACTTCCTCCGTGATTCCAAACGCCACGGGATCGGGCAGGCCGAAGGGAATCACACGAATGACCGTGGCAAGCGAGCCGCGCTGGCGGAACACGTTGGCGCGAAAACGGCCGATGCCGGGCAGCGCGAACGAGAAGTCGTCATCGTGGTTCACGTTGGAGGTGAAAACGCCGATGTCGCGGCCGGAGGCGTCATACACCGCGCGCACGAACCGCTCGGTGTCGGCGGGCATGAGCGGCGCCTCGCCGGCGCGCACCTGACGGCCGTCGACACGATACGTGAACGGAAGACCGGGCACCACGAATACGTCGGATGCCTTGGCATCTACCATCTGCTTCAGGATGTCCTTGAGTTCCATGGGTACTTTCTCCTTATCGGTCGGGCGGGTATGGGTTACGGACGCGGGGTGAACGTGGTCGGGATGGGGAATCCGAGCGGCGTCTGGCGGGCGGTGGCTGGCCGGGACGCAATCGGCCGGAACGATCGGCCGGAACGATTAGCCGCTTTGCCAGAGCTTGGTTTCTTCGGGTTCTTGATTCCAAGCGGTGGTCACAACCCATCGCTCGAGAGAGTACGTAAGGTCATCACGCACAGCAAGCTCCACATCGAGCGTGCGGCCATCTTCCGTCGAGAACGTCATCCGCACGGCGGTGCCGTCCACGAACGATTCCACAGCGCACCCATCAGCAACCTGGCCTTGCGGAAGCACGGCGGAAACGGCCGACATGGCCGCATCGATATCGTAGGCAGACGCATCGCCCCGCCCATCGGCATCTGCAGCAGCCGCTTCCTGGGCAAGCACGGCATCGGCATCTGCAGCAGCCGCTTCCTGGGCAAGCGCGGCATCGGCGAGAGCGGCATCGATATCGGCAAGAGCCTGAGCCGCCGCCGCGTCGTTCACGTAGGAACTCCGCGTGAAGTCCGCCTGAGCCTGAGCCTCGGTGTGCGACGCCTGAGCCGTCGCAGCGGAAAGCACCGCCAGCACGGCAAGCCCCAGAATAACCACGAGCGCGAACACACTCACGGGGCCAATGCGTACCGAGCCTTTCTCACGCGCCATGACTATCACCCCTTTCATCCGGGAAAAGGGTGGACGCCGACATCAGATAAGCGCTCACCCCTTCGGAGGAGGACGGGGAATCGACCGATGCCGAAGTGAATGAAGTGTCTCCGGATTCCGCATCAACCTGGCCGGAATCGACGAGCGAGGCGTTGGACACCGAGGCAAAAGCCGTAGAAGCAGCACCGGACGTCGAAACGTCTGCGGCACCATCTGCACGGGCGCTCACGTAAGCGGAGGTCTTCAACTCGTAGAGCACTTCTCCATCGCGCGTTACGGTGACGGTCGCGTCGTAGAGGGCGCCGGCCTGAGTGACGTTTCGATCGATCACGCGCGTTACCTCGCATGCGTTGGCGGCGGATGGGTCGCAAGGGGAAACCGAACCTGCTGCCACGGCGTAATACGTGGTTGAAGTTCCTTCAGCATAGGCAGCCTCGGGGTCGGCGGCAAAATCCTCGGCCCCATTGGATGCGCCGGAGGCGGCAAGGGTCACGGCGTCGGTCAGGCGGATGGCCTCGATGCCCCGCATCTGCGCGCCGGAAAACACCGCGGCGAGCACGGCGAGCGAAGCAGCGATAAACGCCACAAGCAGCATGACCTCAAGAACGAACGCAGCTCCGTGCCACGAAGAGCGCTCGCGCGACGCGCCGGTATGCGCAAAAAAATCGTCGGCAAAGGAGGTGCGGGAGAGCGACAGCCTATTCATCATCGGCCTCCATGGAGAATGCGCCATCTGCAGACGATCCGGCGTCCGAGGCACCGCCCCCGCAGCGCAGGGCGATGCGTGCCTCGCCGGCATCGGTCACAAGCGTGAGCAGGCCCGATGCCCCATCGTATGAGAACTCGAACGTCTTCGATTCCGCCACGCGCGTCGCGCTTGCCGGGTCGTACTCGGCGCCGGCAACCACGTATTCTTCCATAATGAATCCCTGATACGCATACAGGCGCGTTTCGAACGTGCCCGAATCCAAACGCTCCACCAACACGAGCGAAGGGCCTTCGGGACCCACGCCTTCCTCGACCGCATCGGCCGTATCGTTGGCGCGCACGGTATTCAGGAGCAGGCCCGATTCCTGACGCAAGGCCGCGGCGTCGTCACGATCCTCCGCGAGCGTGCGATAGGCATTGGTACCCAGGGCAAGCAGCCCCAGCAACGCCAACACCACCACGGCGAACAACACAAGCATGAGCGCCCGGTCAGCCGCCCGCGAGAAGCTCGATCCCCCGGAGCCCCCCGAGCCCATGCGAGAAAGAGCACGCAAATCGGCCGTTCGCATAGCTCGCGCGGCGGCCTCCTTACGAGGGTCGCTCGAAGAGCGCCCTGCGTCGTGCACGCCGAATCCGCCGTACGCGCCGTAACCCGTCGACCCAACGCCAGCCCACAACGAGCGACCCGCATGGCCTGCGTCGAATCCGTCATCAAAACCACGGCCCGACTGCTCGGCATCGGCCCAAAGCGGCGCGCCCGACATGCCGCTGCCAGCCAGCCCGTCGCCCGCACCAGTGGTCCCATATATGTCGCGGCGCTCGCTCATCGTGGCACCACCGTTACCGTGGGCATCACGTTCGACGCGAACGCCTCGTACGTAATGATGTAGTCGTCATGATTCACCGTCACGCCGTAGTGGCTTTCCAGGTATGAAAGTGTAGCCGGATACGACCCCTCGATGGCGGCGCACTGCACAGCGGCGTCAAGGATGACCTGTCTCATGGATTCGGCGCCCTGTTCGCGCAGGTCAGTCGATATCGATGCCCACGCAAACCAAGCGATAACCGCTGCAACCGCCACGGCAACAACCGCCGCAATAAAGCGCCGGCGCCGCGTGCGAGAGTCGGTTTGTTCGTAAAGGCCGCGCATGATCTACCCTATTGCGCCCATGATTCCAATGAGCGGCAGCATAACCGCCACCAACGTCGCGCCCACGCTTATGGTGAGAAACGCCGCCAGCGCCGGCTCTACGCCGTCGATCAAATCGTCCATTCGCGCAACCGCATCCTCGAAAAACGCGTCGGACAGGCGCTGCAGCACGTCCTCAACCGAACCGCTACGCGAACCTACCATGAGCATGCGCGCGTAGATGGGGTCGAACACTTCGTTGTCATACACTGCCTGCGAAAGGCTTTTGGGGTCATTCGCGCTGGTCATATCAGCAAGCGCCCGATCGAGTCGCGCACGCAGCAAAGGATGTTCCACCGCCGCGGTCGAGCGCTCCATAGCGCTGTTGGTGTCAAATCCAGCTGAGATATACGTGGCGAGCTGCGAGGTGAAGCGCGAAAGCCCCAGACGATACATGGCGTCGCGCGTGAACGGCAGGCGCGAGAACGCAGCCACCACACGGCCGCGACCCGACCCGCGGCTGACCACGGCAATCGCAATGGCAACCAGCGTGACCAGGGCCATTACCGCAAACGCCACCCAGCCGATGACCACCGACACGTTCACGTAGGCGAACGCACCCGCCGTCACGCTGCCGGACAGGTTCTCGTACACGTCGATGAAAACGGGCAGGATGACCACCACGGTGAACGCCAGGATCACGGTCATGACCGCAAGCAGAGCCGCGGGGTATACGATGCCGCTGCGCATCTTGGTGAACAGGCGCTCCTCCTCGCCATACTGCACGGCAAGGCTGCGCAGCACGTTTTCCAGGCGGCCGGATTCCTCGCCCGAAGCCACCATGAACACTGCGCGCTCGGGGAAACAGCCCGCCTCACGCAGGGCACGCGAGAGCGAGTGTCCGCCGATAAGCGATCGATACACCTGGTCGCACGCGTGCTTGAACGGCCCGGGCTTCATGTTTTCGCCCAGAAGTCCCACGGCCTCGTCGGTCTGTATGCCGGCGGCGAGCATCATGGCCACGCCTTCGCAGAATGCGCTCACGGCACCGCTTTCGAGCGGCTTGACCGCCGGAAGGCTCTCCGCCTCGTGGCTCGTGCCGCGCTTCTCGGTATTCGTCATGGCGCCGTCGAGCATCTCAACGTCAACCGGCGTTTTCGCTGCTGCCATGGGCACCTCTCTTTCTTCACTCCCGTGCCTTATCGCGCACGCTTTTGGCGCATGCGCGAAGCCACGTCGCTAGTATACATAACGGTCCTCGTAGGAGGACCCATCCCCCACCGTGTCAAGCGCGCCGGACGCCGCGAACGTCAAATCGACCCGTGTCCACGTGTCGGAATCGACCGAAATCTCAATGGTGTGCCAGCTGCCGTTTATATACACCATGTTCCACGCATGGTAGATGCCATCGGGCGAAACGTATCCCGTGATTATCTTGGTGGGAATACCTAAACTGCGCAGCATCGCGCCCGCGAGCGACGCGTAATCGAAGCAGATGCCCTTGCCGGATGCGAGGGTTTCGTCGGGATTTGGCACATAGCCGGTTTGGGTTGCGAGCTCCGCAGCTTTATCGCTGTCGTACGTCACGTTGGACACTATGTAGGAATACACGACGCGCAGCACATCGCCTTCATTGGCAGCGCCCGCGGCAAGCTCGGCGGCCTTTTTGACCGCGGCGCTCGAGGCGTCATAAGAGCAAAAGAAGCTGGGGCGGATAAAGGGCTCGAATTCGGACTCGAGCTTGACCTGGGCGGATGTTGAGAATAGCTCCACGTATTTGTCGCCCGAGGTGTTCTGCATCACGCGAAAAGTATAGGAGCCGTCGCCCATGTTGAGGGGACACACGATGGGGGTTCCGTCCTGCGGCAAATCGTAGTTGTAGGCCGCATCGCCGCATGCCACCTGGAATTTCAGCCGGCTGTCGGACGTGCCTACGGCACACACATAGCCCTGCGAAAGCGACGAGGTATCAACCCCCGCTTCCGGCGTGCCCTCCAGGCCATCGGGGTTGTATGGGGAAAGCACGATAGACGATGGCGCGCTCCATGCGGGGCCGCTCGTTTCGCCTTCGTCAGCAAGCGCCACGTTGCCGCCTGCACCCGAACCGCCGGCCCCACCGGACCCCGAAGCATCACCCGAACCGGATGCGTCAGCACCCACCCCTTCGTTCGAGCCGCCCGAACAACCGGAGAGCAGGAATACGCACGCAATCAGGGCGGCCGCCACAAAGGCTAAAACAAACGAGTCCAGCCGAACTTCGACTGCAGCTCGATTCGTTTTCGCGCTCGATGCGTACACGAGGCCTCTCTCCCTACAAAACAGGCCACCGAAACTCGATGGCCTGCGATAATCGATGGTGCCCCCGGGCCGATTCGAACGGCCGACACCCGCTTTAGGAGAGCGGTGCTCTATCCCCTGAGCTACGGAGGCATCGCAACTGGGCTATTGTACCATTCCATACGCCGCAAAGCGGAACAATGTTCGCGCGGCACAACTTCACGTCATTCTTCGCCGCGCGGCGTGTTCCCCGGGCGGCGGGCTCGTACATTGCGAGAACAGCGATGCCAGCTTGTGGCGCGGATGGATTTCGCCCGCATGCCTGGCGCGTCGCAAAGGCGAGCGCACAGCGATCTTCGTCACGCCGTGCGCATCGCGCAAACAACGCTCCGCCTACTCCGTGCGCAGCGCAGTGACCGGATCCTTCTTGGCGGCCATTCGACTGGGAATCACGCCGCCGATAAGCGTGAGCGCCACCGAGATAATCACCAGCACCACACCGGCGCCTGCAGGCACGGCGGCCATATCCTTCACGCCTGCCACCATCTCGATAATCATATTGATGGGTATATCCAGCAGCACCGTAACGCCGATGCCCAAAAGGCCCGCCGCCAAGCCGATGATGAAGGTCTCGGCGTTGAACACGCGGCTGATGTCTTTCTTGGACGCGCCGATGGACCGCAGAATGCCGATCTCCTTGGTGCGCTCGAGCACGCTGATGTAGGTAATGATGCCGATCATGATAGAGCTCACCACGAGCGAGATTGCCACAAACGCAATGAGGATGTACGTGATCGAGTTCACGATGTCGGTCACGCTCGACATCATGGCGCCTACGATGTCGGTGTAATGAATCACCTTGTCATCCTGGCCGGAGTCGCTCATCTGATTGTTGTAGTTCTCTATGATCTGGTCGACCTGCTCTTTGGCCTCGAAGTCAATCGGGTAGATGCTTATGGCAAAGGGGTCGTCTACATCGGCCACGCCCAGCTTATCCAGGTTGCCCTCGTACGTGGCATTGCTGGTTTGGCGCGACATCTGGCTCTGGAACGCGGTCACGATCTCGTCGTCGGACATGCCTTGGTCGCGCATCTGATCGATGTATGCCTGAATCTGCTCGCCCTGCGTCGTGGGCATCTGGTCGATCATTTCCTGGATGCCATCCATGGTCAGATCTTCCTCATCCTCGGCAGGGAAGGCGTAGCCGGTAAAGATATCGGTATTAGCGTCGTCGCGCTGCGCCTTGACCACTTCGCTCTCGTTCACCTGCTCGATCAGGTGCTCCATAAGAGCATTGGTGTAGAGCACGCCCCCATACATGGCGTTGGTGCTGCTGGCCGAAGAATCTTCGGAGGGCTTCACGATGCCTACCACCTTGATTTCGTCGCCCGCCGCGGCCACTTCGTCCACGTAGTCGGCATCCTCGGACATGTCTTCCCAGGTCCCATCGTCTTGCTTCTCGTAGTACGCCGACTGCGGCACCAGCTTAAACGTTAGATCCATCAGCTCATCGTAGCTGTATTCCTCGGCTTCGGGCTCATCGAGCGTCTTGCCGGCGAGAGCGTCGGTCATCATATCGCGCAGCTCGTCTTGGTCCTTCAGCCCCAGCGAGTACAACGTGTAGTCGGAGATATTGCCATCGGAATCGAGGCAGACCACCACCTCATTCCAGTTCTGGGGAAGGCTGCCGTACACAACGTCGTAATCGCGCTCGATGGATTCCTGGTTGTTGAGCAGCGCCGACCACACGTCATATCCGCTGCCCGTAGCCGACATGCTGCTCAAAAGCTCGCTTTGCGTGGCGCCGCTCGTGGAAACGCCCATCGCCTCCATAACGGTTGTAGGATTCACCTGAACATACGTGCCATCGTCGGTCTCGCGGTACACATTGAGCGGAGTCTTGTAGCTATATTGAATGTCGGTCACGTAGTCCTGTAGGTTATCGGGGTTGGAATCCAGCCATTCCCTGATGGACTCCATGTCGTTTTCGGTGGTGTCGTTGGCCATGGACGTCACCATGCTGGTGATCACGTCCTTGGATCGCACGGTGCCATCTTCAGATGCGGCGGTGTCGTCGGCCATGGTACCCATCATGGACCCCATCAGCGATGCGAGGTCCATCGTGGAGGTTTGGATGGTAAGCGGGTAGCTTCCCATCGTGGATTCCTCCATGTCCTTGATGTAGTCCTGCGCACCGCTTGAGAGCGAGAGAATGAGCGCGATGCCGATGATGCCGATGGACCCGGCGAACGCCGTGAGTAACGTGCGGCCCTTCTTGGTGAACAGGTTGTTCATCGAGAGAGAGAACGCCGTGGCCAAGCTCATGGACGTGCGCGGCGAAGCGCCCAGCGAGCGGTCTTCGAGCGCGATGCGATCGGCCTGCGAGATTTCGTAGGGGTTGGAATCATCCACCAACGTGCCGTCTTTCAGCTGCACGATACGGTTGGCGTACTGATAGGCCAGGTCGGGGTTGTGCGTAACCATGACCACCAGGCGGTCTTTGGAGACTTCCTTGAGGATTTCCATCACCTGAACGCTGGTTTCGGAGTCAAGCGCGCCAGTGGGCTCGTCGGCCAGAACGATAGCGGGGTCGTTCACCAGAGCGCGCGCGATGGCAACGCGCTGCATCTGACCGCCCGACATCTGGTTTGGCTTCTTGTGCAGCTGGTCGCCCAATCCCACCTGCTCGAGCGCCCTTGCAGCGCGCTCGCGGCGCTCGCGCTTGGATACGCCCGAAAGCGTAAGAGCAAGCTCCACGTTGGAGAGCACGGTTTGGTGCGGGATAAGGTTGTAGCTCTGAAACACAAAGCCCACGCTATGGTTGCGATAGGAATCCCAATCGCGATCCATGTATTTTTTGGTGGACGTGCCGTTGATCACCAGGTCGCCCGAGGTGTAGTGGTCCAGGCCGCCGATGATGTTGAGCAGCGTTGTTTTGCCGCAGCCCGACTGACCGAGCACCGCCACAAACTCGCTGTCGCGGAACTGCAGACTCACGCCCTTAAGCGCATGAACCGTGGTATCGCCGGAAACGTAATCTTTCTTTATATCCCTGAGCTCGAGCATACGGATTCGCTTTCTTGTGCGGGCCGCAGGCGCGGGCGCAGGACGCTCCTTGACGGACATGACGCACGGCTCGGCGCGGCGGCAACAGTAAATCCATCGTAGGATAACGCAGCCGTCCGAGATGAAGCGCAAAAACCCGACTTGTATTCATGCCGTTACCACAGGAGTGGGGTATTTAAGGCAGGGAAAAGGCGCGGAGCCCGAGAGCCCCACGCCCGTGAATCCTTATCGCTATGGCGGCGAGGCGCGTAAACCGCCGGTACGCCATGAGACGCATCGCTGCTTGGCGATCATCGCGCCCCAGCAGGCATGCCGTTGGCGCCTCAAGGAGATCCTACCGTCATACCGTGCGATGCCTACACGATGCTCGAACCGCCGTCGATAATGACGAACTCGCCGGTCACATAGCTTGAGGCGTCGCTTGAGAAGAACAGCACCGGACCAGCCTCTTCGCCGCGTGCGCCCGGACGGCCGAGCGGGCACTGATAGCTGTAGCCCTTGAGAAACTCCTCGCTCTTGAACAACGTGTTCGCGGTCATTTCACTCTCGAACAGGCCGGGGCCCACCGCGTTGACCGTGATGTTGTATTTGCCGTAGCTCGCCGCCATGCCGCGCGTGAGCCCGAGCACGGCCGACTTGGACGCGTTGTAGCCGTGGCGAATGAACACGTCCTGTTTGTCGGCGATGACCGCATTGACCGACGCGACATTGACGATTTTCCCGTACTTCTGGGCAATCATATGCGGCACGACATACTTGCTCACCAAGAAGATTCCCTTCACGTTGGTGTCCATCGACTTGTTCCAGCCCTCAACGGTCAGGGTGTCAACGCCGCCGCGCACCGCGACGCCGGCGTTGTTCAGCAGGATGTCGATACGCCCGAAATGCTCGAGCACCTTCTCGATGGCGGCTTTGACCGAATCTTCATCGGTGACGTCGCACTGCACGGGCAGAGCATCTGCGCCGGCAGCACGCAGCTCTTCCGCAAGAGCCTCGAGCTTTTCAAACCTTCGCGCCAGCAGTGCGACATTCGCGCCCGCCTCGACATACGCGCGTGCAGCGTCCGCGCCCAAACCGCTCGATGCACCGGTCACTACAGCAACTTTTCCCGTCAATTCAAACATGATGGATCCTTTCCCGAATGAAATGCAGAGTTCCACTTTTGAAAAGCCTTTGCAGCATGCGCTTGGGGCGTCCCAAGGGACACTTCAGCGCGAATCGATAGCGCAGGGCTGACCTGCGCCATGCACGAGGATGCCCCAAGGGACACGGCCCCAAGCGCCGCGTGCGCCCTCCTACAACATGCGCGTGGGATACCCGAACTGCGGCGAGTCATACTTGCCCGCAAGAAGCTTGCCCACCGTCTCGTCCGTGGCTTCGACCGGGGTTTCCTTCTGCGTTCCCAGCAGGCTGATGTCGAGCATCGTCCAGCCGCCGCCAATAGGCTTCACCACAGGGAACATCGCCCACGGATCGCTGTCGGAAGGTTCGGACGCTATCGATTTCACGCTCGCGGGCTCCCATCCGTGATATGTCATGCGGCCGTGATAGGAAAGCAGGCGCACGTTGTCCACGAAGATGCGCGCATCCTTGTCCTGCCCCATATCGAACTTATAGAAGTACTGCATGCCATCCTGCGGAGCAGTGAAATCAGTCCCGAAAATCTGCGCGGCCATTGCCGGGTCGTTGTATTCGCCCACTTCCATATCCAGGTCGAAGATGGTATGGCCCAGGCGCTTGACGTCGGTATGCACCCGGCTGCCGCTGCGCCACAGCGTGATGGAATCGGCGGTCTTCTTGGGCATGCCGAGCTGGTCGCGGCCTACGAACACGGCATTATCGGTGCCGGTCAGCATGATGGAGACGGGATAAAGGCCGGGCACGCCGTCGTAGATGACCGGGATGATGAGCGCCACTTCCTTGTAGGGCGTCGAGAAGTTCGCGTCGCCCACAAGCACCGAATATAGCGTGCACACGGGCGCGATCGCCGTCAGCTGCTCGGGCAATGCCGCGGCGATAGCGGAGGGGTCGGTTACCCAAGAGACAAACAGGCCTTCGCAGTGATCCATCTGCCCCACGGTGGCGTACATCTTCTGCAC
The DNA here is from genome assembly GCF_003725995.1 of Slackia equolifaciens. Taxonomy (GTDB): domain Bacteria; phylum Actinomycetota; class Coriobacteriia; order Coriobacteriales; family Eggerthellaceae; genus Slackia; species Slackia equolifaciens. The sequence goes on from NZ_QIBX01000014.1 coordinate 31,665, forward strand.
TTCTTCGGGCGTTTTGGCGAACGTGCATGTAGTCATGGCTCGTCCTTTCTTTCGTTCGCTTCCAATGTGTCCGATGTATAAGGAATCGACCGGGCCGCGAGAGGCCGTCGGCGCCTTTGTCCGCATCGCGGCGCACGACGCGCTCGTTGCTCAACAGAGCTGGGAACCCGATCGATCCCCGCTTGCCTATTTATCCTGCATTCCGCCTGCGATCATGCGGGCGATGTCGTCGCGCAGCGCCTCGAGCGACGCGCCACCGATGGCCATCACCTTCGCGTCGCGCCAGAAGCGCTCGATGCCCATCTCGTTGACCACGCCCAGGCCGCCGAAAATCTGGATGGCTTGGCGCGCGACGTACTCGGCAACCGTTGCGCCCTGAATCTTCATGAGGCGACCCTTTGCCAGACACAGTTTTCCCTCGTCCTTTTCAGAGAACACGCTGTAGACGAGCGCGCGCATGGCCTCAATCTGACCCCACATATCGACGAACATATGGCGCACTACCTGATAATTGTCATACAGCGACTTGCCCTTCTGCACGCGGCTGAGCGCATATTCGTATGCAGCGTCGTAGCACGCCTCCGCCATACCGAGGCCAATAGGTCCGCAGGTCATGAACTCATTCGTGGCAGACGTCATCAGGCCGATAAGCCCTCCTCCAAGAGGCCCCACCAGGTTGGTCTTGGGAACGCGGCAATCGACAAACGACAGAGTTCCGCTCGCGGAGCCATGCCATCCCAGCTTCTGCTCGTAGTCGCCGCAGAACAGGCCGGGCGTATCGGCATCGACAATGATGGCGCTGATTCCCTGCTTGGTCACCGGGTCAACATGGTCAGAAGTCACGCAGAGCACGACGTAAGCGTCGGCGACCTTGAGATTGCTGCAAAAAATCTTGGTGCCGTTGATGATGAAGTCGTCGCCGTCCTCCACTGCGCGGCAGCTCCACTCCTCGTGGTTCATGGCGCCAACGCCCTCGGTTTGCGCGCAGGCGAGGATTTTCTCCCCCGTGGCCGCGGGGGCCAGATACTTGCGCTTGAGCTCGTCGCTTCCCAACAGCATAATCAGCTCGCCGGCGAGAATGCTGTGAGCTCCCATGCCAACGCACAGCGTGGGCGCCACCTTGGCAATCTCTTCATAGACGATAGCGAGCGTGGTGTAATCCGCTCCCATGCCGCCGTATTCCTGGGGCATCGTGATGCCCAGAAATCCCAATTCTCCAGCACGCTTGAATTGCGCCAAGGGGAAATCTTCGCTTGCATCCATTTCAAGCGCCACAGGCGCAAGCTCCTTCTGCGCGAATTCCCGTGCCGAATCTCGAATGAGCTCCCGATTTTCGTTCATGTACCACATGGTCGAACCGCCTTCCGTCTCACGCCGATCACGCGGGCCGAATGCTGGCTTTTGCGAAAACGGCAAAGGCAGCGGCGCGCAACGCACGGGCGTCTAACAGGACGCAAGCCGATACCGTCTTCGAATCTAATACCAGGTCATCCGGCCTTTCTTGAGACATAGGCTACACGGCGCGCTCCGTCGGGACAATCTGCAGAACAGCGGTAGCCGCACAGAAATGAGGCAGCTCTCGATGCGCTGTCATAACATGGGGCAAATTCAATTATCCGCGTCAGTTACAAGACACTTCGCAAGACAATGTCCAGCATTTGGCATCTGAAAAGCGGTTTTCAAGCATGAGGAGAAATCGATTCGGATGAAATCGATATGAGCACAGAGACATATGTGCGGCGGCGAACCATTGAGCGCTCACCCTCGCTGCCAGATGATTTCGTTTCGACTGCTAACGCGGTCCGTTTTAAGGCTACCTGACAAGAAGCGGCGCACGGCAGGGCATGGAAGAATCCCCGTCCCGCAATGCTTCGAGAATCTCGGGATTGTTCTGCACGTTGTTGAGCGCCGAATCCATGCCATCTTTCACCATGAAGTCGATTACGGCGGTGATTTTTTCATAAGGTTCAGCCATATCGCCCCTGAACCAAGCAATGAGCGTGGCTAAGACGGCGTGTCCGTAAAACAGACCGAGGTAACGTAAAAAACGCTCATCGGTTCCGCGGCCTCCGTCGAATTCACGCATGCCTTTCATGATTCCGTCCATGCAGCGGTCGCAGAACGAATCGGCCATGCGCCATACATCGTTGCCCCTGACGGCACATCGACAGATATCGTAGTTTTCATGGCAGCATCGGAAGAGCTCTTTGAGGCCGTCGCCCCACAAAAAGCAGGTGCCGCCCTCCCCGAGGCATTCAAGGAGCTTCATGGACAAGGCCCATGAAGCAAGATCGTAGATATCCTCGAAATGATAGTAGAAGGTTGACCGAGGAACATCGCAGCATTCCGCCACCTCGGTCACGCTGATCTTATCGAGCGGTTTGATGCGCATAAAAGAGAAAAGGGCTTTTGCCAGCTGCTGTTTGGTCATATCAGAAATCTGTTGCTTCCTCATACAACAAACCCCCCGAACGTGGCGTTCCCGCGCACACTCAAAGCAATCGTACCGCGTCAAGCTCCAAACACCATACCATGAAAATTAGGAGCGCCATCTCGACATAAGCCAGTTCCTGTCTCGATTTGGATCTCTAAACAAACCTTATTCTCATCGAAGCAAAGCCGGCACGACCCGCTTCTCAAGGCTCGATCGGCTTCCGCCGAGCAATAACAATACGAATTCCAGGAGTCCTGCGCATTCGGCTCGCTCGTATGCGCTCGTGAACTAGGCCGTATGCGGACCCCTTTGTACGCAAATTCCTGACGTTCACAAAAGAACGCCAGGAATTCTGATGGTAAGCGCCGACATCGCGGCGCTTACCGGTTGTTGCTTTATGATTTCGATCGCGCTTGCGAGCCCGTGGGCATGCAGTTGCTTAATCCGCGTAGCCGTTGGGGTTGCCCGACTGCCAGCGCCAGCTGTCCTCGCACATGCGGTCGAGGTCGTATTCCGCCTGCCAACCCAGAAGCTCGCGCGCCTTGGCGGGGTCGGCGTAGTTCTCGGCAATATCGCCCGCGCGGCGAGGTTTGATCACATACGGCAGCTCGTGACCGCACGCACGCTCGAACGCATGAATCACGTCCAGCACGCTGGATCCTTTGCCCGTGCCCAGGTTAATCACCTCAACGCCCGTACGACCCGTCATCCAATCGAGCGCGGCCACATGCCCGCGCGCAAGATCGACCACGTGAATGTAGTCTCGCACGCCGGTGCCGTCAGGCGTGGGGTAATCGTCGCCGAACACGCCCACGGCCTCGAGCTTTCCAACAGCCACCTGCGCCACGTAGGGAACTAGATTGTTGGGAATGCCCTTGGGGTCTTCGCCAATGAGGCCGCTCTCGTGCGCTCCGATGGGGTTGAAGTAACGCAGAAGCACGACATCCCACTCGGGATCAGCCGTATGCAAGTCGGTCAGAATCTGCTCAATCATCCACTTGGTCCAGCCGTAGGGATTGGTCGCAGGCTTCTTGGGCGCGCTCTCGGTCAGGGGAACGCTATCGGGCTCTCCATACACGGTGGCGCTGCTGGAGAACACGATACTTTTGCAGCCGTGCTCGCGCATCACATCGCACAGCACGAATGTTCCGGTCAGATTATTGTGATAGTACTCGAGCGGCTTTTCCACGCTTTCGCCCACGGCCTTGAAACCGGCGAAGTGAATGACGGCATCGACCGGCTGCGCGTCGAACACGGCGGAAAGCGCATCGCGATCGAGAATATTGAGCTGGTGAAAAGCGATGCTGCTCGCGGCACCCGCAGGAGCCTTGCCCGCCGCCTCGGCGTCGGCGACAATAGCGCGCACGCGTTCGATCGCCTTCTCGCTGGAATTGGACAAATCGTCTACCACGACCACGTTGTATCCCGCCTGGAGCAGTTCAACGCAGGTATGGCTGCCAATGAATCCGGCACCGCCAGTCACGAGGATGGTTTTCTTATCGGACATATCGATTCCCCAATCTTGCATCTATACGCACGAAGCTCGTGCGGGACGTTCCTTCGCCTTCATGTAGCCAGCAACGGCTATTCAGTATAGCTTCAATGCTCAGCGACTTTGAAGCATAGCCCCATTAACAACCAACAAGCCATATCTATTTGGCTAAGAATTAACGAAAGCGGCCACGGCAGCGGAGGGGTTCGGCGGTAGCTAGCAGCCAAAGCAACCATTGCGGAGAAGCGGAGGCCATGACGACAGATGCGGACCGCTTAGAGCAGCCATGGCGGAAGGCGAGCCAATAAAGCAACCGAGACGGAGGGACAGCAACCGTAACAACGGGATAAGAAGCTTAATGAGGCCATGGAAACACCCCTTAAGTGGTCACATTTCACTTGTCTGGGCGGTAATCCTGTTTGGTTTTTAACTCCTGGTCAATTTTTCCTTGAATGGGCGATTCCTCAGTTCGCAAATCCCCCAATATGAAGATTTACGGCCATATATCCCGCAGACGAGGAAGAGGCGACACTTTTTGCTTCACAACAATCGCCAAAACACGCATACATGGCAGGAAAAATTATTTCAACCCCTTTCTGGGAACATCCCATTCGCCCATTCGGGGAAAAATTGACCATGCATGTTAAAACGGACAAGTACAGCGCCCATTCGAAGTAATTTTGACCATCCACAAGACCGCAGGGCGCCCATTCGAACGAATCGCGACATCCGCAGGGGCACTACCTGAACGACTCATGACTTTTGCGGAGACGACCACCCAAACAAATCACGTATCGCCCTATCTGTGCGACGACCAGCGGAGCGAATCGCAACATCCACGGGCAACCACCCAGGCAAATCGCCCACTTACATGTTTGAATCGCTCATCCAGTACCTATGGCTTTGCAGCGCCGGCAGCACCTTTGCACGCAGAAGACTCTGCCTGAATTTAAAATCTCTCACTCTGACCCTACGCCGTTGGTGGGTGGCTCTGCATATGTCCCTTACGAGCTGATCGAAATAGAGTGGCTCTGCGATATCGCGATAGTAGACGGTCATGAGCTCGATTCCGCAGGCGAGAATGGCGTTTTTGCGGCGTTCATCACGCTCATGAGCCTGTTCACCCGCATGGTAGGGTCGGCCATTGTATTCGAGGCCGAACTTAAGGCTTGACCACAACAGATCGACTTTGCGAATCCCTTTTTCAGTAGATACCTCCCGATTAAGCTCGGGTCGTTCAAACCCCATTCCGCCCAAACGCGTTGGGGCGGTTAGCATCGCAGCCATGGCGGTTTCCATCGGAGAGGCCGAGCCGTCGAGCACATACGTCGCCACAGCGCGCGCCGCCTTTACGCCCCGTTGACCTGAACAGGCACCCAAAAAAGCACGCAGACGCCTAACACTGGTCAACGGCTCCCTCCGCCGAAAGCCCCGAGCATCATGAGGGTCAGGAGAATACGTTCCACACAACTCAAAACCGAGAAGCATCGCATCGACCTCCGAAAGCTGGCTTGCCATCTGAAGAAACACCAGTTCAGGAGCCGCAACAAGCAGGCCAGGAGCTGCCTGGATTATGGCGCGACGAGGAAGCGGCGCAGTATTCACGTGCCGCACCACCCCGGATGTTCCAGCGGTGTTCTTATCGGTGGCCACAAGAAGATGGACCGGTCGCTGGAGAACGAATTGCAGCGATGCCTCAGCAAGCGCCTCCTCGGCATTCGATATCGATGCGCTATCTATCTTTCCGGTTCGAGGCGCCGACATTACATGCGGGTCACGCTCGTCACTCGCCCTCAGATATTCGAGAGCAGATTGATGACTGAGGCAAATCGACATGGCAACACCTCGCAACGCATCGGTTGCACACCCTCAAACGACTGAATTGCCGAGCGTGCGCAACGGGCTTCATGGCGCCAAAAAGTGTTGCGCGATTTTTCGGCGACGCGTTGTGCCACAACCAACAAAGAGGGTTTCCCCAAGGAAACACCAAATTTGATGGATCGGACAATCAAGCAACGGCGGCTCTTTTGTCAGAATCGACCCGTGTCGGGCAATTGCAACGCCTCAAGCAAGAGACGGCTCCTTCGAGAAGATGCCGAACTTGGCATCGCGCGAAAACTGGTTAATTCTCCAGCGTCCGCACGAACGTCTCCAGGCGATTAAGGCCTTCGGCGATGTCGTCCATCGAGCAGCAATACGACAAGCGCACGTATCCCTCCGCGCCAAATAGCGCGCCCGGAACCAACGCCACGCCCGCTTCTTTTATGAGGCGTTCGCAGAATTCCTCCGACGTCAATCCAAAACGCTCGATCGAAGGGAACGCGTAGAAAGCGCCGTCGGGGCGATTCACAGGCAAACCAATTTCGTTGAGCCTACGAAGCACCAGATCGCGACGTTCTTGATACACCTCGAGCGCGGGCTCGATATCGGATTCGAGCGCCGCTACCGCCGCATGTTGCACGAACGACGGCACCGACGACACCATATACTGATGCATCTTGGCAGCCTGCGCGATGAACGACGCATCGGCGGCAATCCAGCCCAGACGCCAGCCCGTCATCGCGTACGGCTTGGAAAAGCTATCGCACACCACGATGCGGTCTCGAAGCTCCGGATGACGTGCGGCAAAGCTCTGAAACCCTTCCGCGTACACGAGACGTCCGTATACGTCATCGCAAATTACGAACACATCGCGCTCGCGAGCGAAATCAGCCACGGCGTCAAGGCTATCTTCGCTCAGAACGCAGCCGGTGGGGTTATTGGGAGATGTAATGATGATCGCCTTGGTGCGGTCGGTTGCGGCGGCAGTCAGCATATCGCGCGTAATTTGGAAACCCGCCGGGCACGTATCCATAAAGACGGGCGTGGCGCGGCTGAGGGTGGCGATGGATTCGTACAAGATATACGCCGGCGCAGGAATGATCACCTCGTCGCCAGGATTGAGCATGGTGCTGAGCGCGGCGAACAACGCCTCGGTGGCGCCGCTGGTCACCACGATTTCATCGGGCGTGTAGCCCAATGCCGCAAGTCCGCGCACGTCACGCATATGGGCAGCGATCGCCTCGCGCAGATACGGCTGGCCGTTATTGGCGGGATAGTGAGTCAGATTTGCGGCAAGATCGGCCGTTACCTGCAATTTTACCGCCTCATCGGTATTGCCGTCCGGTTCGCCCAGCGTAAGCGAAATGCAGCCGGGCGTGGCCTTGGCCATCGCAGAGAATCGGCGAATACCGGAAGGTTTCAAACTGTCGAGCGTCGAGTTGAGCGTGAGTGGCATGACATACTCCTTGGTTATTGGGATCAAGGACTGATTATACCGCCCGTTCTGTAGCTGCGAGCCAGCACAAACATTCGGCACCGTTTCATCGGGCGGCAGTGAATAGCCTGCCAGACATTTAGTTTGTATCTTGCAGCATCTCAACACCACAGTGGACGATGGGGCACAGTGGCAAATGGGTCGCAAACCCTTTCCTGTGCGGCATCAACCCGCCGGATTACCCACCATCGCATGCTGGCGCACAAAACCGCCCAACCCCTGCGCGCTTTTCTCCGCGCGATTTTGGCTACAAATATTATTTGTAGCGCGCCAATATAGCAACCGCTTCTCGCGCAGCCAAACGCATCGGATACTTCAATTCAGCCTGATGATGTTGAAAAGCATCGCGGCAAGTCTTTTGCGCGCACTTGGTCCAAGAACCATACGTGCTCAACTTGCATCCATATAAACGGGGCAAGCCATGCGCCGAAGACTTAACACAGGGAGGTGCCGACGCATACGGCACGAAAGAAAGGGTGATAGTTATGACCAAGGAACTCGATATTTCCCGTCGTTCGTTCTTGGGAATCGGAGCCGCCGCCGCAGGCGTTGGCGCCCTAGGTATGTTTGGCTGCACGCCAAGCACGCCCGCCAACAACGAATCCGCTGACGAGCAGGGTCAGGCCGAAGCCAGCGAGCTCGCCCCCGCCGACTCCACCGAGGAGTGCGACGTTGTTGTGGTGGGCATGGGAACCAGCGGCTGCGTCGCTGCTTCCGCTGCGGCGCGCGAAGGCGCCAAAGTGATTGGCCTCGACCGCGCAAACTCAATGGCGGGAACCAACGCCGCGAATGTGTCCGGCGTTTTCGCCGTTGGCTCCACACCCGAACTCGCCGAGCCCAATGCGTTAACCGTTGAGGACATGTTTAAGTTCATCTGGGAGGGCACCCATTATCAGAGCAATGCCCCCGCTCTTCGCAACCTCCTTGAAGCGTCAGGCAAGGGCATGGATCTGATGATTGATGCCGGTGTGCCTTTCATGTACGCCTTCCAAGGAGCCGACGAGAACACCGCCCTCCTCAACCGCGGCGGCCATATCTATGCCACAAGCGGCGAAGAGCGTGCTACGGCACTGCAGGGCATGATGGACTCTTTCGGCGTTGATTCTCGTTGGGAATGCGAGGCAACCAACCTTCTGGTCGAAGATGGAAAAGTGGTTGGCGTGCGCTACACCGCATCCGACAGCTCCACGGTGGACATCAAGGCCAAGAACGTCATTGTTGCCACCGGCGGTTTCATGCAGAACGAAGAGATGCTGCGCAAATACTACGCAGGCGGCTTGATGTACGGTCCCGGCAACCTGTACAACGATGGCGCAGGCATCAACATGGCTATCGCAGCAGGCGCTCAAATCGGCAAAAACTTCAGCACTTCCATCAACGAGTCTGGCGCCTGCAATATGAAGTCTTCCGTTCGCTTCGTTAGCCTGACTGACTGCAACGAGACGCCCGTGCTCAGCATGCCCCTGTTCGGCGGATTGTTCGTGAATCGTATGGGCGACCGTTTCCTCGACGAGGGGAAGATGGCGAAGCAAACCATGTACTGCGGCGAGCCCCTTCTGCGTGAAGGTCGTTATTACGCCATCGTTGATCAGGGCTTTGTTGACCAGCTGGCCTCGAATCCTGCACGCGATTTCATCACCGACGACGCCTTCACCAACATGGCCCCCAACGTTCAAATGGGCTTCGAGGGCAAAACGATGAGTTCTTTGCCCGACCAGCTCGAACTTGGCATCGAAGAGGGCTGGGTCTGGCGTGCTGACACCTTCGAAGAACTTGCCGAGGCCGCTAGCCTTGCCAACCTCGCCACCACAGCCGAAGCCTATAACGGTTACTGCCAGAACGGCCATGACGACGAAATGTTCAAAGAAGCTCAATTCCTGCGCGAGCTTGCAGAGGGACCCTTCTACGCTATCGAGCTCGAGGCCGCAGCATGGGTGACCCTCGGCGGCATCAAGACCGATGGACATTGCCGCGCGGTCAACGCCGACTCCCAGCCTATCGAAGGCCTCTTCATCGCGGGCGTTGATGGCGATTTCTGGGCCGTACCGTATTTCCAAGGTGGATCGTGCCAGGGCTTCTGCGTCGCAAGCGGCTATCTCGCAGGCGTGACGGCGGCGCAAGCATAAAGGCTGCGTCTCAATATGGGCAGTCGTTTTTACGCGCGACTGCCCGGCAACCCAGCGAACGGCTACAAGCGTCCAAAAGCTACCAACCTCACCCCTCCTCCAGGAAGAACCCCTCCTTTCTTCCCTCCGCATCGCGCCGTGTCGTACGTATCTGCAGCACGGCGCGATGCATATTGGGGCGCGGCGGTGTAGCCAATCATCGCGCCACTGCCCAAAAAGACAGAGATACATCCTGGGCATTACGCTATACAGCACCGCCGTCAAGCGACACGCCGCAGCACGACGCGATATACGATCGCAGCAACCGAGCCGCCGGCTTTATCTTTCCTGCCTCTCCGTATGCCAGATATAGGCTGAGAGAGAAATCGTCTTCGTCAGCGAGAGGTTTGTAGACGATCCCCTCGGTTTCATTTAACGCAAGATGCACCGGAGTAAAGTTCACCCCTTCGCCCCGTTTCACGAAATCGTAGGCATTTTCTACGCTAAACGGCATCATTGCATACGTCGGCCTAAACCCATACCTCTCACACGCGGCAGTGAGAAGCCTTACGGTCAGATTAAGGTCGGGTGGAGGAAAAATCGGAACGCCTTTTAAATCGGAAAAGTGGATGGATTCCTTATCGGCCAAAGGATGGCTCACGCTCATCGCAACCTTGAACCGCGCATCGGCCACCTTGATTGATTCAAAATACTTCGCATCGGGGCGACCGGCCACTAACGCAACGTCTGCCGTTCCATGTTCTATAGCCGCCAAGCACGCATCGCTTGATGATTCGAATACCCGAAGGTCCACGTTGGGGTACTCATTCTTAAACTCCTGCAAGCTCCTCAGAGAAAACGATCCCCCGGTCGAAGGGATGGCGGCCGAAGCGTAGGCAAATCCAACAACCCCTTCCCAAGCGCTTTTATACTGCAGGGCCGTAAGTTTCAAATCGCCTACTTGACCGATGATTCGCTCTGCGGCGTCGAGGGCGCGCGAGCCAAAATCCGTCAACGAGACGCCCGAGGGATGGCGGTCGAACAACGGAAGACCGAGCTCATGCTCGAGCGAAGAAACCGCTGCCGAGATTGCCTGCTGCGTCACGTACACTTTTTTCGCGGCAGCAGAAAAGGACCCCGCTTCCGCCGCCTGGACAAAGTATTCCAACTGCCTAATATCCACGATTCCCCTCCCGACCCCCACCGATACGCCAGAGGGAGCTTTCCCCGATACTGGCATCATAACGTACGCGGTTGGCGGAAACACAATCCGAGCCCCAATCGTGACGAAAGAGGCATCGAAATACGCCAGTCGAAGGAGGGGCCCCAGCATAAAAAAGCGGCTCTCGGAAGAGCCGCCCATTCTTTACTCTCGCTTAGTCTTTAGTTGCCCGATTGCCTTTGCTCCATGGGAACATAATCTCGAGCGTGACCCGTTTTTTTGTAAGCGGGGCGCATGATGCGTTTGCTGGACACGATTTCCTCGAAACGATGCGCGCTCCAGCCCGCCATACGGGCACACGCGAAAATAGGCGTCAGCAAATCGCGCGGAATGCCCAGCGCGGTATACACACAGCCGCTGTACAGGTCAACATTCGCACAGATATCCTTGCTCTTTCCCGCTTCGGCGAGCAGCACGGGCGCCAGACGCTCGATAATCTCGAGGAGGCGGAAGTCGGCCTCGAACTCGGTGCCCGCCACCACGCGCTCGGCGTACTTGTGGCACAACTTGGCGCGCGGGTCGCTCTTGGTATACACCGCATGACCCATACCGTAAATCAAGCCGGTCCGGTCGTAGGCCTCCTTGCGCACAATCTTACGCAGGTAATCGGCCACTTGGCCTTCGTCGGTGATGTCGGCCACATGCTCCTTGATGTCGTCGGTCATGTTGAGCGTGCGGTTGTTCGCACCGCCGTGACGCGCGCCCTTCAGGCTGCCGATGGCGCCCGCATAAGCCGAGTACGGATCGGTATCGGCGCTGGTCAAGCAGCGGCAGGTGAACGTCGAGTTGTTGCCGCCGCCATGCTCGGCATGCAGCATGAGCATGAGGTCGAGCAGATGCGCCTCCTCGGACGTAAACGAGCGATCGGGGCGCAGCATGGAAAGGATGGTCTCCGCCGTAGTCTGACCCGGGATGTAGTGATGGATAAACATCGAGTCGCCGAAGAATTTATCGCGCATCACGTGGTACGACAGCACCATAATGCGCGGCAGACGCGAAAGCAGCATGATGGCCGCATCCACCTCGTGCTCGAGCGTGCGATCTTCGGCGTGCGGGTCAAACGCGTACAGCTGCAACACCGATCGAGCCATGGCGTTCATGATGTCACGCGTGGGCGGCTTCATGATGTAATTGGCGGTGAAGCCATCGGGCAGGTTACGCGCCGCATCAAGCAACGTGCGGAACGACGTCAACTGTTCTGCCGTGGGAAGCTCGCCCGCCATCAGCAGATACGCTGTTTCCTCAAAGCCGAACCGGCCCTCTTCGACCACATGGTCAACCAAATCGTTGATACTGTAGCCACGGTACGACAGGCGCCCTTCATCAGGGATTTTATCCCCCTCGGACACCACATAGCCGTGGACGTTGGATATGTTGGTTACACCCACCACGACGCCGGTTCCGTCAGCGTTGCGCAGGCCTCGCTTCACATCGTATGCGCTGTAGTAGCAGGGGTCAATCGAATGAATGTGGGATAAATCGGAATAAAGAGGGAGCGATCGTTTAATCTCCGCAGCCACCACGGCGGGGTCGGCAGCGAGGTTGTCGGGATCGGACAGGCCTGTTTGAGCTGCGACGGAAGCGGCGGTTCGCTCGACGGGAGCGAAGGAGCCGGGAGCCGTCCGCCCGGTGTGAGCGGATATGTTCATATAAACCCTTTCGTCATGCATGAATCCCTTCAAGGCATGGGCACTATAGTACGCGATAGCGCGCACGTTGGGAACGACGAAATCAAGCTGTGACGCAGCCGTTACGGAGAGCGGTAAGGGCGTGCGGCATCGCTATGCGACTCTCGGAACAATAAAACGATTCCGAACTTTCCTCAATTCAAAGAAAAGTTCGGAATCGTTTGAATTCGAGGCTGCGCGTTACCTCAGGCGCGGTTAGTCATCGAGACGATGAATGAACAGGCCGCTTCGCAGCTTTGGCTCAAACCAGGTGCTCTTGGGAGGCATCAGGCGTTCGGCATCCGCCACAGCCATGAGCTCGTCGATCGACGTGGGGAACATCGCGAACGCGACCGCGGGCCCCCTCTCTTTCAACGTGCCCGCCTCGCGCGCGGACTCATCAGCGAGCATCACACGATGCTCAAGCGCATGCAGACCACGAATGCCGCCCACGAATTCGACGCGCGGATCGGTTCGCGGGTCATCGATGCCCAGCACGGGCCCCAATACGCGCTCCTGCAGAATGGCCACATCGAGCCCCGCCACCGGGTCATCGTTTTCCAGCTCGGGCAGCACGCCCAAGCCATACCACTCTCCGTCCACATACATGCCAACAGCGCCCTTGTCCACCGGATCGAGCAGCTGCGATTGCTTATGCAGAACCTCGAACGTATCCTGCACGCGCGCAAGAAATTCTTCTACGGTTAAGCCGTTCAGATCGTGCACCACGCGGTTGTACGGCAAAATAGCCAGCTCGCTTGCAGGAAAGAGAACCGAAAGGAAATAGTTGAATTCTTCGGACCCGTCATAATCGGGATGCTCGGCGCGGCGGGCGAGGCCAACCTTCACGGCCGATGCGGTGCGGTGGTGCCCATCGGCAACGTAGGCCGCCGGCACACCCGCGAACGCCTGAGCAAGCGCCTCCACATCGGCCGGCGCACCAATGCGCCACGCGCGATGCGCCACGCCATCGTCGGCCACGAAATCGTAGAGCGGCTCTTGCGAACGCGCCTGTTCCACAAGTTGCGCCACTTGTGCGTTGTCGCGGTACGCAAGAAAAATCGGACCCGTCTGGGCATCCAGCGCGTCGATGTGGCTGATACGATCGCGCTCCTTGGCCTCAAGCGTGTTCTCATGCTTCTTGATGGTGCCGTTCAGGTAATCGTCTATCAGGCAGCACGCCACGATGCCCGTTTGCACACGCCCGTCCATCTCAAGCTCATACAGGTAAAAGCACGGGGCTTCGTCGCACACGAACGTTCCGTCCTCCACTCGCGCATCGAACAGCTCGCGGGCTTTGGCATAGACCTCGGGCGCATACATATCAGCGTCGGGCGCAAACTGGGTTTCGGGGCGATCGATATTCAAAAACGAGAGAGGCTTGCCCTCCACCGCACGCCGGGCCTCGGTACGGTCATACACGTCATACGGCAGCGCCGCCACCTGCGCCGCAACATCTTCGCGAGGGCGGATGGCTGCAAACGGCTTAATAAGCATAGGGAGTTCCTTTCATCGTGCCCCGCTACACACTCAGCAGCCGGAAGGGTCGCTTGTCCCGAAAAGGCAGCATTCGGCTTTCTCAAATAATTCAATTCAAAAACTGATAAGCCTAGTGAGGCGCATAGCAAGCGAAGCGAGCGCTAGCTGAACGGGTGTGCCGTTCGGGGCAGGCGACCCTTCCGGCGGACGGCAACGGATGACTACTTGATCACGCGCACGCGATAGATCGACGGAATGCGCTTGAGCTCCTCGATGGTCTCATCGTCCAGGTGCTCGTCGGTATCGAACATGGTGTAGGCATTCTCGCCGGCGCTTTCGTTAACCATGCGCTGCACGTTGGCGTTGTCTTTGGCGAGCACGGCGGTTATCTGACCGATCATATTGGGCACGTTGGCATGCAGGCAGGCAATACGACTCGCGGCGCGCGCCTTGCCCATCGAGCATGTGGGGTAATTCACCGAGTTGGCGATATTGCCGTTTTCCAGATAATCCTTGAGCTCGGAGATTGCCATGTCGGCGCAGTTGGCCTCGGCCTCCAGCGTGCCGGCGCCGTGATGCGTGGTCACGAACGTATTGGGCATCTTCACCGTTTTGGGCGTGGCGAAATCGGTGGCGAACCACGAAAGCTTACCCGCACGTAGCGCCTCGTCAACCGCGTCTTCATTCACGATGGTTTCACGTGAAAAGTTGATGAGCACCGCACCGGGAGCCAGCATGTCGATCTGCTTCGCGCCGATCATGCGAATGGTGTCGGCCTTGGAGGGCACATGTACGGTCAGATAGTCGCAGCCGCGGCACAGATCCTCAAGCGTGGCCACGCGCTGGACTTCCTGCGAAAGAGCCCACGCATGCTCGACCGAAATGAACGGATCGTAGCCGTACACATCCATGCCCAGCTGAACACAGGCGTTGGCAACCTTGGACCCCACGTTGCCCAGGCCCACTACGCCCACGCGCTTGCCCTTGAGCTCATGGCCGACGAACGCCTTTTTGGCCTTTTCAGCATGCGTATAGATATCGGGGTCGTCGGCGTTGTCACGAACCCACTGCATGGATTGCAGCGCGCCGCGGCTCGAAAGCACCATCATGGCGATGACTATCTCTTTCACGGCGTTGGAGTTTGCTCCGGGCGAGTTGAACACCACGACGCCGCGCTTGGCGTATTCCTCAACAGGGATGTTGTTCACGCCCGCACCGCAACGGGCGATGGCGCGAACGCTTTCAGGCAGGTCGTAGCCATGAAGGTCGGTGGAACGCATGAGGATGGCGTCTGCTTGATCGGCGTCGGCCACAAACTCGTAGCCCTCGCCAAAAGTCACCTGGCCGTCTTTGGTGATGTCGTCGATGGTTTTGATGTATCGCATGATGAATCTCCTCGTGTTGCTGGATGGATACCTGAGTAACGCATGTAGTCAAACAGAAAACGCCGCTTGGTGACGGCGTTGAGAGGCGGGGGAGCCGCAAGGCGCATACGCTGCGAGAGCGGCATATCGTGCCGCACTCCCCCTAGATAGACTGTGATGAACACGAGTGGTGCGCTTCGAATTCGCGCATAAATTCGACGAGCGCCTGAACTCCTTCAACGGGCATGGCGTTGTAAATGCTCGCACGAAGGCCGCCCACGCTTCGGTGGCCTTTGAGGTTTTCGAAGCCCCGCGCCTTGGCCTCTGCGACGAATGCAGCGTCAAGCTCATCACCCGCCGTGAACGTGACATTCATGAGCGAGCGATCCTGCGGGCGCACGAAGCCTCGGAACAGATTGCTTTTATCGAGATAGTCGTACAGCAGCGCGGCTTTATCCTGGTTGGTCTTTTGCATGCCCGCCAGACCACCCTGGCTTTTCAGCCATTTGAACACTTTGCCACATATATAGATGGCGTAGCACGGCGGGGTGTTGTAAAGGCTGCCCGCGTCGGCATGCGTACGATACTGCATCATGGTGGGCACACCGGGAAGATCGCCCTCGGGAATCAGGTCCTCACGCACGATGACGATGGTCACGCCGGCGGGACCCACGTTTTTCTGCGCGCCGGCGAAAATGAGACCATAGCGCTCCACATCGATTGGCTCAGAGAGAAAGCACGACGACATATCGGCCACGAGCGGCTTGCCCTGCGTGTCGGGCAGCTCGCGCAAAACGTTGCCGTTCACCGTTTCGTTCATGCAGATGTAGACATAATCCGCATCGGCGTTGACCTGGATATTAGCCATGTCAGGCACACGATCGAAGTTGGTATCGACCGATGTGGCGATGCAGCGCGCGTCTCCGAAACGCTGCGCCTCGGCGAGGGCCTTCTTCGACCACGTGCCGGTCACGATGTAATCCGCATGGCCAACCGAGCCGTCGGCGCCGCCGACCGCGATGCCCCTCATGAGATTCATGGGCACCATAGCAAATTGCGTGGAGCCGCCGCCCTGAAGGAACAGCACGCGATAGTTTTCAGGGATGCCCACAAGGTCGCGCAGGTCCTTCTCGGCCTGGTCGATGATGCCTTTGAACGCGGAGGAGCGATGGCTCATTTCCATGACGGACATGCCGCACCCCTGGTAGTCCAGCATCTCAGCCGCCGCTTCTTGCAGCACGGCTTCCGGCAAAACCGCAGGTCCCGCCGAGAAGTTATACACCTTTGTCATGGCGCCTATCCTCCTTCGCACATCCTCGAAAGCGTCGCACGCTTCATCGCCGGCATGCAGTGGCACTGGCGCAATCGTCCCGCGCAACTGCGGCAGCATCTCCACGACTGCGCCCAGCGCCACGGCGAGCAGGCCCCATTGGGGTATTCGCATTCCGCCGCACGCGCCCGCCTGTCTACCAGGACACCACACTGATTTCCATTACGAAAAGACCCGCCTTACGAGCGGGTCAGCCTATTGTAGCGCCAATTCGTAAGATTCTCGTCCACTTTATTACAATAGAGCGAAAAAGTTTTTAAAGGACACGTCCGGCTTCTCGGATCACCCGGCTCACCTCAAGCGGCATGAGCACGCGAAAGAGGCGGAACGGAAGAAAAGCGGCTACGCGTTGCAGCGGCAGTCAATTACCTATGCGAACGCATGTCGTTTTCCAAGCTCACCGTATCGCACATCTGCGACCAAACAAATATCTCCCTGCCACATTCTATCGGCTGTTTAACAGCAAATTTTGACGTCACGTCGTCTTAACCTCACTTCTTAACTTCACATCATCACAAAGTGAGGTTAAGAAGTGAGGTTAAGGAACCTCTGGCTTGAGCGTCACCCTATCCCCAGCACCTGCATCACCAGAAGCGCTACCGTGAGCACGGCCACGATGCCTACGGTGGCCCAAATAATCACTTTGCCCACGGGGCCGCTTTTATGCTTGCCCATAATGCGCTTGTCGGCAGCAATCAACGCCATGAACGCAAGCAGGATGGGAAGAATGATGCCGTTGATGAACTGCGCGGTGAGCATGACGCCCATCAGATTAAGCCCCGGAATCAGCACCACAACAGCGGCGATCACAATCACGCCCGTAAAGATGCCCTTGAACATAGGGGCCTCTTTCCAGGTGAAATCCATTCCGGCCTCCCAGCCGAACGCCTCGCAAATCACAAACGACGTGGTAAGGGGCAGCACGCATGCGGCCAAAAAGCTCGCTGCGGTCAGACCCGCCGCAAACAGCACTTGCGCGTATTCTCCGGCGATGGGGGCCAACGCGCTTGCAGCGCTCACGGCCGAATCAACCGCGATGCCTTGGGGGTAGAGCACCGAACCCGTGCATACGATGATGAACCAGGCCACCAGACACGCCACTATGGTGCCCGTGCATGCGTCCACCTTTTGAAGCATCATTTCTTCGGGGTCGTCAGTAACGCCCTTGTCCACCACATTGCTTTGCGTGAAAAACATCATCCACGGAGCAATGGTGGTGCCGATCATGGCTATGACCAGCGAAATGAAGCTTGGGTCGGCGGGTACCTGCGGCACCACGGTATCGTGCGCCACCTGGCCCCAATCGGGCCCCACCAAAAACGCCGCCACAACATAGGTGACGAACACCAACGACACCGCAAGGAAAATCTTTTCGACGCTTTTATAGCTGCCCTTGACCACCAACAGCCACACCACCACAGCCGCGCACGGCACGCTTACCCAGGTAGGAACATGAAAAAGCTCC
This sequence comes from Slackia equolifaciens, assembly GCF_003725995.1. Taxonomy (GTDB): domain Bacteria; phylum Actinomycetota; class Coriobacteriia; order Coriobacteriales; family Eggerthellaceae; genus Slackia; species Slackia equolifaciens. The sequence continues at coordinate 49,539 of NZ_QIBX01000014.1, forward strand.
ATTCCGCTCGCAATACCGGCGAACTCAGAGAACGTGGTTGCCACGTTGCCCACCAGCAGCGCGCTCATGGCCAAGGTGGTCAGGCGAATGCCAAAGCGCTCACGAATGAGCGCCGAAAAACCCTTGCCCGTAACGGCACCCATGCGCGCGGCGGTGGTCTGCACCACCAACAGCAGCACGCACATGATAGGAATAACCCAAAGCGTGGCGTATCCGAAGTTGGCGCCCGCCGTCGAATAGGTTGAAATGCCACCGGCGTCGTTGCCGGCCATGGCGCTCACAACGCCAGGACCCATGGCAGCCAGGATGAGCAGCAGTTTAGGACGCGCCTTGGAACCAGAAGCAGCCACGCCAGCGGAGTTGCCCGCCGCATCCGGCGCCCCGGAAGCCGCCCCTTCGCCAAGCGCCTGCGCGCCCTCGGCAGCATCTAAATCCTGACGCGAAGAGAGCTCGTTTTCTCGCACAAGGCGCTGGGCATCCCGATCCCCTTCGGCAACCGCCTGCATTACCTCGTCATACGATGCATTCTTCTTGATAACCATCACACGACCCCCACGACACGCAGGAGCACAGCGGTGTACACCGCAAGGAACGCAAGGCCGCACAGAGCGCCCACCAAAATTCTGAGCCATAGGTTGGTGGTCTTCTCGCTCTCGGTGCTCTCCTCGATGACATCCAGCGCGTCATCGACCGTGACCAGGCCCAACATACGGCCAGACTCATCAACAACCGGCAACGCCACCATGTCGTACTTGGCGATGTCGTCGGCCACTTCCTCCTCAGGGTCGTCGGGAGAGATCGTAAGCATCTCGTCATACATAATCTCATGCAGCTGCTGCTCGCGGTGCGCCAAAAGCAGCGTGCGCATAGAGAGCACGCCCACCAGCTTCTCGGTATCTTCCTCGAGCACGTAAACGAAGTGGACGGTAGGAAAATCCTCGTCCAACCCGCGCAACACTTCCACGGTGTCGCGCACGGTAGAGGTCTCGCTCATGGCCACGAACTGCGTGGTCATCATGCCGCCGGCGGTGTCTTCGCGATAGCCCAGAAGCGCACGAATCTCGGCCGCATCCTCCACGCCCATCAGGCGCAGCAGCGTTTCGGCTTTCTCGTACGGCAAATCGCGGATAATATCTGCCGCGTCGTCGGGATCCATCTGACCCAACATGCTGGACACCTGGCGATCATCCAAATCGTCCAGGGTCTCGGCCTGCACGTCGTCTTCCAGCTCGGCGATAACCTCGGCGCTTCGAGCCTCATCCAGATGTTTGAACACCTCGGCGCGCTGCTTGGGATCGAGCTGCTCCAGAATGTCGGCCACGTCGGCGGGATGCAGCTCATCCAAGCGCTTGTGGGTAACGGAGAGCTTCACCTTTGACAGGTCGCGATCGAGCAGGTCCATATAGTTCCACGCGATGATTTTCTCATCTATTTTCTTATGGAATGTCCCCGATACGCCAACCACCGCACGTTCAAGCAAGGGGTGAAGCTGGCGCAGAATGCCGCGAATGCCCACCTCGGCGCCCAGTAGGCGCAGCTGCGTGCCCGATGGCGAAAGCTTGAGGTCGTTCACGCGCACGATTTTCATTCCCTGCGTGTCCACGATCTGTTGGTCGAGCAGATCGCGCGCAAGCAGGACCTCGGTTGGCTGGAGGTAGCTGAAGCGAATGTTGTAGGACTCGGTGTTGAGCGTGACCTCGTCCTCGGTGAAATCAGCGACGTACTTGCGCCAGCTAATCATGAACGGGGTGCGGCCCGGCCCTTTGAAGGCGAGCGATGTGATGCGGGGGAACACCTCGCCGGTAGAGATGGCGAGGTCGGACACGACTCCGAGTTTTTCGCCGGCGGAATCATACACCGGCCGACCCAGCATGCTGGAGAGGTAGAACATGGGCTTCCTTTCGCGCGACGACCAGCGCCGCGGCAGAAGCCCCAGGCGAAGGTCGTTAACGGGTGATGTGTTTTCGAACCTTCAAGTCTGACCTTTCTTCGGACAAATAAAAAAGGCGCCCTAGGCGCCGCAACTGCATCCTCTTAAAAAGAAGTGGTGCGCCGTGAGGGATTCGAACCCCCGACGTACTGATTCGTAGTCAGTCCCTCTATCCAGCTGAGGTAACGGCGCAGCTCTCAAATGCAGCTCGGTTATAATAACGCCGCCCGCGTACCGATGCAAGAACTTTTTTCAAGTTTCCGAAAAGTTTTTCGGACGCGCGGTTTCGCTCACTTGTTTGCCACTTACTTAAGCCTCGGAGGCTCAAACCGTATCGCCGCGCGCATAACTCGTCCCAACTCCGAATCATCCGCGCGCCCCACTTCGGCCCCACGTCACCCAAATGGCCTGCCAGGGTTCAAAACTCAACACAATTGCAGCTGAGTTGCGAATAAGGCGAGTTTTGAACCCTTCACCCTTGAAGAAGAGCGGCCTCCTAAGTCTTGAGTAATTTTGACCCGGGAAAACGCCGGCGATTAATATCGGAGGCGCCCGGAATCGCCAGACGAGGGTTCAAAACTCGCCCTATTTGCAAATGCGACTTCAATACATGGGAGTTTTGAACCTTGAAACACGAACATCCGGGAGTGCGACGTTCCGCCGGATGCGCGATGCCGTTAGATATACCGCGGGCCGTGATTCTGGCCCTTCGCCTGGGCGCGCAGGCGTTCGAGCTCTGCCTTCGGAGTAACGAACAACGAGCCATCAGGGTTTAATCGCGGACAAATCACCTCATTGACGCAGTAATTAACCTTCGCAAAGTAATTGACCCCAGTATCAAGATCAACAACAATGCCGTGATTCCTCGATTCAATCAGACCGCCTTTATTGGGATCTTCATACATGCATAAAACGTTCATCGCCTAGCACCTCCTCAGCTTGCCTTGCTCGCGCCTGCACCGCTCTTCTTCCTCCCTGCGCTTTTGAGCGAAATCGCGCGAATCCAATCTATAGCCCCGGAGGGTACCACGACTGCCGTCGTACTTCTCGTTGTATACTTCGACCACATCGCAATTCAGGCGCTGGGCAAGGGAGCGGGCGAGCCGTGCGGGGTTCGACGGAGAGGCAAAGCCATGGTCGGCGAACCGGTAACGCAGATGATCCCCGATACTCGTTCCAGGTTCAGAAATTGTCACATCCTCTGCCATAAGGTCGGCAAGGACGAAAAGGCATTCTATGTCGATCTGATTCTTACGAATGGTGCCCACGATATCGTCCACCAAGAGCTGAAAGTTTTGCTCTATCTCGGCACTTTCAGCTCGGGCGCCCTCGAACATCCTGTTGAATACACCCACGGATGCCCCCTTCTGGTTCCACACTATGTTTTCATATCCGCGCTTTCACGGTGCAGGCTATGCTTTAGGACGCGTATCGCTCCCCTAGCGCCCGCATCTTTCCCCACACCTGCGCTTTTCCTTTGGTACTTGCCATTATAAAGGTTTTTCTGCCCACCCAACTCTAGGACACCTTACGCAAAGCAGAAGCGCCGTTTGCCCCGCATCGATTGCCGTGCGCCTACGTTGGGTTTGTCACGCACCTGCGTTAGAATGGCGAACGCTGCACATGAAGCGAAAGGCGGAAACCCACACGCCCAACGATTGCGACGTCGGCCGTTCAAACGAGCATGCGGTCCGCACCACCGATAGAGCACGCAACTCGAGGCGCGCCCCTCGCTCCGCAGGTCGCAGTGCAAAGAGCGCGAAACGAAGTAAGACGAGCAAACCCCAACCGGAGGAAAGGCCCATGACCCGCACCATTTCGACATGGCTTGTGAAACCGCAGCCCCGCTTGGGGGCAGTCGGACTCCTCATTCTGCTGGTTATCTCATCGGTCATCACGCCTCTTTCGCTGGATATGTACACGCCCGCGGTGCCTCATATGGCGGAGTACTTCGGCACCGACACCGGCATGGTGAATATGACGCTCGTGGGATATTACTTCTTCTTCGCGCTGGGGATGCTCGTGTTTGGCCCGATGAGCGACAAGTTCGGGCGGCGTCCTGTGCTGCTGCTGGGCATCGCGCTGTACGTCGCGGGGTCGGCGGCGTGTGCGGCATCCATAAGCATCGAGTTTCTGATCGCTGCGCGCATCGTAGAGGCGCTGGGCGCAGGATCCATCAGCGCCGTGTGCACCGCTGCGGTCAAGGATTCGTTCGAAGTAAAGCAGCGCGAGCGTATCCTCTCCATCATTCAAGTACTGTTCGTGGTGGGACCCGCCGCCGCACCCGTCATCGGCGCCGGGGTGCTGGCGGTTGCCGATTGGCGCATGACGTTTTGGATCCTCACGATTGTGGGCGCCCTGTGCCTGGTGCTCGCCGTGCTCTTCGAGGAGACGCTTGATGCAGGCGACCGCTACACCGGAGGACTCGCTCACACCATAGGGCAGCTTGCCGTAGTGGGGCGCAACCCTGGATTTATGACGTTTCTGCTGATAACAAGCCTATTTGAAGTGGGCTTCATGGGCTACATCGCCGTTGGATCTTACATTTACGTTGACTATTTCGGAGTGGGAGAAGCCGGATACAGCGCGTTTTTCGCCGTGGCTGCCATCGTCACCGCAGCGGGGCCGCTTATCTGGATAGCCGTGTCGAGGCGCATATCGGTAAGGCGATTCACGACCGTCATGATTGCGCTTGCGGCGTGCACCGGCGTTGCGGAGATGCTCATAGGCGGAAGCAACCCATTCGTGTTCTGTGGCATTTTCATCGTGTTCGCGCTGGCGGAATCGTGCACGCGCCCGTACAGCATGAACATCCTGCTGGAGCAGAACGCACACGATGCCGGCAGCGCGTCGGCCCTCATGAATTGCATTCGCACATGCATCGGCAGCTTCGGCATGGTGCTTGCCGCGCTGCCGTGGCCCACCTACGTGTTTGGCGTGGGCGCATTGATGGCGGGATTCATGCTGGTAAGCCTTATTGGGTGGGTGGCGCTGCTACGCAGCCACATTCCTCTCGTGTGCGTGAAAGACGATACGCCGGTTAGCCCACTCTAGGAGAAGGCGACCGAACGGCGCGGGCTGAGCGCGAACGCTACGGAGCGGGGCGTGCCGCTGGTCGAGGTGACTGAGCGACACGGATTGAGCTCGGGATCGAGGTCGACTGGCATCCGGTTCGATCCCATCCTGGCTCCCAATCAGCCACATTGCCAGCGGTATAAAAACAGCGTTATCTGCTAAGAAATGGCGCCCTCGGTATAAAAACGTCGTTATATGAACCTTCCCTCGACCCGTAAACGCTGCGTGTTGCCAAAAACTCAGCAGGAACTTTCACAAAATACCAGGTCAAAAAACTCCGCCCTGCTCGCACCGCACACTTTTACATCAATCGTGCTAGACGGCCACACATATAACGATGTTTTTATACCGAGGACCTTAAAAGTTGGCAGATAAAGCGTTTTTTATACCGAGGAATCGAAGTTGGCGGGTAAAGAGTTTTAACAAAGCGCTCGAAGTGGGCGATCAAGACATCTTCAGCGAATGCTCCATGCTGACGGGCGAGGCGAGTACGACACCGTTGCCATGGCAGAGCCTTTCCGCGCGGCGGATGAAAAGGTGTGGGGCACTTCGGGAACACGTGCCGGATGAAAAGAAGGTGGAACGCCTCGGGAACGAAGAGTATCATCGGGCGCGTGCAGCAACGCAGCGTGTAGCAATACAGCATGTGGCAACGCAATCATAGGAGGCAGTAGCGTATGTGGTGCAAGCGGATTCTTTTAGCGTATGACGGTTCGGCGGCTTCTAAGAATGCACTCAAGCTGGCGGTTGACGTAGCCAAACAGGATCAAGATATAGAAATCATCGCGGCGCATATTCTGAAGATATATGGCGCTGGAGTCGCGCAAGACAGCATCATCCGTCAAGCCGAAGCACTGGCCGACGACCTTGAAAAGCAGCTCGCGGAGGTGCCTAACCCAACCCGTGTGGAGCTCTTGCGTGGCGATTCACCCGCTGACCTGCTGCTTTCATGCGCTCACGACAATGAGTGCGACCTGATCGTCATGGGTAGCCGCGGCGTGGGCGGCGCCAAAGGATATCTGGGCAGCGTAAGCTACGCGGTGGTACAGCGCTCGGAGAAATGCGCCGTGCTCATCGCAAAAGAAGGGATGCACGCATAAGCCATGGCACAGACAGAGGCACAGCCTAAACCAAAGCTCAAGCTCTGGACGCGCGACTTCATTATCGGTGCGGGTATCAACTTTCTCATCATGGCGAACTATTTCGCACTCATGGTGATCACGGCCGACTATGCAATGGAGGAATACGGCGCTCCTGCATCGTTCGCAGGCCTGGTGGCGAGCATTTTCATCGTAGGCGCCCTTATCGCCCGACTAGTTGGGGGCGGCATCCTGGACTCCATCGGTCGGCGGCGCATGCTGATAGTTGCCGTGGTTGCCGAATGCGTAATGTCGGCACTGTATTTCCTCAATCTGGGGCTGGCGTTTTTATTCATCATCAGAATCCTGCACGGCATTTCATACGGCGCGGCATCCATTGCGGTGAGCACCATCGTGACCTCCATTATTCCGGAGGAATGCAAGGGCGAAGGCGTAGGCTATTTCATGCTGAGCAATACGCTCGGCACCGCCATCGGGCCCTTCATGGGCATGGCAATTTCACAGGCAATCGGAATTCGAGGGCTGTTCGCGGTGTGCCTGGCCATTGCTCTTATCTGCCTGGCCAGCCTACTATGGTTCAAACCTCCGCGCGAGGAGCGCAAGCCGTTCGCAGGCGGCGGGGCGCATCTGCGTGATTTCATCGAGCCCACGGCTATCCCTATCGGCGTCGTGGCGTGCCTGGTGTTTTTCGGATACGCAAGCATCCTGACGTTTCTATCGTCGTACGCCGAACGGGCGGGCATCCAAACCGCCGCAAGCTTCTTCTTTGTCGCCTACGCGATCACAATGTTCATATCGCGCCTGTTCACTGGCAAGATTTTTGACCGACGCGGAGCCAATGTGGTCATGATTCCCGCTTTCGTGTTGGCGATTGCCGGAATGGCGGCGGTGGGGCTGGCGGTCAACGGCGCAATCCTGCTGCTGGGCGCGGCGCTTTTGGGAGCGGGAATCGGCACGCTGCAATCGTGCGGCCTGACCATAGCGTTGCAGAAGGCGTCGGTGCGGCGCATCAGCCTGGCCAACTCAACGTACTACGTGCTGATGGACGGTGGCGTAGGTTTGGGCCCGGTATTGCTAGGCGCATTCGTTCCCCTGGTGGGATACAACGGCGTATACCTCGCAATGGCCGGACTCATCGGCGTGGCGATGGTGTTCTATCTGGCGGTTATAGCGAAAGGCCAGGCCAAACGAAAGCGTCCGTGATCGGCTCCCCTGATGAGCCATTCACAGACGCAAATCGCCATAAAGCACCGCCCGGCAGGAAACACCGCAGAACCATGCAGGCTCAATCGACCGCATTGCCAAATGCGCACACGACAGAGGGTGCTCCGGCAAAGACTTTCGGGGAACGCGGCACTTGTACCGTCCATCGTTAAATGTTATATATGATATATAACATTTAACCTTTTATTCGCGTCAGAAGGAGCCGTCATGATCCTTCGCATAGACCAGATGTCGCCCAACCCCGTATACCTTCAGATTCGCGACCAGATTGTAGCCGCCATCGCGCGCGGCGAGCTGCTGCCGGCAGACAGGCTGCCCAGCGTGCGCGCGCTCGCAAGCGATCTGGGCATAAACCTGCACACGGTGAACAAGGCGTATGCCGTGCTGCGCGACGAAGGCTATCTCCTCATGAGGGGACGGGCGGGAGCTGTAGTGGCCGATTTCAAGCAGCTGGCAAGCCCCGAAAAAAAGGCCGCCAGCGCCGAGAAGCTCGGCGCGAGCCTCTACCAGCTCGCCCTCGAGCATTGCGCGCAGGGAGGCACCGAGGAGGATTTTCTTAAAGAGGCGCAAGCGCAGGCCGATCGAGTATTTGCCGATCCGGGCGTCGCCGGAGCGAAGCGCGATGTGCACGTGCTGGGGCTCGATCCCAAGGACGGTGCTCTGCGGCCCGAACGCCCCGGCGAGAGCGCCAACATATTGGGCTCCGACAGCGCCGCACCTCAAGGGGCGTGAGAGCATGATAGCCATCGCGACCATCGGAACATTCGCATCGCTCACGCTCGCCATGGGCCTGCTTCTTGCGTTCACTCCGTACCTCATGCGCCGCAATGAGTGCTTCGCCGTTACCGTTCCCGCAGCGGCGCAGCGCGACCCACGCCTCGTGTCGCTCAAAAAACGATACGCAACGGCGATGCTCGCTGTGACCGGCGTTTCAACCGTTATCGCCCTCATAGCCGGCGTACTCATGATTCAGGGAGCCGACCAAACGGACGGCGGCCCCATAGGCATCGGCATTTTCCTGGAATGCGCCGCACTTTTCATCCCGCTGATTCTTTCGTTCGCGCTCATGCTGCACAATCGCGGCAAGGTCATCCGAATCAAACGCAAAGAGGGATGGGCGGCGCAAGCGCAGCAAACCATTGCCACCATCGCCGAAGCCGATATGCCGGGCGCGGTTCCTTTCGCCTGGAACCTCCTTTACATCCCCGTCATCCTCGCAACGCTCGCCTTGGGGCTGACGCTGTACCCGTCAATGCCGGACATGATTCCCATGCATGCCGATTTCGCGGGCAATGTAAACAGCTGGGAACCCAAGACGATCGGAACGGTGTTCGGTTTCCCTCTGGCCATTGAAGTATTTATGGCAGCCTGCTTCATGCTGAGCCATTGGATGATTCTGAGGTCGAAGCGCCCAAGCGACCCCGATGCGCCGGCAACCTCGGCGCTCGCGTATGGCATGTTCGCTCGCGCGCAAAGCATCTATCTGCTTGTTGTTGGGGTGCTCGTAAGCGGGGGCATCGGAATTCTCTTCATGCTTTCGTCCGCCGGGCTCATCGGGCTCGGTCAAGCCGGATTCATCATTATGATCCTATGCATCCCCGTGGTCATTGGAGCCATTGCGCTTTCGGTGGTGTACGGTCAAGCCGGTTCGCGCATGTTTACAAGAATGCAAGACGGGGAGCATCTGCTCGCCGACGAGGACGCCCATTGGAAGCTTGGGGTGTTCTATTTCAACCCCGATGACGCAAGCTTCATCGTCCCCGAACGGTTCGGCATCGGGTGGACGATGAATTTCGCGCGTCCCGCCGCCTGGGCGGTCATGCTCAGCGTGCCCGCATTCACCATCCTGTTCGTTGTCATCGTGGGCATGCTTGTATAAAACCCCAGTTCAACTACTATGTAAAAGACTTTTTGCAAGGTTATTTCGCACCGTGGCGCCCCATGTCAAAACCATTCGGTGGTAAAGTTTTCCGCATTCCGGCACATTTCCAACCAGAAGGGATTGCACATGGAACTGAGCCAGCACATCAAGAATCACCGCACGCGGCTGGGTATGTCCCAAGAGCAACTGGCAGAGGCTATCTTCGTTTCGCGCCAGACGATCTCTAATTGGGAAACCGACCGCACCTATCCCGATGTGCAAAGCCTGCTTCTTTTGAGCAACCTCTTCGAGGTAAGCGTCGACTCGCTGATCAAAGGAGATGTTGAGGAAATGAAGTCGGTTATCACTGAAGAAGCCAAACGCTTGAACAAACTCGGCGTGGTCATGGTCGTGTGCGGAGCGGGGTCAGCCATCTGGGCCGTTGCAACTACGTTGCTAGATTTGAGCTTGCCGGTGATCCTGGTGCCAACCGTCGCGCTGTTCATCCCCGCGGCCATAGCCGCTGGAATGGCGGAAAAAATCAAGCACGACAACCAGCTGTTCACATACAAGGCCATCGAGGCATTCATGCAAGGAGCAGACCCGGACGTGCTGAGGGAAGAGAACCAGAAGGCTGGAAGGGCATGGTGGGGCAAGCTCGTGGCGGAAACCGCCGTGGCGATCGTGCTCGGCTTCTGCTGCGGATGGGGGCTCCTCAGCATCATTCAAAAGCTGGTGGGGTAGCGGGCGATTGGGCTTGTGGGCCGTCGGCCTGCAGGTTGCATGGTTTGCCCACCCGATCAAACCGCCAACCCATTTGCTTACCTTTTCGACCCATTCATGCGCATGACCCATTCGGTTGGGCCCATGACGCACCATTGTCGCCAGACCGGTCAGCGCGCGGACCGGCTGCGATATAGATCTAATTTCAAGCTTTTGTAGAAGGAGAAAACGATGAGCGATCGTTTTGTAGAAGTGTACTCCCAGGGCGTCACCAACGCGCGTAAGGTATTCGTAGATACCGAAACCGGCGTAAATTACCTGCTCGCTTCGTCCAATATGACGAGCGGATGCGGCGTATCGGTCATGCTGAACGCAGACGGCACGCCCCTCGTCACCCATTTGGATGAAAACGACCCGGTGGCAATGGGCCAGCTGCTCGACCGATAAGGAAGCGCATGAGGCGCGGCGAGGGCGACGCCTTGCCGCGCCCGAAGTCCTACCCCCCGGCGCCTTCTGCCGCCAACCCAGAATATGAGCAGCACGACCGCGCCGCCGGCTATGGCGAACCAATCGCGTGGGGAACCGAAGCCGCCTGCCGCAACGCCAAGCGCGACGGCTCCCGCAATCCAAAGCGCCGGCAGGATGGCAGCCGACCACGCGGGCCTTGTGTAGCGACCCAACATCTGCGCCGCCGCCAACGCGGCAGCGACGCAGACGGCTACCGCAAGCCCGGTGAACTCCCGCACACCAAGCAGCAGACCGCCCAACACCAGCACGCCAATGCCCACGACGAGCCCTACGAAGACCTCGAGCGCCAAACGCATGGCGTTGGCGGAGGCGTTCTCGCGCGCCGCCTCGGCGGAATCACCGGACGCCGCCCCCAAAAGCTCGGCCGCGCTCCTGGCGTCGCGGCCGCCCCCTTGGCGGCGCGCGATGAGGAAGACCGCGGTAGACGCCAGAACGAAAACCGCGAGCAACAGGCGCAGTGCTGGCTCCAGGTAGTCGCGCTCTACCGTCGCCATGATGCCAAGCACGGCGACAACGGTGACCTCCACCGCCGCCAGCGCAATGGCAGCCGACCTCGTCCTCCGATCGTTTTTCTCCACCATCTCGCGCATTTCGGCCACGTCTCCTTTCACCAGCTCGTCGATCGTCGCGTCGAAAAGGTTCGCGAGAAGGAGCATACCCTGGACGTCGGGCAAAGTCTTCCCGGTCTCCCAGTGGCTCACCGTGACGCGGCTCACATAGAGCCTCTGCGCGAGCTCGTCTTGGGAGAGCCCAAGCTTCTGCCTTCGCTCCCTGATTTGGTTTCCAATATCCATGCGCGTCCATCCTCCCGCGGCCTTCCGACGCCTTCAACGTAGGCGAAAGGTGACAAAACCGCAGTATAAAGTGTTTTACATGCGACGCGACCCGCCTCGCCGGGCAGAAAGAACCCTCCCCCGAGCCCCAACGCGGCAGAAAACGAAGCCATATCGTTCGACATACTCGCACGCCAAACCGCTCAAAGGCTGGTGTGCGAGAAAAACCGCCCTCGTCAACGAAATGTTTCATGGGCACCGACTACGCATCGTTGGCGCCCCGGCCAGATGTCCACTTTCCCAAAGGCGCAGCCGGAGAGGCGAGCGGCGGTGAGATAGCCAGCCGCAAACAGGATGGCGCACACCCTGGAGACCGTCCAAGCCCCCTCGCTGGACAAGACGAACGCCCCCTCTTCAGCCGCTCGTTCTTGCGCCTCATCCTGCGATTCTCTTCGACGACCCGGAAGAGGCTGGCCGAGGAGCCAGGGGCTTTCTCCCGCACCCGCCCCACCGACCCGTTGACATGCTGCACCTGAAGCGGTACCGTGGCCGCCGACATGCGAATCCGACACGGAAGGCACGCGATGAGGCCGCTCTGCATTGGAGAAGCCCTGGGCACAGCCGCCGACGAGGCAGCGCGCAGGGCGTGATATAGGAAAGAGACGTCGGCGCGAGGCGCTGGGCTTTAGGACCCGGCGCCCGCCGCGCCGTGCCTTGACCGGAAGACGCCGCGGGCCCTCGTCCGCGGCGTCTTCGCGTTCCGGGGCGTCCGGGGCGCGGCAGGTTAGGCGGCCGCAGGGCGCGCCGCCTCCGTCCGGATTCGAAAGGCTTTCACCCATGTCAACACAAGCGTTCTTCGCCGAGGGCTCCCTGCCCCGGCGCATGGCGTCGTTCTCGGCGCCCCTCGTCGCAGCCAACCTGCTCCAGTACCTCTACCAGTTCGCCGACATGGCCATCGTCGGCCACGTCCTGGGCGAGACGGCGCTCGTCTCCGTGAGCAACGCCTCATCGGTCGCCTTCGTCATAAGCTCGATAGTGATCGGCCTCACAGCCGGGGGTGGCGCGGTCGTCGCCCGCCGCGCCGGCGCCGCCGACCTGGCCGGGCAGCGCAGGGCCTTCTCTGCGCTCCTCGTCGTCTGCGCCGCGCTCTCGGCGGCAATCGCCGCGGCCTCCTTCTTCGGGGCGGTCCCACTGTTCGCCGCCATGGGCGTGCCGGGCGGAGCCGCGGCTGACGCCGCTTCCTACATCCGCGTCGTCGGCGGGGCGTCCTGCTGCTCGTTCCTCATGAACGCCGCCTGCGCGTTCCTGAAGGCGCAAGGGGACGCGCGCACGCCGATGCTGGCGATGGCGCTCTCCGCGGCGGGTAACGTCGCGCTCGACCTGCTGCTCGTCGCGGGCCTCGGCATGGGAGTCCCGGGGGCCGCCTGGGCGACCGTCGCCTCGCAGGGAGCCGCCGGAGCGGCGGCGCTCGCCGTCGCCCGTACGCGCCTCCCCGGCGCCCGCTCCCTCGCTCCGTCTTTGCGCGACGCGCGGGCGGAAGCGCTCGAGGTGCTGCGCCTGGGCGTGCCGGGGGCCGTGCAGCAGGCGGTCATCAACGTCTCCTACGTGGCCGTGACCGCGATCCTGAACTCCTACGGGGCCGACGTCGCCGCGGCGGCGGGCGTGGGGCTCAAGGCGAGCACGCTCGCGGGCCTTCCCTGCTGGGCGGTCGGGCAGGCGATAACCACCGCCGCGGCGCAGTGCGTGGGCGCCGGCAGGCCGGCGCGCGCGGTCGAATCGCTGCGCGTCGGGCTCGCCCTCGCCGTCGGCGTGACGCTCGCCATGCAGGCCCTCGTCCAGATCTTCGCCCCGCAGCTCGTCGCCGCGCTCGGCGCGCGGACGCCGGAGGTCGTCGACGCGGCGGTCCTCTACCTGCGGGTGACCTGCAGCGTGAACGGCCTCTTCTACGCGGCGATGTACGCCTTCGACTCGTTCGCGCTCGCCGTTGGCGCCCCGCGCGTGGTGCTCGCGAACTCGCTTTCGGACGCCTTCTTGGGCAGGGTGGGCCTCGCCGTCCTGCTGGGCGCGGCAGGCTTCGGCTACCTTGGCGTGTTCGCCGCCCAGGCCGCCTCCCCGGCGCTCCCATCCGTCGTCGGCGCATTGTACGCCCGGCATTGGGCCAAAAGGCACGCCGGACAGGACGAGACGCTCTAGCAGCGGCAGGGGGAGGGATGGGCTTTCCTTCGCGAGCTCCAATGGACGACGCCGACGTCATGGTCGGGCTCATAGAGCAGGCTCGGCGGGAGCGCGGCATCAGCGTCGCCGAACTTGGTCGCCGCATCGGGGTCGACAGGAAACGCCTCTGGCGCGTCCTCAACGGCGAGAGGGCAATGCGCGTCGACGAGTTCGTCAAGCTGTGCGCCTTCTTCGGGATGGGGGTCGGAATGTTCGTGCCGGCGAAGCCGGCGAGGGGCGTTGATTTGGATGCGCCCCCTTGGCATCGTCCCTAGCGGAAACCCGAGCCCCTCCCTCCCGTCTTCGCAACCCGCCACGCGGCATTCCTCGCGCGGCTGATCGGTGGTATCCTGACGGCGAAGGTAAAAACACGATCCCGTCGGGTAGTCGGGATGCGGGCGGCCCCGTTGCGGCAAGCCCGTCAGTAACCTGCCTCTTGGGTTGTCCCTCCTTCACGTAAGCGCGCGTGCTTTCCACGTGCGCGCGAGCATGCTCACATGCGACGTGAAGGAGGACACATGAGCATGAGCAAACTCACGGTGCGGTTCGAGGACCCGTTCTGGGTCGGCATCATCGAAGTCGAGAGCGAGGGGGATTACCGCGTCGCCCGCCACGTGTTCGGCGCGGAGCCCACGACCCCGGAGGTCCTGCGCTTCGTATGCGACAAGTGGCGGGAGCTCCGCTTCACGGACGGCATCCAGATCCAGGTCGAGCAGGCGAAGCGGGTCAACCCCAAACGGCTCCGCCGGATGATCGAGAAAGAGATTCGATCGAGCGCCCGCCGGGGGACGAAGGCGCAGCAGGCTCTTGCCGAGCAGCGCGAGGCGGCGAAGGGGAAAGGCGAGGCGGTTTCCCGCGCCCGCCGCGAAGAGCGTCGCCGCGAGAGGTTCGCGAAAAAGACCGAGAAGCGCAAGCGAAAGCACCGCGGGCGCTAAGGCTCATCGCCGCACCCCGCAGTTCATCAAATGAGCGCATCGCCACCAAGCCGGCAGCAGCAATGCGATCGCGCGGCGTCCGGAAAATGCGGAATGGTCGACGACGAAGGCCGCATCGTGATGCGGCTGGAGCAGGCGCGCGCCTACCGCGGCATCAGCGTTGCCGAGCTTGCACGCCGCGTGGGAGTCGACCGCAAGCGCCTCTGGCGCGTCCTCAACGGCGAGCGCGCCATGCGCGTCGACGAGTTCGTGAGGCTGTGCGTTTTCTTCGGGATGGGAATCGGGGCGTTCGCGACAGCGGATTTGATGCGCGAAATAAGAAGCGGAGGCGTCGCGGAAGAGCCGGGGAGCCGCTGAACCCCGTACCAAAGCAAGAGGCCTGTTTCGTGTACACAGCACCCGGAACAGCTCTTGGCCGCCTCCTCCGCCGCCCGAGAAACGGGGGCACTCCCTCTGAACGAGGACGTACCCCCGCCGGGGACAAACCGCCCCGGCCGGAGGCGGCGGCGCTCCGCCTCGCCTGCGCTCGGCTACGCTTCTCGCGGGGGATCCCCCGCGCCCCTGCGGCGGCTCCGCCGCTTCACGCCCAAGTCCTAAGGAGGCGAGCCGCCGTTTGGAAAGGCGCCCCAAGCAGATGCACCTGCGCATGTCCGAAAGAGAGCTCGCCGCGGCCAAGGCGCTCGCAGGCGAGCTCGACATGACGGTCTCCGACCTCGTGAGGGTCCTCCTGCAGCTTCCCGCGGATTCCGTCGGCACCGGCGCTCGCCTCGTGGTCGTCGACCGCACGACCGCAGCCAAGCTCTCGCGCGAGATGACGCGCTGGGGGCACCACTACAACCAGGCGGTCCACGCCCTCAACGCCATCGCGTACTACCTGAGGGCGAACGACATAGACGCCCCCGACGTCCTGGAGGAGCTCGCCCGCGCGGAGCGCAAGCTCGAAGAGATGCGCCCGGCGGTCGAGTCCCTGCGGGGCGAGGTGGCCAAGCTGTCCGGCGAGGCGCTCGCCGCCCTCTGGAGGTGAGCGGCTTGCCCATGCTCAAGGCCATCTCGGGCCACACCTCGACGAAGGGGATCCGCCGCTACCTCACGAAGAAGAACCGATCCCTCGCGGAGGACTGCCTCAACCTGGACCCTCCCGAGCCCGGGAGGGCGTTCGACTGGGCCGCGGCGATGGACGAGACGCGCCGGCTTTTCGGCAACGACTCGGCGTGGCGCGGGCGGCGCGCCCGCACGTACAAGCACTATGTCGTGTCGCCCGACCCGAAGGACGGGGTCTCGCTCGACGGCCTGCGCGCGCTCGCGATCAGGTGGGCGCAGGAAAGCTTCCCTAACCACGAGGTCGCCATCGTCTACCACGACGACAACGCCAACGGCATCCCGCATGCCCACGTGGTCGTGAACAACACCGACGTCGAGACGGGGAGGCGGCTACAGGACCCCGACCCGAAGGCGCTCGCGAGGTCCCTCCAGAGAATCGCGGAATCCCTCGGCATGTCCCCGCTGGAGCCGCCTGCGCCATCCGGGGTCGCCTCCCGCGCGGCGAGGCGGGACGCGAGGCCCGCGCCCGGGACGTACCGAGACGAGCACGTCCGACGGGCAGAGAGGGAGCTCGCGGACCGCGGCGAGTACTCCTGGGTGGCCGGCATCCGCGCGCGCGTGAAGGTGGCGCGCTCGGTGTCGCGCAGCGAGGCGGAGTTCCGCAGCCTGCTCGCTTCGCTGGGCGTGGAGGTCTCGGACAACTCCCCGAGGGCGGCACGGAGGGACTGGGTCTACTCCCTCGCCGACGCGCCGACCCGGAAGGTGAGCGGAGAGCGGCTGGGGCTGTCGTACGGGCGCGAGCGGCTCCAGCCCCTGTTCCGCGCGGGCGGGGCGCGCAGGATCGCGGACGCGGGCGAGAGGGCGATAGCCGCAATCGCCCGCCGCGCGGTCGAGGTCGGCGACCTGGAGGAGCTCAAGACCCTATCCGAGGCGGTCTCCCTCATCGAGTCGTCACACGCGGCGTGCGCCGCGGACCTCGACGGGCTCGCCGCGAAAGGCGCGCCGCCAAGGCTCGTCGACTACGCCCGGCAGTCGGGCAGGCCCATTCCGCAGCCGACGCCGCCCGCGTGTCCGGGGCGAACGACCACGCGCCGGCAGCCCCTTCGGGACGACTCCGCGCCCGGGCCCCGCAGAGACGAGAGGGGAAGGGAGGGCCACGAACGATGATAGTGAAGGCGTACTACGCGGGCGGGCGCATCGACGTCTTCGACACTGACCACCTCGTCGACGCCGTGCCGCAGACCGGCAACCTTCTCACCAACTACACGCTCGACCTTTCCGACGTGGGCGGCGACAGTCTCTGGCTGCGCTCCTACTACCACGAGGCGGTCGACGCGTACCGGGACGAGACGGGGCCGACGGGGCTTCCCGTCGCCCGCAGGCGCGACGGATGGAGCTTCCTCGTCGCCGACGCCGACGACCTGGAGCGCCTGAACCGCCTGACCGTGGACGGAGAGACCGTGCTCGTCAGGATCGCGGGAGAGCTGGTGGACGCGGCCGCCCTGTCCTGGGCGTGCGATGTCGCAGGCGGCTACAGAGAGATGGCCCTTTCGGTCCTTTCGGCCGCACGGCTCGTCTCGCCTGGCGCAATCCCGATTGAAGACGCCATAGGCGTCCCCCCGTCGGTTCTCGGCGAAATGTCGGCCGTGCACGAGGGGCTGCAAGAGGCGCCCCGGTTCTGACCGACTATCGGCGCTCGCTGCGCCCGCCTGCGGCGAGCCGGATCGCCCGTCTGGTTCTGGGCCGTGCCGTCGGCGCTTCGAGGCGTTTCCGGCTTGCTCGATCGAAATCGGTATAATTGAAATTCAATATGGTTATCGAGATCGTGCAAAGGAGACGATCGTGTCGCAAAGGGTTCGCAGCATAGAGGAGTCGAGGGAAAAAGTCGTGCGCCTGGGCAAGCGCCTGAGCATGCTTTTCGCCGCGCTGCTTGTGGCAGATTGCGTGGCGGCGGTCGCGTTCGTCGCGTTCGTCGCGTTCGTGGCGGCGGGGCTGCTGGAAGGGTCCGACGGGAGCGGGGCTTTAGGGCAGGGCTCCAGCTTCATACCGGTTTTGGCGGCATTCGTCACCGTCGGCGCGGTGCTGTTCGAACTCCGCCTCATTGCGCGAGACATCTCCAAGGACAGCTCCCCGTTCACCGCGGCGCACGCTCGGCGAATCAAGGTAATAGGATGGGTTTTCGTGGCGAACGCCCTTGTCGAGCTTCTGGCGTCGCCCGGGTTCGCGGCGGTAATCCTGGGGCCGTTCGAGTTTGTCGTGCAACCAAGCGCATCCGTCGATTTCCCCGTTCTTCCGGTTGACGTGGGAGCCATCGCCGCTGCAATCGTGAGCTTCTCCCTCTCGGCCGTATGGAGATACGGCTCCCTTATCCAGTCGCAAGTGGACGATTTGGTGTAGGGGGAGGATATGGGCAGCTACCTCATCATAGAGCTCGAAGCGCTTCTGCTGGAGAAGGGCAAGACGAGCTCCGATCTGATTCGCGCCACCGGCCACACCGCCGCGAACATCTCGAAGATACGGAACGGCAAGATAAAGGCCATTCGGATGAAGACGCTCCTCGACATCTGCGACGAACTCGAATGCCAGCCGGGGGACCTGATCAAGCGAGTGACGGACGCCGAGTTGGAGGAGCTCGTCCACGAACGGGCCAACGCCTCCTTGGCGAAGGCCACGGGCGCGGAGGGCGACCGATCCCCAGAGCGGGTCTACGTGGTCGACCTCAAGGGAGAGTGACCGGGCGAAGGGTAACGTCACGCCAACGAATTCTTGCTTTTGCGTCGATTAAAGATATAGTTATCGTATTACAGTAACTATATCGAAATCGATACATGAAGGAGGAGCTATGCGTGACGACGGGGCGCCCATCGTTCGGCTGCTCGGAGTAGAGAAGTCGTATCGCGGCGGGCATGCTCTGGGGCCGATTGACATCGAGCTGCGGCGCGGCGGGGTCTACGGGCTCGTCGGGCCGAACGGCTCGGGCAAATCAACGCTCATAAGAATCATCCTGGGGATCTCCCGGCCGAGCTCGGGCGCGGTGGAGCTGTTCGGAGAACGCTCCGAAGCAGGGCTGCGCCAGGCGCGGTGCCGCGTCGGGTACATGCCCGACACGGCATCGTCGTATCCCTCCCTTTCCGCGCGGGCAAACATCGAGGTCCGCTGCATGGAATGGGGCCTGGAGAAGCCCGACGTAGGCGGGCTTCTCGACGAGGTGGGGCTTGCCGGTGCCGGAGGGAAGCGGGCGCGCGCGTTCTCCATGGGGATGAAGCGCCGCCTCGATCTCGCCGTCGCCATGCTGGGCGACCCCGACCTTCTGGTCATGGACGAGCCGGTGAACGGGCTCGACCCCACGGGGATACTCGAGGTGCGCGAGTTCATCTCGCGCCTCAATCGAGAGCGCGGCGTGACCGTGCTCGTTTCCAGCCATATCCTCTCCGAGCTGTCCGAGGTGGCGACCGACTATATCGTCCTTTCCGAAGGGCGGCTCGTCGAATGCGCCACCG
This sequence comes from Slackia equolifaciens, assembly GCF_003725995.1. Taxonomy (GTDB): domain Bacteria; phylum Actinomycetota; class Coriobacteriia; order Coriobacteriales; family Eggerthellaceae; genus Slackia; species Slackia equolifaciens. The sequence continues at coordinate 68,443 of NZ_QIBX01000014.1, forward strand.
CGTCAGAGATCGAAGCGCGCGGAGGGTCGCTCGAACGCTATTACGCTTCTTTTGCGAGGCGGGGTGGTGGAAGATGACGGCGGTCGGAGGCGTTGTCGCCGCCCAGGCTAGAAAGATCTGCTCTTCGCGGGCGGTCGTGACCGTCGCATCAATCGCCGTCGCTCTTGCGGCTTTGACCATGACTTCTCCCGCGGACGCGAACGGAGGGCCCATGTTCATGATGGCCGGCGGCGCTCCCGAAGTCATCGGGGGCGCCATCGGCTTCATAGGAAACGTGATCGATGGCGACGCGGTTGCCGCATCCGCAGCGAGAACCGCATTCGTATACACCGTTCTCTGGATTCCCGTCGCGGCGGTGTACGGCGTTGCTGCGTTCTCTCTCGACTTCGGGTGCGGCGCCGCGCGCGTTTCGAAGGCCCGCGGGGCGTCTCTCGGCGCTTCGGGATGCGCGCGGATGCTGGCGTCGTTCGTCCCGCTCGCCTTGTTTTACGTCGCGGCGTGCTCCGCGTCCTTCGCCTTCAAGGCGGCCCAGTACGGCGCTGCGGCGGGACTTTCCGATTGGACCGGCTTCCTTTTCGCCGCGTGCACGAACGCGCTTCTGCTTTGCTCGGTCGCCGCGTGGTCCGCGGCGATCTACGCCGTGGTTCGCGGGACGTTCGGAGCTGCAATCATTCAGCTTGGGCTCGCCGTGATTGTGCTTTTGGGCTATCCGAGCGCGTACGGCTCGGCGGTTGCCGCAAGCTCCGCCGATCCGATTTTCCCCTGGTGCCTGAGTCCTGTGTTCCATCTTATGAACGTGTCGTCTTTATGCGCGCAAGGGACGGGGCTTCTCGCCCCTGCGGTCTACTCCGTTGCGTCATGCGCCCTGGCCTTCGCCGTTGCCGGCGTCGCTCTGAGGATAAGGGAGGTGTAGAGTGTCTCTCCCTGTATTTTCCGATTTGCGCATCGCTTGTTCGTGCGGGGTGCCCGCCGCCGTCGTCACGTGGTGGGCTGTCGTTGCCGCCCTGTATCTGTTTGCTGGAGCGGGGGCATGGGCCGCCGTGCCGTCTTCGGACTACGCGATGCTCGGATTCCTGCCCGATCCCTCATATACCGTGGAGACGTCTGGCTGCTCTGCTGGCGAAGCGGTGGTGGCTGCATGCCTGGCCCATGCCGCCGTGATGCCCGTGGCGGCTATCGTGATTTCGCATCTGATGCTTAAAGAGTCGTTTGGGAGCGGCGGGGCGGTCGTCGCTTTCGCTCGAGGAGTCGGCAAAGCGGGGTGGCTCCTGTCAAAATTCGTCGTTTCCTGCAGCGCCGTCGTCGTTCCCTTCGTACTCGCCACCGTGATACGTGCGGGGGCTTTCTGCGTCTCCGGGGAGTTTGGCGATGCCGGGATCGCGCAGATGCTCGCCCCAAGGCTTTGCGCTGCTTGCCTGGTGGCGATAGGGTACGTGGCTTTCTGCTTTGCGATCTTTCTGATCGTTGGGATTGGCCCCGTGGCTGCCGGCGTTCTCGTCGTATCCACGGTTGCCGGCTTCATTGCTCAAGTGTCCCTCCCGAACGCATGGTTCCAGACGCCGATGGGGGCGCTCGCTATGGTGTCCGGTGTTGGCTGGAACGGGACGCTCGAACTGCTTCTGGTGGGATTGGCCGCCCTTGCTGCCTGCTTGGCGCTGTCCTATGCGGGGCTGTTAAGGCGAGCGAGGGCGTGAGGTCGGAGAGCCGCTAGGCAGCGCGACGGCGATCGGTCTGGCTCCGGCACCGGTTTCCTACGGGCCGCCATACGCCAATCGCCCGATCGGAGGCTTTGGGGCTGGCCGGATTGTCTTCTCCTGAAAGCGAGTAGGGAGCTGCTTCTGGGAGCCGTCGCGGATGGCTTTGGCGCATTACGCGGCTGTTTTTGAGGGCGAAGGACCAGGCACCTGGCGAACCTTTCGATCCTCAGCCGAGAAGCGTCCTTCCTAGCTGAGTCTTGCGTTCAACGCGCACGTCACCGAGGAACGGGAAGAGTGGATGCCGCTGAAAAGATCGATTTTGTGCGCAGGAAGCGCGCCTCCTCCATCCTCGCGGCTATGAGGTCGATGTGTTCCATGGTCGCAGCGCCGTCGTGCGCCCCGGACGGGTCAGACCCTGCTTATCAGGAAGTCGCAGCTCCTCCCGCCCGCGAGTATCGTCCCGCCGGCCCGCACGTCGAATCGCCCTTCGGGGAACAGCCGCCCGAGCACGAACGCGACGCTCTGACGCGAGCATTCGCAGAGGGAGGGGTCGCGGGTCAGGCCCGTGGCGACGAGCGGACACGTGCAGCTCGAGTAGCCCATCGCCCAGATGCGGCCGGGCTCGACGACCTCGGCCGACACGCCGGGCGCGGACCCCAGCAGCTCGAAGAAGGAGTCGATGTCGCCTCCGGCGACGTCGCGCGCGCTTTCGAAATGCCCGAGCAGACCCCTCCCGGTTATGCACGCGGAGGCGCATGACCGGAACAGCAACGCGCCTTCTTCCCGCGGGAGTTCCCGCGCCGCCGCGAGCACGCCGGCGACCCAGTGCGAAGCCTCGTCGGCGCCACCCGCTTCCGTTCCGCCGCCGCCAGCCGCTTCCGCGCTCGGGTCGGAGAAGGCGACGCATTCCACCGACATCCCGGAGAAGGCGGCCTCCATGCGCGCGAGCCTTGCGGAATCGTATCCCATGCGGTCGATCTCCGCGATGTCGCGCTCGTCCTTCGGCCTACCGCTCGCCGCTTTCGCCGCCCGGCAGGACTCCAGGGTCGAGATCCCGACGGCGCCCATGCCGGGGAGCTCGCGCACCTCAACGAAGTCCCCCTCGGAAATGCCGGGAATCCGCGCCTCGAAGAGGGCGTCGAACCCCTCGAAGCACGCGAGCGCGGCGTTGCGCTGTACCAGGGCGCCGCCGTCGAAATAGAACGGGCAGAAGCTCACGGGCACGCCCTCGATGGAGGCATGAACCCCAAAGTCCGCCCGCGGCGCGTTGCATGCGAGATCGAGGGAGTCGAGCGCGCGGTCGTAGAGCCCCTCGCGCGCGAGCCATTCCCTGACGACGGGCATGTCGGCCAGATGCACCGAGAAGTCGACGTCGCCGTGGGGCCTGCCGGAATCGCATCCCGATGTCATCCAGGGAACGAGGCCGCCTTCCAAAAAGACGACGCCTCGCAGCGATTCCGCGGTCATGACGCGTAGTGCAGCGACTTTGGCCGTCGGAAACGGAAATCCTTCGTCATGCATGACGGGCTGGTTTTGGATGGAGTGGTCATGGGCGCAGTCGTCGCGCCCGGTTTCGTGGCGGTTCATACACGGTCCTCTTTTCCGGTTCGGGGCGCGCTCCGCCGCGGGCGCATCGCCCGGGCTGCACGTCCACGTCTGACGGGTCGTCGCTCGGATTTAGAGGATCGTTGTCACTGGCATCCCTTTCTGCAGGAAATAGTACATCCATAATATCAGACGGCGCTCAAGCGAAATGTCACCTTCGCGGAAGCGGAGAGGATTGTCGGCGATATCCTCTCCCGATGCGCTATAATAGCTTCTTGCCGTTAGCGGCATTCAAGCGGGTGTGGCCAAGTGGTAAGGCAAAAGCTTCCCAATGTTTTGGGTGGCACGTTCCGCTAACTTCCCTTGCAAATCCATTTTCTAAATAATCCCACGTCAGAGAGCTTTTCTCTATTCATGCACCCTCAGTGGGATGGGTTTGCGAAACGGGAGAAACACTGGAAATTCCAGTCCAGTTCCCGCGCTTTCCAACCGCGTATTCCGCATGGGGACGACCGTTCCCGAAAGAGATACGCGAACGCGCGGACGGTCGGCCGAAGGCCGCAGGGCGACAAGGCCCCGCCCCCGACTGCGGTTCCGAAACCTCCTGACCTCCCGAGACGCGGCAGCGCCGCAGATGGGAGGAAGAAAGATGACATGCAGGACGATAGCCGTCGCCAACCAGAAGGGAGGGACGGCCAAGACCGCCACGGCGCTGAGCCTGGGGGTCGCGCTCGCCAGGACGGGGAGCCGGGTGCTCCTCGTCGACGCCGATCCCCAGGGAGACCTGACGAAGTCCCTCGGATGGAGGGACCCGGACTCGCTTGAGACGACCCTCGCCACCCACCTTTCCGCCGCGATAGCGGGCTCGGACGACGACCCCGCGGCGGGGATGCTCCGCCACCGCGAGGGCGTCGACCTCATGCCCTCCAACATCGAGCTCGCCGCCATGGAGATGGCGGTGTTCATGGCGATGTCCCGCGAGCGGATGATGGGCGCCTGGCTCGCGCCCATCAAGTCGGACTACGACTACGTCATCGTCGACTGCGCGCCCACCCTGGGAATAATCCCCATCAACGCACTGGCCGCCGCGGACAGCGTCCTCATCCCGGTTTCCGCCGAATACCTCCCGGCATCCGGCATGACCGGCCTCCTGAAGACCGTGGCGCGGGTCAGGAGGCAGATAAACCCCGGCCTCTCCGTGGAGGGCATCCTCGTCACGCTCTACGACTCCCGCAACAACCTCGCCAGGGACGTGGAACGCACCGTCAGAGGCCAGTACGGGAAGGCGTACCGCGTCTTCGAGACCGTGGTGCCCCGCGCCGTTTCCGCCGCGGAGGCGGCCGCTGCGGGTGAAAGCGTATTCGCATACGACCCCGATGGCAAGGTCGCCGCGTCGTTCTCCCGCCTCGCGGAGGAGGTGCGCCGTGGCTAGGAGGAGGGCGGCGGTGCCGCTGCCGAGCATCGACGACCTGTTCACGTCCCAGGAGGAGCGCGACTCCGCGGCGGCCGGGTCCGTGGCGTCGGTCCCGCTCGGCCTCATCGACCCGTTCCCGAACCATCCGTTCCGAGTCGCCGACGACGAGGATATGGAGGCGCTCGCCGAGAGCGTCGCGGAGAACGGCGTGCTCGTCCCCCTGACCGTGATCCCGGGGGACGGCGGCAGGTACACGCTAGTGAGCGGGCACCGCCGCAAGCGCGCCGCCGAGCTCGCCGGCCTCGCAGAGGTTCCGTGCATCGTGAGGGAGATGACAGAGGACGAGGCCGTCATCGCCATGGTCGACTCCAACCTGCAGCGCGAGAGCATCCTTCCGAGCGAGCGCGCCTTCGCGTACTCCATGAGGCTCGAGGCGATGCGGCGCCAGGGAGAGCGCACCGACCTGACTTGTGTCCAAAGTGAACACAAGTTGAAGGGCAGGAAATCCAGGGACGTGCTCGCCGAGGAGCTCGGCGTGAGCAGCGGCAAAGTGAGGCGCTACATCAGGCTCACCCACCTCGTCCCGGGGATACTCGACCTCGTGGACGAGGGGCGCATGCGGATGCTCCCCGCCGTCGAGGTCAGCTACCTCTCGCGGCGCGAGCAGGAGACGCTCCTCGACGCGATGCGGGAGAACGCCTGCACTCCGTCCCACTCGCAGGCCCTGAAGATGAAGCGCTTTTCGCAGGAGGGCGAGCTCGGCGAGGCCCTCATCCGCTCGATCATGGAGGAGGAGAAGCCGAACCAGGTCGAGTCGTTCAGGATCCCGAAGAGGAGCATCGCGCGGTTCTTCAGGCCGTCGGCGAGCCGCGAGGAGGTCGAGGCCCGCGTCGTGCGCGCCCTCGAGCTGCTCGAGCAGGCCGAGCGCAAGCGCGCCGCCCGGGGGAAGGGAGGGGACCCGTGGGCAATGTGATCCACAGGGGCAAGGGCTCCTTCACCCACGTCGAGAACACGGTGTTCTTCGACCGCGAGCTGTCGCTCAAGGCGAAGGGCATCTACTGCCAGATCCGCTCTCTCGAGGGCAACCCCGAGTGGGTCTTCACCATCCGGGGGTTCGCCTCGCTCGTGAAGGACGGCGTCGACTCGGTGTCCGCCGGCATCAAGGAGCTCGAGTCAGCGGGCTACATCATCCGCGCCCGCAGGCGCGGGGAGGCGGGCAGGTTCCTCAAGGCCGAGGAGGCCACTTGGATCACGCTCGACGACCCCGCGATGCACGACGCCGTGGCCGAGGAGCTGCGCGCGGAGGGTTTCGCGATCCTCTCCGAGTTCGTCCGCAAGGACCGCGCCCCGAAGGCGCGCGATGCCGCGGAGGAAGGCTGCGACGCCGAGAAAGCCCAGGTTGTCCCCAGAATGGGAAAATCCGTATCTGGTCCGGCCACATCCGGGAAAGCCATATCCGGAAAACCCAGATCTGGAGAATCCGGCGCTATTAATTACTCATGGGATAAAGCCCCTGAATCCAATCAACAGCCCCTATCCTCCTCCCCGCGGGAAGCCGGGGACGAGGGAGGCGGCGGCTTCGAGCCCTACAGGAGAGGCGAGTTCCCCGAGGAGTTCGAGAGGCTCTGCGCGATGTCGATCAAGCCTGTCGCATCCCTCAGGTTCAAGAGGTCCTGCCTCGCAGTTTGGGAGAAGAGGGTCGCGGAGGGCTACCTGCCGGGCCAGATTGCGGACGCCTACGCCGCATACGCCGAGAGCTACCGCGCTCGCAACGGCGACGACGGCAGGCTGGCGAAGAACCTGGCGAGGTGGCTCGAGGGCGACGACGGCATGCCCGTGTGGTCGGACGATCCCATACCCCCGGACGCCTTGGGATGCGACGGGGAGCCCCTCGACATGAAGGGCCTCGCGAAGGCGGACCCGGGGTTCGCGAAGCTCTGGCGCAGGGTCGCCGCGCGGCGCAGCGTGATCCTGTCTCTGCTCTACGATCGCAATCCCGGGGCGTCGAGGGAGGAGTTCGAGGCGGAATGCGAGGCGGATGAGGCGCTCGCGAGGCACATGGAGGCGTGCGAGGAGCGCTACGGGCGCTACCTCGCCCTGTGCGACTCGATGGAGGGCGGCACAGCCGCGGGAAGGAGGGTCGCGTCGTGAGGATTGCCGTGCGCTTCGCCCGATGGCTCTTCAGGGCCGTCTTCAGGTTCATGTAAAAACCCCGCCGACCTCTTCCCGACTGCGGGCCGGAACAGCGCCCGCCCCGCGGATTTTCCGTAGGGACGGGAGGGTTGCGCTTATAATGAGACGGTCACGCTAATTGAATATTCGTACGCCAAATACCGGACAGAGGGGCATCTGCCGTTTTGGGTATTTGGCGTACATTTCCCGACAGCGTGACAACTGAGGTGGATGCCTCTCTCTTCATGCCTCTGAGGCCTCCTTCCCTCGGTGACGAGCGCCTAGGAAAGGACGCCCTATGAAAGGCACCCCATTGAACACCCTACCCAAAGAATCCGTTGACGCAATCGTGCGCTCGACCGAGCGTATCGAAGGCGCGGCGTCGATCCTCGCGATGCTCGAGGAGAAGGCGGACGGGGGGCGCGTGACCCCGTCGGAGATAGCCGCCGTGAGATGCGTGCTCGAGAGCTGCGCGGCGGAACTAGATGGCGCCTGGGTAGAGGCGTGAAAACGAGAATCTTTCCCTGTGGCCTAAACGCCGCTTTTCCGGTCTCCGCAGGATTTCCGCACGGCAGCCTCGCGGATGCTCGGCGGAACCGTTCCGGATAATTTGACGAATGCGAAACCGCGCTTCACCTGCGATTATCGGTTTTTTTGGGATAAATAGCCGGATAAATCCGGATTAAGCCGGATAAATCGGACGACAGTTATCCGAGACTCCATCCCCGCTTGTCGCCCTTGGACTCGCTGCAAGCCGCCGCGCACGGGCGGGCTTCTGGCCTTCGATCGGCTTCTTGCTATGAAGCCGATTGGAGCGCCGCATCCGAAATCAGGAGGTCCTTTTGCGCGCGGTCGAGCGCCAAGCGTCTTCGAATGGCAAGGAACTCTTTGCATGAAGGATTTGACTGTCCTTGTCGGCGATGCGCCCAAATAAGGTGCTGTGGCGCAGATTGGGTCTGGCAAAATCAGGGCATCTCCGTAGGCGCCTGCCGCCTCAAAATACGCATTGGATGAAAACCTCCATCGCAACAGGACAGGTCTTATAATTATCGGGACATGTCCTGATAATATTCCATTATCAGGACACCACCGCACTACCACCGAAGGACGTCTATGACAGGCAAGCGCGAAATTCCCCAAAAAGAGGACCTCGGCTGCGAATTCAAGAGCGATCTGAAGAGGTTGCCGGACAGCGAGCTCGTCGACACCGTGGTCGCCCTCAGCAACACCGACGGAGGCGTCCTGTACCTAGGCGTCGAGGACGACGGCACGCCTACCGGCATCCATGAAGCGCACGCTGATGCCACGGGGCTTTCGGCACTCGTGTCAAACAAGACGATGCCTCCCGTCCCCGCCCGAGCCACCATGCTGCGGCTCGCCGCGGATGGATCGCCGGACGAGGAGGGCGTGCGGGTTATGGCCCTCGAGGTGCCGAAATCTACGGCGATCGTTGCCTCGAGGGACGGGAAGATCCTACGGAGGCTAATCAAAGCAGACGGATCCCCGGAAAGCGTCCCCATGTACCCGTACGAGATAATCACGCGCCTTTCGACTATCGGACAGCTCGATTACTCGTCGCTTCCCTTGCCGGATGCAAGCATGGACGACTTCAGCAAAGAAGAGCTGGCCCGCTTGAGCGTTGTGTTAGACCGCTTTGGATACTGGGACTTTTCCTATAATCTTTCTTGCTTAGATAGCAGGCGAAAGCGAAGGAGCTCCTATGGTCACCAAGGATGATGCGTGTTGGATAATCGGCCTTTCCG
>NZ_QIBX01000015.1 GCF_003725995.1 Slackia equolifaciens
CCTGGCACAGTGCCACAAACACGGCGAACCAAAACGCAGCGCTGCGGATGATGCCCATGCGCACGATGGCGCGGCGCTTGGCGACGGGAGCGGGCTTGAACGTCTCAGTGGGCATGTCGGCAAATTCCGGCAGCACGCCCGCGATGATCTCGGGCACGCGGCTCATCTTAACGAACGGATGGATGACCACACCCTTCGTGGCAGGCTGCTGCCCCTGCGCCTCGGTCGAATCGGTGGCAGCGCTATCGATCTTGTGCACCGAAAGCTCGCAGTAGCCCATCAGGCGGCGGATGAAGCTTTGCTTGACCACAACGGACTGCACACGGTCAACGTCCACGCCATGGAAGCTGCGCGAAAGCAGACCCGATTCCACCTCCACGCGGCCTTCGCGACGTCGCAAGCGGAAGCCGCCGTAACGTACCACGGTGCCCAACGCCGAGATGACCCACAGCGCCGCGATCGCCAGAAGCGCCCACAGGATAATCTGAAGCGCCGCACCGCCGATGAGCGAGCTTGCGGTATTGGCGTCAGGTAGAGCGATGGATGCCTCGCCACCGACCACCATGGACGTCACCCAGTCCTCGGTCCAGCGCTCGATGGCGCCCTGGAACAACTGAGCCACCGAGCCCACCGCGGCAACGATACCCACGAACAGCAGACCCAGGCCCTCGCCTGCGCCGGATGCGCCCGCCAGCAACAGCTCCTTGTTGGACAATCCGGTTTCGTACTGCACCTGGCCGGTATCAACCTCATTGCCGCCGAATACGCCGCGCACATCCTGCAAGACCTCATCGGCCACGTCGAGCACGTTGGTCTCATCGGGCGAAAGTCCGGGTGCCTGCGCGCCCGCATACCCCGCGGCAACGCCTTGCGCAATCGACGCCCCGGGCACCGGCTGCAACACGTATCCAAAAGCGGTCAGTGGCGTTGCCTGCGGCGTGCCGCCCATACATGCAATGGCCCATGCGGAATAGTACAGGGAACCGTTCACCTGCGCAGTGCCGTCCTCGGCAACAGAACCGCCCGCAAGCAGAACCTTTTTGCGGCGGAAGAGCTCGGCGCGCAACGCCTCGGCTTCGGAGGTACGCATATAGGTAAGGCGCACGCCGTCGTTGGTGGCGCCGCCCGCCGTGTCGATTTTTACATCGCAGACGCCCACGATGCGCTGTATCAGCCCCGCGTTCTGATTCACGGCTTGGACGCGCTGGTAAGGCACATGCATGCGCTTCTTGCTGATGATGCCGGAGTTCAGCGTGAATTCGTCGGTTCCCAGCTCATAGGTGAGATTCTTCCACGAAAGCCACTGCACAAGAAAAATCAAGCCCACGATGAGCAGAATGAGCAGGAGAGCTCCCCCGATAACGAACGGCATGATTGCGAAAAGCAGATCGATGCCGCCCTCCTCGTCCGCCATGCTGCCGACCACGTTGCCAAACACCGACACGCCAATCGCGGCAAGGGCGACGAACGCCGCGCGCAGACCGCCCAGCCATATATAGGTATGATGCACATGGTGCTTGCCGGGGCGCAACGTTTCTGGCACCTGATCACGTGGATCGGGATACGGAACGCCAGGAGCGGGAGCGTAGCCCTGCGGCGCAGGTTGCTGCATCGAGCCCGCCGACGCTTGCAGATTTCCGGCAGCCTGAGACGGCGCGCCCGTCGCCTGCGGGTTGTCGCCGCTGCCCTGCAGTGGCGCTTGGTTGTTCAACTCGCTCATGGCCTACACGTCCTCTTGAGCCAGACGGGCCTGCTCGGCAATGCGATCACGCAGCTCATCGGCCTCCTCGAACGCCAAGCCGGGAATTTCGTGCTCGCCGGCAGCGGTGGCCACGGTCACGCTCGCCAGATTGAAGGCGCGCAAGATGGGACCCTGCTTGGTATCGGTGTTCTGCACGCGCACGAACGGGATGATGAAGCGCTTGCGCCACACGATGCCGCGCGCGATATCCAGCTCGTTCTCGCCCACCTCGTAGCGCCAACGCATCCAGCGAATAGGCGGCAGGACAATCAGCCAAATGATGAGGCACGCCACCCAAACGGCGGTAAGCACGCCGGTCACAATCCACGCCCACCAAGCTTCCTCGGGCGCCGCAAGCGCCACGATGGGCCACGCAATAACGCAGCACAGATATATGATGGTCAGCGAGATGGCGTCGCTGATGCGCCATACATTTTTGATTTTGGGATCTAGCTGGTTCTTTGGGATGGGACGCATACCAACAACTCCTCACGTCCGTTCGACAAAATTACCTGTCAGATACAAAGCCGCGCCACGCAGGCGTCGCGCCTCAACTCAAGCTCAACCAACAGGATGCAGTCAGTATACAGCGACTACCCCCCCCCCGATGGCAAGACGCGAATTGCCCAATGGCTACGGCATGTAAACAATTCGTCAACAGCGCGGCATGCCGAGCCGACGCACATGGTGTGCCGAGCCGGCGGAGTGCAGCATGTCGAGCCGACACACATTGCCACCATCGTGCAGATCGCAAACTATGAAAACGTATCGGCGCAGTTCACCGTGAGCGTCAACCAGGACGGAAGCATATCGGGCTTCTACGTGAAGGCGGTCTAACAGGAAGGCCAGGAGAATACCGCTTTCAACCTCTCCTCAAAACGTTTCATTGAGGACATGTGGGGGGTCATTATGGAAATTTTTACCCCTGATTCAGGGCATCGACCGGTCGATGCCCTGAATCAGGTTCGTAACGTCCGCCGCGAAGGCCCCGGTGACCGATCGGACCGCTATTCGCATGCGCCCACGAAAAAGCGTTCTCCAAGGAGCGACCAGGTGCCGTCCTCAGGCGGCGCCACATGAAGCACGGTGTCGGCATCGTCGCGCGATTCCACGCGCAGGGCATCGCATGCTTCAAGCAGCATGTCCACATACGAAGCGAGCGTGAACGTGGCGCGAGCAAGCTTCAACCCCTCGCCGCGATGAACGCATACGAAACCGCCCTTCAGGTCAACGACGCTCGTCACCTCACGCCGTCTCTTGCCGGTCAGATCGTAACGGAACACCACGTTATCGCGATCGAATAAGCGCACGTCGCGCTCGTCGCTGCCCACCACCGAGCATCCGCAGAACGCGGTGTCGATGCCGTCCCAGCTGCCAGCTCCGGCATAAATGACGTTGCTGATAGAAATCGTCTTGACCCCCGCCGCAAGCGCGTCAGGCACATAGACATCGATGTATTCGACCGCGTTCACCGAGGTGGTAACGTCTCCGCTTGTGGTAATGCCCGCCACGCTAAAGCGTTCGTTCCAGCCCACATGATAAAAGCCCTCCGACCCCGATGCCACGGCATGCATGTCCACATCCACGCGTTTCGCCCGGTCGTCCCAATAGGTGAAAAAGCGCAAGCGGTCGACATCGGGCAACGCATACGCCATGCCCGCCGGAGGCCAGGCGGTCTTCTGCCCGCTTTCATTGGGCACAACCAGCGACCCTTCCAGGGAGAATGCACCGGCATCCACAAACACCCGCTTACCCGCCAGCTCCCGCAGGTGCCCCTCGACAGCAGCCAAGCGAGCAAGCACCAGCTTCAACGTAGGAAGCAGCACGGCATTCAGAGCGAACCGATACCCCTCCAGCGTGCGCTCCTCATCTTGCACATAGGCGAAATCGCCCTTTTCATCAACAATGCAGCCTTCCTCGCTCGCGGAAGGGATTCCCAAGCCATCGACCGAACACTGCGCCGTCACCTTGAGCAGCGTGGCGCACGACACCGAATGGGCAAGCGCTTCTACCACGCCGCACGACTCCACCTGCTCACGAGTTAGACCAGCATGCACGAAACGCGTGAGCGTACGCAGAAGCACCCCGGGACGCTGCAGATAGAACATGAGTAAGTCGCGCATAGCCTGCTCGCGCTGCTGGGTTATATCCTGGTGAATCGCATCGAGTTCGCCTTCCGAGGCAGCGCCCGACCCAGAGAGGGTTGCGCATGCACCCGTGGCAGCGTTCAGAGCGTCGATCCTGCTCCACAGTTTTTCGGCGCGCGCGTTCCACGAAGGCACCTTGCCGTTTACGGCAGCCATGATGCGCTCATGATCGTCCGGCATCGCGAAACGTTTGAGCGAGAGATATTTCACGCCGTTGCGCACCGTGGGATGCGCATCCGCGATGTTGCTCACCTGCAAGCATTGCCTTTTGCAGACCAAGAGACGAATTCCGAAGTTGGATGAGTTCCGGTGTGTAACCGTTGGCCATCGTAGCCTCCTAGAGTAAACACCGCCACGCGCAAGCCCCAGCGCGGCGATACGCGTGTCCTGCCTTGAATGGATGGGGTATTCAAAACGGAGCATCCCAAGGACAGGCGGCACCGCAAAAAATCACCCATTGAAATAAAAGTACGCGATGCCTTACGTCCTTGGGATGCTTTGCATTATAGTACACCCCTTTTCGGGGCAAATATTGGACGGCATTTGCGCAAAACGCGTTCGCGCGCAACGCCTTTGCGCAGACTAGCTAGCCCGCGCACCTGCGCTCCGTCTCCATATTCCTCGCTCGCAATTCGCCAAGCGTTTGCGAACGCGGTATAATCGCGCGGTTGTTCAGGCGCTTTGACACGAATCGCCATCCCGAATACGAGGCCGCTGCGCCTCGAGCGCAGTAGGTCACGCTCGCACCGCGGATGCTTATGCCGCTCGCGGGCGCTTCGGATGCACGTACCGTGCGCAAGCGCCAGAAGGGCGTCCAGCAAGCGAATGCGCCGACCGTCCAAACATGCAAGCAAACGAAGGAGCTCTCCTTATGGCATACGAAACCGCCGCACAGAACACGCCGTTCGAGGCCACGCCCGCCGCGCAGGCACAGCAGGATTTTGTGCCGCTGCTCATCGGCGCGGACATGAACGCGTATTCGGTCGCCCGCGCGCTGCACGAGCAGTACGGCGTGGTGAGCCACGCGCTGGGGCGCTTTGCCGCCGGCGACACCAAGTACAGCCGCATCGTGCAGGTGGCGCTCGAGCCCAACCTGGAAGATCTGGACGTGCTTCTCGCACGCATCAACGAGTTCGCCGCCGCTCACGCCAACAAGAAGGTACTGGTATGGGGCTGCACCGACGGCTATGCCGCCATGCTCATGGCGCTGCGCGACAAGCTGCCCGAAAACTGCCGCACGCTCTACATCGACGCCGCGCTGCGCGACAAGCTTGAGGCCAAAGACAGCTTTTATGAGATGTGCGACAAGCACGGCATTCCCTACCCCACCACACAGGTGGTCACGCCGCAGCAGTTCGCCAGCGGTATGACCGAGGCAGACCTTGCCGCGGAGGCGCTGGGTTTCGAGTACCCCATCATCGTGAAGCCTGCCATGAGCGAGGAGTATTGGCGCCATCCCTTCGACGGCATGAAGAAGGTGTATACCGCCGCCACCCCCGCCGAGGCGCTGCATATTTTGGGACTCATCTTTGGCGCGGGGTATCCCATGAATATCATTTTGCAGGACACCGTCCCTGGCGCGGACGACAGCATGCGCGTGCTTACCGCCTACTCCGACCGCGCGGGCAAGGTAAAAATGATGTGCTTCGGGCGCGTGGGGCTTGAGGAACACACCGCCACGGCGCTGGGCAACCCGTGCGCCATTATCACCGAGCCCAACCCTGAGTTGCAGGAACGCATCAAGGCGTGGCTGGAGGAAATTGGGTTCACGGGCTTTTCCAACTTCGATATCAAGTACGACAGCCGCGACGGCGGGTACAAGGTGTTCGAAATCAACCTGCGCCAGGGCCGCTCGAACTTCTATATCACCGGCGGGGCCGGCATCAACATCGCGCGCTATGTGGTGGAAGACCGTATCTATGAGCGCGACCTGGGCGAATGCCTGATGAACGAGCGCGAAGGATTCTGCCGCTCCATTCCCTGGAAGGTTGTGCGCGATTTCGTGCAAGACAAGGAGTTCGTGCGCCGAGCAGAAGCGCTGCGCCGCGCTGGGCGCGAAGCCGTGGCCTTCTACTACAGTTCCGACACGCGGTTCAACCCTCTGCGCTGGGCCTACGTGAAGGTGCACATGTACCGCTACTTCGACAAGTTCAAGAACTCCGAAAAGTACAAATAAACGCTGGTTCGATTCCTCGGCAACAAGGAAAACGGCAACGATGAAGTGGCGTCATAATGGCGCCACTTTTTTGCATCCGTGAGCTCCGCTTCTCCGCCTCAGAAAGCTGGTCTCGCAAATTGTGGGTTATCCCAGATTACCTTCCTGCGAGGATTTTGGGTAGCTCGCTGTCCGAAAGGACGATACGGCTCAGCGCCACTTTTTTGCACTTATGAACTCTGTGTACAGCCAATCGCGCGAAAAACGCCATCTTTTTTGAGAACTCTCTCGTGCAAAAACATGCCCATTGTCGGGCATCCAAAAAGCCGTTTGGCCTTTAATCCTCCCCCCCATCTTCCATATTTTCCCAGATCAGACCACCGCACTTCCGGCTCTGCTGTGGAGTTTGATACCGAGAATGATGTACGAGAAGTTCATAAATGTAAAAAGTGGCGTTTTTGCCACAAATCCGTGTACATAGCAGCCGCAGAAAGATGACATGGCCGCGAGAGTGCAAACGCTTGAGCGGCAGAGATCCGTGCACGCGTCGTCCACGGAAGGACTCCGACGCGACGAACGCAGGAGCCATGAATGCGACGAATCCGCGTATACAATGCCCATAAATCGAGAAAATGACCGGCAAAGACCGCAATCGGGACGAATCCGTATATGCGCGCCCACAAGAAGGCTCCGTTGCAACACGCACAGGAGCCAATACCGCGACGGATCCATGCACGCGGCGCCCGCAAGGATCCCACCTTGGGCCGTCGGATGGAGGAGGGGCGCCACTCGCGCACGCGTCGTCCACAGGACTCCACACAAAAAAGGCGCCACCCACAGCGGGCGGCGCCATGAACGCTTAGCGCAACGTGCTCAGCGCACCTACTTCTCCTCGATAAAGAAGCGCTTGTACCAGATCAAGAACGTGAGTGCGGTGTAGATCTTGCGCTGGTTGAGGGCGCGGCCTTCAAAATGATCGTCGAGCAGCTTCATCAGCTTTTCACGGTCGAAGAACTCCTCGGCAAAATCAGCCTGGAAGTATTCCTTCACGTAGTCGTAATACTTCTGCTCACGCAGCCAGAATTTGATGGGCACAGGGAAGCCCTTCTTGGGGCGCGTAGCCCACTCATCCGGCAAGCAACGGTTGGCAGCGTGACGCAGCACCTGCTTGTTGCCGTTTTCGTTCACGCGGAAGCGCGCGGGCACATGCTGCGCGAACTCCATGACCCTCTTGTCCAGGAACGGCACGCGCAGCTCCAGCGAGTGCGCCATGCACATCTTGTCGGCCTTGAGCAGAATGTCGCCCGGCAGCCACATATTCATATCCAGATACTGCTTCTTGGAAAGCTCGCAGAACTGCGGCACCTGCGCATACACCGGCGCGCACAGCTCGAAGGCGTTGGGGCCCTGATCGTAGTCGGGCTTCAGGATGTCGTCTGCCTCTTCGGGCGAGTACACGTTGGCCTGGCCCACGTACCAGCGCTCAGGCACCTCGGCGCACTTGGTCAGGAAGTTATGACCCTTGAAGTACGGCAGATGTTGCACGAGCGAACCCAGCGCGCGGCGCACGCCCAGCGGCACGGTGCGCTTGAACTTGGCCATCTCGGGCGTATCCTCATACCACTCGTAGCCGGCGAACAGCTCGTCGGCGCCCTCACCGGAAAGCACGACGGTCACCTGCTCGGCGGCCAGCTGCGCCAGGAAGTACAGCGGCACACTGGACAGGTTGGACTGCGGCTCATCCATGTGGTACTGGATGGTTTCCAGCGCCCCGAAGAAATCGTCGCCGTCGATCATCTTGCGGTAGTTCTTGATGCCCAGCTTGTCAGACAGCTCGGCGGCGTAGTTGGTTTCGTTGAAATCCTTGTAGTCGAAGCCCACGCTGAACGTGTTGTCGGGCATGAGGCACGCGGCGATGTAGCTGGAGTCCACGCCGCCAGAAAGGAACGAACCCACCTTCACGTCGGCGATGCGGTGCGCCGCCACACTTTCATGCACCACCTGATCGCACTCGTCCACGTACTCGTCGAAGTTCTTGGAGTTGTCGTCCGAAAAATCGCACTGCCAGTAACGACGCACGTTCATCTCGCGCGTGGCCAGGTCATACGTGAAGCAATGCGCAGCCTCGAGCTTGTACACGCCCGCGAAGAACGTTTCCTCCGTGGCGGGGAACTGCAGCGTGAGATACGGGCGCAGGGCTTTCTTGTTTACGGCCTTCACGAAGCCCGGATGGTCCAGGAAACTCTTGATTTCGCTGCCGAACAACAAATCACCCTGTGCGGTGCGGCCGTAGTAGAACGGTTTGATGCCGAAGATGTCGCGCGCGCCGTAAAGCCTTTGGTTGCGCTTGTCGTAGATCACGAAGCCGTACATGCCGCGAAGGCGGTCCACTAGACCCTCGCCCCACTCCTCGTAACCATGTACGAGCACCTCGGTGTCGGCGTTGCAGTGAAACGTGTGCCCGGCTGCCTCGAGCTGGGCACGCAGCTCCTGAAAGTTGTAGATCTCGCCGTTGAACGTGACGGTCACATTGCCGTCGACGCTGGTCATAGGCTGGCGACCCGCCTCAGACAAGTCCAGGATGGACAGGCGGCGAAAGCCCATAGACACGTCGCCGTCAAAATACTGGCCACCCATATCGGGGCCGCGATGAACGATACGGTTCATCATGGCCTCAAGGACGGCCTCTTTATTCTCGATGCTGCCGGTGAATCCGACGAATCCGCACATAGGATGCCTTTCGTAGACTCTTTCATTCGGAGGGCGCAGCGCCGCGCGGGCGAACCAGCGCGCGCATTCCTGCCGCCGCGCAAGCGACCGAACGCCCAAACATTCATTCGAAGCTAGAATTGTAACGTTACGACCCCTTGAATTGGGAAAATGCGTGATATGAGCATAGCTCGATGCCTCAGAAGGTATCGGCGTGCCGGGTAGAAAGACCTCGCCGAATGCCAGCGTACGGGATAGAGCGGCCGAAAGTCCAGAAAGGGGCGGCGCGATTGCAACAAACGGCGATTTGCTGCAGTTTTCGAGGGGTGCCCCAAGTACATCGCTGTTGGGCTTCGCGTTGCCCCAGGTCACGGCCTTGCGCCGATTGGTCTACTTTAGGAGGCGCGCGAAAACTGCAGCAAATCGCCATTTGTTTGTAGAGCGATGTTTATGCGGCAGCAAATCGGCATTCGTTTGCGGGGCGTCGTTTCTGGTGCGGCAAATCGCCGTTTGTTTGCGGGGCAACGTTTGCGCGGTTGCGAAACGACGTTTGTGCTGCGGCAAATCGGCGTTCGTTTGCGGAACGACGCTTACGCGGTTGCGGGGCGACGTTTGCGCGGCAGCAAATCGCCGCTTGTTCCATCCTGCCGATGTTCGCCCCACCCGCTTGGCGCTCGTTCCCAGACAAAATTGCCCACCCGATTGGCGCTTGTGGCGTAATCTCGCGAAAGCAAACGCGCGCTATGCGATGTGGCCGAGGAAATCCTTTGTCCGGTCGGATTGCGGGTGCTCGAACACATCCTCGGGCGTGCCCTGCTCCACGATTACGCCGCCGTCCATGAATATCACGCGGTCGGCCACATCGCGCGCAAACTTCATCTCATGCGTGACTACCATCATGGTCATGCCCTCGCTCGCCAGCGATCGCATGACGTCCAGCACGTCGCGCACCAACTCGGGGTCGAGCGCACTCGTGGCCTCGTCGAACAGCATCACATGCGGATCCATCGCCAATGCGCGGGCAATGGCCACGCGCTGCTGCTGACCGCCCGAAAGTTGCCCGGGCTTGTAGTCGGCGCGCTCGCGCAGGCCTACGCGTTCGAGCTGTTCGAGCGCGACACGTTCCGCCTCCTCCTTGGGACGCTTGAGCACGTGCTCTTGGGCGAGCATGACGTTTTTCTTGGCGGTGAGGTGCGGAAACAGATTGAAGCTCTGGAATACCATGCCCACGTGCTCACGCACCTTGTTGATTTTGGTCGAGGGATCGGTGATTTCGGTGTCTTCGAACCAAATGTGGCCACTGGTGGCCTCTTCGAGACGGTTCACGCAGCGCAACAACGTGGATTTGCCGGAGCCACTGGGTCCCAGGATGACCACCACTTCACCACGTTGCACCGTGAGATCGATTCCCTTGAGAATCTCCTGCGCGCCGTAGCATTTGTGCAGACCCTCGATGCGAATGACTGCATCGGCAACGGCTTCGCGCGCGCTCGCAGCCGCCTCTCCTTCTGCGGAGGCGCCGCCCGCCCTGTCGCCTGACATAGGCGGATTGTGGCTAATCGCCCCCAAAATGGGCTCGCGATTCTCGGCCGCCCCCGACGCGAGTGCGTCCCAATCAGCCGATTCCGGCACGGCCGCCCCCGGCGCGAGTGCGTCCCGATCAGCCGATTCCGGCACGGGCACCCCTCGATTAGCCGCCCCCGACGCGAGTGTGCCCTGGCCGGCAGATGCCGTCATGTGGGATACCGCGCCATTCACCTCTGCGCTTGCCATGCTACTGCCTCCCGCCTTCCTCGGACGCCATCTTTTTCTCTGCCTTGGTGACCACATGAATCAAGGGAATCGTAACCACGAGGTAGTAAAGCGCCGCGCAGATATACGGCGTAATGTTGCCGGTGGTTGCCGTAAGGTTCTTGGAGAACATCATCAGCTCCATAACGCCCACGCTGGAAAGCAGCGACGTGTCTTTGTAGAGCATGACGAATTCGCTGGTCATTGTGGGCATTACGCGACGCACTGTCTGCGGGATGATGACGAGGCCCATGGCCTGAATCTTATTCATGCCCAACGAGCTCGCCGCCTCCATTTGGCCCTTGGGAATAGATTCGATACCGGCGCGGAAAATCTCTGCCAGGTAGGCGGATGTGTTCACGGCCATGACCGCGATGCCCAGCGGCAGATTAGGCAGGTTGAATCCCAGCATCGGCATGCCGAAGAACGCGATGTAGATCTGCAGGAACAACGGAATGCCGCGCAGCAGATTGATATATGTCACGCCAACCGCACGCAGAATGCGATTGCGGCTCATCTTGAGGAACGCGAACAGCAAACCAACAGGGATGGCCAGCGGAAAGCCGATAACCGTAACCAAGAGCGCCGTCCCCCATCCCTGGAACAGTGACGCGATGGAGGTGACCACGTACTGCGGCTTGAAGAACATGCCCAGGAACGGATTGGAGTTCCACGCATCCACCCACGCCTGATTGTCTAGCCACGACACCGCGTCCTGAACCCATGTGCTTTCAGACACGGCGATCGTAGGGCTTTCGGGCAAATCGTGCTGGGTGCCGTCGCTCGTCGTGTAAGCGCCGCCCACGGTGTAGGCGCCGGCCGTGCTGGGAAAGAGCACGCCCTCCACCTCGATGGAAAGCTCCGAGCCGGCAGGAATGGGCTGGTCGAAATCGATAACGAGCGACGAATTGGACACGCGCGCTTGCGCCTGAACCTGCGTGCGGTCGAGGTCGCTTACGATGGTCGCCTCAACGGAGGTATCCTCGAAGGAGCCGCCATCGGGCAGCTGAAGCGTGATCTGAGAGACGTCGCCCTCGTCGGTGCCGGTGATGCACCCCCAAGCAAGACGCGTGGCGATGCCGCCGAGGACCGCGCTGCCGCCATCTTCATTGGAACGTGCGGTAGCCGTGACGGAGGAAAGCACACCCTGGGCTTCGGTGCTTGACTGAGTGGCGGTATCGGCGGATTCCCCCGCATCGCTTGCGTCCGTGTTGCTTGCTGCGGCATCGGAGCCCTCGTCGCCCGACGCCGATTCGTCTGCCGTGGCGCCGGCCGATTCGCTGGGCGCCGCGCCGAACCACTTTTCATACAGCTCGTCATAGATGCCCTCGGCGCGAATATCCGCCAACGCCTCATTGATGGCTTGCGTGAGGCCGGGGTTGTCCTTGCTTACGGCGATGCCGAACTGCTCGCCTGTGGAAATCTCCTCGATGATTTCCATGTCCGTGAACGAATTGGACACCATCCACTGCTCTACCGGCAGGTCGCACACCACCGCCTGACACTGGCCGCTCATGACGGCAGTGAACGCCGCGGTCCAGTCATCAAAGTTGACGGTTTGCGCCTGAGGAAGGTTCTCCAGCGCCCATTCTTCAGACGTAGTACCCGATTGCACGGCCACCTTCACGCCTGCTTGATTGAGGTCGGAGGCCTGTTCGTGGCCAGAATCCTTCGCCACGGCAACGCCCTGGTTGGAATCCATGTACGGATCGGTGAAGTCGACTTCCTGCTTGCGCTCGTCGGTGATGGTGATGTTGCAGGCGCCCACATCGGTTTTCACGCCCTGCTTGACGGAAGGAATGATGCCGTCGAATTTCTGCGCCGGCAGATAGTTGAGCTCAAGGCCCAGACGCTCGGCGATCATGCCCATGAGCTCGACGGTGAAACCTTGGGGCTCGCCGGAATCATCCGCATACTCAAACGGCGGCGTGGCAAGGTCGGATGCCACGGTAAGCTTGCCCTCTTCTATAAGGGTGTAATCGACGCTGTCTTGGCTCGACCCGCTTTCCGGGGAATCACCGGAGCCGGAGAATGAGCATCCGATCAGGGAGAACGCTACGAGAACGGCGCTGGCGGCAAGCAGGATAAAAAGAGAGGTTCGGACTGAGGCTTTGCGCATGGCCGTCCTTTCGGAGAATGAATCGGAGAGCGCCTCCGCAGAGGCACTCGATACCCCAGACTAACCCCGCCGCAAAGCAAAAACGGCGCGCTGCCCAACTCCCCTCCCACTCAACAGAAAGCTGAACAAAGCCTTAAAGCCTCGGCTGCAGGCCGAGAAGCGCCTTGCGAAAGCGTCGAAGGGCGCCTCATGCCTCGCTCAGGCACGCCAAGCGTCACCCCGCCGCAGGCCGGCACTAATGCCAGAACGCGCCCGGCCACCCATCCAGCATCACCCCCTGCCGCGGGCAGACCGGCGCGCAGCCGTGTCCTTTCGCCCTAGATATGCGCCGCGGCAGCGATTCGCAAAATGCGCACGCACGCACGGCGGCTCTTCGGTACAATCATGGGCAACCGATGCCATCGCTACTGAAAGGATGCGCGATGCAAAAACCCCAACAGACCGCCTCGACCGTGAAGCGATATGCCGCTCTGCTTGATAATTTGGGAGTCCTCGCATCTCCGGTCGATGCCGCCGCCCTGCCCGATAGCCCCATCGCATTTGCCACCTGCGATTCGCGCGAGGTGGTGCCAGGCACGTTGTTCGTATGCAAAGGCGCCGCATTCAAGCGTGACTACTTGATGAGCGCCATAGAGGCGGGCGCAGCATGCTACGTGTCCGAGACGGATTACGAAGCGCCCATCCCCTGCCTGCTGGTCACCGATATTCGCAAGGCTATGGGCGCCATCGCAGATTTCGCCTGGGGACACCCCTCGGGCAAAATCGATGTCTGCGCGTTCACGGGCACCAAGGGCAAAACCACGAGCGTGTACTATCTCAAGGGAATCCTTGATGCGCAAGCGCGAGCGGCAGGCACGCATACGGCAGCGATGTTCTCGAGCATCGAGATGGACGACGGCATAGAGCGAGGCGAGGCCAAGCTGACCACGCCCGAGCCGTTTGACCTCGAGCGTCACCTGGCAAACGCCGTGGCGGCGGGGGCCGAGCATGTTGCTATGGAAGCATCCAGCCAGGCGCTTAAATACGGTCGCACGTTTGGCGTCGAGTTCGCCGTGGGCGCATTCACCAATATCGGCGAGGATCACATCTCGCCGATCGAGCACCCCACATTCGAGGATTACTTCGCAAGCAAGCTGCTACTGTTCAAGCAATGCGAAACGGCCGTGGTGAATTTGGACATGGACCGGGCCGATAAGGTGTACGCCTCGGCACGCGAGCGTTGCCCCCGCGTGATCACGTATTCGCTCGAGCACGAAGCGGCCGACGTGTTTGGCTTCCATCTGCGTCACACCGAGGGCGGCATCACGTTTACGGTGCGCACACCGCGATTCGAGCGCGAGGTTCTGCTCCCCACGCCGGTGAGATTCAACGTGTCGAACGCGCTGGGCGCAATCGCATGCGCCGAAGGACTGGGCATAGACGAAGAATGCATCGTGCACGGGTTCGAAAGCGTCATGGTGCCCGGACGCATGAACCTTTACCCCACCCCGTCGGGACGGATCATGGGCGTAGTCGATTTCGCCCATAACGGCATGAGCCTTGAAACGCTGCTGCGCGATCTGCGTGAGAACTACCCCGATCGCGAGCTCTGCGTAGTGTTTGGAGCCACAGGCGGCAAAGGAATGGATCGCCGCGAGACTATGGGTGTGGCAGCAGGCAAGTTCGCCGACCGCATCGTAATCACCGAAGACGACCCCGGCCCGGAGGACCCGGCCGACATCTGCGCAACCATCGCTCATTTCATAGAGGCGCAAGGCAACCACGCCTGGCAGATAGAGGTCGATCGCGAGGCGGCGATACGCAAGGCAGTTTTTGAAACCGAACGCCCCGCCGTGGTGATTGTGACCGGCAAAGGCCATGAGACGCGCATGATGCGCAGAGGCGGCGCCGAACCCTGCCGCGCCGACGGCGTAATTCTGCGTGAAGCGCTCGACGAGTTCGACGCGATGCAAGGGGAGAACGAGAGCGCGTAAGTTAGGCATGAGCGCGCAAATGGGACTTACGCACCACCCCCTTTAGATACAAGGCCGGCTTAATTCGTGAACTGCCTCCCATTTCTTGGACAGAAGAGACAAGTCCGAGGAACGGGAGGCTTTTTTCATGACCATGTACGATAGGGGCATCAGGGCTCGCGCCGCCGACATCTCCGCGATGCCGACATCTCCGCGCCGCCGACCCCTCCGCGATGCCGAACCGTATCAATATGCAATATATACTTGACATCATCCATAATATGCAATATAAATCTTACATACTTCAATTCATATATTGCTTATGGAAGGTATTGCAATGGACGGCACCACACTTGGATCAATCCCCGCAAGCTGGAGGCGCAAAGAGGAGAGTCCGCGACGAGAGGCGGCGATTCCCTTGCCTTCGCAGGGAGCGAGCAACAACAGCGCGACGAACGCATCACTTGAAGCGGTCAAACCCGTCTCCCAGCAAAAGAACCTGCGCATGAAGGCGGCGCGCGTGGCGTGCGGCATGTCCCAGTCGGATTTGGCAGAGGCGGTGGGCGTCACGCGGCAAACCATCGGGCTAATCGAAGCAGGCGGATACAATCCCACGCTCAATTTGTGCCGCAGCATCTGTAAAGCTCTCGGCGTCACGCTTAATGACCTGTTTTGGGAGGAGTAGCCATGGCGGCAATCGAGAACAACGCATCATTTGTATCGGCCATTCGGGAATTCCTGTTTCCCCGCCACGATGAACGCGTTGAGGCCGAACTGGGTCGTTCTTATCGCGTCGCGTTCTGCGTACTTGTGGGAATTCTTGTTGTTCATATCGTGCTGAACATGTTCCTGGTGATGTGGGAAATGCAGTTCACGGAGCCCGGCGACCCGATGCCGGTTTCGGGAGGCGTGGTTTCATGGGTGGAGTACCTCGCGTTGATGGCCGCCCTCATCCTGATTACCGTCATTCAAATCAGGAAAGGCGTGTACATCACGGGAAGATGGTGCACTCCTGACGGCAATTTCCCCATCGCATACGCCTGCGCGATCGCCGCTTTTTCAGGCTCTCTCGTGGGGGTGACGGCCATGTTGACGCGCGTGTACGTCGAGGTGCATTACGTTGGCTGGGAGCACGTCACCTGGGCAGGCGATGTCGCAATCATGGCGATCGACGCGATCATGATCTTCGGCGCCGTGATGCTTGCTTTGTACGCCTCGTTCAGGGCGGCGCAGAAGCGCGAGGCGAAGCTGCTCGAAGCATTGGATTTCGACGACTAGAATTTGGAAACTGGCGCCCTTTCCGACCGCCTTTGTAAACCGGCGTCGCAAAAGCCTAATCAAATGTCTGCAGAATACAAGGGGTCCCGAGTCACGCTTGATTTCAGCGACCCGGGACCTCAAATGCGCCTGTATTTTGCGGGCGTCATTCCCGCTGAATGAATCGAATCGACGGCTTTTTTCAGAAACCGACTGGCGCCGGGGCGCCGGGCGGCCTCCCCTAGGCCAGACGGCTACCCACTTCCTTCGCGGCAGCAGCTTTATCGAAATTCCCTCCGGTGGCGGCGTTGAGCGCACCCATGACTTTGCCCATATCGCGCTTGGTGGCGGCGCCCACCTCGGCGATGGTTTTTTCCACCAGGGCGATCAGCTCATCGCCGGAAATCTGCCTGGGCAGATACTCCTCCAGAATGGCGACCTGCGCGCGCAGCGTTTCCGTACGCTCCTCGTTGTTGCCGGCCTTGATAGAGCCCTCCAGCGTTTCGCTTGTCTGCTTGATCAGGCGCTTGAGCATGGCGTCCACGTCGGCATCGGTGATCTCGCGGCGCTCGTTGACCTCGATGTTCTTGATCTCGCCATGCACCTGGCGAAGAATAGACAGGCGCACCTTGTCATGCGCCTTCATAGCGTTCTTGATTTCTTCCTTGAGCTCTTCGTACTTCATGGATGCCTCCCAACGTGATGGGGCGCCCGTCTTTATCGGGGCCCGCTTGTATTTTCCTTTAGTATAGCGCTCCATATACCAAACGGCAGGTCGGGCAAACGCCCACTCTCCCCGTCGCCCTCACCATCGCCGCGCTTCTGCGCCGCGCCGCCATCTTCAGCGTATTTTTTTCTCTAGGTGCCCCATTGCCAGTCCAGCCACCCTTCGCTTTCGTGCCCCGTTGCCGATCCAACCGCCCCTCCGGTCGCCCCTTCATTTTCGTGTTTCGCACCGCCCCTTGCCGTCACTTGAATTATCACTTTACACTTGAATCATCACTTTAATTTCAATTGACACTCAAGTGACGAGCCGGATCGAACGAAGCCGAGGCGTAAGCCGCACGGCGAATGCTACTACATCGGCGAGATAGTACGCGCCCATACAACAATGGCCGCCCCCACGGGACGGCCATCATGTCTTTATAGTCCGCGAGCCACGAGTGACATCGCTTGTGGCGACACATGCATCACCAGCATAGGCGCTTTAGTACTGCAAATCCTCCACCTTCACGCGTCCGCGGAACGTACGGTAGATGATGAAGTGATAGATGAGCACCAGCGGCAGACCCACGCACGTGATACCCAGCATCCAGGTGAGCGTCAGGTTGCTGGAAGCCGCTGTGGCAATGGTGATGTTCTCGCCGGAAGCGGCAGTGGGGAACAGCGTGATGGGATCGCCTGCGCCCGCAACCACCAGATTGGGGAACATGCTCGCGCCCCACAGCGCCACCAACAGCACGCACACGGCGGAAGAGGCGATGAATCCGGCCAGGTCGCTGCCGTCGCCCTTCGCCTTGGCGATGCAGAACACCATGGCGAGCACGGCAACGATGGCGATAACAATGCCCAGAACGGTCTGCACGCCGGTCAGCTCGGGCGCAATTACGAAGTGCCCGTACACCGACACCAGCGCGAAAAGCACCAGCGCTGCAATGCCCGCCACATAGGCGGCCTTTTTGGCGCGAGCGCGCACCTCAGAATCCACCGGAGCCTTCAGCATGAGCCAGCTGGCGCCCTGAAGCACGAAGGCGGAAAGGCCCAACAGACCCGTGAGCAGAGTAAAGGGAGTCACCAGGCCCAGCAGCGGCACGCCGATGTAATCGCCGTTTGCATCCATGGGGATGCCTGCGTACACGTTGCCCACGGCCACGCCCAAAAGCAGCGCCGGAAGCAGCGAGCCCACAAAGAACAGGATGTTCCACAGCTTCGCCCACGCTTTGTCGTGACCGGCGAATTCAATCGCTGCAGCACGCACGATAAGGCCCATGAGCACCAGCATCACGGCCAGATAGAAGCCGGAGAACGTGGTGGCGTACGCCGCCGGAAACGCTGCGAACAGTGCGCCGCCCGCGGTGAGCAGCCACACCTCGTTGCCATCCCACACAGGACCGATGCTCTGACGCACGATGGCGCGCTCCTGATCGTTTTTGGCAACGAACGGGCTCAGCACACCCGCGCCCAGGTCAAAGCCATCAAGCACGAAGTAGCCCGCGATCAGCACGAAAATGAGGCAGAACCAAACAACCTGCAGGATCTCCATGTTAGTTCGCCTCCTTCTTGGAATCGGATGCGGCGCCCGTTGTAACGGCGCCCGCGATGGCGGCGGCGCCATCCTGGTCGACGATACCGCCTTCCAGATCTTCCACGGGGCCCTTCTTGATAAATCCGCTGATCAGGCGTGCCCATGCAACCAGGATGATTGCGTACACGGCAATAAACAGCACGATGGTGATCAGCAGCTCGACCGACGAGACCGACGCTGAAACGCCGTTGTTGGTCAGAAGTTGCACGCCCTCAGGCGAGCTGGTGGCGGGATACACCACGTACGGCTGGCGGCCAACTTCGGCCGTAATCCAACCAGCCTGGATAGCAAGAATCGGGAAGATGGGGCACACGATCATGATCCATTGCGCCCACTTCTTTTGCCCCAGCTTGCCGTTCTTCTTGAACGCGGCGATGGCGGCGATCAGAATGACCACGCAAATCAGGCCGAAGAGAGCAACCATCAGGTGATAGCTCTGGAACACGAGGTTAACCGGAAGGTCCTCCACCACGATATCGGGGTTCTCGGCGGCAAGATCGTTCAGACCGGGGTATTCCTTGCTGAAATCGCCGGAAGCCAAGAAGCTCGTGAAGCCGGGCAGCTCGATGGGAGCGATCACGCTCTGGCCTTCCTCATCGACAAGACCCACCGCATACAGCGGCAACGTGCCCGTTTCGTAGTGGCCTTCCATCATGGCGATCTTGGTGGGCTGCTCCTCGGTAACCACGGCGGCAGAGGAGTGTGCCGAAACCAGCAGGCAGCAGGTGGCCACGAGCGAAACAGCAACGCCGGTGCGCAGCGTCTTGCGTGCGAACTCGGCATGCTTGCCCTTGTGCATATACCAAGCCGAAACCGCAATTGCCACGAACGCGCCCATAACCAGCAGAGCCAACACGGTGTGGCTGTAGCGCGGCAGCGTTGTGGCGTTGAACGCCGCAGCGAAGAAATCGGTCAGCACGGCCTTGGAGCCATCGGCGGAAAGCTCGGCACCGCCGGGCGTTTGCATCCAGGAGTTGGCGATGATGATCCACAGGGCAGAAAGGCAGCTGCCCAGCCATACCAGCCAAGCGCTGGCCAGGTAGAACTTGGGGCCGACCTTGCCGCGACCGAAGAGCACGATGCCCAAGAACACCGACTCGAGGAAGAACGCGAGCAGGGCCTCGGCGGCCAGCGGCGCGCCGAAGATGTCGCCCACGAAGCGACTGTAATCAGCCCAGTTGGTGCCAAACGAGAACTCCATGGTGATGCCTGACGCCACACCCACGGCAAACGTGGTGGTGAAGATCTTAGCCCAGAACTTCGTAGCGGCTGCATCCTTCGGGTCGCGCGACTTGTAGTAGCGCGTTTCGTTGATGGCCAGAATCAATCCCATGCCGATAGAAAGCGGCACATACATGAAGTGGAAGATAACTACCAGGGCGAACTGAATACGCGCAAGCAGTGCCGGATCGAGGAATTGCTCCATAGCACACCCCCTTTGCTTGATCGGCGCCCGCAGGCGCTTCCTTGGACATGCGCAGAAACCGACCCTTGCCAATATGGACAATTGGAGATTGTGCTGCATGACCCCTTTTTGTGCTTTCGGGAGCCTGCACCCCTGCGCCGCAACCGGAGGTCAAGGCCCACATGCAGTATCCCGAAAATACTTCGTCATCATACCATAAAAAGGAGGTTCTATGGATTAATTGCTATTATTTTAGTAACATTTTTCGAACAGTTTGCGGGGGGCTGCCCCAGACGGGCGGAGCAGGCACGCTCATCGAATTCGATGTGAGCCGCGACGGGCGGGCTATCGCAGGCGGACAGCACAGGCGCTTTACCCACGGCGCAACGCGTCGGTCCCGCGTTATGCCGCATGCCCGGACGGGCGGCGCAGGCGTTTAGGCCGCAACAAAGCCTTTGGCTATTTGCGATGGGCAGCCCGCAGACGGCTCGGCACAAACAGCGCCGCTGCTATTGCCGCAACCGCCACGATTGCCGTTCCCACCGCGCATACGGCCTGCAGGTGAATCGCAGGGATGCCGACCAGCATGCCGATGATATACGGCACGAGCCAAATCAGCCACACGAACGTGCTGAACGTATGGAATGACGCCTGCATCGCCTCATCGCGACGGATGTACGTGACGGTCGCCCATGTCGCATGCGCGAGCATGAGCACAATGGCGAACGTGCCGGAAACTCCATGAATGCTAGCGCCCTGCATAACGGCTCCCTGATTTGCGATCGAGGTCATCATGAGCGTGCCCGTCGTGTCGCATGCGAGCCCCATCCAAAACAAAACCGCGTGGCGCAGCGAAAGCGACCCGGCCTTTCTCTCCGAAAACACCCCCACCGTATAAAACACGAGCGCCATCGAGATGGCCGCCGTGGCCAAAACCAGTTCCAAACTCATGCCTTCTCACCCTCTTTTCGTTTCGACTGCTTATTTCTGAACACTCACCCTTTATCCATGTCGGCCGTTCATTTCTGAACTGTGTTCATTAATGAACGCTGTTCATTATATCCGCCTTGCATTACAATGCAAGCCGTACACAACCGATTCACATTTGCTGGCATACATGCGCCGCGGGCAAGCTCTTCGACATCTGTGCGATGCGGTATGCGAAGATGTGGGCGCAAGCGCCGCGCCGGCGAACCTCTCGACAGCCTTTCTTGGCTCAACTGGTTCGTCAAGATGCTGGGCAAGCGCCGCGCTGGAGAGCGCCGCAAACGAAAGGGAGCCATGGGAAACAAGCCCACCATATCCAAGGAAATCATTCTCGATGCCGCCTGTCAGCTTGCAAGCGAGAAGGGCGCCGGAGCGTTGAACATTCGCTCCGTGGCCTCTCGATGTGGCGTCGCGGTAGGGTCGGTATACAACTACTATCCGAACAAATCCGAGCTCGTGGCCGATGCCGTCGAAAAGTTCTGGCGCAATTCCATCCCTCACGACCAGCTTGCACGCGCCGAGGAAGTCGTAGATGGCGGTTTCGTCGACTTTTGCCGCGATGCAATGGAAAGTCTACGGGAGCCCTTGGCGGTATTCCGCGAAACCTGGCTGTCCAACCAGGGAAAACTCGATGTTCGCGACATAAAAACGAGCCGCGAACGCGAAGACGCCTGCTTCAGGCACATTCGCGCAGGCATACTCTGCGCGCTTCAGCGCGACCAGGCCGTCGATCGGTCCATCTTTGGAAGCGCGTTAAGCGAGGAGCAGCTCTGCGACTGGATATGGGACTCGATATTCGAAGGGTTGCGGCGCGGCGACACGGCCAACGAGGCTCTCTTTGCAGTGCTCGAGCGCGCGCTGTATGGTAAAAAGCCCCGAGTCGAGTAAGCGGGCCGAGCCGTTCGCGCCCGGGGCCGGCCATCCTGCACGACCCCCTTCGCTCATTTAACCGAACCAAGCATTCGCGCGCGAGGGCGGCGACATCGTGGGCCGCGGGTTCGATTTCGAGTCGTTCAAGCCGTTCGCGCGCGGGGCTGGCGAGCCCACATTCACCGCTCGAATACCCAACTCCCGCGGGATCACATTCGTCGCTCGAGCACCCGACTCCCGCGGGCTCACATTCGTCGCTCAAGCACCTCGGCCCTCGTCGGCGTCACATCCGGCGCTCGACCTCCCGAAGGGCACCGGAAACGAAAACGCGGACGCGGGGTGCCCCAACGTCCGCATTCATGTTTCTAGAAAAAACTCGTACACCTCAATGCCACAGGGTCGCGCTGGCCGAGGCATTCGGCTTTGCGATCCGGCGCCCGCGCCGCATCCCCCATCACGCGCCAGACAGCTGCACGCTACGCGATGCGCTCGCCGCGCAGAATGACGGCACGGATCTCAAGCGTCTTCATATCGAGCAGCACCAGGTCAGCCACCTTGCCGGCCTCAAGCGATCCGCGATTGGAATCCACCCCGATTGCACGGGCAGGGTTGATCGTAGCCGCACGCACAGCCATCTCAAGCGGCACGCCCATATCGCGCACGGCCGTGACCAGGCACCCCATAAGATCGGTGGCGCTGCCGGCGATGGTGCCGTCATGAAGCGTTGCGCGGTTACCGCGCACCGTGACGGCCTGACCGCCCAGGCTGTACTCGCCGTCGGGCATGCCGGTCGCCTCCATGGAATCGCTAATGAGAATCATATGGTCGGACCCGAACAGCTTGAACGCGCTGCGCACCGAAGACGGATGGATATGCACGCCATCGGCGATGATTTCGGGCGTGGCGCCCGCATCAGCAGCGGCACCGATCACGCCCGGCTCGCGATGATGAAGCGGCGGCATGGCGTTGAACAGGTGCGTCAGATGCTTGGCGCCGCGGCGGTATGCCTCGCGCGCGACGTCGTAATCCGCGCACGTATGCGCGATGGACACACGCACCTCATCGGCCACTTCGTCGACAAACTCCAATGCTCCAGGTTCTTCAGGAGCAATATCCACCAGCTTGATAAGCCCGCCCGACACCTCCTGCAGGCGTCGGAACATGCCCGCGTCGCACGCCTGCACATACGCCGGATTTTGCGCCCCCACCTTGTTTGGGCTGATGAAGGGGCCTTCCATGTTGATTCCCACAAGCGCGGCGGCGTTAGCGGGAGCAACGTATTCGGCGGCGGCGCGCATGATGCCCTCGAGTTTTTCCTCGGGATACGTCATGGTGGTGCCGCACCACGATGTTACGCCGCGCGATGCCTCATAGCGACAGATGGCCTCGATCGACTCGACTGAGCCATCGCAAAAATCGTGACCCACCGCGCCGTGGGAATGAATGTCGATCAAGCCGGGGATTGCGTAGCAGCCCCAACCATCGAGTGTCTCGCCAAAATCCTCCTCATCAAGGATGTCCGCCGTGCCGCGCGAAAGCAGCGCGGAAATCTTTCCATCTTTCAAAATGATGTCGCGCGATGCAAACTCACGCCCATCAAACGCCTGAACATCAGCGATGATCATAGCATCCCTCCCGATTCTTCTACATTTGCGCCGCAGCGCGAGTCAACGATACCGAGTAGCGCTTCTATGTTGCAAAAACCCGCTTCTTCGCCGCAAGAAGCGCCTCCACATTACGAGAAACGCCTCCATGTTGCAACAAACGTCGATTTGCTGCAGTTTTCGCGCACCTCCCGAAGTAGCCCAATCGACGCGAGGCTGTGACCTGGGGAAACGCGAATCCCAACGGCGGTATACTCGGGGCACCCCTCGAAAACTGCAGCAAATCGCCGTTTGTTTGCGGGGCGCCGTTTCTAGTACGGCAAATAGCCGTTCGTTTGTGGGACGACTTTTACGCGGTTGCGAAACGACGTTTCTGGTGCGGCAAATCGCCGTTCGTTTGCGGGGCGCCGTTTGCGCGGTTGTGAAACGACGTTTGCGCGGTTGTGAAACGACGTTCGCGCGGTTGCGGGGCGACGTTTATGCTGCGGCAAATCGCCGCTTCATGCAATCAAGCTTGGTTTCACGGTCGCGTCTTGAGGCCCTGCCTCAACAATCCTGCAGCATAAAAAGGGCGACGCCTTGCGCCGCCCTCCGTGGAACTACTCGTTGTAGTGCTTACCGCAGCACTCGCCCTCCGCGGGCGGATTGCCGTGATGATGGCGGCGGCAATCCTCATCGCCGTGCTCATGAGCACCACCACAGCATTCTTCATCGTCGCCATGATGATGGCCGCAGCCGCAATCCTCCGCCACCTGGGCAACGTCGCCGCACTTGGAGAACGCAGCCTCGTCCACCACCGCGATAGCGTTGGGGTGGAACTGCAGGATAGAGGCGGGGACCTTGGGCGTCACCGGCCCGAAGAAAACCTCGCGCACAATATCGGCCTTGTCTTCGCCGGACACCACGAGCAGGATCTGCTTGGCGGCCATGATGGTGCCAATGCCCATGGTGTACGCCTGGCGGGGCACCTCGTCCGCGGAGTTGAACAGGCGGCTGTTGGCCTGAATGGTGCTCTCCGTCAAATCGACGCAGTTGGTTTCCTTAGTGAACTCGTCAGCAGGCTCATTGAAGCCGATGTGGCCGTTGTGACCCAGGCCCAAAAGCTGAAGGTCGATACCGCCGGCCAGCAGGATAGACGCTTCGTACGCCTCGCAGGCGGCATCGGCGTCGGGGTTGGCTCCGTTGGGTACATGCGTGTTCTCGGGACGCACGTTTACATGATCGAACAGATGCTTCTGCATGAAATAGCGGTAGCTCTGCTCGTGCTGCGGATCAAGACCGCGATATTCGTCCAAATTGAAGGTGGCCACGCGAGAAAAATCGAGCTCGCCTTCCTCGAAACGGCGCACGAGCTCAGCATACAGACCCTCGGGCGTAGAACCGGTGGCCAGACCCAGCACGCAACCGGGCTTTTCCGCAACCAGATCGGCGATGATATCGGCCGCGGCCTCGCTCATTTCCTGATAATCCTTGGTAACGTAGATTTCCATGGATCCCCTTTCATATTGGAAGCGTAGGAGCATTGGTAACATGATAGTGCGAATCTTCGCATAGCTCCCGCTCGCCGCCAATACATTCCTCGCCCAAAGCGCAAAAAGGGCGCACCGCGGTAGTGCGCCCTTTCAGAGAAAGAAATGCGTAATACAATTGTGATACAATCAAGTGGGCCGATAGCCGACCCGTGAGCTGGCACGCGCCT
The DNA here is from genome assembly GCF_003725995.1 of Slackia equolifaciens. GTDB lineage: Bacteria > Actinomycetota > Coriobacteriia > Coriobacteriales > Eggerthellaceae > Slackia > Slackia equolifaciens. Next base: position 24,742 of record NZ_QIBX01000015.1, read on the forward strand.
TCCGATGCAAAGGGAGGTGGTGCGTGGGACTCGCAACCGCAATAGTCGGGCTTGCTACAGCAATGTGCAGCCTTGGCGCGGCGTTGCTTTCGTTCTTGTCCGCAGCACGGGGTAGTTCCCGAAAGAAGGAAAAAAGCCGAAAGCGCTAGCCTGCGGCTCCTTCAATAAAACAACGGCGCTGCCCGCACACCCAAACACGGGCGGCCATCGGCTGCATTATAGCGCATCGCTTGCAAGCGCCACGGCAAACGCATTCCGATGTATGCATCGTGCAGCAAGCAGGAGCCGGCGCAAACGCCTTGCCCGCCGCGCCCAACCCGAACACACGCAACACATCCGCCCAACAAGATGGATACACTCCCCTGGTATGATTGACCCCAACCAAACACCCAGCGCCCGGCCCCGCCCAAGGAGCGCGGGCAAAGGCGCATAAGGAGGAATCCTATGAACCCACAGATTGACGCATTCGTGTTTGATATGGATGGCACTCTCTTGGATACGCTGCCCGACCTGGTGGATGTAACCAACGACACCATGGAGCACTTTGGCTATCCCACGCACACCTCCGATGAAATCCTGCGCATGGTGGGCAACGGCCTGCGCTCGCTCATCACGCAGGCCATGCCCCAGGGGCTCGAGAAAGAGGCGGCCGACGCATGCATCGCCCACTGGAAAGCGCTCTACGACGAACGCGGCGACGTAAAAACGCAGGTATACGCCGGCATGATGGACGTGTTGCATACGCTCAAGGCACGGGGCAAGAAGCTTGCGGTGCTCTCCAATAAATACGATGCCGGCACCAAGCTTATGACCAATCACTATTTCGCCGACGTGATGGATATGGCAATGGGCGAAGGCCCCGTGCCGCGCAAGCCCGACCCCACGGGGCTCTTGCGCGTTGCGGCAGAGCTTGCAGTGCCTATCGAACGCGTGGCATATGTGGGCGATTCTCATACCGATGTGGAGGCAGCCCAACGCGCCGGAGCTTTCGCAGTAGCGGTGACCTGGGGCTATCAGCCTCGCGAGCGGCTCGAGGCCGCAAAACCCGACGCATGGGCGGAATCGCCGGCCGACTTGCTGGCGCTCGCATAACCCAACGTTTTTCGAACCGGACCGTTCGACGCGAATAGATTCGCCCAGCATTGCGCGCCACGGGGGGACGCCGACGTGGTGGGCCTCCCAGGAGCCCACGTTCGGCACGAATAGATTCGCCCAGCATTGCACGCCCCTCCAGCATGGAGAAGCCCAGCGCAACCCCGGCGTTGTGCGCCCACCCCTTGCACCGCCCCCTCGACATGGAAGGACCCCATGCACCCTAGTTGTCAGATGACTCTCCCCTTGACGGAAAACAGCTCTATTATCCACCGCATTTCGCTTGCCTTTATGGCGGCACTTGCGCTTTGCCTTGCACTTGCAGGATGCTCCTCCGCCAGCGAGCCCGAACCTGCGCCCCCGACGGGCGAGGCCGCTGTAGTTGTTGAAGATTTGCCCGAATACGACGGCACACTGTGCTTGGAGGTCAACGACGGGCAGCCCGGTTTCACCGATGGGGAAGTGGCCCAGGCTCAAGACGCCGTAGAGCACGGTCAGACCATCGAGCGCTACAGCACGCTCGATGACCTGGGTCGATGTGGTACCGCCTACGCCGTCATAGATTCCAATACCATGCCTACTGGCGAGCGCGGCGATATATCCGCCGTGCATCCCAGCGGATGGAACCAAAAGTTCTATGACTTTGTGGATGAGGAGGCCCTCTACAACCGCAGCCATCTGATTGGCTGGCAGCTGGCCGGCGAGGACGCCAACGAACGCAACCTTATCACCGGCACGCGCGAAATGAACGCTGCAGGCATGCTGCCTTACGAGAACATGGTCGCCGACTATGTGAACGAAACGGGCGGCGAGGTGCTGTACCGCGTGACCCCATGGTTCGAAGGCGACGAGCTTGTGGCGCGGGGCGTGCAGATGGAGGCGCAATCGCTCGACGACGGAGGGGCGGCCGTGAGCTTCAACGTGTTCGTGTACAACGTTGAGCCCGGTGTGGCCATCGACTACGCGGATGGCTCCAGCCGCGCGTCGAGCGAGGTGCCGCAGGTGGAGCGCTTCGTAGGCGCAATCGATCCCAACGGGTCGATTTCAGACGCCCCCAAAGCTGACCCGCGCTACGACCACGATGCCTGGGGGTCGACGGCAAACGTGAAGGAAACCGGAAGCGGCGACGATGATGGAGGAGGTGCACCGGGTGCGGCTGACGCCCAGCCCGATGCATCAAAAGACGCAGGCGCGAGCGACTCCGATGAATCCGCTCGCGATACGCAGGGCACATACGTGCTCAATACCAACACGATGAAGTTCCACTACCCCACCTGTCCGTCGGTTGAAGAAACCGAACCCGACAACCGACAGAATTACGAGGGCAGCCGCCAAGACCTCATCAATCAGGGGTTCGAGCCTTGTGGCAGATGCAAACCGTAGCCTTTACGGGCTGGCCGATTCCGCCATGGTCGGGTTCGAGCGGCAGAGCCCTTGGGCATCCGAGCGGCAGCGGCCGACTCCGCCACAGTCGAATTCGAGCCTTGCGGCAGGCGCGAACCGTAATCGAAAGAGGCCGGCGCGGAAGGAGCGCCGCAAGCATAAGCCGAGCCTGCTTTCTTGCACGGCCGCATGAGTCGAGGCGCCTTTCGGCACCTTTGCCGGCGTTGAGCCTATCCCCTCGTGCGGTTGTATGACGCGTCGGCGTCGAGTGCAACGATGAGCGATTGGCGTAGCTGATCGAGGTTTTCCTCAGCACAGGGGAATACCAGCACGCGAACATCCTGCTGGTATTTCACGTCGGCATACACGTCCGGATCGCCCAGACCTATGAAATCCGCGCGAATGGCAACGCCCATATTGGAGGATGCTCCTACGTATACGTCGCGGAACTTGCTGTAATCGTCCTGCTTGACCCCCTTGCCAAACGTGAGCACCACATAGCAGCCTGGATATGCAAGATAGCCCGCAGAGGATGCTGCCCCGTGCCCTAGCGGTTGCGATTGCAAACCGGAAGCATCAGTGGACACGCTTGCCACCGAGGCGCCCGACTGGGCGACAAATGCGTGCTGATTCCAGTTCTCGAAGAACTTCTTGGGCGTCAAACGCACACCCGCACCCTCCAAAACCACGCGCCTCGCCTCACGGCGGGCCTTTTCCTCATCGCGCGCTGCTGCGGCATCTTTGACCTTTGCGGCGGCGCCATGGGCAACCGAACCAGCGGCTCCGGCAGCGATGCCCGCAACGCCGACGGCCTTGCCCGCTGCCCCTTTGAGCGTCTCGCGCGCTTTTCCGAATCCACCGCCAAACGCATGACCGGCCTTTTCGAACGCGCCAGGAGCCACTTTGGCAGCACCCGCCCCCGCATCGCGAGCAACCTTGGCGGCATGCGAGCCGGCATCTTTAGCGGCGCCCACTACCTTATTCACAAGCTCAGGGTTCTTTTCAACGGCATCCTTTACCTTGGGAATCGCCTTTTGCATGGCGGGAATTGCAGCCGCAGCAACTTTTGCCGCGCCGGAGGCTGCGGTTTTTCCGGGCCCGGGAATTGGCGCGCGGTCTATGACCACTGCGGCAATGCCGAGAATTCCCGCGATTGCCTTGGCATAATCCTCTGCCGTTCTTTCAGTGGGCGGACGGTCGTAAGAGGAGTCGTTTTCAGATGCCACCGCCTCAACAGGCTGAACCTTCTCGATATCTCTCGCGTCGTCCTGCGCATATGATTCCATAGCAGCTCCGTTCCTGGCGTTAATCGCTCGCTCGCCTCGGCAAACATCCCAAAGGAGACTTGGCACTTGGCACTTGGCACTTGGCACTTGGCACTTGGCACTTGGCACTTGGCACTTGGCACTTGGCACTTGGCACTTGGCACTTGAATCATATCAAGCCTTGGTGCCGCATTGCGACAATCCCTCTGATTCAGGCAGCAATTGACGCATAGGGTTTTAGAGCGCGGCGGAGACGCTCTCCGCTCCGTACCCCCCTGCTTTCACCTTCCTATATCGAACTTGCGATCCGTGCCTCGGTTTTTGGACAACATTACAGGTTAGCCGAGCGCAGAATCGGCGTAAGAAAAGTTATCCGCAGGATTTTCCTGGGAAAACGCCCTATCGTGACGAGGCAGAGAGAGATTGGCCGGTTCCGTAAGCCCCAGCCCCAACGCTCATCAAGCAAAATATCGAGAGCATTCCCGGCTAACCTGTAATCTTGTCCAAAATTAAAGGATCCATCCGTATCATGAACCCGCCCGCTGATTTTTCCGAACATCCGGCACCGAGGATGGGGGATCGGTGTGGCCTGAGTTCCATTGCAGCACACCGGATCCACACTCGGTTGATTAGGTCCTTTACACACTTTTTGCCTATATCCCGAGGATGGGGGGGCGGTCGCACATGCTGTTCGTCCGTGCCTGGTGAAATGCCCAAGATGTACGTTTTGTCTATAGTCTGAAGACTACTGGCCGGGAATCATCTGGAGAGAGTTCCGCATGCCCGCTGAATGTAAGCGGTGAATAATCCTGGCGAACGCACTTTTTATCCTATGGCTCGACAATCGGAACGGACACGCGCTCTGTGCTATGTCAAAATGTTGGTCACGTTGTAGGTTTGACCAACAAAAAAGGTCAGCCACAGTGGGCTGACCTGGCGTTTTAATGGTGGTCAGAGAGGGACTTGAACCCCCGGCACGGGGATTTTCAGTCCCCTGCTCTACCAACTGAGCTACCTGACCGGTTGCGCTTAACGCGAGTTAGTATCTTAACAGGTTGCCTCCTATAGTGCAAGAAAAAAGATTCAGAAATTTCACCTGCCAGCATTGGGCTTCTGCAAAATTTACGAAAGGGCGCATTGCGAGATGCAAAGGGCGCGCGCTTCGCCTGCGCGTGACGATATACAATAGGCATGCCTATCCAGCGCGACGGCGCAAGATGCACAGCCCGCGGAAAACGCGATGTGCCAACCAGCCAGACATCCTGGCGGAAAGGATCGCCATGACAGCCTTCATCATTAGCAACATCGTCGTGTTCGTCATCATCTTCGTCGTGATTGTGCTGCTTGTCAAAGACGGCTTTTTCATCGTCGAGCAGCAGCATTCCGTGATCATCGAACGGCTGGGAAAATTCAACCGCTTCGTAGGCGCGGGCTTTCATGTGAAAATCCCCATCTTTGAACGCAAGGCGGCCACGGTCAGCCTGCGCACGATGAAAAACGGCTTCACCATAGACGTGAAGACCGAGGACAACGTGACCATTGGCCTGGACGTTTCGGCGCAATACCACGTTGACTATGCGCTGGGCAACACGCCGCAGGAGTCGGGCATCTACAAGAGCTACTACATGCTGCAGGAACCCGTCGACCAGATGAAGGACTTCATCACCGATGCCCTGCGAAGCGCTATTCCTATGTACTCACTCGACGAGGTATTCGCCAAGAAGGACGACATTGCCCAAGACGTGAATGCCACCGTTTCCACCCAGATGGCAGGCTATGGCTTCACGTTGGTGTCGACCCTTATCACGCGCATCGCGCTGCCCAAAGAGGTCGAGGATTCCATGAACCAGATCAATTCGGCACAGCGAATCAGACTAGCAGCGCAGGACCTTGCCGAAGCCGACCGCATCAAGATGGTGACCGAGGCCAAGGCTGAGGCTGAAAGCATGGAGAAGGCGGGCGAAGGCATTGCGAACCAGCGCAAGGCCATCGCGCTTGGCATCAAGGATTCGCTTGAGACCATCAAGGAATCGGGCGTGACTCCGCAGGAGGCCAATCAGCTGTTCATGTTCACGCAGTGGACCGACATGATGGGCAAATTCGCCGAAAGCGGAAAGGGTTCCACCGTGGTGCTGCCCAGCGATTTCCAAACCGCGGGATCCATGTTCGAGCAGATGTTGGTTGCAGGAGATGCCAACGACTCCCGCCATGAGGGCGAGGCCGAAGCGGGCGGCAGCAGCGCCAAATAGCACGCCTGTTTTGGCCTACCCTTGGGACGGAAAGCCTCGGATACGTCGGAGCCCCACGCCCCAGCGCCCCGCATTGACATCCACGTTCGACGCATTGCTCCACGGTTTCGCAAGAGACGCCCGAACGGCGCCATCGGTACCGACGCATAAAGGCGGTTCCAAAACCGCCCCTTCGTTTTCTCTTTCCGCATGATGTGATACAATTGTGTTACACCACCCGGCGAGAGGATTTCCTATGCGCAAAGAGGTCACATACCACCATATCGTGGACACGAGAGTTCCCCTGTCGCTTCGTCTGCCCGCAAGAATCGTTGAGCCTATCGAGGAGTACGCTGCGCAACACAGGCTGAGCAAGACCGATGCGTTCATACATTTCCTCGAGCTAGGGCTTGCGCAGCGGGAGAAAGAATTTACCTCGGAGACCATTGGAACCATTCAGACTCAAATAGAGGAGATTCTGAGACTCCTTAAAGCAGACAATCGGCCTGGCATCCCTACGCAAGAGGAAATTCGCGAAGCAGTGCGAGAAGTGTCAGCGGAATACCCAGGCATTGCGCAAGTGTATCTCTTTGGCTCATTCGCTCGAGGCGATTCCGCCCCAACAAGCGACATAGACCTTCGGCTTATCTTAGACAGGTCACACAGCTTCAATCTTCATGACCTGGTGCATTTTTCCAAGCGCATCGAGAAAATGACGGGTCGTACGGTAGATGTCATCACATCTGATCAGTTGAGAAATACAAACCTGTCTAAAGCGATTGAGCGCGAGAAGGTGTTGCTGTATGAGCGCGAAAGCTGAAGAAGCGTCAAGCATCCAGGAGATATACGATATCGTACTGCAAACGCAGTCCGAAATCGAGCATTCGACCGAATAGTGTAGAACGAGAGGCTTCGAACGAAAGGCGAAACCCCTCGTTGCATGCGGCTTATTCTATGAAATTCTATTTGCACTCGGCGCAGCCGCTGCCGAAGAGGAGCTGGCGCTCGCCTTCGGGAAGCGCGGCGCGAGCCTGGTCGCGCAGGTTGTTCACGCCGATGAAGAACTGGCGCATCATCACCACCATCAGGTAGCGGCCCTTGGGCGTGAGCGTGATGCATTCGTCATCGTCGCGATCGAATGCTCCCGACATCTTCATGAACGCATACTCAACCGGAAGCCCGCCGGCAACGCTGCAACCAAAGTCGCGCTCCCACTGCTTCTTATCCAAACGCAGACCGAACAGCTGCATCATGAAACGATAGCGCATGCGGTTGTGCTTAGAAAACGTCGCCTTGCCCATCACCGACATGCGGCCGCTTTCGATGGCCGCGTTGTAATCGCGGATGCTGAACGTGTTCACGTACTGCGTGTCGCCCAAATACGTCATGCCGCCGCTGCCGATGGCCGGATACTCCTCGTAATCGACGATGTATTCGTCGATCATCGCGTCTTCCGGCGCCACGCTGGCCTCACGCTTATTGAACGTCCAGGCCGAACCGTGCTCGAAGGGCGCATTGGCCCCACCGGCGAGCGTTTCGCTGATGATTTCGTAGAAGTGCTGCTCGCGGTCGTAATCCACCTTGCCCACCGTACGCGCCAGCGATTTCTCCACCGAAGGCGAAGCCATAAGCGGATAGAACGTGGTCTGGCTGGTGCCGCTCTCAATTACCATCTCCAGGTCACGGCGCAACACCTCTTCGGTCTGCGCGGGGAAGTTGAAAATCATGTCCACGTTGAGCGATTTGAAATACGGTGCCGCCACCTTGATGGATTCAAGGATGGTCTTGCCGTCGCCGTACTTCTCATAGCGATCCATCTGCCTGAGCAAATCGTCGTCGAAGCTCTGCACGCCAACGCTCATGCGATCGACGCGGCCCTGAAGCTTCTCCAGATACGGCAGCGTAAGATGGTTGGGGTTGGTCTCGCACGAGACCTCTTTGATGGAAAACTCGCGTTTTGCCAGGTCGATGAAGTCGCACAGCTCATCCAGCATGATAGTGGGCGTGCCGCCGCCAATGTAGAGCGAATCGAAATCGTAGCCGAGTTCTTTGACCATCATGAGCTCGCGGCGCAGGTTCTTGAAATACGGTACCGCACGCTTCTCGGAAAACGGGAAGCGGTTGAACGAGCAATACGGGCACAGGCGCTCGCAGAACGGGATGTGCGCATACAGCATATAGGGCTGCCCGGGCTTTGGGCCGGGAATGCGCTCCACTCGGCAGGGCTCGATCTTCATGAAGCTATCGGCGCAGTACCGTACCGCGCGCGTAAGGAGTCGTTCGCTCAGCATTCGCTCTTGTACCTCTATCTTATTCTCAATCCGCCAGCGCTGCGTAGGCGGGCGTTAACGACAACGACCCTGCATCATAGCGCACCAGCGCCTCTCGCGCAGTGGCGTCACGACAAAACTACGGAGTCGCAGACAGCAAAACGCCCCGACTATTGAAAGCCAGGGCGTTGATGCTGCTTGGTCGATCGAATGCTAGCCTTCTATGGCGCGCATGGCAATGTCGCGACGGTACTGCTTGCCTTCGAAGTTGATCTTGTCGCACGCCTCGTAGGCACGCTCACGCGCCTCTTCGAACGTATCGGCGAGAGCGACCACATTGAGAACACGACCGCCGTTGGTCACGAGCTCGTCATCGGCGTTGAAAGCAGTGCCGGCATGGAACACGATCACGTCGTCGAGCGCCTCCGCCTCTTCGATGCCGAGGATGACCTTGCCCTTTTCGTACTTGCCGGGATAGCCCTCGCTGGCAAGCACCACCGAAACGGCGCACTCGGAACGCCAGGAAAGCTCGACGCCCTCTAGGCTACCGCGGGCGACGGCCTCGAACACGTCGAGCGCATCGCTCGCGAGGCGCGGCATAAGCACCTGCGTTTCGGGATCGCCGAAACGGGCGTTGAACTCGAGAAGCTTGGGGCCTTCCGCAGTCAGCATGAAGCCGCCATAGAGCACCCCGCGATACGGCTCGTCGAAATCCTTAGCGGTGGCTGCGGCGGCCGCCTCCATAATGGAGCGCATCTGCTCTTCGAGCTCGGGGGTCACGCACGGCACGGGGGAATACACGCCCATGCCGCCGGTGTTGGGACCGCGGTCTCCATCATAGGCGCGCTTGTGATCCTGGGCACAGGGCATGCACAATGCCTTGCCGCCCGCCAAAAACGCCAGCATGCTGCACTCGGGTCCCTCGAGCATCTCCTCGATGACCACGGTGGAACCGGCCTCGCCGAAATCGCCTGCGAAGCAATCGCGTACGGCCTCCTCGGCGTCCTCCATCGTTTCAGCCACGACCACGCCCTTGCCGGCTGCCAGGCCATCGGCCTTGACCACGATAGGTGCGCCCACCTCGTGCAGATAGGCCATCGCTTCGTCCTGAGACGTGCACTTCTTATAGCGCGCGGTGGGAAGATCATGCGCCAACATGAATTCCTTGGAGAAGCTCTTGGAGCCCTCAAGACGCGCGCCTTGCGCATCGGGGCCAAACACCAAAAGACCCGCCTTGCGAAGCTCGTCCGCCACGCCGGCAACCAGCGGGGCCTCGGGTCCCACAACCACCAGGTCGATGGCATGGTCGCGTGCGAAGCCGATAATGGCCTCGGCATCCTCGGTGTTCACGGGCACGTTGGTGGCAATAGCCGCCGTACCGCCGTTGCCAGGAGCCACAAACAGCTCGCCGCAGCGCTCGGAGCGAGAGATTGCCCAGGTAAGCGCATGTTCACGCCCGCCCGAGCCAAGTACCAATACGTTCATTCTTACCAACCCCTCATAAAGGTCTGATTGCGATCCGGACCCACGGAGATGATGGTTGCCTTCACACCACTCAAACGCTCGATTTCGTGTACGTAGTCCTGCGCCGCCTGCGGCAGCTCCTCAAAACACGTGGCCTTGGTGATGTCCTGCCCCTTCCAGCCCGGCATGGTCTTATACACCGGCTTGGCATGGAACAGCACACTCTGCTGCATGGGGAAATAATCGTAGGTCTTGCCGTCGCACTCGTACGCCACGCAAATCTTGAGCTCGTCGAACGCCGAGAGCACATCCAGCTTGGTGAGCGCGATATCGGTCAGGCCGTTAACCTCTGCGGCATAGCGGGCGATAACCGCGTCGAACCAGCCGCAACGGCGCTTGCGCCCGGTGGTCACGCCGTACTCGTGGCCCTCGGCGCACATCAGGTCGCCGTCGATGGCGTCCTGGCCCTCGCCGCCGTTTTCGGGATAAATCAGCTCGGTGGGGAAAGGACCGGCGCCAACACGTGTAACATAGGCCTTCTCGATGCCCAGCACGCGGTCGATGGCGGCAGGACCCACGCCAGAACCCGTAGCCGCGCCGCCCGCACAGCACGAGGAGCTGGTCACGAACGGATACGTGCCATGGTCGATATCGAGCAGCGTGCCCTGCGCGCCCTCGAACAGAATATGCTTGCCCTCACGCAGCGCGTTGTTCAGAAGCTGCGCGGTTTCTGCCATATGGGGACGAATGACCTCGGCATACGGCAGATACGCGTCGCAGATTTCATCCACGGTGAACGTGCGCTTGCCGTACACCTTCTCCAGGATGGCGTTCTTCACCTCGAGCGCCGCCTCCACCTTCATGCGGAACACGTGCTCGTCCAGCAGATCCTGGATGCGGATGCCGCTGCGGGCGGCTTTGTCCTGATAGCACGGGCCGATGCCGCGGTTGGTGGTTCCGATTTCGTTTTTACCCAGCTTGAACTCGGACGCCTTGTCCAGCTCGATATGGTAGGGCATGATCACGTGAGCATCGCAGGAGATCTTCAGGCGCTCGCAGGACAGGCCCTCGCCCTCCAGCATGCGCATCTCCTCAACCAGCACCTGCGGGTTCACCACCACACCGTTGCCGATAACCGGCACCGCGTGCTCGTACATGATACCCGACGGAATAAGGTGCAATGCGAGCTTCTTATCGCCGTGAATCACCGTGTGGCCGGCGTTGTTTCCGCCCTGGTAGCGCACCACGTAGTCGAAGTCGCGGGAAATGAGGTCGGTCACCTTTCCCTTGCCTTCGTCACCCCACTGGGCTCCGACCAACACCACGTTAGGCATGTTCGTCTCTCTTTCTTCCATATATTGAACCTCAAGCGGCCTTAAAACGCACATGGCCTTTAGGTCCGAGCGCCCATCGGCGAAAACGCTGCAGAGGCTGTGCCCCGGGCCTTGTCTAAGACCTGCATCCAAGACACGCGGTCGGAGCGAAGATGAATCGCCCAAATCGCCGCCTCGCCCACACGCCGCGTCGCGCGCTCGACAACCTGTTGATTATAACCCCAAAATCTTGCAATCTTTGGCATAGGAGCCCATCAAATCGACGACTTCCTTGTGGCAGGTGAAAACGATGACCTGGCGTTTCTGCGCAAGTTCGACCAGAGCACGCACGGCGCCGCGGCGGCGATCGTCATCGAAATTCACAAGAATATCGTCGGCAAGCACGGGAAGGCTTGCACCCACCTGCTCCACGCATTCGAGAAGGGCGATGCGCAGCGCAAGATAGAGCTGCTGGCAGGTGCCGAGCGAGAGCAGCCGCGGCTCCCACGCGCGACCTATGGCGTCCACCGCACGCACGGCGCCGGATTCGTCCGCCCGCACGGCTCCCCATGCGCCATCGGTCATGAGCGCCATGAGTTCCGAGGCGCGGGCGTACACCTCGGGCTGGCTTTCGCCTTCCCAGGTGCGAACGGCCTGCTCCATCATGCGACGGGCCAGAAGCAAACGCGCCAGTTCAACGCCCGATTCGTGTTGACGCGTGACAATCTGGGCGCGCTCGGTTTTAAGAAGATCCAGATCGGTGTCGCGTTCGGCCGCCGCAAGAATCTGATTGAGCTCGCCGATGCGCCTATTGCACGCCTCGAGCTGCTCGGTCAACGCAGCGCGCTTCTGATCGGCCGATGCCGCCTGAGCCTCAACCTCGGCCGGGGAAGCGTCGGAGTTGAAGCCGCACTCCTCCAGGCATTCGAGCTGACGCGCGCGGCACTCCTCAGCCGAACGAGCAAACGCGTCGCGGCGTGCCGTGGCCTCCTGGAGACGCGAGACCGCGGCTTCGCGTGCCACACGTGCCGCCCGCGCGGCGTCGACCAGCTCGATGGCGCGACGCAGAGAACGCCCCGCCTCGGACAATCCGGCCGATTTCAACACCGCCTCGATGCGCATGTCCTGCTCGAGCGCTTCCGTCTCGCGCGATTCGAGCACGCTCTTCTTTTCCAGCATGTCACGCCTCGCCGCCTCCGCCGCATCGCGCGATGCGGCGGCTTTTGGACGAAGCCCCGCTGCCATCGCAACGGCCAGCACGACCGCAGCGGCCATGCACACGAATCCGACAATGCATGCCGCCATGCTCTCCATACGCGACCCCGCGAGCACCCACGCAGCGCCGGCAATCGCCAGAGCGATCACCGCGATAGCGGGCAGCGCGGGGCGCTTGGGCGACGATGCCTCGCTTTTGTCTTGGGTCGCCGTATAGCGGGCGCGCGCGTCGGAAAAATCGTCCTGCGCGGCCTCGAGCCGATGCGAAATACGCGCCTGCGCCGCTTGTTCGCGCTCGATGGCGTCGCGAATGGCAGCCTCGTCGGCAGCCGTCATGCGCGCGGCGCCGGCGTTGATAGCCGCCTGGGCGGCCGCCTCTGCCGCATCCATCTCGCGCTGGGCCTCGTCGCGCAGGCGAAGCGCCTCGTTCTCCTGGCCAGATAGGCGGTCGATATCCGCCTTGAGCGCGGCGAGCGCTTCGATACGAGCGTTCGCCTCCGCCAAATCGAGCGCCACGCTGTGGCGACGTCGGGTAAGATCGCGGCGTTCACGATCCTCGTCTTTGAACCTATCTGACTCTTCGCGCGCCTCAGCGAGCTGGGCGCGACACGCATCGAGCTGCTTTTTCAGATTGGGAAACGAATGCGTGGCAGCGGCCGCACGGCTCGTGTACGTTGCGATGCGCGCATCGATGGCCGCCAAGGCCGCCGCCGGACTCACCTCGGTACCCGATCCGGCAGTGAGCAGGCGCGAGGTCATATCGCCCGCGTCGCCCAAACCGCGAAGCTCGTCGCTCGTGAGGGCGAACACGGTGCCGTATGTGTCTTTATCGATGTCGTCCACGATGCGGGCGGCATCCTCCGGCTTGGCTTGGAGACCGTCCACGTTGCGCACGCGCGAAAGCTCGACGGTGTCCCCCGTCTTGGTCTTGCCGGAAAGGGCGGCCTTCCGCTTTTCGAAGATGAGCGCGCCGGCACGCTCGGCCGATGCAGGCTTGTAGACGTTCTTTGAGCCACGCGCGTCTTCCCATCCGAACAGCACGCCTCGTATGAAAGCACTCGTGGTGGTTTTACCCGCCTCGTTTTTGCCGTACACCACGTTGAGCCCCGGGGTAAAGGGGCCGATCGTCGTGTCGAAAAAGCGGCCGAACGCCTGCATATGGATGCGCTTGAGATAGAACTTTCCCATCACGCATCCCTCCCATCAAGCAGGGCGAGCGCCATATCGCAGGCGCCCTCAGCCAAATCGTCCAGCATGCCGTCCACGCCGCGCGGGAGCGCAAGCCCGCGTTGCGCGAATTCTTCCTGCAGGTACTGCAGCCGCGCATCATCACGGGAGGATCCGGATTGGGCATGCTTTCCCCCGCGGCTATCCTCAGGTTGCGATGCCATGCTTTTGGCAGCGCGAATGAGCGCGGCGGGAAAAAGGCCGGCGGCCTCGAGCCCTTCTTTATCAAGGGGCGGCGTGGTGGCGTTGATCAGGGCGTCGCAGTAAAACGCCGGATAGCTTTCATTGAGCTCCACGCGCATCTCCTCTACGGTGCCGGGACGAGCAAGCACGTCGTAAAGCTGGGTAGGCCCCCCGATGGTCACGCGGGCAACCATCTCCTCGCAGTGGGCAGCCGCATTCGCGTCGAACATAGCGCGCACGCACGCGGCGAGGATGTCATCCACGCCGGCGCATCCGCTCACGTCCACGCATAGCTGCTCCCATTCGACCTGGGCGGTAGGAATGAACTCTATCCTGTTGGGAAGCCCCTCCTCAAGGGTGACCTTGTAGCAGCCGCGACTTCCCGTCTCCTTGATGTCGCGCCCTTGGATGCATCCGCAGAACACGATGCGAGGATCGGGCTCAGGGGTGGCATAGCGCATATGGATATGCCCGAGCGCCCAGTAGTCCATTCCGGCGCTGAGCAGCTTATTCTCGGTCACGGGCGCCTTGAACGGATCCATCCACAGACCCGAATGCAACATGCCTATCGCAAACGGCGCCCCCGTACCGCAGGCGTGTTCGGCCGCCGCACGGGTCATGCCATCGGCGATGGAGCCGTCTGACGCCTGGTTGGAAAACCCTCGTGCCGCAATCAGGCATACCGGCTGACCATCGGCATCGCGATGCACGAAAAACTCCGGGGCATCTGAGCCTGCCATGTGCACGTTGGGCGGCAGCGACGTGGCCACCTCGTGCCAATTGGGATACGGGTCGTGGTTGCCGGGAATCATGTAGACGGGAATCCCCGCGTCTTGCAAACGCTCCAAGCCGCGCAAAAAGTGGCGCAGGTGAGCATAGCTCGGCTTGTCGGTATCGAACATGTCGCCCGCCAGCAAAAGAAAGTCAACCTGATTGTCCAGGCAGGCTTGAATTACGCGATCGTACGCCTCGGGAATCGCACGCACGAGGCGCTGCGCCCACGCGGGCGAAAGGGCCCGCAGGCCCCTGAAGGGCGCCCCCAGATGCAGGTCGCCCGAATGAATGAATGTCAGCTTTGCTCCCATGAAGCGAGTGTAGCACGGAGTGCGACGCTTGGCGGCCATGCCCGGCAAGCGAATCAGAACTTACGGAAACAGGCAGCGGGCCGATCCTGAAATGGCCGATGCTCAAAAGACGCGGCCTGCTGAGAGGTAGCGTTATAGCTGCGAGGCGTCGATATAGTTGCCGAACTTGGTGAACTCGGGGTTAAACGACAGCGTGATGTCGCGCGTGGCGCCGTTACGGTGCTTGGCCACGATGAGCTCGGCGGTACCCAGATCGGGACGGTCTTCGCTTTCGGCCTCCACCTCGTCCATGCTTCGGTCGATGAACATAACGATGTCGGCGTCCTGCTCAATGGAGCCGGATTCTCGCAGGTCGGAAAGCTGCGGACGCTTAGAGCCGCGCATCTCCACAGCACGAGAGAGCTGCGAAAGCGCAAGCAGCGGCATGTTGAGCTCTTTGGCGAGCACCTTAAGTCCTCGCGAGATTTCGGCCACCTCGACGGCGCGGTTGCCGTCGCGGCGGTTCGAAGGAGGCTGCATGAGCTGCAAGTAGTCGACGATGATCAGGCCTTTCTTTTTGTCGCGCAGCTGACGGCGCGCCTTGGCGCGCATCTCGAGCAGCGTAAGGCCAGGCGTGTCATCGATGTACAGCTCCAGACCCGAGAGCGTGGCGGCGGCGTTCATGATGGCATTCCAGTCGCCTTCGGTAAGATCGCCTTGGCGCAGCTTGCCCAAATTCACGCGTGCCTCGGCGCACAAAATACGCTGGACCAGCTGGTTGGCACCCATCTCCAAGCTGAACATTGCCACGGCGGCGCCCGATTTTGCGGCGTTCGTGGCGAGGTTCAGCGCGAACGAAGTTTTACCAACACCGGGGCGGGCGGCCAGAATCAGCAGGTCGCCGCCGCGCAAGCCCCAGAACAGCTTGTCCACATCGGCAAAGCCCGTTGGCACGCCGGCCATCTGGGCGCGGTTATTTACCAGCTCATCAATCTCGTCAAAAGCCTGGGTGAGAAGGTCTGTGATGTTCTGGAACGAGGACGACACGCGCTTTTGCGTGACGTTGAACAGCATCTTCTCGGCTTCCTCAATGGTCTGATTGGTGTCATCGGGGGCATCGTAGGCAAGCGCGTTGATGTTGACGGAGGCATACACCAGGTCGCGCTGGACACTGGTACGTTTGACGATTTCGGTATGGGTTTTCCAATTGGTAAGCGCGAGCGTATTGTTCGCGAGCTCGACCAGATAGGCGCGACCCCCTACGGCATCGAGCTGCCCCTCGGCGGCAAGGCGCTCGGCGAGCGAAATCTGGTCGATAGGAACGTGGCGGGTGTTTAGCTCCAGCATGCCTTCAAAGATACGCTGGTGGGCTGGACGAAAGAAATTCTCAGGCGTGAGCTTTGTAGCCACTTCGTCAATGGCGTCAGGATTGAGCATGCATGCGGCGAGCACCGATTTTTCCGCCTCGATATTGCTGGGCAGGGGACGGCCGGTGGAGCTTTGAAGCTGGGTCGACTGCTGTTGCGACTGGTTCCGCCTGTCGTTGTTTTCCGCCATGAACTGCTCCTTGGTTGCACGCTTCGGACAAAAAGAGCGACCCCCGCACGGAAGCCGCAAGCTGTTTCTTCTTGTATATCTTATCGCAACGAACGCACACGCCTACCGCCGCGTGTCGCTTCAATGAAATGAGCAGAGAGACCCTGCAAGCTGCTGAGAACGCAAAACGCCGTAGTTCCGGACGCCTTGGCGCGCGAGGAAAAAACTGCGAGTCGCGGAGGCGTTGGACGACGCCCCGCGGGCACCCCGAAACCTGCTCGCCTGCATCCGCAAGCACGCAAACGCCGCCCTACTACCTAGATAGATACGGCAAAGCCCAACCGTGCGCGATATATGGGATACGCGCCGCCCGCCGCCTAAAGCGACGCGGCAACTACGCGACGAATATAATCGGAACGGTTCTTGGCCTTCGCATCGATCTGCGCCAGCATCGATGCCGGAAACTTGATCGTCACCGGCACAAGAGGCTCATCCGACACCGGCGGACGACCCTGATGGATACGCTCAAGATGGCCCTCCCAATTACCGGATTCGTACTCTGCTGCACGGCGCTCTATTTCTTCATCTGTAAGAATATACCCATTCGCAAGCTTCCATTCTGCCATCAGCGCAACCTCCTTTGCGACCTTCTGATTTCACGTAACGTCGCCTTTGTTGGCGGAGCCATAGCGTGATATATAAGTATTCCGTCTTCGCTTATTACCGCGACCATTTCTATTGAACGCCCTCTAGAGTCAAACCCGATGCACACATACTCAGGAAAGTTGGGGCTATCCATGCGCAATGTCAAATTCGTTGAGTTAAACCATGCTGCCAGGACGTCTTGCTCCGTTAGCTCGCGATGCTTGCGACATACTCGTTCATGAACCACTACCTTCATTGTGCCTCCTATTATAACAAAACATAATACCAAATGTAATACATTTATTTTGGTACAAAAAAACCTCGCAGCATCCTAAGTGCTACGAGGTTTGTTGTGTTGTGACGCTATGGGAGCGAGGTGCTACTCAGCGGCCTCCTCGGTGGCAGCCTCTTCGGCGACCTCGGCAGCCTCAACGGCCTCCTCGGCCACGGGCTCCTCTTCCTTCTTGTCGCCAACGGTCAGGGCCAGCTCGACCTTGATGTCGCGATAGATGGAAAGGGCCACGGTGTGAGCGCCGGCGGTCTTGATGGCAGAGCCCATCTCAAGACGCTTGCGATCGATCTCCACGCCGGTCTCAGCCTTGACGGCATCGGCGACCATAGCGGCGGTAACGGAGCCGAACAGCACGCCCTCTTCGCCAACCTTAGCCTCGACGAAGATGGACTTGCCTTCCAGAGAAGCCTTCAGGGCCTCGGCGTCGGCGATACGCTTCTCCTCGCGCTTGGCGATGTTGCTCTTGCGCTGCTCAAGCTGCTTCAGGTTGCCCTTGGTGGCCAGGATAGCCATCTTCTGGGGACCCAGGTAGTTGTTGAAAAAGCCGGGAGCCACGTCGACGACGTCGCCTTCGCCGCCCTTGCCCCTCAGCTCGGTAAGCAGGATAACCTTCATCGGTGCCTCCTTAGCGGTTGCGACGATCGCCGCGGCCGCTCACAGCAGGAACCGTGTAGGGCAGAAGCGCCATCTCGCGGGCGTTCTTGATAGCGGTGGCAACGTCGCGCTGATGCTGGACGCAAGCACCCGTAACGCGACGGGGCTTGATTTTTCCGCGGTCAGTCATGTACTTACGCAGCATGGCCGTGTCTTTGTAATCGACGTACTGCACGTCCTCCTTGCAGAACTGGCAGTACTTGCGGCGCGGCTGCTTGGTGTATTCAGCCATGTGATTTCCTCTCTTTAACGCATCCCGACACCTGTCAGGAGCGTGGTGCGAAGCATGATTGCTTCGATGCTTTTCCCAAAAATGCCGTATCGGATGGGCGGCTTAGAAGGGGATGTCCTCATCGTAAACGGAGGTATCCACCTGGGGCGCCGCAGGAGCCTGACGAGCCGGCTGGGGTGCATACTGGGGCTGGGCCGCAGGCTGCTGCATCTGGGGAGCACCATAGCCTCCCTGATAGCCGCCGGCGTTGTATCCGCCCTGGTAGCCACCGCCAAAACCGCCATCGCCGTTTCCGCCACCGCGGCTCATGAACTCGATTTCGTCCACGACAACCTCGATCTTGGAACGCTTCTGGCCGTCGCGCTCCCACTGGGACCAACGAAGCTTGCCTTCGATGGCCACCTTGGAGCCCTTAGTCAGGAACTTGGCCACGCTCTCTGCGCGGGTGCCGAACATCGTGCAGTCGATGAAGTTCGGGTAATCCTCCCACTCGCCGGTCTGCTGGTTGCGGCGACGATCATTTACCGCAACGCCAAACCCCAGAACCGGAAAGCCGTTGGCCGTCTGGCGCAGCTCAGGGTCGCGCGTAAGATTTCCCGATATGACCACTTTGTTGATGCTCATTGTTCTTCCTCATTCCTTGAAGCATCTAAGAGCATTCGCTCCATCCGATGGGCGGCCGCAATTAGTCGCGGTCGCTGCGGTGCACGATCTTGTGGCGAACCACCGCGCCGGTGATGCGCAGCACGCGGTCGAGCTCCGCGATGTTGGCGGGATCAGCATGGAAATCGATGAGGGTGTAGTTGCCCTCGTTCAGGCCGTTGATCTCGTAGGCGAGCTTGCGCTTGCCCCAATCCTCGACGTTATCGATCTTGCCCTCGCCCTCGGCGATGGTGGTTTCGATACGCTTCATGGTTGCGAGACGGGTTTCGTCGTCGATGTTCGGTGCGACGAAGAACAGCAATTCATAAGCCTTCATTATGTCACCTCCTCTGGACTTACGGTTCCGGGTCGCATGAAGGCATCTGCCCGGAACAGGAAACTTGCCCATAATAGCAGCACCTTCCCACCAGCGCAAACAGTATTTCAAGCAACGCTCGATACTCACAACTTATTCACGTTGTCCAACAATGCGGGCCATCCTATGGCCGAAGCGTTGGGTTGGACCACACCATCGAGCCGTTTTCTTAAAACCATGCTAGCCTACAAACCTTGCCAAACCCTTGCCGTAGATTTCGTTTTTTGCGGCACGGACTATGCTGCGTACGTCTCGATGATTCGATAAAACCTTGCCGATTTCTCCTCTCAACCTTGCCGATTTCATACAAAAAAATGCCGTCAGCTCACCAACGAGCTGACGGCATTTAGCGCGCGTTACAACTGAAAGGTCTTACGCCTCTTGCGGAGCGTCGCCCTCTTCAAGGCTTTCGTCCTCGGCCGCAGGCTGCGTCGCGGGCGCGACATCTGCCAGGAAGTTCTCGCTTTCGGCAATGTAGACGATTTCGTCGCTAAAGCCGGCAACGGCGCCATTCTCATCCGCATCGTACATCATGCCAACGACAACCGCCTGCTCGTCGCCGGCCATACCGCCTTCGGCGATGATGGCATCCTTGTCGCCCTCGTCGGTATCGATGTAGCCGTCGTAGCAGAAGGCATACATACGGGCGCCCGCAACGTTGAGCACTGCATCGCGCGCGGACTCAAAGCACTCATCGATGGTGCCGCCGTGCGTTTCGGTGAACAGCTTGTCACCCATGACGGTAGCGGTAAACGGCGGAAAGACCTCGCCCTGCTCCATTTTGCCTTGCGCTTCTTCAATCACCTGGATGAGCAGCGATTCCAGCTCATCGTTGATCTCGGGCACTTCCATCTCTTCGGTTTCAACGGCGTTCTCGGACATCGATGACTCCTTACTATCCATGTTCCACATTAGCGGCGGAACTTCATGCCTCGTTGCATTCGGCTTCTTGCGGCGCATTGGAACTCGCGCAGCCATGCGACCATCCGCAAAGCTTTCAGCAAGTATATACGACCCCGCATCGCGTGCGTCCGCCGCACACAATGAATCAGGAATTCTCGAAAGAGGGGCCGGGCCGCCGCTGTCTTAAACGTTATCGGGGAAGCCAACTACCCGCATCGCCCCTTTCGAACACCTATATCGGAATTCCGATATATATCTCGAAATTCCGACATATTTCCGAGATCTTTTCGAGATAGGCTCGAGATACAAAACGAGCCGCCCCGTTAAGGGCGGCTCGCTGCTTCATGTATGGCCCTGCGGCTCTGTGGCTCTAGCGGCGACGGGTGCGCAGCAGCCCGAAGGCTCCCACGGCCACCAAAGCCGCAGCCACCACGGCGATGCCGGCGATCAGCATCCACGGCGTGGAGTCGTTCGTCTGGGCGAACTTAGGCTCATCGGGCTCGTCCGCCGGCTCCTCGGGAACGACCGGCTCCTCGGGCTCCACGTAGGTGTTGTGGAACTCGGCAAGCTTGGTGCCGTTGCCGTAGTTAACCGTGGCCTCGAGCACGCCCGTTTCGGGATTGTCAACCACAGTAACCGTCGCGGTCCAAACCTTCTCGTCGTAGGTCACGCCGTCCTTCTGGATACCCTCGGTGGCAGCATCGTCATCCGCAGGCAAAACCTCGGACACCGTGTACTTGTAGGTACCTTCCTCGGTGAACTCGACCGTCGGGAACACCACACTACCCGTCGCGGTGTTGGTGGCGGTAACCGCGTTGCCCTCCGGGTCAGTCAGCTCGAAGGTGAACTCGCCTTCAACCATGTCGCGACCGGCCAGCGTCTTGAGCGCACCGAACGTAATGCTCGACGGATCGGCCTCGTAGGTGTTCTCGAACGCTACGGAACCGCCAGCGTCAACGCCCTCGATGGCCCACTCGACAGCAAGCGTGCCGTCGCCCATGTCCTTCACATTAGCCGTCACATTGTACTTGTCGCCGTCATAGTTCACGCCGGCGGCATTGCCCGGAACCTCAGACAGCTCGTACTTATATGCGCCCGGCTTGTCGAAGGTTATGGCGGGGAACTCCACCACGCCCGCGGCCGTATTGGTGGCTCTTGCCACCACATTGTCCGTAGCAACGTCGGTGAGCACGAACTTGAACTCGCCGTTGTCAAGAGTGCGGCCGGTGTTAGCGGTCAGCTTCTTGGTGATGCTGAAGCCGCCTTCACCCGTAAGGCTGGAATCCTCAGGCGTCACGTTATACGTATTCGTAAACGTGAAGTCGGTGCCGGAGGCAGTCTTCTTGGACGTCACCTGCGCCTCAATCTTTCCGGCGCCAAGATCGGTCACGGTAACCTCAACGGTCTTGGTTCCCTGCTCATTGGTCACACCGGGCAACGTGCCAGACTCGCTGATGGTGTAGGTGAACACCTTGAAGCGGCCAGCCGCCAGCGTCTCGACACCTTCATCGGAGGTCGCATCGACGTCAAGAGTCGTGTCATCGGTACCAAAGACGTTCTCCATCGTGTACTCGATGGGACCGAAGTTCACGATACCGCTCGCGCCATTCGTTACCATGGTCACTTCGGGCATCGGAGCGGGCGTGCCGTCCTCTGCCTTGTTGCCCACGATGGTGAACTCGTACTCGCTACCCTTGAGCTCGGGCTTGCTGAGCCCATCCGCCGACGCGATGACCTTGTTTCCGGCAATGCCGAGCTCAAAGCTCGCATCGCCGCCGTAGGTGTTCTTAAAGGCAAGCGCATCGCCCTCGTCGTAGGACACTGCAGCGAAGAGCTGGCCCGTACCGTTGTCCGTCACCGTAACGGTCACGCCCTGCGGTGCGCTGTTGGCAGCAACGCCGGAATCTGCGGAAGGCGCATCCTCACTGACCGTGTACTTGAAGGTGTAAACGGTGGTGCCATCGGCATTCTCAACCTTGCTGGCCTTACCAACCTCACTAGAGCCCCCTGCGGTAACCGCGGCGTTCAGATTCTGCGTGGTGTACACAATGTCGCCGAACGTGATGGTCTCAGTGCCGTTGTTGGAACCGGTGGTCACCCTCGCGCCGTTCTCACCCGTCACCGTGAACGTGAAGTTGTAGTTGGCGATGTCATCGTTAGCAAGCGTCTTGGTGCCTTCGATGGTGGCGTCGCCCTTAGCACCCACGGTGGTGGAGCCAGCGTCGTAGCTGTTATTGAACACCAGCCGCGCGGGCAGCGCGTTGGTAGCAATGGCACCCTGGGTTACACCCTGGCTCACGCCGTCGACGAAGGTCTCCACCAGCAGCGTGCCCTCGCCGTCTTCAGTGACTACGAACTGCACCTCATAGGAGGAATCGTCGTAGGTCACGCCGTCCGACGGGTTCTGGGTGGGCTTCTCCTCGGCCACCGTGTAGGTGTAGGTGTTACCCACATCCTTCTGGGTGAAGATAAGCCCCGTCAACGCAGGGATAACCTCGCTCGCCACGTTGGAATCGCCCGCGTTGCCAAGCTCGGCGCCCGTGGTGGAGAACTCAAGCGGCTGGCCGTTGTTCAGGCGTACGACGGAAGCGTCGTCCTTGCCGGTCATGGTGAACGTGAAGTCACCCGCGGCAATCGCGCGTCCGGTCATGTTCTTCACGATCTGGAGACCAGCAGCGGTATCGAACGGCACTTCGCCCGTCTTATAGGTGTTCGTGAACGTGCTGTTGTCGATCGAGGCAGCGGCCGAAAGCGTGCCATTGCCGTTATCGGTCACGGTCACGGTCACCTGTGCCTCGTTGCCGGACCAGTCGATTCCAGGATTCTCGCCCGGTACCTCGCTCACGGTGTAGTGATACTCGCCCGGCTGGCTGTAGGTGATGGCACCGAAGTCGAAGGTCGCCTCGCCGCTGTCCTGCGGACCCGTAACGGTCTTGATGGCGTTGCCGTTCTCATCGATGGTCACGCCATTGGCCTCGTCAGCCTCAGGCATCGGGGCGTTATCGACCGACGTCAGCTTGAACTGGAAGCTATAGGCATCGGTCCACGCATGGCCAGCAAAAACCTTGGTGAAGTCAAAGTCCGCAGGTACGCCCTCAACCTCAGACACACTATAGGTGTTCACGAACTCGATGGATGCCGGGGTATCGCCCGCAGCAATGGTGGCCGTCTTCTCAGCACCGTCAACCGGCGTGTAGCCAGCGGCAGCGGTCTCGGTAACCGTCACCTGAGCACCCTCGGGCAGGCCCGCAATAGTCGCGGACCCGTCGTGCTTGAGCGTAAGGGTCGCCTCGCCATTCGCGAAGGCAATCGTGCCGTCCTTGGTGTCGTCGGCATGATCGAGGTTATACGTACCGTTCAGCGCGTTGCCGCTTGCATCCGCAACCTTGATGGTGAACTCGAACTCCTTGGCGGCGTCGATCTGGGTGCCCTGGCCATCCGTCAGCTCGATGGTCTTACTAATCACCAGATCGCCCTTGTTCACCGTTCCGGGAACCGTATTGGTCTTGATGACGGGGCCGTTCTCGCCCACCTGGATGGTGGCCTGGTTATCAATCTCGTCCTCAAGCACAGCGCTCTCGTTCACCACGCCCACGAAGGACACGGTGCTGCCCAAGCCGGGCTCGACACCCGCAATCGTCCACGTGATGGTGTTAGTCTGCTGGTCAAACACGCCACCGTTATCGATGGTCTCCCGATCAACCGTCACACCCGTGGGTACCACGTCGGTGATGGTGATGTCGGCAGCCTGATCGGTGGTGTTGGCGTACTCGATGGTGTAGGTGATGCGGTCGCCCACCTGGATGGAGCCGTCGGGACGCTGATTGTTGTTCTCGCCAGACTTCTGCGGAACCTCAACCGTGGCCTCAACGCTCTGGTGCGGGTCGTTGTCGCCCACCTGCACAGTAGCAGTGTTGGTCAGCTGACCGCCCTGCACCGCAGAGTCATCCACGGTGGCCTGGTAGGTCACGTCACCCTGCTCGGCCGCGTCGGCCTCGACGGTCCACGTGATGGTGCGGCCGTCCTGGCTCAACGCTCCGCCGTTGGAGATGCTGTTCGCATCAACCGTCAGACCCTCGGGCACGTTGTCGGTTACCGTCACGGTAGCGGCCTGCGCCACGCCGTGCTCGTCCACCGCGTCGTTCACCCAGTGGATGGTGTACTCGAGCGTGTCGCCCACACCCACGAGCTGACCGTTCACGTTGGTAGTAACGTCACCGTCAACGCGCGACACGTCCTTGCTGTCCTCGTCCACCTTGTAGGTGTTGGTGAAGGCGGCGATATCAGCAGAGTTATCAGTCTCGTTACCCTGGTCGTTCTTAACCTGAGTCATCGACGTCTCGATGCTCAGCTGGCCGTTGGGCGTCGTGTTGTCGTTAACCGCCACCGTCACCTGGTACTCGGCCTGCGAGTAGGTCACGCCGTACACGTTGCCTGCGACCTCGCGGATGGTGTAGGTGTAGGTGTTGCCACGATCGGCGTTGCCGTATGCGATGTCGCCGAAGTTATTGATGCCAACGCCCTCGCCGTTCAGCTGATCGCTAGACACAGTGATGGTCTTCGTCTGGCCGTCGGAACCCTCAGGCATAGGCGCTCCCTCAGAGCCGACCATCTCGAACGTAAACACATCGTTGGCGGTCCACTCGTTGTTCTCGCGGCCGGTGAAGGTCTTGCTCACGTCAAACACATCAGAGCCCGTCACCGAACCCGTGGCGGCATACACGTTGGTGAACGCGGCCTTGGTGATCTCGTCAGCATCCTCGGCGTCGGTAGAAGCCGAGTTGTCATACTTTGCCTTCGCCTCGAGGGCGCCATGGCCGTTGTCTGTCACAGTAATGGTCACGTTGGTCTGATGGCGATCGTAGGTCAGACCGTCCTTGACCGGGTCATAGGGGCTCACGTCCTCAGGCAAGACCTCAATGATTGCGAACTGGTAACCATCCCCATCCGTGACATGATTGAATGTCATCGTTCCGAAGGCAAAGTCGGCAGTGTTGCTATTTCCATTGCCCTCCGGCGTAGAGGCCGTTGACGTGCTGGTGTTGGACCAACCGCCCTCAATCGAAATCCAACCATTATTCACTGCCTGCTGGGCAGCATCGTTAATCGGAATCAGCACACAGTCGAACGTCTCACCGTCAAGGATGTTGCGGCCGTCCACCGTCTTGGTTCCATGCAGCGCATCCGCGCCCTCAAGCGTGGCGGGCGTAGGCTCGTACGTGTTGGTGAACGTCATCTGGCCGCTTTCGGGCAGAGTCTCAATGGTTACCTCGGGCTTAATTTGAGCAACGCCCGTGGAGGTGTCGGTGGTCACCCTAACCGTAGCGGTGTACACCGTTTCATCGAAGTTCATTCCGTTGCCGTCGGTTCCCTGCTCACGAATCTCATAGGTGAAAGTTTCGCCATCGTGCTCTTGCGTGAACTCGATATTGTTGAAGGTGAACGTGCCTCCGCTGTTCGTGGTGGTGCAAACGCGGTTCTCACCCGTACCCTCGGTGCCCGTAGCGGGCATCGGCGCGGTTGCCGCATTGGCACCGGTAGGACGCAGCTCGAACGTGAACATGCCATTCGTAAGCGGCTTGCCGCCCTCGGTGGTGTCGTTATACACCTTCACGCCCGTAAAGCCATACGGAGCCATGTCGGCATGATAGTAGTTAGTGAATGTCGCCGCCGCACCGCTGGCGAGTTCAATCTCCTGATCGGGCGTCATGGTGTTGTCGTCGTTCTGGGTCTGGATAACCTTCACGTCGGTCACCTTGAGCGCACCGGTGTTGTCGTCGGTCACCGTCACTTCCACGCGGAAGTTTGCAGCAGAGTAGTCAACGCCAACGATGTTGGGCGTGTTCAGCTCCGCCACGTTATAGGTGAACGTCTTGGTGCGTACGCCTGTCTGGGCGTCTACGGTTGCACCCTGCGCCATATCGGCGAAGGCGTACCTAATGGTGCCCAAATTGAAATTAACCGGGGTACCGTCAACCGCATCGCTGATCAGCGTGACAATGCGCGCGTTGGAACCAGACACCTGCTCCCCGCCATCAGGCATCGGGGTGCCTTGGGCAGCCGTCACCTGGAAGCGGAAGCTGTCGGTGCTCATCCAATCGCGACCATCCAGCACTTTCTGGAATTTCAGCTGCGTGGAGGTATCGAACTCCACCTCAGTTGCCTCGTAGTTGTTCACAAAGGCGAAGGCACCGTCCTCGAACTGAGCAGCAATTGTCAGCTCGCCGGTGTGCTTGCCGTCGGCGTCGGTGTCGGTCACCACAAGGGTGAGCGTGCCCACGTGCATGTCGTAGGTGATGCCGTTAGCGATCGGGGTCTGGTCCGTCACGCCATCGGGCACAACCTCATGCACGTAGAACTTAAATGTACCGGTGCCGTCGAATGTGTTCGCAATCGGCTTCACGGTGATGTTGCCAAAGTCGAACGAGCGGGTATCGGAGCCGTCGGCGTTCTTCAGGCCGGACACCTCAGCCGTTGTGTTCTCAATGCCAATACCGCCGATGGTCACCAACTGAGAGGTGGGAACCCTTTGACCCGTGCTGTCTGCATCGTCGGTGGCAGGCTCGAGCACGAACTCGAACTTCTCGTCCGCCAGCATGTCACGGCCCGTGAAGGTCTTGGTGCCGTTCAGGCCAGTGGTTGCATAGCTCTCTTCACCCTGCGGCTGATACCTGTTAGTCCATGTGGTGGCATTCGTCAGGTTGCCATCGGTCACCCCCACGTTCAGCGTGCCGGTGCCGTTGTCGGTTACCGTGAACACCACGGTACGGTCGCCGGTGTCGTACGTCATGCCGCCTAGCTCGCCCTCGTATTCAGAGAACGTGTAGGTGTACACACCGGGCTGCGTGAAGGTCACGGTACCAAATCCAAGGGTGGCAGTATCGCCCGACGTCGGGTTGATGGTCAACTGCCAATTGTCCTCGCTCACACCGGAAGGTTTGGGCGCTTCAATGGTGCCTGCACCGTCAAGAGTCGTGGCGGTACCCTTAACTTGGAAGGTGAATGTGTCGCCTTCCTCGAACTCGCGACCCGTGATGTTCTTCTCGCCGTCGAAGGACTGGCTGCCCGTTGCAGCATACTCGTTGGTGAACGTCGCTCCACCCGAAGATTGAGCACTGTCGAGCGTGGCGACCAAACGACCGCCCTTATCCTCAACCTTGTAAGTGAAGGTGTGGTCGGCGCTGTTGCCAGTCACACCGTTATACGTCCAAGTCCCATCCCCGTTTTCCGTAGCGTCGTCGGGCATGTTCTCCTTCACATGGATGGTGAAGGTTCCCGCCTTGGTGAACACAATGTTACCGAAGTCGATAGCACCGGAGTAGACACCATTCTCAGCAGTATCGTCGGCAGCATTGCCCACGGTAGCAGGGTTGGGTAGCGTGACGCTATCCACATCGGAACCATCGGCTGCGGTCACGCTCATGGTAAACGTAAACTCGTTCGCGGCCAGCGCCTTAGAGCGGTTACCCGTGAGTTGTTTGGTCAGGCCAAGCTCGGCCGACGTCAAAGTCGCGTCGGACGGAGTGTAGCTGTTGTTGAACACGATGGCGTCGTTGGCATTGGTGCCAGCAGCCGGTGTCCAAACCTCAGACCATTCCGCATCCTCGCTTGCCCGCTTCTCAATCTTAGAGATAGCGGCCGTAATCTTGCCCTGCTGGTCATCGGTTGCCGTAATGGTCACACGATACTGCGACTCATCATATGTGTAGCCAACGCTAAGCTGGTTGTACTCGGTGATGATGTATTGGAAGTCCTTGGTGTCAACGGGGCTGCCCTCATTCACCATGTCAGACTGGGCAATTTGCACCTGCAGCAGCAGGCTATAGATAGGAGCCTTAAACTCGCCGGACGTTTCGGTTTGCTCACCCGTGTGGTTATTGACGTTCCTTATCGGGCTGGTGCTTCCCTTCGTAGGCGAAGGCGCACCGTCCTGTGCCTCAACGCGGAACTGGAACGCACCCTGCTTAAGCTCGGTACCCGTGGGCCACTTGGTGTTGGTAAGCACCTTGGTGCCGTCAAGGCTCACGCCCGAGCCATCAAAGGTGCTGGTATAGGTGTTGATGAACGCGGCGACATTGGTATCAACGGTTTCAACCGGGTTGAGCTCTGCACCCTCATCATCAACCGTCTTGGTCATGACGGAGGACACATCCAGCGTACCGTTACCGTTGTTGGTAACGGTCACCTCAACGTCGTAGGTAGCCTTGGAAATTGTCAGACCATCCACGCTTGCACCCAGCTCGCTGATGGTGTAGCTGAACTTCTTGCTGATCAGGTAGCCGCCCTGGCCATCAGACAGATCTTCCTCGTCAAATACGATGTTGCCGAAGGCTGTGGTGGGCTGGTTCTTGCTCACCGTTGTCGTAGTAGAGCTTCCCGTGACGGTCGCAGGCATAGGAGCGCCATCATGGCCCACAAGCTGGAAGGTGAAGGTTTCATCCTCGCCCCAGGCGCGGCCGCTCAGGGTCTTAGAAACCTGCAGGTTGGTAGAACCGTCAAGCTCACCCGTCGCATGGTACTCGTTGTTCACTGTGAAGTCGGAGCCGCTGGTAATAGGGGTGCCGTTTTCGTCGCACACCGTTGCACGCACAACATCGCCATCCGTACCCTGCTCGCTTGCCACCTTCACAATGACAACCTTTTGGGCAAGATCGTAGGTGATTCCGTTGTGCTGGAAGCCGTTGTCGGGGTTGTTGTCAGCATCCTGCACACCTTCGGGCATGTTCTCAGTGATGACGTAACGGTATTCCTTATTAATGTCGTTCTCGTCGAACGTCATATCGCCAAAGGTGATGGTACCAGCCTGCGTTGCCACTGCCGTCGCCGGAGTAGGCATGGGCTGATCAGCGTCTTCAGTGAATTCACCCGTGGAATTCAGCTCGCGCGACCCATCTGCCTCAACCGTGAACGTGAAGTTGTCGGTTGCAGTCATGGTGCGCCCGCTCAGGACCTTTGTACCGGCAAGGGCGATAACATCCTCGGTTGCAGAGTACGTGTTGTTGAAGGTAGCCACCTTGCTGTCAACGGCAACCCACGTGTTGGACTGGCTATCCCACTTCTCAAGCGTGGTGTCGCCAACCTCAAGCGCACCCTTTCTGTTGTCATTCACAGGCACAATCAGACGGTACACAGCGTTGTCAATGGAAACGCCGTGCGAAGTGGTGGCATTCTCGCGAATGATGTAATGGAAACCATCCGGTCCGCTGGGCAGCGTAAAGTGGAACGCGTTATCGTTCGTGAACGCAGCGTTGACCGATGTGCCCTCGGTAGGTTTCACCGTAATGGTGGGATTGGTGGGCAGTGGAGCGTTCGGCGTTGTCCGGCTTGCGCTGATGGTGAACGAGAAGCTGTCGCCCTGCTCGAAGTCGCGATTAGCGATGGTCTTGGTGAGAGTGATACCAAGATCAGCCGGAGTCTGGTCGATAGCCGTCACGCTGTAGTTGTTGGTGAAAGCGATGCTCGCGTCTTCTGTGCCGACGGTACCCGAAACGCTGTGCTGGGTATTGTCGAACGCACCGGCCGTCGTGGGGTCAACCGTTGCGGCAGTGTTGGTGAAGCCAGCGGCGGGCGTTTCAACCACCGTATATTGAGCGTTGGTCATGTTCGGGAATTCGATGGACTGACCAGCAGTCAGCGTGAAGGTGGCCGTTCCGTTTTCGCCGAACGCGATCTTCTCAGTGGAGGTGGCAGGGTCAGCCCCCGGCGTGGTCTTCACGACATTCACCGTCTGGCCAGCCTTAGCCTGCGCGGTAATGGTGAAGTTGAAGGTTGCGGCAGGAGGCGTGAGGCCCGCATCTGCGGTGACGTTCTTGGAGATGGTCAGCGACGCGGGCAGGGGCAGCGTCAGCTTGCCGTTGTTGCCCTCGTACTGCGTAACCTTGCCGTCTGCCATCTGCGACTGCAGACGCTGCGCGGCGGTGCCGGTGGCGTTATCCGTTTTCACCTGGGCGAAGTCATTCAGACGATCGAAGCGCGGCGTGCCAGCATTGAGCGTCCAAACGCTTTCACCGTTATCGCCGATTGCAACTTCCTTCACATGGTCGATAATCTGAGAGCCAGTCAACGCCACTGTGTCGTATTCGACATTACTGCCTACATAGTATTCAATTTGATAGTAGTAAGTAGCATTTGGATTGACCTCGTTATTCTCCAAGTGACCTTCAACCCAATGCCCGGGATCCCCCCAACCTGTTCCCGGCTGCCAATAACCGTCAACCCAGGTAGCCGCCATTGCAGGATTCGTGCACTGCGGGTCGGTATACAGCGTGGTGTCCTGTGTTACGAAATAGAACGGGTTCGTGGTAGCAGGCGTAAAGGTGGTGGTGGCATCACCCATAGTGGCGCCGTCGCTGTTCATGTTTTTTCCGCTGAACGCGTTGCTGTAGAACGCCACCTGGTTGTTCTCGCCAGTGTGGGAGGTTACGTAGTCTTGGCTCACACCGCCCTCACCAATGATGAGGTTGTTGTTGGCGTCGACGGTACCTTCCTTCATGCCAACCTCATACACAACGCGCAGAGGCATTGCGTTGTTGTCTTCATTACTGGTTACGTTACCGTCAGAGTCAAGATCCACCGTGTTCACACGCAGCGGAATGGCAGCTGCAGGAACATCGATTGAAATGGTCTGCGTGCCATCATCGTTGTTGGTCACCTTGACATTGATATCAGATGCATCGAGATCCCCATAGATGGGACTATTGCTAACAGCACCGGAGAAGTGGTAGATAAACCCGTCCTCAACTTCTTCGGCTGGGTATTCCACATCAAAGCGCTGACCGCCGTAGAGAATGACAGGCACGTTATTCACCTGCATGTACTCGCCGATGGTGTCGGTGTAGTTCAGCCAGCCAGATTCCACGGGGTCGTTGCCCTCGATCTTGGTGGGATATTGAGGAGTCGAGGTTGCAATATCGCTCACGATATCACTGAACGCGGAGCCTATTTCAGATGCATCCTGCGCATCAATATAATCGTCGTTGTACTGCAGGGACGTAATGTCAGCAATACCACCGCTAGGATGATTCATGGTGTAATACTCATAGTTGCCCCGCCAATCCTCATTGACAGGAACCTGCACGCTCTGTCCGCTGTTGTAGGTATTCCAAGCGTTACGGATGCTATTCGCCATGGTGTTGTTGTTATCCCAGCGCCCAGAAGGATCGAGTGTCATGTAAGCGAGATTACGTTCGTTCTGGCCGCCAATACTGGTAATGCCCATACCCACGGTATATACGCGCGCAGCATAATCCGACCCGGCTTCGACGCCGTAGTTATCATTGATGGCCTGCTTCATGGCTGAAGCGGTAGCCATCGCCAGCATGCCATTTCCGTAATATGCGTCACCGCCAGGACCCTGCGTCCCCGAATTGGACGGATTCCACCAGGACGAGCTGCTAAGAGAGTAAGTGGGATTACCGTCGGAAAGAAGGACCACTGCCGGAACGCGTGAAACCTCCTGTCCGCCCACATTAGCCGTCGTCTGATCCTCGGTTGCCAGGATATTCATGCCTTCATAAACGCCTAGCTGAATATTGGTACCGCGGCCATTGGACGAATCCTGATCGACGCGATTGCTGTAGCCGTTTACCGTGGTTGAGAAGGAGCTGTCATTTTGTCCCACGGAATTGATCTGAACATACGTCGGATCGCCCCACGATGATGCGTTGGACGTGTAGTGTCCAAGAGGCAACAGCACATCTGCCTCGGTGCCATAAAGCACCACAGCAACACGACTTTCGGAGTTACCCTGCATGAGCGTATGGATAGATTCATTTACTGCATCAAAGGTGTCTCCGAGTGAGTCGCTGTTATACATCGAGGTAGAGTTATCAATGATAAATACGACATCCACCGGTACTGATGCTTTGCCCGTGATGGACGTTGAGGTTGCAAGGGCGGAATAAGTTACAAGGAACTCGCCGTTCTCGGAAAGCTGAATGGTGTTCTCCCCGGCATCGCCGGTGAAGCTCACAGGACCCGCCGTGACCGTCTTGTCGGTCCACACGCGGCCGTCATAACGGGTGGAGTTTTCCCCTGCGAGCATGTCGGAGTACGTGTTGCGCGTATCGGGATCAACCTCGCGGGCGTTGGGTGCTGCGATCGACATCGTGATAATGTCGCCCGAAAGCGCATCGAGCGCAGGCTGATACGCGTCTTCCATAACCGAAGTTACACGCGCGCCGAATGCATTCGCGCTCGATTGCGTGTCGTCTGCGTACGCAGGTGACGTAGAGCTAAGGACGAGGACCAGTGCTGCTACAACAAGCAGAACCCCCCCCCAAGCCTTTCTTATCGTGGTGCCCATACTGCTCTTCTCCTCTGTTCCGGCTACCATATATGCTTACCGTTCCTTAACGACTTACTAAACAGGGCATAGGTATCCCTTGGTGCCTATAGATAAGTTATTAGTCTAAAGCTTTACTCTCTTTAAGTGAACCTTAATTAGAGTATTTTTAAGCCAATCGATAAGCGGCATGGCGCGCGCAGCTCAGCGGTAGGCGGTTGTTTTGGCTGTTCAAGATGACATTAAAAAGAGTTTTTTGCGTCAGAATGACGTTCAATGCAATTTCTTGCCAATTTGAAATGACTGTCCTTCGGGCAGTTTAAAGAACAACCGTTTAACTGTTTATCCGTAAATAGATTGCCTCGTAGAGGCTTGCTCCGTTCTTGGCTTTCTTATAAGCCTCGTAGGAATCGTCTATCGATTTGGAAGAAGCGGAAGATGTCGAGTAGAAAAAGAGAAGAGCGGCATGAATAGCGCCGCTCCCAACAAGTAATCGGCGTCACCCGCAGTCACCTAGTTTAGTTTAGGACGCTCAACTAGGCGGGCTTCGCTGACGGCTCCATTATAGCATCGTCTTCGCTACCGCCCATTTCTCCATAGGAAACAATCGTAAAGAACCCCGCCGAAACGGGGTTCTTGCCTGCTATTGATTCATCGGTTTTTTTTCGAATGATAAAAAGAAAGCCTCCCATTCCTTACGGAGGAATGGGAGGCTGTTCGGATCATGAGTTTCGTGATGGCCTTGGAACCGAAGCTACTTCGTGGAGCCAATGCGGCACATGGTGGTTCCGCAGTCAGGGCACTTCCCCTTGGTGATGGGCTTGCCGTTCTTCGTGACGCTCTCAACGGGGTCCTGCATGACCTTCTTCGCCTTGCACTTCACGCAATACGCCTCGATAGCCATTCTTACCTCCAATGTCATACGGGGCATCGCCCCATTTCACCGGCAGCGTACGCCGTTTACCAACGCGACAATGATACCTTATTACGCCCCCTCCCCCTATGGAATTTGCGTTGAGGGCATAAAGCACGTAGAGATGCCACGCACATGCGGCCAAAAAAACAGCTGCGCCGACATGTGCCGACGCAGCATAACAACAACGTTGGAACGGTGTTAGATGTTCTTGAGCATCTCTACCACGAAATCGGCGGCTCGGGTGAGGGATTGCTCATCGATGTTTTCGATCACATCGTCGGCCTCGCCCATAAGCGCGGGCTTGTTGCCATCCATGCCGGCAATGGTGACGGCCTGCGCGCGGTGCTTCATCGCGTAGCTCGCGGGGCTTTCGCGCCAATCCACCGTGGCACCGCCAAGGTCGACGCCCGATGCCTGAATGGCTTTGCGGATGAAACGCTTCATGCGGGGCGAACATCCCATCTGCTTGAACGAGCCCTCCCGCTCCAGGTAGCACAGGTCGCCCGCTCCAAGCGATTCAAGGTTGATGATCAGAGCGCCGCGCATATCGGACGCATGGTCGGCCAAGAACGCCTTGATGCCGCCTTGCTCGGCAAGCTCAGAACCCAACGCCACGAACCACACCTCGGTGTTTATATCGCCCGACGCGAAGGAATAAATCTGCTGCATATCGTCAAAATCGGCATGGGGGACCGGTGCCACGCCCTCGTCCTTGGCAACCTTGCTGGCTGCCATGGCCGCAACCGCCGCGAACTCATCGGCGGAAACAGAGGGACCGGCGTCCATGGCGCGACGGCTTTCTTCGTGAAGCTGAGCATCATGGGCGGGTTCATCCGCAGGTTCGCCGCCACGACCCATACGCGCACGAATGCTGCTGAACGCGCCTCCGTTCCAATCGTCCTCTTCGTCGCGGAAGCTTTCCCAGCCGCCGCGGGCCTTGCCCACCGAGCGCGCGTCGAAATTCTCATCCACGCCCAGCCAGTCGTGGGTGCTCTCTTCATCCTTCTTGTTCTTGCGGTGGAACTTGCCAAAGAACTTGCCTATGCGCGACTGAGGCATTTCCACATACCCCGGGCCGGCAAAGGCGCCCGTCTCGGTAAATTCAGCGTCGAATGACGAATCGTCCGCGTCATCCACATAGATATCCTCGGGATCAAGTCCATCGACCAGCTCGTCACCCACGGGCTTGGAGCCTATGGCCTCCACGGCGGCAAAGCTGCCGGTGAGACTCACACTCTGGGGCTTATCCTGCACCGCAGGCATGCCAACGGTCGCATCGGCATCGGGGCCCTCGATGGAAGGCAGCGTGGTGGCGAGCAAAGATTTCGCGGCATCTTGCCCATGCGCATCCGCCACGTTCGCCAAAGGCGCGCGCTGACGGAACTCCTCGAACGATACGGACTTGAGCTCCGGCGCCGAGATAGGAGGCAGCGTGATCTGAGGCAGATTAACCACGGGGATATTCGCCTTGAGAACGCGCCCTTGGTCAGCAGCAGGAGCAGCGACGACGGCGCCAGACTGAGGCGCAGCCTGATTGATGGGCGAGGGCTGCTCAACGGGTGCAGCCATCTGATCCGCCGCGAGCGGCGTTCCATACGCAGCATCAACCTGCGCGGGGATGGGCGCCTGCTCAAAACCTGTAGGCGAAGATGCCTCGGCGGCGTCCATGGTGGCAGCTTGCTCGATGCCCTCGGCCGAAACGGTCACGCGATTCTTTTGCGCACGGTCACGCATGACATCCGAACGATCGACTGGCGGCGTGTAGTACATCATCTGCGGCAGACGCGTGGTTGCAGCGCCCGAGATTGCCGGAGGCACCTCCTCGGACGTGGCCTGCTGGGGCTGCTGTGCTTGCTGAGTCTGCTCGTCTGCCGTCGAAACGCCCGCCTGCGCCGCGGCGCGCAGGGCGCCCAAGTCGAGCTTGCCCTGCTGGCCCAATGCGGGCATGGCGGTGGTTGCCCCGGCGTTCGCTGCGGCCATAGGGGCAGGGGCATCGTTGGCTGCGGCGACAGAATCTGCGGGTGCGGAAACAGCGGCAGCCTGGGCCATCACTGCGACATCCGTAGCGGTTTCACGGGAAACATTGCCTTCAACCTGGGAGGATTCCATATTGGAAGGATGCAGCTGCGCATCGTGAGCCCTCTCAATGTGAGCCTCGGGCTCTTCTGCGGGAGAAGATTCCTGGCTATCCGACGGGAAGTCGGCATAGCGGGAACGATACTGGGCAGCCTCCTCGTGCTCGCCAGATTGCTCTGCCTTGATGCGGGCTTTTTCGGTGGCCTTCTTATACCAATCGGGCACGGTTGCCGGCTTAGAAGCTTCTGCCGCCGCAGCAGCGCGAGCAGCTTCGGCCTCTTCGGCGGCACGCTGTTCTTCAGCCTCGCGCGCGGCGGCCTCCTGCGCTGCGCGCTCAATTGCCGCAGCCTCTTCGGCGGCACGCTGCTCGGCCTGCTCGTGGAGCGCGGCAGCCTTCGCGGCCGCCTCGGCCAGCGTGCCGGCGGGCGCGCTCGTTAGCGCGGTACGCGTTTCCTGGCGCGCCTTTGATACGGCGGCATCGTCAGGAGCAGAGATAGGCGCATCTTTCACCTGCACCAGGTTATCGGCGATATCGCGCACCCCATGATGCACGGCTCCACCCGTCATGGCCGCAACGGCGGCCTTCGCGGCGGAAAGCCCATCGGACGCATCGGATTCGTAGCTGATGGTCGCACCTTCGGGCACCACACCAGCCTCGCGCGCCGCATGCTCGTCATGCATGACGCCGGAAGCGATGGGCGAAGAGCTTACCTCTCCCGTGCCAAGGCGGCGGGCCACCTCAAGCATAACGGCCACGCCAGCGGCATTGGAGTTGGCCGCCTCGTTGTAATCGGAAACCTTCTCCATGATATAGAACACCACAGGAATAAGCACGATAACGGCCAAAATAGCCTTGATTACGATGATGGCGATGGCTCCGGCACCCTGAACGTTGCTAAACGCAATCGCCGTAATAAGGATGAACACAGGAATGAGCACGCTCGCCGCCAGCACGGCAATGTCGAGCACGCGGCGGATGGCTACGAGCGGGCGCGCCAGATCGCGCCTCAGTTTGCCGCTGTCGTAATGAGCAACCAGAATCACCTTGCGTCGGCGGGCGCCGGCGCTATCGGGATCGCGCACAGGCTCGTATTTGCCCACGACGTTTTGACTGATGCCTTTCATGAACAGCTGCGAGATCACCGGTTTATCAAACGTTTCAAGGAACAAAACCGCGGCGGCAAGAAGCGCCACCACCGCAGAGGGGATAGCCGTGATCGGCAGCACAATAGAGAGCAGCACCGCCACGATGGCGATGGCATGGCATATCACCTTCGCAAGCCCAGGATTGTTTGAACAGGCGAAATCCTCGATGTTCGCCGAGAGATGCGCATCCTTCTGGAGGCGATCGGTAATGTAGAGCGCCGCTTGCTGCTCTTCCTCCGTACCGGAGGGGCGGGCGCCAATCTCTTGCGAGAGATACGCTATGTGGTCCATCGGTGTGCTCATATTTACACCTTATCGTTCGCAATACCTTATTCGAATACGGGCATATTCGTTCAATAGTATAGCCCATCGTGCCTCATCCGGGCGCATTTACTGCCCTCCGCCCAGATAATCTCGAATATACGCATCAGACTGAGCCGCCGCCTCGCGCGTGGTAAGGTAATCGTCTCGCGCCTGCTGCGTATCGGCAGCGAGAGCATCCTCCACGGGCTGCGCCGGGTTTTCGGGAAGCTTCTGCGCCAGTTCCACCGCCTCGGCATCGGCTTGATTGTAGAGCGCGTTCTGCTCGTCGGCGGTGGCCTTGTCCTGGATGTAAATGGCATCGTTGCTCGCAAGCGCATACCCAATGGCCTCGAGACGCTTGTCGATATAAGCGCTAAAATCCGAGAAATCAGCCGAAGGATACGCCTCCTGCGCGGCGGAAAGCGACGCAGATGCCTCATTGAGCAGGTCGTTCGCCTGCTGGGTCTTTTCTTCAGACGCTTTCACGTTCTCGTTGGTGGTCTCGGTCACCATGGCTGCCGCCTCCTTGAGCAGGCCATCCGCCTCAACAAGCGCATTCCAGCACTGCTGGATCTGCGCGGATGCAGTGCGCGCCTGGACTTCCGCCTGGATGATCGACGTGGCGCCGTCCAAAAGCTCGGTGCGGGCGTTAGCGCTTTCTTGCGCCTTGAGCGCCGCCTCGCGATCGGCCGAGGCGTCCATGGACTCGTAGGCCGTCTCGCCAAACGCGGCCGCCGCATTGATACGCACGCGTGCGTCATCCATGCGCGCGATAAGAGAATCGATATCCTCATCCGATGCATCGCCCAAGCCGTCCGTAACCAGGGCGTCAGCGGCGAGCACCACCTCGTCAGCGGCTTCGAGCTCCTGCATGGCCTGGCCCAGCACCGTCAGATTTTCAACATTTTGTTGATACGCATTCCAAAAATAGACGCCGGCATAGGCGATCACCGCAATGGATGCCGCCGCAGCCACCACCGTGCCAACGATGCGCCGGGCGCGGCGTGCGGATTTGCGGCGGCGAATTTCGGCCTCGGGATTGTCGAGCGCGCGCTTGCGTGCCCGCGCCGCTCGTCCGCGCGCCGAAAGGTCAAGGGCGTACCCCGCCACATCGGCGCCGGTGGGAGAGCCTTCGGCCTTTTTCTCCTTACGCGACTTTCGGCTTTCCACGGCGAACACCGACACCTTGTTGAGGCGCGACGGACGCGGCGTGGACGACGATTTGCCGTCGGCCTTCTCTCGGCGCTCATCGAGCACCGAGAGAGAAAGCTCGTTGGACGTGCCCGCCGTGTTGCCCTTGATATGCAGATTTTCGGCGATGCCCCTGAACAGGTGCGTATGGCTGAGATTGCGTGCCACGACAGCCGCCTAGAAATCCCCGCCGGCATTGCCCGACCCGCCGGAATCGCGCGAATCGGCGGCATCCGATATACGCGCGAGCGCTCCGATGGCGAGCACCGCCTCGTCGATGGTGCAAGTCGTGATGTTCTGCGACGGCAGCGACTTGAGGAACGAGCGCCCGTATCCCTTGGTCAACAGGCGACGGTCGGCCAAAACGAGCACGCCGGTATCGGTAGACGACCTGATCAGGCGACCTGCAGCCTGCTTCACTTCAATCACCGCCTGGGGCAGCGTATAGTGCGACCACGCAGCCGAGTCGCGCTGCGCGCGCTCGCATGACAGGGGATCGGTGGGTTTCGCAAAAGGCAGTTTGGGAATGATGACGCCCTTGAGCGTGGCGCCCGGCGCGTCGAAGCCCTCCCAGAAACTCTTGAGAGCGAAAAGCGAGAGATGCTCGTCTTTGAGGAAATCGTCGCGCAGCCCCTTGGTGGAAACGCCCCATTTTTGACATACCAAGCGCAGGCCGTGCTCTTTCATAGCGGGGTCAACCGCCTCGAAGCACGCCTCCATCTCGCGCCTGTTGGTAAACAGGGTGAGCATGCTGCCCTGCTGCGCCACATGTGCGCGGGCGAGAAGCCCCTCGAGCGCATCCAGATATCCCGGTTGATTAGGCTCGGGGATATCTTTGATGACGAACACGCGCATGTTCGCATCGAAATCGTAGCTTGAACCCAAAAGACACGTTTCTGCGCGCGAGGATTCGCCGGCACCGAGGCCCATGGCGTTCATAAACGTCTTGAACTCGCCGCCCACGGTGATAGTGGCGCTGGCATACACCACGCTTTCGGTGTTCTCGTACAGCGTCTCGCCCAAAGTTTGACCGATATCGACAATCTGCGCCTGGAGCGATTCGGCCACACGCTCTGGTTTGCGCGAAAGCTTGGCAGAATACACGAAACGCGGGTCGCCCGTCTCAAGAATGAGCTCGCTTGCCTGAAGCATTTCCTTGGCATCGATCACCACGGTTGCTATCTCGCGTTGACAATCGGCCACCCCGTCCACGCCTTCGAGGAATGCGATAAGCTCGTTTCCCGAGGTGATCAGGCGCTCTGCCGCCTCGCGGAACGTGCGCCCAAAGCCGCGCAACGCCTGGAAGCGAGAATCTTGGCGAATCTGATCGTTTATCCAAATCTCTATATTCTCATAACCTTTATTGCTGCGGTTGGTATCGCACGCCAACAGGTCTTTCATGTGATGAGCCAGCTCGCTTGCCGCTTCAGCGAACGCCTTTCCGCGCGAACGCGCCTTTTCGGTCAGCCCGAAGAAGAGCGTGCTCGCCTCGGGTTGGCTGCCAGAATCCAGCGGGGCGCGGCGCTCAGTGCGCACGAATACGTTGCGCTTGGCGTCGTCGGATGCCAGGCGATTCGCCAGACGCACCATTTCCGATGCATCGAGGGATATAGCCAGGGCGCGGCGAGCTTCCGCCTCGGCGCCGTGGGCCTCATCCACCACCCAATAGCGCGCGCGAGGCAAAAGCCCGCCATCGGCCGCAAGGTCGCAGAAGAACAGCGAATGATTGGTGACCACGATGTCAGCCGTCTCGGCCTTTTTGCGCAGGCCGTGGACAAAGCACTGCGTGCCGAAATACGGGCATTTGCGACGCAGGCAGTCGCGCGACGTGGTGGTGAACGAATAACGCGGCAGCGCCTTGAAATCCAGCTTGAGGCCGTCGATATCGTCGTAATCGGTCTGCTCGATGAACGAAAGCAACGCCGCGATAGAGGGCGCCTGGCTCACGTCCTTGCCGGCCACATTGACCGTGCGCGCGCCGTCGTGGGCAACGCGATCAACCAGTCGCAGGCAGGGATAGTGCGAGAACCCCTTGAGCGCCACATAGGTAAGGTCGCCCTCACCTTTTGCCGCAAGACCCTGGGCAAGCAGGGGCAACTCTTTATAGACGATCTGATCGAGCAGGGCATTCGTTTTGGTGGCAACACCGATCGGAATATGATTGCGCACGGCGGTAAGCGCGCTAGGCAGCAAATACGCCATGGATTTGCCCACGCCGGTGCCCGCTTCCACCACAAGGTTCGTTCCCGTGGAGAACGCCTTCAGCACCTGGTCGGCCATGACCGCCTGCTCTTCGCGCGGTTCGAAACCCTCGTAGAGGCCGCCCACGATACCTTCAGCCGTAAATGCCTGCGCGATTTCGCTCGCATCGGGAAACTCCACGACGGCCTGCGCGGATGACACATGCGCCTCAAACGGAGCATAGGAGGCCGCTTGCGTTGAGGCGATCCGTGCCGATTCCGACGCGGCCACGATGCTATCGGATGCCGTTTGACCTGCGGTTTTTTGTGAAGTGGAGAGGCGCGCATGACGCATTCCCCTGATAGTGAGGGGGTAACGTTTGCGTTCGATGCCCGCGCCGGACTTCGCTTCCTCGAGTGCTGCCATGTGGTTCGCCATGCATGAGAACACCGCACCCGTAGGCCATTCCTCTACCGGCGCGAGGGCCGCAATATGCTCAACGAGGTCAAGCGGCATGCTGGACACCGCGGCAAGCAGGATGCGGTACACCGCGCACAGCGCTTCCACGTCGGCATCGGCGCGATGGGTGGATATAGGTGCATCGAATGCCCTCACCAAATCGATCAGGCGATGGGATTTCAGGCGGGGGAGGGCGATGCGCGCCAGGTCGAGCGAATCAACCCAAAGGTTCTCGAGCAGGGGATAGCCCGAAGGGCTCTTGGTGGTAAACCCCTTATCAAAGGCCGCGTTGTGGGCGACCACGGTGGCATCCCGCACAAACTCAACAAGGCGGGCGCGGGCCTCATCGGGCAGCGGAGCATCCGCCACATCCTCGTCATGAATGTTTGTCAGGCGCGCCACGTCCTCAGGAATAGGCTTCCCCGGATTCACAAACGTCACGAACCAATCGGTCACCTTTCCGCATTCCATACGTGCGGCGGCGATCTGCGTCAATTCGTCATGATGCTGGGAAAAACCCGTCGTCTCGGTGTCGAGAATAACCACATTGCGATCGAGCTCGCCAAAATCGGAGCGGGCTGCCATATCGCAGAGCGTCGCATAGCGCTCGCATACATCTTTTGGCGTGCCTTCGGTGATAAAGTCGTATACACTCATAGTTTATATGTCGCAATCTCGTCGATTTTATCAGTATCCATTAGCCTAGCACGAAAGGGCCTCCATGGCACATTTCAACGCCTCAGATGTATATTTCGGATCATACGCCCGCTTTGTCGCGACCGATAAGAAAATGGGCGCATCGCTTTCAGGCCCCGACAACGCGGTGGGCGACGTTGGAAGCGTCGAATTCCAGCTTGACGACGACAAACGACAGCAAGCGTGGCTGAAAAACCCCTACGGTGCATTCATTGGTCACCTTGACCCCTCAATGTCTCATAAACTAGCGCTCTACCAGGCAAAAGGCTGGGAGATACGCTATGTTTTGAGCTTCACCGCGTTCAGCGACGGAGGCGAGACGGGCACCTATTGGGGCGAGGCCGCCGTAATTGCCTTCGCCCCTCGCTACGCCGAGCAGTTTGAGCAGTTCGTTGCCGCTTTTGCCCGCCGCGCAGGCGATGGCTTGCGCCCCGACCCCGATCTGAACGCAAACGCGGTCGAGGCAATTGTGGCCGACCCCGATTCTTGGCAGCCCGGCGCCAAGGTGAAAATGCCGCAGGGGAGCGGACGAACCGCCATACTCAAGGATCATCGCACCCTGCATGACAAGGTACTTGACCAGGCACGCAGGAAAAACCCTGGATGCTATGTGGTGAGCTGGGCATTCATCATCGCCCTTGTTGCGCTCGCCGCATGGATCCTGCATTCGCTGGGCCTGTTTTAAAGAGCGCACCCAAAAGCATATTGCGCGTCTCATTCAATCAACAGCCCTTGCGACCGAGTTGGAGCCTTTTCAGATTCACGAGCATCAGAACAAGACGCTGCGGGACTTTCCCACCGATTCGCCCCGCAGCGTCTTCGTGATCTACTCAAATGCGAAGGCTACTCATCTTCCAGCGCGTATTCAATGAGCTTTTCGCACAGCTGAGGGAATTCCATGCCCGCCACGCGCGCCGCATCGGGCACAAGCGAGGTGTTGGTCATGCCGGGCAGAGTGTTGGTCTCCAGAATCCAGCACTGACCCTCCGCATCCAGCATAAAGTCGCTGCGAGAAATGCCGCGGCAGCCAAGAATGGAGTGAGCCGCAACCGCCATGTTCTGAGCCTCTTCGGTGACCTCAGCCGACACGGGGGCGGGACAAAGATGCGTGCTACCGCCTTCGGCGTACTTAGCGTGATAGTTATAGAACTCGTCCTGGTTGGGAACCACCTGGATGATGGGCAGCGCAAAAGGATCCTCGGTGCCCAGCACGCCGATGGTAAGCTCGGTTCCCTCGATGAAGGCTTCTATCATGGCCTCGTCATCGACGGCAAGAGCAACATCAATTGCTTTTCGCAGGTCAGACGCATCTTTAACGATGGTCATCCCCAAAGAAGAACCTTCGGTGGAAGGCTTCACCACGCAAGGGATACCCACCGTCTCTACGATTTCTTCCATATCGGCATCATCGAGCACATCGTTCTTTCCCACCGCCATGGAAGGCGCCACGCGCAGACCCGCCGCAGCGTAGTACTCCTTGGCGCGCGGCTTGCTTACGGCCAAGGCATTGGCGAGAATGCCCGACCCGGTATAGGGAATGCCCACCGTTTGCAGAAAGCCCTGAATAGAACCGTCTTCGCCGCCCTTGCCATGAAGCGCGAGGAATGCGACATCGAAATCGTCGGTGATAAGGCGCTTTAAATCTTCCTTAGAAGCAGAATCTATAAGCGTGGCGGCAAAACCCGCCTCTTTAAGCGCATCGGCGCAGCATGCGCCAGAGTTCAGGGAGACTTCGCGCTCTCCGCTCGTGCCGCCGTACACCACAGCGACCGAATAATCTTTGGGATTACCGGAATAGGCCATCTTTCATCCTTACGCGCGGGCGCGCCGCCGACGCTTGATGCATCGCGGCGCGCTGGTTGTATCGTTGCGCACCCAATATATCGCATGCCGTATAGGTTGAGTGATTTTCGTTGACAGAACACATCGAAGCAGTATCATTGTGTCAGTTCTTATTGCAACTCTGTCCTAATAAGAAAGAAGGATGCCATGAAAATCTATCGTTGCAAGGTGTGCGGCTATCTTCATGTTGGCTCCGCCCCCGAAGAGTGCCCCATGTGCCATGCCAAGCAGGCCGCTTTCTATGAGTACGAGCTGCCCGATGTGAGCGGCACCAAGACCGCCGAGAACCTGGCTGCCGCCTTTGCCGGCGAGTCCCAGGCCAACCGTAAGTACACCTTGTGGCAGCAGATCGCCAAGGAGGCCGGCGAGGAAGAGGCCGCAGCCGCCTTCGATCGCCCCATGGCCGAGGAAACCGCCCACGCTCTGGCCGAAGCCGTGTACATGGGCATGTTCGGCGACGTGAAGAAGAACCTCCAGGATGCCGCCGCTGGCGAGCAGTATGAGGAGGAGAGCATGTACCCCGAGTTTGCCAAGGTCGCGCGCGAAGAGGGTTTTGAGGATATCGCTCACTTCTTCGAGATGACCGCAAAATTCGAGGGCATGCACAAGGCTGGCTACCGGAAGGCCGCCGACGCTCTGTAGGAGTCATTCAGCAAGCGCCGACTATCAGCCGAAGCCACCTGGCTGCCACAGGATTACTCAATTCTGATGTAAAGCGTAAAAAAGACCGCCTTTCTAGGCGGTCTTTTTTACGAACAGGCTCTTAATGCACTCATTTAGCGTACGGCTGCACATCTGCAACCATGTAGCCGCGTGCATATAATCACGTAGAAGCGCGCCCACAATCCACCCGCGCGCACGTAATCGACTCAATCCAGGACGAAGAGCCACCGAATCCAGAATAAGCCCGCAATCCACCTACGCTCACGAAATCGACTCAATAGCCTTTCTTATTTTTGAGCTGACCACAAGCGCCCGCAATATCCCCACCGCGTGATTGTCGAAGAGTTGCTTCGGTTCCTGATTCTTGAAGTCGCTCGATAAAGCGTTCAATGCTGCGATGCGAAGCAGGCTTGAACGGTGAATCGTCAATCTCGTTGAGCGGAATGATATTGACATGGCAACTCAACCCACGACAAAAATCAATCAGCGCCTGCAGATGCTTCTCATCGTCATTCTTTTTCGAGATCATCAGATACTCAAACGTTATACGTCGCTTCGAAAGGTCTTGATATCTGCGAAGAACCTCATGAAGCTCCTTAAGTGGCTGGTTTGCCACCTTAGGCATGAGCTCATCTCGCGTTTCTTGCACCGCCGAATGCAGCGACACGGCCAGAGTGAATTGCTCAGGCTCGTGAGAAAATCGCTCAATGCCTTGAAAAATTCCGCAGGTCGACACGGTAATCCTTCGAGCAGCGATATTAAGCCCTTGATCCCCGTTCAAAATATCGAGCGCTTTTCTCACATTGTCGTAATTGAGAAATGGCTCGCCTTGACCCATGGCTACAAGGTTGCTAACGCGGCGGCCCATATCATTCTGCGCAATAAGCACCTGCTCAACCATCTCACCAGGAAGGAGATTGCGGGTAAAGCCCTCATGACCCGTCGCACAAAACGCACAGGCCATAGCGCAGCCAACCTGGGTCGAAAAGCATACGGTAAGTCGGTCTTGAGAGGGAATAGCCACCATCTCGGTTGCCGCACCATCGGCAAAGGAGATGATGTACTTGCGCGTTCCATCGAGAGAAACC
Organism: Slackia equolifaciens; assembly: GCF_003725995.1. GTDB lineage: Bacteria > Actinomycetota > Coriobacteriia > Coriobacteriales > Eggerthellaceae > Slackia > Slackia equolifaciens. Next base: position 69,570 of record NZ_QIBX01000015.1, read on the forward strand.
TGCTTATCCACTACGTTTGCAGGAAATAAGGGAAGTTCCGACGCCAATGCCTCTCGTAGGCTCTTTGGCAGGTTGGTCATTTCCTCGTAAGACCGAGCGCCTTTTTGATAGAGCCATTGATACACTTGCTTAGCTCTAAAGAGGGGCAACCCCTTTTCCTTAAAGAGTTGCCCCATCTCATTCAGCGAATATGCCTTAATTTCCGCCATGAAATCTATGCTTCCTCGTGACCTTCATGCATCTTTTCGAGAAGACGCTGTAGATCTTCCTCATCCTTGAATTCGATTTCGATTTTGTTTTTACCGTTTGCGCTCCTAATGCGAACCTTGGTACCCCATTCTTCAGTTAGAGATTTCGCCGTAGTTTTGTAAATCTTAGGCATCGGAGGACGCGGAGGCTGAGAAGCAGCTTTGGCCCTTCCAGCAAAAAGTCGAGCGATGGACTCCGCCTCACGTACAGAGAGCTTCTCTTTCTTCAGCTTATCGGTCAGCTTCTGACGTCCCTCTTCGGTAGGAATAGAGAGAATCGCACGAGCATGACCGGCCGTAATGCGCTCCTCATACAGCAATTGTTGCGCTTCCTCGGGCAAATCGAGGAGACGAAGCGCATTGGCAATGGTAGAGCGACCCTTTGACACAGCCGCAGCCACTTCTGATTGAGTTCTACCGCCGCGCTCCATCATGCGCTTGTATCCGTAGGCCTCTTCGATGGGATTAAGGTCGCTACGCTGAAGGTTTTCAATGAGAGCAAGCTCGAGCACCTTCATATCGTCGGCCTCTATCACACGGACCGGCACTTTTTCCATCTTGGCAAGCTTGCACGCCTGCCACCTACGCTCGCCAGCAATGATTTCGTAATCATCCTCGACCTTGCGTACAACAATTGGCTGAAGAAGACCGTCTTTTTGGATGGAGGAGGAGAGTTCCTCGAGTTCATCCTTATTGAAATGCATGCGGGGCTGATCAGGATTGGGCTTAACGCGTTCTATATCGACTTCAACAGCAATATTGTTGCCCTCCAGTGCGTCAGCAGCGAGCTTCTCCTTGGCAGCGTTAGTCCCAATCGTATTGGCGGGACGCACGGAAGCAGCGGAAGACACAGTGGTGGGATTCTGCGAGATGCCCCCATGGGGAGAAGCGCCCTGCTGTGCAGACGTTTGGGGAACGCGCTCAACGACGCCCACGATAGTCACGCCATCGTTATCTTCGATAAGTTCCTTCTTTGCAATCACATCCTTGACTGCAATAGTCGGTTTAACCGATTCCGTCGCGGACTTAATCGACGAAGACTCCTTTTTTTCTCCGTCGAGAACAGCACGCTCCTCTTGAGGAAGATCCTCCTCCCTAATGACTTCCCTCTCGGCGGTTCTTGCAGGAGCTATCCTGCGTTCAACCGAATCAACTGCAGGAGTGGGAGTCGCGGGAGTCTTCTCACGCTCCACCTCCGAAGAGGATGCCGCCGGACGAGCGGGCTGCATAGCTGCCTCATACCCTCCCAGGAGAGAATCAAGGCCGCGTCCAAGGCCGCCTTTGGTGTTTTTAGCCACGAGAAATCACTTCCTTCGCAAGTGCACGGTAAGCCTCTGCGCCTTTTCCGGTCGGATCGTACTGCGTAATAGGCTGACCGAAACTGGGGGCTTCGGAAATTTTCACCGAACGGGGAATTACTACATCGAACACACGCTTAGCAAAGAAGTTTCGCACTTCGCTCGCAACCTGCTTGGATAGCGTCGTGCGACCATCGTACATCGTCAGCAACACGCCAAAGATATCGAGGCTCGGGTTGAGGTGCGTCTTTACACGCTTCATGGAATCAAGCAGCTTGGTAACGCCCTCCAACGCATAGAACTCGCATTGGATGGGAATAAGCAACTTGTCAGCAGCGACCAATGCATTGATGGTGAGCAGGCCGAGCGAAGGCGGGCAATCGATGAATACGTAGTCATAGCGACCACGAACCGCACCTGTCGCTTCCTTAAGGCGGTTTTCACGAGCCATCTCAGCGACCAGCTCCACCTCAGCGCCAGCAAGATTGATGGTTGCGGGCGCTACATCAAGACCTTCGCATACATCGGGAATAATTACATCGGTTAACGATGCTTCGCCTAGAAGCACATCGTAGATGCATTGGTCGAGGCGGTTCTTCTCTATGCCAAGACCGCTTGAGGTATTGCCCTGCGGATCAAGGTCGATAAGAAGCACCTGTTTCCCGAGCTCTCCCAACGCTGCCCCAAGATCTATTGCCGTGGTGGATTTTCCCACGCCACCCTTCTGATTCAGGATGGCAATAACTTTCGTGGTTCCAACCACATGCTTCACAGGCTTCTTCTCTGCATAGGACTTAATAGGTGTAGCCACGTACATATCAGCCGCAGACTGGGCAGTCTCTTCCTCATCGGATGTTTCACGTGAAACAACCGTTTCTCGCTCATCCGCGGAAGAGTTACCCTCTTCCTCGCGAGCATCTTCATCCCGAGGCGCATCCTGCAACGGAGTGGCCGCTGCTTCCTCGTCTCGAGAATCAATTGCTGATGAGGTAACGCTCTGCTCTGGGTCAGTTTCTGTATGAAAACGATTTGCCTGACGCTTGAAGCTATCGAATAAGCCCACAGATTCCTCCTCTACTGCGTTATTACTGTTATATAGAAGGTGCACCAAGCAGGCTACACTCTATAACCAAAGTCAGGAGCTCATGTTTCACGTGAAACATGGCTATCATTGCTGACGGAAGCGTCGGATTCGATATTATACTCCGTAACCCTTGCACAGATGACCTGCAGGAGGTTGCTTCATTATTTTCTTTCTTTTGTTTGACAAGCTCCCAGGCTCAGCAAAGAGGATTCATTGGCAGCAGATATCAACGGGTATCGACTACATGACACTTATGTACGTTCCCTCAACAGCTCATCCCCGTTTATAACGACTCATCCCCATCCATCTCTCGCGCAATTGACCTCATGGGATTCCCATATCGGTTGTTTCATGTTGAAGATGAGTGCCGTGATCCGTGATTTACGTGAGTCATCCCCAGACATCTTTCTATCGTCTCGCGCTCTCCCTTACATATATATAAGTAAGGGGTGCAGGAGCGTATAAAAGGGATGGACCCGTATAACGAAGCGTAGCTGAGAAGCGTTCATACACCGAGGTGGTCTCGCATGCTCCACAGCGTGGATGCATTTACTCCTTTATGCACAATCGTATTGGCTTCCAATGAGACGAGAGTGTCTGTCTTTGTAGATCTAGGTTGGTTTCACGGTTGGTTTCACGGTTGGTTTCCTTGTTGGTTTCCTGGTTGGTTTCCTGGTTGGTTTCCTGGTTGGTTTCCTGGTTGGTTTCCTGGTTGGTTTCCTGGTTGGTTTCCTTGTTGGTTTCCTGGTTGGTTTCCTGGTTGGTTTCCTGGTTGGTTTCCTGGTTGGTTTGACAAAAGTTCTCGAACCAAGAACTTTTGTCAAACCAACCAGACCTATGACAGCCTCAACCCATAGCAATTCCTCTTCTGCAGCCAAGCAGACGAAGTGAACCGAGATAAAGACCGCGCTTTGCCTGAACGGAATGTTTCACGTGAAACAAATATCAAGACGTAATCAATGAGCGCATTGTCAGCCTTACTAAGTGAAAGAATCAGGGAAAGTAAACCGCTCGGCATAAACAAGTCCCACCGCCCCAACATGAACCGTTTCCCAAAACCAATGAACAACATCCCATACGGAACAAACCGGGACCGCGGACGTTTTCTTGTACATCCTACAGCACCGGATAGCCCAGCGCCGCGCGGCGCTCGTCCGGGGTGAGCCACCCGAGCTTCTGGGATATGCGCCCCTCGCGGAACCAGCGCATCCACTCG
>NZ_QIBX01000016.1 GCF_003725995.1 Slackia equolifaciens
GGGTGGGGCGGGCCGTGCCAAGGCCGTGCAGCAATGCTGGGTCGGCCGCAAAGGGAGGGCGTCGTAGGCGCCACAATGGAGGGATTGTCGCTATGGGCTACGAGCACTACGACAACATCATAGAGCCGTTTCTTGAGAATGTGCGCTTGCATCCGGATAGGCTGGCATGCGTATGCGACGATGTGACTCACACCTATCAGGAAATGAACGTACTTACCGACCGCATTGCCCGGGCATTTGTCGACCGCGGCGTGACCGCGGGCGACAGGGTGGCCTACCTTATTCCCAATAGCATTGAGTTGGTGGGCGTGTACTTGGCCATCCAACGCATCGGCGCCGTTGCCGTGCCGCTGAACTATCGCCTCATCTCGCGCGAAATCGCGTTCTTGACCAACGCGGTAGATGCGAAGCTTCTGGTGTTCGACAAGAGATTTGTCGACAAGGTGGAGGCGGTTCTTAGCGACTTCGAGTCCGATCTTGCCCTCATGGGTGTAGGTACGTCGACCTCATTCGCACCGCGACTGTGGGATTTGGCAAGCGAGGCGCCTATAGACCCCGAGGTGCCGTTGTTCAAGGACCCGTCGGCCCTGTCGCGCATCCAGTTCACCGGAGGGAGCACAGGGCTTCCCAAGGGGGCCTGTCGCACGCATCGGCAGGACTTGACGGAAATCCATGCCTGCATCGCCTCGAACGGCATGCTGGAGATGGATCATCCGATAGCGCTTATCCAGTGTCCGCTCGAGCATCACGGAGGGCACAGCTGGTTCATGTCGGCTCTTTCGTCTGGGGCGACGACGGTGATCTGCGGCAAGTTCGACCCGCAGAACATCCTCTCCCAGATTGAGCAGTACGGCGTAACGCACATGATTCTACTGCCGCCTACCACCTATCTGCGCCTCATGCGCGATGAGCACGTGAAGGACTACGACCTGTCCAGCGTGCGCATCGTGCAAAGCGCTGCGGGCGCAATGACGCCCGAGGTGATTTCCGAGGCGTTCGAGGTGTTCCCCAACACCGAGGTGAACTACGGCTGGGGCCAAAGCGAAAGCGGCACCGGCACCAGCATCCGCATCACCCGCGACATGGTCGACCGGCGTGTTCCTGAGCTCGCTTCGGTGGGTACTCCTATGGAAACGCTCGAGGTTCGCATCGTGGACGATGAGGGGCTCGATGTGGAGGAGGGCCAGCCGGGCGAGGCGATCGTCAGGTCGCCTGCGGTCATGTCGGGTTATTACGGGCAGGAGGAGCTCACGCGCAATGCGTTCACTTCCGACGGCTGGCTGCGTACGGGCGACATCATGCGCCGCGACGAAAACGGCTATTTATACCTGATGACCCGCAAGAAAGACATGATCAAGTCCGGCGGCGAAAACGTGTTCATCAACGAAGTTCAAACCGCCATCCTGCGCAACCCCCTGGTTGCCGATTGCGTCGTGTTCGGCACATCGGATCCGGTTATGGGGGAGGCGGTGGCCGCTGTGGTGCAGCCCGTTCCGGGTGCTTCGCTTACGGCCGAGGACGTGCAGGAGACGTGCAAGCAATATATAGCGAGCTACAAAAAGCCGCGCTATGTCCAATTCATCGACGACCTTCATAGGGACGACGCCGGAAAGGTGCGCCTGAAGGATGTCATAGACTACTTCGACCGCAAAAGAGCAGAAAGGAAGTAAGCCAATGGATTTCAAGCTGACCGAGGAGCAGGAGTTGCTGCTTGAGAGCGTCGACGAGGTGTGCGAGCGCTTCGGCACCGAGCAGTATTTCAAGGAGTGCGATGAGAAGCACGTGTGGCCCAAGGAGTTCACCGACGCGCTTCTGGAGAACGGCTTTCAGTCGCTGGGCCTCGACGAGCAGTACGGCGGAACTCCCGTTGACACCCAGACGCTGATGCTGGTTGCCGAGCGCATGTGCAAAAACGGCGTGCCTATCTATATCTACGGCAATCTGTGCGCTCTGAAGGATATGACCGAGTACGGTTCCGACGAGCAGAAAGAGCAGTGCTTTGCCGAGGTGGCGAAGGGAAATCCGGGCTTCGTGCTGGGCTTCACCGAGCCCGGCGCCGGCTCTGATTCCAGCGCCCTTGCGTCCACCTACACCCGTCGCGACGGCAAGGTGTACCTCAACGGCAGCAAGTCCTTCATGACCAACGCCGTGAACTCCAAGTACATGCTGTGCGTGGCACGCAATTCCGAGGACGATGCGTCGCTTCGCGAGAACCGTTCCAAGTTCTCCATGTGGTGGGTGCCTCTGCGCGATGACGAGGGCAACCTGACCCCCGGCATCTCCATTGAGCCTCTGGAGAAGATCGGCTGGAACATGGGCAACACCTGCGAGTTGCACATGGAGGAGGTCGAGCTCGAGGAGAAGGACCTGGTTGGCACCGAGGGCAACGGCTTCATGCAGGCGATGGTGAACTTCGAGGTGGAGCGCCTGATTGCGTGCGCTCAGAGCCTGGGCGCCGCCGAGTGCGCATTCGAGGACGCCACCCATTACGCCACCCAGCGTATTCAGTTCGGCAAGCCTATCGGAAAGAACCAGCTCATCCAGGAGCATATCACCGAGATGTACATGAAAATCGAGAACATGCGCAACTGGGTGTACAAGACGGCCTGGAAGATCGACAACGGCGAGCCCGTGCAGATCGATTCCGCTGTTGCCAAGCTGTACTGCGGTCGTGCTGCGTTCGAGGTCATCGACACTGCGCTGCAGGTCATGGGCGGCATCGGATACACCAAGGATTGCCGTATCTCGCGTCTGTGGCGCGACCAGCGCGTGTACCGCATCGGTGCCGGCACCGACGAGATCATGATCCACATCGCGGGCCGCGCTATCCAGAAACTCTACCAGGATTAGTCGGTTCCGCCGGCTTCGCAGCCGCCGGAAGTACTCGATGAGACGCTGCGACGCCGCACGGGCGTCGGGCGCCCCATCTCGGCGCTTTCTCGCTTGGCCTTATGTATGAAATACGCTCGGCCGCGAGACGCGCCAATCTGAGGCATCGGACGCCCACTCGCTGTTGCGTCCTGTGTCCCGGGGATTTGTTTATAGCGGAAGGCGGCGCGTTGCCGCCTTCTGTGAGCGAAAGCAATCGAAAGGGGTATGACAATGGCTGAACTGTTTGACCCGATGGGCGATCTGATTGCGGAGCAGGCCCAGGTTGACGTGCTGGTCCAGGACTTCACCGAGGAGGACTGGAACAAGACCGCTTCCTACTGCACCACCTGGAAGCTCAAGGACGTCATCGCCCATATCGCGATGTTCGACTACTGTGCCGCCGAGCTGCTGAACGGCCGCGGCGAGAGCGTGAACGCCGTGGCGGACGCGTTCTCCGACCAGGACGAGCACTATCATGTCATGAAGTGCCAGGACATGACCGGCGCCGAGATTCTGGCGTTCTGGCGCGAACAGCGCACCCTGATGAACTCTACGTTCATGGAGCAGGGTCCCAAGGCTCGCGTGCCCTGGGCTGCCGGTATTCCGCCGATGTCCAACCGCTCGCTGGCGTCCGCCCGCCTGATGGAGCTGTGGGCCCATTCCGTCGATATCTATGACGCGCTGGGCATCGATCCCGTGGTGAAGGACCGCATCACCTCCACGCTGTTCCTGTCGTGGCAGGGCCGTCCGAACATGTACAACGTGAACGGGCTTACCTTCAATCCCGAGATTCCGATGTACCTGGAGCTCACTCTGCCTTCTGGCGAGATCTGGGCTAAGGGCGACCCGGAGAGCCCCAACTACATCAAGGGCTCTGCGAAGGAGTGGGCGCTTGTCGCCATTCGCCGTCGCAACTGGATGGATACCGATCTCGAGGTTGTGGGCGATGAGGCGCGCACCTATGCGAGCATCGTGCAGACATACGCCGGTCCCGCCGAGGCCGCTCCTGAGGCTAAGCGCCAGCGCTAGTTTTTTTGCCATCCTCCGATGGCGTTCAATGGATTCCTTGCAGAAAAAAGGGAGGGTTCGCCCTCCCTTTTTTTGCGCAGCAAAACAAAATCAAGCATAAAGCATGCCAAAATTTCCTTAAAGCTTTTTCATTCATGGAAGTCGCATAGAAATCATGGTCGAAAACGGATAGAATAAGCGATGCTTGTTGCGTGAGAGGAGGAGTATGGCCAAAGCAAGCCTCGAAATGCAGGCATCCTCCCGTGCAACTGTTAAGGCGAAAACCAAAACAACGCTTGCTCCCATGGCGTTGCAGGGGCTCGAAATCCTCTCTCTGCCGGTGAGCTCTCTTCCCGATTACATATCCAAAGCGGCGGAGGCAAACCCGCTGCTTGAGGTGAACTACGACGACAATCTACTCGCTTTTGCCGAAATGCCCAGTGAAGACTCCTATGAGGACATGCTCGAGCAGACGGAACGGGCGGACAATCAGGAGCTTTCCGAGCTCCGCCGTAAGCATGCGGAGGGCAGGTTGCCCGGCCTTGTGGGAGACTGGGACTTCTCGCGCATCCAGGACGATTGCATAGAAACCGAAACGCTACGCGAGTACCTGCATCTTCAAGCGTCGTGCTTGGGTCTGCCGCACGATGCCGCAGCGCTCGTGGAGGCCATAATCGAGGGCATTTCGGACGACGGATACTATACCGGCGATGTGGGCGTGGTCGCGTTCGAACACGGTGTCGAACTCGCCGATGTCGATCGAGCGCTTGAGATCGTGCAGGGCATACAGCCTGCGGGCGTGGGGGCTCGGTCGCTTTCGGAGTGTTTGGAGCTCCAGATCGACGCGCGCGACCCTAACAGGGATGCGCTGACCGCGCTGGTGCGCGATCATTTGCAGGATCTGGCAGAAAACCGTTTGGGCCATCTTGCCAAGACGCTGGGCGTCGGCATGGGGGACATGCTGGAATTCAAACGCATTGTGCTCGAGATGAATCCGCGTCCTGGAGCGGCGTTCTACCAGAAGGCGGATGCGCGCTATATCGTTCCCGATCTGATTGTGCAAAGGCATGGCGCGCGGCTGACGGTGGAGGTCGCGGGCGCCCTCGAGCGATGCCTGACGCTCAACGCCGATTACGTTTCGCTCATGGAATCCAAGGGATTGGACGTTGCTACGCGCACCTATCTTGCGGAAAAGCGCGAAGAGGCCGATCGTCTGCTTCGCAACCTTGACCACAGAAGCAGGACCCTTGAGCGATTCGGAGCGTTTCTTGTGGAGCGGCAGTTTAAGTTTTTCCTGATGGGCGGCGGTGCGCTTGCTCCTATGAACATGCAGCAGGCGGCAGATGCGCTAGGGGTGCATGTATCCACCATCAGCCGTACCGTGCAGGGCAAATACGTGCAGACGCCGTGGGGAACGTTTCCTCTCAAGATGTTTTTCACGCGTGCGCTGCCCCGCTCCGATGCCGGCGAAGGAGCAGGGGTCTCGTCATTCGAAATCAAGCAGATGATCAAGCGCATTGTGGAGGAAGAAGACAAGCAGCGACCCTTGAGCGATGCGAAAATCACTGAGGCGCTAAACGAGCGCGGTGTGGAAATCAAGCGGCGCACCGTTGCCAAATACCGAGAGTCGCTTGGCATAGAATCGCAGGCGCGCAGGCGCTGGACGGTGCAAACGGGGGCGGACGACTGAGGGCAAGGCGTAATCGGGAGCATGCAGGAGGCTTAGATGTACGACCGCAAGCGTATGGCAGAGGCATGGAGGACGTTCGTTACCACGGGCGTCGTAGACGAAGATGTGGTGCGGCCTGAGGTCGCGCGCTCGTGGAGGCGCTGTCGCGCTGCAGGCGTGAATCCGTGGTCGTCGTACTTTCCCGATGTCGACGAAGCGCTATTGAAGGAGAAGCGTGATAAATACTCGCATTCCCTTGCGGCTAATGCGCCTATCATGCGCATCGTTATGGCGCTCTTGGAGTGCAACGTGTCACTTATGGATCAGGAGAACTTCGTCTTCGAGTTCGTATCGCCCTTGAGCTATTATCCGCGCACCTTTGGAACCTACGTGCTCGAGGAAGAAGTGGGCACCGGCAATGCTACGGTGGTGTCCTATGAGAAAAAGCCGGTACGTGTAGAGGGGTTCGAGCAGTACCGAGCCATCGCGCAAACCTACTCGGGTGTAAGCGCCCCGTTCATCGACGCCGATGGCAAGTATTTCGGCGCTCTCAATTTCAACGACCCGTTCAACCCTCTGCCTCCCTACGCGCTCGACATGTGCGCGATGGGGGTCGACCTTGCCAACACGCTTTTTCTCGCTAAACGCTCCATGAACGCGTTGCTTTCTACGGCTGAGTTTTTCGCGCCGCTGGTCAACCTGATGGACGAGCCGGTTTTGCTGCTCGACATGCAGGGGCATGTGCTTCTTGCCAATGCCGCTATGCACCCCTACGTGATGGGCTACGAGAGGTTTTCCTATGGCAGCCAGCTGGTAAGCGCGTATCTTTCCAAAAAGACGGGCGCCGATTTCCTGATGAAAGAGGCCATCAAAGACGGCCAACCGCCCGCGGTGGTGTTCAAGGCGCCGCGCAAAAAGGAAGAGCACACGCTGTATTTGATCAGACGTCGGGCGATTGATCTGGGCAACGGCCTTACCTATATGGTGTGCGTATTCAAGGAGTCGGCCAAGGTTGCCAAGGCCGCCGCATCGCGCATGGGCAAGCCCAAGGTCATGGGGCGCGCCACCACGCGCGAGACGGTGAACTACATAGGCGAATCGGAAGCCTGGATAAAGGTGGACAAGCTGGTTCGCAAGATTGCGCCCATCAAGGCCAATGTCCTCATTTTGGGCGAGACGGGAACCGGCAAAGAGGTGGTGGCGCGCGCGATTCATGCCATGTCGGGCCGTAAAGGAAACTTCATTGCCATCAATTGCGGCGCCATTCCGCGCGATTTGTTTGCGGCCGAGCTTTTCGGCTATGAGCGCGGCGCGTTTACGGGCGCTAGCGAATCCGGCGCCGCGGGCAAAATAGAGGCGGCGGATGGCGGTACCCTGTTTTTGGATGAGATAGGTGAGATGCCGCTTGATTTGCAGGTGGGGCTGTTGCGCGTAATCCAGGACCAGTCTGTCACCAGGCTCGGCTCCACTGAATCGCGCAAGTTCGATGTGCGCTTCCTGGCTGCTACCAATCAGGATGTGCGCACGCTTATCGACACGCAGAAGTTCCGCGCCGATTTGTATTACCGTCTTAGCATGGTGGAGATAGAGCTGCCGCCCTTGCGTCGACGCGGCGATGACGTGAGGCTTCTTGCCGATTATTTCAACAGGGATCTCTCGGAGTCTCTGCAGCTGCCGTATACCCCGTTTTCGGAAGAGGTGATGGACGCCCTCAAGGGGTACACCTGGCGCGGCAATGTGCGCGAGCTTCGCAATATCGTCGAACGCACGCTGATCATGGCCGGTGAAGGCGCCAAGGTGACGTTATCCGACCTGCCCGCTCACGTGGCCAATGCTGTTTCGTCTGGGGCCAAGTTCATGGCGCCCGCAAAGGTCATGGCGAGTCTTGCGGAAGCCGACGCACAGGAGCGCGCTGATCAAGGGACACCTGCCGATTCTCCGTCGGACGGAGATGCTGCGATGCGTGCCGAGCGGGATCGCATCATCGAGCTTGTGGAAAGGTACGGCGGCAATATCTCCCAGGCGGCCAAGGCCTTGGGCATTTCGCGCAATACGCTCTACAAGCGCATGGGGCAATTGCATTTGAAAGTCAAAGTGACGGTCGAGGTGGAGGAAAGCGAAGGATAACGGCCACGGAGCGCTATGAGAGCCCCGTGGCGGCAAGAGAGGTCGTTGCAGTCGCAAGGAGCGCTGCAACCATAAAGGGCGTCGGCGCTTGCAACCCATCTTCAGTGCCGCAGCCGCTAAGCGCGAGGTGCGGCCGGGCTGTTTTCGCGCTGCTCGCAATCCACCCAAAATGTTGCAGCCGTTAATCCTCCGGCCAGCCCCGTGACTATTTCGTTTGGCCCCAAGCGGGAAAACACCCCTTTGAATTCGCCGTTGAAGACATAGAGGCCCGAAAGGTTCGCATAGAGGCGGGGCGCAGGAGGCGATTGCCGAGGGCCGCCTTGTTGTTGGCGTTGCGCCCAATACGCCGCCTCGGCGAGGGGCATGGTCAACGTGCGAAACGGCCGAGCGAATGCCTGCGCCAAAAACATGTTTCCCGCTGTTCCATTCGCGCAGGCGCATATCAGATCATGCCAATGCTGCGGCGTCTCCTCTATGCCGAGATATACCTCCTTGGCGCCGTAGCAATCGGTGGGCTTGATTACCCACCGGTCTTTGCGCGCAATCACCTCGTTCAGATCGATAAAGCGCTCATCTAGAAAGGTGGTATAGGGAACATGTCGCCGCACAAACTCATTCTCTTCTTTGGTGAGGATTGCTTGCGTTTGGGGCATGCGTAGCACGCGGAAGATTTGTTTATCGTGCGCGATGTGGCTCGAGAATCCACCGATCATCATTGCAAGGTTATCGCATACGGCGTTTATGAATACGCGTGATTCATTCCAATGAGACAGGATGTCGCTGGTCACGCATCGGCGCCATATGACGTCTATGGGCTTGCCTTCGCGCGTGCAGAGCCTTCCCTCTCGCACAATAAGATCGCGGACGTCACAGATGGAGCACGCCATGCCGTGCTGTTCGAATGCGGCTTGATACTCCTGGAATTCGCTCAGGGTGGCGCATTCCAGATAGTCGCAAATGGCCACATGAGGGGTGGGGGATGCATGGGCGCCGCTGCTATAGATGCCGAGGAAGGTGTCCACCCAGCTGTCGAATAGTTCGTTGCCTTCTATCGCGTGCGTGCGATTAAAAAGGGAGTATGCGCCGGTGAGGCGCGTCGCCCGCGCCACTTCGCGATCCTCATTCATGCCCGACGATCCGTCGGCGTTAATCTCGCAAAATACAAAATCCCCCGTGTCTTCATTCAGGAAGATGTCATAGCGAGCGAACGGCAGGAGTGCATTATGGCCGCACGGCGCCAAAATAAGTTTTTCAAGTCTTGGGTCGAAGTTGAATAACGTGCGATATGCGGGGTCGGTTGCGTAATGGCGAATAACCTTGCACAGAATGGAGTGCATTGCCTGCGCGGCATGCCTCATTGTTTCGCGCGTCTTGCTGTCGAACAGCCGGGGGATAGCCGTGCAGGGGGTCACTTCGTCATGCACGATCGCAGAAGAATGCTCCATGAAGTCAGCGGCTTGGAGTGCTCCCCGCTTATCCCCGTTTAGCCTGGAAACACAATCGAGCCATTCGTCGGTAAGCTGTTTGCTCGATGAGCGATATGCGTGCTTTGCATTGTCGTGGGCGCTATAAGCCACCTGCCTCACCGCTTTGATGCTCGGCGCGTTTCGCAGCGCGCGAGGGCCGCCTGGCACAAGGCGGCAAACAGGGGGCGACCGTTTTCCATGTATTCCGGATGCCATTGCACGCCCAGGAAGAATGCCGCATTCGGATCTTCTGCGCCTTCCACCAGGGCGCCGCAGTATGCCGATGCGGTGAGCGAAGGGGATAGGTAATCAATTGCCTGGTGGTGCATAGAGTTGACGGGAATCGAGAAGTCATGGCTTTCGTTGTTTGCAACCGCACGGCCAGACATGATGTCGTGCAGCTTCGTGTCGCCTTTGATGCGCACGAGATGCGAGGGCGAGGTGTACGGCTTGGGCTGGCTGTGCTCGGCAAACAGGCGCATATGGGAGGGGGCGGCGTTTTCGGCGGAAGCGTGTGCGCCGATTGCCTCGCCCAGGTTTGTGTCTTCGATATGCTGAACGAGCGTGCCGCCTAGCGCCACGTTCATTATTTGCAGGCCACGGCATATTCCTAGCGTGGGAAGGCCGGTCTTGCGGGCTTCCTGCACGAGGGAGATTTCGAATCTGTCGCGCTGGGGCTGCACATCTTTGAGTTCGGGGTGATGCTCTTCTTGCCCGTATTCCGTCGGGTCTATGTCGCCGCCGCCGGAAAGGATCAGCCCGTCGAGCGCGTTGCACATGGCGGATGCGTATTCGGGCGAATCTTCTATCGACGGCACCATTAACGGGATGCCGCCTGCCGCCCATACGGCAGATTGATACTCATGGTTGGTTGAGCACAGGTTGGTGTCGAAGTTTATATCGGTGGTAATGCCTATGATGGGACGACGGCAGAGGTCATGCGATGCGGGCTGCGGTTGCTCTGCGGGCATCGTCATGGGCAGGGGTTTGCATTCCGCGAAATCGGGGCACGTTTTGCAATCGGCGCCTACTTCGGGGCAAATCATGCCCCAGGGTATTTCTTCGCATCCTATGGAGCGGTAGAAGGGGACAGCGCTTCCCCGAGCAACGAACCTGAGCTCGCCATACGTTTTGCGGGCCGCTTCCATCAAGGAGGATCCCACGCCTTGGCCCTTCGCCTCATCGGCAGTGACAATCGGGTTTACGTACGCCACGCTGTCGAATATTCGAATTCTGCAAAACCCCGCGATCTTGCCGTTCTCGAAATGCGCCACAAGGGTGGTGTCAAACCCCTCGAGAACTCCCATATCGGCAGATTTGCCCAGTTCGACAAGCACTGGTGTGTCAGAGGGCTGAGCTGGTCTAATAAAGATGGGAAAACGCGAATTCACGACGCTCCAATCATGGTTGACATTGTGCTTTTGGAGGATGCATCTATGCCGAGGGGCATGTGTGGCGGCCGGTCAGCGAGCATGCCGGTTGAGCCTTGGAGAACGGCGCGTGTCAACCGTGGCGTTGGTGCGCGGGACGCTCCGTGCATGCGTCGCATCGCCGTCGGCTATCCCCTTTCTTATCATAGAGCAAGCAAAATTCATGCCATTAAGGCGAAATTGACAAAGCGCCGCATCGCGCCCTGCCGGATTCAAAACGATGGCCCGCCATCGGAGGCGATGGCGGGCCACGGTGCATCAAGGCGCTGTTTTATGCGAATCCTACTTCTCGGCGAGCCTTTCCACGCTGGTGTGCTCTGCACGTGGGATTCCCTTCACGCTCGTGCCAATGGTCTTTCTCAGCACCAGGAGCGTGCCTATGGTAAGCAGGATACCCAGCGGCAGGCAGATGAAGGCATTCTGCACGAAGCCGGCGATCAGGAACATCACGAACGAGATGCAGCACAGCGTGAGCACGTAGGGCAGCTGCGTAGACACGTGATTCACGTGCAGCATACTCGCTCCCGCCGACGACATAACTGTGGTGTCCGAGATGGGCGAGCAGTGGTCGCCCGCAACGGCGCCTGCCAGAACGGCGGAGATGGCGATGATGCGCAGCGAGGGGTCGTCCGCGAAGATCGGGATGATGATGGGCAGCAGGATGCCGAAGGTACCCCAGCTCGTGCCGGTGGAGAAGCCCAGGCCCAGCGCAACCAGGAAGATCACGGCGGGCAGCAGGTTGAACAGTGCCGGTGCGGCGCCTTCCACCAGGCCGGCGACAAACACGTCGGCGCCCAGCAGGCTGGTCATGTTCTTCAGCGACAGGGCCATGGTGAGCACCAGGATGGCGGGAACCATGGCGTTGAAGCCGGAAACGAACGAGTTGGAGGCGGTGGTCAGCGTGTGGATACGGCGCGCGATGAGGTAGAGGAACGTGAACGCCACGGCGATCAGCGAGCCCCAAGGCAGGGCGGTGAAGGCGTCGGTGTTGGCGAACGCGGCCACCACGTCGCCATTGGCGTCGCCGCCGAAGAAGCCGCCCACATACAGCATGGCGCCGATGCAGCACACGATGAGCACGAAAATAGGCAGGAGCATATCCCACAGGCTTGCCTTGGGGTTGTCGGCGACGGGCGTCTCATCTTCGAGGTTGCCCAGCTCGCCGTCGCGCCATGCTTCCAGCTCGGCCTTGGCCATCGGGCCGTAGTCGAAGTTCAGCACGATGATGCCCACCACGAACACGATCATGAGCAGCGAGTAGAAGTTGAACGGAATGGCCTCGATGAACAGCTGGATGCCGTTCATGTTGAGGTCGGAAGCCACGCCGGACACGGCCGCCGCCCAGGAGGAGACGGGGGCGATCATGCAGATGGGGGCTGCGGTGGAGTCGATGATGAAGGCCAGCTTGGCGCGCGAGATGTTGTGCGTGTCGGTGAGCGGGCGCATGACCGAACCCACGGTCAGGCAGTTGAAATAGTCGTCCACAAAGATCAGAACGCCCAGCACGAACGCGGCGATTTCGGTGCCTATGCGCGACTTGACGTGCTTGCCGGCCCAGCGGCCGAAGGCCACGGCGGCACCTGCGGAGTTCACCAGCGCGACCACCATGCCCAAGAGCACCAGGAAGATGAAGATGCCCGCGTTGTCGGCAACTGCGGGGATGAGGCCGTCGTTGATGATGGCGTCAAGCGTGCCGATGGGGTTGAGGCCCGAATACAGCAGCGCGCCCATCAAAATGCCGACGAACAGCGAGATGTAGACCTCTTTGGTTACGAGCGCCAAGACGATGGCGACGATTGCCGGGAGCAAAGCCCAGGCGGTATTGACGAATTCCACGCCCAATCCTTTCCGCGTTGAGCGTAGACATGGCTGAGCGCCCAATATCGGCGTTCAGCCATGGCAGCTCTCCGCATTCGCGACAGTCCGCAGCATGTTCTGCTACGGCCCAGCTATGCGCGAACGGGGCATTCGCACATCCTTCGGCGCCGGCCCCTTTCGCCCCACGCCGCCCCGGCGTCAAGCAAGGCTACTGATGACAGGCGCGCCTCTACCAGTGGAGGAATGATAGCAGAAAACCTTAAGCGTGCCAGCAGAAAGATCGTTTTGGCAGGTAATAGCGGGTGGAGGGCGTGCGGGAGCGGTCTGCGCGCAGGGGCGGCTGCGTGCAGGCAAAAATTGTCCGAGAAAGGGAAAAGAAGTAGGGTCTGGCGGAAAGCTTCTGATTTTCCTCAAAGATCTCGCCTTGCCGTTGGCTCCGAAAATCGCGTGCCGAACGAAAAAGAAGGCGATATGCTGCAGTTTTTCAGCGGGATGCGAGGTATCCGGGAGTGCAATTTATCGTTCTCCCAGTTCAAAGGTATGGCCGTTTCCGATGCGCCAGACGTTCCTCCTCCAAACTGCAGCATATCGCCTTCTTTTTCGTTGAATCGAGCCATATCGCTCATTTATGGGGTTTCGATTGCCTGAAAGCGTGGAATGCCGCGATGGGGCGGCGTTGCAGGAGGAGGTCGCAGTTGGCATGGGCGCGGTGCGAATCCGTTTCCCGGTCGGCGGTCTTGGGACGAGTTTTTTGTAACGCTGGCGGAATGCTATGATGTCAGCCTATTGCGACCAAGGGAGGAATCGTGACCTGGGAGGTTCATGAGACACATGCTCGTCGCTACCCCGATGAGGGGTGGACGCTGGATGCGTGCGTGGCGGAGGATAAGGCTTGGCGCGCGGCAGACCCCGAGGGGCATCCCGCAGCAGATGGCTGGCCCATTTGGCACTATCGCTACAGCCGCCCCGACGAGGGCTCTGGCCCAGGCACATTGCCGCAAGGTCCCATTCTCGACTTTCACTGTCACTGCTGGGCGGATTCGTTCGCGCCTCGCATGCGCGCCTATTTCGAGAACTCCTTTGGCATCACGGTCTTCGACTCCGGCACGCTGGACGGTCTTGCCGAACGCCGCGCGCGCCTGGGCGTTACGCATTCGGTGGTGCTTCCCGTGCCTACCAACGAGCGCCAGGTGCCGCAGTTCAACGTGTGGCTTCAAGACCACTTGCATGATGAGGGAGTTATTCCTTTCATGGGCGTATATCCCTGGATGGATGACCCGGTGGGCGAGATTCGTCGCTGTGCCGAACTGGGATTCAAGGGGCTCAAACTCCATCCTGTCAATCAGCATTTCCGCATGTCCGATCCGCGCATGTTCCCCATTTACCGCGCCGCGATCGAAGAGGGGCTTGTGCTGTTGTTTCATACCGGCTCGGGCATAGACTACCCCACAGTGGGCCCCGATTGGGATTGCTCCACGTCCGAGATCGAGCGCTTTTTTGACAAATTCCCCTATGAACGCACGGTTCTCGCGCACTTGGGCGGCGCGATGGACTTTCATCATTTTCCCGAGATTCATCCCGAGTGGCCGGGGTATATGGATACGGCGTTCGAATTGGGGCACAAGCCAAACGAATTCATCCTTGAGGCAATTCGCTCGTTTGGGGTTGACCGTATCCTTTTTGGCACCGATTCTCCCTGGGAAGACACGGCTGATTTTCTCACGCGCATCGCACATATGGGGTTCACCGAAGAGGAGCAGCGTGCCATTTTGTACGACAACGGCGCCCGTTTGCTCGGGCTGCCTCCGCGAGCGGAATAGGATTCTCGCGCGGTGTTTCCTTGCGCAAGCGGTACGGGCGCCAAGATGTTTGATGTGGCAGTCGCTGCCCAAAGGGGCTGCTTTCGAATTTCGTCAAATCGAAGAGGCCTCTATTCGCCCGTTTCGAGCAGGAAATCCTTGAGCATCGGCAAATCGAAATCGAGCGTGCCGCCGGCGCGTTCACCGATGACACCCATCTTGAGCAGGCGTCGTTTGTACGTTGATGCATAGCTGGCGGTTTTTCCCATGCGTTGGGCGATGTCGGCCAATCTGCTGCCGTGCTCATCGGGCAGCATCGCGCACGCGAACGTCTTGTCGCCTGCCGACATCTCGCGATAGGTTGCCTCAATGACCCCGCGCCTGAAATCATCCTGAGCCGCCTTGATGCCATAGCGCGCATGTTCGAGGGTGATGGCGGGTTCATCCCCGCTTTCCATCCACATGAAGTATCCCACGAGCTGCATGAGGTATGCGAATCCGCCCGAAGCGTCCACCGCTTCGTCAAGCGCAGGCGCTTCTATCGTTTTGCCGGCGCTTCGCACCGTGGCGCCCATGGCTTGCCTGATTGCTCGGTCTTCGATGCGACCCAGGTATTGTTGGCGGGCGCGGCGCAAAAACGTGACCCGTTTGTCGTCTATGAGGTCGGTCGCGTCTACGGGCAGCCCCGCCATGACCAAGGCAACCTGGTGGTGGTCACGAATAAGCAGCTGATACGTCGAGACGAGCTGAATCAGCTCCTCTACTTCGACGCGCACTTCGTCAACCGTGATAAGCAGGCCACTTTCATGCGCTTCGATTTGGTCGAGAAGGGCCTCCATGCGCGAGCGCCAGATGCCCTCTACCGTGCGCTCAAACACCCACTCCAAGCTGAGGAGTTGCCCTATGCTCACGGCAGAAATCTTGCGTTCCGGCGAAGGATTCGTCAAACGTGCGGCAGCTTTTCCCGCTTGTTGGATGATGTCTTCCAGCATGCCTTCGGCGGCTACGGTGTTGACCGCGAGCCATCCTTTTTCTTGAGCTTCGTCGGCAATGCAAGAGAGCAGTGCGGTTTTGCCTGTGCCGCGCGGCCCAATGAGTATGGTGGAGAGGTTGGGGTTGCCTAGGCCGTCCTCGAACGCGCGTGACATTTCGGCGAGTATGCGATCGCGTCCTGCGAGAAACGGCGGGACCATTCCGAAGGTCGGGGTAAAGGGGTTGCGCGAAGCCATGCATCCTCCTCTTTTGTCATTTTCGACTTTTTTTGCAAGTTTCGACCCAAGGTTCGAACTGGGGTTTCTGATTGTGCCGTGCCCTATACCGAGACGCCGCGAACAATACGTTCGGCGCTGGGGAAGTTCATGGCGCCGATGAACGTATTAAACCGTTCGGCGTCATCGGTGCGGCAGGGCTCCGTTACTCATGCGGGGTGGTTCGTCAAGGCCCTTGTTGGGGCTGTGCGCTTCAAGGGCGTCTTTGCTCATGCGAGGCAGCATCCGCCTCCATTCAACTTCTTCTTGAATTGATTTGGTTTCGTTGACGAGCATTTCCTGGTCAAGCATCATTGCGCGGCATTGTTGTCTTGCCGGCGCGCGCTGGCGTTATTCAGCCCCGTTCGCAAGCAGGCTTGCACATCATGATGCGCTTCTGCATGCGAGGCGACCAGAAGCGCGCCAAAGGAAAGGATGATTCATGGAACCCACCTCTATTCAGAAGTATGGTGCAGAGGCGTTTGGCACGTTTGTCCTCACCTTCTTCGGTTGCGGCAGCGCTGCCGTGGCCGGCGCCACGCTTGGCACGCTTGGCATTGCCATGGCGTTCGGCCTGTCCATCATCGCAATGGCTTTCGTCATTGGCAATGTGTCGGGCTGCCACATCAATCCCGCCGTTTCCTTCGGCCTGTTTTTGGATAAGCGCCTTTCCGCCAAAGACCTTATCGGCTACTGGGCCGCTCAGTTCATCGGCGGCATCGTAGCTGCGTTTGCGTTGGCGTTCGTCATCGTGTCTTGCGATTTGGGCGGTGTGTTGGCCACCGGCCTTGGCTGCAACGGCTTTGAAGATGCTTCTACCGTGGGTCTGAACCTGGTGGGCGCGCTGGTAGTTGAGGTTGTTCTCACCTGCATCTTCGTGCTGGCCGTGCTAGGCTCCACCGCCGATGCCAAAACCGCTCCGTTTGCAGGCATCATCATTGGTCTTACGCTGGCATTTGTGCACATCATGGGCGTGCCGCTGACCGGCACCTCCGTCAATCCCGCCCGCAGCTTTGGCCCGGCGCTCGCCATGGCGGTGCAGGGCGATGCGACCGCTCTTTCCCAGGTGTGGGTGTTCATCCTGGCTCCGCTCGCGGGTGCGGCGCTTGCCGCGCTGATTTTTGCCGCGTTCAAGCAGAAGCAGAAGTAGCAAGGGACGCTTTCTTAAAGAAACGCCGATGCGCGAGGACGGTCTGAGCAAAATGCACATGTGCGACCGTCCTCGCCGCTCGCACATGATGCGGGGTTGCTCGGTGATGCCTCTTGGATGAGGTCGCGCGTCCCCGGCCTTGTCTTTGCAGTTCGGGCAGACTGCGAGGGGCACGATAATGCTGCGCGACCCCGCTGCTTATCCGCGCGATAGGAATCCGCTGGGGCAACAGGTCGCTCGAAGCGCTCGCCGCCCCCTCTACCCGCGCGGCGGGAATCCGTCGAAGTAGTCGCGGAATTCAACATGATGTCTACTGGTGGGGCATAGGTACCGGTGCGCCGCCAGGAAATACTCATCGGTCATTGCGGCCAGGTAGTCCACTACGATTTGATGCGGTTCCTCTTTGCGGTAGGATCGCGTGTCGTCGTAGAATCCGCGTTGCCGCTCGATACGCTCAATGTGATGCTTGAACAGGGGAGAGCTCTCATCGCCCGCGCGCAAATCGGCAAGCAGGCGGTCATAGAGCTCCTCGAACATCGGGCGAATCTCGTCTTGGTAGACATTCGTCTGGTCGCCGACCAGATATATCCGTTCATAGTTCTCGGCCTTGGCGGTTTTCAGGCTTCGAAATGCATCTTCGCTCATCTGGATGCAATCCTGCATATAGCTGTGCTCCACGATGTCCACCGTGAGGTTGTTGATTATCTCGGCGTTTTGTACGCCTACCACGCCTTCGGAAAACACCTGGTCATCGCCAAGCGCTCCCGTATTCAGCGCATCTTGGCGGTCTTTGCCAACGTAGGCGATCATGTCGGAGATGCGCACCACGCATCCCTCCAGAGTGGACGGCCGAAGATGCCCTATGGCTTGCTGGTCAACGTAGCATGCCTCCATCTGGGCGTCGAACGCGTCGAAATCATGCACGTCGCCCAGGCGGAACACCTTCTGGCTGCTCTCGCCGTTGTGGCACAGAATGCCGTCAAGCGTCTGCAGGCTCACGTTGCGCGCATAGAGGTTGTCCATCACGCGCACGCTGTGAACGTTGTGATTGAAGTATCGTCCCGTGCTTGCGTGGTACAGGTCGTTCAGGATGTGTTCGCCAGCGTGGCCGAATGGCGTGTGCCCCAGGTCATGCCCCAAGGCGATGGCTTCGGTGAGGTCGGGGTTCAGGCCCAGAAGCCGCGAAATCGTTCTCGCCGTGCGCGCCACCAATTGCACGTGCAGCCCTCGCCGGCTGATGTCATCGTTGCGCACGAAGCTGAACACCTGCGTTTTCCCGGCATAGCGGTTGTAAGGCGGCACGTTGATGATCTTATCGATGTCGCGTTGGAACGGCGGACGATGGATGCGCGGCGACATATCTCGATGGGGATTGCGGCGCACCACGGCGCTGTCGGGCGTGGCGTAGGGATTCGTTCTGCCTTCGGCCCGATCGGCCTTCCACTGCTCGATGAACTCAGAACTGAAGTTGCTGTATGCCATATCATGCTCCTGACGTGCTGCGATGTATCTTTCGCCGTCAGTATACGCTATGCGGCCTACGAAGGCATGGCATGGTCAAGAACCGCCAAAAGCTCCTGTTTTTTGCCCACGCCCACTTTTGCGTAGATGCGCTTGATGTGCGTGCGCACCGTGTTTTCTGAGATGAAAAGCTCGTCGGCGATGGCGGGGCCGGTGCGGCCGCGCCCCAAAAGCTCCATGACCTCGGTCTCGCGCGACGAGAGTCCGTACTCTTCGGCGACGCTTAGGCACTGCTTGGACAATCGGTCGATAACCTGATTGCTGCTGGCCCCGTGATGGGATGGGCTTTTGCGTTGGCGCGTCGCACCGGCGCCTTCGTGCGAGGCGTTTGCCGAGGCGACTTTTTCATGCGGGGCGCTTGCGCCGACGTCCCCATGCAGGTGTGTTGCGACGGGGCTTTTGTACGGATGCGCCGCGTCGGAGTCTTCATATGAGCTGGCCGAACTAATGCCTTCTTCGGCCTCGGAGCGTTGGGGTGCCTTGGCGCTGCCCTGCTCCTCCTTCGCGGCGCCTTGCTCTTGTGCGACAGCGTCGCGCACCTCAATGGCTTCAACGGTAACGATGCGTGGCGCGGAGGCAGCTTGCAGGCGCTTGAGCGACGGCGCCAAAAACTCCAGGCGCGTGGTGTGCAGGGGTCTGCTTTGCCCTGCGGCAAGCGATGCCACGAGCAGCACGAATAGCGACGCAATGGCCACAAACGATAGCTGCCCCATTCCCAGCGCGCTTTCGCTCCCCGAAAGGTATCCCACAAAATACCCCGCCACCTGGATCAGGTACACCACGGCGCCGAACAGCGCGTATATGAACACCGGATTGATGCCCGAGTCGCGCGAGATTTGGCAGCAGTGCATCATCATGACGATGGTCGCAAGCGAGAAGCAGGCATATGAGATGGCTGCGCCAACCGTGGATACGTTTTCTCCCATAAAGGGCATGAGCACCAGGCCAACGGCCATGATGGGAAAAATGACGCGATAGAAGTTCATCACGTCAAATCGCAGCGTGCGGCTGCGCCACAACGCCAAATACCCCATTACCACAGCCAGCAGAACGCCCATGGAGGCGATGTTCACCACGCTCGAAATGGATTGGTGCGTGATAAGTATGAATCGCACCGCGCCCGCGCAAAATCCCAGCGCCCCAATCGAGATGGCGGCGGCTAAGCTCTCGCGCATCACGTTGCGGTAAATGGCGGGGTGGTCAGTGGGGCGGTCTTCGAACATTGCCTGGTCGAAATCAACGCGCTGCGCCGCAATCCACAGGCATAATCCGGCGAGCGGCACCATCACGAGCGGCAGCAGATAGGCGGTAAGTGCCACGGGGATGAGGCAGATGATAAGGTATAGCACGGCGGAATACCCCGCGGCCACGATGATCGACTGTCCACTCTCGGCGCCGTCTTGCGAGGCGAATACCTTCTGCCATCCGATGATGAACCACGCCGACCCTACGCCCAGCAGCACGGCGGACGCTACGATCAGCATGAGGCTGGCCCACTCGATGTACATGGCGGCTACCAGCATGACGCCGCTTGCCGCTAGCGCGCATGATCCCGGGAGCACCGAGATGGAGCGCGTTGCGGATGGGCGGCGGTACGATGAGGTCATGAAGGCGAAGAATGTAAGCGAGTAGGCGGCAAGCTGTAAGGCGAAAAACGCGATGGTCGAGTCGGAGGTGCGCGTTGACTCGGGCAGGAAGGGGAAGATGCCTCCCCATACGGAGGTGGCGTTGAGCGTGAGGAAAAGGGCGAACCCAAACCGCTCCACGGTAGGCATAAGCGTGGTCATGAGCCGCATGGTTCCCTCCTCCCCCTCGGCTGCTAACGGGCGGCGCTCATACCCTGAGGCGCACCGTCGGACAGCCCTTCTCTCTTCGGCTACTGGCGGGCGGTCAGGCGCCGCCGCTTTTTCTGCCATTCTAGCAAAGGTGCGGGCGCAGCCTTGCCCCCAATGCGACGAATGGGGCTATGGTGATATGTCGCCATCAGGCAAAACGCAAAAATCACCGCATTCTGGTGACAACGTTTTGTCGCGGATGCGCGTATGCTGCACGACGTCGGAATCAACCGAGGCTCTGCGAAGGGCGCTGCGCTGCCGGCGCTTGCCGCCCTGTGTTCAAGCAACAGGTTGCGCGGGGTGCTTCCTGGGAGGGTGGCCGTCTATTCTGCGGACGACCGCAACCGATGGCTTGCTTGAAAAGCGCGGGGCTCTCGGCGACGGAGAAAAATGAAGGGGGAACAATGCGAGAAGCGACAACGATGACCCGTCGCACGTTCGCCAAGGCAGCCGGGCTTGCCGGCTTGGCCGCAGCGGGCGCGGGCGCGTCGAGTGGGCTGTTCGGCGAGGCGCCCAAGGCGTTCGCCGACGAAGAGGCTCAGGGCGATCAGATTGTGTTTACGCACTGCCATGTCAATTGCGGCGGCGCATGCGTGCTGCAGTGCCACATGAAAGACGGCGAGCTCGCCTACGTGGAATCCGACACGGCGGGCAGCTCTGAGTTCGGCGGAGTCCAGGCGCGTGCCTGTTTGCGCGGCCGCTCCATCCGCCGTTGGTTGGGCAGCGACGAGCGCCTGAACTATCCCATGAAGCGCGTCGAGGGCACCAAGCGCGGCGACGGCAAGTACGAGCAAATTAGCTGGGACGAAGCCCTGGACACCATCGCCAGCGAGATGAAGCGCATCCGTGAGACCTACGGAAGCGAATCCATCTTCATTCAGGAATGCTCCGGCGTAGAGCAGAACATCATGATGAACAACCCGTGGTTCCGTCTGTCCAACTTGCTGGGCGGCGAAATCACGCGCTACGGCAGCTATTCCAGCGCTTCCATCAGCTTCGGCGCATATCCGTATGTGTACGGCGGCTCGTGGGGCAATCGCTCGTTCAAGACGCTGCAAGACGGCGAGCTGGTGGTCATGTTCGGCTTTGCGCCCAACGATATGCGCATGGCGGGCGACGGCCCTGGATACGATTTGGCCGTGGCCATGGAGCAGAAGAACGTGCGCGTCATCAGCATCGACCCGCGTCGCACCGAGACCTGCGCCAACCTGGGCGCCGAGTGGATTCCCATCGTGCCCGGCACCGACGCCGCGCTGGTGGCCGCGCTCGCGCACGAGCTGATCGCCAACGACCTGGTGGATATGGACTTCGTCAATCGCTACGTGGTGGGCTTCAACGAGGACACCATGCCCGAGGACGCCAAGGGGCAGAACCTGTCGTACTACGATTACGTTATGGGCACCGGCTACGACAAGGTGGAGAAGACTCCCGCGTGGGCGAGCGCCATCACGCGCATTCCGGCCGAGCGCATCACGCAGCTTGCGCAGGAGATCGGCTCTGCTAAGCCCTGCTTCATCTGCCAGGGCCTGGGTATGCAGCGCCACGCCAACGGCGACAACGCCTCGCGCGCAGTCATGGCGCTTGCGCTTATGGTGGGCCAGGTGGGACGTCCCGGCACTACGTCGGGCGGCACCATCGGCAACGGCGGCATCGGCCTGTCCAGCCTGCCCACGGGTGAAAACCCCATCACCGTGCAGATTCCGCAGTACCTGTGGCCCGAGGCCATTCGCGACGGCGAGAAGCTCACCGCCACGCATGACGGCATCAAGGGCGCCGACAAGCTCAACGTCGGCATCAAGATGCTGATCAACTACGGCAACAACATGATGGCCAACCAGAACGGCGACATCAACACCACCACCGACATCCTGCGCGATGAGAGCAAGTGCGAGTTCATCCTGCAGTACGACGTGGCGTGGACCGATTCGTGCAACTGGGCCGATATCGTGCTGCCTGACCTGACCCCGCAGGAAACCTACAGCCTTTCCGCCGCGGGCGAGTGCAACGACATTGCGGGCATTCGTTTCGGTCAGCCGCTCTACGAGCCCAAGTTCGAGCGCCGCGAGATCTACGAGGTGTGCGCCGAGCTGGCGGAGCGCCTAGGCGTGGGCGACGAGTTCACCGAGGGCGGGCTGACCCGTGAGGATTGGTGCCGCCGTCAGTACGATGAGCTGGTGGAAACCGTGGGCGACGCCTACGACATGCCCACCTACGACGAGGGCGTTGCTATGGGCGCGTTCTCCTACGACATCGAGCCTTCTCAGGATAACGAGCCGTTCATCGACGACCCCGAGGCCAATCCGCTGGAGACTGCCACTGGCAAGGCGCAGATCTACTCGCCCGAGATCGCCGAGATGGCCCGCACCTGGACGCTCGACGAGTCGGAGAAGAACGCT
This sequence comes from Slackia equolifaciens, assembly GCF_003725995.1. Lineage (GTDB taxonomy): Bacteria > Actinomycetota > Coriobacteriia > Coriobacteriales > Eggerthellaceae > Slackia > Slackia equolifaciens. The sequence continues at coordinate 22,338 of NZ_QIBX01000016.1, forward strand.
ATCACGGCTATTCCGACCTACGTGCCCGGCCCCGATAGCGCCGAGGACGTGACCGACGAGTTCCCGTTCCAGATCCTGGACTTCCACCCCAAGTGCACCACGCACTCCACCTACGCGCACAATCCGGTGCTGCAGGACATGACCCCCTTCCAGGCGTGGATCAACCCTATCGACGCCGAACGCATGGGCGTGTCCGACCTGGATACGGTGCGCCTGACCAGCGCGCAGGGCAGCATGATCACGCAGGCAAAGGTGACCAACCGCGTGATGCCGGGTGTCATCATGCACGCCCAGGGCGCATGGCACAGCGCGCCGGCAGAGGGCGATCGCACCGATCAAGGCGGCTGCACCAACACGCTCACCAGCAGGCAGCGCAACCCGATTTCTAAGGGAACGGGCCAGCACAGCGTGATTGGCACTATCGAGAAAGTTGAGGGGTAAACCATGACGCAATACGGTTTCTACTTCGACGCCACGCGCTGCACGGGCTGCCATACCTGCGAGGCTGCGTGCCGCGACTACCATAATCTTGACGTGGGGACTACGTTCCGCCACGTGTACGAGCTCGAAGGCGGCGGCTGGACGCAGGCCGACGACGGCACCTGGACCACCGATTCGTTCACGTACTACACGTCGTTCGCGTGCCAGCACTGCGACGACCCCGCCTGCATGCATGTATGCCCGACGGGCGCCATGCACAAGGACGACAACGGCATCGTGAGCGTGGACACCGGACGATGCATTGGCTGCGGCTACTGCCACATGGCCTGCCCCTACGATGCGCCGTTCGTGGATCGCGCCAAGGGCCATTCGGTGAAGTGCGATGGCTGCGCGAGCCGCATCGCCGAGGGCAAGCAGCCCATGTGCGTGGAGGCGTGCTCTCTGCGTGCGCTGCAGTTTGCCCCGGTCGACCAGCTGCCGGAGGGCGAACGCGCCAATGTTGCGCCGCTGCCCGATCCGGAGCTCACCAAGCCCAACCTGTATATCAAGAACTGCGCGGCGGCACATGCCGTGGGCGATACGTCCTGCCGCGTGGCCAACGAAGCGGAGGTGAAGTAGTATGGGCAACGGATTCTCCGAAGCCGCTCTGGCGGTATTTACCACCCTTGCCCCGATGGGTGCCTGTGCGTTCATTGTTCTGTGCGCGGCGTGCTTCAAGGGTGCGTTCGAAGGCGCCGCAGGGCGCGCGCTCGACAAGGCGGCGTTTTTGCCTCTTGCCGTGGTCGCCGTCGGATTCATCGGCGCGTTTTTCCACCTGGCCAATCCGCTGAATGCGTTCTTCGTGTTCATGGGCGTGGGAAGCTCCCCGCTATCCAACGAGGTCACGGTGGGCGTGGTGTTCTTCGTGCTGGCAGCCGTGTATTGCATCCTCGCCGTTGCCGGAAAGCTTTCCGCCGGGGCGCGTAAGGGCCTGCTTGCGGCGGTGAGCGTGATGGCGGTTGCGTTTGCCGTATTCTGCGGCCTGGCTTACACCATGTACACCATTCCCACGTGGAATACGCCTGCTTCCGTCGTGCAGATGCTGGGTTACGGCCTGCTGGGCGGCGGTGTGCTGGGTCTGCTCACGCTCGCGCTTGCCGATGTCGAGGTCGCTCGCGAAAACGCGATGGCGGGCGCCGCTCTGAGCATTGCTGGACTGGTGATTGGTGTTGCCGGGTTCGCGTGGCAGGTGGTTACCTCCCAGTCTGTCTCCAACATTTGGGGAGCCGCTGTTGACCAGGTTCCTGCTATCTGGGGCATGGTTGCTGCGCTCGCTGTGTGCGGTGTTGTGGGCGCGGCCGTGGCGGGCGCCTCGCGTAAAAAGCCCGTTCCCGCTGCGCTCGCCCTGGCGGTTGTAGTGGTTGCCGTGGGCGTGTTCTTCGCTCGCATCGGGTTTTACGGCCTGTATATGTCGGTGGCGCTCTAGAGCGGTTGTGCATCGAGGCCCCTTTGAGGGTGCTGCTCGGGGTTCTTCGAGGGCCCTCAAGGGTTTTCAAAGGTCCTCAAGGGGTCCAATCGAGGACGTCACCAGGGTGTTGCCTGATGCTTAGAAGAATTGCATAAGTCGACAGACCATCAAGGGCTGGCTCCGGAGCTTCTCTGGAGCCAGCTTTTTGCCGGGATCAACCTTTGGTCCCAGGCCGCCTTCGACGTGGGGTCACCGTTGCCCTGGGGGTCAACCTTTGGCCCGGGATCGTCGTTGGCGCGAGGCCGCCGTTGGTCCGGGGTCATCTTTGATTCGGGGTTTGCTCCCCGATTCCGGCCCCGTCCAGCTTCTTGTTCCAAGATCAACCTTTTGGCTGGAGTTGGTCTTTTAGTTCGGAATCTACTTCTCTTGATTTGGGATCGCTTTTTGACTTAAGGCCGGTCTTCCGGTTCAGCTAGGGACTTTTGCCTTGGGATTAGTCTTCTGACTTGGGCGCCCCCGATTAGGGGGTCCTCGAGTTCGATGCCGATGTTTTGGCTCGGGCGGTTCGCCAGGGCTCGGTCGTCTTCCTATTCTGCTGCAGTGCCAAATATTTGAAGTATGTAATCCAGATAAGTCTAAAAATAAGGTAAGTCTGCCAATTGTTCGAAGTATGTAACCCTGGTGCATGTAAATTTTGTCCAAACGACAAGCCTGTGGAGCCGGACGAGAGTCCGCTAGTCCATTCGTCGTTTGACTAAAGAGGGTTTTCCCAGGTCGGGTATGGCTCATCCCTTTCGACTTTGTTTTTACGGCAGGACATTTATGTCAAAATGGATTACATACTTCGAATAATTGGCACTCGTGCGGTGTCGAAACGCTTTTTTGGATAACATACTTGGAAAAACTGCCTTAACTCCTGTATTTGTGGACATATGGCTCTCGTGGGCATGCTGGTGCGTAACTATGCGAGCATGGTGATGCGTGAGTTGGGCGGGCGTGCTGGCGAGTGGGCGGACGAGCGTGCTGGTGAGTGGGCTGCGCAGGCATGACGGCGCATGAGCCGTGCGAGCAAACTGATGCGTGATCCGTGCGAGCGTGTCGGTGTGTGAGATGCGCGAGTTGCGCTGTGCGATTGCATTCATGTTGTGGTTGTTTGGGATGGGCGACTGTTGGGATTGTGCGACCGCCGGTTGTGCGCTTTCAACATGGTAGGATAGTGCGTATGGAAATGGCGTTCAGCGAAATATCGTTGGTGGTGTTTACGGCGATTGCCCCTGCCGGTGCGGTAGGGTACATCGTCATGGCGCTCGTTGCTCGTTTTTCGCATGACGCGAAGGCGGGGGAGCGATCTGACCGTTTTCTAGTGATTCCGCTCTTGCTGGCGCTTGTGGGGCTCATTGCCTCGGCAACGCATCTAGGCACGCCGGCGAACGCGCTCTACGTGATCACGGGCCTCGGGCGTTCGCCCCTTTCGAACGAGGTCGCATCCGCGGCGGCGTTTCTGGCGCTCGGCGGCGCATACTGGATTTTGGCGTTCCCTTATCGTCAGCGTACAGCGCCCAAGACCGTTTTGCTTGCGTTGAGTGTGGCCGCGGCATTGGCATTCGTGCACTTCGTTTCTCGCGCTTATGCCGTTGAGAGTATTGTGACCTGGAATAATCCCATCGCCCCACTCACGCAGTGGGCCTGCGCCATAGCGGCGGGGGCTATGACGGCGCTCACGGGATTGCGCGCCGCGCGGTTTCCGGTCGGTCGCGGGCTTGCGGTGGTGCTCATCGTCGTGTCGGCTGGCGCGGCTTTGGCATGCGCGTGTCTGTTGGCTGCCGAGCAGCAAATCGTTTCTGGTATGCGCACGGTTACGACGAACGCGGCCGATATGACCCCGCTCCTCATGGCGCAGATTGCGGCGTTTGTGATTCTTGCGGCAATCGGAATCGTATGTGCATGCGTGGACGAAAGGCGCCGAACCGGAAAGACGATCGAGGGCCATGGCAAAGCGGCCGGGACGGTGTGCGTGAGCGATGCAGGCAAGACGAAGGAGTCTTTCGACGACCAGTCCAGAGAAGGCGCTGCGGGCAAAGCCGCCAACACGGAGCCCCCGGAGGCCTCTCCGAGAACGCTGACTTTGCCTGTCATTGCAGTGCTCTTTCTGCTTGCTGCCTGCTTTGTTGTGCGATTCGCGTTCTACGCCATGTATATGACTGCGGGCGTGTAGCTTTTTCTCGCGTGGCCCGCTGGCGCTGCACCCTCCGCTCGGGCCGTGCAAGATCGACTTTTCCCGGGCAGCCGCTGAGCGGGGGTGGCCTCCACCATCGCGAGCGGTCTTCGCGCCCGTGCACCCTCCATGCGACGCTAGGCAGGAGACGGTTTTGTGCTTTGCGCGTTTTTGCTTCTTAGCAATCTGGTGGACGCCTCACCGACTTTTGCAATCCTGCCCCTTCAAAGAAAAATTGAAGCTCCCATTCTCTCCTCGGCGGAGCGTTTGCCGGCTTTACCATAGTTACCACCTACGCCCGCAGCTCGATGGCACTGCGCGCACGACTGGCAGTACGTTCGTCTAGGAAGCGCATACATGAACATAAACCAGGTGAGATATTTCGAGGCAGCTCTCGAGGAGGGAAGCTTTTCTGCCGCAGCCCGCGCGCAGTTCGTGACCGTTCAGGCAGTGTCTAAGGCCATCGCCGATTTGGAGCGCGAACTTGGCAAGCCCCTGTTCATACGCGAGAATCGATGCGTGCGCCCCACCGAATTCGGTCAAGCGTTTCACGTAAAAGCGCTGCCCGTGCTCGCGGCGTTTGAGGATTTGGAAGCGTTCGCCGAGACCTATGACGAGGATGAAGACGCAAGTCCCATGCGCATACTGCTGTGCGCGCCACCGTTTCCCAACAATGAGGTGGTGGTTCCCAATATCGCCTCGCTTTTGGGCAAGGCGGTGGGCATCAATGTGACGATGAAGCTGTCCAATTCTCGCGATGGCGTGTCGGCTTTGCTGTCTGAGCAGGTGAATGCCATCATCACCATTGGCGTGTGCGAGCATCAGGGCATTGAGTGCATACCGGTGGGAACCATGCAGACCGGCATTGCGGTGCTCGATTCGCATCCCTTGGCGAAAAGGGCCTCGGTGGGCATCGACGATTTGAACCAGTACCCCGTGCTTCTCGCGAGCGAGTTCGACGATTTTGCCCAGTCGATCATGTCCATCTATCGCGAATGCGGGCTGAAATCCGAAAGCGTGAAAGTGAGCACGAAAGATACGGATTTCGAGCTCGGCCGCTTCATGGAAGAGGGCGGATACGTGTTCTGCGCCAACATTCCGCCATTGTTCAAGGGCATAGATAATTTGGCCGTGGTGCCCATCGACCAGGATCACGTTGAGCCCGTTCCCATCTGCATCTGTGCGCTGAAGGGCAAGAATATGCCGCAGTACAAAGCGCTCGTACGCATGGCCTCCAATCCTGCCGTGCTCATGTCCATCATGTAATGGGGCGATTCTGCGCCACGGGGCGAATCGCGTTTTGCGGCATTGCGGAGAGCGGTCAGCCTTGAAGCCATACGAAGATCTGCAGCGCAAAGATGCGCGACGTCCTTCTCGCTGAATCTTTTTCGAGGTCATGCGGGGCTTTTGCCTGCTGGGCAATGAGGGCGTCGCAGGCTTCAACATTTGGTTGAATTATTGACCACGCGAAATGGTTCTGTGATGCTATGCCAGTTTTTATCATCCTCTAAAGAAAGTGAGTTCTTTATGTCTGGTGCACGCAAAGCGCTCAAAGTCATGTCGATTCTGACCATCGTCATGGCAATCATTCAGATCGTTACCGCTGCTCTGATCGTATTCGGCTCGTCGTTCATGGTGGGCATGCAGGAGGCCGAGCTCAACGGCTCTACGGTCGACGTGGGCGTCGCGCTTATGGGCGTGGGCGTCATGGCGCTGGTTTCGAGCGTCGTTTCCCTGATCGTGGGTATCCTGGGCGTGCGCGGTGCGAACGACCCCAGCAAGATCGGCCCCTACAAGGTCATTGCCATCATCGGCTTGGCGCTGTGCGTCATCCAGGCGGCTGCATCCCTGTTCACCGGCCAGATTGCTTCCTTCGGCATCAGCGGCGTGCTTTCCCTTGTGTTTATGGCCGTGCTCGTGTTCCTGGCCTTCAAGATCGAGAAAGAAGGCATGCAGGCCTAAATCCGCTCTGCATGCGGGCGGTGTTGTCAATGCGTGGCTATGAATGTGCTGGGCGTTAAAGTTGCCTCCGTATGCGGACGAATGAAAGCGATAGCGCAAGGACTGGTTTTTCGGCGGCACACCTCATGCAGGCAATGGAAAGGCGTGTACCAGCTCTGGGTTCGCGCCTTCCGGGTGCGGTTAAGCGATTCGGCCACAAGGGTCGTTCTCATGATGGACGCCTCAATTGACCAGGATGAACCGCGATTGATTCAACATTCAAATAATTATTGATGCAAAGTTTTCCTCGGTTTTTACAGGGGCATCTCCATCATAATCCTCTCTTTACGGAGTGAAGCACGAATGGCGCAACGCTTCGTCTGTCCGGCGCTTTTGCGCCGGATTTTTATGTGCATGGCATAAGTTCCAATGAAGATGAACGAGAGGATGCGATGGGGAAGAAGAGCAAGCTTGTAGCTGCTGCCCTGGTATTTGCCGTGGCGGCGTTTTCGCTCGTCTGCATGGCGGGCTGCAGCGCGGATAGCCAGGAGGAGGCGTCATCGGGCGCTGGCACGCTTCGCGTGGGGGTGCGCGACGACATCATGAATTTCAGCTATCTGAACGATCAGACCGGCAAACATTACGGCTTGGAGGTCGATATCGCCAACGAGATGGCGAAGCGCTTGGGCTATGCCGATGTCGAGTTCGTGAGCGTCACGCCTGATTCCCGCAAAGACATGCTTCTCAACGGCGGAGTGGACTGCCTGGTCGCCTGCTACTCTATCGCCGATTCCCGTCTCGAGAACTTCGACTTCTCGCCTGCGTACTACACCGACCGCGCCATCGTCATGGTCGAAAATAGCTCGCTGATCACCGATGTGGAGCAGCTCGAGGGCAAAACCGTAGGCATCATGTCGGGCTCTAATGCCGGTCCGGTTTTTGCCACCAAGATGTATGAGCTGGGAGTCATCGGCCCCGATGTGGTTGAGAACACCGACGAATACACCCAATACCAGGGCATTCTCGTGAAGAAGATCGCCACGTACGAGGAGCTTTCAAAGGCGCTCGAAACGGGTGAGGTCGACGCCGCCGCGATGGACAACAGCATCGCGAGCACCTACATGAACGAGGATCGCTCGATTCTCGATGTGAATCTGGGCGATCAGGAATACGGCGTGGCCACGCAGAAGGATTCCGAGCTCAGCGGCAACGTAGCGAACGCCATTCAGGAAATGCTCGACGACGGCACCATCGCCGCCTACATCGATAAGTGGAACTAGGGGAGGATGCAACCATGTCTATCAGGCTCAAAATAAAGGGCGTCCTCCTCGCGCTGGTCGTGCTGGCAAGCGTGGCGATCATGGGGTTCACGCTTGTGTCCATGCAAGACGACCTCTCCATCGAATCGGCCCAGGCCGACATCCAACGCGAGATGGAGGAGCTGCCCGCGCTGCTCGAGGAGGCGGATGCCGAGACCGCGCAGAATGAGGCGACGTTCGACTCGATTTACCAGTCCAAGGCCGAAAGCATCGCCTTTATGGCGAGCCATGACACGGGCTTTGAGGCGACCAACGCCAAGATGTCTGAATACAAGGATCTTCTGGGCGTCGACAACGTGCTGGTCGTGGACCGCGACGGCGGCGTGGTGGCGCGCGCCCAGGACACGCTGGCGGATTTCTCCTACCAGCGCTATAACCTGCTGCGCACCGTGTTCGATACGGAGGGGCCTTCCGCCTCCATGGAGGTCGAGTTCGCCGATGAGGGCGTTACGATGCGCTACTATGCCGCTCGCATCGACGGCGACTCGATGGTCGTCATCGAGCAGAACCCCGCCGAGCTTGATGAGCTGGTGGCCAACACGGGATCGCTCTCGAGCGTACTCTCGGGTGTGAGCGTGGGGCAGAACGGCTACGTGTTCGCTGTGTCTGCGAAGAACTACGTTGTGGAATACCATCCCAAGGCTGAATTCATCGGCACCGATGCGCTGGATAACGGCATAAGGGTCGAGCGCCTCGAGGACGGCACGTTCACCTGGATCACGTTCGGCGGCGAGCGTTTGTACTGCGGTGTCTCCGAGATCGGCGACAGCTACTACATCAGCGCTATCCCCGAAAGCGACATGGCCGCCTCGCGCAACCTTACGGTGGGCGTTATCCTGTTCATCTTCTTCTCGGTGGCCATGGTGGTGGCGCTTTATGGCTTCTTCGTGATGCGCGAGGATGAAAAGCGCGGCTACAACCCCGAGAATTACGTGAACATGGGGCCGCTGCGTTTCAACAAGGCTATCGGTAAAAAGGCCATCGTGCTTTCGTTCGTGGGCTTTCTCGCCGTCATGCTCGTGACGTTCTACATGCAGACGTTGTTCTCGCTTTCCGCCGAATCGGTGAGCAGCAACGAGCGGGCCGCCGATATCGAGCGTACCATCGACCGCACGAATGCCCAGGCAGACGTGCTGACAGAACAGTACAATGAGCGCTACCTGAGCAAGGCCGAAACCGCGGCGTATGCCCTGGAACAGAATAGCGCCCTGAAAAACCGCGATGACCTGCAGTCGCTCGCCGATGCGCTGCAGGTGGAGCATCTGTATGTGTTCAATTCCGAGGGCGTGCTGACTGCTACGAACTCGCCGTATTCGAACTTCACGCTGAGCGAGGATCCCGAGGACCAAAGCTACGAATTCCGCGCGCTTCTGCAGGGCGTGGAGTATATCGTGCAGGAGCCTATGCCTGAGGAGGTGTCGGGCGAGCTGCGCCAGTACATCGGCGTGACGCTGCGCGATTCCCAGGGCGAGGCAGACGGTTTCGTGCAGCTGAGCATGCGTCCCGAGCGTTTGGAGACGCTTCTTTCCAGCGTTCAGATTGATACCATCCTTGACGGCGTGAAGCTGGGACAGGGCGGGTTCGCCTTCGCGGTGAACAAGTCTGATGGCACGTTCGCCTATTACCCCGACGAGAAGCTCGTTGGCGCGAGCGCCACCGCTGCCGGATTGGACGAATCGCAGCTCAAGGGCGGATTCAGCGATTTCCTGACCGTGGATGGGGTGCGCTACTACGCGTCGTCGTTCGAAACCGGCGACTACTATGTCTACGTGGCGCAGCCCGAAAGCGAGCTTATGACCGATCGCGTGCCGCTGACCCTTGCCACGGGCGCGAACGGCATCGTGTGCCAGATTGTCATCTTCCTGCTGGTCGCGTTCGAGATTCGTCGCAAGCGCGGCGAGGTTGCGGCGGTGCAGGAGGTCGACGACGAGCCCAACCGCACGTTTGAGACCACCATGCCGAGCGGTCGCCGCGCCAAAACCGAATCGGCCGCCAGTCGCTGGATTTATCGCTCTATGAACTGGGGCGACAAGAGCGCCGAGCAGCGCGTGCTTACCGTGCTCAAGGTGCTCATGGGCATATTCGCCATCGCCGTGTGCGTGGCGGTGATATTCCAAGATCGCGTATTCCCGGAGGATTCCGTGTTCTCCTATGTGCTTTCGGGCAACTGGGAGTTCGGTCTGAACGTGTTCGCCGTAACGGCGGCGCTCATGATCGCGTGCGTGGTGCTCACCATCACCATGATGATCCAGGCGCTGCTGCGCATGCTCGCGGGCGTGTTCGGGGCGCGCGGCGAAACCATGTGTCGCCTGATCAGCAGCTTCATCAAGTACGCGTCTATCATCGGCATGGTGTACTACTGCCTGATGCTCATCGGCATCGATACCACCACGCTGCTTGCCTCTGCCGGCATCCTCTCCATCGCCATCTCGTTTGGCGCCAAGGAGCTGGTGAGCGATATCTTGAGCGGTCTGTTCATTATCTTCGAGGGCGATTTCCGTGTGGGCGATATCATCCAGGTGGGCAGCAAGACCGGCACCGTGGTGGAGATCGGCGTGCGCACCACCAAGATCAACGACGGCAACGGCAACATCATCATCATTCGCAACAGCGAGGTGAGCGATGTGGTGAACATGACCAAGGAGCTTTCGTACGCTACGTGCGACATGGACATCGAGTACGGCGAATCGCTGGAGCGCGTGGAGAATATTCTGGAGAGCGAGTTCCCCAATATTCGTCGTCGCTTGCCCTCCATTCTGGACGGCCCGTTCTATAAGGGCGTGGTGTCGCTTGCCGACAACAGCGTGACCATTCGCGTGGTGGTGCAATGCGCCGAAACCAGCCGAGGGCAGCTTGAGCGCGACCTGCGCCGCGAGATGAAGCTCATCTTTGACGAGTATCAGATTAACATTCCGTATCCGCAGGTGGTGGTGCATCAGCCCAGGACGTTCTACAAGGCCACGCTTGCGGAGCAGCTTGCCGCCGACCGCTTCAATGACGAGCAGAAAGAAGCGGCTAGGGATATGGGCAACGAGGAATTCGACGGCGACGATGGCCGCAAGTAGTCCTTCCCGTCTGTTCTTGGACTGGCGGGATGGTAGTGCGCAGACGCTCTTTTTGGGCTTTGCGGAGCACCGCGAACGCGTCAGGTCTGGCATGCGGATGCGTTTCGGCGCACCGAGAACGCGTTAGGCCTGGCGTGCGGACGTTTCAAGCCTAGCATGTGGGGCGGCTCCAAAACGGGGCCGCCTTTGCTTTTGCCGTGCTGTTTTGCAGACGACGTTTTGCGCGGCGCGGTTCTGCTAGAATTTCAACACGCTGGTAGGTCCCGCTGTGGGGCGGCCTCTCTACGCAAAGGAGGGATCGCCTTATGAATATTGTTGACGTTGTCGACATCGTTCTTGAAACTCTGGCTGCTCTGGCGGCCTTGGCCACGATTCTTGGATTCGTCCTGGATGAATGGCGACACTGGAGAAATAACCGCAAGCGGGATGGTTCATGGAAGAAAAATAGCCGGGAGCATTCCCGGCTATCTCAGTAATAACCACTGGGCCGCCCCGCATCTCTAAGTAGCTTTACCCCAGTTACTTCAGGGGCTTACCAGCGATATAAGCGCATTGTAGCATACGGAGGCAGTGCTCTGCAGCGGTTCGCGCCCTGCACGAAATCTTCTTCGTGCGCGGTGTATAGATGGGATGATTCGATGTTTGACCAGGAAAAAATTCAACAAGCCACACGCCTCTTGCTCGAGGCCATAGGCGAGGACCCGCAGCGCGAAGGGCTGCTTGATACCCCCGCTCGCGTGGCGCGCATGTATGAGGAGATTTGCGGAGGCATGCAGCAAGATGCCGCCGAGCACCTGTCCACTACGTTCGAGGCGTCCGAAGCCGGCATGGTGGTGGAGCGAGACATTCCGTTCTACTCATTGTGCGAGCATCATCTGCTTCCGTTTTTCGGGCGCGCGCACATCGCCTACCTTCCCAGCGGGCGCGTGGCCGGGCTTTCCAAGCTGGCGCGCACTGTAGAGGTGTTCGCGCGCCGATTGCAGCTTCAAGAGCGCCTGAGCGCTCAGGTGGCGGATGCTCTGATGGAGCACCTGGGGGCAAAAGGCGTTATCGTGATGATGGAGGCGGAGCACATGTGCATGTCTATGCGCGGTGTGTGCAAGCCTGGCACGCAAACGGTTACGCTGGTCAAGCGCGGCGCGTTCGAGCAGGATCCCGCGCTGGTGGACGAATTCTTCCGCATGGTGGGGCAGCGTTAGCGGGCGTGCCTCATAGGGTGAGCCGCTTGATGCATTCTGCAAAACGTTACACAGGATCGGCGATTGTGCCGGTGGGTGCGTCGAGTTGGCTCCGATGAGAGAAAGGGTTGCGGCTATGGATGACGTGGAACGTGAAGGCTTCGCATCGGAAGAAGGCGGAGAGAATCCTCCTCACGACACCGCATCTGAAGCGACCTTCGTGCGCGCTGAAGTGGTGTCGCCGTCTCTCAAACGTGCCTCCGATGTGGCGGCCGAACGTCCGCATGATGGGTTCGCGGCGATTGCGCCTATGCCTGAAGTGGAGGCTATCCGCACGCATCGCTTGTTCGCGGAATGGTACGGGCGCCTTGAGGCCGCCGAGGCCGACCGCGAGTTTTGTCGCCACCAGATGACTCATCTGCTGGACGTGGCCCGCATCGCCTACATTCGTGTGCTCGAGCGGGGTCTGCCGTTCCGCAAGGAGGTTGTGTATGCCGCGGCGCTGCTGCATGACGTCGGCAAAGCGGCTCAGTATGAGGATGGGGAGCCGCATGAGGTGGCCGGCGCGCGCATCGCTCAGGAAATCCTTCTGGATGTGGAAGGGTTTGATCCGCGCGAAAAGACGATGATCGTTGCCGCTGTGGCGCAGCATAGGCGCTGGTCGGATGCGTCAACGCCGCTCGGCAAGCTGCTCTACGAGGCCGATAAGGCGTCGCGCCCCTGCTTTGTCTGCTCCGCGCGCGAAGCGTGCGCATGGTCCGATGAGCGCAAGAATATGGGAATCGGAATCTAGGGGGGAGGCCGCAATGGACCAGATCCGCATCGTCGATCTTGAGGTGTTCGCCAACCACGGGGTGTATCCCGAGGAGAATGCCCTTGGACAGAAGTTTCTCGTAAGCGCAACGTTGCATGCCGATTTGAGCCGTGCGTGCGAGACCGATTGCCTGGAATACTCGGTGAATTACGGCGAGGTGTGCCATCTCATCGATCGCGCCATGAAAGAGGAGACGTTCGACTTGATCGAACGCGTTGCCCAGATGCTCGTCGATGCCATTCTCGAGGCGTATCCGGCCGTGGAGCGCGTCGATATCGAGGTGAAAAAGCCCTGGGCGCCCATCGGCTTGCCATTATCGTATGCGTCGGTGGCTATTTCGCGGTCGCGCGCATAGCGACGTTCCTCGCTTGACGTAACGCAGCGTTACGTTGCTAGGGTGGGCGTGTGAGCAAGCGGGACTACTCGTTTTGGAACCTTCGCGCTTCCGCCGTCGACTCCTTGCCGTCGTTCGCCACGGCGCCTTCCATCAGGGGCTCAAGCGCAAGGCGGCGTGCATAGTAGCGGCAGTCTACTTCCTGGAAAATCCTGGCTTTCATGGCATCGAGGTCATTGAGGGATTCGGCGTGCGCAAAGAGCACGTCGGCTTTCTCGAGGAGTTCGAAGAGCGTTGCGACGTCGTGCGCGCTCGAGATTTCGGCGGCGTTTTCCTGCATGCTTCCTCCTGTGTTTGCGTGTTTCCCCGGAGGGATCTCCATGCCTACCTGCGCTTTATTCTTTCTGAATTCGCAAAAGTACACATATAGTTCCCCTTTGAGTGTACTCTAATGCATAGGCTTTGTCCCCTATGGACGAGCTAACGCGAAAATTTGGCATCAGGCTGAAACGGCTTCGCACTGAGTCGCATCTGACTCAGGAACAGCTTGCGCTCATGATCGGTGTGAGCAAGAAGTACGTGTCCAATATTGAAAACGGTCGGGGCAACCCCACGCTCACTACTATCGAGAAATTTGCTCGCGGGCTGGATGTGACCGCTTCGGAGCTACTTGATGGGGTCGATTCCAAGACCTCTTGATTGGAGTTTGCGCATCCTTTCGCCAAATGTTGCCAAGTAGGCGGCAAGACGCTCGGAAAGTGCGCTCGTCTCGTTGGGCCGCTCGACATAGCATACCGGCAGGACGATTCTCTCGCGCGGCGCAATATCTTTGATTACGGAATCGGGAGCTATCTGCCTGATTGAGGAATGATCGGCCACGAAAATGATCCCGCCGTCTTGCAGGAATCTCGGCTCGTCGCCCGCCCTTACATCGACGAAGTTCGGAAGCACCTGCGCCTCGTCGAAGGCACGGGCGACGACTTTATAGCACGTGCCGATGTCGATGGGTCGCGCGATGGGGTATTGGGCGATGGTGCGCAGCGAAAGGTGCCCATAGGCCTTTGAGGCGAAATTGTGCGATTTGGATATCGCGACCCTGAGCGGGAAAGAAAAGAGCCTTCGGCTTCGTAAGTCGCCTTCGTAAATCGGACCGATGACCACGGCGGCGTCGAACATGCCGCTTCGCATCGCTTCGAGGCATGCTCCGTTGGAGCTGGAGAGAATCTTCAGATCGATATTGGGGTACTCCTGCGTGAATTGGTCAAAAAGCGCCGGAGCGAGCCACCCGCAGCGAAATGGGAACGATGCCATGACCAGATTGAACTCGGCATCCTCGAGCGAGTCGGCCGAGTGTTCATGGGCTATATCGTAAATCCTGTTTATATATGATATGGCTTCGACAACGGGCTCGTAAAGCTTCTTGCCTAGCAGGGTGGGGCGATAGCTGCGACCGGCCGGCTCAAACAGCTCGACGCCTAGCTCGTTTTCAAGAAGATGAACGGCCCTTTCGATTGCGGGCGCGGTAACGTATACCTTCTTGGAGGCGGCGAGGAAGCTGCCTGCTTCTATCGTTGCGGCAAAGTATTCGAGCTGGTTGAGATACATGAATGCGGCTCCTGTTGGATACTGTGCTGTCATCGGAATTTGTCGTTTATCGACAAATATTTGTTGATAAACGACAAATTCAGACGATTATAGAGCGACCGCAAAGTATTTATGCCAACTGCAAAGCCATACTTTGCGGTCGTCGGCCCATGTGTGGACATAATGAGAAGGGGTGGGTGCTTTGCGCGCCGATTGGCGCCGTTTGGTCTCGCCGTCGCGTCATGCGGGAGCTAGGACTGAAGGATGCAAGGGGAGGGTGTATGCAGTTTCATGACGGCGTGATACGTGCGACGTTTGCAGGGGTGCCGCTTGTGGGCAATCTTGAAAACGGGCACGTGATAGGCCTCGATCCTGAGGGCGATCGGCTGTGTGGCGAGCTTCTTGCGGGCGAGGTTTCGCGGGATGAGGCATGTGCGCGCAATGCCGTTCTGGTGGAACATCTCGAACAGCGTGGCTTCTTCGAGCACCGGCAGCCGCTAGGCATCACTCACGCATACGTTCATGTGACGCAACGGTGCAATCTACGCTGCAAAGGGTGCTATTCGCTTGATGCCGCCCGTAATGCGGTTGACGATCCGCTGCTTTGCGATGTGAAACGGGTGTTGTCCAAGCTTGCTTCTGCAGGAGTGAGCCGTGTGGTGATTTCGGGTGGAGAGCCGTTCATGCGAGCGGATTTGCCCGAAATTCTTGCGCATGCCAAGCGCGAATGCGGGGTTGAGCGCATTGAGGTGCTTACCAATGGGACGTGCATCTCAGACGATTGCATTGCCAGGATTGCGGGTTGTGTGGACCACATCTCCATCTCGCTTGACGTTCCCTCGGCCGATCAAGCGTCATGCGTGCGTGGATACGACCGCTTGCCCGTGCTGCTTGACGCTGTAAAGCGCGCGCAGAAAGCGGGCATATCTGTGAGCATCAAAGCGACGATGCACCGCAAGAACGCGGGTGATTTAGATGCGTACGCCGCCTTGGCGAACGAACTGGGCTGCGGCGTTGATTACAGCCTGCTCACTTGCCCGCCGGGCGGATGCGATGCCGATCTGCTGCCCGACGATGAGGCTCTCAGGCGGTTGGCGCAATCGCTGGTCGCACTGAATAGGAACGACATGCTTGACGAGTTGAGGAGGGGTTCTATAGGGGTTCGTGCGAAAGGGTCCTGCAAGGCGGCCGTCAACCTGGTCAGCGTGGCCTACGATGGCGAAGTGTATCCGTGCCACATGCTTCATCGCGAGGGACTTTCTATGGGGAATCTGTTTCGCGATGAGGTAAAAACCATCGAAAAGAGCCCCGTCAGGCGCGCATTTCTTAAGTTTACCGCGGATGACGTGGGGGAGTGCCAAGGGTGCTCGTACAAGTGGTTTTGCGGAGGAGGCTGCCAGGCTCGCACCTTTGATGGTGCGGATGTACGGGCGCGGCGCAGGGATGATTATTGCGTTCTGATGAAAGAGTATTTCGGCTTATACGAGTCGATGCTTGAAGAAGTTCTGGCTCGCTAGCGAGCCGAGGGCGCTTCTCGAGCGAGCTGCCAAGCCTGTCTCGTGAAAGCGGCAGGTTCGTTTCGTGGGAGCTACAGGTTCATTTCGGGCGAGCCATCAAGCCTGCCTCGTGAGAGCCACAACCGAAAGGAGAAAACCATGTTGTTCTGCACCGAACTATTCGAAGGCAATCCGCGCGCATGCATCTATATCGGGCCAGCGGGAATGCCTTGCTTAATGATTGGATAGCCATCGCTTATGACTTTAGAGGGGTTTGATTGAATGAGATCGATGCCATTGAGGCTTCCTCGGTGAAAGTGCAAAGAGTCTCGAGGGTCTTGCACTCTGGATTCGCGGCAATTTATTATTTCTCAACGATATGCTTCATCTTCCTAATTGTCGCAATGGCTGCCTGGGGTATTTCGGATTTGGAATCAGGGATACTTGTGCCATTCTGCATGTCACTTGCCAAGGTGATATTTGAGGCGGTCGTCGCTCTTTTTCTTATCGGAGTTGCGAAAAGCGTATTTGGATCCATAGGAATGGGGCTGTCCCCGTTTTCGACCGTTATTGCAAAACGTCTTCGGATTGCAGCGCTACTAATGGTTATCCATGCTGTTTTTTCATTAATAATATCTCCGGCATTTATGAGCATTGCCGGTTTAGGAGAGGCTGCAATTGGAGTGGCAATTGGCTCGGCACCATCAGAGGCAACTGCACGCTTTATCCCTATCAACGTGGGTGATATCGTGCTTGCCGTTGTGCTGTTTTGTGCCGCGCTTATTGTGGAGTATGGAAGTCTGCTTCAACAATTGTCCGATGACACGCTATAACGTAGCCATGGCTATAGTTATACATCTCGATCGCCTCATGGCAGAGAAGAAGGTCTCTCTCAACGAGCTCTCCGAGAGGGTCGGCATCTCCGTCTCCAACCTCTCCAAGATGAAGACGGGCAAAATTCGGGCGGTTCGCTTTTCAACGCTTGAGGCAATCTGCACCGAGCTCGACTGCCAGCCAGGCGACCTCATCGAATGCACGACTAAGAGAGACGTACATTAGAGGCGTGAGAAACGTTCGAAACGGGCGGTTCCCCTGTGGGAGCCGCCCGTTTGCATTTCGGGGTCATGATTGACGCGCTCGGGGCGAAGCGTCGCCCGAGGTGCGGCTTGACTAGGGAACGGCATTTACTGGGGTGTTCCTATGGTTTTATCAATAGGCTTTGGGGAGGGGCGTTTCCTTAGCCGCTGCCGAGCGGGTCGGGCCGGAAGGGGTATTGCCGACGCATTAGTATGGCCCCGGTGAGGGTCTTGGGCAGCTTGCTGCCCGAAGGGACGGCACGACTCACTATGCCACCGGTATAAAAATCGCGTTATCTGCGAACTTTTCGGGGACCATTTCCAAAAACGGCGTTATATGTGGGAACGCGTCGGCTCATGGAGAGGGTCCATGGAAGGAAGTGCGATTTTGACCTGGGGTTTTCGTGAGCCGGTTACGATCCGGGCCCGGATTTCGGCGGATCCGGCGCCGTCTGCTCGCGCATGTAACGCCGTTTTTATACCGCGACCCTCGAAACGTAGCAAATAACGCGATTTTTATACCGGGGCATTGGCAAGGGTGGCATTGCGTCGGAGGCGTTGATGCCTGTGGTATTGAGGGGTAGTCCGAGAAACTCCTGGGAAATCCTCTTGCTAAACAAAAAGGCGGCTCCGTGAGGAACCGCCTTTTGAGGGTGGCTTCTTGTGTGGTCCTAACCTTGTCCGACACTAACCTTGGCTGTCGCTTTGGGTGGTGCTGTCGTCGGGGTCTGTCGGCTGAGTGTCGTCCGTGCTGCTTGAGCCCGAGCCGCTCGACACAACGATCTCAATATAGGTGTCGGTGGTTGCGGTGCCCGATTGCGTCTGCCTGATCACGTCGCCCTCGGGTACGGTATTGCTGCTCTCATAGCTCACGCCCACGTTAGTGAATCCGGCGCTGTTGAGCTCGCTAATGGCCTCGCTTTCGCTCATGCCGGTCACGGCAGGCACATTAACGGGAATGGTGGCAGGGTCCTTGCCCAGAGAGATGTAAATGGTTACCGTCTCGCCCGCTTCGAGCTGGCCGCCGTTGGGCTCCTGGCTCATGACCACGCCCTCATCGTAGCGGTCGCTATACTCGCCGTCCTGGATGCTTACGGTGAAACCGGCGCTCTCAAGCGTCGCTCGCGCCGTTGCCTGGTCGTCGCCGATTACGTTGGGCACGTTGGTCAGCTCGGGGCCGGTGGAAATCCAATACGTGATGGTGGTGCCCTCATCGGCCTCGGTGCCGGAGGCGGGATCCTGCCTGCTCACGGTATTCTCTTCGGCGTCGGAGCTTTCATTGCCGCCGAATTTAGCGACAAATCCCGCATCCTCGATCATCTGCTGCGCCTCTTCGGCCGTCTTGCCGTTCAGGTCGGGTACGGTGCCCTTCTTGGCGCCAATGGAAACCACGATGTTGACCGTTTCGCCCTTGGCGAGTTCCGAATCGGCAGCGGGATCGGTGCGAATGACGCGGCCACTCACCGTGTCGGTGCTGTTCTCCTCGGTCACTTCGCCCACCACGTATCCAGCGGCTTCGATGGCCTGGCGAGCGGCTTCTTCGGTCTGGCCGGTCACATCGGGCACGCGAGTTTGGCCGCCGAACGCGCCAGAAACCGCCAGCGCAATGCCGGCGATGGCGAGGATGGCCACCAGCGCGCCGATCACGATGCCCACGGTGCGCTTGGAGCTCTTCTTCTTTCCCATGTCGAACTCTTTGCCGCCGGCGCGATAGTCGACCGTTTTCATGGGGCCAGAATTGCCGTTCATGCTGCTTACGGCAGGCATAACGGCAGTGCCGCCAGGCACATCGTTGCTGATGGGGGGCACCACGCCGTTCATAACCTGGGTGGCTGCGCTGTTGACGTTTTCGCCCAGATTGACGGGGCGGCCCATCATGAAGTCGTCCAGCGCGTGTTTCATCTCGCGTGCGGTACGGAAACGGTTGACGGGGTTTTTCTCCATCGCCTTGAGAATAATGGCCTCAAGGTCGGGATGGATTTCGGGGTTGATCTGGCTAGGCGGCACGGGCGCTTCATTCACCTGGCGCATGGCCACGCTCACGGCGTCCGGGCCGTCGAAGGGCAGCTGCCCGGTTGCGGCCTCATACAGCACGCAGCCGAGCGAGTACATGTCGCTTGTGCCATCGAGCTCTTTGCCCTGCGCCTGCTCGGGGGAGATATAGTGAGCGGTGCCCAGCACGCTGGAGGTCTGGGTTTTCACGCTATTCTTGGCGCGCGCGATGCCAAAGTCCATCACCTTCACGTTGCCATCGGGCTGCACCATGATGTTTTGCGGCTTGATGTCGCGGTGGATGATGTCCAGGCCGTGCGCCACGGAAAGCGCCTGGCACACCTGGCTGCCGATCTCGGCCACCTTGCGCTGATTGATGGCGCCGCGCTGTTGGATGGCGCTCTTGAGGTCGGTGCCGCGCACGAACTCCATGACGATGAAATAGGTGCCGTCGTCCTGGCCCCAGTCGTATACGTTCACGATGTAGGGGCTCTGCAAGTTCGCGGCGCTTGCAGCCTCTTGCTTGAAACGTGCAGTGAATTCCGGGTCGGCCGCGTACTGCGGAAGCATGACCTTTACGGCCACCGTGCGTCCGAGTACCTGATCCTGCGCTTTGTAGACCTCGGCCATGCCGCCGATGCCGATGCGTTCGGTGATGCGGTACCGTCCGTTGAACACCCTGCCTATCATCTTGTAGTCTCCCTCGTCTAAAACTGGCTTGCTGCGTTTGTGCGACGTATGCCGTCTATCGTCAAGCGGGGTGCGACCCCGCCAAAGCGTCATAACCGCGGCCATTCGAGATGGCGACTGCCTGCGCTCCCACCTATGCAGGAGGCATGCCGGTTGCCGAGTCTTCGCGGTGCCTCTTGCGGTGGCGTTCGCGAAGACGAACAGTGCCGATTCTTCGAGCTGGCGCGCATGACAGGTAATCGTACCGCATTTACATCATTCCCTGCACTTCAAGCGCCGTTTCCAACACAGTCTTCGCACGCGGACTCGCAAGGCCGCTTTCGTCCTCCGCGTCGGCATTGACGCCCTGCTCGATGACCACCGCGACCACGACGCTGGGGTTGTCGGCGGGCGCGAAGCCCACGAACCAGCTGTCGTCGTATTCCTTGCCGGTTTCGGCGGTACCGGTCTTGCCCGCCACCTGCACGCCGTCGATTGCGGCGGCGTATCCGGTGCCGTTGTTGACCACACCCTCCATCATCTGGGTGATTTCGTTGGCGGTGGAGGCGTCCATGACCGAGCCGAGCGATGTGCCGCTGCCCGTGTAGGATCGCTCGCCCTGGGCGTTGTACACGCCGTCCACGAAGTAGGGCTGCTGGAGCACGCCGTCGTTGGCGATGGCGGCGCCCACCATGGCCATCTGCATGACCGTCGCCTGCGGGCCCACCGTGTGCGTGCTGCTGTCGCCTACCGCCTGGCCGCATGCTGCCCATGCGGTTTCCCATGTGGTCATCTGGTCGGCGTCGCCGGTGAGGCTGGTAGTGAGCGGGACCTCCAGGTCCAGATCTTTATTGAACCCGAACTTTTCAGCGGTATCCATCAGGGTTTCCGCCCCCAGGTCGACGCCGATTTGGCCGAACGCGGTGTTGGATGAAACCTCAAAGGCGCGCTGCAGGCTCACCTCGCCGTAGCCGACATCGCCCGCGTTGGTCACTCTGGCGTTGCCGATCTCCATGAAGGCGGGTGCGTCGATGACCGAATCGGTGGTCATGACGCCGTTCTCCAGCGCGGAGGTGAGCGTGACCATCTTGAAGGTGGAACCGGGCGCATACAGGGAGTTCATGGCGCGGTTAATGAGCGCGCCGCCGGAGTCGTCGGTGCCGCCGGCCGCCGCGGCGAGCAGCTGGTCGATATCGGCGTTGGAATAGGTGGGCGAGCTTGCGCTGGCGAGCACCGCGCCAGTGTTGGGGTCAAGCACCACCACGGCGCCGGAATAACCCTCGAGCACCTGTTCGGCAGCCGCTTGAATCTTAGAGTTCAGCGTGAGCGTGACGTCGTTGCCAGGCTGCTCGATACCGGCTGCGGCGTTGATCACGTCGGTCCAGCTGGCGAAGTTCTCCTGGCCCTTGAGGGTGTCGTTCATGGACGCCTCTATCCCCGAGGTGCCGTATTGCTGCGAATAATAGCCCACCACGTGGCTTGCCATGCTGCCCTGCGGATAGGTGCGCTCATAGGTGCCGTCGTCCTGCTGTACGCTCTCGGCCAAAACCACGCCGTCATAGGTGCTGATGGAGCCGCGTTCCGTTTCGGCTTCCTTCATCAGGGTGTGATTGTTGCCGGGATAGCTCTGGTACTCCTCGGCTTTGATGACCATGATGTAGGTGAGGTTGGCCACCAGCAGCGCAAACATCACAGCGAAGGCGATCATGCAGCCGGTGAGGCGCTTGCCCAGGGCGTAGCGGCCTAAAACGCCCGTCTCCGCGGCGCGGCCGTGCGCGCCATGGGCCCCAATTGCCGCCATGCGCCCGGTGCCGTCGCGCATTTCAGACGTGAGGCCGGTCCCTTCGTCTCCGCAGCGAAGAAGCAAGGCGATGCCGATGAACGCCGCCAAAAGCGAGGAGCCGCCCTGGCTGATGAAGGGCAGGGTGATGCCGGTAAGCGGGATCAGGCGGGTAACGCCGCCCACGATGATGAACGCCTGCAGCACGATGGTCACGGTCACGCCCACGGCCACAAACGAGCTCACGTCGCTTTTCGCGCGTGCCGCGGTTGCGAAGCCGCGCACGGCAAGGCTCAGGTACAAAAGCAGTACGGCAGCGCCGCCCAAAAGGCCGGTTTCCTCGCCGATGGCCGCAAAGATGAAGTCGGACTCCACCACGGGGATGTTCTCGGCAAGGCCGTTGCCAATGCCCACGCCTATAAGCCCGCCGTCTGCCAGCGAGTAGATGGTCTGGCACAGCTGGTAGCCGGTGTTCTGCGCATCGGAGAACGGATCAAGCCAGGTGTGCACGCGCACCTGCACGTGGCCGAAGAACGTGTACAGAACCACGCAGCCAATGGCAGCCAGGCCGAAGCCCACAACCAAGAACAGCTTTTTACCGCTTGCCACGTACAGCATGACCAGGAACAGCACGAAGCATACGAGCGCGCTGCCCAGGTCCTTTTCGAACACGACCACGCCGAACGAGATGGCCCACATGATGAGCAGCGGCAAAAGCGTCGCGGCATCGGGCAGGCGGAAGCGGCCCACGCGCACGGTGAACACGCTCAGCATCTCGCGGTTCTGCGCCAGATACGATGCGAGGAATATGACTATGCAGAGCTTGGCCAGCTCGCCGGGCTGAAAGCTGAAGCCGCCCACCTGGATCCAGATACGGCTGCCCAGCTCCTCGTGTCCGATGACCGGCAGCATGGGCATGAGCAAGAGCGCGATGCCCGCAATCATGAAGGTGTATTTGTATTGGGCGAGCTTATCCAGGTTGCGTACGATAGCAAGTACCGCAACCATGAGCGCGATGCCCAAGAACAGCCACATGACCTGGCGCAATGCCAAGTCGGGCGCCAGGCGGGTCACAAAGGCTATGCCAATGCCCGAAAGCGCGAATGCGATGGGCAGGATGGCGGGATCGGCGTTTTTGGCGAAGAAGCGCGTAGCGATGTGCGCCGCCACGAATGCGCCGAACAGGCCCAGCGGCACCGCGAGCGATTCGAGGGAAAGCGCCGTGCCCTGGTTGGTGAGCACCATGGCGAACAGCAGCACAACGAAGGGCGCTGCCAGGCACAAAAGAAGAAGTTCGGTGTTGCGGCGCGTCACGAGGCATCGCCACCTTCGGTGGAGCTGTTGTCAGTGGCCGACGTGGAGGCGCCTGACGCTTCGTTGGCGTTCGAGCTGGTGCCGGAGGCATCTGCATCGCTGCTTGCCGTGGATGCCTGATCGCTCGTGTCGGAGACGGCGGCCCCGGACGAGCTGCCTTGCGCCTGCTCAGCCTGGGCCTGCCAGGTGCTCAGCAACTCCTCGGCATCCTCGACGGAATCGGTGCGGATGCCTTCCTCCGTCAGGCGCGATGCCGTATTGGGAGGAAGCGCCAGGTCGTCGACGGATAGCCCCGTATTGCGTTCGACCTTCCAAGTTTGGAAGCCCATGAACTCGCCGGGAATGCCACGGCAGATGACCACCTGGTCGTTTTGCACGGTGAGGAAGGCCACGTGGTTGAGATAGGCGTTGCCGCCCACTACCGCGCCCGCGAGCACGGCGATGAGGGCGAGGACAACCAGCACCGCGCCGATGCGCCCGCGGCGGCGCTCCTTGGCGACGCGCTTTTCGGCTCCTGCTGCCACATCCACCACGATGGCGGTGATGTTGTCGTGCCCGCCCGCGGCGAGCGCCTCATCCACCAGGGTGTCGGCGCATTTCTGCGGGTTGCCCACGCGGATGAGCGTACTTTCCAGCAGGTCGTCGTCCACCATGCCGGAAAGGCCGTCCGAGCACAAAAGAAGACGATCGCCATCTTCGACGGTCATCTCGTATATATCGGGGAGCGTGTTGGGGTCGGATCCCAGGGCGCGCGTGATCACGCTGCGCTGGGGGTGCGTCTTGGCCTGCTCCGGGGTTATCTGGCCGCTCTCGATGAGGTCGGCCATGAGGGAGTGGTCGCGCGTGATGGCCTGCAGGCGGTCTTGGTGCAAGAGGTAGGCGCGCGAATCGCCCACCTGCGCGATGACCATGCGAGGGCCGTCCAACACGGCGGCGGTCATCGTGGTGCCCATGCCCTGGCGTCCCAGCCCCTCGCGCGCGGCGCGAATGACGGCGCGATTCGCCTCCACCACGGCGCGCGCGAGGTCATCGCCGTCGGCCGTGTGCGGGGCGTGGGCGACGAGCGACTGGATGGCCACTTCGCTCGCCACTTCGCCGGCCGCATGGCCTCCCATGCCATCCGCTACGGCGAACAGGGGCGGAGTTACGGTCAGACTGTCTTCGTTGTGATCGCGCACCAGGCCCACGTCTGTCCGCGAGCCGTACGAGAGCATCGCGCCTTTTGCGTGGCGGCCGCGCTGCGCCTTGGGCGCCTTGGCGGCGGACATTATTCAAACCTCACGCGCATGGCAACGTCGCCCACGTTCACCACGTCGCCGTCGCGCAGGGCGACGGGCTCGGCGATGAGGCGTCCGTTGACGGCGGTTCCGTTGGTGGATCCCAGGTCCTCTACGAAGAGGTTGGATCCCATAAGGTTAAAGCGGGCATGGCGTCCCGAGACATAGCTTGCGCCAATGACGATATCGGCGCCTGGCGCGCGTCCCACGATTACGGGGCCGTGCACGGCCATGCGCACGCCGCGCAGCTCTTTGGGGCCGCGCTCAACGGACACATACCATGATTTTTCCTTGGCGCGCTGGCCTTTGACCAGACCGATGCCCGTTTTCATGAGCGCGAATAAGAACAGATAGAGCAGAGCCACAAACAGCAGACGCCCCAGGAGAAGAATGACGTCGATCACGGCAGGCTCCTATCGCAGCGTGAATACGAACTCGGTGACGCCCAGGGTGATGCGGTCGCCGTCGGTCAGGCCGCGGCGTTGCACGGGCATGCCGTTTACCAGGGTGCCGTTGGTGGATCCCAGGTCGGTGATGACCCAGATGCCCTGGGGCTCGAATTCGATCTGTGCATGCTGGCGCGAGGCGTTGAGGTCGCTGATCACGATGTCGTTGCCGGTCTCGCGGCCCAGCAGCACTCGGTTGGTGGCCAGGTCGTAGGAGCGGTTGGATGCGATGTCGATGAGGTGCGCGCGCACCATCGCCTGGTTGGGCACCGGGGCGGCTTGGCCCGCACCCGCCGCGAACGCGACGGTGTGAGGAACGCCCTGCATGGCGGCAGCACCGGCTGCGCCGTATGCGGGATTCGCCATGGCGCCGGCCGCGGGGTAGGCTCCCATGCCGGCGGGATAGGCGCCCGCGGCGGGAGCCTGCGGGAACGCGCCCATCTGCTGCGGCTGCACGGGGCGGCCGTACTGGTCATAGGCTGCGGGCTGCTGTGCCGCCTGGGCGTAAGGGTCTTGCTGAGGGGCGCCGGAGGCCTGAGCGGCGGACGCTTCCTGCTGGGCGCTTTCGTCCGCCTGGCCTGCATCGTTGGCCTGCATCGCCGAGCCGTCGGCGCCGGGCAGGGGCTCCTCGTCGGAGAACGTGCCAGCCTCATGGCGCTCAGGCTGCTGCGTGCCCTGCTCCTCCTCGCGATAATCGGCGAAGTTCTTGCTGTTGAAGGTGTATTCGCCGTAGTCTACGGAACGGTCGATTTCCTCTTCGGGAACGTAAGGCAGGGGAGGCTTGGCCGCCGGCTCCGCGTCGAACACGGGAGGGACGGAGATGCCCGAGGGATACGCACCCTGGGGCGCTTGTGCAGGGTATGCGCCCTGACCTGCCTGAGCGGGATACGCTCCGCCCTGATGGTAGGGGTCGTTTGCCGCGGGGGCGCCATAGGGCTGCGCGCCGTAGGGCGCCTGGGCGGCGCCGTAAGATTGTTGGACGGGAGCTCCGAATTGCTGCTGCGAACCGCGAGGCTGACCGCTGCCGTAGGCGGGGGCGCCGTAGGCCTGCTGGCCGTAAGGCTGCTGGGCATACGGGTCGGCCTGCGCAGGCGCGGGGTTGGAGCCGCCCATGCCGTAGCGCTGCATCTCTTCTGCGCGCAGCTGTTCGATGATGGGTGCGCTCACCACCTCGGCGATTATGTCGAACTTGCCATGCTTGAGGCCTTCGTCAACGATGAAGCGCACGAGCGGCTGGCCGTCCATCGACAGCCCGTCTGATGCGGCAGATGCCGCGAGGCGCGTTTCGCACTCGCCCGCGAGCGTGGGATAGAACCCGAACAGGCGCTGATCGTCGTCGGGGTTCACCAGCACGGTGTAGAGCGTTGGCGCGTACTGCTTCCCGGCGCTCACCATTTTTTCGCGCCGCATCTGCTTTTCCGCCTTCTTCATGATCTGGACGGGAGAGATGGGGGCGTTGCGCATCCCGCCGGCGCCTTCGAAGGTGTCTTCCATCTTGCCTTCGAACTTGGAGAAGATTCCCATGGTCGACTCAAGCCTTTCTGCGTTTATGGTCTGAGAGCCTAAGCAAATATAGTAGCTAACCAACTATAATAAGCGCCAATTGTAATTGAAAGGTTACACGGGTGGAAAATCTCATCTTGAACAGATATCGCCCGCTCGGAGAGGCGGGTCGTGGCGGATATGGCGTGGTGCAGGTGGCGTGGGACACGCGTATCCAGCGCCGTGTGGCCATCAAAATGCTGCACTGGGATCCGTCTGCCGTTGGAGCCTGCGAGGGGCCGAGCGCCGCGCGCGGGCCGTATGCGGTTCAGGCGTCGGGGGCTGCGTATGATGCGCGCCAGGCGCCGCGCGACATTCCCGGTCTTGCCGAGGCGCGCACGGCCGCACTGCTTTCCGGCGACCATATTGTGGGCGTGTACGATTTCGAGGTGGATTACCGCAACGCCACGGCGTATCTCATCATGGAGTACGTCGACGGCATCACGCTGACCGACCTCATGCGTGAGTTCGCGGGCCCGCTTCCCCTCAACATTGCCACCTGCGTGTTCGATGCGGTGGCCGATGCACTGGCCAAGGCGCACGCCAACCAGGTGCTGCATCTGGATATCAAGCCCGATAATGTGCTCATCAATCGCCAGGGGCAGGTGAAGGTGTCCGATTTCGGCCTGGCGCAGCTTTCGTGCGAGGCGGGGTACGGCCAGGCTGCGGGCGGCACCATCGGTTACATGCCGCTTGAGCAGATGCGGCTCGAGGCGCCCGATACGCGCACCGACGAATGGGCGCTTGCGGCGCTCACGTACGAAATGCTTACCGGCGACAACCCGTTTGTGGCCGAAACGCTGCACGAAGCCGAGACGGCCATCGAGGAGGCGGAGCTGGTTATCCCCTCCGTCGTGCGCGACGATGTGGACGAGGAGGCCGACGAGGCGATTTTCGGTGCGCTCGCCATCGAGCGCGATTATCGCTTCGATTCGGTGGCCCTGTTCGCCGATGCGCTCATGCCGCATTTGGGCGATGCGCGGCGCGGAATGCGCGAGCTTGCGGTGCTGGTGGGCGAGGCGTGCGATGATGCCGAGGAAGAGGATGCGACCGAGCCCATGCCGCGGTACGTGCGCAATCGCGTGAGCCTGATGGATAGGCTGGGCGAGCGTGCGCAGGCGGTGTTGTTTCGCCTGTGGGCTGCTGCCGCCTGCGGCTTCGTTGCGTTCGAGGCGGCAACGAACATTCCGGCGCTCTACACGGTTGCCGGGCGAGAGACGCCGGCGTTTTGGGGCATGCTCCTCGTGTGCATTGCGGCAGCTGGTGCGCTTCCCGCCGCCGGGGCGGCCGTCGCCATCGTTGCGCTCGCTGCGGCGCTGTTTGCGAGCGGGGCGTATGCGTTGGGCGCCGTGTTTCTCATTGCGGGCGGCGCATGGTGGGCGTTTTTCGGCCGTCGCGGGCATGCCCAGGCGGTGACGGGCGTGACCGGCGTGGCGCTGGGGGCGTTCGGCCTGGGGCCGCTTGCTCCGCTGTTGGCGGGGTATTTCCTGCGTGTGCCGGGCGCTGCCGCAACGGCGGCGTTTTCGGCGCTGACGGCGTTTGTGCTTGCGTGTTCGGGGAGCATGTCTCTTACCGGGTGGAACGTGTTCGTGAACGGGCAGTTCTCCAATCACATGGGCGCCAATGCGCTCGTGCTTCTGGGTGACCCTTCGATGTGGGTCCAGGCCGTCTCGTGGGTGGCATCCGCCTCGGCGCTCGCGTTGCTCTGCGCCCGGGGGAGCAAGCCGTGGGCCGTGGCAGGCGCTGTTGTCGCTGCGGCGCTTATGCTGCTGGGCGACATCATGGGCTCTGCCGTTGCTGCGGGCGTGGCGGGGGGTGCCGCGGCGGGCGTGGCGATCGACTGGGCCGACATTGTGCCCGCGCTCATAGCGCCCGCAATCGTCATCGCCGCGGCGCTGGCCGTAGGCGTGCCCTTGCGTCCCGAGCCGCGCGGCGGCGACGATTGGGATGAAGGGGGCTGGGCCGAGCGGGATGCCGGGGCCGGCCGCGGCCGTCGCGGTGCGAGGCGCCCGCGAAGGCGCAGGTAGGGGCGCCTTAAGACAGCGGCAGATGTCTGCGTGTCAAGCTGCCCCTCTCGAACATAGAGGTGGAATGACGGGCTTGTTCCGTTTTGCTCCCGTATGAAGCGCATTCCAAAATTGGTTCATTTATTTCCGACTTTCTACCGTTGGACCGCATACGACACCATAAAAGCGTTCTTCTTTCGATCGAGGCGTCCCAAATGAGCAAACAATCGGCGCGAGGGGTTAAGCCGTGGATCGTAGAACGGTAGAAAACCGGAAATAATAGAGCGATTTTCGAGATTCGCATATATTGGCGCGGTCGGGTCAGGGGCGGCAGTAGCGGCTAAGGCGTCAGCGCAGCAATTAACTCGTCTGCAAATTAGTTTTTCTGCCGTCATGCGGCCGCAAACGCGTCCGTAAAATTTTACGGACGCGTTTGCGTACCGCGAATCAAGACGCAAGCCCATATTCAACGTGTCTGAGAACGTTGTGCAGGTTGTGCTTCCTGTGATGGAAGAGGGGCGAACTTTCAGGCGACGAGATGGCAGTGTTTGGCGCGCTCAACGGATGCGAACTTGCTATGAGCGCTATTGTGCACAAGGTTGGTTTTGGGCGGTGCCTTTTGTGCGTTTGGCTGACGGGTTCACATACGCGCGCTGCCGTACTTGCGCGGGGAGTCGTGCTGTATGCATCCGCGATGTTTCCGTCCGCTTCCTTTCGTGGTAAAGTCGCGAGCTATGGCGGGCGCAAGCGTGCCAGGCCGGGGCTCAGGCAGAGTTGCGAAGCGAGCGATACGGAGGATGGAGGCGTGCGGCGGATGTGCCGCGGCGGTCATTCGTATCCTGACCTGGAGCGCGGCTCGCATGCTGGGCGCACAATGACAATGCGCGTGTAAGCTGCGGCATGTTCAATGCGGCGCGTTGCGATGCAATCGGGGATGGAAAGGGATGGTTGTGCTAGGCGTCTTGGTTATGAACACGGGCACTCCCGACGAGCCTACGCCGGAGGCTATCCGGCCTTATTTGAAACAGTTCCTTTCCGATCGAAACCTCATAGATATGCCGCCCGCGCTGTGGCAGCCCATTCTCAACATGTTCATTCTTCCCAACCGCCCCAAGCGCACAGCGCCCCACTATCAGGCCATTTGGACTCCCGAAGGCAGTCCGTTTCTGCTGGA
The DNA here is from genome assembly GCF_003725995.1 of Slackia equolifaciens. Taxonomy (GTDB): domain Bacteria; phylum Actinomycetota; class Coriobacteriia; order Coriobacteriales; family Eggerthellaceae; genus Slackia; species Slackia equolifaciens. The sequence goes on from NZ_QIBX01000016.1 coordinate 51,448, forward strand.
GTCGCGCGCTCTGGGCCATGCCCTGGAGAATCAACTCGAGCGCCTTCTGGGCGCTTCGGATGCCGGTTCTGCGAGTCAAGAGGCGGCGGCTAACGGTTGCGTGAAGGTGGCCCTGGGTATGCGCTACGGAAATCCATCCGTTGGATCGGCCATGCATGAGCTGCGCAACGCCGGTGCGACTACCATTGTCGCCTTGCCTTTGTATCCCCAGATGACGCGTTCATGTGCGGGGACATGCTTCCAGGAATTCGACCGCGCCTTCAAGATGGTGTATGGCGTTGAGCCTGATGGCTGCGGCGCGGCGGAACGTGGGGAATATGCGGTGCTTGGGGTTTCGACGAATCGCAAGTCCGCCCATGGGCACAACGGCGGCATGGAGGTCGGCGGTCCCGAACGCGACGAGTCCCGAAGAGCGACGATCGGCGAATTCGGTTCGGTTCCGCGCGTGGTGCGCATTGGCCATTATTGGGATGCTCCGGGCTATCTGCCCGCTCTTGCCCGATCCATTCGCGAGGCGTGGGATTACGTGCCGGGGTCCAAACTCGTCGTGTCGTTTCATTCCATACCCATGTCGCATGCGCAGTCGGGCGATCCATATCCTGAGCAGACGTTGGCAACCGCCCGCGCGTTGGCCGACGAGCTGGGGATTCCGCGTGGTGACGTGCGCCTAACGTATCAGTCGCGCTTCGATGGGCGCAAGTGGATTGGCCCCATGCTTGAGCCCACGCTGTCTCGTCTGGCGAAAGAGCAGGTCAAAAACGTCGCAGTGGTGTGCCCCGGGTTCTCCGTGGATTGCCTGGAAACGTTGCACGAGGTGGGCGATTTGGCGGCGCGCCATTTTGCCGAGGAGTGCGGGCGATCTGGCAACGCGGGGGCGCGGTTCTCGTATATTCCCGCCTTGGGCGCAAGTCCCGCCCTGGTGGAGGTGCTTGCCCATCTGGTGGCGGCGCGCGCACAGTAACCCGCACGCGCAATTGGACGCCTGGCGACCAGCGTGCCTGCGGCGGCGTGCGTCACAGGCGGGTGCGGCGCGGGATAGCGCAAGACCGGCCGGCGCGCCTGCAGTTGTGCGCCCGTGGTGCGCGATTCGCCAAGAGGCGTATGTCGCTCGGCTGCCCTTGATTCATTCCGCGTTTTTTCGCCAGTTTCCCCAGGACGCTTGACCTGAAGTGCGCTCCAAGTGATTCAATGCCGTTGAACAGGAGTCCGCCGGGCTGCTTGGCTTGGCGGCAGCTGGCGTGCTCAAGAAGAGCGCGCCTGGAGAAGGGGTGGCCACCATGAAGATTGCCGAAGTGAGCAAGCGCTACGATATCTCTGCCGATACGCTGCGGTATTACGAGCGCGTGGGGCTTTTGCGCCATGTTCCGCGTACCGACAGCGGAATCCGCGAATACAACGAGATGAACTGCAGCACCATCGAGTTTCTGAAATGCATGCGTGCGGCGGGCGTGTCCATCGAGGCGCTGATTGAATACATGGATTTGTTTGACGAGGGCGAAGATACGGCGCCTGCGCGCAAGGCGCTGCTCGAGGAGCAACGCGACCTGGTGCGTGCGCGCATCGCAGATTTGCAGGCCGGGCTCGATCGCCTGAACTATAAGATCGCCAACTACGAGACCATCATCTTAGAGGCGGAAAAATCCATGCGTCCCGGCGCTGAGTCCGCTCAGCCGGGCTCGCATATGTGCGAATCGTGCGGCGACAAGGAGTAGGGATGGCCTTGACGTGGGAGGACGCCGTATGCGGTCTTGACCCCAACGAGCGATACGGCCTGGCGTTTTCCGGCGGCTGCGACTCGTCGTTCCTGCTTGCCGCCATGTGCCGCGCCGGGCTGGATGTGAAGGCGTATATGGTAATGACGGCGTTTCAGGCGCCGTTTGAGCTGGATGATGCGCGGCGTGTCGTGGAGGAAGTGGGCGCGGAGTTCGAGCTCATGCGAGCCGATGTTCTTTCGCAGAAGGACGTGTGCGCCAATCCGCCTGATCGGTGCTATTTGTGCAAGCGGTTCATCTTTGGCGAGGTGCTTGCCGCGATGGGGCGCGACGGACGGCGCGTGCTGCTCGACGGCACGAATGCATCTGACGATCCGGCCCGCCGGCCGGGTTTTCGCGCGCTGGCCGAGATGGGCGTCCGTTCGCCCTTGCGCGATGCGGGGTTCACGAAAGAGAATGTGCGCGAGGCGTCGCGCGCGATAGGTCTCTCCACTGCCGACAAGCCTAACTTTTCGTGCTTTGCCACTAAAGTTTCTGAGGGGCAGCGAATTGACCGAGCGTCGCTTGAAGCGGCGGCACATGCACTGGGGATGGAGCTGTGTCTCTAGTTGTATCCAGTGTGCTCAAAGATCTTGAAATAAATTAAGTTTCTGAAAGAGAGCAGAAGTGTCGGAAGAAACTATTGATGGAGGGGTCAGCCCTCAGGGATATGTTGATTTGGGCTACGCCAAGCCGGATACGCAGCGCGAAGAGCGCACCGGCGTCGCCGAAGTGATTTATGGCGCAGGTAAAACCGCTGATCAGATTGCGGGCATCGTGGGCGCGTTGCGCGGGGCAGGGCAGGAGCGCGTGCTGATTACGCGCCTCGACGCAGATAAAGCGTCTGAGGTGCAGGGCCTTCTCGCGAATCGCGATGCCGAAGAATTCGAATACCGCGACACGCCTCGCATCGCTATCGTGGGCGGCCTGCCCGAGCCCGATGGCGATGCCTACGTGTGTATTGCGTGCGCCGGAACGAGCGATTTGCCGGTGGCAGAGGAGGCCGCCGTGACCGCCGAGATGCTGGGTAGCCGCACCGTGCGTCTTTACGACGTGGGCGTTGCGGGCATTCACCGACTGCTCTCGCATGCGGACGATATCGCGGGCGCGAGCAGCGTGGTGGCGGTGGCAGGCATGGAGGGCGCGCTCGCAAGTGTGGTGGGCGGCATGGCGAAATGCCCGGTCATAGCGGTGCCTACGAGTGTAGGATACGGCGCGAGCCTAGGAGGCATAGCCGCGCTGCTCTCCATGCTCAATTCGTGCGCGAGCGGCGTGAGCGTGGTGAATATCGACAACGGGTTCGGCGCGGGCTATCAGGCGGCGCTCATTGACCACGCTTGCAAGCGTGCGGCGGAACGAAGGGGTTAGGCATGGGACGGATGCTCTATTTGGAATGCGCGTCGGGTATCAGCGGCGATATGGCCGTTGCCGCGCTCTTGGATTTGGGGGCGAGCGAGGAGCGCCTGCGAAATGCGTTGGATAGCCTGCCGGTCGATGGGTTTGAGGTGCGTGTTTCGCGCGTGAAGAAGTCTGGCCTCGACGCGTGCGACTTCGATGTAGTGCTGGACTCCGCACATGAGAACCACGATCACGACATGGCGTATTTGCATGGAGGCGGTGATGAGGTGGCGCGCCTGTCGGGCGGCGGACTCGATGACGGATGCGCGCATGCACACCACCACGAGCACGGCCATCATGCGCACGAGTCCGACGAGCGCGATCACCATGCGCAAGGCCATCACCATGAGCATGGCCATCACCATGAGCACGCGCCCCACGAGCATGACCACAACCATGAGCATGATGCGCACGGGCATCATCACGAGCATCGCGGCATGCCGGAAATCGAGGCCATCATTCGCGATGCCGACATAACCGACCGCGCCAAGGAAATCGCCCTGCGCATCTTTGGCATCATCGCCCGCGCCGAGGCAAAAGCCCATGGCGTTCCGGCCGACCAGGTGCACTTTCACGAAGTGGGCGCAGTGGATTCCATCGTGGACGTGGTGTCGTTTGCCGTGTGCTTCGACGATCTGGGGCTTGATGACGTGGTGGTGGAACGCTTGTGCGAAGGCCGCGGAACGGTACGCTGCCAGCACGGCGTGCTCCCCGTGCCCGTGCCTGCGGTGTCCCATGTGGTCGCCGAGGCGGGCATTCCGCTCTCCATCATGGACGTGCAAGGCGAATTCGTCACGCCAACCGGAGCGGCTATCGCTGCTGCCGTTCGCACGCGCGACGCATTGCCCGCGCGCTTTACGGTGGAGCGTATTGGCTTGGGGGCTGGCAAGCGTGAGTACGCGGTGCCCAGCCTTCTGCGCGCCATGATCATTCAGGAGGAGCTCAAGAAAGAATCCGATAATCCTATTGCGTCAGGTCGTTGGGCTGCGTCCAATGAAGTGCGTTTTGGTCTTGACGAGGCATGTGCGATAAGCGAGGCGCATATTTGGAAGCTCGAATGCGACGTGGATGACTGCACCGGCGAGGCGCTGGGCTTCACGATGGAGCGGCTGTTTACGGCCGGCGCGCGCGAGGCCCACTTCATGCCCATATATATGAAAAAGAACCGCCCGGCGTGGCAGATCCAGGTGATTTGCACGCGCGATCGCATTCCCACGATGGAGGCGGAGCTGTTTGCGCACACCACCACCATCGGCATCCGCCGCACGCCCATGGAGCGAACGGTGCTGCCGCGTGAGGAACTTCGGGTGAGCACGCCCTTCGGTCCCGCTCGCGCCAAGCGCGTTACGCTGCCCGACGGCCGCCGCCGCACTACGCCTGAGCACGACAGCGTGCAGGCGTTGGTCGAGGCATCCGAATCGGCGCCGAAAGAGGCGGTTTCCGATGACACGCTCCAGCGCCCGCTGACCTATCAGGAGGCGTACGCGCTCGTCCTGCGCGCCGCGGAGGCGCTCGAAGGCTAAAAGCGCCTGCGAACTGTGGCTTCGCTATGGCGGTCTGTGGTATCATGCCTCCGCTTTGTAAGGATGTTGCGCTCCCGCATTCGTGCGGGAGCTTTTTTACGGAGGGCAAGAAATGTCACAGGCAACGATGGCGCAAGCGGGAAACGCGACGGTTCAGACCGCGGGAGCAACGGACGAAGCGGGTGCTCGCAAGAGGCTTGACCTGCGCAAAAGCCTGCTCGTGGGCATGACGTTGTTCTCGATGTTCTTCGGTGCGGGCAATCTGATTTTGCCGCCGCTTTTGGGCGCGCAGGCGGGCGAGGCCGCCGTGCCCGCCATGATAGGCTTCTTGGTAACCGCCATCGGCTTTCCCGTGCTGGGTATTGTGGCGGTGGCGCTCGCGGGCGACCTCCCTAAGCTTGCCGGTCGAGTGAACGCCCGATTCGCGCTCATCTTCACCGTGCTGGTGTATTTATCTATCGGTCCGTGCTTGGCCATTCCGCGCACCTCGTCCACATCGTTCGAAATGCTGGCGCCGCTTTTGCCCGAAGGCGTTCCGTTGAACGTGGCGTCCATCGCGTTCTCGGTGGCGTTTTTTGCCGTGGCGTATGCGCTGGCGATGCGTCCGGGCAAGCTCACGCAGGTGCTGGGACGCATCTGCGCGCCGGCGCTCATCGTTCTCATTGTGATTATTGCGGTGTCGTCGATTGCTATGCCGTTGGGCGAGCCCACGCCGGTGCGCGCGCCGTATGACAATGCGGCGGCTGTGCAGGGCTTCCTCAACGGGTATCAGACCATGGACCTCCTTGCCGCGCTCAATTTTGGCATCGTCATCGCGCTGAACATTCGCTCGTTTGGCGTGGAGCGTTCCGGCGATGTGGCATTCGAGATTTCGCGCGCGGGCGTGGTAGCGGGCGTGCTCATGCTGCTCATCTACTGCGGCCTGGGATTCGTGGGCGTGGTCACGGCCGCCTACATGCCTGATGCGCAAAACGGCGCCCAACTGCTCACGGCGGCCGCTACCGGGCATTTTGGGCTGGCGGGCACCATAATCATTGCGGCGATCTTTTTCATTGCGTGCCTCAATGTGTGCACGGGCCTCATCAGCTGCTGCTCTACGTATTTCGCGGAGACGTTTCCCAAGCTTCCGTATGCGGTTTGGGCGGCGATTTTCGCCGTGTTCTCGTGCGTGGTGTCCAACTTCGGGCTCACGGCCATTCTCACCTTCTCGGTGCCGCTGCTCAATGCTCTGTACCCCGCCGCTATCGTGCTGGTGATCATGGGCATGCTGCATCGTGCGTGCGACCGTGTGCCCTATGTGTGGAAATGGGTCGTGGGCGTTGTGGCTGTTGAGAGCGTTATCGTGAGCCTTCGTGATGCGTTTTTCGCGAACGTGTGGCTGCCGTTTGACATGCTGCCGCTGGCCGACATCGGCCTGGGTTGGCTTGCACCCGCACTGGTTGCGGCGGTCATTGGGGTGGTGCATTCGCTCGCGCGACAGGGTCGCTCTCTTTAGCTCTTGTTGAAGCAAGGGGGTAACCTGCTGCAGCAGGGCCTCTGAAGCTATTCGCTCAATTCGTTTCGATCAAGGCGAACGCTCCGTCGTGGGCCGAGCCTTTCGTCGTAGGGCCTGGCGCCCGTTGCGGCATCGACTGCCGCGCTATCGACCTGCCGTCATTTCTTTGGAACATTGCATGGGGCACGGCAGCAAGAATCTTTGCACGCACAATGGCATGATGTGGTCAAATTTGCCCCCAATGGGCGGCTAAGCCGTTCGGTTTCGGCGAGCTGGTCAAATTCGCTTCGAATGGGCGATTCCCGCGTTCGCGAAGTGCTACTTATCGCCCGAATCCGACGGCCTGACGGGCCGGAATGCCCACAAACGGGAAAACGGGCCTCGATGCTCGCCTCCCGAAGCGTCTCCGGAAGGCCGGAGGGGCATCGGTGAACCTGTACGTCGCCCATTCGAAGCAATTTTGACCGCGACGACGCCCGCGAACTGTCTAGCCGCCCATTGGAGGCGAATTTGACCATCCTGAGTCATTGCGAGCCGAGTTTAGATATCCGAGCAACAATCCGAGATATTTCTTTCGCGCCTTTGTGGTCGAGACTGTGTTGGCTCGGAGTCCTTTTCCTAAGAGTAAGCCATGTGCAACAAAATGTTTGTTAAGGTATACTCTTGAAAGTTAGAAAAAGGAAACACGTATCGTAACGATGGAAAGCCAAGGAGGCGACGATGGTGGAGATGGCGAGCACGTCCATCAAGTCAAACGTGTCTATCGAACTAAGCACGCCTATCGAGTCGAATACGGCAGAGAGTGTTTTTGGGGCGCCGGCGAGGCCAGGCGGCAGACGAGTTTCCCGCTGGGTTTGGGCGGCGTTCGGATTCGTTGCATTCGGGGTCTCGATGGCGGGCGTGGTTCTGCCTTTCATACCTACCACTCCGTTCTTGCTGGTGGCGGCATTCTGCTTCGCCCGCAGTTCGGAGCGCCTGAACACGTGGTTCAAGTCAACTAAACTGTATAAACGGGTGCTTGAAGGGTACGTACAAAAGCGCTCGATGACACCGAAGGCCAAGCTCACCATCCTCGTTCCCGTGACCATTCTGCTGGGCGTCGGGTTTGCGCTTATGTCGAATGTGCCCGTAGGGCGCATCGCTGTGGCCGTGGTGTGGGCATGCCACGTCGTCTATTTCGGCTTTATGGTAAAGACCGACAAAGGGGAATAGCGTCGACAAAGGGACATTGCGTTTGAGCTGAGCGCCTATCCGAACAAAGTCGTCTTTGCGCTCCCTAGCTCATACGCCCGCGCTCAACCGAATGAGACATGTCGGCGAACGCGCAGGTGGAGGCGCGGTGGCTTACCAGCACGATGGTCTTGTTCTCGCGGAATTCTGCCAGCGATCTGAGCACCGAAGCCTCGGTCAGGCTGTCCAGGTTGGACGTGGGCTCGTCAAGCAACACGAAAGGGGCGTCGTGCAAAAACACGCGTGCGAGCCCTATGCGCTGGCGCTCTCCTCCCGAAAGCGCGCCGCCCAGTTCGCCCACCGGGGTATCAAGCCCCTTGGGCAGCTGTGTAATCAGGCCGTCGAGCGATGCCTTGCGGCAGGCATCTTCCACCTCTTCGCGGGTGGCGTCAAGCTTTGCGATCATGACGTTTTCGGCGATGGTGCCATCGAACAGATGCGTGTCCTGGGTCATGTAGCTTTGCTCGCGTCGCAAGCTTGCCGTGTTCACTTCACGCAGGTCCGTGCCTGACATCTCGATGCGGCCTTCGGTGGGGTCCCAGAAGCGCATAAGAAGCTTGAGCAGGGTGGACTTGCCCGATCCGCTTTTTCCTACGATGCCAATCACGCGGCTTTGGGGGAATGTCGCATTCACGTTGCTCAGGATGACATCTTTGCCATATGAGAATGTCACGTTGTGTGCCGCCGCACCGTTAAACGCAACGTCATGTCCGGCGGTAACCTCGGCGCATTGGGGAGCTTCGTCCAATACGTTAAGCACGCGCTCGCCCGATGCGATTGTCTGCTGCAACGTGGTGCCCAGTGCCGCCACGGCCAGCACGGGTCCGAACGACGACATGATGGCCATGACCGAGATGACCGCCTGGGAAAATCCGAGCTCGCCTTGGGCAAACAGCAGATATGCCGTCGCGATGGCGATCGTGTCGAAAGCCAGCACAACCCCTCCCGTGATAGCGGAGAACAGCCCGCCGCGATTTTTGAGCTTGGACTCTGTCGCCGAGAGCGCTGCGGTGCGTGCTACAAGCTCGCGGGAGCGGTGGGATTGATGTCCGTATTGGATTACTTCGTAGAGGCCGCGCAGGCTTTCGAGCACGTACGAATTGGCGTCTCCCAGCTGATTTCGAAACGCCAGTCCCGCCTCGCCCGATCCGCGCGACGAAACCAGCGGAACGACCGCACCTACGACCAGGTAGGCGCATGCCGCCACAAGTGCGAGTTGCCATGCCTGCGTGGCGATGAACGCAATCATGCCGATGCTCACCAGAACGGCGATAAGGATCGGGGAGATAGTGTGCGCGTAGAACACCTCTAGCAGCTCGATGTCGGAGGTGGCCATGGAAAGCAGGTCGCCCTTGTCGCGGCCTTCGAGCTTAGCGGGGGCAAGGCGGCGCAAGGCGCCAAACACGCGGTCGCGGATGAGGGCGAGGAGCTTGAACGCGATGAAGTGGTTGCAAATCTGCTCGCCGTAATGGAGGAATCCGCGCGAGACGCCGCATATCGCGATCATGGCCACGGCGGTGCCGAATCCTGCAATGGAAGGGCTGCCGCTTGCTGCGAGCAGACCCGATGCGCCGTATACGGTGAGAAAGATTGCGGCGGCGAGTCCCGCAACGCCTAGAACAACCGCAAGCGCCATGTAAGGCAGGAGCGGACCCACGAGCGTGATCAGGCGTGCCATGACCGCAATGCCTGAGCGGCGCTTGGGGGCAGGAGCTTTGTTCGCGATGCGCGCGGGCTTTGCCTCAACGGCATGAGCCTCTTCGTTTGCGGCGTCGTCCGCTTTTATTGCGCGGTTTTCGACCGGGAGGGAATCCGCGGCAAAGGCTTCGAGCTCCTGCTGCCTATTCCATAGCTGGGCATAGGTCCCGTCCGCCGCCAGCAGCTCTTCGTGCGTGCCGTTTTCCACCGCGCGCCCGTCCTTCATCACATAGATACGCGCGGCGCGTGCGACGGCAGAAAGGCGGTGGGAGATGGCGATGACTGCTTTCGTGCGGGCGAGTTCATGCATGACCTCCACGATTGCACGCTCGCTTTCGACATCGATGTTGGAGGTTGCCTCGTCGAAGATGTATACGGGCGAATCATGCAGCAGCGCGCGGGCGATGGCGAGGCGTTGGCGCTGCCCGCCCGAAAGGTTTGCGCCCGCTTCGGCGACCGGCGCATCCAGCCCGCCCGCTTCGCGCACGAAATCGGCAAGCCGGCAGCTCGAAAGCGCGCTCCACAGCTGGTCGTCGGTTGCATCGGGGCGGCCCATCAGCAGATTCTCGCGAATCGTGCCCTTGAACAGGTGGCTTGCGAACGACATAGTGGTCACGCTACGCATGAGTGCGTCGCGGTTTGCTTTGCGCACGTCTACGCCGCCGATGCGCACCGTGCCCTCGTAGGCGGCGTTTTTGCCTGAGAGCACGCCCGCCAACGTGGACTTGCCCGAACCGCTTTCGCCTACGATGGCCGTCATGCCGCACGCGGGGGCATCCAAGTCAACCGCGTCGAGGGCCAAGCGCTCGCCGTTGTAGGAATAGGTGAGGCCGCGGCATTCCACCGAGCAGGCATGCGTGTTCGGCTCCAGCGCGCCCTCGTCGGGGTCGGGCGCGGCAAGCAGGTCGAACATCTTGTCAGCCGCAGCCATGCCGTTCATCGCGGTATGGAAAAGCGATCCGAGTGCGCGCATGGGGATGAAGAACTCTGCGGAGAGAAACACAATGGTGAACGCGCCTGCGAAGGCGATGAGCCCATCGGCGAACTGGAACAGTGCCACCACGATGCCGAGCGCTGCTCCACCGTAGGCGAGCAGGTCCATTACGGTAATGGAGTTCAGCTGCATGCGAAGGAGGCGCATCGTGGCGCGGCGGAAGCTTTCGGCCTGGCCATTCATGGCCTCGTGACGGGCGGCGTCGGCCTGATAAATCTTGAGCGTGGTGAGGCCTTGGACGTTCTCCAGGAAGGTTCCGCCTAGGTCGGTGTAACTGCTCCAGTAGTCACGCATAACGCGCTTGGCGATGCGTTGGATGGCTACGATGGACAGGGGAATCAGCGGCACGCACACGAACAGGATGATGGCCACGGTGGGCGAAAGCGGCGCCAGAAAGCCGAACAGCGTAATGGGGGCAAGCACTGCGTAGAAAAGCTGAGGGATGTACGAGCCAAAATACACCTCAAGCTGCTCCACGCCTTCGGTGCATATCTGCACCGCCTCGTTGGTGGGGATGCGCTCGGTATAGGAGGGCCCCAAGCGCACCAGCTTGTTGTACACCTCTTGGCGAATCGTACGTTTCGCGAGCGATGCCGCGGCGAATCCCATGCGTTGCGCCGCCGTTTGGCACACAATGCGCACCGCGATAGTGAATGCGGCTAAGGCTAAAAGACGCGCGAAATCGGCGTCGGTGGCTGTTCCGGAAAGCATGCCTTGCAGAAACAAGCCGATAGCAACCATGAGGGCCACGTTCGCAGCCAGAGCGAGCCATTGGAATGCCACGTTGGCCGCTATATATTTCTTGGCACCTGGCACCATTGCCAAAAGACGCTTGTCGAACATGGAGGGCTATCCTTTCATGCGTTCTACGGGAATGCAAAAGTATGCCTTATCAAACTAACATAAGTTAGAAATGGTTTACATGAAGGAATGAACCACGTTCACGATTCATTCATGCCGTAGCGGTGGGATATAATTACCTGTCAACCGTTGCGATCGCACGCTTAAGGATGCGGCGCCGGTTTGCTCTTCATAAGTTTTAATCAGGCTGCGTGTGCTTGCTGCTTGGGCGAGGCGTGGGTAGTCGGAAAGGAACCTTGCTCGTGACCAAGAAGCTCGAAGGTACCGTGCGCACCGCGCGGCGCAGGCGTCGCGGCTCGCTGCGTCCCGCGCTCACGGGGCTTACCGTGTTTTCGCTTACATGTCTTGTACTGGGGTCGGCGGTGTACGCCGCTGCGGTTCCGGGGCTTGTCATGTCGTCGGATACGGTTGCCGCGGCGGTTCAGGCACCCGCGAGTCCGGCGGCCGGTTCGCAGCGCATAATGGCGAGCATCCTAAGCGGTCTAATTGGCGGATCGGCTTCTGACGGGGAGGGTGCTAGCGGCGAAGGCGCGGCCGAAGGGGATGCGGCGTCTTCGGGCGGTTCTGGCGGAGTCGCCTCCATCGGAGGGCTTTCGTCGCTCACCTCAATTGTTGGCGGGTCGTTGCAAGGGGCCGGCGACCTTTCTTCCGATGACGGAGCGGAACAGCCCGAGGATTCCTCCGGGGCGCATGACAGCAACGCCGACAATGGCGATTCTTCGCAGGGCGACGCGTCCGATGGCGATCATGATCAGGGTCAAGACCCTTCGCCCGAAAACCCTGGTGGCGACGAGACGCCCGAGCCCACGCCCGAGCCTGATCCCGGCCCTACGCCTGAGGAAGAAGCCGAATACCACGACAATCTTGTTGGCTATGCGAACGGCCTGAATGATTACGTTGCGCGCATCGCCGAATCGCGGGCGTATTTCGAAGGGGGATGGAATGCCCCCGTGCTGAGCCTTTCTTCTGGCAGCATCGAATCGATGTACGTGCAGAGCCAGGTGCTATGCAGCGACGTGATGGGGGCGTGGGGCTCATTGCAAGATGCGATGGCCTACAAGGACGATTCGCAATGGCAGCCCGCCGCGGAGGACCTTATTCGTATGTATATGCTGCTGGTACGGTATTCCGAGGGGCTTATGGCTGCGTGGGGCGCGGCCGTTGACGCGTCGAGCCATGACGAGCTTCTGGCGTATTGGCCACAAATTGTTGGCACGATTGAAGAAGCACAGCAGTATTTGGACGAGTTTAACAAGATGGCGGATGCGGGGGTTGCCCTATGACCCGGCCCGTAGGACCCGCCGATGCAAACGGCAGCGGCGCAAGCAGCCCCGAAAATGGACGGTATGAAACGTGCGACATCGAGCGCTCGGAACGTGGCATGCGTCTCGTGCATGTCGACGATTTCGAATCGCCCGTTTCGCTTGAGGGAGCTGATCGCGACGCCTATCTGCGTCGCTTCGTCACGCTGTTTGTTGATGAGCTCCACGCTCGTCGCGGCGGCATTGGGCGCGTGATGCGCGCGACCAATGCGCTGGGCGAGACATTCGCGCTCAAAACGCTCGTGCTGCCCGATCGGGTGGATTCGTCGAGCGATGAGGAGCATGAGCATCGCATTGAATCGCTGAAAAAGGCGTTTCGGCAGGAATACGAGTGTCATCGCGCCCTTTCGGGGCTGGCCGGGTTTCCGCGCCTGTACGGCTTCGGTGCGGTGGGCGGTGCCCCCGCGATTATCATGGAGTGGATTGAGGGGCAGACGCTCGCCCAAGCGTGCCGCCTGCTTGCCGCCGATGATGAGGGCCGTGTGCCGCCGCTTACGGCGGCGCGTATAGGTCGCGATCTGTTCGACTTGCTTATGCGCATGGATCTGATCCAGGACCGGATGGTTCACCGTGACGTGTCGATGGGCAACGTGATGGTGAGGACCTCGCGTATGTCGGTGTTCGAGCAGGCGGACGAGGGCGTGTTTGAGCTGTGCCTGGTAGATTTCGGCTCCTCCGCATCGGTTGATGGCGATGTCTCATTCACCAGCCAAAACAGGGTGGCGCGCAAGGCGACGGCCAATTATGCTCCGCCCGAGATGCTCACCGACGACGTGCCCAATCTGGAGCGCTTGCGCAAATCGCCCGCCATAGACGTGTATGCGGCGGCGAGCGTGGTGTACCAGCTCGCGTGCGGGGTGCCGCCGTTCGATCTGACGTGCGGCGCGGATGACGGGAAGCGCGGCGAACAGGTTGTTTCTCCCTATCGCGTGAAAACCGAACACGAACCCCGCCCCGCCGTTATGGCGCACAATCCCGCAGCGGACGTGAACGCGGTGCTCATGCACGAGCCCGAGGTGGCCGTCATGGTGGAGCGCGCGGCGGGCGGCATGTCGCCGCGACCCGATGACGAGGACGTGCGCGATGCGCTTGATTACGTGGACGCCCAGCTTGCGGAGCTGCTGGTCAAATGCTTGGCGGTGCCGCAGGAGGCGCGTCCTAGTGCGCGCCAGATGCACGGAGCGCTTTCGGCGTTCTGCCGTCAGTATTCCGAAAACATCGAGCGTTCGCTTGCGGGCGATCCGCTTCTGCCATGCATGCTCGACGGGAGGCCCGAGGGCGCGGCGGTGTCGGCTATGGAGCTGCGTGCCGTGGTGAAGGCTGCGGCAAAGGCGGCATCGGCGGCGGTGTGGCTTATTGTCGTATGCGCCACGGGGCTGCTTGTGCACGGTGCGCATCTTGCATTCGATATGGGGCCCCTGACCTGGGCGGGCGATGTAAACGGTGCGGCGGTTTCTGCAATGCTTGCCGTGCCAGGCGCGCTTGGGCTATTGGGCAGGTGGCGTGACGCGGGCACATTGCGCGGGTTTGTGCGAGGAAGCGCGTTTCTTGCGGTCGGGGCGCTTGCGGGTGCGATTGCGCTTGCGGGCATATCGGCCGAGCCGGGCGTGTGGCGCGGGCTGGCCGCCGCCCTGTTTGCCGCGGTTGCCGCCGGATGGTGCCCGCTCGTGGTGGACTACACGCTTGCCGTGGCTTTGCCCACGCCGCGCACGCCAAAACGAGTAGGCCTTCCTGAGGGCTCCTCTGCGCCACCCGCTTTGGGCGAGGCGGCGGGCCTTGCTAAGCGCGGTGGGTATTCGGGCGCGGATTCTGACGAGCCCTCTTCCTCGTTTTCGGCTGCGCCTGCATCGCCTCGGCATGATGGCTCTTCGCAAACGTACGAGACGGATTGCGCTGCCGGAGCGGCGAAAGAGGCGGATGGTTCGCAGGGTGGCGCATCGCGGGTCGACGACGCCATTCAAGTCGACGATGCTTTGCAAGTGGATGGCGTGTCGCAGGCCGACGAATTGCGGATCGACGACGCATCGCAGAACAGAAAGGACGAATCATGACGGAAGCTCACCTCACCCCGTGCGGCGCGCTGTTCGCCGTCATGAAGAAACACGGCGGTATGAGCTACAAAGAGCTCGCTTCGCTGGTGCTGTCGGGCAAGCCGCTCACTGACGGGCGCAGTCCCGCAAGCCGCGTAAGCGACCGCACCTGGGTGTCGCGGTTCATCGTGCATGCCCCCGTGGGATCGCTGCAAGATAGGTATTTCAGCGATTTCGGTGTGTCGTCGTTGCGCATCGTGTCGCGTCTTAAAGCGCGGGAGAAGCGCGCGCTGTCAAGTGAGCAGATTCTAGGGTTCATCATGGGCGATGGCGGAACCATGATGAAGCAGGCGCTTTCGGCCGCGCATCAGGATGTGGCGCTATACGACAACGTACTGGCGCGGCTCATCGGCGGGGCGGGCTATACCAACGACGAGCGCGTGGAGATCGCCATGACCCTGTTTGTGGCTGCAGGTTGTACGGCGGACGTGCGCAAGGCCGCCCGGTTTGCGGTGTCCTACGCCAAATCGGTCCACGGGGATAACCTTGCCACCACGCCTGCAGCTTCATTGGGCGATGCGGACGTTGCGCCCGACAGAGAGCGCATGGAGCATGCGCGGTTTGCGCTTGGGCTGGTGCGCGTTGTAGACGGCTACGTGAAAGGAGACGCTCGTTGGGTGTCGCCTGACAGCAGTGGCATCGAGATTGGCGCGCTTGCGCTGGGCGAGGGCGATATAGCCGATGTGGGCCCGCGTGTGTCGGGCCGTCATGCGCACGTGTGGTGCGACGAAGGCGGACGTTGGTTCGTGGAAGATTTGGGATCGCGCAATGGCACCGTAGTGGTGAGCGGCGTCGATCGCGGCAAGATTGTGGTGGCTCCGCCTAGGGATGAGGCGGGTGCAACGGTGGCCGATTCGACCTCGGCATCTGCGAAAACGTCTGGAGATGAAGTCGGCCCGCAGGTCAAAGGCGATGAGGGCGCTTGCATGAAATGTGACGAGGGTGCTGATGTTGCGCCCGATGCCGAGGGTGCGACGGGAGCCGAACGGGATATCATCGGGATCGAATCCAGTGAGGCCATCGATCCCGTCGAACCCGACGAGCATATCGACGCGGAGCTTGCAGTGTCCGAGGCGGTGGAAATCCATCCTGGAGACGAGCTTATCCTCGCCGGCGATACCGTATTCGCCCTGGTGGCGGGTTTGCCTGAATAGATACGAGGCTTCTTCGGCTGCTGCATACGATTTTTGACTCACATAAGAGCGACAACCGCCCTCTGAGCGAAAACGCGATGAGCCTAGTATCGCTCAGGCCCGCAAAGCAAGAGACCCGGCTGATGCCGGGTCTCTTGCTGCGAATCGCTTTGTCGACTGAACGTTATGCGAAGCGGCATCCAACTATGTTTGTACACGCATAGGCGGCGCATGTACAGTGCCGTCTATGCGTGTTGTAATCCAGGGTAGTTAATCTAAGCACGAGGCTCGCGTTTAGGTCAATAATCACTCTCCCAGCAATGAAGCCTCAACGCCTATTTGCTTTAATTCTTTAACAAATTCGTCACTGTCTTTGCCCCTTATGGCAAATGGTCTCTTGTGCGGGATGCACCAGATGTATTTATGCAATTCGCCGATGTTGACATTGAGAATCCTACTCGCTTTTAGGAGCTGGATCACTTTGTCCTTCTCATCGTTTTTACTAAGCGAAGTGATGCAGATGCCGTTTGGGCTTGAGGATAGGAAATTTAGTACATCCAGATCGCTCATTTTTTCCACAGTGTCTAAAGCATATTTGCGGCCTGCGTCGCTTAAAGCTCTTCTGCGCGCCTCCAAAGATTTGATTTTATGGTTAAGCTCGTCTATGCTGCGATTGAGCGTAGTGCGTTGCTTTCCTTTGAAGACGGATAGCTTGGATTTCTCCGATTCCAATTTAGCTATTTCAGCTTGCATGGATTCGATTTGCCCAAGGAGCAAGTCGTGTTCGTCTGCTTCTTCGTCGTGGGTCGCCCAATAGCGTTCTTCGAGTTGTTGGACTATTGGTTTCTTCATTATCTTGATATCGCACGCATCGCGAGACTTTTTATATTGTTCGAGATCGGCTTTTCGAGCCTTTATGGCGATGTCATTGAAAGCGATTCCGTCTTTTATCTGACCGGATGAATAAGGGCCAAAAAATCGTCGGTTAGTTTTATGGGATATGTTCTCTTCTTCTATTAAAATGACCGATTTCCACAGCGTTTTCTTCGACTCTAAGACTGAAACGGGTGAAGATTTTTCTGCCTCCTGAAGACTTGCCCCTACGGCTTCTGCCATGCCGTGCAGATGGCCGGATATCCTGTCGAGAATCTTTTTTGTCTCGTTGTTTACGGCAATAAAAGCCGGGATATATTCATGATCGAGAAGCCCCAGAGAAAACAAAACGATCTCTTTGACTCTGTCGGCGGTTTTTGTATAGGAGTCAAAGTATGCGATTTCGTCGGAAGTGTCGTTACCCCCATTTGACGAGTAGGTAAATATGCGGTGTTTATTCCATTTCAAGGAGAATTCGAGGAAGGCGCTCACAACATCGCATGCGATAGTATTGCTGCTGGACCAATACATGCGGGCTATTTTCCTGCAGCAGTCGTTTGCCTCTATGAGCATATCTTCGCGCTTGGAGTTTGGAGACTCTTGACCATCAGGAAAAGAAGCAGCGAGACTCAGTAATCCCAGACGAACGGTATCGATTCGCGCGGCATATGATTCGAGTTGTTGCTTAAAGGAGCTAACAACGAGGTCGCGGTTCGTCTGCGTAGGCGAGTTTTTGAATGCGTTGGCAAAGAATCGAGAACGCATTTCCGCCATATTGAAAAACAATTCTTTCAGCTCAAGAAGATGCTCGTGTGCGGATTGCGGATCGTTGCCCATTTCGTCGGCGACTTTTTGCAGCGCTTTGCTGTAGCTTGAATTTGCTTCAGCAAAACGATCCTTCGCTAAGTTTGTCTGGCAATCTATCGACTTTCCGTAGATGATCCATGCCTCAATATTGGCCGAGTCTATTTCCAGCACCTTTGATGCGTATTCTTCGGCTTTGCTCATATTAGAACCCTTTTCTGCCGTTCGGGCAAGATCGAGATATTTCTCCACCTCCTCGCTGCGGTCGGTTTTGACTGTGCCTTCGACCTGCACAACGCCTTCGACCATCATCTTCTTGGCTTCTTCGATGCTGTATTTGCATCCGCATTTCTGGCAGACGAATACTCCGCCGTCTTTTACCAAGTCTGTGCTTCCGCACATTTCGCAGGTCAGTTGCTTCATTTTTCATCACCTAGCATTTCTCGTATCGCGAATGATTGTCTCTGCCTCTTGGCAGTCTTTTTATGGAGGCGACCCTGCCTTCTCTTGTTTCGTTAGAAAAGTAAATTCCAAATCCAACTTTCTCTCCTCGGGTTAGACTGCTCCATTTGGTTCCTTCGAAAAGGTCTTTAACCTCGAATTTCTTTCCAGCCGGGAGGTTGTCTATTTTGGAAAGGGCCTCTTTCATCCACTCGCGGTGGTTCACTGTCTCTTCCCCTCCTTGCAGAGTCGATTGCGCTTCTCAAGTGACTGCATTAGCTTCTGCACTGTTTGGGAGTCGATGGGGTTGGGCAAGGAGTCGAGCTCGTTTTGCAAGTCGGCCTCAATGGGAGCAGATAGGGTATTGGTTGCGGGATCGCTGTACCGTGCAAGCTCGATCAACTCCCTGAAGCTTTCTTTTGCCGAGGGGTTTTCAAAACGGTGCTCGTTATTTGCGTTCTCAAGATCGAGAAGGAATTTGCGCATGAAGGAAACGGACTCGCGGGCTTCATCCTCTGTCTTTGAAATCGCATCCATTGTCTTTGTGGGCGCGAGGACAAAAATAACCGCAACAACGATCAATATGACTTCGCCGGCGAGGACGAAGGGCAGCATTCCTTGCGGTAAAAATGCGATGGCTACTCCGGCGATAAGCTGGATGACGAAACAGAGCGAGGCACCTATAAGTCCCGGAAATGCCAGGAATAGATTGTGCGCATTCACGGGTGCTTTCTGGAAGATGGCCCACAGAAGAACTCCCGTTAAAGCAAGCGCGAAGGCAATTGAGGCAATGGACATGGGCCTAAGCGGGGTGATGAGAAGAATTATTGCGCAATAGGCGGCAAAAAGTGCCCCAATGATAATGCCGAATGTTTTCTTTACGGGCGAATCCATTGCTCACCTACCTTTTCTTGCCGCATTCGGGGCAGAACTTTTCCGATCCCGTGAAGGAATAACCGCACTCTGAGCAGAACTTTGCAAGACCAGACTGTCCGCCCGTAGGCGTTCCGGTGCACACCGATTGGGACTGTCCCGTCGCATCGGGCGGCACATTAGCGCCAGCGGGAAAAGCCCCAGACGCTCCTGCCATTGCACCCATGAAACCGGAGGCGGCTATCGTGTCGGACATGACTGCCCCTACGGCTCCTCCGACCGGAGCGCTCACCCCAGCCATCATCCCCATGCCTATTCCGAGATTGCTGAATTCGCCTACTGCTTCGTTGGCGGCGACTTTTTCGGCAACGTCAAAGCCTCGCTCTTGTTGGTAGGTGTAGCCCTCTATGCGACGTTTGTCCGCTGCCGCTTGCGCCTCAATCACGATTCGTTTGGCTTCGGTTTCCTGGTTGATAACACCTACGCGTTGCTCGATTTCTGCTTCTCTGATGTCGGCGTATTGACGGAAGTAGAGCTCTTTGAACTTCTCATAGATGGGGTCGTCCTCGGGTTTTACTACCGTTGTTATCATCATCTGGACAAGCTCTACGCCGTAGGGATCAAAGTCTGGCTTGAGCTTGGTGCAAATGGAGTCGGACAGGGTGTCGAGATGGGCATCGAGCTCGAAAATGTTGAGAGAGTTTTCTTTAATGGTCTGAGCTAGGTGCGCTTTGATTCGCGTTTGCAAGAATGACTTGAAATAGCCTAGCAACTTTTCTTGAGAGAGGATTGCTTCGGTTCCAACGAGCTTCAAAAGGAGTTTTCTTGCATTGCGTACGGCGAGACCCATTTCTCCCGACGCGCCAAGCGAGAGGGGAAATCCGTACGTGGGTTCAAGGAACTGAATCTTGCTGCTTGTGCCCCAGCCTATCCCCAGCTGCTCAACGAGATTGATAAAGTAAACTTCACAATGGAACGGAGACTCTCCACCGCTGGGCAAGTTGATGATATTGTTGAGGAGCGGGATGTTTTGCGTATCGAGGGTGTAGCGTCCAGGGTCGAAAGAATCGAGCGCTTGTCCATTGGTAAAAAAGATTGCTTCTTGTGATTCGTGCACGATGAGGTGTGAGGCGGTATTGAAGTCTTCGCTCGGATGCTTCCATACGAAGGTCTTGTTGTCTCCCTCGTATTTGATAACGTCAATAATGCTCATGCTCTACCTCGCATCCTTTTAGTTGTATATGAACAGCGTCCGAAGTGGATGGGTCGATTTGGCAATGGGGGCGTTACTTTCTGAACCGCCCTCATATTTGATCGATTGACGCAAAACGCGATTAGATGTGTCGTGCTTACTTGCGGGGTAAGGCTTCGCGCTGTTCGAGGGGTTCGCTACTGCAAATCAACGATGTACGTTTGGGTGCATAGACTGTCGTTGTAGTATGTGTTGAGTTGGTCGGTAAACCTCCACTCAAGGTGTGCGGTCTTGAGCTCGTCGGCCATTTCGTCAGAAATGCTTGTGAAGATGGTCACGTTAACCGTTTCAAGAGGATTGGGCTGGTACGAGTAGAAGTCGCTACCGCCCTTTTCGGAGCCCGTAACCGTTGCAGCGATGGTGTACTCGTCGTTGATGACTATCTGGGCATCGGTACCAAACATGATGTCGGCGAACTCACTGCCGAGGTTTTTAAACGTGCCCGTTATCACGTAGTATTTGCTACCTTTTTCATCCTGATAATAGTTGTAAAAGCCAGAGGTGTTGGGCGGGTAGATTTCGTCCTGGACCTCGGCCTTGGTAAGTTTGAACTCGTAGTTGTCCGTTTTTATCTTTTCCCCAAGCTCTACTTTGGTATTTGTCGCGGCGTATTCTTCGAATTCTTCGATAGTTGCATCGATGTCCTCCCTTGTGGTCTCCTCAAAGGTGAGGGAGACGCTGCCATCGTCCTGCTTTGCTGTCAGGATTCCGTCGTCCATCGTCAGCGTAGACGTAACTCCGTTGATGGTCATGCTGGCGGATGCTTCATCCTTGATTTCCCATGTAACGTCGTTGGGGGAGGTCTCTTCGCCATTTTGATAGGTGACGAACGTGCCTGTGCCATCCTCGTTTAGCGTGAGCGCCCAAAAGACCCCGATGAACTCGGCAGTTTCGGTGCCGGTCACGGTTTCGCCGTCCTCCGTTTGGGCAAGCTTCCATGAGCCGACGATCTGCTGTTTGAAGGCCTCCGTGGGGTCCTCTTGCTGTTGAGCATGTTGGTCTTGCTGCTGTGATGCGTCGTCTGAC
This sequence comes from Slackia equolifaciens, assembly GCF_003725995.1. Lineage (GTDB taxonomy): Bacteria > Actinomycetota > Coriobacteriia > Coriobacteriales > Eggerthellaceae > Slackia > Slackia equolifaciens. The sequence goes on from NZ_QIBX01000016.1 coordinate 72,212, forward strand.
TGTGCCGTACTGCAGCCCGAGGCGCCGAGCATCATTGCTAGGCAGAGCATTGCGCCGATGGTGAGCAATGCAATCGAGCTTGACTGCGCGCGTTTGCGAACTGCTGTGGTGCTGCAAAAATCATTTGGCATCAGAACCCTCCTTGTCCCAGGTAAGTACGCGTAGGAGCTACGTATCCAACGTAATTGTCAGCTCATTCTTTTGAAAACTGTTGCACAACATTAACTTCAATAATCAAATCATGATTTGATATAATTTTTAATGCTTATCTTGCATGTGGGCGCAAGGCGTATATGGGTAATAATTGCCATCGGCGCCCGCTGACCTTTGTGGGTGATAGGGGGG
>NZ_QIBX01000017.1 GCF_003725995.1 Slackia equolifaciens
TCGGCGGCCTCGGCGTGCGTCATGCCCTCCTCCAGGGCGAGCAGCGCAAGCTCCACCACGTCCCTATCATACATGCGGACCCCCTTCCGGACGCGTGAATCGCGTCCAACTTTTCGTCCGCAGTCCCCATCCGTGAACTCCCCGATGATACACGTCATTTTCGTTATGGATTCGTGTATGGCTGCTATACTGCCTCTGATATGCATAACTCATCCGGGGGTATCCCCGTTCGATAGGAGAATCTACTTTCGTGAAGGGACAACGCGACAATCGGTTTGACCATGCCGGCCAGCAAGGGTTCGAGGGCCGTGCCGCAGGTAGACAAGACGCTGGAGGCCTTGCCGGCGGCAAGCGCGCATCGGGCCAGCAGGCGCCGGCGGCTCGCTATGGGTATTCCGCCCAGGGCGCCCATCGGGCTGCTCCTCAGGGGGCGCGCGGCAAGGCCGCTCCGGGGGCGACGGGTGCTCACGGCATGGCAATGCCCGACCAGACCGCCTATATGCCTGCGATGCCTGGCGCTGGATCTGGCGGCAAAGGCGCAGGCGGCGGCAAAAGCTCTCATGCATCTACCAAAATGCCCCACAAGGCCGTATTCATCGCGCTTGGGATCTTCATTGCCATTCTTGCGATCGCGTACGGCGCGGGCGTTTTCGTGTTCCACGAGCGCTTCTATCCGCAGACTACGCTCGGTTCGCTCGACATCTCCATGAATACGCGCGAGGAGGCAGCGGAGCAGATTACCGCGGTGGAGTCCAACTATGAGGTTGCCGTATCGGGCGAAGGGCTCGATTTCGTTGTGAGCGCAGAAGATGGAGGCGTATCCATCGACGCGGATGCGGTCATTTCCTCTGCGGCCAGCGACGTCAACCCATGGCTGTGGTTCATTCAGATGTGGGGCACGCACGACGAGACCTCGCATCTTGCCGCCTCGAGCGACGAAGGCGCGCTTGCCGATTTCGTTCGCGCCCAGGTGGATGAGTTCAATGCCGACGCGGAGCCGTCCGAAGACGCCTCGATCGTGTACTCCTCAAATTCGGGCGCCTATGAGATCAAGCAGGAGGTTTACGGCACGCAGGTTGCGGCCGATCAGGTGGCGTCTGCGGTTGCCACGGCCATTGCCACCATGCAGGATACGGTTCAGGTGACCGAGGACATGCTGGTCAAGCCTCGGGTGCTCTCCGACGACGAGCGTCTTGCAAACGGCCGCGATGCCGCCAACGCTATGATCAAGTGCGACGTGACGCTCAAATCGAGCGATACGGGCGTGCAGGCCGGCGAGGTCAATGGCGACGTTATTTCGCAATGGATCTCGTTTGGGGAGGATTTCCAGCCTACGCTTGACGAAGAGGCAATGGGCGCCTGGATCGATGACTTGTCGAGCGCCTACAACACCATCGGCACCACGCGCACCTATACGCGCGGCGACGGCAAGGAGGTTACCGCCGAGGGAGGCGATTACGGCTGGTCGGTGGATTCGGAGACGCTCAAGTCTGCGGTGAAGGATGCCATCGACAACGGTACCCAGGGCGACCTGGAGGTTTCGTTCACCTCTACTGGCAATGGCTACACGAAGGCGGGCATGGACTGGGGCGCCTACTGCGACGTTGACCTGACCGAGCAGCATGCCTACTACTACGACGCTTCCGGCGATCTTTTGTGGGAATCCGGCATTGTATCCGGCGTGCCCGATGCGGAGAACTCCACGCCCACGGGCATCTATTGGCTTAAGAACCTGCAGCAAGACGTCTCTCTCAAAGGCCCGATCGACCCCAAGACCAATAAGCCCGAGTGGGATTCGCCGGTTGATTACTGGATGCCGTTTGTAGACAATCTCGTGGGCCTGCACGATGCGAGCTGGCAGCCCTCATGGGTGTTCAGCGACGCGAGCGCCTACAAGACCTACGGCAGCCACGGGTGCGTGAACCTGCCCACCAAGAAGGCGGCGCAGCTGTTCGATATCATCCAGATCGGCGATCCGGTCATTGTCCATTGGTAGCGCATGCTGCATGGGGCGGGTTCGTGGCGGAGAACGCACGTTGCCCTATGGCGCTGCCCGATGCGAGGTTGGCCGCAGGTCTTCGCCTGGCTGCAAGCATATGGCGTGTGGCGGCCTGCTCAAGAGGCAAACGCATATCCGTTCAGTTCGCGCGCGGGGCCCTAGGGCCTTCGCGCTCGATGATGTATAGGTAACATATCATGATCATGCAAGTCGAACATATCTCAAAAAGCTTCGGCGGGCGCGTGCTGTTCAGCGACGCGAGCTTTCGTCTCGAGGCCCACGATCGCCTGGCGCTGGTGGGCCCCAACGGCGCGGGCAAGACCACGATGCTCAATATCATCACCGGCCATGAGGATGCCGATGAGGGCCGCATCGTGTTCGCCCGCGGCGCGCAGGCGGGCTACCTCGAGCAAGAGGCCATTGAGATGGAGGACCGCTCGGTGTTCGAGGAGGTCATCGCCAGCCAGTCCGAGATCCTGGAGGCCGAACGGCGCCTGTCAAAGCTTGAAGAGGGGCTGGGCGACAACCCTACGCCGCAGCAGCTCGCAGCCTGCGGACGCGCGCGCGACCTGTACGAATCCATGGGCGGCTACGTGCTGGAATCGCAGGTGCGCAGCGTGCTTTTTGGCCTGGGGTTCAAAGAGGAGGATATGCAGCGTTCCACTACGGAATTCTCGGGTGGCTGGCAGATGCGCATCGCGCTTGCCAAGCTGCTCATCCGCAAGCCCGAATTGCTGCTGCTCGACGAGCCCACCAACCATCTCGACCTGGAAAGCGTCAAGTGGCTCGAGGGCTTTCTGCGCGGCTATGACGGCGCGGTGATGGTGGTGTCTCATGACCGCGCGTTCATGGACAACATGGTCGATCGCGTCGCCGAGATCGATGCGGGGCATCTGACCCTGTACAAGGGCAATTACTCCGCCTACCTCAAGCAGCGCGAAGAAAACATCGAGCGCCTGAAGCTCGCGGCGGAAAAGCAGCGCGAGGAAATAGCCCACATGCAGGCGTTTATCGAGCGGTTCCGCTATAAGCCCACCAAGGCCAAGCAGGTCCAAGACCGCGTGAAAAAGCTTGAGAAGATGGAAATCATCCAGGTGCCGCAGGAGAAGAAGACCGTGCACTTCAACTTCGTGCAGCCCCCGCGCACGGGCGATGCGGTGGCAAGCCTGGCTGGCATCACGAAGCATTTCGGCGAGAAGCACGTCTACGACGGACTCGATCTCACGCTCTATCGCGGCGAGAAGGTGGCGCTTGTGGGTCCAAACGGCGCCGGAAAATCCACGCTGCTCAAGATGGTTGCCGGCGTGCTTGAGCCCGATGCCGGATCTGTCACCTATGGCGCGCATGTGGAGGTGTCGTACTTCGCGCAGCATCAGCTCGAGGAGCTCTATGCGGGCAATACCGTGTTCGAGGAGCTCGACCGCGTTGCTCCCGGCTGGACCATCAGCCAGGTGCGCACGCTCCTGGGCGCCTTTCTCTTCCAGGGCGATGCGGTAGAAAAGCGCGTGGGCGTGCTCTCCGGCGGCGAGAAGTGCCGATTGGCGCTCGCCAAGATGCTCGTGGCTCCAGCCCCTCTGCTGTGTCTTGACGAGCCCACGAACCATCTGGACATCGCCAGCGCCGACATTCTTGAGCAGGCGCTCAAGCGCTTCGAGGGAACCATCCTCCTGATTACGCACGACCGCCACCTGATTCGCAACGTTGCCAACCGCATCATCGAAGTGACGCCCGGAAAGGTGACGGTTTACGACGGCGATTATGACTACTACCTGTTCAAGTCGGGGCAGCTCGCCGAAGGGCGCGACCTTTCCGCGGCTTCGCTTGACGATTTTCTCGACCAGCCGGAAGGGGAGTCCAAAACGAGCTCGGGTCGCGCTCAGGCGCGCGAGCGCAAGGCGGCCAAGGCGAAGGCCGCGCAGACCTCCTCGCCCGCTCGGACTGCGGCGTCGGAGCAGGCGTCGGGCAGGGTCGAGCTTACCGCGCCCAAGCAAAGCGCGCCCAAGAGCAAGGAGCAGAAGCGTCGCGAGGCCGAGGCCCGCAACCGCGCCTATGCCGCGCTCAAGCACCATCGCAAGCGTATCGCCGAGCTCGAGGCGCAGATGGATCGCGACAACGCGCGTATGACCGAGCTCCTTGAGCTCATGGCCGACCCTGATTTCTACATCAACGAAGATGCCTCGAGCGATGCGATAGCGGAGCACGCCGTCATAAAGAAGCGTCTCGCGGCGTCGGAGGAGGAATGGCTCACGCTTACCGAAGAGCTGGAGGCCGAGATGGCGAAGCAGGCCGCCGATGCCTAACGGGTTCGCGCACACCGACATGCCCGCATCTTCGGCGTTTTTCACAGGCGATGCGCCTCAGGAGGGCAGGCGTCTTCATATCGTGCTTTTTGAGCCCGAGATTCCCCAGAACACGGGCAACATCGCACGCACCTGTGCCGTGGTCGGCGCCACGCTCCATCTGGTGGAACCCATGGGATTTCGCCTGACCGAGCGCAACCTCAAGCGTGCAGGCTGCGACTACTGGGACGAGGTGGACGTGGTGCGGCACTCCTGCGCCGAGGAGTTTCTCGAACGCCATGCGGGATGCGAGCTCCATTTTTTCACGGGGCATACGCAGCGTCTTTACACCGATGTCGAGTACGGCGCCGGCGGCGCCGATGCCTATCTGGTGTTCGGCAGGGAGAGCCGCGGCATCGACCCCTCTATCCTTGACGCTCATCAAGACGCCTGCGTGCGCATTCCCATGCGGGATGGCCTGCGTAGCCTGAACCTGTCCAACGCGGTTGCCGTCGGCGCGTATGAGGTCGTGCGCCAGTGGCAAGAATTGAGGTAGCTTACCCCATGTTTTCCAGCACCTATGTCATCTACGTCATCATAAGCATCCTGTGCTTCGTGCCCGCCATCGTGCTGCACGAGGTTGCGCATGGGTTCGCGGCCGCTCGGCTGGGCGACCCCACGGCCAAATCGCGCGGGCGCCTGAGCCTTAACCCGCTCAAGCATGTCGATCCGTTCGGCACCGTTATTCTGCCCATGCTGCTCATGCTCATGGGTGGGCCGGTGTTCGGCTACGCGAAGCCCGTGCCCTATAATCCGATGTACTTCAAGAACGTGCGTCAGGGCGAGGCGATCGTCGGCCTGGCAGGTCCTGCCGCCAATCTTGCGATGGCGCTTGTGGGGGCGGCTGTGGCCTGGGCATTCGTTCCCATGCTTGCGTCGTCGACGTCTTCGCCCGTGCTCAATTCGGATTTGTTCTACTACTTCTACGTGCTGTTTCTGCCCCAGTTCATCTTGATCAACCTGTACCTGATGTTCTTCAACCTCATTCCCATCCCGCCGCTGGATGGCTCGAGCGTGATCGCGCTGTTCCTGAACGATCGCATGCTGCACAAGTATTACCGCATCCAGCAGTATGCGCTGCCCGTGTTCATGGCCGTGGTGGTGCTCGTGCCCTACATCTTCCATTTCAATCCCATCGGCATCTACCTGAACGCGACGGCGGGCAACCTGGCCTCGCTCATCGCCCCGTTCTACTTCTAGGACCGCCATGTCGTATCGCGTTCGCATAGACACCTTCGAGGGGCCGTTCGACCTGCTGCTCTACCTCGTGAACAGGCAGCGGGTGGATATCGGATCCATCTCCATCACCCAGATCGTCGACCAATACCTTGCCTACATCGACCGCATGCGAGAGCTCGACCTCGATGTGGCGAGCGATTTCTTGCTGGTAGCCTCCACGCTGCTCGAAATCAAGGCCGCCTCGCTCATCCCCAGCGTGCGCGACGAGGTGGATGAGGAGATAGAGGAGCTCTCGCCCAACGAGGCGCGCGATATCTTGGTAGAGCGCCTCCTTGCTTATAAGCAGTACAAAAACGCCGCGGGCGCTCTGGGCGCGCGTTTCGAGCTCGAGGGGCGCATGCATCCTCGTCTTGCCGGCCCCGATCAGGAGTTCTTGGGCCTTATGCCCGATTATCTGCAAGACGTCACGCTCGATTCGCTCGCCCTTCTGGCGGCGGAGGCCATGGCGCGTCGCGACGTGTTCCTGCTTGAGAGCGAGCACATCGCCGCCAAGCCCATTCCGGTCGAGACGCACGTGCGCGCCATTCATCGCCGTATCAGCATACGCAAGCACATGATGTTCAGCGAGCTTTTGGCCGAGGCGCCCAGCGTGCCTTTGCGCGTGGTGAGCTTCCTTGCGGTGCTCGAGCTCTATAAGCGCACGATGATCGATATGCATCAAGCCGCCCCCTTCGACGACATAGGCATCGACTACATCGAGGGCTCGGGCGAGCTGATCTTTGATTCCGACGAAGAGGAAGGGGGGCAGCGATGAGCTTTGCCGATATGCCCCAGGAGAGCATCCCCGGCGCCATCGAGGCGCTGCTTTTCGTGAGCGACGAGCCGGTGAGCGCCATGACCCTCGCCGACATGCTCGAGATTGACCTTTCCGCCACCCAGGAGGCGCTCGATGCGCTCGCTCATCGTCTTGAGTCAAGCGATGCGGGCGTTCAGCTGCGCGAGGTTGCAGGCGGGTGGCGTCTGTACACGCATCCGCGCTACCACGAGCTCATCGAGAAATACGTGATCTCGTGGGATACGCGACGCCTCTCCCAGGCGGCGCTCGAAACGTTGGCCGTGATCGCATACAATCAGCCCATCACGCGTGCGGGGGTGGTGTCCATCCGCGGCGTGAACTCCGACAGCCCCATCAATTCGCTTATGGAGAAGGGCCTGGTTCGCGAGGCCGGCCGCGAGCAGACTCCCGGTCAGCCCATCCTCTATGCGACAACGCGTTCGTTCTTAGAGAAGTTCGGGCTGGCTTCGACGGCCGACTTGCCCGATCTTGAGGAGTTCGTCCCCGACGAGGAGAGCCGTCGTCTTATCCGCGAGCGCCTGGGCGTCACGCGCTCTGAGGCGCGCGAAGCCGAGACGCTCTTCGACGACGACCTCACGCTTGATTTGGCGCTCGACCTGGAGCCTGCCGAGGATTCGGAGGCGCAGGCGGTGCCCGATGGAGGGGATGCGCTTGACGGATTCATGCCTCCCGAAAGCGTGTGGGAGATACCCGGCTCCCGTGACGAGGCCGATGGACGGCGGGAGGAGGAGCGCGATGGCGACCAGGGATAACGTCCGCGGCCAGGCTGGCGAAGGCGAGGAGCGCATCGTGCCCATGCGCCTTCAGAAATTCCTTGCGCGCGCAGGTGTGGCGAGTCGCCGCGGCAGCGAGAACCTGATGACCGCTGGCCGTGTGCGCGTGAACGGCCAGGTGGTATCCGAGCTGGGCAGCAAGGTCGACCCGCGCGTGGATGTGGTTACCGTAGACGGCCGCGAGGTGCATCTGGCCGACGCCGCGGTTACGCTCATGCTGCATAAGCCCACGGGCTACCTGACCACCATGTCCGACCCGTTCGACAGGCCGACCGTGGCCGATTTGGTGCCGGTATCGCGCTATCCGGGGCTTTTCCCCATCGGTCGGCTCGACTTCGACACTACGGGCATCCTGCTGTTCTCGACCGACGGCGAGCTGGGAAACGGGCTTTTGCATCCGCGCCGCCATGTGGATAAATCCTATATTGCCCACGTGGAAGGGCGCATCACGGCGCAGCAGGCGCAAGCCCTGCGCGACGGCGTGATGCTGGAGGACGGCATGACGCTTCCTGCCGAGGTGGAGGTCTTGCGCGCTTCTTCTCGCGCAAGCGAGCTGGCCATCACCATCCACGAGGGTCGCAAGCGCCAGGTGAGGCGCATGTGCGAATACGTGGGCCATCCCGTGCGCGAACTGCATCGCTGCAGGTTCGGACCGCTCACGCTGGGCGATTTGCCCGAGGGAGAGTGGCGATTGCTCAGCGAGGCGGAGGTGGAATCCCTGCGACGCGCCGCAATGCCGTAAGTGGTGCTAGAATCAACCCATGGACTGGATTGAAGGAGGGCGTCATGGACGCGTTGCGCAAAACTACGGTTATCGAGCCGTTGAACGGCTCGCTTCTGGGAAGCATCAGGGTTCCGGGCGATAAAAGCATCTCGCACCGAGCCGTGCTGCTCGCCGCCATGGCCGAGGGCACGTCTCGCTTGTCCGGCGTGCTCGATTCCGCCGATGTGCGTTCCACCATCGGGGCAGTGCGTTCGCTCGGTGCGCAGGTGAGCCTCTCCAAGACCGCCGACGGAAGCCTCGAAGGTGGCGTGGTGGGGTGGGGCAGCGCAGGCCCCCATCAGCCCGATGGCCCCATCGATTGCGGCAACTCTGGCACCACGGTGCGACTTTTGATGGGCGTGCTCGCTCCATGGGACATCAGCGTGGAGCTTACCGGCGATGATTCGCTTCGCCGCCGCCCGATGCGTCGCGTGTGCATGCCGCTTGTGCGCATGGGCGCGCGATTCGAGCCCGAGGACAACGAGACGCTGCCCATCACCATTCACGGCACGCGCAAGCTGCGTCCGATCGACTACGCCACTCCGGTCGCGTCGGCCCAGGTGAAAACCGCCATTCTGCTCGCCGGCCTCTCGGCCAACGGCACCACGCGCGTGACCGAGCCCGCCGCTTCGCGCAACCACACCGAGCTCATGCTCCCCGGGTTTGGCGCCCAGGCTACCTCTGCTGCGGGCGTGGCAGAGGTGGAGGGGCCTGTGACCCTCAAGGCGTGCGAGATTCCTGTGCCGGGCGACCCGTCGTCTGCCGCGTTCATAGCCTGCGCCGCCGCGCTCATTCCGGAGAGCGCCGTGCAGATCGAGGGCGTGTCGCTCAACCCCACGCGCATCGGATTCCTGCGCACGCTCGAGCAGATGGGCGTGGATGCATCGCGGCGCAGCGTGTCGTCGCTCGGCCGCGAGCTCACGGGCATCATCTCGGTCGAGTACTGCGACCGGCTCCATGGCTGCGAGGTGCCGGCGGACAAGATCGCCACGCTGATCGATGAGATCCCGGTGCTTTCGCTCGTGGCGTCCCGGGCGCGAGGCGTGACGGTGTTCCGCGGCGTCGATGAGCTGCGTGTGAAAGAGACCGATCGCGCCGCCGCCATCGTCGAGGGCCTGGAGCTTATGGGCGTTGACGCGTGGATCGAGGGCAGCGATCTTTTCATCGAAGGCAATCCCGAGGCGGCTCCTTCGCCGGGTACTGTATTCGATGCGCATGACGATCATCGTTTGGCGATGACCTGGGCGCTTGCCGGTATGGTGTGCGGCGTTCCCGTCGAGGTGTCCGGTTTCGAGTCGGTGGCTATCAGCTATCCGCGCTTCCTCGAAGACGTGCGCGGGCTTGTGCGTTAAACGCTTCGTAGAGGCTCCGTGATGCCGCTTTGTCATCGCATGGCGCATTGCATGCATACGGTATAATTCCCACTCCGGCGCGCCCCAAGCGCGTCGGAGCGTTTTTGGGATCGTCTCGAAACGCCTGCACTCACGTTCCATTTGAAGCAGGAAGACGCGCGCCTGGCGCGCATGAAAGGCTTGCCATGATTATCGCTATCGACGGCCCTTCGGGGGCGGGAAAGTCCACGGTCGCCAAAGCGGCGGCGAAACAGCTCGGCTTCAACTGCCTTGATACGGGCGCGATGTACCGCGCCGTCGCCTGGTATGCCCTCGAGCACGGTCTGTCGCTCGACGACGAACCGGCTCTGGGCGAGGTGGCGCGTGTCAAGGAGATTTCGTTCGGGCACGTGGCCGGCGATCCTACGCCGCGCCGCGTGTTCATCGACGGCACGGAGGTGACCGACGCCATCCGTACCGCTCAGGTCGATCGTGCGGTAAGCTCCGTTTCCGCCCATCCCAGCGTGCGCGAGGCGCTCGTTGACCAGCAGCGCCGTATCGGCAACGCGGGCGATTACGTCGTGGAGGGCCGCGACATCGGAACCGTGGTGTTTCCGCAGGCCTCCGTCAAGGTGTTTCTCACGGCGAGCGACGAGGAGCGCGCGATGCGCCGCGTGCGCCAGAACGAAAGGCGCGGGGTGGGCTCCGTCGATTTCGACGAGGTGCTTGCCGACCTGCGTCGCCGCGATGAGGCCGATTCGAGCCGCGCGGCATCGCCTCTGGTCGCTGCCGAAGACGCGGTGAAGCTCGATTCGACCGGCTATACCGCCGACGAGATCATCGAGAGGATCGTTTCGCTCGCCAAAGAGGCGCGTGCTCTTTAACGACAAGGAGAACCCCGTGTTCATGCCCTATGAGAAGATGTGGGATATGCCCATCAAGCCCGTGGTCGATCGCGACGGCGCACCCGTCAAATCCATCACGCACTGGGTGGGCAATATCGTTTACGCGGTGGTCGCATTCGTGCTCAAGGTGGCGTTTCGCACCAAGACCATCGGCAAGGAAAAGCTTGACGCGGTGGCCTCACGCGGCGGCTGCCTCGTTGTGGGCAATCACGCCTCCTATCTCGACCCGGCGTTTCTATGGATCGCAGGAAGGCCGAAGCATTGGATTCGTTTCATGGCGCGCGACAACATGTTCGCAAACGCAGGCGGCTTGGCGGGTCAGATAATCTCGCGCGTGGGGGCGTTTCCCATCAAGCGCGCAAGCGCCGATCGCGTGGCTATCAAGCGTGCGGCCACCATGCTCAAACGCGGCGAGTGCGTGGGCATCTTCCCCGAGGGCACGCGTCGCGGTCGCGGCACGGCGAATCCCGAGCTCCACGGCGGTGCGGCATTCATCGCGCGCATGGGCAAAGCTCCTATCCTTCCTTGCACGGTGCGCAACGTGGATGCCATCAAGCATAAGGGCGAACGCGTGCATTTTCCTCAGGTGACCACGGTGTTTGGCGATCCGGTGTATCTGGAGGATTTCGATTTCCTCCCCAAGGAGGATCGCCTTGATGCTGCCATGTGGTATGTGATGAGGGAATGCTACGCGCTTTTGCGCGACGTGCCTCGCGAGCAGGTGGATATGGCGGAGCTGTTTCCCGACGCGCGCGATTTTTCGAACGAGCTTGCCGGACGCAAGCTCTCCCGCGATGCGGCAAGCCTCTAGGAGGGTTCCATGAAGGTGATTCGAGCGAAGCATGCCGGCGTATGCTATGGGGTCGAGCGCGCCCTGGATATGGCGCAGGCCGCGATGATGGACGACGAGACCACATATACCTTGGGGCCGCTCATTCATAATCCCAAGGTGGTGGAGAAGCTCTCTGCTCATGGCGTTCAGGTGGCAAACGACGTGGACGATATCGATAGCGGCATCGTGGTCATCCGCAGCCACGGCGTGGAGCCCTCGGTGCTTGATTGTCTGAACGCGAAGGGCCTCACGGTTATCGATGCCACGTGCCCCCATGTGGCCAAGGCCCAGCGCGCGGCGGCCGAGCTGCGCGATTTGGGGGGTACCGTGCTCGTGATCGGACGCGCCGAACATCCCGAGGTGAGGGGCCTTTGCGGGCATGCGGGCAATGCCGCCGTGGTGGTGGCGGGCGTGGAGGAGATTCCCGCCGAGCTTTCGGAGCCCGTGGGAATCGTGGTGCAGACCACCGAGAGCAAGGAGAAGCTCGGCGCCGTGGTGGAGGCGCTTCGGTCGCGCGGCATCGAGCCGGTCGTGAAGAACACCGTGTGCTTCGCCACGCGCCAGCGTCAGGATTCTGCCGCGATGCTCGCCGAAGAGGTCGACGCCATCGTGGTGATCGGAGGCAAGAACTCCTCTAACACCACGCATCTTTTCGAGATCTGCAAGGCGCACTGCCCGCGCTCGTTTTTCGTGGAATCCGTCGATGAGCTGGATGCAGCGTGGTTCGACGGCTGCGAGACGGTAGGCGTGACGGCCGGCGCCTCTACCCCCGAAGACCAGATTGACGAAGTGGTTGATTATCTGGAAACCTTGTAAAACCCTTTTGCATCCTGCTCCGGTCTTGGTATTATCGAGTGCGTTGCTTTGACTGCGCCGTTTTGCACGACGCGGCAAGAGAAGAAGCAGGAGCGAATACACTATGATCGAAACAGGCTCTCTACCTTGCGGCTGGACGCGCCGCAACTTTTTGAAGGCGTGCGGTGCCGCAGGAGCGCTTATGCTGTTCCCCTGGCTCGCCTACGCGAGCGAGGCGGACGACCTCGAGGCGAAGGCCGACGAGCTTGATGCCCAAGCCGAGGCCGCCCAGGCGCAAATGGATGAACTGTCCGCAAAGCTCGACGCTCTCGAGCAGCAGTTCAACGAGGCCCTTGCGCGCTACAACGAAGCAAACGATGCCCATGAGGCCGCGCTTGCCGCGATGGATGATGCGCAAGAGCGCATCGATGCCGCCAAGGTGCGTATCGCCGAGACTCAGGATCAGCTGAGCAACCGCGCCGTCAATATGTATCGCGAGGGCAATCCCACGATGCTCGACGTGCTCTTTGGCTCCCAGTCTTTCGATGCCTTCGTCACCAACTTGGATGCTATGCATAAGATCGGCGAGCAAGACGCCGCCTTGGTTCAGGAGAGCAAGGACGCCAAGGCCGAGGCTGATGCCGCTTACGAGGAATACTCCAAGCAGGAGAAGCTCGCTGCCGAGGAGCTCGAGAACGCGCGTATCGCCAAGGAGGAGCTCGAGGCCGCTCAGGCGAGCTTGCAGGAGGAATATAACTCCATGAGCGATGAGGTGGCAGCCATTCGCGCCGAGGCCGAGCAGACGCGCATGAGCGCGGAGGAGGCTCGCCAGAAGGAGGAAGAGGCCAAGCGTGCCGCCCAGGAGGCGCTCGCTGCGGCGCAGTCTTCCTCAAGCGGATCGAGTGGGTCGAGCGGTGGTTCGTCTTCGGGCGGATCCACCTCCAACACTCCCTCCACTTCGGTGGACGGCTGGGTGAACCCGGCGCCTGGCACGTACATCACCAGCGGCTTCGGATGGCGCCCGTCCATCGGCGACTACCATCAGGGCGTCGACTTGAGCTGCAGCTATGAGCCGGTGTACTGCATGGCCGACGGCACCGTGACCACGTCGGGGTGGTTCGGCACAGGCGGTATGGCGGTCACGGTGGACCACGGCGGCGGCATCGTGTCGTGGTACCTGCACAACAGCCAGCTGCTCGTGAGCGTTGGGCAGCAGGTGTCGGCCGGCCAGCAGATTTCCGTGTCGGGCAATACGGGCTTTTCCACCGGCGCCCACCTGCACTTCCAAATCAATGTGGGGTGCTCGAACGGCATCAACGGCACCGCCGTGAATCCCACCACCTATTTCAGCTGGTAGGGGCAGATTCGAATTTCGGGCGGCTCGCATGCGGGCCGCCTTTTTGCTGCATGACGAGGATTCATGCGTTTCGATTTCGGTTTGAGAGAGGCCACTATGACCGCGACGTGCATACATGAATATCCGGGTAAACCCGCCCGCCCCGCCGCGCGTATCCTGGCGGTAGAGGAAGGCTCGCCCGCCGATGACGCGGGATTCACGCCCGGTTGTGTCATCACGGCCGTAGACGGCAATCCGCTTCGCGACATCCTTGATTGGCAATGGTACTCCGATGGCGACGAGATCTCGCTTTCCTATATCGATACCGAGGGCGATTCCGGCGAGGTGGAGCTGTATCGAGAAGAGGGCGAAAGCTGGGGCATCACGTTCGACGGGGCGCTGTTCGACGGGATTCGCACGTGCAGGAACGCCTGCGTGTTTTGCTTCATGCGCCAGCTGCCCAAAGAGGTGCGCGATTCCTTGGTTCTTCGCGACGACGACTGGCGTCTGAGCTTTCTGCAGGGCAACTTCGTCACGCTCACCAATCTCTCCGACGAAGACGCCGAGCTGATCATAGAGCGTCAGATTTCGCCTCTGCGCGTATCTTTGCATGCGGTTACGCCCGAGGTGCGTCAGAAGATGATCGGCAAGCATGCCCCGCACGGCATCGAGATGATGGAGAGGCTGCTTGCGGGCGGCATTGAGCTCCATGCGCAGATCGTGCTGGTGCCCGGCATGAACGACGGGGCAGAGTTGGCGCGCACGCTCGCCTGGGCGTACCTGCGCGAAGGCATTCGCAATGTGGGCATCGTGCCGCTGGGCTTCACCAAGCATCAAACACGGTTCGAGAAGAGCTTCGATGCGCCGGAGGACGCGCTTGCGGTCATCGAGGCCGTCGAGCCGTTCCAGAAGCACGCTCAGGCTGAGCGCGGATATCCGTGGGTGTATCTCGCCGACGAATTCTATTGCAACGCCTACCCAGAAGGCGTGCTGGCGCATGTTCCCCCTACCGAGCATTACGGCGATTTCTCGATGTTCGAGGACGGCATCGGAATCGTGCGCACGCAGATGGACGAATGGGCGGCGTGCGTGGAGGCGCAGCATCGGCTTGCGTCCACGCTTACGGAGGAGAATGCTCTCGTGTACTATGTGCTGGGGGAGGCGCAGCGCGGCGTGACCGATGCGCTTCTGAAGGATTCCCCGCTCGATGGCCTTCTGGTGCCGCTGTTCGTAAAGAACGAGCACTTCGGCGGCAACGTGGACGTGACCGGGCTTCTGTGCGGCTCCGATGTGGCGCGGGCAATCCGGGGCGTGTCGGCTCATGATTTCGTCGTGGTGCCGCGCATCATGTTCAATTCCGATGGCGTGACGCTCGATGATATGACCGTGGACGATATCAGGGATACGGCGGGAATGCCCGTTTGCGTGGTATCCTGTAGCGCGGCAGAATACCTGGCCGAAATCGAAGAGCTTGTGGCAGGGTAGCGCCCGCCGTGCAGCGCCTATGGGGCAGGCCGGGCTCTTGTGGATAGACATGTAAGGAAAAAGACTATGGCATTACCAATCGTTGCAGTGGTGGGGCGCCCTAATGTGGGCAAGTCCACCCTGGTCAACCGTATCGCGCAGGCGCAGGACGCCATCGTGCACGAGATGCGCGGCGTGACGCGCGACCGTTCTTACCATGAGGCGGAATGGAACGGCATCCATTTCACCCTCATCGACACCGGCGGCATCGAGATGAGCGATGACGACGCGTTTCAGGGCTCTATCCGCAAGCAGGCGTTCATGGGCGCGGAGGAGGCCGATGTGGTCGTCTTTCTCGTGGACGGTCGCACCGGCATCGTTCCCGATGACGTGGAGGTCGCTCGTATTCTCAAGCGCGGGAAGGCTCCGGTCTTGCTGGCGGTGAACAAGCTTGATACCCCGGGCGTGGAAGATCCCATTTGGGAGTTCTACCAGCTTGGCTTGGGCGACCCTTTCCCGGTCTCCGCGGTGCATGGCAACGGTACGGGCGATTTGCTCGATGCCGTCGTCGACCACCTGCGCGGCATCGAGCACGAAGAGCCCGAGCCCGATGACGCGATCAACGTGGCCATCATCGGTCGTCCTAACGCGGGAAAAAGCTCGCTCACCAATCGTCTGATCGGCCAGGATCGCTCCATCGTGAGCGATGTGGCGGGCACCACGCGCGACGCCATCGATACCGTGGTGGAGCACGAGGGCAAGCGCTATCGCATCGTGGACACCGCGGGCCTTCGCCGCAAAAGCCAGATCGACGAGGATGTGGAATACTACGGCTTCGTGCGCGCGATGCGCGCCATCGATCGCGCCGATGTGGCGCTGCTGGTGATCGATGCCACGCTAGGCCTTACCGACCAGGACCAACGCGTGGCGGGCTATGCCGCCGAGCGCAATTGCGCGATAGTGGTGCTGCTCAACAAGCGTGACGCGGTGGAGAGCGGAGAGGTGCTGGAGGACTTGCGAGACCGCATCGGCGACCGCATGATGTTCGTAGGATTTGCTCCTGTGATCAGCATCTCTGCGCTTACGGGCAAGGGCGTCTCCCGCATTTGGGGCGCGGTGGATACTGCCTTCGAGAACTATTCCAAGCGCGTGTCCACGAGCAAGCTCAACATTTGGCTGGAGGGCTTGCGCGAGTTCGGGCACACGGTGACCAAGGGCAAAAAGGTCCTGCGCCTGAAATACGCCACCCAGACGCGCACGTGCCCGCCCGAGTTCACGTTCTTCTGCAATCACCCCGAGATCGTCAACGACAACTTCGAGCGCTATCTCGAGAACCGCCTGCGTCAGGAGTTCGATTTCGCCGGCACGCCCATCAGGCTCAAGTTTAAGAGGAGGGACTAGTTCATGTCCTCCGTGCTTGTTCTGATCGGGGTTTTCATCATCTCGTTTCTTTTGGGGTCTATCCCGTGGGGTCTTATCATTTCGCGCGTGTTCTATCACACGGACATCCGCGAACATGGCTCCGGCAATATTGGCACCACTAACGCCATGCGCACCATGGGCAAGGTTGGCGGGGGCGCCGTGTTCCTGCTGGATTTCGGCAAGGGCCTGCTTTCCGGCGTGGTGGCGATGCTCTCCCTGTGGTTCTTGGTTCCGGGCGGGGGGCTCGTGCCCGAGTCGGGCGTATCGTATGCGTTCATGCTTGCGGCGGCCACCACCGGCTGCACGTTGGGGCATATCTTCAGCCCCTGGCTTGGGTTTAAGGGCGGTAAGGGCATCGCCGTTGCCGTCGGCTGCCTGTTCATGTCGTTTGGGGTTATGGGCGCTTGCGTCGAGCTCGCGATATTCGCGGTGCTCGTCATTGCCACCCGGTATGTGTCGGTGGGCTCCATCGCCGCAGCCGGCGCCTGCCCGTTCATCGCATGCGTGATTTATTGGGGCGATTGGCCTGCTATCGCGTGCTTCACCTTGACCGCCCTGGTGGTCATCTGGGCGCATCGAGGCAATATAGAACGTTTGCGCGATGGCAACGAACGCCGTATCGGCGACAAGAAAGAAGAGGCGTAGCGCACGATTCGTCTTTCGTCGCGCGTCGAATCGGGAAGTTGCGTGTTCGGCCGTTCGAGGATGAGGCGTGCGTGCGTTCGGCAGCATTCGTTCGGGGTGTTCGCCGCGCTCTTCGTTCCGTGTTTTGAAGGCTTTACCTTGGCCGCTCGATCATAATCGGGCGGCCGTCATGTATCTGAGTGCGGAGGTTGGTCATGAAGGTTTCAGTTATTGGCGCAGGCTCATGGGGAACCGCCATCGCGCATCTTCTGGGAAGCGCTGGCAATCGGGTCATGCTGTGGGCGCGAAAGCCCGAGGTGTGCGAGGGTATTAACGAGGGGCATCGAAACCCTCGCTATCTCGTGGATTCCCCGATCAGTGAGAACGTGAGGGCGTCCACAAGCCATGCCGAGGTGCTCGAGGGCGCCGAGGCCGTGGTGATAGTGACGCCTTCGAACACGATGCGCGAGACCGCGGTGGCCATCCAGCCGTTCATAACGCCCGAGACCCCCATCGCCATCTGCTCGAAGGGCGTGGAGGAAGGCACAGGGCTTCTTCCTGCGGAGGTATTTGCCGAGGTGCTTGGCGGCATCGAGCGCATCGCTGCCATGACCGGGCCCAACCATGCGGAAGAGGTCATAAAACGCGTGCCCTCGGGCACGGTGGTGGCATCTCAGGGCGCCGAAACCGCGCGCGTGTTCCAGGAGCTCTTTGCCGCCGAATGGTTCCGTACGTATGTGAGCGACGACATCATTGGCGCAGAAATCTGCGCGGCATTCAAGAACGTGGTCGCCATTGCGGTGGGCGCATCCTACGGCATGGGATTCGGCGACAACACGGCAGCGCTTCTCATGACGCGCGGGTCGGCCGAAATGAGCCGGTTGGTTGAGGCGTGCGGCGGCCAGGCTATGACGTGCATGGGGCTCGCGGGCATGGGAGACATGATCGTTACATGCATGAGCGAGCATTCCCGTAACCGTACGTTTGGCCATCGCTTGGCGCAGGGCACCACGTTGGACGAGTACCGCGCCGAGACGCATATGGTGGTAGAAGGAGCCTACGCGTGCCGTACGCTGCATACGCTCGCGACAAAGCACGGCGTGGATCTTCCCATTGCCGACAAGGTGCGTTCAATCGTATGGGATGACGTTCCTCCCGCGGATGTGGTGAGCGAGCTTCTTGGCCGCTCCCTCAAGCCTGAGTTCTATTGATGCGTATCGCAGAAGGGGCAGCCCGCAAGCTGCCCCTTCGTTTTGGCCTATTGCACCCGTTGGCTGTTTTGCAGCCGGGCGTTCTTACTTCACTCCGTACTGCTCGTAGTAGGCGTCGATGGCGGCCTTGATTGCGTCGTCGATGACCACTTTGCCCTGGCATTCATGGTTGTGCAGATGCTCGGTCACTTCCGCCATGCTCACGATGGAGGCTACGGGGAAGCCGTACTTCTCTTGGACCTCCTGCTGAGCGGTCACTTTGCCGCCTTTTCCTACCTCCATGCGGTTGAGGCTTACGATGAGCCCCTTGATTTCTACGTTCGCGGCACCGGTGACGATGGGGTAGGTCTCGTCGATGGACTTGCCAGAGGTGGTCACGTCTTCCACCATTACCACGCGGTCTCCGTCGTGCAGCTCGGCACCCAACAGGTTGCCCGCATCGGCGCCGTGGTCTTTGACCTCCTTGCGGTTGGAGCAGTAGCGCACCTCTTTGCCGTAGAGGTCATGCATGGCGATGGCGGTGACCACGGAAAGGGGGATGCCCTTGTAGGCGGGTCCGAAAAGCACGTCGAAATCCAGTCCGAAGTTGTCATGAATCGCGCGAGCGTAATACTCGCCGAGCTTTTTGAGCTGGTATCCCGTCACATAGGCGCCTGCATTCATGAAAAACGGGCTTTTGCGCCCGCTTTTCAGCGTGAACTCGCCGAACTTGAGCACGTCGGATTCCACCATGAACTCGATGAATTCCTTCTTGTAATCCTCCATTGTCGGTCCTTTCTCTTTCTGCAGTTTCTGATTGCTGTGCGCTCAGAAAGGTGTCATGCGGACGGGTCGCGTTCCGGGCTGAAGGCCAGGCATGCCAGAGGGTGCCTCTGGCCTTTTGCCATGCGGTGCGCCAAGTCATACCGCTTCATAATACTAGACATCAACGGGTAATGTATGCGAAAAGAACCTTGTGAATATCGCATATATAAGTATAATCGAACGGATGTGCGAACCAACATGGGTGCCAAAGGGCACAAGGAAAGGCGCGATGATGGACACGTTGGAACTGAAGGATCACGAATATGCCGAGCTTGCGCGTCTTGTTGCGGCCGAACGCGCAGGCGAAGATGTGCAGTATGCGGCGTTCTCTGCGCTGTGTCCCACGGGTGAAGAGGGCGCATTCGACGGCTCGATGTGCGACGTGTACCGTGCGCTTCATGCGGGAGGATTCGTAGACGGCGAGTCGGACGGGGAGGCGTTCTATTTCAGCGCGCTCACGCCGTTCGGTCGTTCCTATGTAGAGAAGCGCGAGCTGGAAACCGAAGAAGGCGGCGAGCGCTCGCTGTGGCAGCAGGACGGAGTGGGGGAGATCGCTTTTGAGACGATCGAGTCCGAATCGGGGGTCTCTTCTGCGCAAGACGGGAGGAGCGCCATCGCCGACGATGCATCGGGCGCCTGCGGTGCCGACGGTTCAAGCTCGGGTGCGGCTGGGGCGCTGAACGCTGGCATTGTTGAGGCGTTGGGCGTCAACGTCAAATTCATTTTGCTCGCTGCTGTGGTGGGTTTTGCTGCCGGCATCCTTGGCGGGGCGGTCGGCGCATATATCCTTGTCGCGGTTCTTTAGCGTCTAGCAGCCCGTTGCTGCATAGGGCCGCGCACGGCCGAGGGATTGCCGAGTACGCCCGCGTGTCGGCTGGGTCGCTGCCGCATAGGGCCGCGCACGGCTAGCGATTTTCGAGCACGCCCGCATGCTGGTTGCTCGATCCAGGGCGCTCACCGTTCGAAGGCGCCGATCTAACCCATTCGCGTGCCGGTTGCTTCGTTTGCTGCATTGGTTTTTTCTGGGTGACTTTCGGTCTGCGGATGGAAGTTGATTTTTTTGGACAACATTTCAAGTTGGTCGCGCATTTACGATGGATTTGAGGGGAATCGATGCAGGATTGCGGTCTTTGGTGGCGATCGACCTTCAATGGCGTGCGTGCACATTTTGTTTCCCCAGATAAAATCCTTAGGTAACTTTTTGTACGAATGAGGCTAGCCGGCTAACTTGAATCGTTGTCCAAAAACAGAGGGGTTTCGTGCACGGCCGTGAATTATCAAGGGCATCGCCGTGGAATGGGGGCCTCCATTAGTGAGATCCCCGAAGGTGCACGTTTTGCCTCTACCCTGATTCCGCACGAAGCTGACGCAGGGTTGACCAGAAACAAAAAGGCCAGGGACAAGCCCTGGCCTGGTGTTATCTGGTCGGGTTGACAGGATTTGAACCTGCGGCCCCTTGACCCCCAGTCAAGTGCGCTACCAAACTGCGCCACAACCCGATGCGTTTCTCGTTCAAACGCAAGAAAGTATATTACCAGCCAATTCCTGAAAGTCAAGCATAAATTTGAAAATCTTAGCCCTCCAGCAATTGCAGCAGCTCATCCTGGGTGAGATTGGCGAGTGACATGCCCTCGGCGCCCATGATGGTCTCGGCGAGCTGGGACTTTTGCTCCTGCAAACGCACGATGCGCTCCTCAATGGTTCCCTCGGCGATGACGCGATACACGTTTACGGCTCTTTCCTGACCGATGCGGTGGGCGCGATCGGTCGCCTGATTCTGGGCGGCGGCGTTCCACCATGGGTCGGCATGCACGACCACCGATGCGCCTGTGAGGTTCAGGCCGGTTCCGCCCGCTTTGAGTGAAATCAGGAAGGCCGGCGTGTCGTCGGAATTGAACGTTTTAGCGAGCGCAACGCGGCGGCGCTTGGGCGTGGATCCCGTGATGGTGAAGTAGAGGATGCCGCTTGCATCGAGCCGCTGGGCGATGAGATCCAAGAAGCTCGTGAACTGAGAAAAAACGAGCGTCTTCTGCCCGTCATTGGCAGCTGATTCGACGAGGTCGCAAATGGCATCGAGCTTGGCGCCCGCCCCTTTGTAGTCCTCATAGGCAAGCCTCGGGTCGCAGCACACCTGACGCAGCCGCGTGAGCTCGGCGAGCACCTCCACCGAGGGGCGCCTCAGCTCGGGCGGTAGCTCACGGTTTTTCTTGCGCTCCTTGCGCTGCACGGTGAGCTCCTCTCGAAGCTTCTGCTCGCATGCGTCGTAAAGCTTGCGCTGCTTCGACTCCATGCGAACCGCCACCACGGATTCGAGCTTCTCGGGCAGGTCGGTCAGCACGTCGCGCTTGAGGCGGCGCAGCATGAACGGACCTACGAGCGAGGCAAGTCGCTGAGCGCGATCCTGGTCGCCGCCCACGATGTCGAGCTCGAATTTCTCTTTGAAGCGCATGTACGACCCGAGAAATCCCGGCATCACAAAGTCGAAGATGCTCCAGATCTCGCTGAGGCGGTTTTCCATCGGCGTGCCCGTAAGGGCGAATCGATGGCGCGCATCGAGACGCTTGATGGCGCGAGCGGTAAGCGTGCCGTGGTTTTTGATGTATTGCGCCTCGTCAAGGGTGCAGCAATACAGGCGCTTGGCAGACCATTCCGCCGCGTCGATGCGAGCGAGGTCGTACGAGGTCACGTATACGTCTATGCCGTTTTTAGCGCGGGCGGTCATGCGTTCCTGCTTGGAGCCTGCGACGGGCTCGACGCTCAAGTCGGGCGCGAACCGCTCGAATTCAGCCGCCCAGTTGTACACGAGCGACGCCGGACACACTATGAGGCTGGGGCCGATGCCGCGTGCCTCATCGCGCCGGTCGAGCAGAAACGCCATCAGCTGCAGCGTTTTGCCCAGGCCCATCTCGTCGGCCAGGATGCCGCCGAACTCCATGTCGGCGAGCGTTGAAAGCCAGCGGAACCCCTCTTCCTGGTACGGGCGGAGCACGCCTGCGAGGGCGTCGGGTATCCGATACCGTGCCGGGTCGATGGATTCGAATCGGTCGACGTAGCGTTTGAACGAAGTTTCGCGGCGTGCGTCATGGAGCGTCTCGTCTAGATAAAACGCGCGATAGGCTGGCAGCTCGATGTGCCCTGAGGCGAGTTGCGACGCGGAAATATCCAGATCGGATACGATGCGGTCAAGGTCGGCGAGGTCCATGTCGGCCAGGTCGATGAACGCGCCGCTCTTGAGGCGATGGTATCGCCGGCGCCTTCGGTAGCTTCCCAGCACCAGTGAGAGTTCCTCGGTGGGGAGGTCGTCGGCCGAAACATCGAGGTCTATGAGGTTGCCGGCAAGGGATACGCCCATGGTGATGCGCGGCTTGCGATCGGAAATCAGCCTGTCGAATGCGGGTGTGGTAAACACCTCGCCCGCTTCTCGAAACTTCGCGAGACCGCCAAATAAAAGGTTGGCCAGCGCGTCGTCGCCCGTGGCGGGAATGCGCGCAACGATATCCAGGCGCTCGGAGTCGTTGACGTACTCTACGGTGAAGTAACGCTGCAGGAGGGCGCATCCCTTGGCCTCTGCGCGAGCATCCCTCAGCGGAGCGGGGCTATCGTCCTCGGCTCGGGGAGAACGGGGGCGTGAGAGGGGCGCGGCGAGCGCGTCGTCAACGATGCGCCATCGTCTTTCTCCGTAGACGGCGAATGCGTCGCAGGTGACAAAACGCGCGTTTTTGTCGAAGTAGAACTCGAGCGCGCAGGGGATGGGCCTGAAGGCGTCGATCGCGGGGTCGGCCAGCACCTGGATGTTTCCCTCAAGAAGAGGGAGTGCGGTCGCGCAGAAGAGCGGCATATCCGCATCGCTTACGAAGAGGCTTTCGGCGTTGGACTCGAACAGCGCTTGCAGGATGTCCAGGCAGGATGCAAGGCTCTCGTCGCAGCAGAAGAACGTTTCGTCAGTCCAGATGACAATGCCGTCTTTGGAGGCGAACACCTGAGCCGGATGCGATGTGGAAACGGCGAACCCGCCGCTTTTGCGGCTCATGGAAACCGAGAGGGGAGGATTGCCGTCGAGGATGGACGCTACCGACCTGCGACGGCTGGACACATCCGCGCCCTCCACGAAAACGACGGGATCGGCGCCCTCGTCAAGCGCGGCAATGAGCGCAACCACCTCTTCCTCGGCAAGGGGAAGCTCACGGCCCTTGATGCCGGGCTGCGAGGCGTACCAAACGGCCTTCGAGCTTTCGCGCCGTACGGCGTCCGCCTGGACGAGAAACGCGACAATTGCGCGCCCACGGTGCGAGAAGGCCTCGTCTACATGGGCAAACGCGAGCTTCTTGCCATACGAGTACGTGACGCCTTGCTGCATGCGCTGCAGGAATTCCGCAAGGTCTTTGAGCACATAGGAGCCAAGCGGCCCCGCAATCTTGAAGCGGGCGGCCCATTGCCCATAGGCGTGCGTGAGCTCCACCTCGAAGTCAACGGTGCCGGGTTCGGTGAGCGTCATGGCGCGCTCGGCGCGTCGCAGATAGTCGGCGAGCGCGGGCGAGGTGGCGTTGCGACGGCTTTCCGCATAGCCTTCGAATGACGTTGGGTCCTGGGCGAAGGCGAGCGTGAGGGCGGCGCAGTGCTTGCACGGCCCTTCGAACTGGTAGGATGCCGGGCATGTGCATGCGTAATCCACCAGACGCGCCGCCGCTTCGTCTACCGTTGCCGATACGCGGTACGAGCCGCCCCAGCCGGTGCTCGATTCGACGAATGCGGTGAGCACGGTGTTGTTTTCTGCGCGGCGGCATTTGCGAGATGTGATTGCGCCGCCTGTTTGGGCGATGCCGATCGCGCGCTGTGCCGTGCGCGGATTGCACGCCTCGAGCGCAGCGTTCGCGAGGGCGCTGCGTCGAGCCTCCATAGCGTTGCCTGTGGGATGGATGTTGGTGTCGTAAAAAGCCATACCCGCCAGTATATGACATAGCGGGGCGTCTTGGGTGCGAACGGGCGGCGGAGATGGGCGGGAGTCGGGCGTTGACGTGCGTTCTCATGGGGCATATGCGAAGGATTTTCGCCGAAACGGAAACGAACCAACTCGGAGGGTTCCAATTTGGGCTATGCTGGTTCGACAAGACATCAAGGGGGATCAATGGCTTCAGAGCTCAAACCGATATCCGTTGCCCAGGGCGACACGCGTAGCGACGCGATTTCGAAAGAGGACATCGTGCTTGAGTCCGATGCCGCCCCAAGGTCGCAGCCTGTTTCCTGCGCTGACGCGGATGCGCCATGCGAGCTCGCATGCAGCGAGGCGACGTTCGAGTGCGCGGCCGCATCCGATAAGGGTCGAGCGATTGACTCCACCCAAGAGGGCGCCATGGTCATTCCCGCTCAGCGCCCCTGTATTATAGTGACGCACGCTTCGGTCGGATCGGGGCATCGAAGCGCGGCCATCGCCGCCGCCGAGGCTCTGGAGCGCCTGATTGCCGCAGGGGATGAGCGTGTTCCGGCCGATACCGAAGTGCAGGTGCTCGACATCCTCGATTACGGCCGCATCAAGTTCGACGGCGATAAAACCGCCTCGGCTTTTACAGGCCCCACGCGTCCTGTCTACGATATTACCTGGCGCTTCACGCTGACCGGCCGCCTTCTGTGGGGCGGCGGCACGTCGTGGGCGCGCATCATGTTCAAGAAGTTTACCGAGTACGTCGAGGAGCGCTCGCCGCTTGCCATCGTGTGCACGCACATCACCGCCGCCAACGCCGCAGTGGGCGCCCGCATGCTTACCGGTCAGGCGTTTCCCATCGTGTGCGTACCCACCGATTACGAGATCGAGGGCTGGTGGCCGCATAAGGAGTGCGATCTTTTTTGCGTTGCCACCGAGGGCATGGCCGAAACGTTGCGCCCGCGGCGCGTTCCCGAGCGAAAAATGCTGATCACGGGCATTCCTGTGCGCGGCGCGGCGGGGGTCGAATACGATCGCGACGCCGTGCGCGAGCGGCTGGGCCTTCCGCAGGATAAGACGGTGGTGTTGGTGATGGCGGGCGCGCACCTGCCGCAGCCCTATGTGCGTTTCCGCGCCACAATGGATCAGACCCTGCCGTACCTCAAGGGGCTTTCCGACATGCATTTCGTGTTTCTTCCGGGGCGTGACGAGGAGTACGCGCTTCACTTAAGGCGTTCGAAGGACGATATGGCGATCGAGAACATGACCGTGATGGGGTACGTGGATGACATGCCGGCCCTTATGGCGGTAAGCGATTTGGCTATATGCAAGTCAGGCGGGCTGACCGTGACCGAATGCCTTTGCGCGCGGCTTCCTATGGTGCTTTTGGGCCGCTCGTACGGCCAGGAGAAGGTGAACACCACGCTGCTCACATCGCTCGGCGCCAGCATGCACGCCACCACGCCACGCGAGCTCTTGGGAACCCTGCGCCACTTGCACACATATCCGTCGAGCATCAAGGCCATGCTCGTGAACGGCGAGGCGCTGCGCAGGCCCAACGCCGCCCACGATGTTGCCTCGGCTACGTTTGATCTGGTTTCGCGCGATTGCTCGAGCAGACGACACTTCGCCGAATTCTACTGGGGCGGCAAACCTGCTCACACGAGGTAGCTCTCGTCATCGGGGATGGGCTTAGAATGCGTTCGGAGGGGGTCCTTCTATTGATCGGATGCTTCTGGATGGCGAAATGAAGCGATTCATGGAGCAGATTCCAGAACGGATTCGCCTCATCGTCCAGCAGGATGTTCGCATCCGCCGGGTGCTGAAGCGCGTATTCGATTCGCGCGATTCTCCGATCGACCGGGCTCCCTCGATTTCTCACAGCTTGCCGCTTTCTGTCCCTTGTAAATTCGTGGCCGACTGTCACACTTGTAGCGGATTGTTTCGTTGCGTAATGAGGTGATGTGCGAATGCATATGCTTGAGTTTTTCGGAATGAAGCGCTTGGGCATGACGGCCGATGGCTACGTGCTGGAGACTCCCGTCACTGCCGAGGTTACCCAGCCGGATGGGATTCTGCACGGCGGGCTGAGCGCGCTTTTGGCCGAGGAGGCGGCAAGCCAAGGCGCGCGTGAGAGCATCGACTTGCTCACGCACACCGCGGTAGGTCTTGATCTGACGAGCACGCATCTTTTGCCCGTGCATGTGGGTGATACCATCAGGACGGTCGCGAATCCCATTCGGCAGGGTGGGCGTACGCAGGTGTGGAAGGTCGAGCAGTACCGGAAAAGCGACGGGGAGCTGTTCAACGTGTCGCAGCTTACCGTCTACATCAAGCGCATTGCGCCTCGCGGGTGAGCTCATGGGGCGTTTTATCTTGCCACATCTCGTGTGAAGCTGCGAGCCGTGAGGCGTTCTACGTGAGGACTCGAAAAAGGGCGCCGTAGTGCATGCGCTGCGCGAGCCGCGAGGTGTTCTGCGCGAGGGCGTGACCCATGGTCTTGAATCTTTCCGTATCTCATTTTGTTTCTGACCGAAACCTTGCCGATTTTCATTCAGGTTTTGCCCTGGTTTCACCTGTGTTTCATTCGCATTTCATACGGAGATACACCTGGCAACAATATGCATCTGAACAGGTATTACAAGAGAGTAACAATTCTGTGATGAGCTATGGATTTCGCTTCTGCAGCTCTCTTTCGCCTCTGCGCTTGCTAGCCTACGGGCATGACGATTGTACTCTCCGACATATCCGCGGCGCTCTTTTGGGAGTGCTGGTCCCTCGAAGGCGCCCAAGCGCCTCGTCGTGTTATGTCCCCTCAAAGCTTCGGCTCTCCGTCTGCGCATGAGGTGGGGCATGCGCGGCGTCTGCTTGCGTTAGGGAGCTGCGAGCCCCTTCATCTTTTTGTCGGGTCTTCGCGAGGTAGGCGTCGATGCCCCGGTTTTGTGACCCATTGTTGCACGAAAGAGCTCCCTCTGGGATCGTTTTTTGCGCTTGGGGATGATATTTTTGTTGCAGCTCCTGAGCTCGCGTTCGTTCAGGCTGCGCGATGGCTTTCTTTGGAGCATCTCATTCATTTCGGCATGATGTTATGCGGTCTATATCGCCGCGATCCGGTTGCTCTTGAATGGGCGGATGCTCAATCGGCTTCTTTTGCGCTCCGGCAGGCAATCGGCGGCTCCGCGTCAAGACTGCCCTGGCAGGCGAGCGGTGAACTTGCGCCGGAACTTGCTCGGCAAGCAAGCGGTGAGTGTGCGCCGGACTTTCCTCCTCAAGCGATCGATAGACCTGTGTCTGTACCTCCTCAGCAAGCAAATGGCGAACCTGTACCGGGTTTGTCTCGCCAAACGAATGGCGAGTCTTCGCCGCGTCAGTTTCTCCAAACAAGTGGCGAGCCTCGTGCTGCATCTTCCCCATGGCGCAAAAGGCGGCTTCGAAAGCGCGCTGCTCTTACGTCTGCAAGCGAGCTCCGCGATTACGTAGAAAGGTTGACTGACATTGGCGGAAAGGGCCTGAAAGGTATTCGCGCCGCAACGAGAGCCTTACCGTTTGTGGTGGATCGAAGCCGTTCTCCCATGGAATCGGCGTTAACCATGGCGCTCTGTCTGCCCTGCAAGCTCGGAGGCTTTGCTCTCCCGAATCCGACGCTGAACGCTTCAGTCTATCTTGGGAGATGCGACAATCTTGCGGGCGGCGTGCGTTGGGATTCACGCGGATTGCCATACTTTGAATGTGATCTCGTGTGGGGCGACGAGCGGGTGATTGTCGAATACCACGGAGATGGCGGGCATTTCACGCGCGAAGGCGCGGCGAAAGATGCGCGCAAGGCCAATATCTTGCTGGGCGAAGGGTTCAAATATTATGTCGCCACTATCGACACGATGTCTGCCTTGAAATTTCCCGAGTTCGCGCACCGAATTCGTCTTGATGTGCACCGAAAGTTCCAGACGAGCGTGAAAGACTTTGAGCAAAAGGGCATAGAGTTAAGAAACATGCTCCAAAGGGATTACCTGCTCGATCGTCGTGTGTCCGACATTCGTGCCCGCCAAGAAGCCGAGCTGGGCGCAGCCAGGAATGACGGCGAGTGACGGATGTTCACGCTATGCTGAGAGGCCGTATTTCGATTGGCTATTTCGTATTCGCACGTGTGCCGAGAAGTGGCGTTTCGATTGGTTCGCGTCTTGTATTTACCCGGATGTCAAGAAAATTCGGCCAAGGTGACCGGCGCAGCTGGCGGAAAGCTCATATTCGCGTGCATGTTGAAGCCCCTATCCTGGTAATTCGCGATGAAAGCCAAAGCACGTCGCACCATCGAATCCCGGTAGGGGCGGCCGTTCGGTGGCTCCTCGGGGCTGGTTCCAAGCACATTTCTCTTCCATTGGAAAACAAGAGGAGTCGACCCGAGGGCCGACTCAAACCGTAATGGGCGGCCGGCCAGCAGCTCTGTGGGCCATGTCGATTATTGGGTAAAGGCCGGCTGCTCGCATGCCAGATTGGATCCGTCGGGCTTCTCGTTCACGACCCACTCGGGTTAGCATCTACCATAATGGGCGGAGACGGCATTGCTACTGCATCAGTATGCGGTCGGGTTGAGCTCGGGTATAAAAATCGCGTTATCTGCGCACTTTTTGGAGGTCATTTCCAAAAACGGCGTTATGTGTGGGAGCGCGTCGGTCCATGGGGAGGGCCCATGGATGGGAGCGGAATTCTGACCTGGGGTTTCACTAATCGGCCATGGCATGGGACCGAGCTTCGGCGAATCCGGCTCGGTTTGCTCGCACAAATAACGCCGTTTTTATACCGCGCCCCCTGAAACATCGCAAATAATGACTTTTTTATACCGCGGCATTGGTGCGGGCCGCATTGTGACGGCTTCATTGGCGATGTGGCCGCGAGGCGCTTGTGTGGGAACGCGCGGCAACCCTGACGTCTGCTACATCGAGGAAGTGGCCGCGAGGCGCTTGTGCGCGTTTGTGTCCAAATCGGAACGCATGCCAGCTATCTGTGCGTGTGTCAGCCTCCGCTCACCGAAGCGCTTACCCCGAAACGCAAGTGATTCAGTACCAATTCCCGGCGAACGGCAATCCACTTTGCTAAAGTGCTCACTGGCGAGTAATCCTCGCCGCTTTTGTTATGCGAATGTTTCGGAACGAGTAAGGCAAAGGGGGAACATTCAGAATGGAGATGATCGTCGCCCTCATCATGGTGCCTTGCGTGGCCGCGCTGCTCATGCTCGCGGTTCGCAACGACAAGGCTCGTGACGCGATCGCAATAGGCTTCGCGGCCCTTATCGGCCTGCTGTCTATTGTGTTCGCCGGCATGTATCTAGGCGCAAGCCCCGTGTATTTCGAATTGCCTCATGAATGGAGCGGCTTCCTCAGTGCCGTCAATGTGGCGATCGACCTTACGGTGGGCGTGTTCGTCGTGTGCTATGCGGTGCGCTATCGCCGTCTGTTGCCGCTGGTTTTGGCGCTCATCCAAATCGGCGTGTGCCTGTGGTTCGAGCTTACCGTGCAGCATGGCGTGCACTTTGAGAGCCAGATGCGCGTCGATCAGCTAACCGTCATCATGGCGCTGATCATCGGCATCGTTGGCTCGGGCATCTGTGTATACGGCCTGGGATATATGAAGGACTTCCAGGCCCATCATCCAGAGCAGAAGGATCGCCGCCCGTGGTTTTTCGCCATCATGTTCGCGTTCCTCTCCGCCATGTTCAACATCGTTCTCTCTGACAATATGGCGTGGATCTACACCGCATGGGAAGTCACCACGCTTTGCTCGTTCCTGCTCATCGGCTTCACCAAGACCGACGAGGCCCTGAACAATGCTTTCCGCCAGATCGTGATGAACATGCTCGGCGGCATCGCGTTTCAGATCGCCATCGTGTATGCGGCTCTCAACGGGCTGCCGCTGCTGTTCAGCGAGTTTCTCACGGCGGGCTCGGCCTCGGGTGCCGCGCTCTTTGCCGTGCCCGTTGCGCTGCTCGCTTTCGCCGGCATGACGAAAGCCGCGCAGATGCCGTTCCATACCTGGCTGTTGGGCGCCATGGTTGCCCCTACGCCCACGAGCGCGCTGCTGCATTCGTCCACCATGGTGAAAGCGGGCGTGTTCTTGCTGGTCAAGCTTTCCCCGCTGTTCCTTGTGTTCCCGGCTGCGAGCGTCATGGTGGTGCTGGTGGGCGGTCTCACCTTCGCGTTCTGCTCGTTCCTCGCTATCTCGCAGAGCAACGCCAAGCGCGTGCTTGCGTACTCGACCATCGCAAACCTGGGCCTCATCACCGCCTGCGCCGGCGTCGGTACGCCTGAGACGGTATGGGCGGCCATCTTCCTGGTCATCTTCCACGCTGTGGCCAAGAGCCTGCTCTTCCTGTGCGTGGGCACGGCCGAGCATCATATCGGCAGCCGCAACATCGAGGACATGGACGAGCTCTTCGAGCGCATGCCTCGTTTGGCCCGCTTTATGATGCTGGGCATCATGTGCATGTTCATCGCGCCGTTCGGCATGCTCGTGTCCAAGTGGGCGACGCTCGTGTCGTTTAGCTCCACCGGCCAAGTGGTGCTGCTGATTCTGCTGGCCTTTGGCAGCGCTGCCACCTTCATGTTCTGGGGCAAGTGGCTGGGCAAGCTGGCGGGCATCGCCGCGCACCGCGAGAGCGAGGAGCTCACCGTGCACCGCACCGAGTGGGTTGCTATCGTGCTCATGGCGCTACTCGTGGTGGTGTGCTGCGTGTTCTTCCCTAGCATTTCGAGCATGTTCGTGGAGCCGTACCTCCTCAGCGTGTTCGGCAGCTTCGGTGCCACCATCGGCATGGACAATCTGCTTCTGATGTCGATCATCGTGGCCTTCATCGTGGTGGTCATGTTCGGCACGCTTGGCAAATCCAAGAAGAAGATCGTCGCGCCTTACATGGCGGGCATCACGGTGGATTCCAATCGCCGCGTGTTCAAGGGCGCCCTGGGCGGAGAGCGCGAGGCCACCTCGCGCAACTGGTACCTTGAGAACGTATTCGGCGAGAAGGTGCTGGACGGGCCTGCCACCGTTATCACGGCCGTCGTCATGGTGGCGGGGCTTGCCATCAGCGCGTTTGCTGCCCCCGGCGTGTCGGGCGAGGTCTCGTTGCCTATGTATGCCCAGCTCACGTCGCTCAATGAGAACTGGCTCGCCACTATCATCGGGATCATTGCGTTCGTGATCTTGGGCCCGATTGTGGGCTGCCTGCTCGCCGGCATCGACCGCAAGATCACCGCGCGCATGCAGGGTCGCGTGGGTCCGCCGCTTCTTCAGCCCTACTACGACGTGCGTAAACTCATCGCCAAAGACGACGTGAGCGTGAACACCGTGGAGGGAACCTACATTACCTTCGCGCTCGTGTTCACCCTCATCGCGGGCGGCGTGTTCTTCGCGGGCGGCAACTTCCTTTTGTGCGTGTTCCTGGTCACGCTCTCGGCGCTGTTCTTCATTCTGGCTGCCTACTCCGCGCGCTCGGTGTATTCCGAGGTGGGCGCCGATCGCGAGACGCTGCAGGTTATGGCTTACGAGCCCATGGTTCTCGTCGTCGCGGTGAGCATGTTCTTGGGTCTGGGCGTCTTGGGTGGCTTGCCCACCTTCGACGTGGCGGGCGTGGCCAATACGCCTCTGCCGTTGATCGTGGCGTGCGTCCCGGCGTTCCTCGGGCTGCTGTTCATCCTGACCATCAAGCTGCGCAAGTCGCCGTTCGACCTGTCGTATAGCCACCACGCGCACCAGGAGCTCGTCAAGGGCATCACTACCGAGATGAGCGGCAAGACGCTCGCGAAGGTGGAGATCATGCACTGGTGCGAAAGCGTTCTGTTCCTGGGATGGATCGCCATGTTCTTCGTGTGGAACAACCCCGTCTCCATCGCGCTCGCGGTTATTGTGGCGCTGGCGACGTTCTTCCTCGAGATCTGGATCGACAACAACTTTGCGCGCGTGAAGTGGCAAACGTGCCTGAAGCTGTCC
Source organism: Slackia equolifaciens (assembly GCF_003725995.1). Classification (GTDB taxonomy): domain Bacteria; phylum Actinomycetota; class Coriobacteriia; order Coriobacteriales; family Eggerthellaceae; genus Slackia; species Slackia equolifaciens. The sequence continues at coordinate 31,529 of NZ_QIBX01000017.1, forward strand.
TGGATCGTGGGGCTCGTCGCAGGCATCGCCAACATTGGCGGCCTGGTGGCATATATCTTCCTCGTGCTTGTGTAGGAGTGAGAATATGAGCAGTGTTTCCAAATCTCCCTGGGTCATCCACTACGATGGCTCCAGCTGCAACGGCTGCGACATCGAGGTGCTGGCTGCGCTGACGCCGCTCTACGACGTGGAGCGATTCGGTATCATCAACACCGGCAACCCCAAGCATGCCGATATCTTTCTGGTCACCGGCTCGGTGAACGAGCAGAACATTGCCGTCATCAAAGAGATCTACGACCAGATGGTAGAGCCCAAGGTGGTTGTGGCGTGCGGCGTATGCGCCTGCTCCGGCGGCATCTTCCACGATTGCTATAACGTCGTGGGTGGCGTGGATAAGGCGATTCCCGTAGACGTGTACGCGCCCGGCTGCGCGGTGCGTCCGGAGGCCATCATCGACGCCGTGGTGCAGGGCATCGGCATTCTCGAGCAGAAATCCGCCGCGTTGGCCGCGGCCAAGAAGAAGGGGGCGTAAGGCATGGCGTTCCAAAGCACGTTTACGCCGATCGAGCTCGGCGACCTTCTGAACCTGACGCGCGCCAAGCACGACGCGGGCTACCGCTTCGCACAGATGCTGTGCGCGATGGCCAATGAGGGCGTCGATCTGGTGTATAGCTTCATGAAGCAGGATGACGAAGGCACATGGCAGCTTGAAAACTACGTTATCGCGGGATTCGACCCTCAGGCTCAGACCGTACCTTCGGTGACCGGCTATTTCCTCTCGGCTTTTCCGTTCGAGAACGAGGCCCACGACCTGTTTGGCGTGAAGGTCGAGGGCAACAAGATCGACTTTGCGGGTCGTTTCTATCAGGTGGCCATGGACGCGCCTATGGCGGTTATCTCGCCCGAGCAGAAAGCCGCCCGCGAGAAGGCCGCACGCATCGCTGCGGCGAAGGCCGCCAAAGAGGCCAAGGCCAAGGCCGCTGCGGGGGAGGCCGCCGGCGAGCCCGCCAAGAGCGAGGGCACCTCTAAGCCTGCGGCTGCCGCTCCTGCGCCTATCGACCCCGAGGCTGAACGCGCTGCGTTCGAGGCGAAGATCGCGGGTCTCGATCCCGAGAAGGCCGAACGTATGCGTGCCGCCTTCGAGGTGAAGCTCAAGAAGCGCATGGAGGAGGCGGCGCAGGCGAATGCCACGACCGCAGAGGTCACGCCCGCCCCTGCCGCACCCGCAGATGATATCGAGGCGAAGCGCGCCCAGATGGAAGAGCGCATCAAAGATATGGACCCCGAGAAGGCCGCAAAGGTCCGTGCGGCGTTCGAAGCCAAGGTCGCGCGCGATGCGGCGCAGAAAGGCGGTGAGTAGCATGGGCAAGGCTACCGTGATTCCCTTTGGCCCGCAGCATCCCGTGCTGCCGGAGCCTCTCCATCTCGACCTGGTGGTGGAGGATGAGCGCGTCATCGAGGTCATTCCCCAGATCGGCTTCATCCACCGCGGCCTCGAGAAGCTCGTGGAGAAGCGTGACATCCATCAGTTCATCTATGTCGCGGAGCGCATCTGCGGCATCTGCAGCTTCGGACACTCCATGGGCTACGCCGAAACGGTCGAAGACCTGATGGGCGTCGAGGTGCCCAAGCGCGCGCAATACCTGCGCGTGATTTGGCACGAGCTTTCGCGCATGCATTCGCATCTGCTTTGGATGGGCCTGGGTGCCGATGCCTTCGGCTTCGAGGCGCTGTTCATGCATTGCTGGCGCTTGCGCGAGCGCATCCTCGACATCTTCGAGGCCACTACGGGCGGTCGCGTGATTCTTTCGGTAGTCAATATCGGCGGCGTGAACCGCGACATCGAGGATAGCGAGCTTTACGCGATTGTGGACAAGCTTGAGGGCATTCGCGGCGAATATCGCGAGATCTGCAACGCGTTCGTAAACGATTACTCTGTCGCAAGTCGTCTGGTGGGCGTGGGCTACCTCTCGCAGGAAGAGGCCGAAGCCCTCTGCATGGTCGGCCCGTTCGCTCGCGCGTCCAACGTCGCGTACGACTGCCGCATGCTCGGACGCGGCGGCTACGGCGACCTTGAGAACTTCCAGCCCATCCTCTCCGACGAGGGCGATTGCTATGCGCGCGTCAAGGTGCGCGCCGCCGAGGTCGAGCAGTCCATCGACATCATCAAGGAGCTCGTGAGCAAGATTCCGCACGACGGCATCGGCGAGAAGAGCAAGCTCACCCCGCCCGACGGCGCCATGGCCTCCAACGTGCTCGAGCAGCCGCGCGGCGAGTGCTACTACTTCGCCCGCGGCAATGGCACCAAGAACCTCGATCGCATGCGCATGCGCACGCCTACCAGCCAAAACCTCGCAGGCATGGTCAAGGCTCTCGAAGGCTGCGAGTTGGCCGACGTGCCCAATATCATTCTGACCATCGACCCCTGCATCAGCTGCTGCGAAAGGTAAGGACTCATGGGTAGCTTCAAATTAGGAAAGATGACCCTGCGGTCGCTTTTCGGCAAGCCCGAGACCGTTCTGTATCCCGTGCAGACGCGTCCCATGCCGGAAGGCCTCAAGGGTCATGTGTCGAATAATATCGAGGAGTGCATCCTGTGCGGCATCTGCCAGAAGCGCTGTCCCACGGAGGCCATTGCGGTGGATAAGAAGTCCGGCACGTGGACCGTGGACGGGTTCCGCTGCATCCAGTGCGGTGCATGCGTGCGCGAGTGCCCCAAGCATTCGTTGACCATGGAGCCCACCTATACCGCTCCGGCGCTTACCAAGCAGACGCATACCGAGATCAAGCCGCAGCCGAGCGAAGAGGAGCTGGCCGCCAAGGCCGCCGAGCGCGAGGCCCGCATCGCCGCCGCCAAGGCTGCCAAGGCCGCCCGCGAGGCTGCCAAGGAGCAGGAAGGGTAGAGCGACCGCTTCAATCATCCCGTCATTCCCACGTTTTGTTAACGTCGCGGTGACGGTATTCCTCAATTCGCGTAGGTAGCGCATCGTCGGAAACAAAAGGTGCTACAATCGCCGAGGCCCGCCGGAGGTGGCGGGCCTTGTTTTTGCTCCATTTATGGCTAGTTGGGATGCAGTGATGGCCAACAACAACGAAGAAGTCACCAATAAGATATTCACGATTTCCAACGTGATCACGTTTATACGCCTGTGCATGATTCCTGCGTACTTCGTCCTGCTGCTCAACGGGTACGACCTGCTGGCGACTCTGCTGTTTGCCGTCGCTGCCTCCACCGATTTCCTTGACGGTCAGATCGCGCGTCGCACGCATACGGTTTCGCGCCTGGGGCAGATTCTCGACCCGGCGGTCGACCGCCTGCTCATGGTGTTCGGCGTGGTGGGTCTGCTCATCGTGGGGCGCCTGCCGCTGTGGATCATCGTATTCGTCATCGTGCGCGATGCGTATTTGTTGGCAGGCGGCGCGTATCTGATCTTCCGCTGGAAGCAGCGCGTGCCGGTGGTCTATCTGGGCAAAGTGGCCACCACGTTTCTGTTCGTGGGTTTCGCGGGCCTGCTTCTCAACTTTCCACAGGTGCCGGGCGCTGCTGTGTGCGACATCGCGTGGCTGCCGGGCTTCAACGCGCAGCCCGTCTCATGGGGCATCTGGTTCGTGTACGTGGGTCTCGTGCTCGCCACCATCACAACCATCGTCTATACGTTCAAGGGCTGGCGCGCTCTCAAGCGCGGTCAGGCCTTGGAGGCGGCCTAGGTGCTTACGCGTTCACCGGTCCGATCCTTTCCGAATCAATTCACCTCGATTTAACATTTCTCTCTTTACGAATACACTTTAACGCACTAAAGTATGACAGTACCGAAACGGGCGGGACGCAGGGCATGGCTCCCGCTTGCTTCGCGATAAGGGAAAGGCCCGCATCGCGATGCGCCGTGGTGGTACGGTTTCGCTCGGCATAGCATAAGAACGGGTTTCTTCTGAGCGGTTTCCAAGGGCATCGTACCCGGGCGTAGCGCAATGACGGGCGAGGTTCGAGTGTGAAAGGAACCAAGATGTACTACCAGGAGGAAATCGAGACCATGCCGCGCGCCGATCTTGAGGCGCTGCAGCTTGAGCGACTGCGAAAGTCGGTCGCCTATGCCTACGAACGCATTCCGCTGTATAAACAGCGTTTCGACGAGGCGGACGTCGACCCCTATTCAATCGAATCCCTGGAAGACATCAAGCGATTTCCCTTTATCGTGAAGCAGGATATGCGCGATGCGTATCCGTTCGGTCTGTTCGCCGTGCCCAATAGCGAAGTTGCTCGCATTCATGCGTCGTCTGGCACCACCGGCCAGGCAACCGTGGTGGGCCACACCGCAAACGACCTGAAGAATTGGGGAGATTGCTTCGCCCGCGGCATTTACATGGTGGGAGGCAACTCTGATTCCACCATTCAGGTTTCCTACGGCTATGGCCTGTTCACCGGCGGTCTGGGCGCCCACTCGGGCGGCGAGGCGGCGGGCTGTACTGTTATTCCCACCAGCTCCGGCAACACCAAGCGCCAGATTCAGATGATGCGCGATCTTAAGACCGACATCCTTGCCTGCACGCCGTCCTATGCGCTCCTCATTGCCGACACGGCTATCGAGATGGGCTACAACCCCGCCGAGGATTTCGCGATTTCGGGCGTTATCCTGGGCGCCGAGCCTGCGAGCGAGGGCATGCGCGAAGAGATCCGTCAGAAGCTCGGCGTGCAATACTGCGACGTGTACGGTCTGTCCGAGGTTATGGGGCCGGGCGTCGCCATGGAGTGCTCCGCCGCACACGGCCTGCACGTAGCCGAGGACCAGTTCTTCTTCGAGATCGTCAATCCCGATACCCTTGAGCCCGTGCCCGATGGGGAATGGGGCGAGCTCGTGATCACTACGCTCACGCGCGAATGCTGCCCGCTCGTGCGTTACCGTACGCGCGACGTTACCCGTGTGATCGCGGAGGAGTGCCCGTGCGGTCGAACGCACCGCAAGATCGATCGCATCGTTGGCCGCACCGACGACATGATGATCATCCGCGGCGTGAACGTGTTCCCGTCCCAGATCGAGCAGGTGGTTACGGGCTTCCCCGAGCTGGTGACCCACTACCAGATCGTGCTCACCACCAAGGGTCCGCTCGACCGCGTGGAGCTTCGCGTGGAAACCGCGCCCGATTTCCCGTTCGACGAGATCCGCGCGTTGGAAGACCTCAAGAAGCGCCTGGCCGCCGAACTCAAGAGCAACCTCCAGATTGCCGTGGAGATCAAGTTCGTGGAGCCTATGAGCATCGAGCGCAGCGAGGGCAAGGCAAAGCGCATCCTCGACCTGCGCAACCAATAGGTCCGGCTTATGCGCGGCGGGGCATCGAGACTTCCGCTGCGCCCTGCGCCGCGGCTAAGGCATGCGGCGTCCGCCATGTGATTCATCTTGGAATTATGGAAGAACGGAGACAGCCATGATTGAACAGCTGACCGTATTGTTGGAGAATAAGAAAGGCCGCCTTTCCGGCCTGTGCCGCGACCTCGCCGATGCTGATGTGAACATGCACGACCTCTTCGTGGCCGATACGTCGGACTTTGGCATCGTGCGCATCTTCTGCGACACGCCCAAGCGCGCCGCAAAGCTGCTCACCGACAAAGGCTATCGCGCCATCGTGACCGAGGTGCTCGCGGTTCGTGTTCCCAACCGCCCCGGCGGTTTGGCCGAACTGTTGGAGTTCATCGACGAACAGGGCGTGAATATCGAGTACGGCTATTGCTTCTCGCGCGGCGAGGAGACCGCAATCGACGTGCTCAAGGCGGCAGACGATTCCATCGAGTCGAAACTGGCCGAGGCCGGCTTCGACGTGGTTGAAGCAAAGGAAGTCTATCAGCTTGATTAACGCATCCGATGAAATCATGGGTGCATCGACGAGGCGGGGCTCCATCATGGGGTTCCGCCTCGGCTATGCTCGCAAGGCTGCTGCCTCTTTGGAGAAAGACGCCCGCCCGCGCCATCTTTCCCCGCGCATTGGCTCTGCTGCAGTGGCGCTTATCTGCGCGCTGTCGATAGGGGTTCCGGCCTTCGCCGACGTGCAGCAGACCGACGTGGTGGCCGGCAAGACGGTGGAGGAGCGCGGCCTGGCACAGGATCAGTGCCTGGACATCTCTACGCCGCGCGCGATCGTGGTCGATGCGAATGGCGAGACGTATTTCGAGCGCGCCGCCGATGAGCCCTGCAAGATCGCTTCGCTCACCAAGATCATGACCGCCATCGTCGCGCTGGAAAACGCATCGTTGGACACGCAGATCACGGTGGATAATGAGGCGGCTACGGTGGGGCAGTCCTCCGCCGGGCTCCTCGAGGGCGATACCATGGATCTTGAAACTGCGCTCTATGCGCTGCTCGTGCCTTCGGGCAACGATGCTGCTATCGCCATCGCAAATACGCTCGGTGCTTCGATGGCATCCGATGGGCAAGGTGCGCAGGAGGCTTTCGTGGCCGCCATGAACGCAAAGGCAGAAGAGCTGGGTTGCACCGATACGGTGTTCGACAACCCTCACGGCCTCGATTACGACCAGTGGGCGGGCGATGCTCATTCGATCGCGCGCGATGTGGCAATCATGGTCGCCTATGCGATGCAGAACGAAACGTTTCGCTCTGTTGTGGGCGGCGGGTCGACGACCGTTACGGTGACCGGGGCAAACGGGGTCGCACGGACCATCGCGCTCGAGTCGACCGATGAGCTCATGGGGAGCTACGAGGGCCTTTGCGGCGTGAAAACCGGCACGACCGACGACGCGGGATATTGTTTCGCCGGCGCATGCAGCCGCGATGAGGGCGAGCTCTACACGGTGGTGCTGGGAGCCCCGTCAAGCGACGAGCGCTTCTCCGACACTGCCGCCATGCTCGACTGGACCTACGATGCCATTCGTACCGTGTCGCTTATCAGCACGCCTTCCACGGTGGAGTACCAAGGCGGCGACTCGCCGCTCGCGGCCTCGGTCGCGCAGAGCGACTGGCCCGACTCCACGGTGCCGGCCACGGTGAGCGACCCGTCGCTTTCCGTCGAGCTGTTCACATTGGCGGGCGCGGTTAGCCAGGAGGTTTCCTTCGAGACGCTCGAAGGGGATGTCCGTGCGGGCGACGTGGTGGGAAGCCTCACCTTCACGCAGGATGGCCAGACCGTGGCAGAATGCGACCTCGTTGCCGCACAGGATGCCCCGGCTCCCGATTTCTTCCAGAAGATAGGCGTGTGGTGGGATAGGCTGTTCAGGAATATGCAGGGCCAGCCTACCGTCGCACAATCGGAGTGCTATAACAATACGGCGGAGCTTTCGGACCGCTAGGTCGGCTTTCGCATCCCAATCGATTTCGTACCTTTCGGAGAAAGGATTCACTATGACTACGTGTCCCGTGTGCAATGCGCAGCTCGCAGAAACCGACACCGCCTGTCCTGTGTGCGGCTTCAAGCTCATCGGACAGACGCAGGCGTTCAAGCCTATCACCATGAACCCGACGCCCAATATGGCATCGCCTCAGCTTTTGAGCGAAGCCACGCTTTCCATTGTGAAGGGGCCCCAGGTGGGAAACGTGTTCCGTCTATCGACGGATACGCTCACCATCGGCCGCAGCCCGCAGTGCGACATCTTCCTCAACGACATGACGGTTTCCCGCATGCATGCCACGATGCGCCGCACGCCTGCGGGATATGAAATCGTCGACGCTGATTCCTTCAACGGGCTTTGGGTGAACAACCTCAACGTCAAAGACGCCGTGCTCAAAGACGGCGATGTGATTCAGATTGGCACGTTCTGCTTGGTGTATCAGGCCACCCCGCAGATGTAGAAAAACGAGGAAAAGGGGGAGCCTGCATGACTGAAAACTCGGAGAAAAGAGAACTCATCTCGGGCAACGAGGCCATAGCGCGCGGTGCGTGGGAGGCTGGGGCGACCATCGGCGTGGCGTATCCGGGCACGCCTTCCACCGAGACCATGGAATCGTTCGCGAAGTATCCCGAGGTCTATGCCGAGTGGTGTCCGAACGAGAAGGTGGCCGTCGAGGTTGGCCTTGGCGCTTCTGCTGCGGGACGGCGCGTGCTTTCCACGATGAAGCATGTGGGCGTGAACGTGGCCGCCGACCCGCTGTATACGGCCGCGTATACCGGCGTAGGCGGCGGCATGGTCATCTTGGCCGCCGACGATCCGGGCATGCATTCGTCTCAGAATGAGCAGGATTCGCGGTTCCATGCGATGGCGTCGCACATTCCCATGATGGAGCCGGCCGACAGCGCAGAGGCGCTGTCTTTCACCCGCGATGCATTCGAGCTTTCAGAGCGTTTCGACTTGCCCATTATGCTGCGTTCCACCGTGCGCGTGTCGCACACCAAATGCCCCGTTACGCTGGGGGAGCGCACGGAGGCCGTCGTGGTGCCGTACGAGAAGAATCCCGCTAAGTGGGTCATGATGCCCGCGTTCGCCAAGCCGCGTCGCATCGATCTCGATGAGCGCATCGCGCGCGTGCGAGCCTTCGTGGACGAGTGCCCCTATAACGTTGTCGAGCGGCGCTCGTCCGAAGTGGGCGTAATCTGCGCCGGGGCCACCTATCAGCACGTACGCGAAGGTCTGCCCGAGGCCAGCGTGCTCAAACTGGGCATTACCTGGCCTTTGCCTGTGGGCCTCATCCGTCGCTTCGCCGATTCGGTGGATAAGCTCTACGTTATCGAAGAGGCATCCGACTACCTCTCGACGCAGGTGCGTGCTCTGGGCGTCGCGCTGGAAAGCGCGCCTGCCGGTTTGCCCGCGTACGGCGAGCTGAGCCCGTCCCTTATCGCCCAGGCGTTCGGTGGGGCGGCGCCCGAGGTGCGCGAGGCTCCCGCCGGTGTTCCCGGCAGGCCGCCTGCGCTGTGCCCCGGCTGCCCGCATCGTCTGGTGTTCCGCGAGCTGTCGCGTATGCGCGCCATTGTCACGGGCGATATCGGATGTTACACGCTCGGGGCGCTTCCGCCGCTTTCCGCCATGGACACGTGCGTCGATATGGGCGCCTCCATCTCGATGGCACACGGCTTCGAGCTGGGCCTCGCCGAGGAAAAGCATCGTCCCGTGGTGGCCGTCATCGGCGATTCGACATTCGCGCATTCCGGCATAACGTCGCTGCTCAATACGATGTACAACTGCGGCAGCGGCACGGTTTGCATCCTCGACAACCGCACTACGGCCATGACCGGCCATCAGGGCAACCCGGTAAACGGCATCACGCTGCAGAAGCGTCCCTCGCGCGAGCTCGACCTGCCTACGCTCGTGCGTGCGCTCGGCGTGGAGGATGTGCGCACGGTTGACCCGATGGATCTGGCCGCTACGCGCGAGGCGCTTACGCAAGCCACCAAGTCCGACGCGCTCAGCGTGATCGTCTTCGTATCGCCGTGCGTGCTTCTGAGCAAGGAGCGCAAGCCCGCATATTCCGTTAAGCCGGATTGCCGGGCGTGCGGCGTGTGCTCGCTTTTGGGCTGCCCTGCCATCGGGCGCGACCCTGAGACGGGCAAGGCGTCGGTCGATCCCTCGCTATGCGTGGGCTGTGGCCAGTGTGCGCAGTCGTGCCCGTTCGGATGTTTCGTTCAGGAGAAGGGGGAGCGTCATGAATAACACCAAGACCGTGATGCTGTGCGGCGTCGGCGGCCAGGGCGCCCTCCTCGCCGCCGATATTCTCGCGCGTTGCGCCATGGCGTGCGGGCAGGATGTCAAGCTGTCCGAAATCCATGGCATGGCCCAGCGCGGCGGCGCCGTGACCACCATCATTCGCCTTGGCGACCAGGTGGCCTCAATGGTGGCCGACCGGGGCTGCGTGGACTGCCTCGTCTCTTTCGAGACCACCGAGGCGTTGCGCAATCTGCCCTATCTTGCTTTAGGCGGCAGCATGTTCGTGAGCGACGAATCCATTGAGCCGCTTCCTGTGCTCGCGGGTAAGGAGAGGATGCCGCGCGCTCCTCGCAAAACGCTTCAAGAGCTGGGCGCGTTCGTTATTCCCGCCGGCATTCTTGCAAAGCAGGCGGGAAGCTCGAAAGCGGTCAACGTGGTGCTTCTGGGCGCCCTGTCTACTCGGCTTCCGTATCCCGAAGACCTCTGGCGCGCCACCATCGAGCGCCGCGTGCCGGAGAAGTTCAAGGATATTAACCTTTCTGCGTTCAATCTCGGCCGTACGTGGGCGTTGGAGCACGCGCCCAAGACAGAAGAGTAGCGCGCGTATCATCCGAAAAGGGCTCGCACATGGTTGCGAGCCGTGTTTTGAGAGGGTTGTTCATGAGCATTTCGCAGATTAGCGTTTTCATTGAGAGCAAGCCCGGCATGCTGAAAGAGGCGCTCGACGTCATGGCGGCGGCGGGTGCCAACATTCGCGGCTATAGCGCTTCCGATACGGGCGATTTCGGCATCGTGCGCTTCGTGGTTGACAATACCGATGCAGGTCTTACTGCGCTCACCGATGCCGGCTTTGCCGCCAAGGTCAAGCCAGTCATATGCGTGCATCTGAAGGACGACCCCGGCGAATTGAGCCGCGCGCTGGGCGTGGTCGCGCGGGCCGGCATCAATCTCGAGTACACCTATTCGTTGGTGGGGACGTATATCTGCCTCCAGGTCAAGGACGATCTGGAGGCGGTCGAGAAGCTGCTGGAACGCGAATCTTTCGAATTGGTGAACGATAATGACTTCTTTGAATAACGACACGATTTTGAACCCCGACATCGAATGCGCCAGCCGCGAGCGCATTCGCGAGATACAGCTGGCAAAGCTCCAGCGCCAGGTGAAGCATGCCTATGCCAACGTCGCCTGGTACCGTGAGCGGATGGATGAGATGGGCGTGGCCCCGGACGACATCAAGACGCTCGACGACGTGCGCAGGCTCCCGTTCACGGATAAGACCGTGCTTCGCGATACGTACCCCTATGGCCTTTTTGCTGTGCCGCTGGATGATGTGGTGAGGCTTCATGCCTCGAGCGGCACCACCGGCAAGCCTATCGTTGTAGGGTACACCAAGGGTGATCTGGACGTGTGGGCCGAGTGCATCGCACGCATAGCCAGCATGGCAGGGGTGACCTCCCGCGATCGCGTGCAGATGTCGTTCGGCTACGGTATGTTCACAGGCGGCTTTGGCCTTCACTACGGCTGTGAGCATATGGGTTGCATGATGATTCCCGCGAGCTCCGGAAACACCGAGCGTCAGCTGATGATGATCAACGATTACGGATCGACCGTGCTCATCGCCACGCCTTCCTATGCGATGCACATCTGCGAAGCGGGCGAGGCGGCCGGCATCGACTGGTCCAAGAGCACGCTGCGCGTGGGCCTGTTCGGCGGCGAGCCGTGCACGCCGGCGCTCAAGCGCGAGATCGAAAGCCGCATGCATATCGTGTGCACTGACAACTACGGTCTCACCGAGGTCATGGGTCCTGGCGTTTCGGGCGAATGCCTGAGCTCGCGCCATCAGCAGCATATCGCCGAAGACCATTTCCTCTGGGAGATCGTGGACCCCAAGACCGGCGAACCCCTCCCCGAGGGCGAAGAGGGCGAGCTCGTGCTCACGCCCCTCGACAAGGAGGCGTTCCCCGTTCTGCGGTATCGTACGCACGATCTCACGCGTATCACTACCGAGCCGTGCGCCTGCGGGCGCACCCATGCGCGCATGGATAAGGTGCGCACCCGCACCGACGACATGCTCATCATCCGCGGCACCAACGTGTTCCCGTCCGAAATCGAGGACGTGCTCGCGGGCATCGAGGGCGTGAGCCCGCACTACCATATCGTGGTGGACAATGAAACGGGCCTTGACCGCATGACCGTATCGGTTGAACTGCTGCCCGAAGGCATGCATGACAGCTTCGAGAAGATGGAGGCCTTCACCAAGCGCGTCGCCGATACGCTCACCAACACGTTGCTCGTGCGTCCGCGCGTGAAGCTCGTGCAGCCCGGCACCATCGCTCGCAGCGAAGGCAAGACCAAGCACGTTGAGGATTTGCGCAGGAAGTAATTACGTTCGCCCGGCCGCCGGCTGAGACGGGCGGCCGGGCGCGGTAAGGCTGCGCGCGTTGAGCGTCGAGCTGCGTGCGGTGACGAGGCGTGCGGCCGGGCGCGTCAACGCCTCTTGTTCTGCCGCTTGCTTTCCTCGCTGTGCGTGGTATTCGATGCCTTGTTTGCGAAGGTTTGAGTGCGCGCTGTCGCGCGCTGCCTAGCCCCGTCCGCCTGTCGGGGCTATCTGATTATTTCGGCTCGCCCGTCTATGAATCATGGGAGGAGGGGACGTGACTCAAGAAGAAGCTGCGCTTGAGCCTCGCCGCGTAAAAGGTAGGTTCGCCCCTTCTCCTACGGGACGAATGCACGCGGGCAACGTCTTCTCTGCGCTTGTGGCTTGGTTGGTCGCTAAATCGCAGGGCGGGTCGATGGTTCTGCGCATCGAAGATTTGGATGCGGAGCGGTCTAAGCCGCAGTTCATCGATGCGGTGCAGCGAGATTTCGAAACACTTGGTCTTACCTGGGACGAAGGCCCTTATTTCCAGCATGACCGAACTGATGCCTATGAGGCGGCGTACGTGCGGCTTTGCGAGCGCGGGCTCGTGTATCCGTGTTTTTGCACGAGGGCTGATTTGCATGCCGCCTCGGCGCCGCACCATGGCGAGAAACTCGTCTATGCCGGCACGTGCCGCGGTCTTACGGAAGAGCGGCGTGCCGAGCGCGCCAAATCACGTCCTCCTGCATCGCGCTTGATGGTGCCCGATGATTGCATCGAGCTGGTCGATGCAATTCAAGGCCCCTATTCTCAAAACCTCGCTTTTGAATGCGGAGATTTTCTCATCCGCCGCTCGGATGGCGCGTTCGCGTATCAGCTTGCCGTCGTGGTGGATGATGCCGCGCAGGGCGTCAATTCCATTGTGCGCGGCGTCGATCTGCTTTGCTCAACGCCGCAGCAGATGTATCTTCAGAATCTGTTGGGTTATCCTCATGCGGAGTACGCGCATGTGCCGCTGCTTGTTGCAGAGGAGGGGCGCCGTCTATCGAAGCGCGACCACGATGCTGCGCTCGATGCGCTGCTCGCGCGGTTCGGATCGCCTGCGGGTATCATCGGGCATATCGCCGGAATTACCGGAATTGCTCCAACGTGCGATCCCGTGATGCCCGAGGAGCTCCTTGCGTCATTTGACCTGAATACGTTCGCGAAGCATCTTCCCGATAAGGTTCAGATTCGTTGGCACTAGGCGCTTTGCAATGCCCTCCATTTGTGGCGATAAGAGTATCTGCGCCGCCCCCTTGCTCTCGAGGCAACCTTTCAGAGAGCGCTCGGACGGGTTCACGAAGTATGAGGCAGCAGGCAATCTCATTGCCAGAAATACGATGGATTGCAGTGCCGCGAACTATATGACCAAGGTTATGCCTCCAGCCGCAAGGATGGCGGCGGCGTAGAACGCCCCGAGCGCCACATTGACGCTGCAGATTTGCGCCATTGCGCCGATACGCGACTGGGGTGCGAGCGGGTTTGACAGCAGCGCCTTGATCAGAGGGTACGCTGCCAGGAGCATAAACGGAATCACGATGAGGCCCGGCGTAAAGAACAGGCCGACCAGCACGATTATGGCAATGACCCACAGGTAGACGAGCGCATGGTACAGCGTGCGCGCGCGGTCGCGCCCCAGAAGCACCGAGAGCGTCTTGCGACCGACGGGTATATCCTTCTCGACGTCGCACGTGTTGTTGGTGAACATGATGAGTCCTACGCCGATAATGGTAGGGATGGCCCACAGGAGGGCACGTAGGTCGAGCATTCCCGAAAGAGCCTGATAGCAGGCGAGCGGTATGAGTCCGCCCATTACCACTCCGCTCACGAGCTCTCCAATGGGAAGGTAGGAGACGGGGGTTTTGCCTGCGGAGTAGAGCACTACGAATACAGCGCCTATTACGCCGATGGCCAAAGGGATCCATCCCGCGACGTAGATGACGTATGCGCCCAGCGCGAATGCCGCGATCAGAAAACCGATAGCAAGGCGAAGGGCGCTTTTGGGGTTCACGTTGTTGTAGATGAGCGTAGCGTCCGACTCTTCCACGTTATCGTCTGCGGAGTCGGCTCCTTTCACAAAATCATAGTAGTCGTTGAATGTGTTGACCGCGGCCTGCATAAGCACGCAGATTATGAGCAGAATGCACGCCATGGAGGCGGATGTGGGCGGCGCTATGACGGCGGCGGCGCACATCGCGACCAGAGAGGGAAGGATGGCGGCGGGCCAGGTATGGGGCGCCGCAAGTTGAAGCGCCATGCGGGGCGTGAAGCGTTCGTAGGTAGTGTCTTTCAAGGGCGGCCTTCTTCGTAGGATGCGTAATTGCGCACACATGACGCATGCGAGCGCGTTTTTTCGAAAGGCCATTGTAGCGCACCGCGTCAGGTGGCGTGAGAGGCATGGTGTTCGGTCAAGAATTCTGCGTTTGGGCGGCAAGCGCATTATCGCAGGGGTAAGATTTCTGTCCAACGCAAGCTTTTGCGTTTCAGGATGATGCGGGGTCTCGGCTTTCCCGTCATGTCGGATTTGGAATAGCGCTGCACTCCCTATGCCTCCTTTGCGAGGAACTATCAGCTATCCTATGCGTGCTGGGCCCGGGCGCACGCCGTGTGCGGCTGTCCAACGGGCGAGGCTGTCGTGCTCATACTGGGGTTGAAGGGTTGTCGCTCCTGGGTCGAATGTTTGAAAGGGTCAACCATGCTTGTGAATATTCTTGCCGTTGCTCTTGGAGGCGCTCTTGGGGCCGTGGGACGCTATCTCGTAGGAGTGCTGGTTGGAAGCGTGGGCGCAGAGGCTACGTTTTGGGGCGTCTTTCCGCTCTCTACTTTTATCGCTAACGTTGTCGGATGCTTTGCGATCGGGTTTCTCTCGGTTGCGTTCGACGGCCCGTTTTTGGGCAAGGATCAGGCCCGGCTGTTTGCCATCACAGGCATAATGGGCGGTTTCACCACGTTCTCAACCTTCAGCCTCGAGACGGTCGCGTTGTTCCAAGATGGCGCTTGGGGTATTGCTGCGCTGAATGTGGCGCTAAGTCTGGCCGCGTGTTTGGCTGGTGTGGTGTTGGGCCGCATGGTCGCATCGGCGGTATTCGCGCGCTAGAAGTCGTTCCTGCATTCGATGCGACGTTAGCGATGCCTCGTAATCAATGATTGCAATCATTGATGCGTTAGCTTTTACCGCTTGTATTTGCGGTTCTGCTGCAACAAACGGCGATTTGCTGCATTGCAACCGTTGCTCCGAAACGAACGCCGATTTGCTGCAGTTTTCGGACACCCCTTCGAGTAGCCCAATCGGCACGACGCTCTGACATGGGGAAACGACGAGCCCAACGGCAGTGTACTTGGGGCACCCCTCGAAAACTGCAGCAAATCGGCGTTTGTTTGCGAGGGCGACCTTTGCGCGGTTGCAGAGCGACGTCTATAATGCAACAAATTGCCGTTTGTTTGCGTGGGCGACTTTTACGCGGTTGCGAAACGACGTTCGCGCGGTTGCGGGGCGACGTTTGGCGGCAGCAAATCGGCGTTTATTTGTGGAACGACGCTTATACGGCAGCAAACTGGCGTTTGGTTCTGGGTGACTATTTACGCGGCTGCGAAACGACGTTTGTGCTGCGGCAAATCGCCGTTCGTTGATCAGCGTGCGCGGTGATACGCTTCTCGAAGCTCGGTTTTTGTGCGCTCTCCGAGGTCGATTAGCTCCTGACGGCCTTTGACGCCGCATTTTGCGTAGATGCGACGCATGTGGGTATCGGCTGTGCTCTTTGCCACGAATAGCTCCTGGGCAATGCGCTCATTGCTGCGGCCCTTGAGGGCGAGCGTGAGCACTTCGGCTTCGCGCGCCGAAAGCCCGAAGCGCTCGACGAGCTGTGCGCAGGCGCGCTCTTGTTCGTCCGACGTGTCAACGATTTCAGAGAGCGCCCTGAAATCTCGCTCGGTGAACAGAAACAGGTAGGCGAACAGGATCGCAAGCCCTGCGCATGCCATGATGCCGTACGAGAATGATGTGTCGGGCATGATGGTGTCGTAGAGGTTGGCTGCAGCTATGCCGAAGGCCTCTCCGATATAGAGAGCGAACAGTCCTCCTGCGAACGTGATTGCAGGAGGCGTCTGAGAGAAGCGGGCCATGACCAGGAAAAACGACATGAACGACGCTACCAGGCCGAGGTATCCTGCCAACACGATGGCTTCGCCGGGAACGCCGCTGTTCTGCAACAGAGGAGAAAACAGAAAGCCTGACATGATAACGAGCATGGCGATACGGTACATGCTGCCGAGCGATTCTCCCTCGGTGGGCTTCTCAACGAAGAGCGACTGCAGCACGGCGATGCAAAACAGGGCAAGGATAAGCAGCGTTGCGGGGAAGTCGGGCGTGGAGAGCATGCCGGGATCGCTTCGGTAGCTTTCCATAAAGCCGGCCGCAATGCCGAACGTGGCGGCGCCGGCGATCATGCGCGTGCTCATCGCGCCGACCCCGGCCGCCTTGAATGCGGAGGAAAGAGACGGCTTGGCCGCCTTGCGGTCGTCGCGTAGCGGGGTCGGCGACGGGTCGGCATTTGCCTGGGCGGGGGCCTGGGCATGGGCCTGGTGCGCATCGGCGTCGCTGAAAGCGGGTTTGCCTGAAGCACGCAAACGCATGTGCCCCTGAGCGGGCGTATGACTCGCTTGACCGTCGGCATGAGCCTTCCTGTGCTCCATAAGGCACGCAGTTGCGACTCCCGCGCTCGCTAGCGCGCACAGGGCGGGAATGGCCAGCGCCACCGCCGACGGCAGAAATGCGCAGGCGAAACATATGGCGGCAGCAAAGCCCGTGGCCGCGAACACCTCGCAGGCGATGGCTCGCGGGGAGCCTGCCCCCAAAACGGTCGCCCAGGCGAGATAGAGCAGTGCGAGCGAGCACCCTACAAGCAATCCCTCAATGACCAGGGCGAATAGCTGTATATCATGAGGAATCTGCGGTGCAAGCGATCCCAGCGCCAGAAGGATTGCTGAGGTGACGATTGCGGGGACGGCCCCATTCGACCCCAGCAGGCGAACGATTGCCGTTCGTCCTAGCGCGAGGGTGAGGCACATGAACGCGAGCACGAAGAATAGATCGATGCGCTCGAACAGCGCGCCGCCGAGCTCGAGGCCGCGGTTCGATCCCATATAGAACAGGGAGAATATGCATCCTTGATGGCAGGCGAACCCCAGAATTCTCATCCAGGAGGGGCCGCTGTGTTGCGCTTCGCTCACGTTGCTTCCTTTCTTCTTGATGAATGATAGCAAACGCTAAGCGACGCTTTGCGAGATTGACGTGAAAAGCGAAACGCCCCGGCTTGCACGTGGCAGGCCGGGGCGTTTCGTGGCCGCGGGGCGGGCAGAAGGGAGGGAGGATTAGCCCTGAACCGTTGCGGCCTCTTCAACGGAAGACTCCGTGGAAGACGTGGTGGATGCGGCGGCGAGCTTCTTCTTGCGCTTAGGAGCGGGCTCGGCCTCTTCCTCTTCGGCTTCAGCCGCTTTTGAGGAATCGCCGCCAGAGATGCCGTCGCGCAGGTTCTTGATGGTCTTACCCAACGAAGCGCCAAGCTTAGGAAGATGCTTGGGGCCGAAGATGAGCAGAGCCACGCCAAGGATGATCAGTAGTTCAGGCATGCCGAGTCCGAAGATTTTCATGAGTCGCCTCCGTAATGTATGTCGGAATGGTTCGTGCGACGGGTGTCGCGTACTGCTGCGTTAGGGTTTGCTCGCCCTTGGCAACGAAGGAAAGAATACGTCCGAGCGTGTCATGCGCCTATCGTGCAGAGTGATGAAATGCCTGGAAAAGGGCTCATTATGCTGTCATGCAAATTGAGTACTGCATGCACTCGGCCGCAAAAGGCGACGCGTCGGCCTCTATCGAGGCAAACTTATCTAGGGGCACTGCGCCCCCTTGCTCATATATATGATAGGATGCATCGGTCGGCCTTGCGCCGGCTCCTGTTGTGCCGGAAACGGCTTCATGTCCCACGTCTCGCGGGAGGCACGAAAGTCATGCCTTCGGCGAGACGCGCGGACCTCGATTCGAAAGGGGGACGAAGTGGATTCGTTCTTCAAAATCTCGGCCCGCAATAGCACTGTGGGCAACGAGGTGATCGGCGGCCTGACCACGTTTTTGGCTATGGCCTATATCATCGCGGTCAATCCGTCGCTTTTGCAAACGGCGGGTATTCCGTTCGATGCGGCGCTTACCGCGACGTGCGTGGGTGCTGCGGTCATGACCATCGCCATGGGCCTCGTCGCGAACCGCCCCATAGCGCTTGCCTCGGGAATGGGCATCAACGCCATCGTGGCGTACACGCTCTGCCTGGGAGAAACGGCGGTCGACTGGCGCGTTGCCATGGCGATCATCTTCCTCGAGGGCATCGTCATCCTGATCTTGGTGCTGTGCGGCCTGCGCAAGGCGGTCATGGATGCTATTCCTGCCAGCCTGCGCCATGCGATCGGCATCGGCATCGGCCTGTTTATTGCCTTTATCGGCCTGAAGGGCGGCGGGATCATCGTATCCGATGAATCCACCATGCTCGCGCTGGGCGATCTTACTTCGCCCACGGCGATCGTGTCGCTCATCGCCATTCTGGTGGCCGTGGCGCTGCAGGTGATGAACGTGAAAGGCGCGCTGCTCATCTCTATCGTGGCGGCCACGATTGCGGGCATTCCGCTGGGCGTCACTGCTCTTCCAAGCGAATGGAGCTTCGGTCTCGACTTCAGCACGTTCGCGGCTCCGTTCCAGACGGTTCCCGGCACCGACACCATGGCGCTCGTGCAGGTGTTCTTGCAGCCCGCTCTGCTGCTGTTCGTGTTCTCGCTGCTGATGAGCGACTTCTTCGATACCATGGGTACCGTGGTGGCCGTGGGCGAGCAGGCGAATTTCGTTGACAAAGACGGCAACGTCGAAGACATCCAGCCCATTCTGACGGTCGACTCCGTGGCGGCCGCCGCAGGCGGTTTCTTCGGCGCCAGCTCTATTACCAGCTTCGTGGAATCTACGTCGGGTGCTGCGGCTGGCGCACGCACCGGCCTTTCCTGCGTGGTCGTGGGCGTGCTGTTTTTCGTGTTCGCGTTCTTTTCGCCGGTCATCGCCATGGTGACGAGCGCTGCCACCTGCGGCGCGCTGGTCGTTGTGGGCTACCTGATGCTTTCTGACGTGGTGAATGTCGATTGGTCTAAGATTGAGTTCGCGTTTCCTGCGTTCATCACTATCCTGGGCATTCCGATGACCTACTCCATCACCAACGGCATCGGCTTCGGGTTCATCTCTTACTGCGTGATCAAGATCGTGCAGGGCAAGCCGGGCGAGGTCAAGCCCCTCATGTGGGTGGCCGCGCTCGCATTCCTCGTGATGTTCATCGTAGGATAGCGTCTCGTGCGCTTGAGGCCGGACGTACGGTAGGCTGCATGCAGGAGCCTCCTTCGCCAACCGCCCTCAACCCCATGTTCGGGGAGCAGGGTGCGGTTCGCGTCGGAGGCTCTTTTGCTGCGTGGTTCAAGGGCGAAGGCGCGGACGGACGTTCTGGCTGCCCTCGCGACGGTCCCCGGACGGCCTAGCACACGCGGTTGAGCTCGCCCGTCTCGGAGTCCATGATGTAGCCGCCGATGCGCACATGCGGCGGCATGACGGGGTGGTGCGCGATGGTATCCACGCTTTTGCGCACAGCCTCTTCGGTGTCGCCGAAGCCGGCCAGCCAGCGGTCGAAATCGACGCCGCAGTGACGGGCGAAATCAATGCGCGCCTCCGACACGCCTAGGCGCTTCATGTGCTCCACCATCTCTGCGCCGTTCATGTGCTGCGCTCCGCAGTTGGTGTGGGCCACTACCATGACATCTTCCACGCCCAGCTCGCACACCGCGATGATGATTGAGCGCATGACGCTGCCGAAGGGGCTCGCCACTTCGGCTCCTGCCACTTTGATGATCTTCGCATCGCCGTTTTTGAGTCCGAGCGACGCTATGAGCAGCTCGGAGAGGCGCGTGTCCATGCACGACACGATGGCGAGCTTCTTGTCGGGGAACTTGTCGGTGCGGTAGCGCTCGTATTCGCCGCGTTCGACGAACGAACGGTTGTACGCAAGAATGTCGTCTTGGATCATGATGCCCCCTTATCTCATGGCGGTCTTAGGTGCGGCTATTGCTCAACCGGAGCATGATAGCGCAAAGAAGCGACCCCGTCTCAAGGCGGGGCCGCGTTATGCGTGGGCGAAAGTCAGGCTGTTTCATTATGCGTGGGCGAGACCAGGCTGTTTCGTTGTGCGAAGGCGAGAGTCGGGCCGTTTCGTTATGCCATTGTGTGCAATGGGGATGTCTGTTCGGCGCTGGTATCCATAAAAGCCCTGATTAATAAAGTCCTCAAGGAGTGCACTGCGAATGCCTGGGCGGCGTGGATATCTAGTCGTCGAATGCGTTCACGATCAGCGCGACGACACCGCACAGCAGGCCGCCTATGGGCCAGGCGATCCAGAACCACATGGCGCTCGTTCCTTCGGGGTTGAACTCGCCCCAATCCCAGGTGCCTGCTTGCCCCATGGGCATGAACAGCAACGCGAGTGCGACGATGGTGGCCATGAGCATGATGGCGCCGCAGAGCGCTCCCACCTTGTTGGACTTGGCTTTGCGGCTTATCAGGGTGTCTTTGATTCGCTGGTCAAGCTGGGCGTTCACGATGTCTTCCATCTCCAGCTCATCGGCGGCGTCCTTGTTGTATTCGGCGATGTTGGTGCGCCCTAGCATCATGCAGAAATGAACGATGAGCCACACGCCCAGTGCGATGAACTCCATGAGCAGGAGCAAGCCGAGCTTTTCGTGCTCCGTTTCGCCCAAAAGAACGATGAAGGCGATGCCTACGAAAATGGCGCAGATGCCCAGCAAGATTCCGCGTGAGAAATCGCTGCGTGCCTTGCGCTTCTGCTCCTCGGTGTAGAAGTCTTCGATGTAGGGATGCGCTTTTACGAATGCGGAATGCTCCATGCCCGCAGGTATGAGGAACGCGAGCCCTAGGGCAATGCCGATGAACACGCAGATGACCATAAGCGCGCCGGCGTCGCTGCCGGCGAAGACGGTCCATTGGCCTTCCAGGAACAGCCCGATGCCGATGAAGATGAGAATGAGCGCGATGCCGCTGGGTACGCGGTAGGCGAGCTTGCGCTGGTGCTCGTCGTAGCCGCAGATATCCTGCGGCGGGCCCGGCGGAACGGGGATGGCTGCATGGCGGGCGGCGTCTCTAGGCCCGTCGGGGGAGTCGGGCTGCGAAGCGCGGCTTGTGAGGTCGCCCTGCACCAGGTCGTCGAGCGTGCAGTCGAAGAGCTGGCACATCTTGAGGAGCTTGTCCATCTCGGGGTAGGAGCGCTCGGCCTCCCACTTTGTTACGGACTGGCGGGATACGCCCAGAAGCATGGCAAGCTGCTCTTGCGTCATATTGCGCTCGGCGCGCAGGTGCTGCAGGTTGTTGCGGAAGCTCACGGCTGGTCCTTTCGTGCTGCCTTATCGATGGCGTGCAAAGATCGACAAGGGTCGGATGTCATTGTACGGGAAAACGGTTTGGCGAATCGCAACGTTTGATTGGCTTCGGCATCGCTTGCCTCGGTCGTTTTCCCTGCCGGCAGCTTGAATTATGCGGTAGCTCCGGAGGCCAATCCACCAACTTGAGGCTTCAATATCGGCAACTTTGAGGCGCCTTGCGGTTGCAAAGGCCAGGTCAGAAGGCTGTTGGAATCGAGGGGCGGGCATTTTTGCGATATGGCGGAAATATCGTGCGCGGTGTTCGTTTCAGGTTCGCGACGAGTCTGGTACCATGGCCTCGCGTTGCGCTCCGCCATGAAAGGACCTTGATGAAAAAGCCATTCCCGCATCTCGTTTTACTGCTTGTCGTCGTTTTTGCCTGCGGCTGCGCCCTCGCCGCGTGCTCGTCGTCCCCCGCTCAAGAATCTTCTTCCGCTGACTCCGCCGACGGCGGCGCCTCGTCGGGGACCGAATTCGAATCCACGGCCATGGTGGTCGCGTATGGCGACGGGGATCTGCTCTTCTTCGATCAGGAGAACGACGGCCCCTATGCTCCCGGTCTCGAAAACGCTGAAATCATCGGGCTCGACGGAGCGCCCATGCGCCCGCAGGATTTGACGTCCGGCAACATCGTGCGCGTGACGGGCGACGGCATCATGCTCGAGAGCTATCCGGGGCAGTACCCGGGCATCACGAAAGTGGAGGTCATCGAAGAGGGGAGCCCCTCCGATGCCGACCGCTACGATGAAGTCATCGCGCAGATCTGGCAGCCGCGCGATCCTACGGAGCCTGCGCATGCGACTCTCGAGTACGCGACCGATCTTGCCGCTGTCGCGCTGTTCCCTTTGACGTGCGGCTACGAATGGAGCTATGAGAAAGACGGCGAGGTGTCTACGGTCAGCGTGGACGCTGCGACCCCTGTGCAATATGCGGTCGATGATCTTCCCGACGCGCGCATCGAATCGTCCTTAAATGCGACGGTCTCCTTCGATATCACGCCTATGGACGTAAGCGTGGTCAGATGGGAAGAGGTGGCTGTCGAGAAGGCGGCCCAGGAAGCTGGCTCGGCGCAGGGCGTCGACGAAGCGTCCGTCGCAAGCGAATCGGTGGATGTACAGCTGGCAGATGGGCGTGCGTCGTTCGCTATCGAACCGGGGTGGCGATATGAAATCGACGCTCAATTCAAGCAGGGGTCGGTGGGATACGCGTTTGTTGCGCTTCAACCCCGATAGAATGGGTGTACGCTGACGGGGCGCCTCGCCGAGGGGCTGGCCGTCTCCCATAACCGGCCAGCCCCTCGGCGTATAATCAGCGGTCGTCATGCGCGCGGCCGTGCTTTCGCTACACGGCTTCGGCTCTCAGGGCGTCTACGATGCTTCCGGCCTGCGCTTTGCGGAGGGCGAACGCGACGCTTATCCCCAAGATGGTGAGCGTGACCGCGAACGCTGCCGCTACGTAGGCCCACGGCATGGTGAACGCGAGCGACGAGAAGCTGAAGCTCGAGCCGTAGTAGATCACGTAGGTGACGGTAGCCGCCAGCACGAACCCGATGAGGAAGCCCTTCACGGCGAACCCGGCGCATTCGCACACGAGCATCTTCGCGAAGTCACGCTTGCCCATGCCAACGCTTTTGAGCACTGCGAATTCGCGCGTGCGCAGGATGATTGAGTTCGTAAGCGTGTTGAATACATTGGCCACGGCTACGAGCGCGGTGATCAGACTGAACAGCAGCACGAACAGCTGGATGGCCTGGGCGAGCATGCGCATGTTTTCGCCCGATGCGGCGCTGTCGAACACGTCAATGCGTATATCCTCGCCCTGCTTTTGAGCGGCTATCTTGCGGAGTGCCTGCGTGGCGGTTGCATGGTCGTTTGCGTTGAGCAGCACGTTCGCGAACGTGAAGCCGAGCATGCGCTGCAAGCCGTTAGCGGCCGACGCGTCTTAGACACTTTCGGGCATGATGAGTACGGGGTAGTGCGCCAGGGCGTTGATGGAGTACATGCTGGAAGGAATCTGCTCCTCGCTTACCGTGCCCACCACGTCCACCTGGAGCGTGGGCGTGTCGGCGGGCAGCTCGCGCGCCTCGGTCTCGCCCGTCTCGGTGTTGAGGTAGAGCGTCTCCAGCTCGCCGTCTTGGCCTTCCACGAGACCCCAGGTGTTCCAGGTGTCGTCGGGGTTATCATCGATCAGATCGTAGAGCGTGACCGTGCCCGTGTTGGAAATGGCTCGCATGTCAAGGTAGCGTCCGTCCTCGGATTGGCCGCGATAGGCGTCAAGCCCCAGGGCTTTCGGATGCTCGGCGTCGTCGAACTGAGCGGGGTCAACGCCCACGCGCTCGGCCAGCGCGTCGAAGGTCGCATCGTCCAGGTAGAAGGTGGTCAGGTTCTGCACGTAGTCGCCGGCCTTCGTGTAGGCGGAGGGCACCCAATTGGCGCTTGTGGTGTCGAATTTGGAGTCGTACACCTCGCGCGCCTCGGGGTCCAGCATGCTGGCGGGCACGAAACCCTGTGCTTCGCCCTGCTTCACGACACCCGCCAGCTCGGTGCCTTCCACCTTGGCGGCTTCCTGCTTGAAATTGTCCATAGAGCTGAGATAAGAGTCGAACGCCTCAGGCGTCAAACTCCAGGTAGGGGAGCCGTTGTAGCTGAAGGTGGCCAGGATGTCGGCATCGTTGCCCGAGCCGTTGGTGGCCTTTGCCTGCCCGACGAAGGGGTCCATGTAGAGCTTCACGCTTCCGCACACGATGAGCAGCAGCATGCTCATGGCAAGCGACGCTACCACCACGCGGCCCCGGCTCGAGGCGCGTTCGCGGCTGCGCTTAGCGAGCACGCCCGGCAGCCCGAAGAGACGTCCTGCGATGCCGCGGTGTAGGGCGAACGAGCCGGCACCGGCGTACGCCGCTTGCATGCCCTGCTGTTGCGCAAGGCTGCGCACCTCGTTAACCTCCTTGCGCTGGCGTCGCAACGCGCGCCGCGTCAGGCGCACGTCCTGCGTTTGGTGGATGGCGTCCACGGCGCTCACGCGGGAGGCGCGAAGGGCGGGAATCCAGGCGCTCACCAGCAGGATGACCAGCGAGAACAGGGCGCAGCCTACGAGTGCTGCGGGGCTCACCGTGAAGGGGATGCCTCCTTCGAGGGCGATGGCGCTGCCCAGCGCGTCGGAGGTGAAGTGGAGCGTGACGGCCACGCCTACAACGCCCAGCGCGATGCCCACCGGGATGCCGATGATTCCCAGCGCGAGAGCCTCGAACAGCACCGAGCGTCGCAGCTGGCGCTTGGATGCGCCGATAGAGGAGAGCATGCCAAATTGGCGCGTGCGCTCGGCCACGCTGATGGAGAACGAGTTGTAAATGAGCGACACGCCGGCGGCTGCCACTACCACGGCAAGCGTGGCGGCGATGATAAAGAGCGAATCGAACACGGCGCGATCTTCGGGCATGCCCTGGTAGCGTAGTAAGTTGGTATGGAGGAGCGGGTCGTTGCCAAGGCCGGCGTTGGCGGCAAGGGCCTCGAGGTCGGCGCGCGAGCTGAGGTTCTGCGTGGCGAGATAGGCGCTTACGATGGGCGTGGGGCCGGATTTGATTGCGGCGGCGCCCGCTGCGCCTGTGCCGTTCGAGGCGTTCGCCTCTTGCGTGCCGGATGCGGCGGCTTGTGCGTCGGTGGCGGGCGCGGTGATGCCGATGAGCCCGGCACCGGTGGCTACGAAGTCGTTGCCGTAGAATGAGCCGAGGTCGCTATAGAATCCCACGACCGTGAAGGTGCGCGACTGCGTATGCGCAAGGCGCTCTTCCGGGATGCCTATCTTTTGGGCGTCATCGGGGCTCGTGTACGAAGTGCCGCAATCCAGACGCATGTCTTCGCCGGACTCGGCATCAGCGCGCACGCGCTCGCCGAGGTCTAGGGTCACAGTGCTTCCTATTTGGATGTTCTTGCCCTGCACGCCGGAGGGGCCGGATGCGTTCTCGTCTTGTGCGTCGAATGGTTCATCCCCGGGATTCGAGCCTTTCTCTGTGTTCGTTTCGCCGAGGGTTTCGCCTTGGAGCATGCTAGGTAGCACGATTTCATCAGGCGTCTCGGCCGCGCGGCCTTCCGTGACGGCAGGCACGAGGGTCAGCGGCGCGCCGCCCGCGTCGAAGGAGCCCTTGGCGGCAAAGGGGGCGGTCTTCACGGTGAGGTATCCGCCGAACAGCTCTTGTTCATGCTCGCTAAAAGCGGCCGAACCCAGCTCATAACTTGTGGCCAAATCGGCTACGTCGTCGTTTTGCTCGAGTGCGGCCAGCGAATCGTCCGATACGTTGCTTGCATAAATTTGCCACGAGCCCTCGGATTCGAGCGTGCGTTGGTAGAGGCCAGCGTTCAGGCTGGTCAGTGTCGTAAAGATGGCGGTGATGAGCGCGCAGGAAAGCGCGATTCCGATGACGGAGACGATGGTGCGCACGCGGTTCTTGGCAAGCGAGCGCAGCGTGAAATTGCTCATGACGCTCATTTGCGGATCCTTTCGTCGCGCACGATGCGGCCATCTTCTATGGCAACGATGCGATCGGCGGTCAGGGCGATGTCTTCATCGTGGGTGATTACCACGAGCGTCTGCCCGAGCTGTTTGTTCGAGCTGCGCAGAAGCGCCATGATGTCGCGGCTGTTGCGGGAGTCGAGGTTGCCCGTGGGCTCGTCTGCGAGCACTACCGCGGGCGCGTTCATGAGCGCGCGTCCAATGGCTACGCGCTGCTGCTGCCCGCCCGACAGCTGATTAGGCAGGTGCGCTTCGCATCCTTCCAAGCCAAGCGATTTGATGAGCCACTGAAGTCGCTCGCCGTTCACCTGCCGGCCGTCGAGCGCAACGGGCAGAGTCATGTTTTCCACGACGTTGAGCACGGGAATCAGGTTGTAGAACTGGTAGACGAGGCCCACTTCGCGGCGGCGGAACACCGCCAGCTGCTCGTCGGAGCGGGCGTACACGTCCTCGCCTTTGAGGCGCACGGTGCCCGATGTGGGCCTGTCGACGCCGCCCATCAGGTGCAGCAAGGTCGATTTGCCGGAGCCCGATGAACCTACGATGGCGACGAATTCGCCCTCGGCTATGGAGAGCGTGACGTCGTTGAGCGCGCAGGTGGCGGCCTCGCCCGTACCATAGATTTTGCTCAGGTGCGACACGGTAAGGATGTCCATGGTGATGCCTTTCTCGTATGCCGGATGGCGCACGTGCGGTAGCGGTCTGCCTGAATACAGTGTCGCAGGCGGGTCTTTCTATGGCGTGACGCAAAAGTGACTATCCTGTCACTTTGAGGGTATGGAACGTACGTGCAGCGACGGCGATTTCCAACGTGGAAGGCGTGGACTGCAGGATCGAGTGGCGTGCGCGCCGCGTGATGCTTGTTGCCGGATTTCGGGGCGACCGCACATGCGGAAGGGGATACCGCGTGCCGGGTCTTGGGTTGCCCGTTGGCGGATTCGTCGACCAGGTGCGCACGTCTGTGCAGGGTTCTTCAGGCGCTATACCGTCAGCTTGGGGAACACGATGTCGAAACGTGCTCCGCCATGGGCGGCGTTTGTGGCGCGTATGCTTCCGCCCTGGGCGTTGACGAGCGCCTGCGCAAGCGAGAGCCCGATGCCGAAGCCTTTTGGTCGCATGACGGTTTCATAGTCGGCGGCCGTGCCGGCATCGTCGCTCTCCGTTCCCGCGCTTCCGCGATAGAAGCGCTCGAAGATGTGGGGCAAATCGGCTTGCGCAATGCCTGGACCGCTATCGGAGATGCAAAATCGGCAAGCCACTGCGTCTTCGCTCGCCTCTACGCGCACTGTTCCGCCGGCGGGCGTATGCTCCATGCAGTTCTTCAGCACGTTGGACAGGCTCTCTGCCGTCCATGCCGCATCGCCGGCGAATCTCGTTTCGGGCGCCACGCGGATTTCGCATGTGACGTCGTTCAGGTCGAAGGCGACAGCGAGAGGCTCCACGGCGGCGCGCACCACGTCTGCAGCGCTTGTGACCTGGGAAGTGAGCTTGATGGCTCCGGCATCTATGCGCGCGATCTTGAGAAGCGAGGTGACGAGCCACGATACGCGGTCGATGAGCGACTCGAGCTCGCGAAGCTTCTTGGCTCGCTCGCGCGCGTCGCTCGACCGTTCGATTACGGGCACCATCAGCTCCGCGGCGGTAAGGGGCGTGCGAATCTGGTGGGATATATCGGCGAGCGCGTTTGCCAACGCACGCTTCTCTGCCGCAAGATCTTCAGCGGTTTTAGAAAGACGGGCGCAGACCTTGCCCACTTCGTTGCGTAAAACCGCTACATCTCCCTCTCGATAATCGGATATGATAAGCGGCCTTCCCTCGTGGAGCACGGCATCTATCTCAGCAGAAAGGCGCGATATCTCTTCGTAGCGCTGATACGAGAAGATGCAGAACAGCAGCGTTGCCGCAAGGCCGGTTGCCAGGGAAGATGCGCCGACAAGAAGGGCGGGAGAGAGGGAGCCGTACATGCGCGCGCCCGGTGCGAAAGCGCCTGCAGCAAAGGAAGCGACGAGGGCGATTGCGATGCTTGATCCTAGAATGCATGCGGCCTGTTTGGGAAAGACGGGGTTTCGCATCAACGTTTCCACGATCGCTCCTTTTTGCAGAGAATCCGTTTTCGCATCGGAGCGCGGGGTTTTCCGCCAACTCCTTCTTGTATGGCTCATTCGAAGCTAACCTTGAGCTTTGTATCCCAATCCTCGCACGGTTACGATGCGCTGCGGATTCGCCGGATCGTCTTCGATCTTCTCGCGCAGGCGCTTGATGTAGACGGTGATGGCGTTGTCCGATACATATTCGCCGCCGGAGTCCCATAGGGCGTCGCGTACGGCATCGCGCGTGAGCACCTTGCCGATGTTTTGGGCGAACACGAGCAGCAAGCGGTACTCAAGTGCCGAGAGGGCCAGTTCGCGGCCGCCTTTGTATGCCATGGCGGTTGCGGGATTGACCTCGACGTCTCCGATCCTTAATGGCTCGCGGGCGTACTCGGGCTGGGCTCGACGAGCGGCGGCATGAATGCGCGCCAAGAGCTCTCGGGCGCGGAAGGGCTTGGCTATGTAGTCTGCGGCGCCCATGTCAAGGCCGGCAACGGTGCTGAACTCGTCGTCCGATGCCGTGAGAAAGATCACGGGCATGGCAGGGGTTATCTCACGCGCGGCGGCGCACACCCCGAACCCCGTGCCTTGACGCAGCGTCACGTCGAGCAAGGCAAGGTCGAAGGTGCGCGAGGACAAAAGCCCGACTGCCTCATCTTGCCGGGAGGCCGCTGTGACCTCGTGCCCCTCGGTTTGAAGCAATGCCGAAAGCGCATCCACGATTGCTGCGTCATCTTCCACGATGAGGATTCGCATGCTACAGCTCCAGCTTCATATAGACGGCCTCGGGAATAGGGTTGTCGTTGTATCGGGGGATGTCCTCAAAGCCAAAGGAGTGGTACATGGCGATGGCGGCCTGGAGCACGGGAAGCGTGTCTAGGTACATGCACTCGTATCCCGCTTCGCGCGCTTCCTCTATGAGGCGCTGTACCAGACGTTTGCCTATGTGGTGCCCGCGATTGCCCGGCTTGACGTAGAGGCGTTTCATTTCACAGGCGTTTTGTTCGGGAAGCTCGGGCATGGGGCGCAACGCGATGCATCCTATAGCCGGTCCGCCGAAATGAGCAACGAATAATCGGCCCTGCGGCATGCCGTACTTGCGTCCTAGGTGGTCCAGCTCGTCATCGTAGCTTTGTCGGGCGAGGCATTCGTCGAGTCCGGTTTGTTCGGTTGCCAGCCAATCCATGTATTCGATGATGAGCGCGCGCACCTCGTCAACCCGTTCGTACGCGGGTTCGATGACCAGTTCGCCGGTTTCGTGTTCGGGTTCGGACGCGTGGAGCGATTTGCGCTCGGGTTCGATGGCCGCATTTTGAGGTTCGGGTACGTTCATGATGCTTCTTTCCACGTTGTTTGCACGCAGGAAGCATTGTATCGCGCGCGGCGGCGTCCAACATTGCAGTTTCGTGACGCCTGAGATGCGGGGCATGGGGAACGAAGGGGCGTATTGCGCGGATATAAGATGGAGCGCGTTGTCTAGCCGAGTGCGTCTAGGGCGATATCCAGGGCCGTGTCGCCGCCGAAAAAGCCGGCAACCGTGGGGGCGTACTTGCCGATCCATGCGCTAGATGCGGTTGGGTCGGCGTCTTCGTCTGCCTGGGTGGAGCCGTCCGGCGGTTCGGGTGCGTCTGGCGCATCGGGCGCCTCCGGAGAGGCGAGGTCCATGAGCGTGTTCAGCAGGGGAATCTCTTCGGGGCTCTCAATCACGCTGGTGCCCAGCTGCACGGTACCGCGGTCTGCGTCGACGTTCATCATGAAAACGCGCGGGTCGAATCCGCCGAGGGCAAACCCTGCGCCCATCAGCACGATTCCCAGCGCGACTAGCCCTGCCGATACGGCAAGAAGGGCGCTCTTTATATTGCTCATTCCTGGTCCTCTCAATCTGGCAAGCAGATAACCTCGTCGGATGCTCATCTTTTCCTGATGCCGAAATTTGGCGCGGTGCACTTTTATGCCTTGGTAACGGAATCGCCATGGCGCGGTGCTTGGTGCGGGTTTCGGCGCATTGCCTAGGCCGTCTGCGCAGCGGACGAGCGTCGTGCGCCATCGGCTTCGCTGCCGCGCATTCTGACAAATGGCGACGTCATCTTGCGCATCCATTCCCTTGAAAGACAAGCAAGCCGCTTCGTTGCCGCCAGAGAGATGTAGACCATCGCAATCCCAAGCCCCGCTCCGAACAGCCCGGCACCTGCTTCTGCCAGGGCAAACGGGATGTTGCCTGCCATGGCTCCCCAAAACGCGATAAGGACTCCGGCAGGAAGGGCCACGATGAGTGCCACCGCCACGATCCACAGGCATGCCACCAGAATCCAGATGCAGGCATATACCGAAAGGGCTACGAATGCGAACGCGATAAGAAGCGGCACCCATACCACCGAGCCGAGAATGATGAGCGTCCACATGAGAGCACGGCTTTTGCGACGCGTCTTGACTACCGCACGGGGGACGGCGGGCAAGTCGTCGAGGATGGCTTCTGCCGCCATGCCGGGCGACCCAAGGGCGTCCACGGCCTCCTCCTCGGTCATGCCGTCCTCGATGCGGTCGTCGATCATTTCGGCGTAGAACGTAAGCGATTCGGCTCGCGCGTCTTTGGGGAGGCATGCCAGCAGGGAGTCAAGGCGGGCGAGGTATTCTTACTTGTTCATGATGGCTCCTAGATGCTTGATGCGTTTGCTGGGCGTGGTGAGAAGGGGGATTGGTCAGCGGAAGGCCTGCTGCTCGAACCATTCTGTCGAGTGGCGAGCGCGCTTGCGGCGTTCTGCGGCGTTGGCTGGGTTTCCCTTGCGGTTGCGCCACCCTGAACCGAGCTGGCGGGGTGAGCATGCGCGGCATCGGGCGTCGCTTCGGCGCTGAGGGATTGCGCCATCGAACCGCGCCCTGTGGCGGCTTCGACGTAATCGTAGATTGCGAGCACTTCGGAGCGTTCGGCCACGAACTCGGCGATGCGAAGCCTGCCTGCCTCTGTGATGCGGTAGTACTTACGCAGGCGTCCATTGTGCTCCGCCGTGCGCACCGCGATGCACTGGGCGGCTTCGAGGCGCTTGAGTAGGGGATAGAGGGTCGACTCGGTGAGGCCCAGCGTAAGTGGGACGTCTTTTACGATCTGGTATCCGTAAGATTCGCGTCGATCGATCGTGGCAAGCACGCAGGCCTCTAAGAAGCCGCGTTTCATTTGAGCGTCCAACTGCTCCTCCTTCCCTCGGGTGTCGAGAAATCACATTGCCATGGTCTGATGCGCATTTTGCTGCGCGTGAAGCGGCGAGCTTAGTCTGATTGCCCTGTTGGACATCATTTGCGTAGTCACATATCGGATAATACCTCATACTATGCAATACATACTATGTAATGCATGGCATTATGTGTCAAGAGGCATATGCATGATTCAAAAAATCGCCGGACGAGGAGTCGCCCGGCGATTGCGCGATGCGTTCTGTTGATGGGTAAGAGGTTCGAATCGGACAAGAGGTGCGCATTAATTGTTGCGCATCGGTTGTCACGCGTCAGTTGTCGCGCGTGAGGCGCTTAAACATCACGGCGAAAAGCGCTGCTCCTGCAACAACCCATGCAAGCGTTACGGCAACAGGCATCAATGCATCGGAACCATTGATTGCGCCGTCCATAACCATGCCCATGAGCTCGTAGATGCCGCCGCACGGCGTAAACTCGGCAACTCGAGCAATATCGGGGCTGGTCATGCCAAAGATGGGTACCATGGTGAGCAGGAGCACGGGCACGCCGTACACGCCGGCGGTTGCCTGATCGCGACTGGCGAGGCCCAGCACCAACGCCACCAGCACGACAGGCAAAGCACCCGCAATTCCCAGTGCCATATATGCGCCGAGCCATTCAAGCTCACCGCCCGCCGCAAAAAAGCTACCGGCTTCGACCACGGCGATTACAACAAGCGCCAGCACGCTCTTCGCGACAACCACCTGGCCGGCGCTTACGTTTGCAAGCATGAGGGTGCGCAGCGTGTGCTTCTCTTTTTCCTCGGCTATGCCGTAGATGACGGTCATCGAGCCCGCCATGCCAATCGAAAGGCACAAGGCGCAGCCCAGCAAAAACTTCAGCACTTCGCGGCTGGCGGCCGATGCCTGCTCCGCCGAGAGCCCCTGGTCGGCGGCGACATCGCCGATCATGAAGCGGTATAGCAGCATGAACGCTATAGGCATCAGGCTAACTACCAGCATGGTTGGGTTCTTGAAGAAGTCGGAGAAGTCCTTTTGCAGAAGCGCGCCGATCTTGCGCAGTGAGGCGTTCATCTAGAACTCCCTTCCGGTTAGCTCGAGGAACACTTCCTCGAGGTTGGACTCGTCGGAGTGGATGGAAAGGCATTCGCCCGCCGCCAGCAGGTCGTGAACCTGGCTTGCCGCAGCAGCGTCTTTGGTGGTCACCACGGTGCCTCGTGTGTGCGTGCGTATGGTCAATCGATTGCGGGCGAACCTCAGTTTAAGGCTTTCGGGCGCATCGCACGCAACTATTTTCCCGTCATTGAGGATGGCTATGCGTTCGCATACGGTCTCTGCCTCTGCCATATCATGGGTGGTGAGAAACACGGTGGTGCCGGATTCTTTGAGCTCTGCAAGCATCTTGTGCACCTCAGCTCGAGCCGCAGGATCGAGGCCGCTTGTGGGTTCGTCTAAAAACAGCAGTTCGGGGCTATGGATCAAAGCGGCCAAAAGTGCTGCGCGCTGCCGCATGCCTTTCGAGCAGTTCTTTACCAGGGTTTTGCGGTCTTCGATTAAACCCATACGTTCGAGCAGGCGGTTTATGTCGCCCGCCCCTTTGCCGCGTACGCGGGCATAGAAGCGCAGGTTGTCTTCGATGCTCATGCGTTCGTACAGCGCGCTTGTGTCCGACAGGATGCCTATGCGCTCGTAATCGGCATCGGAAGCGTTTTCAATGGGGCGGCCCAAAAGCATTATTCGCCCTGCGTCTTTGACAAGCTGGCGCGTAAGCAGCTTGATGGTGGTTGTCTTGCCGGCTCCTGACGGGCCTAAAAACCCGAAGGTCTCGCCGCGCGCGACGCTGAACGTGAGGTTGTCGAGCACGCGTTTCGATTTGAAGGAGAGGCATACGCCCTCCATGGACAGAATCGGGTTAGACATGGGAGGCCTCCCTGTGGTCTTCGTTGCGCGTTTGGGCGGCATCATCCTTGTGATTCTGCTTGGAGTTACGGTCGGCGGCGCTGCGTTGCTTCACCAGCCCGGAACTGCCCAGAAGCAGTAGGATCGCGGCAATGACGGCGATGGTGGTGGTATCCATGGTTTTCCTCCTATAGGTAGAGTGGCGGCTATGCGGAGCGCCAGATTTTTAATGAGCGTGTTTCCGTTGCTCATCAAATTTATTCGACCGACGCTCTGCGGTACGTTGACAGAGCCGAAGCCGGTGGCCGATCTCAGGCCTTGCGCTTCTTTCCTGTGAGCAGAGCGATGATTCCATCGAGGGCCACCAGAGCGAAATCGACGATATGCGTCATCATGGTTGTTCTCCTTCGTGTCGTGTCCTTCTTTGTGGCGACACGAACTTTCGCATGATTCATCGATTGACTCAATGAATTCGGCCTGATAGGAGGCGTTGCGCCTACGACAGGAGCATAGGGAGGTACGAATGGAGCATCGAGGGATTTGAGCGGGTTTGTCCAAGAAATAACTTCTTGAAAATAGAGGCGAAGCATTGTCCGGGATGCCGGGCTGCGACGCTCGTTTGTAGTCGGCGCGTTAGGATTCGATATTGCATGGTCTGGTGTACGAGCTTGAGGCAAGGCGCCTGCTGCGCATCTTGTATTCGAGGTTGGGATTCTTTTAAATCTGCTCGCTTGGTGATGCGCGGAATAGTGTCTCAAAGCGTGCATTCACTTTTGCTGGCGTCATTTGAACCGCAATAGAAGGAATACGTACTGGTCTTTTTAAAAATCGGATCTAATAATTGCGACTTCCTACTGTAGTTCATGGATATGCTGGTGATTGATACCTGTTTTGTCTTTGTGGGGATCGCGTGCCGAAAGTTGGTGTCACGGGCCGCTTTGAAGGAGAAGCGGCCATTGCCTAGAATCGATCGTTGCGAAGGTAACCGATTCGAGAGAAAGGCAACGGCCACCATGGACACTCTACAGGAA
>NZ_QIBX01000018.1 GCF_003725995.1 Slackia equolifaciens
TCCTGTAGAGTGTCCATGGTGGCCGTTGCCTTTCTCTCGAATCGGTTACCTTCGCAACGATCGATTCTAGGCAATGGCCGCTTCTCCTTCAAAGCGGCCCGTGACACCAACTTTCGGCACGCGATCACTCGACGGATTACATACTTAAGAAAACTGGCAGAATCCGCTTTTTTACGCGCCCATTTGGGTTACATACTTGAGAAAACTGTCGCGAACGCACACTCGCGACCTGGAGGGCCGAATCGTCAACAACACTCCGGCAGCCAACACCCCACCCCGCTCAACGACAACGGCAAATCTAATCCTCCAGCCCGGCGAAAAAGGAGCAAACCAATCGCCATGCCCCAACCTAGGTAGCTGCATACCTGAGAGACATGAACCAAATGACCAGATCAATAGCCGCACACCAACCATCCACCGGCGAAAATCCAATCGCCAGCATTCCTACCTATCCAGCGGCAGCGCAATCCCCCCCCCAGTCCGACCAACCGTCGACTCCCACGCTGGACTTTTGCCGGTCCCGCCCCATCGACGCTGTACACTGTCTTCTATCGCGCAAACAGCAAACGTCGCAGAAAGGGGCATCGCTCGTGGACGCATTCGCCTGGGCAAACGACGCCGCCGCAAAACTGAAGGAAGAGTTCGGCGATCGCCTTGTGTTCGTCGGACTTCAAGGCAGCCGCGCGCGAGGCGAGGCGAACGAAGAAAGCGATATCGACCTCGTAGCGCTTTTTGACCGCCTGGACGCTTCCGACCTGGCTCGATACCGAGCCATCATCCAGAGCATGCCTCACGCAGAGCTCGCCTGCGGGTTCGTGGGCGCAACCGACGTTCTTGCCTCTTGGCCGCGCCACGAACTTTTCCAGTTTGCATACGACACGCATGCGATTCTGGGTGACCTCGCCCCCATCGTGGGGGCCTTTACGCGTGACGACGCGCTCCGCGCCGCCCGCATTGGCGCATCGGGCATCTACCACGCTGCATGCCATGCAGCAATATTCGACGACGACGCGGATGAAATGCTCCGCTCGCTTTTCAAGGGCGCGTTCTTCACGATGCAAGCGATCCATTTCGCACGCACGGGCGTATACCCCCGCAGCAAGGCAGAGCTCGCACGGATTCTTAAGCAGGAATCTGAGACCGATGCCACAGGCCGCTCCGAAGAGACGGCCCCCGATACCAATTCTGCAGCACGCCCCACACGAAGAGAACTCGCGGCCGACGCACGCATCCTCGCAATCGGACGCGATTGGGAGGCGCACCGACCCGCAACCAACCTTGAGCGCCAAGAGCTCACCGACCTGCTGCTCGCATGGGCGGGCGGCATCGTGACCGCCATATAGCACAGCAGCTCTACGGCGGTCATGCCCACGACGTTGCGAGGAAAGACCGAACCGAGGCGCTGTCGCCCTGCGGAAGACGACAGCTCCATCGCCCCATGCAATGACGCCGGTCGCCCCTATGCGCCTAAATACCTGCGCACCATACGCGCCATGACGAGGGATAACGCAAGCGACACGGCAACCACGCCAAGCGTCACCGCGGGAACCTGCGCACGAAACGCATCGAGCAGCCACCCATAGGCAAGCTGCCCCACAGGCGCGGCGCAGTTCGCAAGCCCCACCGTAAGACCCATCACCTTGCCGATAAGCGTATGCGGCGTTGCCTGCTGCACATACGATACCGCCTGCACGCTGAACAGAGTGCAGCACGCCATGGTGGCAAACAGAGCGACAACAACCAGCACATATGCCGCCATGGTCGGCACGGGAAGTGCGACGGCAGCCGCCATCAGTGCCAGTGCCGCGGCACCCAACGCAAGCGCCGCCGGAGCGCGACGCAAGTCGAGCCGGTTCGCCAACGCGCCGGCGAGCACGCCGCCAACGAGGCCGCCTAATGCCAGAGCGCCCTCTGCGACCCCCATGAGTTGGTTCGAAAGCCCCAAAACCTGCGTGATAACCACCGGAGCGGCGATGACGATGAACGCGCTCATGACCAGGTTGAATACGGTCGCCAAAGCGATCATCCGAAGAATGAGAGGCTGGCCTTGCCGCAAGAAGGATGCGGCGTCGCGCAGATCGTTCTTCACCGTTTGCAGAACGCCGCCCGCTCGCGAAGCCGGCTCGTGGGGAATGCGCACCGCGCACGCAATGAGCAGCGCGGACAAAACGAACAGAGCGCCCGAAACCGCCACCACCGGCTCGATTCCGAATACCCCGAACACCAGCCCGCCAAGCACGGGGCCCACAAGCCCCGAAAGCATGCTCACCTGGCTGATGACGGCCGTCGCCCGCTGGACATGCTCGCGCCCCACCAGCGACGGCACCGCCGACTGCACAGTGGGCTGATACACGCTCTGCACCGCATAAAGCGCCATGAGCGCGGCAATAGAGAGCCCCTCCACATCCACCGAGGCATACATCGCCAGATACGCCGCACACACCAACGCCATCACGCCATCCAACACCGCCATGATGCGCTGCTTGCGCACGCGATCGGCCACAACTCCCCCTATGGGCGTAAGCACCACGTATGGAAACCAGGCGCACGCCATCACCGCTCCCATCGCCGCCGACGACCCCGTGAGGTTAAGCACGTACAAGGGCAAAGCGAATCGCAGCACCGCGTTGCCGAAAAGCGATATCACCTGGGCCGCCACCAACGCAAAAAACCTCTTGCCCAAACCCATGCCAGAATCTTGGCGATATCTTCTGCCAATCCTCTCGCAAGCGTCATGCCCCGCATCGCGCCTCGCCTTGCTTTCCCGTCTCTTCCCATCGTTCACCTTTCTCACCTTTCTCTTCCATTCCGCTTCTATTTACATACCTTCGTTTGGTATGTATCTGAGGTAAAAAGAAAAGGACGCACGCCCTTTTCCTGCGCAAACGACGCGACCGCGTCCAATGACCCCATCCGACAAACGGACCGCCAGGCCGCCGCCGTATGCCGACCATGCAGCGCGATCAGCCTTTGCCGCCTTCCGCCTCCTTGCGCTCGTAGGTATCGCGGAATTGTTCCAGCCGTTGAACCACCCCTTTAGTCGAAAGGTCGGCACCCATGCTTCGCATGAGATCCACGTAGTACTCCATGCGAGCTGCCATGCGCTCCGCGGATAGGGGGCTGAACAGCGGAGCAACCCACAGGTTGGCCAGAAGCACCATGACCTCGGCCATCTCGCGCGGATGCCGCGTTTTGATGGTGCCGTCCTCCATGCCCTGCCGTATGATGGGCTCAACGTAGCGCGGCACCACCTCCTCGAACACCGAGCTGTACATAAGGCCGAGCAGACGTCCGTTTTTCACCGGGTCGCGCTCGATGCCAAGCGCGGGCGTGAACTCCATCTGCGCGCTTTGCGCCGAAGCTTCGAACATCGCCTGTAGCTTTTCCAGGCCGCTCATACGCCCGTTGTCCCTGATCTCGCGATAGCGGGCAAGCGATGCGGCGTCCACCCGCTCAAGAGCTGCGTCTAGAATCTCTTCCTTCGATTTGAAGTGGTGATAAATCGCGCCTTTGGTAAGGCCCTCGAGGCCATCGACGATATCTTGTATGGTGGTGCGCTCGTAGCCCTTCTCCATGAATAAGTGCATGGAAACGTCCAGGATGCGCGCCACCGTTTCCTCAGGATATTTGTTGCGCGACACGATACCGCCCCCCCATCACGCATGCAGCCCGCCGTCAAACGGAAAGGGGCCTTCGGTCCAAGGACCCGCCGAAAAGCCCAGCGCAGCCCCGCCCCATCGATCAATCTGCATCATGTTCACTTACATACGTTTGGTATGTTATCATATTCAAGCGTTGCAGAGGCGTCCGAGCGAAAGAACCACCCAAAACAACTCGAAGCATAGGCGCGCCCGCCAAGGCGTAAGACAAAAAAGGACGCCAGCGCTAGCTGACGTCCTTCAGCAGATTCTCGTGCGCAATCACAAAGCTTGCGGGGCATGACCGAAGCGGCTTATGCCTCCTTCTCCTCGTAAAGCTCGATGATGGCATCGTCTTTCACCACGAAGGCGATGCGCACGCCGCCGCCTAAATCCTCGGGCCCGAATATCGTGCGGTCGGCATCCTCGATATAGGGATCCATATCATCCACCTTGTAGGCCACATGCGGCTGTTTGGACAAAATCTCGGGGAATCGCGTGCCCTCTTCGAACTTGAGGTACTCGATTTTGTAATCGTACTCGTCAACGCTCTCGTTCACCCAGAAGCCGCCCCACTCGTTGTAGACCATATTAGGCTTCTTGTTGAGTACGGGAATTCCCACATGCATGTATTCAGCGGACATGGCTGCCTCTCTTTCCACGCGTATGACGCACCATCAGAACTGGCGAGCGTTTCGAGACGGCGGGGTGCGGAATGAGTCCCGCGTCGCAGCCCGCCGTCGCGCTCAAAAATCGCCCGAACGCACTCGGGCGCCTGCTGCTACTCCTTGAAGAATACGGGCGTGTGCGCCGGGGTGTTCCACAGACGCTCGAACTCGTCGTCCCATTTGGCGATGTTCATCTGGAAGCCGCCGGCCTCCTGCACGGTGAGGATCTCCCCCACCATATTGGCGACCACTTTGACGCCCAGGCTCTCAAGATAGCGCACGGCGTCTTTGTACAGGATGAGCATCTCCATCATGGTGGTGGCACCGCAGCCGTTGATCATGACGAACGCCTTGTCGCCCTCCTTCAGGCCCACAGCTTCGACCAGCTTAGGCGCAATGAGCTCCACGGTCTCCTTCGACGAAGCCATGGGCACGCGCACGCCGCCGCCCTCGCCGTGCTGACCGGCACCGATTTCCATCTGATCGGTTTCGCCCAAATCGCCGAAGCTCATGCCGTTCTGCGGATGGGTGGCGTCGGTGGATTTCACCGTGATAGAAGCCATGCTATCGGCGTAGCGCTGTGCGATGTCGGCCACCTCGTCGAGGGACTTGCCCTCGGCTGCCGCTGCGGCTGCGATATGATACAGGGGCACACAGCCAGCCAGACCGCGCTGGTTGTCCTCGCCTTCGGGGTCGTACTTGATCTCCTCGCCCGTGACCACCTGACGCACATTCATGCCGGCCTTCTTGGCCAGCTTCATAGCCTGCTTGCCCGCCAGCTGGTCGCCCGCATAGTTGAGCGTGAGCAGCAGCACGCCGTGCCCCTTGTCGGCCAGCTTCATCGCCTCGAACACAGCGGCGCCGTTAGGCGCAGCGAAGATGTCACCGTCCACCTGGATATCGAGCATGCCCGCACCTACGAATCCCTTTTGCGCAGGCTCATGGCCGCTGCCGCCGTAGGTAACGATACCCACGCGATCGGCTCCGGCAAGCGCTTTGCTCACCACGGTATGGCCATCCACGTCTAGGATGTCGCCATACGCCAGGCCGAAGCCCTCGAGTTCCTCGTCGGTGATGGTCTCCTGGCTGTTG
Organism: Slackia equolifaciens; assembly: GCF_003725995.1. Classification (GTDB taxonomy): domain Bacteria; phylum Actinomycetota; class Coriobacteriia; order Coriobacteriales; family Eggerthellaceae; genus Slackia; species Slackia equolifaciens. Next base: position 5,399 of record NZ_QIBX01000018.1, read on the forward strand.
ATGAACTTCTTCATCATGCTTGGCTCCTTCTCGCCGTTGTCCCACAGGCCTCCACGCCTCGACGCAAAGGCCCGACCGTACCAATGCAAATGGGCGCCCCGTGCCAACCGGCGCCTCGAATATGCTGCGGCAGCACGAAGCGTCGCCCGCTACGCCTTTGCAAGCCCCCGGAAGAACCGCGCCATCGACACCGCACCCGCATCGGGCGTGCCTATGGTCTTGTCGCCGTAGCTTTTCGCGCGGCCGAACTTGGAGGGGAAATTCTTGGAGTTCTCGGCGCCCTCTTCGGCAGCAGCGGCGGCGGAATCGAACAACGCCGCTTCATCGCCCTCGCATGCGGCGATGGCCTCGCATGCGGGAATGAAGGCGTCCATCATCGTTTTGTCGCCCACGACAGCGCCGCTCATATCGGAAAGCTCCTCGAGCGCATTGGCGAACATGGCCTTGATCTGGGCAGCATCCACAGAATCGCCCTCGGGTGCCTCCTCCTGCAGGCCGTCGAGCCAGGTGTTCCACAGGGGTACCGCGCTTCCGCCGTTGAGAACCATGACCTCCATGGCAACATCGTCGAGCATCTCTTGAATGCCGCCCTCAGACGCATCAACCGCGCCTTCGATGGCATTGGCTATTTTGCACATAGTGAGCCCATGGTCGGCATCGCCAAAATGCGAGTCGATTTCAGTCAGCTCGTCCTCCGCCGCGCGCACCTCCGCACACGCGTTCTTCAGGCGTACGGCCAATTCGTCCTTTGTAATCACGTTGGCTCTCCTTTCGGGTAGGAAGCCCGCCCTCGCGGAAGGCGTGCAAGGCGGGTGTGCAATGAATGCCGTCTGGGACGTCCTGTCACTTCAGCATCGAAGCCCCCTTATTTGAGCAAGTGCGTACCGAAACGACGGGAATCGCGCCCGAGCAACGAGCGTCCGGGCAATCCGCGCCCCTCGTTCGACGCGAAAAATCAGCCCACGCAACGCAGCACGCGATAGTAGTGGCGCAGCACGCGCTTCATGGCCTCATCGCCCACATTAAGCAGTTTGACCCAGTTATCCGGATGCTGCTCGTACACTGCATCACGTGCCGCCACGATGAAATCGGTGTAGAGATTGACTTTGGCCACGCCGCCTTGTGCGCAGCGTGCCAGATTATCGTCGCCCGAACCGGAGCCGCCGTGCAGCACCAGGGGGATGTCGAGCGCCGCCTTGAGCTCTGCCAGACGCTCGGAGTTGATGTGCGGCTCGCCCTTGTACGCACCGTGCTTGGTGCCGATGGATACGGCAAGGCTGTCCACGCCCGTGGCGTCAACCAGCTCTTTTGCCGCAGCCACCTCGGTGTATACATTTTCGGAAAGCGCGTGCGGGTTGCCCTCTTCCTCGGTACCCACATGGCCTATCTCGGCCTCTACCGTCACGCCATGCGCATGCGCCAAATCAACCACGGCCTTCGTGAGACGAATGTTCTCGGAGAGGTCTTCGCTGGAGGCGTCAATCATGACGGAGGTGAACCCGCGCGCGATCGCCTCCTCGATGACTTCCATATGCACGCCGTGGTCAAGATGAAGCGCGATAGGCGCATCGGTACGCTCGGCATAGAACGTGCCCAAAAGCGCAGCTTCTTCGATGCTCAGCTGCTCGAGGTGCACCTCGGCGAAGCTCAGGATAAGCGGGGCATGGAACTCACCGGCCACCTGGGCGTATGCGCGCACTGAATTCGAGTCCACGTAGTCGGGCGAGGGGATGGCGTATCCCTCAGCGAACGCCCTATCGAGCATATCCTTCGTAGTCACGAGCATGAGCAGCCCCCGTCCCTTCGAGCGGCGTCGGGCATGCGCGCCCTTCGTCGCATGCGCCTTGCGGCGCTCGGAATACTTCGATGTGCAGCATTATAGTCCGCTCAAGACGGCAGTCCAATGCCCGCGGGCCGCATCGGGCGAAAAACGGTACGCGTAGGCGGGCGGCGAGATGAGGGCGGGTCGGGACGAGCTTTAAGGCGAAACGCCGATCGCCATCGAGAGCCGCGGCACCGCTCAGCACTCGTGACGTTCGGTCTACCCGGCGTAGCCTGCTTCGATTTCACGGATGCGCTTGTAAAGCCAGCGGTTCTGCGGCACAAGGATCCCGTGCGCATCGGCCAGGCGGATGATGGTGCCCGAGAACTCCTCAACCTCGGTGGGTTTACGATTGATGCGATCCTGAGCCATGGAAGGCATGCCTTGCGGATCGAGCGAGGCAATAAGCGCCGCCATTTGCGCAAGGTCGGCTTCGGTCACATTCACGCCCTCGGCGTGCGCCACGGCAAGCGCCTCGCGCATCGCCGCCACGAAGCAGCGATTCTGCTCGCTCCCCTGCTCGCTCGCCGTTCCGTAGGTTCCGCCGTAGGCCATGCACGTCTGGTTGATGCCCACGTTGAGCATGAGCTTGGTCCACATGCGATGGCGAATGTCCTGCTCAACCGTATGTGCGATGCCCGCCCGCGAAAGGAAGGCCTCTATGTCTTCCACGACCCCCGGCGTTGTGCCTTGCGCCGCGCCAAAACGAATCTCCCCGGCGTGCGTGAACGTGAGCGCCCCGCCTATGAACACGGCATCCATACCCTGAGCAACGGAAAGCACGGTGTTCTCCCAGCCGAATCGTGCGGCGATCCGCTCTTCGCTGGTCACTCCGTTGAGCAGCGATATGATACGGGTCTTAGGCCCCGCCAGGCGCTCCATAGTCGCAATGGCCCCGTCGAGACCTGTTGCCTTCACCGCAAGAATCACCAGGTCAACGGGCTCCGCTTTGCTCGCAGGCAACGTCGCGATGCCGCAGGGGCTACCGTTGACCGTCACCGCATCGCCCTTACGGCGCTCGTACCGCGCATCGTCCATGACGAATTCCACCGCATCCGGCCCCATGCTGCGCTCGATGATGCTGCCATATAAAAGCCCCACGGCACCCTTGCCGATAATCGCCACCTTCTTGATGGACATCGAAACACTCCTCGCAACGAACAGACCTCAAAGCGATGCGCCGCAGCGCACCTGCAGGATGCCTCCCTACCGCCTTTTCGCACCGCGGCGCTTTGCGGCGAACTTCGCGCCCACCTTTCCCGCCGCGGAAGCGCCCCGCGCTGCGGCGGCGATGCCCTTTGCGGCGATGCCGACGCCCTTCGTGGCGACAACCGCCGCTTTGCCCGCTACCATGGGAGCAGCCTGCGCTGCGCGCTCTGCGAGGTCGGGCCCCTCCATAATCGCCTTGTCCACGGCCTTCGCGGCCTGCTCCTTGGTCACTTCCGCCATCTTATCGGCGGCGGCATCCAGCTTTGCTTCGGCGGCGGTTGCCTCGCGTCCGGTCATCGTGCGATGGCCTTTGCTCGCCATGGCGACCCCTCCCACGATGGCGACGGCGCCCGGCCCCGGCAACACCAGCATGGGAACACCCGCCGCGGCAAGTGCCGCGCCGCCCGCCATCTGAGCGGCTCCTTTAGCGCGGTCGGAAGCCGAAACCCCGCCGCGTTCCTGGTCCTTCTCACCCGTCGCGTTCGCCACGGGATCATCGCGCTGCGCCAACGACGGATCCGCCGACATCGACACCCGGCCAGTCACCGCGCTTTCCCGCGCGGCAGGATTATCGTTTTGCGCGATAGGGGCCTCATCCTGAACGGCGGAGGTCGCCCGGACGGCTCGACCGGATGCGCCCGCATTTTCTTGAGCAATTGGATTGGGGTGCTGCAGCGTATCGCTCATGGTGGCCTCCCGCTTCATCAGTACCGATGCATTCCACCGTACCAAAACCGCCGGCTGCCCACCATATATTCGACGGACTTGTGGCGCAAGCGTCGCCGTAGCACCCCGCAAAGGCGCATCGCGACGCCTAGTACAGCGTGCCGCCGCCGAGCTGCTGCTTTTTCACCAACTCGCCCAGCATCCATCCCACCACGTTGGAATCGAAGTGGTCGAAGATGCGCGGGAACGCCGGATCTTCCAGCGTGGCGAACTGCTCCATGTCCTCATCGGCGAGAGCGAAGTCGAACACATCGAAGTTCTGCCCCATGCGGTCGCGATGCGTGGATTTGGGAATGACCACCACGCCCTTCTGCATGAGCGCACGCAGCGCCACCTGCGCGGGCGTCTTGCCGTACTTCTGCCCGATGCCGGCAAGCACCTCGTTGGTGAAGATGCCGTTTTGCCCCTCGGCGAACGGCCCCCACGCCTCATGCGCCACGCCGAACTGCTGCATCACGGCATGCGCCTCGTCCTGCTGACGGAACGGATGCGTCTCAATCTGGTTCACCGCGGGTACCACTTCTGCCAGGTTGCACACGTCCACGAGGCGCTCCGGGTAGAAGTTGGACAGACCGATCGCGCGCAGCTTGCCCGCCTTGTACGCATCCTCCATCGCGCGGTATGCGCCAGGGTAGTCGCCCATGGCTTGGTGGAGCAGCATGAGGTCGATGTGGTCGGTGCCCAGTTTCTCCAGGCTCTCGTCGATCGACGCCGCCGCGCGCTCGTAGTTCATATTCGAAACCCAGATCTTGCTGGTGATGAAAATCTCGTCGCGCGGGATGCCGCTTTTCGCCACGGCCGCGCCCACGCCCTCTTCGTTTCCGTACGCCTGCGCTGTGTCGATCAGGCGGTACCCGACCTCAAGCGCCTCGCTCACGCAACGCTCGGTTTCGTCGGGCGGCGTTTGGAACACGCCGTACCCGAGCATGGGCATTTCCACGCCGTTGTTCAAAGTGATGTATTCCATGATGGTTCCTTTCGATAGTCCTTACGCCTGCTTGGAGTAATCGTTGTGCGCAAGCACGAACGCGGGCGGCTCCTCGGACACGGTGTAATAGGCCTTTTGCGGCAGGCGGTTGATCTGAGCCATTTCGTCGTCGGTCAGCTCAAAGTCGAAGACGTCCAGGTTGTCGGCCATATGAGCGGGGTTGAGCGTCTTGGGGAACACCACGTTTTGCTCCTGCAAGTGCCAACGTAAAATGATCTGTGCGGCGGTTTTGCCGTACTTCTCGGCCAACTTGGCAAACACCGGCTCGGAGAGCAGCGCTTTGTCGCCATGCCCCAGCGGGTACCAGCCCTCAAACACGATGTCCTGGTCAGCGAGCTGCCTCTTCAGCTCATGCTGGTTCCAGTAGGGGTTGATTTCAACCTGCAGCACGGCAGGCTTGATGGTGGCGACATCAAGAATCTGCTGAATTTTGTGCATGGGGAAGTTGGACAGGCCGATCGACTTCACCTTGCCGGCGGCCACCGCCTCCTCCATGGCCTTCCAGCCGCTCACGTAGTCGCCGTAGGGCTGGTGGAACAGCAGAAGGTCAAGGTAGTCAAGGCCAAGGCGCTCGAGCGTGGCGTCGATGTCGGGCCCGCACTGCTCATAGGGGTAGCTCTGCGGGAACAGCTTGCTGGTGATGAACAGCTCCTCGCGCGGGATGCCGCTCTCGCGCACGGCTTCGCCCACGGCTACCTCGTTGAAATAGGCGTTTGCCGTATCGATGTGACGATACCCCGCCTCAAACGCCTGCGGCAGATGCTCGCGAACCTCCTTGGAGGTCATCATGAACACGCCGTAGCCCACCGAGGGAATCTCAAGGCCGTTGTTCATTGTAAAGTTTTGCATAACTCCTTCTTTCTCTTTGCTTTCTTACAAGACGATTGTTGCATTTCAAGAGAAAGAAGTACAATGCTCTTTGGTATTTTGCTTATGCGTATCGTGCATAAGAGATTCACACACTCACGGAAGGACGCGTATGAATTTCGAGCAGCTTCGCCAGCTTGACGCCGTGGCGCGCCTTGGCACCATAAGCGCGGCGGCCACCAGGCTGCGCATATCCCAGCCCGCGCTCAGCCGTTCCCTCGCACGCCTCGAGTCGGAGCTTGGGGCGCAGCTGCTCGACCGCAGGGGCAAGAGCGTGGCCATGAGCGCGGCGGGCGAGGCGGCGCTCGAATATGCGCGTGCCATACTGCACGAGGAGCGGCTGATGCGCATGGCCGTCGACGAGGCGGTGCACCGCGCGAGCACGCTCGTGGTGGGCACGGTGGCGCCCGCTCCGCTGTGGCGGTTGACTGCGCTCATCGCGGAGCGATTCCCCGACAGGCTGCTCTCCTCGCGCACCATGGCGCAGCAGGACGTGGAGCGCGAAGTTATGGATCATGAAATCGACCTGGGAATATCGTTCAAGCCGCTCACCTATCCCGCCGTGCGATGCTGCCACCTCATGGATGAGCGCCTCTCAGTTTCGCTGCCCTGCGGCCACCCCCTCGCCGAACGCGCGAAGCTCACCTTCGCCGACCTTCAGAACGAGACGTTCCTGCTGTACAACAACATAGGATTCTGGCGCGGCCTGACAGACGAGCACCTGCCGCACGCCACTTTCATCGTGCAGGAGGATTACGCGGTGTTCCAGCAGCTCGTCCACACCTCCCCTGCGCTCACCTTCATAACCGACGCCGCCTACCTTGCCGCCGACATGCCCAACCGCGTGACGGTGCCGCTCGACGAGCCGGACGCCTGCGCACACTTCTACCTGCTTGCCAGCGCATCTGGATCCCGGCAGGCCGCCGAAATATTCGATTGGGTCCAAGCCCAAACGAGGCAATGACGCAAGCATCGGGCATCGATGCGACGGTCGCCGCAAACCGCAGCGCGCTACGGCAATTCGCGCGAAAGAGGGCGATCGGCGGGTTGTTCCGCGTTGAACTCTTTGGCCAGATCGGCCACGGTCACCCCGTCGACGTAGCGCTCCACGGCGCGATTGAGACCCGCCCAGAAGCCCACCGTAGTGCAGTGCCCCTCGCGCGGGCAGAATCCGCCTTCCTCAAGAGCCATGCAGCTCACGGCCGAAGTCGACCCCTCGACGGCACGCAGCACATCGCCCGCGCTGATTCTTTCTGCAGGAACCGCCAGCTCGTAGCCGCCGCCCTTCCCGCGCAGGCTTTTCAGAATTCCGGCCCGCGCAAGGGGCCGCGCCAGCTGCTCGAGATATTTGAGCGAAATCTCCTCATCAGTCGCCACCGTGCGCAATGACACGGGTCCCTGTCCCCCGCTGCCCGCGATGCGCGTCACAAGGCGCAGCGCATATCGCCCCTTCGTCGAAACCAGCATGTTCCACCTGGCCCTTCATCGTCTTCCGTCCCGCCACGCCGCGCATCGCTGACGCCTTCATCCAGAACAATTCTACCGAATTATCTAAAGTATAGTGATTTACTAGGATTTAGTCTTGACCTTTCAATCAAACTCTGCAATTTTATTCCTAGTTTCTTACTATGATTTAAAAACGCTGCGGCGGATAGCCGATGGCGCCGCAGCAAGAAAGGCAGGGGCCATGCATTCCATTGAAACTCCGGGCACCGCAGCAATCGCCGCAAAGCCCATCGAAACCCCCGGCGCTGCGCAGGCATACACCTCCCTCGCCAGCCCCGGCGCCCAGAATACCGCGCTGCTCGACGTGCGCAACCTGGCCGCATCGGCGGACGACATGCAAATCCTGCACGGCGTGAGCCTGTCTATAGGCAAAGGCGAGACGCACGTTCTCATGGGACCCAACGGCGCAGGCAAGTCGACCCTGGGACGTTTGATCATGGGCGACCCCTCATACGAGCAAACCGCCGGATCCATCCTCTTCGACGGCTCCGACATATCGGAGCTCTCCCCCGACAAGCGCTCGCGAGCCGGACTGTTCCTTTCCTTCCAGGCGCCCGTGGAAATTCCCGGCGTGCCGCTTTTGAGCTTCTTGCGCGCAGCGGCGTCGGGCCGTTTTGGCCAGGGGCTGCGCGGCAGGAAGCTGAGAGCGAGAATCGAAGAGCTGTGCGACGAGCTCGACATGGATCCGGCATATCTCGACCGCGAGCTGGGCGTGGGCTTTTCCGGCGGCGAGAAGAAGAAGCTTGAGATGCTGCAGCTGCTCCTGCTTGCGCCCAAGCTTGCCATCCTCGACGAGACCGACTCGGGTCTTGACGTGGATGCGCTGGGCGTGGTGAGCCGCGGTATAGACGCCTACCGCGAATCCTGCGACGGGTCGCTTCTCATCATCACCCACAACACGCGCATCCTTGAGCATCTGAAGGTCGATCGCGTGCACGTGATGGTGGACGGCCGCATCGCCGCCGAGGGCGATGCATCGCTCATACCTTGGATTGATCGCAACGGCTTCGAAAGCTTTGAGAACGCCTCCTTAAGCGACCCCTGCTGTCAAGCGGGTGACGACATCAACGCGTGCCCCGCACGAACTCCCTCGGCTTCCGCCAGCTCCCTCCCCGCCGAAACGCGCTAGGAGGTGCGCCATGCCAAAGAAACGCTCTCAGGTAAACGACATCGATCGCAGCCTCTACGACATCCGCAACAGCGAGCAAGAAGCGGAGCGGCTCAGCGCCGGCCTAACGCCCCAGATCGTGCGCGAGATATCAAAGCGCAAGGACGAACCGCAGTGGATGCTCGATTTTCGCCTGAAATCGCTCGAAATATACCAGAGTATGCCCACCCCCTCCTGGGGGCCCGCGCTTGACGGGCTTGATATGGACAACATCGTCACCTACGTCAAGCCCAACACCAGCCAGCAATCGGACTGGGAATCGGTGCCCGACGACATCAAGAGCACATTCGAGCGTCTGGGCATCCCTGAGGCCGAACGCAGCTATCTGGCAGGCGTGGGCGCCCAATACGACTCCGAGCTCGTCTACCACAACATGCAGGACACCGCCGCCAAGATGGGCATCGTCTATTCGGGCATAGAGGAGGCTCTGCGCGAACCCCGATGGGAGGAGCTCATCCGGAGCAAGTTCATGACGCTCATCCCGCCCGCCGACCACAAGTTCGCCGCGCTCCACGGCGCGGTGTGGAGCGGAGGCTCGTTTGTCTACGTGCCCGCCGGCGTGAAACTAGACTTCCCGCTTCAGAGCTACTTTCGCCTGAACGCGCGCGGCGCCGGGCAGTTCGAGCACACGCTGATCATCGTAGAGGACGACGCCGACCTGCACTTCATCGAGGGCTGCTCCGCGCCCAAGTACAACGTCGCCAACCTGCACGCGGGCGCCGTGGAGCTCTTTGTGGGCAAGCGCGCGCACCTGCGCTACTCGACCATAGAGAACTGGTCGAAGAACATGTACAACCTCAACACCAAGCGCGCCCGCGTGGACGCCGAAGGCGAGATCGAATGGATCAGTGGCTCGTTTGGAAGCCATGTGGGCTACCTCTACCCCATGAGCGTACTCGCCGGGCGCCGCAGCCGTTCGAGCTTCACAGGCATCACGTTCGCCGGCGCAGGGCAGAACCTTGACACGGGATGCAAGGTGGTGCTTGCGGCGCCCGAAACGAGCGCAACCGTGGAGACCAAAGGCATATCCAAGGGCGGCGGCGTGCAAACCTTCCGCAGCTCGGTGGTGGCCACGCCCGCGGCACGGGATTCGACGGTGAGCGTGAGCTGTCAGTCGCTCATGCTTGACGACATCAGCCGTTCGGACACCATCCCCGCCATGGACATACGCGCCAAAAACGTTGACATAGGCCACGAGGCCACCATTGGACGCATCGGAGATGACAAGGTGTTCTATCTGATGAGCCGGGGGGTCTCGGAGGAAGAGGCGCGCACTATGATCGTGAACGGGTTTGCGGAGCCGGTATCCAAAGAGCTTCCGTTGGAATACGCCGTGGAAATGAACAACCTGATCAAGCTCGAGATGGAAGGGGCGATCGGATAATGATGCAGAACAGCTTTGCAGCCGGCGCCACCGCGCAGGAGGCCCCGAAAGCGATTACGGTGAACGCCATGCCCGCAGCCACCTGGGGATGGCTCAAGATGAACGATGCGGAGGCCGCCGTGCCCGCGCATCTCGCCTCCGCCCCCAACGCCGCACGCCTGGAGGTTGAGGTAAACGGGAAGACCGTCAACCCCACACGCGACGCTGACGCGTTCGAGCGCGCCCTGGATTCAGCTGCCGGACGTTATGCCCTTGCGCAAAGGCTGGGCGCCGGCGATGCGGCGCAGCAGCCCTCGCGGCAAAGCGCGACCCCCGAAAAGGAGCTGGACGCAACGGCGCTTTCGTCCTACCAGAGCGGGGCGCTTGACCTGGAGCGCACGTATACACCCGCCCGCGCCTTCAAAACCGGCATGGGGCATGAGGGTTTTGGCTACTTAAGCGAAGTATCCCGCGGCCCGCATCTGATAGCCGCGCCCGCGCACGCCTCCGTCTGCGCCACGCTGCACGTATGCGGCGCGCCCGGCGCTGCGGCGGTCGGCGCCGTTGACGTGGTGGCCTCCGAGGGGTCCAACGTGAGCATCACGATCGCTCTCGATTCGCCAGACGAGGGCGAAGGCATCGTGGGATCTGCGGTAAGGGTGCTCGCAGGAAAGGGCGCACGCGTGAGTATCGCCTGCATTCAGACGCTTGCAGACGGCTATACGGCGCTCGACGACACAGGGATGTTTTTGGCCGAAGGCGCCCAGGCAAGCGTACGCCACGACGTCCTTGGGGCAGGCGCGTCCTTCACGGGACTTTCCGCCGACCTGCGCGGAGACGAGTCGCGCGCAACCGTGAACGTAAACTACCTGGGAGCACGCAGCCAAACGCGCGACTTCAACTACGAAATCACGCACCGAGGCCGCAACACCGAAAGCAACATCTCCGCCAACGGCGTGCTCGCGGGCGAAAGCAAGAAGTGCCTCCGCGGCACCATCGACCTGACGCACGGGTGCAAAGGCAGCCAGGGAACCGAGCACGAAACGGTGCTTCTGGCCGACGAGCGCGTGCGCAACAAATCGGTTCCGGTGATCCTCTGCGACGAGGACGAAGTGGCCGGCAACCACGGGGCCACCATTGGCCACATACGCGCCGACCAGCTGCTCTACCTTACCTGCCGCGGCATTTCCGAAGATGCGGCCGAGGAGCTGTTCATTCGCGCCAAGCTGGAAGACGCAGCCATCGCGGCGCCCAGCCGCGCCGCGCGCGCCGGCATAGTGCGCCTGGGAAAGCGCATGTTCGACGACTTCGAAGAATCGCTCGGAGAGGAGATAGCATGACCCGCCCGATGTCCGAGGCAACCATTGAGCGCATGGCAGCCGATGCGCTTGACATTGCAGCAAGCCCCTTCAAAAAAGACTTCCCCCTGTTGGCCGCAAATCCCAATCTCGCCTTTTTGGACAGCGCCGCCACCGCGCAGCGCCCGAAAAGCGTGCTCGATGCGCAACGCCGATTCTACGAGACGATGAACGCCAATCCCCTTCGTGGCCTGTATTCCCTCTCGGTGGAAGCTACTAAGGCCATAGCCGACGTGCGCACAAGCATCGCCCGCCGCATTGGCGCGGTGGACGAAGCCGGGGCGCCGCACGCCGACGAAGTGGTGTTCACGCGCAACGCCAGCGAATCGCTCAACCTTGTCGCCAAATGCTTCGCCCCCTGCGCGCTCAAGCCCGGCGACGAGGTTGCCATAACCATCATGGAGCACCATTCAAACCTCATCCCTTGGCAGCAAGCATGCGCCCAGGCGGGCGCCAAGCTGGTGTATCTGCACCCCGACCATACCGACGGGGCATGGAGAATCTCAGATGATGAGATTCGGGCCAAGGTGGGCCCGCGCACCAGAATCGTCGCCGTGGGTCATGTGTCCAACGTGCTGGGCGTTGAAAACCCCGTGCGTAAGCTAGCGCGCGCCGTGCACGCAAACGGCGGGTACCTGGTTGTGGACGGTGCCCAGTCAGTGCCCCACATGGCGGTGGACGTGCGCGAGTTAGGCGCCGACTTTTTCGTCTTTTCGGCGCATAAGGCATTCGGGCCCTTGGGAATAGGGGTGTTGTGGGGCCGCGGCGAGTTGCTTGAACGCATGCCTCCCCTGCTCACCGGCGGCGAGATGATAGATTCGGTGACCCAACAGGACGCCGTATGGGCTCCGGCGCCCGAGAAATTCGAGGCAGGCACGCAGGATGCGGCGGGGATTTTTGCCACAGGAGCAGCGCTTGAGTATCTGAACGAAACCGTAGGGATACAGACGGCCGCCGCTCGCGAGGCGGCTCTCATGGCCTATGCAATGGAGCGGCTGCTCGCCCTGCCCGGGATAGATATTCTAGGGCCGCACGACCACCGCGCTCGCCACGGAGCCATCGCCTTCAACGTGCGCGGCGTGCACCCGCACGACGTCGCCAGCATCCTCGATGCGCGCGACGTATGCATCCGCGCCGGCCACCACTGCGCGCAGCCGCTGCTCGCCTGGATGGGCGCCGAGAACCTTGCCTGCTGCCGGGCGAGCATTGCTTTCTACAACGATAAGGCCGACATAGATGCCCTGATAGACGGGCTGGAATACGTCAAACAGCTGTTCGGCCGCGGCGAGTGACAAGGAGACAAAGATGGCAGACCTGTACCGCTCCGCAACGTTCATGGAGCATGGGCTTCATCCCGACTGCAAGTACGAGCTGGACGACGCCACGCACGAGCACGAAGGCGTGAACCCCAGCTGCGGCGACGAGCTGAAGCTGCAGCTGCGCGTACGCGACGGAGTGATCGAGGAGGCGGCGTTCACCGGGCACGGCTGCGCCATATCGCAGGCCTCGGCCGACATCATGGCCGACCTCATCACGGGAAAAACAACGGACGAGGCGAAACGGCTTGCAGAACTGTTCATGTCCATGGTGCGTGGCGAGGCGCTGGATGAGGCAGCGATCGCCGACCTGGGCGAAGCGGCGCAGCTCAAAGACATCGCGCACATGCCCGCGCGCGTGAAATGCGCCCAGCTCGCCTGGCGCACGCTCGACACGATGATATAAGCAAGTGCAGGATGCCGCCGCCCGCCCTTCTGTATCGAGCAACACACATGCGGGGGCAATCACCGCTTCACGCCTGAGAGTCTCCTCGCGGATCACTTGAGCCCAACCCAAAAAGCGAGCGACGGCAATCCCGTCGCTCGCAGATACCGAGCCATCTCGCCAATATCCTATTTCCCAAGTTCCCCGAGCATTTGGGAGATGTTCTTGCGGCCAAACGACACGCGTTCACGCCCGTCCGCGTGACGAATCACCGTGCAGGGAACGCTCATGGCGCCGTACGCATCCTTGAGCTGCGGGAAATGGGCGACATCGTAAGCCTGCGCCGTCACGCGTCCATTGAGCGATGCGATGCGCTGGGCGGCAAGCACCGTGTCGGGGCACATGGTGCAGGAAAGCGACACGAGCACCTTGATGTCGATATCCTCCGATACGCCCCGTGCGGCAGCGCGATCCGCTTCGTCGATAGGCTGCCCGGGACCCGAGGCGTTGTACAGGCCCAAAACGAAACTGGTGAACTCATGGCCTCCCGGCACGCCGTGGAACGCCAAGCCCGACCATTCGCCCCGGGCGTCGCACACGCGCACGCACGGGAGCTCGTCTGGCGCCAACCCCTCAAGCTGGGAGCCCTCGACAGCCTCCACGGAAAGCTTGTCAGTCAAGCCGGCCAGCTCATCCGCATACCTCTTGAGCTCGGCGGAAACCGGCCGATCGTCAAGCGCCAGCTGAAGCACCATGGGGCGCTCCATGCGAGCGAACACCGCTTCGAGCTGAGCGATCATGTCGGACGTGAACAAAGCATCCGCAAAGGCGCCTTCGGCATCCCCGTCGTTCGACGACGGAGCCCCGGCATTTTGCGCGACACGCGCTCCTTTGCCGCCTTCGGCATCACTTGCCAACGATGCGACAGCCGCCTGAGGCCGCGCCAAGGGTGCCTTGGGAACAAGCCCCGTGCGTTCCTGGGCGTCTTTGATATACCGCTCCATATCGGTAGCGGCCTGCGCTGCCTCCCCCACCGCAGTTGCCACCTGCCGCAGGCCTTTCGCGCAAACGTCTCCCGCCGCAAACAGCCCATTCGCGCTTGTCATCTTGCTGTCGTCGGTGAGAATGTAGCCGCGCTCATCCATGCTCGCCATACCCCGGGCAAGCTCGGTTGCGGGAACATACCCCGCGAACACGAATACGCCGAAGGTCTCTCCCGCGGTGGCGCGGTACTCGCGCTCCTCCCCTGTCTTGGAGTTGCGGTAGCGCAGGTATCGCAGCGCAGAATCGCCGCCCGCCTCCACCACCTGGGTGTTGTACAGCACATCGATCTTGGGATTGGCCTTGGCCTCTTCGGCGGCAGCCGGCGCGCACGAGAAGTCGTCGCCGCGCACCAGCACCGTCACATGCTTGGCATAGCGCGTGAGGAACACGCTCTCCTCAGCGGCGGCGAACCCTCCGCCGACCACAAACACCTCTTTGCCCTCGAAGAATTCTCCGTCGCAGGTGGCGCAGTACGCTACGCCGCGGCCGCGGAATTCCTCCTCGCCGGGAAACCCCAGCCGCCGAGGGCTGGCGCCGGTGGCAAGCAGCACCGAAAGGCACGCCAGGTCGCCCTTGGAGGTCTTAACGAGCTTTACGTCGCCTACAAGCTCGAGCGACGTGACCTCGGCGAGCATGAACTCGGCGCCGAAGCTTTCCGCCTGCCGACGCATGGTATCGGTGAGCTCGGCCCCGCTCGCACGCATCACGCCCGGATAGTTGACCACTTCGTCGGTGATGGCGATCTGCCCTCCAAACCGTTCTTTCTCGACCACGACTACGCGGTAGCGAGCGCGAGCAAGGTAGAGCGCCGCGGTAAGTCCGGCCGGGCCTCCACCCACCACGACGGCATCGTATAGATTGTCTTTTTCTTCGGGAATCATCGTTCGTCCTTCTTTCAAACAAAATGGGCCGCTCCAAAAGGCGCGGCCCAAGCAGAATACATATGCGCTTAATAAGCGGGTGTGGGCCGCTTGGGCCCAAAGCAAACGAGCGAATCACGCGGTCGCCTCCATTGAGACGGCGGCACTCTTACGCGGGCTCAAGCGGCAAGCCACCCCACCGGGCATCGCCCTGAAACCCGCACGCAAAGCCTTACAGCTGACCAACCAGGTCGAGCGAAGGTATCAGCGTTTCGGCGCCGGGCTGCCATTTCGCCGGGCACACCTGATCGCCGTGCTCGCGAACGAACTGCGCGGCCTGCAAAAGGCGCAGCAGCTCTTCGGCATTTCGGCCGATGCCGCCCGCGTTCACCTGGTACACCTGAATGCGCCCGTCGGGATCGACGATGAAGGCGCCGCGCTCGGCAAGGCCGTCCGCCTCGATCAGCACCTCGAAGTCGCGCGAGAGCGCATGGGTCGGGTCGGCGAGCATCGGGTAGCGCACCTTGCCAATGCGCTCAGAAGTCTCATGCCACGCCCTGTGTGTGAAATGCGTGTCGGTGGAAACGGAATACACCTCGCAGCCCGCCTCCTGGAACTTGTCGTAGAGGTTGGCAAGGTCTTCAAGCTCTGTGGGGCAAACAAAGGTGAAGTCTGCCGGGTAGAAGAAGAACAGGCCCCATTTGCCTAGCACGTCGGCACGGGACACGGTTTTAAAGTCGCCGTTCTGGTAGGCCTGGACGGAAAAATCAGCGATTTCTTTATTGATAAGCGACATGATGAAACTCCAATCTTGGTGAGTCGGCCTCATGGCCGATAGTCCTGGGTGGCTTAACGTCACCCTTAATTGATACTGTTTTTATATCATATATTGATAAAAGTTTCCATTGGATTACTTAAAGTTTGCCATGAGACACATTTTCTTCATGCCGAATCGATTCGTCGGAAGCGTTCGAGATGATATGACCCGATTGCTAGACCCCCTACGTAAAAAACGGGGCATTCGCACGCTCCGCGCGAATGCCCCGATACCCGTATTCCAAAACGCACGCTAACCCTGCCGCGCGCCCTCGCGCCACCGGTTGAGGCAGGCGAAGAGTTCCTCTTTGCGCGGCATGGCAAGCCCGCACGCCGCATCGCCATAGGGGGAAAGTGCCTCCCAGCCGCCTCGTTCGAGGGCGCCGAACGCCCGGCCCACCGCATCGGCGAGCGAATGCTCCCCATCGAGCATGCCCCGCTCGATTACCAGCCGCACCATCTGCCCAAGGGCGGCGGACTGCTCGGCGTCCACCAGCTGTTCTACCTGCCGCGCATCCACCGTGCCCTTGCCCACTTCAAAGCCTTCCAGCCCGCGCACGCGCACCTTGAGACCGTCGCGTCCGCTGCGTGCATCGCGCCCGTTATACCCGCCGAGGCCCTTGCCGCCGCGCCCGGCACAAGAATCCTCGCCCCCGCTTCTACCGCGTCCGGGGTTCCCCGCGACGGAAAGCTCCAACCGCCGTGCGGCGCCAGTGCTGGCGGCCTCAAACGAATCTTCGACCTGCGCCACCGTGCCCGCTCCCGCCCGTCTTTCTTCGGCGATCGACGACGATTCCTGGTGGAGGAGACCCGGCCATTGACGGCACACCTCGCGGACGCGCTCCGTTATATCCAGTGCCTCATAGCGGTCCATCTGCACCACGGCATCTGCCTCGGAGAAGAAAGCGCCGGAGCTACCCACCACGATAACTGAGTTCACGCCATGTTTCACCCACAGCTCGCGCACGCGCTCCACAAACGGAGTGATAGGCTCGTGTTCGGCCGCGACCACAGCCTCCATGAGAGCGTCGCGCACCATGAAGTTGGTGGCGGAGGTGTCCTCGTCGATAAGCAGCACGCGTGCGCCCGCCTCAAGCGCCTCCATGGTCGAGGCCGCCTGCGAGGTTGACCCGCTTGCGTCAAGCGTGGAGAACGTATGCGTGTCCCGCCCGTCGGGCAGATTGTCTATGAAGGGAGAGATGTCCACGCGACGCACCGCGCGTCCGTCTTCGGCACGCAGCTTGACCGCCGTAGCGTCGGAAATCGCCAGCTCGCGCCCATCGCCCGCCGCGTGGTTGTATACGCCTTCCTGAAGCGCCTTGAGCAAGGTCGACTTGCCATGGTAGCCTCCGCCCACCACCAGCGTCACCCCGCGGCGTATGCCCATGCCGGATATGCGCCCCCTGTGCGGAAGGTCGATCTCAACGCGCATGCTCTCGGGCGAGGCGAAGGGACGCGCACCCTTAAGGGGTCGCGACGACACGCCGCTTTCACGCGGAAGCACCGAGCCGTCGGCCACGAAGGCGACGAGCCCCATGCGCCCCAACGACTCCCGCACAGCCTGCTGGTCGTCGGCAAGGTCGACAACGGCCTGCGCAGACGCCTTCGCCGCCGGGTCGGAGGGTAGCGCGGCGCGCACGCATCGAGGAATCAGATCGAGCAGCATCCGCGACGCGGCGTGCGCATCGATTGTGCGGCCATGCGCGGGAAGACCCGCCTCGAAGCGCAACGTGACGGAGCCGTCGTCGGAGATTTCGCACGCCGAGCGCGACAAAACCTCAGGCCCGGGCCTGCTGGTCGCGATAAGCCCGCTCTTGCCCGAGCCGCCCACCTTGAAGCTCGCACGCGCGCATTCGGCCGCCAACCGCCGCACCAGGTAATCCTCCAACGCAACGCGGCGGAAAGGGGCGTCGAAAAGCTCAGGCGCAAAACCCGCGGTTCTCGCCGGAACCCGAGCGCTCATCTTGGAGGGAGAGGCAAAGGGGTCGCCCTGCACGCGATCGATGCGAAGCACGAAATCGCCGAAATCGTATGCGCCGCGCAGCGATTTATACGCCGGGTACCCCCTGCGGTCCATCGATGCCAAAGCCTTTTCCAGATCGCGGTACGTTTTCATGCGCTCCCCCTGCATATTCGATACGGTTTACCCCTATCGTAATGCAAGCACGCAACACCTCGTCCCGCCCCGCCCGAAACCGGAAGAACCTCACGCATACAAAACTAAGGCGCAAAACGAAAGAGCCCGAGAACAACCGCATGGGGCCCATGCTCGGAGCCGCACGACATCGGGGGCTGGGATCAAGCTATATACTGCGCGAGAACCATAAGGCCGAACTAGCCCCCGATTAGCATCGTGCCTTCTAATAAATTGCGAGCAATTCGACATTACCGGATGGATAACGAATGATTCCCGCAGCCTGCTTTTTAATAGTGGCATTAAACCCATTCTTGGCGCTAAAGTCCATAACGATATACACATCGTTAATGTTGGCTGGCTCCAGTGTGTCCCCAATTGCAGCGTTCACATCCGCCAGCATCGACTCATCTTGAATGGCTATATACCGAGTTTCTATATGATCAAACGACCTCTCATCATTCAGGTTGCTTTTCACCAGATCGACAAAAGCATCGTTCTTTCCATCCCACCAGCTAAATTGACTATCCACCCAGTTGGTGTATTCAATCTGCTCAGCTTTTTCTGCCGCACGTTCGCTCTCCTGGGCACTTGCAGCCGCCTCATCACGCGCCGCTTCGACGAGCGAAGGAGCAACCGTGAGGAAAGGAGAGGAGTCTGACGGATCGTAATTCTCCGTACTAACCGACCATTCATTTCCCGACTCAATGTCCTCAAAAGAATTGCCATACGTTACCGTTGCGGAAGACACGACATAGTTTTCGCCGTCGAACGAAACATCCGCCGACAACTCCAGGCAGAGCCCCTCAGAAGCTTGAAGCCTCATATTGTCCACGTGCCAGGTGTCCTCGCTTGCACCACTCCAAGACCCCTCTTCAATCACTGTCAAATAGTACCCAGTAATATCAGCATACGAATGAAACTTCGTTACGTCATAGTTGCCGTCATCGCCGTAGACGTCCGACGCCCAGCAATTGGTCATGGCAACGACGACCACACGCATTGCAAGCTCTTTTTCATAACTAGGTTCAATCGCTTTGGTCGATTTCAGTCGAAGGGTAATCGAGCGAGACTCCGCATCCACTTCCCCTGACTCAATGCCGTACTCGTCCGCATTGAAGTTTTCTAGAGCTTTGCCCCCCTCCAGGCACGCAAGCGAATATCCGTTGCCCTTATAATCTTTTGCTTCGAGCTGACCGATAACAACAGCAGCCTTTTCTCCCGGATGATCGACAATGGCACGAAGCTCCTCGGCAAATTGCTCATTTGCCTCATCCGCCGTCATTCGCTCAATTTCTATACTCCCACTTGAGCAATGTACCCTGTAGTGCAGATCTTCGTCCTGAGAGATTTCAAGGACGGCGGTTCCTTCGATGCTTTCATCGCTTTCACTTTTCAATCTGAGAGTATGATTTCCCTGCTCCAACCGAACGCTGTATTGTCCATTTTTCCCGTGTTCGAGCGTCCCAACCTGTGTGTCGTCGACATAGACAGCCATGTTGTACTTGCTGAAAATAACGTTTTCTTCGCACACAAGATGAATGCCCACCGAATACAAAGGCAGATTTTCACTAGTGGCGACTTGACTTTCAGCGTCGTCTTTACCGCTGCAGCTACCGATTGTAATCCCTATCACCAAAAGAAGTGCTATAGCGGCAAATCCCGCAATGAGCATTGGGCGCGAGCCGGCCTTTGCTGCAAACGCAACCCCCGCCGACCTGCCGCGAAAAGGAGCATGTGCAAGCAGGTTCCGAATTCCATCTTTCTTGCCGCTTGAAGCAGGGCCTGCTATAGGCTCATTCGTATGATCCAGAATGGATGATGCCCTACCGGAGGAGCGTCCCGGATCAGAATCAGCGGCGGATTGCAAAACTTTCGATCGAGATGCTTTATCCACCCCCGAATCAATGCTGGCTTGAACCGATTGCACCGAGGATTTGTCGACATCTTTCAATTGATGCCCAATTTTGGAAATGCCATTCTTTATCTGAGTGATACCCTCCCTTGCTTCTTTGCTGTCCAAGCCGCTTACGGAGGCAAGGCGCCTCTTGGCATCCTCTAAATTCTTCTTCGCATCATTAAATAACCCCATTGCGACCTCCTAAGGATGGGCTAGATCAATAACAGAAGTTCGTCGAATGCTGCGACGTGCCAAACTCTTACTTGGTGTCATTGTGGAAAAAGGCGTTGCACATTTCATCAGTTGCCAACTGAATTTTGGCATCGGGCCCACGAACGGGCGAATCGCAGGAACGGGCGCATAGAGCACGACGACCCGCAAGCGGCGATCAGTACCTGGCGGCAGCGGTCTAAAGCATCAATTCTTGCAACAGAAAACAGGCGTCACCACACCTGAGCGTAGGCTTCCACGGTAGCGTATTCTGGCGAGTCGTAATAATTGACCTCGAAAGGAACGGACTCACCCTGCGCAGGAAGGTCCACAAAACTCGTCGCACCGCTGATGATGTCTCCGTTTTCGTCGCGCAAAACCACCGTCACGGCAAGACCGCTCATCACCACGCTCGATTCCGGGGCAATATCGGTTTTCACTTCGCCCACAAAATTGACCCCGCTCAATCCATCGGGCACGGCCGAAACGCCCTCGACGGTGAATCGTGACGCCTTCCCCTCAAAAGGCGTCACGTTATAGTCCTCGGAGGCGCATGGCGTGAACTCCACCGTATCGGGCACGACATTGCCCCCGGCAAGAGACGCGAAATAGACGGTCTGACCGGGGTAAAGCACGTTCAGGGTCTGTTCGTCAGAAAAGAGCAGATCGCCGTTTTCGTCACGCCCCGTGATTCTCACCTTGGGGTATCTGACCGCCTCTTCATCGCTCAGGCTGCGCAAAGCAAGGGCGTAGTGCACATAGTTGCCCGATTCCTGCGATGAAATAGTCCACCCCGATTCCACCACCTCAAACATCGCATCGCCAGACTCGTTCGCACCCCGCCCCGCTTCTGCCGCCGCAGGCCCCGCGGCAGGCGATTCGCCCGAGGCGGCATTTTGGCCCGCCTGGCCATCGCGCCCGCTCGAAGCGGACATGCCGCCATCGTCCAACTGAGAATCCACCGCATCGCGCTGCGTTGAGCCGCTCGATGGGAGCATGCCCGCCTCGTTAAGAATCAACGCGATACCCGCAAGCGATGCAATCGCGGCAAGAGAGGCGAACAGCACCATCAACGCAATGCGCACCTTGCTCAGCGGCTGCTTTGCCGATGCTGCCACCGAATCTCCTGCCGCGCCGGACGCGTCGGTCAAAACGACGGGGACGCTTGCCGGAACCGTGGAAGACGAAGAGCCATTTTCCGGGGCGGTCGCACAACCAGAGCCGGCAAGGATGGGCGCGGATGCGCCAGGATCGTTAATCTCGGTGCCATGCGAAGCGGATCCGTTTGAGCCAAGCCAGTCCAAAGCGCCGCCGGCTACGCAAACGCCCGACGCAGCGATCGTCTGCGCCATCTCATGCGCGCTTTGGAATCGTGCGCTGCGGTCGAACTCGCACGCCCTCCACACGATATCGCGCAGAGATGTCGAGAAGGCATCATCGTTTGCAATCCGCGCTTCAAAACCCTCATCTTTCGGATTAACACCCGTGAGCATGTACCCCAGAACGCGGCCGATGGAATACACATCGGAACGCTTATCGGTCTCGGTGAAGCCGTACTGCTCGGGAGCCGCGAAGCCGGGCGTGCCGAACGGGAGCGTATCGTGCGCGGCGCCCGTCCCGCCCATGCGGGATATTCCCAAATCGATAAGGTGCGCACCGCTGGATGAAACGATGATGTTCGCAGGCGAAATATCGCGATGAATGACCCCATGCTCATGCAGGTCGTCCGCCGCCTCGCAGATATTCGCAATCAGGCGGCACGCCTCACCCTCGGGCAGCGCGCCACGGCCTTTCACATAGCTCTCGAGCGTCTCGCCGGCAACGAAGTCCAACACTACCACGAAGCGCTCGGGCATCTCGTATGTCGCCCAAATCTTTGGCAGGTAACGGCTCTCGCATTCCGCAAGCACCGCCCATACCGTACGTCTCGCCTGTTCACGGGGTATTTTCTTACGGACGAACGGCCCCGATCCATCAATGGTCACAAGCTCGGTCACGCCTCCCGCGCCACGAGCAAGCACCCGCTCCACACGATAGCCGTCGTCAACGCTCATGGCGTGCATCAGCTGCTCGCTGTTCAGGGGCTTGTCGCTTCTGTTGGGCATGGTGAGTCGAATCGTCTCCGAACGTAAACACTAGAGGGGCAATGGGGTCGAGCGTGAGCACGCAATCATGCCTTATCGCACAGACGAACAAGAATTGTAATCAAGTGCATAGCCCAATTCTTCAGTTATCAGCTGAATTATCAGTTATCAGCTGAAAATCTCAACCGAGAGGACACCGCAAGAACGTCACGGTGAACGGGCTGGGCAAGAGCGGAGAGGCGGGCAGGCGGCGCGCTGAATCATGCCAACCGCATGCCCCGCCGCCGTGCGCACCGCTTCTTCACCCTCCAGGGAAAGCGACGACCCTATTAGTGGAGGCGATCGGTGCCGAACAGCGTCTTTTCGCCGAACTTCCACAGCTCGTCGTCGCATTGGCTGCGGGTCTTGCCTTCTTTGATGCACCAGATGATGATGGCATCGCGACGCACCTTGGGCCACAGCTCGGCGGATCCGGCCAGCCTCAAGAGCCGCTGCGTCTCACGCACGTCGCAGCGCAACCCAAACGCCAGCATGATGGCGTTATCGCGCCCTGGCACCATTTTGCCGGTAAAGGTATCGTAGACCACGGTAGGATTAAGGCCCGATGCGCGCACAACCTCGGAGCGCCGCATGCCGCGATCGGCAAGCAGCTCGAACAGATAGTCAGGCAGCGTCCGCTCAAGCGTCGTTCCCTCTTCCAGATAGGCTTCGGGCTTTTCCGCCGACAGCAGACGCGCCAACAAATCTTCGGTCAGAATCTCATCTTGCATGCATGTTCCTTCGCCGCACCAAACGTGCCCGGGCTCGGCGCCCGGGCCTCTCTCGTCTCGTCCAGTATAGCTTTTGCGGGCAGCGCGCAATGCCTTCCGGCCACCTCGTGCGCGCCGACGCCGCATCCCGCATCCTATTCCGCAGCCATCCCGCACGGGCCCACGCCGTCGGTGCGCACCGAGCGGTCAAGCGCGGTTTGCTCGTAGAACCCGTAGCCGCCCGCGATGTTTGCGCAGCTGAACCCATGCTGCTCAAGGATGCGGCAGGCGACGTAGCTGCGCAGGCCGCTTTGGCAGTACACCCAAATCTCCCAATCGGGTGAGAGCAGGTCCAGACGGTCGCGCAAATCGTCCAGAGGAATATGGAGCGCGCCTTCTATATGGGAGCGCGCGAATTCGCCGTCGGTGCGGCAGTCGAGCAGCACAAGGGGCGGCCTGGGGCTTTCCGCCTCATCCGCATCGCGAATCCCCTTTTCCGCGACGGCAGCAACATCGTCCCACGTCACCTGGCGTACGCGACCTTCAAGAACGTTCTCGATGATGTAGCCCGCCATGTTTACGGGATCTTTCGCGGAGGAATACGGCGGCGCATAGCACAAATCGAGCTCGGTTAAGTCGCTCGCCGTCATGCGCGCCCGCATCGCCGTGGCAATCACGTCGATGCGCTTCTCCACGCCCTCGCGGCCCACGGCTTGGGCGCCCAGAATGCGCCCGCTCGACCGTTCGAACACCACTTTGAGCGTCATGGACGAAGATCCGGGATAGTACGTGGCGTGGTTGGCAGGCGCAAGCAGCACGTAGTCGAAGCCAAGGCCGGCCGCTTCCGCCGCCTTGCACGTGAGCCCCGTCGATGCGACGGTCCCGTCGAAGAGCTTCATGACCGAAGAACCTTGCGACCCCTTAAACGCACGGGGAATGCCGCAGATGTTGTCCGCCGCGATGCGTCCTTGCTTATTGGCGGGACCGGCAAGCGCGATAAGCGCCGCATCGCCCGTAGCGAAGTTCTTCACCTGCACCGCATCGCCCACCGCATAGATGTCCGGATCGCTCGTGCGCATATGCTCGTCAACCTTGATGGCTCCGCGCAAGCCCAGGTCAAGTCCCGCATCACGCGCAAGGTCGCTCTCGGGCGTCACGCCCACCGAAAGCAACACCATGTCGGAATCGACCGGAGCGGCGCTTTTGAGCAGCGTACGCATCCCTCCATCTTCACGCTCCTCGAATCCGGTCACGCCCGCACCCAGCATAAGCGTCACGCCATGCTCGCGCAGCGCATTATGCACTAGCGCCGCCATATCGCCATCCAGCGTGGGCATCGCGTGCCCGCCGCGCTGCAGCACCGTCACCTTGATGCCACGCTCGGTCAGGTTCTCCGCCATCTCGAGGCCGATGAATCCTGCACCCACCACGGTCGCCGTTCGCGGATGCTCGCGCTCGATGAAATCGGCGATGGCGAACGTATCTTCCACCGTACGAAGCGTGAACAGGCGCTTCGCGTCCATACCGGGCAGATCGGGCACCGTCGCCTTGGCGCCGGGCGAAAGAATCAGCTTGTCGTACGATTCCGCATACTCCGACCCATCCTCCAGCCTACGGATCGCAACCGTTTTCGCTGCGCGGTCGATCGCTACGGCCTCCTGCCGCACGCGCACATCTACATTGAAGCGGCTCCGAAAGCTCTCGGGCGTCTGCAGGGTGAGTTTGGCGCGGTCTTTGATGGCGCCGCCCACGTAGTACGGCAGGCCGCAGTTCGCGTAGCTCACGTACCCCGTGCGCTCGATCACCACGATTTCAGCCGTCTCGTCCAGGCGACGCAGTCGAGCCGCCGCCGTCGCACCTCCGGCAACACCGCCGATAATGAGGACCTTCATACGCACCTACCTCTCTAGCGACCGGTTCGCGCAGCCCACCTCAACCGCATCTCCCCGCACGGCCCGCCAGCATCACGCCAACCGCCCGACGTCGCAGAACGTCTCGTATCGTTGCGCCTATTATCCTCTATTTTCGTCTGTGAATATTTGTTGCCATAACAGTAACATTTATCTTTTTCCCTTTCTTTCCGACCTGATATCGACCATTCTGCACCCGAACACAGACAGGCGCCCTTCACCGTATTGACAGCGACGCTGCGTCGTCACGTAGGGTGGCACGACGTGCCGTGCGACTCGCCTGCGACGACCGAAGCGGAACGCCGATTTGGCAGAAAGAGCGCACGCCGCAAGGCCGCAAAGCATGCGGCGACATCGCTAGGAAAGGAAGCATGCGATGGAATCTACGCAATACTGGACCGTCGGAGAATTCGCTCGGCGCTCGGGCGTAACCGTGCGCACCGTCCAATACTACGACCAAAAGCACCTGCTGGCCCCTTCGGCGAAGGGGCCTCAAAACAGGCGCCTCTATTCCAAGGAGAACGAACTCGAACTGCAGCGCATCCTTGTGCTCAAGTTCCTGGGAAGCACGCTGGCAGACATTCGGTCCATCCTCGAGGCGGAAACCGGCACCGTGGACGTCAACGGCCTCGAAGGCCTCATCGACAAGCAGGCCCTTCTGCTCGGGCGCGAGCTCACGCGCCTCATGCACAGGGCGGTTGCCTTGCGCGAGCTCAAAGAGCAAATCGTGCAGGGCGAAGAGGTCGATTGGGGCAAGATCGCCGATGCGATCGACAACGAAGGCGTTGACGATTTCGTGTTGCGCATGGAGGAGAAGAGCGAGTCCGCAGGGCACGGCAAGAGACCGGGCCCTCGTAATGCCCGCCAGCGCTCTGCAGGAAAAGCCTCCCTGCGCTACGACGGACTGGACGAGGATAGCGATGCCGAGGCGCCCGAGCATTCCCGCCCCGCGCTCACTCCGTGGCATGAAATAGCGGCGGAGACAATCGGACTTCTGGCATCGGGCGTAGCGTGCGATGATCCGTGGGCATTGGAGGTCGTCGGTCGCTACCGTACGCTCTGCATCGAAGAGGGCGAGAAGCATCTTCTGAGCGAATTCATCCCGTTCGGCCGCATGCAGGATAGGGTGGGCAACGGCGCGCTCATGGAGCGACTGCGTGAGTCGGTGGACGAATACGTCGCATGCGTCGAGAAGCACCTACCGGACGTTCTTGACGACGAAGCCAGCGAAGAGCCCCTCTAACGCCCTTGAGGTCCATCAGCGGGGTGGCGGCCCGCATCGCCTTGCGCGTCGCCACCCCGCTTGATACACTCATCCCGATTCGCAGTGCGAATCCCTGACGAGGGCAGCCGTACCAGGTTGGAAAAGACGGCGCATATCGCGTTCGGCACGCCTCGCCCCTTCGCTGCTTGGCGCAGCAAACGACGCGGCCCGACGCACCATCTGCACGCCGCGCGAGGACGCGCACCGTCGAGAAGGGATTCGTATGAATTGGATCGTTCTTGTTCTTTCGGGATGCATGGAAGCCGTCTGGGCAATCGCCCTCGGCAAATCGGACGGATTCACAAAACTCGTCCCCACCGTGGTATTTATTCTTGGAATGATCGCCAGCATGGCCGGCCTTGCCTATGCCGTGAAATCGCTTCCCACCGGCACCGCGTATGCGGTCTGGGTGGGCATCGGCGCATCGATCACCGTCATCTACGGCATGCTCACGGGTTCAGAACCCATATCGACAGCAAAGGTGCTGCTCATCATTGGCCTTATCGGCTGCATCATCGGCCTCAAGCTCGTAAGCGAGACCCACTAAAAACTTGCAGGAAGCCGCACAAACAGCGAACGGCCGCCCGATGCCCCCAAATAGCCCCGCCGCGACCCCGAGCGCGCTTCGCACGCGACGAGAGGAGCAGGGGGCTAGATGGGGCATCGGGCGGCCGCGTAACGGCGCAAGCGCCTTCGTAGCGCCTCATCAAGCCGTTCCGCTGTTCGGCAGAACAGCGGAACTGCTACTTCAGCGCGTCGCAGAACCAGCCGGTGATGCTGGTGGGATGCGTGATGGCGGTGCCCACCACCACGGCGAACGCTCCGGCCTCCATGGCCTCGCGCGCCTGAGCGGGCGTATGGATGCGCCCTTCGCAGAACACGGGAATATCCCCCGCCTCTGCCACGGCCTCGCGCACGAAATCCAAATCGGGACCATCGGTCTTGGGACGATCCTCGGTATAGCCCGCAAGCGTGGTGGAGATGATATCCACCCCCGCCGCAACGGCGCGACGCACATCGTCCATGCAGGCGCAATCGGCCATGACCAGCGTCTCGCCCTTAAGAGCCGCCACCGTCTCCTCGAACGTACGCCCGTCTGGGCGAGGACGGCCGGTAGCATCGAGCGCCACCACGTCGGCACCGGCGGCGATGCAGGCACGCGCATGGCGAAGCGTAGGGGTGATGTATACCCCTTCATGCCCCTCTTTCCACAGGCCCAGCACCGGAATCTCCACGCGGCCCTTAATGGCGGCGATGTCGGAAAGACCCTGGCAGCGAATGGCTGCTGCGCCGCCCAGCTCGGCCGCGCGTGCCATCTGCGCCATCGTCTCAGGATGGCGCAACGGCTCGCCCATATACGCCTGGCAGCTCACGATGAGCTTGCCTTTCAGATTCGCGATCAGCTCGTTCATGCTATCTTCCACCCATTCCGAGAGAATCCAACAGATACTGCGAGGCGCCGATGAGCGGCGCATCGGACCCCAGGCCCGCCTCCACGATGGAGAGGTCGGCCAAAACCGCGGGCACATGCGCTTCGTATGCCTTATGGAGCGCATCGTGCCACAGCACGCCCGCCTTGGTCACTGACCCGGAAACCACGGCAACGTCGGGGTCGAACACGTTCACCCAGCCCGCAAGCGCAATGCCGAGCGCGCGCCCGGCATCCTCGATCACCTTGCGCGCCGCCTCATCGCCTTCGTAGGCGCGATGGGAAATCTCGGCGCCCGACACATGCTCGCCGGTAAGGTCCTCGTAACGCGCCTCAATGCCGCTTCCCGAGGCCACCGACTCGAGCACGGCGCCGCCGCCATCGAGCGGGTTGAGCGTGGCCCCTACCTCTCCGGCGAATCCGTGGGCGCCCAGCACAATGCGTCCGTGGCAAATAAACCCGCCGCCCATACCGGTTCCCGGAGCGAGCACGATGCAGGTATCGGCGCCTTGGGCCGCTCCCCAGCGGGCCTCGCCCAGCGCATGAGCCTGCACATCGCCCATCACGGCTAACGGAATACCGAACTCCTGCAAGAGCCGCGCTTTTACGGGTTGCCCTGCCCAGCCGGGCATAATGCTTTCCACGGCGTACGCGATCGAGCCATCGTCTACGCGCACGCGTCCCGCAGTGCCCACGCCGATGCCGGCCACGGGCGTGGTCGCATGGCCCATGCCCTCTCGAACCGCCTCGACGATAGTCTCAAGAACCGCATCGCCGCCGCGTTGGGCCTTCGTGGGAACCTCAATCTTCCAGGGGATGCTCGGTGCTCCCCCTTCATGCTTGTAGAGCACCGTAGCAACAGCGATCTTAGTGCCGCCCACATCGACGGAAACCACCGTAAGCGGCCAGCTTGCGGTGGTTTCCTGAGTCTCGATGTCGGCACGGGTATCCGCGCCCATGGTCTACATCATGCCTTCGCGCTTGAGAACCTCGACGATGGCCTGAACATCCTCGCCCTCCAAAGCCTGGACGGGCTCACGCATCTGGTTAGTGTTGAACACACCCATCTGCCACAGCGCGGTCTTGAATGCGCCGACGCCCGCGCCGAAGCCCACGGTGGCCTTGACTACGCGGGTGACGAACATGAGGCGAGCGAGGTGGTCCTGCAGCTCGCGAACGCGCTCCCAGTCGCCCGACTGATAGGCGCGCCATTGCTCGACGTAGCTCACAGGGTCGATGTTGGCAAGACCGGGCACGCTGCCGTCAGCGCCCGCCATATAGGCGCCGTCGACGCACACCTCATGGCCGGTCAGCACCTGCAGGGGATGCCCCGCCTGCTCGTTCTCGATGCACAGCCAGCGGAACAGCACGTCATCGCCCGAAGAATCCTTCACGCCCTGAATCACGCCGTCGGTGCCCAGGCGTACGAGCATCGTGGGATCGAGCTTGGTGTGTACGCACACCGGCAAATCGTAGGCGAACAGAGGCAGATCGGTGTGCTCGCGAATGGCGCGGAAGTGGCGCTCCACCTCCTTGGGGCCTCCCAGGGCATAAAACGGGGCGGTTGCCACCAGAGCGTCCACGCCGTAGCCCTTCGCACGCTTGGCCTGGTCCACAACGCGCATCGTCTCCATGTCGATGATGCCGGCCAGCACGGGCACGCGATTGTTCACCATGGCCACGGCCTCCTGCAGCACGTGGTAGCGCTGCGCGTCGGTCAAAAACGCAACCTCGCCGGAGGAGCCCAGGAAGAACAGGCCGTCCACGCCCGCGTCAATCATACGATTGATGGAGCGCTCCAGCGCCTCCAGATCAAGCTTGCGGTTTTCATCCAGAGGGATGACCACGGGAGGAATGACGCCGCGGAATTGGGATTCAGACATGATGTCCCCTTAATCGTAAAGGTTTTGCAAACAGTCAAACTATATTGAAGCATGGCTCAATGCGCAAGGAGCAACTTGAAGCATGCGTAGTAAAAACCAACGGCGCAAAAGCCCGCCGCATGCAAACCGTGCTCCGCGCATTCCGAGCTTTGCGCAAGGAGCCAGATGGATCGCCCGATCCCCGCACAACGACATGCGCGTCATATAAAAAAGCGCCGGCTGTTACGCCGGCGCAATGGATTATTTTCCGAGGTCGGGATGAAGCAGCGAAGGCGCGGCTCCAAGGAGGAGCTTGGTGTAGTCATCCTTGGGGTTCTCGAACACTTCCTTCGCCGTTCCCTTCTCCACCGCCTGGCCCTTGTTCATGACCATGATGCGGTCGGAGATATAACGCACGGTTTGAATGTCGTGGCTGATGAACACCATCGACAGGCCCAAATCACGCTTGAGGTCGGTCAGCAGGTTAAGGATCTGCGCACGCACCGACACGTCCAAAGCGCTGGTGGGCTCGTCGGCGATGATGGCATCGGGACGAAGGGACAGGGCGCGCGCGATGGCCACGCGCTGACGCTGGCCGCCGGAGAGCTGCCCCGGAAGGGCCTCGAGCACCGAGGAGGGCAGGCCGACGAGCTCAATGAGCTTCTTCACGCGCTTCTCGCGCTCCGCCTTGGTGCCCACCTTGTGAACGTTCATGGGATCCATGAGCTGATCATGGATGCTCATGCGGGCGTTCAGGGCGGTAGCCGGGTCCTGGAACACGACCGAGATCACACGTCCGATGGTCTTACGCTGCTTGGCGGTACGCTTGGTCACGTCAACGCCCTTGAAATACACATGTCCCGAAGTGGGCTGCTGAAGGCCGATCATGACATTTGCCGTAGTGGACTTGCCGCAGCCAGACTCGCCCACAATGCCGATGGTCTCACCGGGCATGAGCTCGAGCGAAAGGCCGTTGATGGCGTGCACCTTGTTGGGGTGCAGCAGCGAGCCCGTGCGCGTCTTGAAGATCACATGGATATCCTCGAGCTTGATGATGGGAACCGTGGGATCGACGGCAGGAGCCGTGAACTCTTGCATGGAATCGATCATTACTGCACACCTCCTTCGGCGACGGGGGTGAGTCCCAGACGCTTCATCTCGTCATCAGGCAGCTCGGCATACCAATGGTTCGTATCCTGCCACTTCTTGAGAATAGGACGCACATCGGAATGCAGGTCGGGATGGCTCGAACGCGGCGCGAAGCGGTCACCCTTCGGGAAATCCTTGGGGCTGGGCACCGAGCCGGGAACCTGGTGCAGACGCCCGCTGCCGGCCTCGATGGAAAGCACCGAGCCCAGAAGGCCGCGCGTGTACTCGTGGATGGGGTTGGTGAGCAGGTCGTGCACCGACCCCTGCTCGACCACCTGACCGGCGTACATGACCGTGATGGAGTTGGCCACCTCGGCCACCAACGCCAGGTCGTGGCTCACGAACACCATGGCGAATCCCAGCTGGGCCTGCAGCTTGTTCAGCAGGTCGATTACCTGCTTCTGCACGGTTACGTCGAGCGCGGTAGTGGGCTCGTCGGCGATGATGACCTTGGGGTCACGCGTAAGGGCCATGGCGATGAGCACGCGCTGACGCTGGCCGCCGGAAAGCTCATGCGGATACGAATCCAGCGTGCGCTTGGGATCGAGGCCCACCAGCTCCAGCAGCTCCTCGGCGCTGCGGGTGCCGCCGCGCTTGGTGAGCTGCTTCATCTGGGAACG
The DNA here is from genome assembly GCF_003725995.1 of Slackia equolifaciens. Taxonomy (GTDB): domain Bacteria; phylum Actinomycetota; class Coriobacteriia; order Coriobacteriales; family Eggerthellaceae; genus Slackia; species Slackia equolifaciens. The sequence goes on from NZ_QIBX01000018.1 coordinate 36,138, forward strand.
GATGAGCATGGACGGGTTCAAAGACGACAGAGCGTCTTGGTACACCATGGCGATCTCGCGGCCGCGCAGGGTGTTGAGCTCCTTCTGGCTCATCTTCAGCAGGTTCTGGCCGTTGTACAGAATCTCGCCGGAGATCTGCGCCTTGGGATCGAGCAGGCCCATGATGGCGAGCGAGGTGATGGACTTGCCGCAGCCGGACTCGCCCACCAGGCCCATGGTCTGATGCGGGCGCACCTTGAAGCTGATGTTGTCCACCACGTTCACATCGCCGTGGCGCGGGAACTTGATGCAAAGGTTCTTGACCTCGAGGATCGGCTCATGCGAGGTGTCAGAGGCAAAGCGATCGGTACGCGTGTTTTCCACCTCTTTGAGCTGCGCCAGTCGGGCTTTGAGAGACTCGGCCTGAGTGGCATAAGCCAGCTTGGGGTCGGACACCAGGCGGTCGGCTTCGCGGTCGGAGTTGAGATCGGAATCGCTCGCCTTGACGGCTGCCTTGGGGGCTGCGGCCAAAGCGTCGGTCATGCCCTCGGACAGAATGTTCAGGCACAGCACCGTGATCATGATGGCAAGGCCCGGGAACAGCGCCTGCCACCAGCGGCCGGCCAGAACGCCGTTGCGAGCGTCAGCCAAAATGTTGCCCCACGTAGGAGTGGGCTCGGGGATGCCGGCGCTGATGAAGGCCAGCGAGGCCTCGAACACGATGGCGTCGGCCACGAGCACGATGGTGAACACCAAAACGGGAGCGATGCAGTTGCGCACCACGTGCTTCATGAGAATCCACGGAGCACGGGCGCCGCTTACCACCACGGCGCGCACGTAATCTTGGTTGTACTCGCTCATCACGTTAGCGCGCACGATGCGGGCGATCTGCGGCACATACAGGATGCCGATGGCGAGAATCAACGAAGGCACCGAATTGCCGAACACGATAACGAACGTTGCGGCCAGGGCGATGCCGGGGAACGACATGACCACATCGAGAACGCGCATGATGACCTCGGAGATCCACTTGCGCGTAACGGCGGCCAGAGCGCCGATTATAGATCCAAGGACCAAGGCGAACGCCGTAGCGCCCAGACCGATGACCAGCGAGTAGCGCGCACCGTACATCATGCGCGACAGAACGTCGCGGCCCTTGTCGTCGGTTCCGAAAAGGAACTGAGAATCGGGCGCCATACGGGCAGTGAAAATCTCGTAGGGATCATGCGGCGCGATCCACTGCGCGGTGGCAGCGATCAGGATGATGAGCACCAGCACGACAAGCGAGATGCGCGAACCGATGGTCATGGCCTTCCAGCGGCGGAAGCGCACCTTGCCCGGGTTCGCCTCCATCTTTTGCGTGAGGTTTTCTCTAAGTTTGACCATGCTACACCGTCCTGATTCGCGGATCGATCAGGATATAAAGCATATCCACGATGATGTTGATAATAATGAACGTAATGGCAACAACCAGCACCACGCCCTGCACGAGCAGCGTGTAATTGGACTGGATGCCGGAAACGATAGCCATGCCCATGCCGGGCAGATTGAAGATGACCTCGATAACCACGGCGCCGCCGATCAAGTAGCCGATACGCAGGCCAAGCACGGTGACGGGGGTGATGAGCGCGTTGCGGAGCACGTTGCGCGCGATGACCACGCCCTTGGGAATGCCGAATCCCATGGCGGTGCGCACGTAATCCTTGTCAAGCTCCTCCACCATAGACGTGCGGATGACGCGCGTCAGCTGTCCCGCCACAGGCACGCCCAGAGCGAACGCGGGCATTGCCATACGCTCCATCCATGCACCCGGATCATCGGCAAGCGACGGCAGGGGACCGGAAGCAGGCAGCAGGTGCAGCATGGACGAGAACAGCAGAATCAACAGAACCGCCAGCCAGAAGGAAGGCGTCGCGATGCAGGCGATGGAGAACACGCGAATGATCTGGTCGGGCCATCGGTCGCGATACAGCGCCGAAATCACGCCCAGAATAACCGCAATCACCACTGCGATGATGAGACCCATGAACGTCAGCTGCAACGTGATGGGAAGCGCATCTGCGATACGGTCGGCAACAGAAGCGCTGTTCGCGCCGTAGGTGCCCAAATCGCCCTGAACCAGGCCCACCATATAGTTGCCATACTGAACCAGGATGGGATCGTTAAGGCCGTGTTCCTCTCGATACTGTTCGGCCTGCTCCACGGTCGCATTCTCGCCCAGGACGGAATACGCCTGGTCGATCGGCGAGAGGGCCATGAGGAAGAATACGAGGAGGGTAACGCCGATGATCATGATGGGCAGTGCGATAAGACGCCGGCCAATCAGACGAAGGAGATTGCTCACCTCGACCCCCTTTCACTTGTCGAACGGACAATTCAGCGACGCCGCACCCTGCACGTCGTCGCCTTTTACACATATTTGTTAATTGTATATGAAACTCGCTCGTCCGAGGACATGAACGAAGCCGTTTGTATGACCTCGGACCGGCGGATTCCCTCCCCCGCCTGCCGTCCGACGACGTCGGGTGGCGAGCGGGGTGCTGGACAGGGAAAAGGCCCGCCAAAAGAGACGGGCCTTCGAAGCGCTGTGCGAACGTCGCAGGCTTTACGCGACGGGCTTGGCACCCAGGAAGATCAGGCCGGTGGTGGCGATGGGCTCAAAGCCCTCGATCATCGTGGGCTGGTAGCCGGTGGCCAGCTCGCGGTGGAACAGCGGGTACAGCGGCACCTGCTCGGCCAGGATGTCGAAGCACTGGTTCCACAGCTCCTGCTGGGTGGCCTCATCGGTCGCCTCGCGGGCTTCCTGCATGAGGTCCTGCAGCTGCTGCCACTCCTCGGAGCCCTTCCAGCAGGTGCGGCCCTGGGTCCAGATGTTGTCACCGTACCACCAGTTCATCAGCAGGTCGGGATCGTTGCCGAAGCAGGTGGGGTCGCCCGGGGTGAGCATGACGTCGTAGTCGAGCACGCCGCCATCCTCGGGAGCCGCATACTCGGCCCAGTTGATGGTCTGCTCGGCGTTGGTCATGGTAATGCCAACGGCGGCCAGGTCGTTCTGGATCTGCGCGGCAAGGTCGCTTACCCAGTTGTTGTTGGTGACCATGGTGAACTCGAGGTTCTCCACGCCGGCCTCGGCGAGCAGGCTCTTTGCCTTCTCCGGGTCGTACTCGTACACCGTGGACGCCTGATGATAGTTGGGATGGTTCTGAGGCAGGAAGCCGGTAACCTTGGCAGCATGGCCGGCCATCTGGTTGGAAATCAGCTGATCCACATTGATGGCATAGAAGAAGGCCTGGCGCACGCGCACGTCGTCAAAAGGAGCCTTCTTGGTGTTGAACATGAAGAACGGCTGGTTGAAGCCCTGCAGGTACTCAACCGTGGCGCCCGCGCCCTGCAGCTGCTCGGCGTTGGCGTCGGGCACGTTCTCCATAACCTGAACGGAGGCCTCCTGCAGCGCGGTGGTGCGGGAGGTGTTGTCCAGCAGGATGTTCCAGGTCATCTGATCGGCGCCTGCGGGCAGAGAGCCGTTGTAGTTCGGGTTGGGAACAAAGGTGATGGTGCCGCCGTCGTTGCCGTCCACGGACTCATACATCCACGGGCCGGTACCGATAGGCATAGTGGCCAGCTCGTCGTCGGTCATGGAGGCGGGGAACACCTTGACCACGCTCAGACGGCTCTTGAGCAGGCTCTCGAAGGGGTACTTCAAGGTGATGGTGACGGTGGTGTCGTCCTTGGCGGCGACGGAATCGATGAACGTGAGGAACGCGCCGCAGGTTGCGTCGGCCATGTTCTTCTCGAACGCATTCACCACGTCGGCGGCGGTCACATCGGAGCCGTCGGAGAACTTGGCGCCCTCGCGCAGCGTCACCTCGTACTCGGTGTCGGACACCTTCACCGGCTCATCGGCAGCCAGCGCGTTGTAGGTGTCGTAGGTGTGCAGATCGAGATCGTACAGGCCCTCGAACACATGATAGGTAGCAGCAAGCATCAGAGCGGAGCCGCCGTTGAGGCCTACGGGGTTGACGTTGGTGGACGTATAAGCGCAAGCGCCCGTCAGAACGGTGCTGCCGCCGCCCTCGCCGCCGCTGGAAGCGTCGTCTCCGCCACCGCCGCAGCCATACAGACCGAGGCCGACCGTGGCCGCCGCCACGGCGCTGCCCGCAACGAAGGTGCGGCGATTCATAAGAGCTTTATTTTCCATGATCCTCCCTTTCGACTAATCAGCCGAGCACAGGGCACAATGCCCCTTGCTAAAAAGATACGTCGGAAAAGTTTACTTAAAACTCCCCCAGCAATCGCCACGCAAACCGCTCGTCGGCGGTAAACGGCTGTTTTAACAGGAAAGAAGGTAATTTTTCATGCGGATTTTACATTTCGAAAACAACGTAAAGCACCCTCCCGCATTGGATGGACGATCCGAGGGAGAGCTGCGCGCCCCGCTCCGCTTGATCACCCCTCCCCACATCAAAGGGCAGCCTACATCACGGACGATACGGAAACGCCGGTCACGCCCGCATCAGAGGACGTCTTATTTCCGCTTGAAACAAAAAAATCCCGGTTCCAAACGGAACCGGGATCAGCTCAACCTATAAGGCTAGCGTACTCGCAGCTTAGGCGTTGAAGAGCTCGATGGTATCGCCGGCAGCCAGCGTGACCATGGCCTTCTTCCAAGTGCGGGTGCGACCCAGCTGGTAGCGAACGCGCTTGGGCTTGGACTTCACGTTGATGGTGTTCACGCGAACGACCTTCACGTTGAAGATTGCCTCGACGGCCTGACGAATCTCGACCTTGTTGGAGTCCTTGGCCACCTCGAAGGTGTAGGTGTTCTTCTCCATCATGTCGTAGCTGTGCTCGGTGATGACCGGGCGGATGATGACCTCGCGGGGATCCTTCATTATGCAAGCACCTCCTCGAAGCGCTCCAGAGCGGCACCGGTGAGCACCAGCTTCTTGTTGTCGACGAGTTCCAGGGTGGTAGCCTCGGAAACGGGGACGATGGTCACGGTCGGGATGTTGCGGAACGACAGGAACGTGTTCACGTCGTCATCAGCGATCACGAGCGTGGTGCGGCGGTCGCAGCCCAGGGCCTTGAGCGCAGCCACGGCGTCTTTGGTGCAGGGCTTCTCGAAATTGAAGCCGTCAACCACGATCAGCTCGCCGTCAGCGAACTTGGCGGACAGGGCGGAACGCATAGCCAGCTTGACCTCTTTGCGGTTCACGCGGAAGGCGTAGCTGCGGGGATGCGGACCGAACACAGTGCCGCCGCCCGTCCACTGGGGAGAACGGATGGAGCCCTGACGGGCACGGCCGGTGCCCTTCTGGCGCCACGGCTTCTTACCGCCGCCACGGACCTCGCCGCGGGTCTTGGTGTCGTGCGTGCCCTGACGCAGGCCGGCGCGAATGGAGCGCACGACCGTGTGCATCACATGCACGTTCGGCTCGATGCCGAACACAGCGGCGGAAAGCTCGGCCTCTTTGACCTTGTTGCCGCTGGCATCTTTGATCTCAATGTTTGCCATTATGGTGTACTCCTCTTATAAGGTAAGGTCGCTTAAGCCATGCGAACGCGCACGATGCCGTTCTTGCCGCCCGGCACGGAGCCCTTGACCAGGATGAGGTTCTGGTCGGCGTCAACGCGAACGACCTCGAGGTTCTTGACGGTCACGGTGTCGCAGCCCATGTGGCCCGGCAGGCGTACGCCCTTGAACACGCGGGAAGGCGTGGCGCACTGGCCGATGGAACCGGGGATGCGATGGAAGTGCGAGCCGTGGGAGGCACGGCCGCCGCCGAAGCCATGGCGCTTGATAACGCCCTGGAAGCCCTTACCCTTAGAGGTGCCGGTCACGTCGACCTTCTTCACCTCGGCAAAAGCAGCCACGGTCTGCTCGTCGCCGGCCTTGTACTCCGACGCGTTCTCCACGCGAACCTCGCGCAGGTAACGAGTGGGAGCGATGCCCTGCTTGGCGAAGTGACCCGCCATGGGCTTGTTGACCTTCTTCTCCTTGATGGAGCCGAAGCCAAGCTGCACGGCCTCGTAGCCGTCGGTCTCGGTGGTCTTGACCTGGCAGACCTTGTTGGGCTCGGCCACGATGACGGTGACGGGCACCACGCGGTCGTTCTCGTCGAAGATCTGGGTCATGCCGATCTTCTTGCCGTAGATAGCGTTGATCATCTCATACACTCCTTACAGCTTGATCTCGATGTCGACGCCCGCGGGGAGGTCGAGACGCATGAGCGAATCGACCGTCGAGGGGGTCGGCTCCAAGATGTCGATCAGGCGCTTATGGGTACGCATCTCAAACTGTTCACGGGAGTCCTTGTTGACATGGGGACCGCGAACGACGCAGTACAGGTTGCGCTCGGTGGGCAGGGGAATAGGTCCGCAGACCTTGGCACCGGTCTTCTGGGCGGTGTCGACGATGAGCTTGGTGGACTGATCCACGATCTCATGATCGTAGCCCTTCAGGCGAATGCGAATCTTCTGATTAGCCACTTTCATTTCCTCCAAATAGCGCGGGCGGTGCCGTTAGGCGTTCTTTCCGCCAGCCTTGCTGATAATCTCTTCGGCCACGTTCTTGGGAACCGGCTCGTAGGAGTCGAACTGCATGGTGTAGCTCGCACGTCCCTGGGTACCGGAACGAAGGTCGGTAGCGTAGCCGAACATCTGGCTCAGCGGAACCTTCGCGCTGATGACAGCCGCGTTGCCGCGCTTCTCCTGGCCCTGGATTAGGCCACGGCGGCTGGGGATGTCACCCATGACGAAGCCCATGTACTCCTCGGGGGTCTCAACCTCGACGGCCATCATAGGCTCGAGGATGACCGGATCGGACTTGCGCAGAGCGTCCTTGATAGCCATGGAGCCTGCGACCTTGAACGCCGCCTCGGAGGAGTCGACCTCGTGATAGGAGCCGTCGATCAGCTCGACGCGCACATCCTCGACGGGGTAGCCGGCCAGAACGCCGGAGTTCAGCGCCTCCTGGATGCCCTTGTCGATAGCGGGGATGTACTCCTTGGGAACCACGCCGCCCACGATCTTGTTCTCGAACTCGTAGCCGGCACCGGCCTCCTGCGGGTACATGTTGATGATCGCATGGCCGTACTGACCGCGACCACCAGACTGGCGAACGAACTTGCCCTCGGCGGAAAGAACCTCGTGGCCCGGACGCTCGCGGTAGGCAACCTGCGGTTTACCAACGTTGGCCTCGACCTTGAACTCACGCAGCAGACGGTCGATGATGATCTCCAGATGGAGCTCGCCCATGCCGGCGATGATGGTCTGGCCGGTCTCGTGGTTGGTGGACACGCGGAAGGTCGGATCCTCCTCGGCCAGCTTCTGCAGGGCGATCATCATCTTATCCTGCTCGGCCTTGGTCTTGGGCTCGACGGCGATGTCGATAACCGGATCGGCGAATCCCATAGACTCCAGGATGATGGGGTGGCCCTCATCGCACAGGGAGTCGCCGGTGGTGGTGTCCTTCAGGCCCACGACGGCAACGATGTCGCCAGCAGAGCACTTATCCACGTCGACGCGCTGGTTGGCGTGCATCTGCAGCAGGCGGCCGATGCGCTCCTTCTTATCCTTGGTGGCGTTGACCACGTAGGAACCGGCGTCAAGGGAACCGGAGTACACGCGCAGATAGGTGAGCTTGCCCACGAAGGGGTCGGTCATGATCTTGAAGGCCAGAGCGGCGAACGGAGCTTTGGGGTCGCTCGGACGCTCGTCCTCTTCGCCCGAATCGGGGTTCGTGCCCTTGATGGCGGGAACGTCTACCGGGGAAGGCATGTAGTCAACCACGGCGTCGAGCAGCTCCTGCACACCCTTGTTCTTGTAGGCGGAGCCCACGAACACGGGGTTGACCTTGCACTCGATGACACCCTTGCGAAGCGCGGCCTTGAGCTCCTCAACGGTGAATTCCTCGTCCATGAGGACCTTCTCCATCAGGTTGTCGTCGCAGTCTGCGGCGGCATCCACGAGCTCCTGGCGCTTCTCGGCGGCGAGCTCGGCGAACTCGGCCGGAATCTCATCCATGGCCTCGGGGTAGGTCATGCCCTTGTCGTCGGCCTTGAAGTCCCATGCGGTCATGGTAGCCAGGTCGATGACGCCCCAGAAGTTGTCCTCGGCGCCCATCGGAATCTGCGCTGCCACGGCATTTGCGCCCAGGCGATCGCGCATGGTCTGGATGGCATGGAAGAAGTCAGCGCCCACGCGGTCGTACTTGTTGATGAACGCGATACGAGGAACGCCGTAGCGCTCGGCCTGACGCCACACGGTCTCAGACTGAGGCTGCACGCCGGCAACCGCGTCGAACACGGCCACGGCGCCGTCGAGGACGCGCAGCGAGCGCTCGACCTCGGCCGTGAAGTCCACGTGGCCGGGGGTGTCGATGATCTGGAAGCGATAGGACTTGCCGTCCTCAGCGCCACCGGGGTACTTCCAGTAGCAGGTGGTAGCGGCGGAGGTGATGGTTACGCCGCGCTCCTGCTCCTGGACCATCCAGTCCATGGTGGCAGCGCCCTCGTGAACCTCACCGATCTTGTGGGTCTTGCCGGTGTAGTAAAGGATACGCTCGGTAGTCGTCGTCTTGCCCGCATCGATGTGGGCCATGATGCCGATGTTGCGGGTATCCTGAAGAGAAATCTTAGGAGTAGCCATTGATTGCTTGCCCTTCTCTTACCAGCGGTAGTGCGAGAACGCACGGTTGGACTCGGCCATCTTGTACAGGTCCTCGCGCTTCTTCACCGAAGCGCCGGTGTTCTCGGACGCATCCAGGATCTCGGCGGCAAGACGCTGAGCCATGGTGTGCTCCTTGCGCTTGCGGGAGAAGTCCACGATCCAACGGATGGCGAGCGTGGTGGCACGACGGGGGTTGACTTCCATCGGGACCTGATAGGTTGCGCCGCCAACACGCTTCGGCTTGACCTCGAGCGTGGGGCGAACGTTGTCCATAGCCTTCTTGAACACAGACAGGGGATCCTGCCCGGACTTGGCGGCAACGATGTCGAATGCGCCGTAGACGATACGCTCGGCGAGGGACTTCTTGCCGTCAAGAAGAACCTTGTTGATCAGCTGCGTGACCAAACGGTTGTTGTACACTGCGTCCGGCTGAGTTTCACGACGGACGGCTGCTGCACGACGCGGCATAGTAATGCTCCTTCATGTTCTGTGCGCGCTTCGGGGCGTTTCCCATATTTGCCCTATCTATTCGGGCCGCCCTCCCCTCCCGGGTCGGGCTCCGGGCGCTTCGCCCATTAGGCCTTGTTCCTCAAAGCCCGCGCGTCTTACTCCTACTTATTTGGGGCGCTTGGCGCCGTAGCGGCTGCGGGCCTGCATGCGGTTGTTCACAGCAGCGCAGTCAAGGGCGGCGCGGATGATCTTGTAGCGCACGCCGGGGAGGTCCCTAACACGGCCGCCGCGGATGAGCACCATGGAGTGCTCCTGCAGGTTGTGGCCAATGCCAGGAATGTACGCGGTCACTTCCGTGCCGTTCACGAGACGGACACGAGCGACCTTACGCAGAGCCGAGTTCGGCTTCTTGGGGGTGGTGGTGTACACGCGGGTGCACACGCCACGCTTCTGGGGGTTACCCTTGAGCGCCGGGGTCTTCTTCTTGTCGACCTGCTTGGCGCGGCCCTTGCGGACCAGCTGGTTGATGGTAGGCAAAGTAGTTCTCCTCTTAATTCGCCTATTTCCTACAGATTGGATGCGCCTTGCGCTTGGCCCATTTCTCAACCCTGGGGCCGCCCGCTTGGGTTATCCTTGTTTTCTGTCACGCAGCATACGAGGCACGAAAACAAACGCCTGCATCAGACGCAAGGCGGTACTTTAACACCGCTGACATGGGCTGTCAAACGCCACGCGTCCGGGCGTATCCATTGCGTGTATTTATTATTATCCCAGTTCAGTTAGTACTTTTCGCCATTCTTTAACGCATTTTTGCACCGAATGTGAAGAAATTTCTTGAAATGCCCGTCAATTTGTGCGGCAACGCAAAAAAGCGCCGCCCTTTCGGACGACGCCATGAAACAAATACGTGCTCAGACGCTTACGGCTTGGGAACCACCACGGTAGGGATGTTGGGGCTCAGCAGCACGTCGTGCGTGACCGAGCCGAAGATGGCGCGGCCGAACGCGGAGCGGGCATGCGTGCCCATGACCAGCAGACGGCGCTTGCCGCCGTGCGCGATCAGCACCTTAGACGGCGAGGAACCCTCGATGGTGCGCCCGGATACCTCAAGATCGGGGTGCTCGGCCTTGATGCGCTCGATATGCGCGTCGATCTTCGCCTGGAACTGATCGCCTACAGGACCCAGGCCGCCGCCCATGGCCTCAGCGGGACGCGACAAGCCGGCGGGCAGACCCCACGCGGAAACGAGCTCCAGGGTTTCACCGGTGGCGATGGCCTCGCGCACGCCGAAGGAAATGGCGCCCTCGTCAAAGTCGTCGGGACCCACGCCCACAACGATGCCCCTGCCCTGGTCGTCGAAGCTCCAGCTCTCGGGCACGACCACCGTGGGAACGGATGCCGTGATGGAAAGCCTCAAGCCCTTGGTGCCGCCCAGCATCTCGCCGATCTTGGCGTTATGATGCGAGCCCAGAACCACCATGTCATAGCCCTCGGATGCATCTGCCAGAGCCTCGAGAATGCCCTCGTCGTGAATCAGCCAATCAACCTGAACACCTTCGCACTCCTGCACGATCTTCTCGGCAAGGCCCTTCAGAGCGGCCTCCACGGTATCGCGCACCGCATCGGTGTCGGCGCCGAAAGCCTTGGCGGAATCCAGGCCAACCGCCGTGATCAGAGTGAGCTGAGACGAGGTGCGGTGAGCGCGGCGGGCGGCCCACTCCACGGCGCGATCGCCGCGAGCGGTGCCGTCAACGCCTACAAGAATCTTAGTCATAGGTCATAACCTCTCTATAGCCATGCGAAACGTCTGTCAAAACCACGCCGTACCCCCTGCGCCGCGCAGCGTGCGCGGGCGCCTTGAGACCGATTGGCCGACAAGACGAATCGCTCGACGAAAACGAAACGCTTAGTGGAAGATGGGCACGATCAGCCACAGGGCGAACAGCACGATCACGACGCATGCGGCGAAGCATACGATGGAAATGGCACGCGCCACAACGGCACCTTCGGCGCCCTTTTCCCACAAACGGAGTCCACAAGAATACAGCGTCGCGATGGCGGCCGCAACAACTACGGCGGTGATGAGCACCGTGGCGAAGCCGGTGACTTCCTGCATGATGAGTTCCTGCATTGATGCTCCCCTCCTTTAGGCAGCCTGGGCGGTAGTGTCGGAATCGGCGTTCAGCTTGACGTCGGAACGGTCGTTGACGTTCATGGCGTTAACGGGGTTGCGACGCGACAGACGGAAGATAACGAAGCCGGCGACCAGGGCGGCCAGCACGATGAAGACGGTGCCCGCGGTACCGAATTTGGTAAACAGGCAAGTGAAGGCGCCGATCAGGCCAGCGGCCGGGAACGTAACCAACCAGGCGATGACCATGCGGCCGGCAACGCCCCAGTTGACCTCGTTACCCTTGGTGCCAAGGCCGGTGCCGATAATGGAACCGGAGCACACCTGCGTGGTGGAAAGGGCGAAGCCCAGGTGGGAGGACGTGAGAATGACGGTGGCGGAGCTCGCCTCGGCGGCAAAGCCCTGCGGCGTGTTGATTTCGGTCAGACCCTTGCCCAGCGTACGGATGACGCGCCAGCCACCCATGTAGGTGCCCAAGGCGATGGCGAGGCCGCACACGGCCACAACCCACATCTGGGGATTGGTGTCGGGGGCCTGGGCGCCCACCGCAACAAGCGTCAGCGTGATGATGCCCATGGTCTTCTGGGCGTCATTGGTGCCGTGCGAGAGCGCCACCAGGCAGGCGGTGACCGTCTGGCCATGGCGGAAACCAGATTCGACCTTATCCTGGTTCATGCGCTTGGTAATCGCCGTTATTATCTTTGTCGCCGTGAACGAAGCCAGGCCGGCCACGATGACGGCAAGAATGGACGGGAGAAGAATCTTGGTAAGCACCGCGCCAAAGTTCACACCGGCGGCACCCGCGCCCACAATAACGGCGCCAACCAGGCCGCCGAACAGGGCATGGGAGGAGCTGGACGGCAGGCCCACAAGCCACGTAAGCAGATTCCACAGAATGGCACCGATCAGGCCGGCAAGAATAAACTCCGGCGCTATTGTCACGGCGTCCTCGTTGATGAGGCCGCCCGAGATGGTCTTTGCCACCTCGACAGACAGAAATGCGCCGATCAGGTTGAGCGTGCCGGCGGCGAGAACGGCAGTCCTAGGCTTCAGCGCGCCGGTGGCGATAGACGTTGCCATGGCGTTGGCCGTATCGTGAAAGCCGTTCGTAAAGTCGAAGATGAGCGCGACGATGATGACGAGCCCGACGACTATGAGAGTTCCTAGCTCCATTTCTTGTTCCGGTTCCCTTCTTTGGACTGTGGCTTGGGCAGGACAAGCACGCAATGCAACAGCATTTGCGCAACCTTTCATAGTGTAGCGGGGCAACGTAAAACCGCGCGTCAGATAAAGTTCAAATCTGTGTAAAGTCTCTTGCGGCGAACGGCAGGCATTGCAACCATCAATCGGCGAACGGCATTCTCGCGGATTCGCCCAAAGCCCACAAAGCGGCATCTTGCCGGCAGGACGGCGATGCGCGGGGCACATCGTGCACAACAAACGATTATCTGGCGACCGCCCGAGGCCAATGCGGCATCGAACCGCCTCCGTGCGCGAAGCAACGCGGCCCCTAGAACCATTTCAACTTCTTGAGCAGCGCGAGCAAGGCCACCAGCAGCACGGCGGTCACGCCCGTCACAATGGCGAAACCGTAAGGCGAGTCGGCGAGGGGGATGCCCTCCAGGTTCATGCCGAAAAAACCGCCCACGATGGTGGGCACGCACAGCACGAGCGTGATGGTAGCCACCAGCTGCATCGTGCGATTCAGATCCTGGTCGATAGTCATACTGAAATGCTGGATGGTGGAGTCGAGAATCTGGGAATAGATGCGCGTGGTTTCGAGCGCCTGACGGTTCTCGATGATCACATCGTCGAACAGCTCGCGCACCTCCTCGTCGGCCGAAAGCAGCACGTAGCGCCGATAGCGCTCGAGCATCATGTCGTTGGTGGCAAGCGACGTGGTGAGGTACACGAACGATTCGTCCAGGTCGAACAGCTCTTCGAGATCCTTGCGCGTAGGGTGTTCCATATCCTGCTCAAGGCGCATACGCCGCCTGTTGAGCACCTGCAGCGATGTGAAGTACGCCGAGGATGACGCCAGCAGCATGTCGCTCGTGAACTTGCGCACCTCGGCCGTATCGTGCAGGTTTCGCTGTCGCTTGAGCAAAGCGATGATGGGAATGCGGTACATCGAGCATACCGAGATGACGTGGTGCGGCGTTTCGAACACGCCGATGGGGATGGTCTTGTAGCCGTAAGCACCCGGCGTCTCATCGCGTACGGGCGTGTCCACGATGAACATGGTGTAGTTCTCGTTGCGCTCTACGCGGGACACCTCTTCGGGATCCAGCGGCGCCATCAGGTCGTCCTGGTCGATTGAGAATCGCTCGGAAACTGCGCGAAGCTCCTCGAACGTGGGCTCGAACAATGCAATCCAACAGCCATGCTCTTCGGCATCGAGCTTCACGAGGGAACGCGTGTCCCCGGTGGCGCGGAAATACTCAATCATCGGTCCCCTCTCGCACGGCTTTGCAGCGAAGGCGCGAACGCGCTGTCTTTCAACCATAGCAGATTGGAAAATCGCAGAAGCGCGCAGGAACGCAAAATCGAGGTAAAGCCATGCCCGCTCGCGGAAGACAACGGCGCGCACCTTGGAAGCCCAAAAGAGAGCGAAGACGGCTCGCGTATCATGCGAAAATCGAGCCGGCGGCCACGCATTCGACAGGCCGCCGAAGCCTCCGCCAATCGAGACGCGAATCGAGGAGCCATGGATATCGCAACCCAAAAAGCCATCATGCGAGAACACGTCCTGAAGACGCGACGCACGCTGCCCAACGACGCGCGTGCCTCCCTCTCGCGGGCAGCATGCGCGCGGACGCTCGATCTGCTCGATGCGCACCTCGATTTCAGCGGCGAGCGGGCTCCCCTCGTTGCGACCTATTGCGCCATGAAAAACGAGCTCGACACAACCCATCTGATCGAGCGCCTCTATGCCCGCGGCGCGCATGTGGCCTTCCCTTGCACACGAGGGCCGCTCCGAATGGAATTCATGGAGGTGAACGAGGCCACTTGGCGCGCGGCAGCGATCGACTTCCTCGCCCGTCCGGGACGTTTTTTCCCCGACCAGGACTTTCCAGGCCTGACCGCCGTCGACCCCGAAGCGCTCGACGCTATCGTGGTGCCCGGTGCGGCGTTTGACGAAAGCGGCATGAGGCTCGGGCTCGGAGCCGGATGCTACGACGCCTTCCTCCCGCAGGTGCGCAAAGGCTGCCTTGTGGCAGGCATCGCGTTTGACGAGCAGCTATGCGAGCAGATTCCCGCCGACATTCACGATCGACGCATGAGCGTCGTGGTCACGCCCACGCGCACGATCGAACCCGCATAACGCGATCTCGACATCGCTCTAGACGGTTGCGCCGGACGCCCCATCGATGCGGATGTCCGCCCCATAGAACGCCGTAAGTGCCGCGATGGCCAGGCTCACGTCGCGCACGCCGGAGGTCTCATAGGACGAATGCATGGCCAGCTGCGGGCATCCCACGTCAACGCCATGCATGCTCACCTGGGTGTTCGACAGGTTGCCCAAGGTGGAGCCACCCGCCTGGTCGCTTTTGTTGGCAAACGTCTGATATGGCACGCCCGCGTCGTCGCATACGGCCGCGAACACCGCGCGGCTGAACGCATCGGTGCAGTAATGCTGGTTGGCGGCCTCTTTGATGACGATACCGCCGTTGAGACGGCAACGATTTCCCGCGTCGTATTTCTCGGTGCGATTGGGATGAACAGCATGGGCATTGTCGCAGCTCACCATCATGGACCGCGCCACGGCGCGATGATAATCCTCGCGCGCGAGGCCCAGACCCTCACAGGCACGCTCGAGCACATCGCGCAAGATGGTAGACATGGCCCCCTGCTTGGTATTGGACCCCACCTCTTCGTTATCGAAGCAGCACCACACCCTCACGCAGGCATCGTTGCCCGATGCGAGGAACGCTTTGAGCGAAGCGAATGCGCACATGAGGTCGTCTAGCTTGGGCGACGAAACGAACTCGCCCGCCGCGCCCCACACGCATCCCTTCTGGCGGCTATAGAGGAACAAATCGCGTGCGAGAATCTGTTTTGACTCGACTCCCAGTTTTTGCGCGAGCATCCGATCGAACGCGCCCGCATCGAGCTCGCCCGCCGAGAACAGCGGGCACAGATCGATTGCGCGGTTGGGCGCAAAGCCATCGTTCACGGCGCGATCCAGATGAACGGCCAAGCTGGGGATGAGCGCCACATCCTCGTCAAGCGCCACCAGGCGGCTCTCGACTTTGGCGCCGTTGCGAACCAGCACGCGGCCCGCCAGCGAGAGAGGTCGATCGAACCAGGTGTAGTCGATCATGCCGCCGTATGCCTCTGCGTTAAGGCGCAAATATCCCTCAGGCCCCTCCAGTTCGGGAGCGGATTTGATTTTGAACGCCGGCGAATCGGCATGCGCGGCCGCCAGCTGGAAATGAAATGCGTCACGATCATCGAGCGCATGCTCCCCCACCGCGAACGCGATGACGCTCGAACCGTTGCGCGTGGTGTAATAGCGCCCGCCGGGCACCACTTCCCAGGCATGCGATTCGGGCACATAGGTAAATCCCGCCTCATCGAGGCGGGTGCAGGCGGCATAAACGGTATGAAACATGCTGGGGCATTCCGCGATGAAGTCCACCAGTTCCTGGGCGCACAGACGCTCTTCTTGGGTGATCAGTTGCATGGCTGCTCGCTTTCTCGCGCGTCAACGCCCGCAGGAGCCGACGCGACGGATGTCTTCGTTTTCGCACAGCTTAACACCGCGGATGAAAAAAGGCAGCCGTT
Source organism: Slackia equolifaciens (assembly GCF_003725995.1). Classification (GTDB taxonomy): domain Bacteria; phylum Actinomycetota; class Coriobacteriia; order Coriobacteriales; family Eggerthellaceae; genus Slackia; species Slackia equolifaciens. The sequence continues at coordinate 52,156 of NZ_QIBX01000018.1, forward strand.
CCTCGAGAACGACTGCCCAAAACCATCCGACGGCCAACCGGGCGCTACACCAGCTTGCCCGCGCAGTGGTCAATGCCATGCTGCACGATCTCGGCCGTCCAGCCGGTGAGCTTCTTGCTGCGGGAAATCAGCGTGTCGCCCGCAAGCACGTCATAGGCCACCGTGCAGATCTCGAAGCGCTTGACCTGGCTGGCCTCCTCCAGGCTCAGGCACCCTTCGGCCGCATCGTAGGGCTTCATGAAGGCCACCAAGCGCGGATTGAACAGCACATTGATGCGACCCTTCTCGTCCTCGTAGGCGATGATGGCCTTGCGCGAGCCGATTTGGTTGGCGGCCAGACATGCGCAGTCTCCGCCCATCGACTCCATCGTGTCCTTGAGGTCCTGCGCTACCTGCGCGTCAGCTGCAGTGGCGGGCTCTGCGGGCTGGCTCAAAAATTCGCGGTCTTTGACGATTTCCTTGATCATGGCGCCTCTCGTTTCTCGCATGTGGCTTCGACGTTGTTCGCATGCGCCCCGCCCGATGAATGCGGGCCTCGCCTGATGCGCGCTCTGCGCTCGAACTAGACAATTCATCATACCACGAAGGGGCCTTGGTGCAGCGCTGCGAAATGCCGACCGGTTTTCCGCATATCTTCTCCCCCGTTCATCATGCGAATTCAATCCATCGCGCGACTTTCATGCTATTATAAGAACATCTGTTCGAGATTAAGGAGATTTTACGAGCGCGAGGTCCTACATATGCATCGATTTCAAATCGTTCTACGCAAGCGTCGAATGCGTTGATCGAGGGCTCGATCCCATGAGCGCCCGCCTCGTCGTGGCCGACCCTGAGCGCTCTCGCACCACCATCTGCCTGGCGGTGTCGCCCGCCCTCAAGGCGCTCGGCGTGAAAAACCGCTGCCGCGTGTTCGAAATCCCCGAAGGAATAGAGTACGAAATGGCGCGCCCCCGCATGCGCCGCTACATGGAGGTTTCAGCGGCCATCTACGCGCTCTATCTCAAGCGCGTGAGCGCCCAAGACGTGCACGTGTATTCCATCGACGAATGCTTCATCGATGCCACTCCCTATCTGCGCCTCTATCGCACCGACGCGCGCTCGTTCGCCCGCACGCTCATGAGCGATGTACGCCGCGAGACGGGCATTCCCGCAACGGCGGGCATCGGGACCAATCTCTTTCTCGCCAAGGTCGCGCTCGACGTATGCGCCAAGCATGCGCCCGACGGTATCGGTCAGCTCGACGAAGAGAGCTTCAAGCGCGACATCTGGTTCCATCGTCCCATTACCGACATCTGGGGCATCGGCCCAGGCATCGCCCGCCGCCTGGAGAAATATGGCGCACGCGATTTGGCCAGCGTGGCCGCCATGCGCGAAGAAACGCTCTACCGCGAATTCGGTGTAAACGCGGAGTTTCTGATAGACCACGCCTGGGGTCAGGAGCCGTGCACCATCGCAGAAATCCAAGCATACGTGCCCGAGGGCCGATCGATGACCAACGGCCAGGTGCTTCCGAGCGATTACTCGTTCGACGAAGCCCGCATGGTGCTGCGCGAGATGATAGATGCCAGCGTGCTCGAACTCGTAGAATCGCGGCAGGTGGCGGACCGCATCTCGCTCTACGTTGGATACGCGCGCGACAAGAACGCGTCCCGCGATGAAGACATGTTCGAAGGGGGCCACGGCGCACGGCCCGCGCACGGCTGGGGCGGCGCGCATACCGGCGGCATGCGCTCGCTGGGGCAAAAAAGCAACTCACAGCGCATCATGGCCACAAATTTCCTCGCGCTTTTCGACGAAACCACACACCGCGATACCCCCATCCGACGCATCAACATAGGCATCGCGGGGCTTGCGCCCGAGGCATCGATGCCCCTCACGCTCTTCGACAACGCGGAGGATGCGGCGCGCGAACGCCACCTGCAGGAGGCGGTAGTTAACATTCGCGGCAAATTCGGCAAGAACGCCATGCTGAAGGGCACCAGCCTGCATGAAAAGGCAACCGCCCGCGAGCGCAATAACCAGATAGGCGGGCATCGGGCATAACAAGACCCAAGCTTAAAGCCCTTGACGCAGAGGAAGGAGCGCAATCGGTATGCGCATTGACCCGCAAGAACGCGCCTATAGAGAAGCGGTGATGCGCGACATCAAGAGAAGCGTAGCCAAATATGGTCGGCATGTCGCACGCCCCCATGCCGATCGGGCACGTCAGTTCATGCCGTTCGCCGCCCTCAAGGGCTACCACGAGCTCGCCCATAGCCAAGAGGCGACGCGCATCCCTCGGCCCGAACTTCCAGAAGAGCGCCTGGCAGAATTATCGGAGGCCCTGCAATCGCTCAACCCAGGGGATGACGTTCGCGTTTCGTTCTACGAAGGAGGACAGCGCATCACGCTGAGAGGGCCGCTTTCCAAAGTGGACGAGGTAGCGCATTCGGTGTCTATAGGGGTAAAACGCATTCCTCTCGCCAGCATCCTCGATATCGAGCCCACGAGCTCATGAACCGACCCGCATGACGGAAGCCCCTCGATCCTCATTCCCGTAAATTGCGGCACATGCACGGCCCCAGGGCTTCTCTCGAGGAGTCTTGGCCCGCGCTCCCGCAAGTCGTGGGCAGCGGGCAACCAACAGGGAGGCGCACTTGGGCTATAGCTCATGCTTTTGGCCGAATCTCGAAACCGCGAAACCGGCGCCGATCGCTCGACCCCTGATTTTGGCCCATATCAAGCTGAAAATAAAAAAACGAGCCGGAAAGGCTCGTAGAAAATTTGTGGTGCCCCCAACGGGAATCGAACCCGTGTCTCAGCCTTGAAAGGGCCGCGTCCTGACCTCTAGACTATGGGGACGTATAAAAGCAGCCTGGATATTATGGCAAAGCACGGCTAACATTGCAAGAAGTTTTTTCTTATTTCTCATCCTCGACCGAACCCGGCAAGCCAATCGAAGTCGAACGGAAGAGTTGGAGCGGCGGAAAGTTCGATGATTCTTGTTGGGTGCACCAAACGAATCGCTGCTCGAACCCACCCGGTGCACGTAGCCTCTACACCGTCACATCGGCGATGCGCGCATCAGCCGCCCGCCTCAAATCGTCCACGGAAAGCTCGAGCTGGCATCCTATTCTGCCGCCCGAGCACATAATCGAATCGAACAGCGTCGCCGTCTCGTCAATCACGGTCACAAATCTCTTTTTCATTCCAATGGGGCTGCAACCGCCGTGCACATACCCCGTAAGCGGCAAAAGCTCCTTCGACTTCACCATGGCAACGCTCTTCTCGCCCACGGCCGAGGCCGCCTTCTTCAAGTCGAGCTCAAAAACAACAGGGATCACGAACACGTAATGCTCCCCGCTCTTGCCCACAGTGACAAGCGTCTTGAACACCCGATCGGGATCTTGCCCCAAAGTACGAGCCACCTCGACACCCGAAAGAGCCAGATTGTCGTCGTAGAATCGACATGCATACGCCACTCCGTGAGCGTCGAGAATACGCATGGCGTTCGTCTTATCTTCCCGCATCGACTGCGCCCCCGCTCATCTTCTCGCAGGGCAGCGGATCGTCCTGAGAGCCCCATTGCGCAACGTCGAAATCAGCAACCCAATAGCCTAGCGATCTGCACACGAACATCTGGATGAGCACCGACGAGAAAAACGTCAGGTACACAACGCAGAGGGCCAAGAAAACCGCCGCGATGCTGCCAATCGCAGTTACGCCCCCAAAAGCAGACCCGTACGACCCCGAATAATCAATCGCGCCCATTACGAGCATGGATACGAAAACGCCCACGAACAAAACAACGCACCAGACAATGGCGACGATGAATCCGACAACGGCCGAAGCAATGAGTTGGCCGAGAAAAATCTTGAAAAGACCGGAGAGATTCTTTCGGATCATCGCCCATGAGCGAGAAAACTGGAACCCCGAGGAAAGCGTGCCGTAGATGCTCATGCGCATCGTGCCGACCCAGATAAAAAACTGCACGCCGAATATCAAGGCCATGCACGCAAGAAGCAGCCCGAATGTGCCCACGAGGGAGGGAATCGCCAGCGACGCAAGAACCGACACCGCCTGATCGGGCAGAATCTGCGCAAATACCGAAGAAACCCCTACTGACGCGAGCCCGAACGCCCAGAAGAACGCAATCGAGGCCACCGAGACCACCAGGGTAAGCCCGACCGATATGATCACGGCGAACAAGCCGCGCTTGTACAGCATGCCGTCTTCGTTGCCCAAGACGCGCGAAGGAAGCGGGTTATCCATGCGCCACGCCGCATCGCGCGCCCAGCCATACAGATAGCCCGACACCACGATGATGCCGAATATGGGAATCATCGCGATAAGGCCCAGCAGCAGAAGCTTGCCGAACCAGTTCTTCGTTGCCTTTATGCAGCGCCATGTGCGCGCCAGATATCCTCGCTCCATATCAACCACCTGTCAGCAGAGGGCATGCTTTCTGCCACTATACGCGAGGAAGGGCCGAGGCACACGCCTCGACCCTTCCTGCGTTACGCAACGGTAAGAAGCACGTTGGGTTTGTGTTACTTCAGGGTAACAGCAGCACCGGCCTCTTCCAGCTTGGTCTTGATCTCCTCGGCCTTGTCCTTGGCAACGCCCTCCTGGACGGGCTTGGGAGCGCCCTCGACCAGCTCCTTGGCCTCCTTCAGGCCCAGGCCGGTGATCTCGCGGACAACCTTGATGACGGCGATCTTGTTGTCGCCGAAGCCCTCGAGCACGACGTCGAACTCGGTCTTCTCCTCGGCGGCCTCAGCCGGAGCAGCAGCAACAGCCACAGCGGCAGGAGCGTCGGCGGAAACGCCGAAGGTGTCGCAGATCAGGTCCACGAGCTCCTTGGCCTCGAGAAGGGTCATTTCCTGAAGAGCATCAACAATCTCTTGAGCGGTCAGTTTGGCCATTGGTCTTTTCCTTTCACTTCCCCGCGCACGTTGCGGGGCGGTTTCCAAATTTTCAGGCGGCGCGCCCATGCGCGCCTAAGCAGCACGCTCTCGCGTGCGGTGCGTCACTACGCAGCGGGCTTCTGCTCCGCGACCTCCTTGAGAGCGCGGGCCAAGCCAGCGGGGATCTCGTTGATCGAGACGGCGATACGGCGGGCAAAGCCATTGATGAGACCAGCCAGCTGACCGTACAGCTGCTCGCGAGACGGCAGAGAGGCGATAGCCTCGACCTGGGATGCATCGTAGACCGTGCCCTCCATGACACCGCCCTTGATGACCAGCTTGTCGTTCTTGGCTGCGAAATCCTTGACGGCCTTCGCGGAAGCCACCGGATCGCCCTCGGCGAAGATGAACGCGGACGGGCCAGAGAGCACGTCGCCCATAGCGGGCAGACCAGCGTTCTCCATGGCGAGGCGCATCAGGGTGTTCTTGTAGACGCCCATGACGGCATCGGCCTCACGCAGGCTGCGACGCAGAGCCTCGGTCTCCTTCACGGTAAGGCCGCGGTAGTCGACCACCCACATGGCGGAAATGCCATCGAGCTGCTCGGTAATTTTCGCAACATTTTCGACATTCTGCTTGTTCGGCATAATGTTTCACCTCCTTTTCGATCTGCTCAAACGCTCCGCCACGTTGATGGTGGGCCGTTTTCGCAGAACGAAAAGAGGCCCCCGGTCGAAGACACGGGGGCCGCTCAATCATATTGGCGATCCACCTCGGCTGGCCGCTTTCGCGATTAAACCTCTACGGTGCCTGCTGTCTTCGGCAGCGGAACTATATGTATCCAGTGCGCCCATTCAGACGCAAGGAAGTATTGTAGCGGCTTAAATCCTTACGTCAAGAGGCAATATTTCCTCAAGCGCCCTCTCTCCTCGCCTCCTCCACGAAAGAATGAAAGAGGGCCCCGGCGAGAGCGATTCCCGCCGGGGCCCGTAGAGCATAGAGAATGCATCCAGGTTATGCAGCCTGCTCCTGGGTGTCGGAAGCGGGCTGTTCGCCCTGAGCGGCCGACTCGTCCCCCGTCGCATCGCCGGATGCAGCGGAGGCATCGCCCGCTTCCGCATCCGAGGCGCCTGCATCGCCGGAGTCGCCGATTGCGCCGCCTTCGGCGGAATCGGTTGCCGCCTCGCCCGAGAACGATTGAACGACACAGAGAGGATCGCCCTCGGAGAATTCGATGGTAATGGTGTCGCCCACGCCGTAAGCCACGATCTCCACCATGCCAGGCAGCGCGAAGTCGAAGATGCGGCTATCGCCCTCAAGCGTCACATAGAAGTGCGAGTTGCCTTCGATCACGGCCTGCGCCACCGTGGCGATGACGCCCGTCGCAGAAGCCGCGCCCTCGGCCGACCCGTCGCCCGAACTCGTCGAGCCGCTCGCGCCGATCATCGAGATGTACGACTTCTGGGTCTCCTCGACCGAATCGCCCACCGCAACGTTCTGATAGCTCTCGATATCCACCATCGCATACATCTTCACCAGGCCTGCGCCGTCCTTCAGCGCCATGAAGTATGTGGGGCGATCGTTTACGTTGATGAGGATGGGGAACGTGGAGGTATAGCGCATCTGTTGCACCTGGCCCTCTGCCGATGCCATGGCGGATGTCTCGGTGGCGCCGGAAACCGAGTAGAAGTTGCTTTCGCCGGTGCGCTGGTTCATGAGCACGAAGCCCACGATGGAGTCGTCGCCGGTGGCCGAAGTCACGCCGGTGTACACCCACACGTCGTCGTCTTTCGCGATGTAGTTGTAACCCAGCTGGCCGTCGTTGCCCGGAGTGGTGCGCACGACGCCATTCTGACCGAGCCAGCTGTTGATCCAGCCGTTCGCATAAGCTCCCGACCAGTTGTACTGCTTGATAAGCAGGTCGGCCGGATACACATGGTCGACCCAATTGGGAACCTCGGACACGGCAAGATCCTGGCATTCGCCGGTCGCAGCGTTCACCATGACCGCGCGGCTGATGGTCTCGCCGCCGAACAGGCCGATCGTGAAGTCTCGAACGGGGCAAATCCACCACGCGTTGCCTTCGTCGTCGATTTCGAACGACTTCTCTCCGAACATATAGAAGGGATATTTGAGCTGCACGTAGCGGTCGATGTTGCGCGCCAGGGGCTCGCTTTCGGAGTACTTGATGGTTTTGCCTTCCTCAAGACGCACCACCTGGGCATCCTGCGTGGTCATGTCCACGATGACATAGGCCGGAATGCCCTGCTCGCGGTTCTGCAGCCACTTGAACAGATCGGCATAGCCCAGAGGGCTCACGCGCACCGGATGATTCTGATAGTTGATCTGGCTGTACAGGGGGGAGATCTCGAACTGGCTTACCAGGTCGGACATCGTGCCCATCGTGCGGTTGCCCAGCAACACGGCGGAATCGCGGTCGATGACGGGAATCTCATTGTAGTCCACCTGCTGTATGTCGTCGGCGAACGTCGAGTCCTGGGTCTGCAGCACGTTGGCGTATTTCGCCGCATTGCCCGGGAAGAACGTCGTCGAAAGTAGCGCGCCCACCAGCACGAGGGCGAAAATCACCACCGGGATGAACGACAGGAATTTGAACGTCTTGGCCTTGCCGGCGTTCGGGCTCACCTTATCGGTGCCATGCGTATAGGCGCGATGGCGCATGCGGAAGATGAGGAACGTAGGCAGCAGGATGAACACGGTGACAAACGCCCACGTGTCGGTGCTGTGGATGTTGATGGGCGGATGGAACCACCAGTACGCCACCGCCAGCACGATAATCGCCACGATGATGCTGATGACGATGGCCTTCCTCCCCATGTTGGAGAACTTGTCTTTGATCTGGCGATACTCCTCCGTCGACTTGAAATCGACATGAGGGATCTGCTGACCAGGGCCTTGACCCGAATCGCCACCCATGCCGAACGGATCACCGCCCAGGATGGTGAAAAACGGATTTTGGTTGCCTGACATGAGCTTACCCTTTCTTTTCTTCTCTCTTGCCTATGCAGGATGCGCCGCTAGCTGTCGAAGCACATACTGCAGAATCCCCCCGTGCGCCATATAGGCGTCCTCGGTCGGGGTATCGACCCTTACTATAGCGTGAAACTCTTTCGTCGAGCCATCTTGTTGAGAAGCCGACACCCTCACCACGCGCGGATTGGGCATACAGGGCTCCCCTTCCCCAAAATCGATGGGTTCGATCGAATAGGACTCCGTTCCGTCGAGTCCCAGCGATTCGACGCTTTGCCCATCTTCGAACTGAAGCGGGAGAATCCCCATGCCTACCAGGTTGGAGCGATGGATGCGTTCGAAGCTCTCGGCGATAACCGCACGCACGCCGAGCAAAAGCGGGGCTTTCGCCGCCCAGTCGCGCGAAGATCCGCTTCCGTACATCTTTCCCGCCAACACCACAAGGGGAACGCCGGCCTTCTCGTAAGCACAGGAAGCGTCAAAGATGGGCTCGATCGCCCCGTCGAGGAAGTTGCGCGTCCAGCCCCCGCTCCTGCCGTCGGCGAGCAGATTGTTCAGCTTGATATTGCCGAATCCCCCGCGCGCCATCACCTCATGGTTGCCGCGGCGGCTGCCGTAGGTGTTGAACATCGCAGGCTCGATTCCGCGCTCAGCCAGATATCGCGCAGCAGGACTATCGGGGGCGATGCTTCCGGCGGGCGAGATGTGGTCGGTCGTGATGAAATCGCGCACGTTCACCAGCACACGCGCGTTTTCCACCGGCGCAAAGCCCGGAACGTGCTCGTCCATGCCATCGAAATACGGGGCACGGCGCACATAGGTCGACCCCTCATCCCACGCGAACAGCGCGCTCGATTCCACCTTGAGGCTCTTCCATGCCTCGGTGCCCTCATAGAGCCCGCGGCCGCCCTCTTCGAACAGCTCGCATGTCACATACGCATCCAGAACGCGCTGCACCTCGGCATCGGAAGGCCAGATATCGCGAAGGTAGACGCTATTTCCAGAGGCATCGGTACCAAGAGGCTCATTGTCGAAGTCGAAATCGAGCGTGCCAACAAGGGAGTAGGCGATGACGAGCGCCGGGGCGCACAGATAGTTCTGCGCGACATCGGGCGATATGCGCCCCTCGAAGTTCCTATTGCCCGAAAGGACGCTCGTAAGCTCAATCTGACCGGCAACATCATGCATCTGCGGCCACACGGGGCCCGAGTTGCCGATACAGCTCATGCAGCCGAAGCCGCATGTCGAAAAGCCGAGTTCCGCAAGAGAGTCCGCCAGCCCCGCACGCTCGAGCATGAGCTGCGTGGCGTGGCTGCCCGGCGCCATCACGCGCTTGACCCACGGCTTTGCGACAAGCCCGCGCTCGCGCGCATGACGTGCGATCAGGCCGCAGGCGGCCATCATGGCGGGGTCGGTGGCGGTGGTGCAACTCGTCACTGCGGCGATGGCAATAGCACCGTGAGTAAGCTCGTAGGATTCGCCGTCGAACTCGACGGACGCAATAGCGTCACGGTCTAGGCCGCGCTCGTCGCAAATCTCATTGAACCGACGGCCGGCATGGGTAAGGGCGAAGCCGTCATGCGGCCTGCTAGGACCTGCAAGAGTGGGCTCGACCGTCGACAGGTCCAGTTCGATGACCTCGGAATACACGCGTTGCGCGTCGTCGAGCCACATGCCTTGGGCACGCGCGAATGCCTCCGCCAGAGCCACCTGATGCTCCGAGCGGCCCGTAAGACGCAGATATTCGATGGTTTTCTCATCAACCGGGAACAACGTGCACGTGCAGCCGTATTCGGGAGTCATATTTGCCACGCATGCGCGCTGCGTTGCCGAAAGCGAGCGCACGCCTTCGCCGAAACACTCGACGAAAGCGCCCACAACGCCCTTCGCACGCAGCATTTTCGCAAAGCGCAAAGCCACATCCATGGCCGATACGCCATCGGCAAGCTCGCCCGTCAGATGCACGCCGATCACGCGGGGAACGAGCGTGGTGATGGGCTGCCCTAGGCACGCCGCCTCCGCCTCGATGCCGCCGACGCCCCACGAGAGCACGCCGATGCCGTTGGCGGTCGTGGTATGGCTGTCCGTCCCCACCACGGTGTCGAAATAGGCAACAGTTGACCCATCGGCCTCCTCGCGCGTCATCGCGCAGGTTGCGAAGCGCTCCACGTTGATCTGATGGCAGATGCCCGATCCAGGCGGAACGATACGCACGTTCTCAAACGAATCCTGGGCCCATTTCAGGAACCGGTAGCGCTCACCGTTGCGCGCGAACTCCATCTCCATGTTGCGCTCGAGCGCCTCGGGGCAACCGGCCACATCCGCGATTACCGAATGGTCAATCACCAAATCGAGCGGGATGCGAGGGTTAATGCGCGCCGGATCGGCGCCGAGCCTTTGCGCCGCTTCGCGCATCGCCGCCAGGTCTACGAACACCGGCACGCCCGTGAAATCCTGCAGAAGCACGCGCGCGGGCATATATTCGATTTCGCCGCCCTGCTCGCCGGCAAGCCCCGCCTTCAGAAGGCGCGCGACATAGGCGTCACGAAGCTCGCGGTCATCCACGGTTCGCAGGATGTTCTCGAGCAGGATACGCAGCGAATACGGAAGCCTTTCGGCGCCCTGAACCGCAGATGTCGGGTAGATGGTGTATGGGACCCCTTCGACAAGAAGGGTTTCACGTTCGTCGGCCATAGATATTCCTCACACTCGTTCGGCAGTCATGACCCGGAATTGTTCAGCGGGCATTCCGGAGTTGTTGTTACGAAAGCGCAGCCACAAGGGCGTCGGTGAACTCCGTGCAGCTGCAGGCGGGCTCATCGCTTCCCGTAGCCTTGCGGATGTCGCCCGTGATAAAGCGCCCCTCGGCGTACACCTTTCGCACCGCCTCGCGAATTCGTTGCGCGGCGTCATCCTCGCCCAGGTAGTCCAGCATCATCGCCGCAGAAAGGATCTCCGCGGTGGGATTGCACAGGTCCTTGCCGGCGATGTCGGGAGCGCTACCGTGAACCGCTTCGAAAATTGCGTAGTCCTCGCCGATATTGGCGCCCGGCGCAATGCCCAAGCCGCCCACGAGACCCGCGCACAGATCGCTTGCGATGTCGCCGTAGAGATTAGGGAACACGATCACGTCGAACTGCGAGGGATCGATCACCACATTCATGCAGAACGCATCGACAATACGGTCGTCGAAATCAACGCGCCCGGCGTATTCCTCCGCCACATTGCGTGCTACCTGCAAAAACAATCCATCCGAATGCTTCATGATGTTCGCCTTGTGCACGGCGGTCACCTTGCGTCTGCCATGCGCCAAGGCATATTCGAACGCATAGCGAACGATGCGCTCGGTTGCGGTCACCGAGATGGGTTTGATCGAAATTCCCGAATCAGGGCGAATCGTACCCGTTCCCTGCTCTTCGCAGAACTCAATCAAGCGCTGAGCTCCCTCGGAATCTTTGGGGAACTCAATGCCAGCGTACAAATCCTCGGTGTTTTCTCTCACTACCACGAGGTCGACGTTCTCGTAACGACCGCCGGCACCCGGAATCGAGAGCACGGGACGAACACATGCATACAGATCGAGCGTCTTTCGCAACGCCACGTTGACGCTGCGAAAGCCGGTACCCACAGGCGTTGTGATGGGGCCCTTAATAGCAACCTTGTTACGACGGACCGATTCAATCGTCTCTTCCGGCAAAGGAGAGCCACCGGTTCGTTCCATGACGGCGGCGCCAGCGTCCGCCACCTCCCATACGATATCAACTCCCGCAGCCTCGACAACGCGACGCATCGAGGCCGTAGTTTCCAGCCCAATGCCGTCGCCGGGGATCAGCGTTACCGTATGCTTCGTCATATTGTGCTCCAATCTGTGCGAGTCGCATCCCTGCGAGTCGGTCGAAGTCCGAACATGTCCGAGCATCATACCATGCAAGTGCAAAGAGCCCGATAACAGCACGAGGATTTCCGCGTACGGAAACATGAGCGGAAGCAATGCCACCTAAAGAAAAGGGCCGCATTGCGGCCCTCGTGTTTTATGAAAGAATATCGACAATCTGCTGCGAGCGTTTCTTCAACGCCCCCTTGCCACTCGTCGCATCAAACGCCATGCGATCCTTGAGGGAATCTTTGACCGTCTGGTCAAGTTCGCCCTCCGCAAAGCCCGTCACCGCCGAGAGCATCTCGGAGTATTCAAAGTCACCGTGATAGCACTGAATCGCCTCATCGATCAGAGGCCATACCTGAACGCTGCGCGCCTGAGTGGTAGCCCCTATGGCACAGAGAAACCTAAGGGCGGAAAGATGAAGAGAGCCGGCGCCCTCATCGAACAGGGCACTCTCAGCCCCCGGAATCGCTTTTTCGCATGCGCAAGAATCGAGCGAAATCAGCGCCGTCAATACATCAAGACATTCCCATCGGGTCTGCGATTCGGGACGATTGAGTGCGTCGATGAAAGCATCGATATGCCCAATGAGCAGCTCGGGCTTACGAGAAGCGACGATAGAAAATACCGAAGCCGCATTCTGTCGCGTGCGACGAGAAGGGCCTTGCAGGCTCTTAATCATCTCGCCGAGAACGTGCGAATCACTCTCGACGAGCTCGGCGATTTTCATTCGTTGTTCTTTAGCGCTATCCGCCATATGCAGCCCCCTATAAAAAAACCTGCGCATCACGCAGGTGTAAGTGGTGAACCAGGTACATCAAAATAATGATACCGCAACACTCGCAATCAGAAAATTACAGAGCGAAAAATCGCCGAAGCAACAAAAAGGGGGCCTCGCATGAGGCCCCCTCGCGCCCCCCCTCCGGGGAGCGCCCCTCGCGGGCGCGGCGCCCTTATCTCCCGGGGGCTTCCCCCCCCAGTACATCCGGCGATGGCGGGCTTAACTGCCGAGTTCGGAATGGGTTCGGGTGATCCCCGCCTCCCCGGCCGCGCCCGCGAGGGGCGCTCTCGCCCCGTCGCGGGTACCGGGCCCCCCGG
>NZ_QIBX01000019.1 GCF_003725995.1 Slackia equolifaciens
GGCGAAGAGGGCAGCGTGATGGTGTAGAATGCAGGCGATCCTGGGCGATGTCCCGTTCGCTCGGGCGGGCCTGCGGCCCGCGCCTCCCGAACGGGATCTTGACACCAACAATCGGCACACTACCGAGTTGCCTATCCAGAATTTCACAGGATTCAGCTATATAGATGAATTCATGGCTGTTTGTCTTTTGGGGGTTGCGGTAAAAGATTCAATCAAAAGGGAAAAAGAGACATCCAAACTAAATGCAGCCGTATATGCTGCTATGTTTTTGCTAGTAATAGTTGTCTGCCTTGGCTTGCTGGGAAACATCACATGGGAGGTGCAAACGCAGGCAGCCCCAATCCTTATTGACATTTTCACTTGTATAAAGTTTCCGCTTACTGTGATTTCGGGGTCTATGGTTTTCTCCAAGTCCAGTGATATTTTTTTCGGGGTCATTGAAATGGAGGCAAAAGTTGTTGTAGCCGTCCTTTTTGTACTCGGTGTAGCAAACTTATTTGTAGATTACGGCATGGGGGCTGACTTAAGATACGGCCTGAGGTCATTTATGGCGGTGTTTGGGCATCCTACTTATCTTGTATTCGCCTGCGTGGGGTTGTCTGTTATCTTATTGGCGAATTGGAAGCATAATCTCTCCTGGATTATTGTGGCGCTTGTCGTCATCTCGCTATCGCTAAGGTCAAAGGGTCTAGTGTATGCAGCGATTGTGGTTGCTCTTCTCGTTTTGTTTTCGAGAAGGAACAAAATATCAATTCTACAGGTTGTCGTCTGCGCTTTCCTGGCGTTTTTTATTGCATATGATCAGTTTGTGGCGTATTTCCAAACTAATGGCTTTGCTCGAACGGAACTATTGCAGACGGCGTTTGAGGTGGCCAATGACCATGCTCCGTATGGTTCGGGGTTTGCGACGTATGGATCAGCTGTCACGGCGGACTTGCAGTACTACTCTTCGTTGTATTACGAATACGGTCTCTCGACTGTATGGGGGCTGTCCCCTGATTGGCCTGCGTTTTTGAGCGATACGTTCTGGCCGACTGTTTTGGGCCAGTTCGGATGGATGGGCGTATTATGCTACGCTGGTGTAGTTGGTTTGCTCTTTCGGTTCGCATATCAGTTTGCTTCTGGAACGCGCTTGGCGGCTTGTTGTTGTTTTCTTTATCTGCTTATTAGCAGTACCTCCGAAAGTGCATTTTTCAATCCGCAGTCGGTATATCTGGCGGTTTGTCTCTCCATTGTTCTCGGGAGTGGTCTACGAGCTAATCAAAAGGAAAGATTTAGAAAATGCAACCGTTAGTAAGCATATTTTGTACGGCATATAATCAAGCACCGTATATCGAGAAGACTCTTCAAGGATTCGTTTCGCAAAATACTACATTTCCGTTTGAGGTTATCGTCCATGACGACGCATCAAGTGATGGAACCCAGGATATTATCGGGAGATATTCGCTTAAATATCCGGAGATAATAAAGCCTGTTTTGCAAGAAGAGAATCAATATTCAAAAGGCATCAGCTTGCTGAACTCAATCCTTCTTCCGAGGGCGACGGGGAAGTATATCGCAATGTGCGAGGGTGATGACTTTTGGGTGGATGATAATAAGCTGCAGAGACAGTTCGATTTCCTGGAACAACATCGCGATTATTCGCTCGTCCTTCATAATGCATACATTTACGACTACAGATACGACATCGTTTATCTGTCGGAGCCAATGGAGTCCGACTGCGATAAGACTCTCGGCGACATTGCAATTGAGGGCGGAGGCCTCTTGAACCCCACCGCTTCAATGTTTTTCCGAAGGCAGCTATTTGATCATGCATTGGCTGGGCCAGTGGGTGATCATTTCATAATGCTTGAGCTGGCATCCAAGGGGAAGGTGAGGTGGTTCTCCGACCCTATGAGCGTTTACCGATTTCATGCCAGTAATTCGTGGTCAGTATCGAAGAAGGCCGAAAGTGGTGAGTCGATACGGAAATACACGCAGAGATATATAGACGCGCTGAGAGCTGCGGACGATTACTCTGGCCGTGATTATCACGATGCTTTTGTGAGGCGCATAAAAATGCAAAGGGAATTCGAAAGAAAGGATTTACTAAAATGCGGAGCGCCCAATCTCGATATCGAAGGTTGGGGGTTTTCGGTGGAAAGCGTTGCAATGTCCATTCGCAGACACATGCCGCAGGGGGTTGAAAAAGCGCTTGGACGAGCTGCTTGCATCAAGAAAAAGAAGCGGGAATCTCTATTCGTGGGGACGATGCGTGAGTTTTGCGGCTAAATCTCCGCAATGTTTATAACCGGTTGAACGAATGATGGTTGAACAGAAGCCGACAGCAATTAAAGCCGCAACGATATCGTCTCTGTTTTGGAAGTTTTTCGAGCGAGGTGGCAGGGCCGTAGTAGAGCTCGTTGTCCAAATTGTCATGGCGCGACTATTGCTTCCTGAACAGTTTGGGGCGCTTGCCATAATGCTCATCTTTGTGAATGTCGGCAACGTTATAGTGCAGTCGGGGTTGAACACGGCGATTGTGCAGGTCCCAGATGTGAGTGCGAGGGATTGTTCAACTGTATTTTGGTTGAGCTTTGCGATTTCTGTTGTCCTTTATCTGGCCATTTTTGCCTTAGCCCCTTTTATTGCCTCGTACTATGGAATGATTCAGCTTGTCTGGCCATTAAGGGCTCTCGCTCTCATCTTGATAGTAAATTCCTACAATGCTGTCCAGGTGGCTATTGTGCAGAGGTCATTGCAGTTCAGAAAGGTTTTTAACGCCACGATTGCTTCGGTAGTTATCTCTGGAGTTGCTGGAGTGACGTGCGCCTTCGCTGGATTCGGACTTTGGGCTCTAGTGGTGCAGCAACTGCTCTATCAATTTACAAATTGCGCTATAATGGCGGCCCAATTGAGGTGGTTGCCGTCCCTCGTGATTGATTTCAAGCGTGCGAGGGTGCTGTTTTCTTTCGGTTGGAAACTTCTCATCTCTGGGCTACTCGACCAAGGGTATCAGAGTTTCTCTGATTTGATTATTGGTAAGCAATTTTCCGTTTCGAGCCTAGGACTTGTTTCGCAGGGGAAGAGATATCCTCAGGCGATAGGGAATCTTTTAGATGGGGCAATTCAGCCAGTTATGCTCTCCGCGGTCTCCCGCGTGCAGGGCGACGTTGCCTACGTGAAGCGTCTGGTGCGCCGCGCGCTCAAGACGTCGACTTACCTCATTGCCCCTTCCATGACGCTGTTCGCCGTGGTCGCGGAGCCTCTGGTACGACTTCTGCTGGGGGAGCAGTGGTTGCCCTGTGTCCCGTTTTTGCAAATGTACTGTCTAATCTATGCGTTGTTGCCGATTCATACTTCAAATCTACAGGCACTAAATGGGATGGGCAGAAGCGATTTATTTTTAAAGCTAGAACTCATCAAGAAAGCTTATGGGGTTATTTTTATTCTGCTGGGGGCATTCGTATTTAATGATGTCTATTGCCTTGTTGGCGGCTATGTTGTAGCAAGCATCATCAGTACTTTTGTGAACGCATGGCCGAATCGTAAAATAATTGGGTATTCGTATCAGGAGCAAATACGTGACATATTCCCATCGCTGCTCCTGACTGCCATATCTTCCGCGCCCGCGGCGGCGGTCTCCCTGCTGGGACTGCCGGACGTCGCGACCGTCCTTCTGCAGGCCGCGGTCATGGCCGTCTCCTACCTCGGGCTCTCCAGGCTCTTCCGCGTGGAGGCGCTGTCCTACCTGCTGTCCACGGCCAAAGAGCTTTTAGCATCAAAGAAAGTCGCCAGATAGAACCAATAAACCTTTGAGAACGGGAACCGTCCCATTTTGAACATTGAAAACCGTATAGAGAAGGAGGCGGGGCGCGTGGCGCGCATAAACGTGACGCGGTCCTCCATGCCGCCCATGGAGGAGTATTTCGACGAGGTGGCGCCGCTGTGGGAGAGCCGTTGGCTCACCAACGCGGGCGAGAAGCACCGCGAGCTTGAGCGGGCGTTGGCGGAGAGGCTGAAGGTAGGGAACGTTTCGCTTTTCAGCAACGGCCACTCGGCGCTCGAGTGCGCGATCGAGGCGCTGGGGCTCGGCTCGGACGGGCGCGATGAGGTGGTCACTACGCCCTACACCTTCGTCTCCACCACCAACGCGATATTCCGCAAGGGCCTCACGCCCGTGTTCGCCGATGTCAGGCCGGAGGACTGCACAATCGATCCAGAGAGGGTCGAGGCGGCCATCACGCCGCGCACGTGCGCGATCGTACCCGTGCACGTGTACGGCAGCCTTTGCGACGTCGACGCCATCCAGGAGATAGCCGACCGGCACGGCCTCAAGGTGGTCTACGACGCCGCCCATGCCTTCGGGGTGGAGCGGCTTGACCCCGCCTCGGGCGAATGGCGCGGCGCCGCATCCTACGGTGATGCCTCGATGCTGAGCTTCCACGCCACCAAGGTATTCAACACGGTCGAGGGCGGGGCGGTGTGCTGCGCCGGCCCCGCGCTCAAGACGGCGATAGAGGAGTGGAGGAACTTCGGGCTGGAAGGCCCCGAGTCGGACGCGCATCCCGGCGGCAACGCGAAGATGAACGAGTTCTGCGCGGCGATGGGCCTGTGCAACCTCCGCCACTTGGACGAAGAACTTGCCAAAAGGGCGGCGGTCGAGGAACACTACCGCGAGGGCCTCGCCGGAATTCCCGGACTTCGCCTGCTCGAGCCCCAAAGGGGGGTCAAGCCCAACCACGCGTACATGCCCGCGTTCTTCGGGGAGGCCTTCGGCGCTGACCGCGACGAGGTGATGGCCGCCTTGGCCGAGAGGGGCGTCGGCACGAGGCGGTACTTCTTCCCCTGCACTAACGAGGCCCCCTGGGTCGGGCGCGTGGGGATCGACCCAGGCGACACTCCCGTGGCGCGCAGGCTCTCCCGCGAGGTGCTGACGCTGCCGCTGTACGCGGACCTGACGCTCGAGGATGTTGACATGATCTGCGAGATAGTGAGAGGATGCGCGAGATGACGAGCCTTTTAATACTTGGTGCGACGACCGAGACCGTTAAGCTAATTGAGCGAGCGAACGATTTGGGATTCGAGACATTTGTCGCCGACCCTTTCCCCGATTCTCCCGGGAAGCAATGCGCCACGCACCCCGTCGACATCGACTGTTTCGACATCGACGGCATATGCGGTCTAATGGCACGTTATGGGATAGATGGGGTGCTTCCAGGCTGCGCCGATGTGTTGATACCTGTTTACGAAGAGGTCTGCGACAGGGCGGGAAAGCATTGCTATGTCAATAAAGAAGTTGTCCGGGTTTTGAATAACAAAAGGGGTCTCAAGGACGCATTGATATCTGTTGGGTTACCGGTGGTGGAGGAGTACACCAGAGAGCAGGTGTCCTCTATGGATTTTGACAAGTTTCCAGTGTTTGTAAAGCCTGCAGACAATAACAGCTCAAAAGGCATGTCGGTAGTTTACGATCATGCGGATTTCGATGCTGCGCATGATAAGGCGCTGTCCTTTTCCAGGTCAAAAACCGTCTTGATTGAAGCCTACAAAGAATGCGATGATTTTAATATCGGTTTTTTTCTCCAAGACGGCGAAGTTGCTGTTACATTTACCGCTGACAGGTTTGTCAACAATGAGCAAAAAGGGGTAGGCTCGATTACGGCAGGGATGGTATATCCGTCGCAATATACGACCCTGTATTTCGAGACGGTCCATGATAAAATGCTCGAGCTGTTCTCTCATTTGGGCTTCAGGAACGGGATTGCATCTATCCAGGCTTTTGTGGAAGACGGCAAAATAATGTTTTATGATCCTGCTCTCAGGATAACCGGAGGTCAGGAGTATATTTTATCGTCGTATTTTTACGGGCTCGACATTCTTGAATCGCTTATCAATTTTGCTGTTTCTGGCTCGATGGGCCCATCAGGATTAGTGCGGAAATGCGACCACTTATTTCATGGTGGGCATGCCTGCAATCTGGCTTTTTCGGTGAAGTGTGGCACCATCGCACATGTCGAGGGCATGGATTACGCCAGGTCTTTACCTAATGTTATTAACGTTACGCAGGAGCATTTCGGCGGCGATGTAATTTCAAAGGCGGGAACTGCCCAACAGAATATAGCCCGAATGCATCTTGTTGCCGACAGTAGATCTGAACTCAGTCAACTTATAGATGAATTGCAAAAAAGAATAGTGGCGTTTGACGAGGACGGGAGCAATATGATGCTCGCCGGGATGGACCCTCGGGTTGCTCTGGGGGTGACGGCTTCGTGAAGATAGGATTTGTGGGTTTTGGAGAAGTCGGCTCCACTTTTGCTGCAGACTTGGCTTCTCGACAGATAACGGGAATCGATTTGGTTGCGTACTCCCCCGACTATGAGTCGACGGTTGGGGCATGCAAAAGAATTGGAGGAGGCAAGGTTTCGGCGGCTAAATCGCTTTCGTCTGCCATCTCCAGTGCAGTCGTTGTTTTCGTGGCCGTGCCGTGCAATGCTTCTAAAGCGGTATTCTCCGATCTATCCACATTCTGCGGTCATGGGCAGATGTTCGTTGATTGCAGCAGCTCATTGCCAGAGGTGAAAGCTTCGAACGCTTCCGTCATTGAGTCGCACGGCGGAGTGTATATGGATGCCGCGATTATGGAGACGGTTTCCCGTCACGGTATCGAGACTCCTGTGCTTGCGAGCGGAAGAGGGGTCTCGGGTGTCGCAAAGGTGCTTTCTGAACTTGGGATGCAAGTGCGGATTGTTGGGGGCGAGCCTGGAGAGGCGGCGGCGATTAAGCTTTGTCGTAGCGTCTTCATGAAAGGGCTTGCGGCACTTGCCATCGAGGCTCGTGAAACTTCAGAAAAATACGGAGTGCAGGAGGCCGTGTTCCGTTCGATTGAACAATCGCTCGGAGGCGCTGACATTCAAGAGTATCTTGAGCAACTTGCTGTTGCTGCGGTTAGGCATGCGAGAAGGCAACTTGCTGAAGTTGGCGAGTGTCTTGAGATGGAGCGCTCTGTTGGCGTTGCGGGGCATATGGCCCAGGCAACTATGAAGTTATATAGCGATCTTGTTTGAGGGCAGTATTGCGGAAAGGATTTGATATGGATATCGGAATCGCGGACAAAATTATAACTTTCATTAGAGATAACAAAGTGAGCTCCACTGAGGTGGCCGATTGCCTAGGGAAAACGGGTGCGATAAAGGGGGCCAAGCCTTTAAATAAGGGGATGCACAGGGTCGGTCTCGTTCAGTATGTATATGCACACAGCGACACCAATTGGCCGATTCATGAGCAAATCAGGTTCATTCCTGAGGGCAGGGTTATTTTCGTGGATGACATAAACGGGGGGAGGCGAGCTTTGTTTGGAGAGCTCGTCTCGTCTTTTCTTGTGATTGAGCGGAAGGCTCAGGCGATTGTGACGGAGGGGTTGATGAGGGATATCGCCGAATTGCTAGAGGGGCGATTTCCGATTTGGTGTGGAGGGATTACTCCTGAGGGGTGTTACAACACTCGGCGAGAGGAGAATCCCGAAGTCAAAATGATTGCAAGGACCAACAAAGAACGCTATCAGGACGCGATTGCAGTTTGTGATGATTGTGGCGTGGTTGTCATTCCGAAAGATGAGATAACTGACGAAATGTATCGTAAGCTCGTGCGCATCGAAGAGCAGGAGAAGGTCTGGTTCCACTGCGTTAGGGATCTTGGGTGGGACACTTTCGATACTGTTTGCCTGAAAAAGTACGAGGACAAATAAGCTGGTGGCATTGTCGATTGTTGATTTATGGAGGTGTCACTTATGAGCGAAGTTATTGATTCGGAAATCTCCGCTACTGCAATTCTTTACCAAGACCTCAGGCTCGTTGGGTGCAACGTCGGGGACAGATGCGTAATAGGGGATGATTCCGATGCTGTTGGGCTTGAGATGGGTCAAAGATCGGAAATTGGAAGGCGCAATCAGATTAGAAATGTGTCTTTGGGTCTGGGGTCGTATACCGGGACAAACTCAATCATCAAAAATGCCAGGATAGGAAACTACTGCTGCATCGGATGGGATGTGAGCATAGGTGGAGGACAGCATAACTATCGCCATGTCGGAATGTACACAGACTACTGGTTTAAGAGGGTGCTAGACCGAGAGTTTGATAGCACTGACGAGAGAGTTCTGGAAACGGTCATCGGGAATGATGTGTGGATTGGCGCGGGCGCAATTATTAATGGGGGAATAAAAATCGGAGATGGAGCGGTTGTCGGTGCGGGCGCAGTTGTTACGAAAGACGTGGAGCCGTTTTCCATCGTTGTCGGATCTCCAGCTCGCGAACTGAAGAAAAGATTCCCCCAAAAGGTTGTTGATGAGTTGCTTCGACTTAAATGGTGGGAGCTGCCTATTGACGTTCTGTCAGCTAACGCTGATTTGATTAGGTCGGAGATGGGCGAGACTGTTTTGGAGCAACTTCGTGATCTGGTCTCGCGTCACAGAGGAGGGCGAGATGTTTGATGCCTCAAAGATGAAGTGCCTTTTATTAGAAAAAGGTATGGATGCAAAGATAGTCGACTACTTTGTGCATGCTCTCGAAACAGATGAGGCTTCTTTTGAGGTTGATGAAAAGACGAGAAAATGGGCTCTGGAGAGGGGTTTCTTTCCAGGAAGGGTTGAGCTACTCGGCTTGAACGACGACAACTGTTCGTGCTATCTGCCCGATTTCGCCTACTTCATGATGCATCCTCTTAACAATCATTTCAAAATATGGGTCAACGACAAGCTGACTTTAAAATACATGCTTGACGGTGGCGACTGTCGAAAGGCGATGCCGGAATACTATCTATACATAGAGAATAATGGGGACTTCACATACCTAATGGATGCGCCTGCGGACATTGTAGGTCGAGAAGACTTCCTGCTTCTTCTATTGGAGAAAAAGGGGATTCTCGCAATGAAGCCGAACAATGGGGCGGGTGGAAAGGGCTTTCTGAAGCTTGAAAAAACTCCCAACGGATTTCTGCTGAACAATATCCCCTCAAGTCGTGCCGAAGTGACGAGTGAGCTGTGTCAGCTTCGGAATTACACCGTAACGGAATATGTTCAACAATGTGCCTCTTTGGCGAAGTTTTGGCCCGAAAGCGAATGCACTCTTAGGGTCATTATGGCGAAAATGCCAAGAACGAAGTGCTATCAGGTCCCCGATTGGACTTGCCTCGTTTCGTATGCGCGTTTTGGGACCGCTGCCTCCAAGGGTGCGAGCAACCTCTCGTCAGGAGGAATTGGGGTTGGTATCGATTTTGCTTCTGGAGAACTTCACGACGAGGGCTTTCAATATAAAAGGTTCAGTCAGTGCGGGGAATATCGTCTACACCGCCATCCCGATACGGGTCTTAAATGGGATGGAGCCTCCATTCCGAATTGGGGAGAGGTACAGGCAATTATTCGGGCGACCTGTGAAAGGTTATCGTCATTGGATTTTCTCGGATTTGACATAATTGTTTCCGAGGATGGCCCTAAGTTCTGTGAAATCAACACCATGCCATCGCTTGATTATGAACAGGTGATTTGCGGTCCCATTTTGGGGAGCGAAGTAGGCAGATTGTTTTTTGAACACCACGGGTTTTCGAAAATTGACCCCTCTGATTTCTTGAATATTTATCGGCAATCTTCCGTAGCGGATGGAGGGGTGTCATGAAGGGCATAATTCTTGCGGGAGGGTCGGGTACCCGCCTGCATCCCATAACGAAGGCGGTTAGCAAGCAGCTGTTGCCCATCTACGACAAGCCGCTGGTGTACTATCCGCTTAGCGTGCTCATGCTCGCGGGTATCCGCGAGGTGCTGGTCATCTCCACGCCGCGCGATTTGCCGGCGTACCGCGAGCTTCTGGGCGACGGCGCCGAGATCGGCATGCGGCTCGAATACGCAATACAAGAGGAACCCAAAGGCCTCGCCGAGGCCTTTTCTATTGGGCGCGACTTCCTGGCGGGCGGCCCCTGCGCGCTGGTGCTGGGCGACAACATGTTCCACGGCCAGGATCTTACGCGCACCCTCGCGCGCGCCAGGGCCAAGGTGGAGTCCGAAGGCGGGGCGGTTGTGTTCGGCTACCCCGTGAAGGACCCCCGCGCCTTCGGCGTGGTGGAGTTCGACGAGAACCGCCGGGTCGTCGGAATAGAGGAGAAGCCCGAGCGTCCCAAGAGCAACTTCGCGGTGCCCGGCCTCTACTTTTACGACAGCGAGGTGTGCGATATTGCGGCGGGCGTGGAGCCCTCGGCCCGCGGCGAGTTGGAGATCACCAGCGTCAACGACGAGTACCTGCGCCGTGGCCGGCTGTCGGTCGAGCTCATGGGCCGCGGCATGGCATGGCTGGACACCGGCACGCCCGAGGGCATGCTCAAGGCCGCCGAGTACGTGGAGGCGGTGCAGTCTCGCCAGGGTTACTACATAGCCTGCCTGGAGGAAATCGCCTACCGCCGCGGGTTCATTGACGCGGGGCAGCTCGCGCGCTTGGGCGAGGCGCTGAAGAAGACCGACTACGGGAAGTACCTGCTGTCGGTCGCCGAAGAGGGAATAGGTAGATAGAAGACGAGGACGGGCCCGAGGGCCCTTTATTTATGCCTGGAGGAGCGTTGGAGAACCTGGTAGTCACCGGCGGAGCCGGATTCATCGGAAGCAACTTCGTGCACTGGGTGGCCGAGAGGCACCCCGAGGTGGGGCGCATCACGGTGCTCGACAAACTCACCTATGCGGGCAATCCCGCCAACCTCGACGGCCTGCCCGAGGGCGGGGTCGAGCTCGTGGTGGGGGACATCTGCGATGCGGCGCTGGTGGACCGTCTGCTCGCGGAGGCGGACGCGTGTGTGCACTTCGCGGCGGAGTCGCACAACGACAACTCCATTGCTGACCCCGCGCCGTTTTTGGAGACCAACGTGCGCGGCACTTTCACGCTTCTGGAGGCGTGTCGCAAGTATGATGTGCGCTTCCATCATGTGTCTACCGACGAGGTGTATGGCGACCTGGCGCTTGACGACCCCGCGCGTTTCACCGAAGAGACCCCATACCGCCCCAGCTCTCCCTACAGTTCAACCAAGGCGGCGTCCGACATGCTTGTGCGCGCATGGGTGCGCACCTACGGGGTGAGGGCGACCATCTCTAACTGCTCCAACAACTACGGGCCCTACCAGCACGTGGAGAAGTTCATTCCGCGACAGATTACCAATATTCTTTGCGGGGAGCGTCCGAAGCTCTACGGCGACGGCCTTAACGTGCGCGACTGGATCCACACGGAGGATCACTCCTCTGCCGTGTGGGAGATTCTCACGCGCGGGCGTGTCGGCGAGACGTACTTGATTGGCGCCGACGGTGAGCGTTCAAACATCGATGTGTTGCGCGCCATCCTCGAGTGCATGGGGCGCGATACTGAGGATTTCGACTGGGTGCGCGACCGTCCCGGTCACGACCGCCGCTACGCCATCGACCCCACTAAGCTGCGCCGCGAGCTCGGTTGGGAGCCGAAGCATACCGATTTTTCCGAAGGTCTGCGCGACACCATTCGCTGGTACGAGGAGCATCGCGCCTGGTGGGAGCCCGCAAAGCAGGCGACCGAGGAGAAATACGCGAAGATGGGGATGTAGAGAACGCTTGCTCCGCGTCGATTCTTTGGGTAGCTTAGGGCTGGGGTTGAAATGGATTCTATTGTTCCTTCGTTTAAGAAGGTCATCTTCAATTCTTCAGTAAAAGATTTATCGGCAGAAGTAGCTGAAGTTGGGTTAGACGGGATTATCAATAATGAATTGCTTGAGCAAATCCCAATAGTGAGGGCCATAGTCGGAATTGGCAAGACAGCGCAAAATGTTCGTGACAGGCATTTCCTCAAGCAAACTTTGCAATTCACCCTTTCCCTAAACGAGGGGGAAATTTCAAAAGAGAAGCTTGAAAAACATAAGGCCAAGCTTGATTCTGATCCAGAATTTGCCGAAGAGGAACTGGGTAGAGTTTTGGTGCTGCTTGATTCCGCCATCGATTCCGAGAAAGCAACAATTCTCGCGGCGCTATACAGGTCGTACGTTGAAGAAGAGATAAATTGGGACGAATTTAAAGAAGTATCCGAAATTACCTCACGTCTATTTCTTTCGGATTTGACATTGCTTCGCGACGTTAGACTTGGGCGCGTGCGCGATACAACCCAATGTGACGCATATCGAGCTGAACGGCTGAATGCTGTAGGACTTGTCCATTTAACGATGAAGACCGTGCGGGTATCCCCTGGGCCGTCCTCTACAGATCGATTTATCCGGACGACTTCGTTGGGCGAGAAATATTGCGATATGGTAATGAGCGTCATTTAGACGGGTCGGTGCTCGGCATTTTCGAACGCCATCGTGGACTCCAACCGCACGCGCAAGGACTTCGTGGTCGACGAGGTGCTTAAGAAGGTGAACGAGCTCGTGTACTCCGGCGTGAAGGCGCCTGTGGTCGGGGTGTACCGCCTCACCATGAAGACCGGCTCGGACAACTTCCGCGCGAGCTCGGTGCAGGGCATCATGAAGCGCGTGAAGGCCAAGGGCGTGCCCGTGGTGATCTACGAGCCCACGCTGGACGCGCCCGACTTCTTCGGCAGCGAGGTGACGCACGACCTCGAGTCGTTCAAGGGCGAGTGCGACGTGATCATCGCCAACCGCTGGAGCGAGGAACTCGCGGATGTGGCAGGAAAGGTGTATACCAGGGACCTGTTTAAGAGGGATTAATAGACTTTCTATATCGCCATATGTATCAATCGAGTCCGCACGGAAGTCGGACTCGATTTTTTTATAAATGATTTGCGGTGTGGATGTGGGGTGCGGACATTGGCGCAATGGCTTTTCCTCATACGTTCAATCTCCTTAAACAATGCGTCTGGGTGTGCTTGGTGCTCCGCTCGCTTTTGACGATTGGTCTCAGCCTGGTTGCGGTGGGCACGACCGTCGCTACGCCGTGGATTCCTCCAAGCTGTGGGAGGAACTGGGCTGGAGTCCTGCGCATACGGACTTCGAGGAGGGCTTGCGCGAGACGATTGCCTAGTATCGCGACAACGAGGCGTGGTGGGTAGACGCCAAGCGCGAGGCGGAGGAGATGTATTGCGGAGCGGGGATGGCATGAGGCCATTCCTCTGATTTTTTGATTAATTCTTTATTCTCATTAAATATTTATATATTTCCAGATGAACGGCTGTTTTTTTGAATTCCTTTTCGAAGGAATGAAAAGCTTTGTGGATAAAATCGAGATGCTTTGTTAAATCATGCGAAAGAACCTTCACGGATTTTCGTTGGGCATGTAGCATGCGCGGTTCGAGGGCGCATCGCCGCATAGCGGTCTGCATTTCGCTCTCTCCAGGCTAGTTATTGTTTGGCGAACGGGAAGGACTGCCGATGTTCGCAAGGTTCTCTTCTGACTCGCATTCGAGGCTCATCGCCCTCGCTGCCCTCGTCGTCTCGGGGTTCGTTTTTGCTTGTTTAACGGCCGTGCCCGCCTATGCGTCGACGGTCGGGGATTTCGACCTCGTGCTTGCCGACGGCGGCGATCCTCAAGAAGGGGTCGACTACACGTGGACGGATGACAACACCCAGGGAGGGGTTCTCGCCATTATTTCGGAGGCGCCCATGGTTATTGCCAACGCCGATGGGGTTGAGGTCGCTAAGGACCAAATCGTCGTTGATCCCGGTTTCGGGGGAAGCGCTTCGATCGTCCTGGACGGAATCGCCATCGAGTATCCCAATAATAATAGGAGCTGCGGAATCGAGATTGCGTCGGGCGATTGCGTCATTCGCCTTGCGGACGATTCGGAGAACGAGGTGAGCCGCGCAAACGGCCCTGCGATGCTGGTCGATTCCGGCGCATCGCTGACCATCGAGGGCGACGGCGCGCTCAAGGTGACGGGCGCGGATTCGAACGCGGCGGGAATCGGCGTGCAGGCCGGGGCCGAGCTCGTAGTGAACTCCGGAACCATCGAAGCGAGCAGCAACGGGGGTCATGCGGGTATCGGCGACTACGACGGCGGGTCGGTCGTGATAAACGGAGGCACGGTGAGGGCGTACGGCGGGCATCACGTGTCGTGGAACGCCTACGACGGCGCCGGCATCGGCGGAGCTTGGGACAACAGCGGTTGCGACGTGACGATCTCGGGCGGCACGGTGGTGGCCGTCGGCGGCGGGTCGGCTGCCGGAATCGGCGGCGGATACTATCGTGGGTCCAACGGCAGGGTTGACGGCAATTCCGGCGGCTCCATCACCATCGCGGGCGGATACGTGAGCGCGTCCAACGGGGATAGGAGTGCGTCCATCGGCGCGTCGTCCGGCGCAAGCCAGGATGCCGATGCCCCCATTGTCATTTCCGGCGGCGCGTTCGCGAGCGGATCGACCGTCGGGTCGGGCAACGTGTACGGCATAGCCCCCGCCGACGGCCGCGTCGTCAAGCCGAACAACGATGAGGAGGAGGGGCTTGCGTCGTCGTATCCGTATCGCGTCTATCTGGCGCAGGAGGCGACGCTCGTCTTCGCTGATTCGTTCGAAGGCGGGACGTACGACGCGTCTCCGATCGAATCCGAGGGGCTGCTCGCTTCCGCGTCGCGGGGATCCCATGATGCTTCCGGCGATGTTTCTTTCGCGTATCGCATCGCGGGAAGCGAAGGGGCGTGGACGGACGGCCTTCCTACGGATGCCGGCACGTATCAAATCAAGGCGTCCTTACCCGAGGCCGCCGTCGGGGAGACGTACTATCCTTCCACGGAGGTCGTGGCTCAGGCGGAGCTCGTCATTTCGGCGGCCCCGCTTTCCGTCTCGCTGGCCGAGCCTGCGGGCATCGTGTTCGGCGATGACGCCCCTTCGACCGCATCCTACATGTTGTCGGTGAGCGGATGGCAGGGGGATGACGAGGACCTGCTTCTTCCGACGTTGGAGGCCGCCGTATCGGTGTCATGCGGCTACGAGAAGGGCGACGACGCGGGCTCGTACCCGGTCGCCGTCGGGTGGGCGGATGGTGCTCCCGAGACGCTTCGCAACTACGAGGCGAGCTTCGCCGGAACGAGCCTGTCCGTCGCGAAGGCAGCCATCGCGTCCGTGTCCATCACCGATCCTTCCAAGAAGTTCGACGGGGCGGCTGCGGCCGAGCCTGGCGTTGTCGCCATCGACGGCAACGGCCGCGAGAGCGACGGGGCGTGCAGCCTCGCGTGGTACGCGTCGGACGGCCAAGGGGGATGGACGCTTCTGGAGTCCGCGCCGAGCGAGGTGGGGACCTACAAAGTGGTGGCGTCGATAGCGGAGGGGACCAACCATCTCGCCGGAACGGGCGAGTTGGGGTTCTCGATTGCGCGCGCCGATGCGAAGACGGTAACGGTCTCCCAGATGGCTTCCTCGAAAGTCTATGACGGCAACGTGGTCGAGGCTCCGGCGGTCGATCTTGGCGAATACGACGGCGAGGTCGTGTTTGCGTGGTACGAGTCCGACGGAGAGGGCGGCTGGAACGAGATCGCGTCCGCGCCCGCCGACGCAGGCTCCTATAGGCTTGTCGTGAGCGCCGGGCAGACCGACACTCAGGAGGCTCCCGTCATCGTGAACGGCACGCAGGATTTTGCGATTCTGCGCGCCGAGCAGTCCGCGGACGAGCTTGAAGGGGTGACGGCTTCCCCCGAGGCGACCTCAGGCGGAGGCGACGGGTCGATAACGGGGCTGCCGTCGGGGTCTGAGTGGCGTGCGGCTTCCGCCGACGTCGGCCGATCCGGGGGCGATGCGTGGACTGCCGCATCCGAGGACGGGACGCTCGGCGGGCTTGCCCCGGGCGTCTACGAAGTGCGCATGGCGGGCGACTCCAACCACAGCCCCTCCACTTCCGTGGAGGTCAAGGTGAAGTCGTTCTCCGAGGCGCACGGCGGAATCACGTTCCCCGACGGCACCGTCGATTCCGGAGACGGCTCCGCGGTGCTGCCCTCCGAGGGCGGGGAAGTGGTGTTCCCGGGAGGCGAGGCGGTCGTGCTTCCGGGCGGGACGACGGTCGACCCCGATTCTCCATCGGCTACGACGCCCTCCGGTTCGGTGGTACAGCCCGACGGTGAGGGGTCTCTTTCGGTGGGGCTTCCCGGAGGCGTCGGGACGGTTACGGTTCCCTCCGGCTCCGAGGTGCGCGAGGACGGCTCCGTGGCGGTTTCCGGCGGAGGCGTCGTTCTGCCGAACGGGTCGACTGCCGAATCGGAAGGGGAGATTGCTGTCGGCGCTGATGGGTCCGTGCAGATTCCCGATGGGGGCAAGGTGGTCCTTCCTGGTGGAACCGAGGTGTCGAGCGATGATCCCATCGAGATCGGCGTCGACGGCACGGTGCTGCTGCCCGATGGCGGCAGCGTGACGAGGCCGGACGGCATGGCTTTGGACGTGGGGGCCGGGACCACCGTCTCGGTCGACGGGACGGTGAACGATCCCACGGCTTCCGGCCCGTCCGACGGGTCGGGCGATTCCGAGGGCGGCTCCGACGGTTCTGGGGATGGGGCCGGTGATTCCGGGGATTCCGGTGATGGCTCTGGTAGCTCCGGCGGCGATTCCGATGGCTCCGGGGACGGTTCTGGTGATTCTGCCGATGGCTCTGGCGGTTCGGAGGGCGGTTCCGAGGGCGGCTCTGGTGATTCCGCCGGCGAGGACGGATCTGATTCGGCCGACGACCAGGACGGCTCCAAAGACGCCTCGGACGACCGCGGGGTATTCTCCAAGACCAATGATGCCATGGGCGTTGTGTTCGGCGCGCTGGCGATTTGCGCGGTCGCTGCGGTGATCGTGGGGTTCGTGGCTTTGCGCAAGATGCGCAGGTAGCGTTCGCTCTGGCGTTTCGGGCTTGCTTGATTTGCTGGTTCGCTCGACACGCTGCGCCCGTTATGTTTTGATTTTTGTTGCGCCGCCGCTTTTGCGACGGCGCTTTTTCTTTGGGCGTACCGGGTCCGATTGGCGTTTTGGCGTGGGGGTCGCTGGGGCGTTCTAGGTTCGGTGCGTTTCATTGGGATTTTCTGCGAGCGATGGTGCGCCATTTGCTGGCGTGGTGGACCTGCTCAAGCCCGGGATGCGCCCTCTCCTTCGGCTTCTACTGCTGTTTGGTTACCGCGTTGATTACTATGGCGCACCCTTTGCTTATGTTCTCCAGTCGAATGCGCTGCATGAAGCCTATCAGTCCATATTTGCCGATAAGCTTCCTGATCAATTCATCGGCAAACGAAAAGCTTATGGTGTCGATTCCCTTGAAATCAATAATGACTTTTCCCTCGGTTTCGACTAGGTGGTCATTGTCTTGGCTTCGATTTTGTTGTAGCGTTCATTCGAGACCGTCTGTAATTTCGATTATTACAGTGGTGCGGAATGGGCAACGAGTGATTGAGCATTGGTCTCTTGGGCATATTCTGGTTGTAAGATTAATCGACTATTGGCTCTGGACGAGGAAGTTGCCCAGTTAATATTGGGTTGAATTGGTTAATGGCAATGACGGGGGCGTAATTGACAGAAATCGGTATTGTGCAAATTGATATTGGGTTATTTCTTATTTACTTCGCTATTGCTGCGGTATGCATTCCTCTAGTTCGAATTATGGGTCCAGTTTCCATTACCAGCTATGGGCTCGAAGAGACGTACGATTCCGATTCCGGATTCCCAAATGTGCTTTATAGAGTTATTTCGCCCATACTGTGCTGCGGAATTCTTACATTGATAGTTTCGACAGCGCTGAAGGCAGCCATTGATTTTTCTGCGACGTACGGATGGGCTCCGGTTCTTTTGTACTGGATGATTCTGATTGCGATAAAAATAAAAAATCATACGATGTCTGGCAAGCTGAAACCCGTTATTCTGGAACTAGTACTTTCCGTTTTAATTTCTTATTTATTTAATGAGTTTGTGATTGCCGAATTGTTGAAAGGCAATGTTGGGATATTGGATAGTTCCAATTACGCTATTCAGATGGAACTCGCATTGTTTTATGCGGTCATTCAGCTGATTGTTTCGCTTTTTACTCGAATCAACTATCAAACGACTTATTCGTCTGCTCGATTGAGTCGGGGTGTTTCAAATGAAAAACTCGGGTTGCAGTACTATTCTATTGTTAATACAAGTGAAAAGAAATTATTCTCCTATGTACGGAAGTACGGGGAATTGCTTCCTGCGCGATATACCTATGATCCACTCTTGCGAGATATTTTCTTTTCGATTATGGCAATCGAGGACAGCAATCGACCTCCTGCGGTCCGATTGCTGGAGAGGGTTGCGCATCATCTTGGCCTGTCAAAAACAACCGGCATAATGCAACAAGATGGTGGGAAGCCATTGACGGACGAAGAAAGCGTTCGGCTCGCGGCGAGCTATATTGAACGGATGTGGGATTCGTACTTGCGCACCTTTGCGAAGTCAATGCAAAGCAGGGCTGATGGTATTGCAATTTCTTTCGGACGAACGTGGTATAGGTACGATTATCGCATTCTGGGTGAGGCACTCGAGAGCTCGTTTGCTCTTCTGTATGGAGATTATTGCGGAACCCGACTCCTAGACGCAAACTTTGTGTTTAGGGAGGTTAAAGGGTTTGAGGAGCGTAATCATTACGGATTATTGCCAGATTATATTGTTGCTTGCGGTCTGTTGTTTGGGCCAGAGTCGAATTGGCTTTCGGAAGGAGAGGCATTTTGGGAGAATTCGTATTCGATTTGCTTGAAAAGTGATAGTGAAGAAAGTCTCGATCGGAGAATTGCTCTGTATAAAGAGGGCGCCGGATTGGAGGATGTGAATTCCCTGTGTGAGGAAATACGCAACGGCGGTGGTCGTGTCTTCAAGGTCCAATTTGCGAACATGGGCTTTGCAAAGGTATTTTGCGCAGATGTTGAAAAGGAAATTCTGGATGAGCTCGGGTCGGGGTGGAAGAGGGTGTAAGCTACCTGTTAGCTATGTCAGGCGGGCGTGTCTTTGATGAAGTATGGAGAAATGCTCCTGGTCTGTAGGGGTTCATTGTGGAGGATGAATTCATGATGGTTGGCGCTTCGCTTTCATCTCTCTTGCCCAGGGGCTATCTTACAAGGAGGAAAGCGTCGAAAATCGGGCGCAATTATTCGTAGGCTGCATTCGCGTAAGCGCATGGCAGGTTGACGCATCCTTCTGCTGCGATGGCTTGCTCTGTCCAGACTGTATTGATCCGTTATCCTGTGAGGTCGCTCATGGATGCGTGTCCGGTGTGGTTCTCGCCACTTATCGACTTGCGAGTTTGCAAGACCCGAATGCCCTTTGTGAACACAGCGCTTTGGCATTTGCATTCTTCCGATGGCTTCCGGAGCCATGCCACTTATTCAATCTTTGGCGCACGGTATGTTCCGGAGAGACTTTCGAGATTTTGGCGAAGCGCCCGTTCCCTCTTTTCGGCCGATTGTCGGAGGTCGTCCAGTTCGCGCGCGATTATCATGAAGTCGGAAGAGAAGATTGCCGCCGCTCCGCTCTCCTTGAGCTCGAGGATGGTCTCTCCATGGCATTTTCTAGCGATAAGCCCCGATCCGCACGGGCAGGGGAGGTGCCCGCGGTACTCGTCGAAGCAGACAGCCCCTAGTAGCTTCACGATCGTTGTAAAGTCCGTCTCCTCGAAAAGCTCTCCGTAGTAATGCAGTATTCCCAGGGCTCCATGGGCCCTATCCCCGAAGGGGTAGCATCCGTATCTTTTTCGGAAGAGGTAAGAGTACAGATAGCTTCGGACCGGTCCATCGAGAAGCGCTACGAGGGACGGGTTTTCAAGTTGGGCCAGGAGCAACTCGCCGCGAACTCCTAGACAGAGGGTTCCGTCGAGGTAGAGATGCTCGTATCCGGGGTCGATAATGCCGGATGTTTCCTTGACCTTTGGGAGGCTTGCGGGATAGTCGCCCGGGACAACCAGTTCAAGGTCGAAATCCTCCGCCAAGCGAACACCGTTGTATGTCGCGTCAAGGACGTAGGGTCCATCGAGGACAACTTCTCCCTGCTGTCCAGCTTCGCGCTTGAATCCGGTGCGCGCTTTCAGCAGCTCCGCGATTGCCCTTTCGGAGCTGCTCATCGCTACATCGACCATGGCTTCGAGGGAGTGACGACGCTGGGGGCGATGGCTGCCGCCGTGACGGGCATTGCCCTTTTCCCGATCTTGCTCCCGAAGATGGCTTCGACAGCGGCGCCGCCCTTCGCCTGCGTTCCGCAGCGCAGGTTGCTGAGGCTTCGCTCGATTTCCTCTGCCCATGACGCAAGGAGCGCGAAACTCTCATCGTCCCATTCTTGGAGGAGATCCTCATCGTAAACCGGATTGGGTAGGCTCCGTGTTGCTGCGAGCGATTTTGCATATTGGATGAAGCTTTCCAGGAATTCGATCGCCTTTGCGTTATCGGGCAGGTGATCGGATGATCTTCCGACGATGACGGTGACTACGCAGGATGCCGGTGCCTTCTCGGACTTGCCGCAGCGATGGTAGAACTCGTCCCGAGAACGCTTCAGAACCTGGATCGCTCTCTGCATCTCCGAACGGTCGAGGGAGTCCGGCACCTCTTCGATAGATGCGTAGAGGCTTCGGCTTTCCTCCAGGATTCGAGCCTTCCTTTGGGCTCTGCCCAGGGCAGCGAAGCGTTCGTTCTTATCGATGAACCACTGGCACAGCCCGCGAGGGTTGCTTCCATGCCATCGTTCGGGATTCTTCCAGGCCATCGAGACTGAGCTGTCCGCGTACTCCTGGTGCGTCTTGCGGGTCTTGTCGTCAATGCAGGTGTTCAGGTCGAGTCGGAACCCTCCTTCGATTCCGCTGGCTACGTATTCGATGGTGATGCACTCGTCGCACTCTTTCGCCATGTTGCCGTACCTGTCGCTTTCGAGGAGGGTCTCATCGACGGGGCCTCTGACTTCCCCGGGCGTGCTGTTCGCGCTGTCGAAGCCCGGACGATTCACGAGGACGTCGATGTCGAAGTACGCGTCCTCATTTTCGGAATAGGGCCTCACCACGGTTCCTGTCAAGATGGAGCCGCATGGCGATATATCCGCATCGATACCGTGGTTTCCTAGGAATTCTCCTACAGCCTTGTAATGGGACGTCGCCTCCTCGAACATCGAGGGTGTGATGTCCAGGAGCTTTGCGCCTTTCGAAAGGATGTTGTTGATTTCAGTCTCGTTCATTTCCGCTCCGTTCCGCATATGGCTTCTATGCTTCAAACGTGTTTCTTCTCGCATTCAATCTACCATAATTTGAAATTGAAGCAATAATTTGGTAGGATTTCTACCGTGTATAACGTACAAATACATTATTAAGGGATCTAAAATGCTCATCGAGTTCACATTCGAGAATTTCAAGTGCTATCGGGGCGAGACCACCCTGCAGATGGCTGCCGCTCCCATTGGCGAGCATGCCGAGACGCTCATCCCGGGTCCGGGCAAAAAGGGAATCCTTCCGATTGCGGCGATTTATGGTCCGAACGGCGGAGGAAAGTCCAGCGTGTTGCAGGCTCTCACATGTTTGGAGCGCCTAATCACTATGCCGTATCTCGTTTTGAGGGCGCGCCTTTCGAAGACGCCTCATATCGAGTGCCGCCCCTACGCTTTCGAGGCGGAGAGCCGTTCCGAGGCGACGACGTTCTGCGTGATTTTCCAGGTTGGCGATTATACGTATCGCTATATTCTCTCGGTGCTCGGTGGAGAGGTGGTTGAAGAGTACCTCCATAGGCGAAGGGTGGGCAGAGGAGCGGAGGCCACGCTGTTCGAGCGCGCGGACGGTGCCGTCGAGCTCGGCTCCTCCCTGAGGCGCAAGGGGGTGAACACCGACGTCGACTCGATGATGCCCTACCTGTCGTTCTTGGCGATCAACTACGACATAGAGGCGGTGGAGGAGGCGTTCGGCTGGTTCCTTGGCTGCCAGGTTCTCGACTACTCCGAGTCGTCCTTTGAGGACTATTTTTTGGAGCCGAGGGGCGATGATGAGAGACGGTTGATCGTACGAATGCTCAACGCCATGGATATCGACATCACGGGAATCCGTTACCAGAGGGA
This sequence comes from Slackia equolifaciens, assembly GCF_003725995.1. Classification (GTDB taxonomy): domain Bacteria; phylum Actinomycetota; class Coriobacteriia; order Coriobacteriales; family Eggerthellaceae; genus Slackia; species Slackia equolifaciens. Next base: position 21,976 of record NZ_QIBX01000019.1, read on the forward strand.
CGATGAGGGTCTGGAAATCTACCTTACCCACGAGTCGAGCGACGGCACTGAGCTGGAGCTCGGCGAGGAGTCGAACGGCACGAGGAAACTGCTCAACCTCGTTCCTCCGTTTCTCAGGGCGCTCGAGAACGGCTGCCTTGTTGTTTCCGACGAGCTTGACGCGAAGCTTCATCCGAAGCTCCTCAGGTATCTCATTATGCTGTTCACGAACAGGGATATCAACAAGAACGGCGCGCAGTTGGTGCTCACGTCGCACGATATGACGATCCTCAACAGTTCCGTCTTCCGACGCGACGAGATCTGGTTCGCGGCTAAGACCCCCGAAGGCCCGTCGACGCTGTACTCGCTTTCCGATATCGCCGACATCGACGGAAAGCGCATCCGCACCCAGAATGCGTACGACAGACAGTACCTCGCGGGTCGTTATGGCGCCGACCCCTACCTCAGGAGCATGTTGGAGTGGGGCGGTGGCGATGAGCAATAAGCCCCCGAAACACAGCGAGGTCAAGAAGAAGGAGAGCGCGGCGAAGAGGATGAGGGCGAGCTGGGGGAAGCCGCGCGCCGCAGCTCCTTCAATCAGGATCCGCCCCGAGCGCTTCCTCATCGTTACCGAGGGAACAAAGACTGAGCCCTATTACTTCGACGGTTTCAGGAAGCGAATCAACGCAGGGTATCATGGCGAGTATGTGACGCTGCGGGTGTGCGGCGTGGGCGACAACACCGTATCGCTGTTTGAGAGGGCAAGGGCGATCGCCATTGCTGATCCCGATGGGTTCACGCAGGTCTGGGTCGTCTACGACAAGGACAGCTTCCCTTCCCGCGACTTCAACGCCGTCGAGGAACGCTGCGCCTCCGCAAGTGGCAAAGGCACGGTATACCGCGCAGCGTGGACCAACGAGGCCTTCGAGCTGTGGTACATACTCCACTTCGCCTACGTCGACTCCGCGCTGGACAGAGGTTCTTACGAACCCATCCTCACGCGTCACCTTTGCGCCGAGGGTTTCGGCAGGTACGAAAAGAACCGAACGGACATGTTCGATATCCTCGAAGGCCGCATGCGTGCGGCGATTTCGAATGCGAAGAGGCTCGAGAAGTCCAATAGGGGCCTTGCCCCTGCAGATTCGAATCCGGGCACGGCGATCCATTTGCTTGTCATGGAGTTGCTGCCCTATCTGAGCTCTGGGGCGTTAGGTGATTGTGTTGAATAGTGGTGCGAGGATTAACGAGATTCAGAACAGCGAAGAGAGCAAACGACTGTTGGCGGCTCAGCGCCAGACGTATACGGATGCGAAACTGGTGGACCTGGTGAATGCCTGTGTTTGCCTTCTGCTGCCGCTAGGGGTTACCGTTGCACAGATTTTTCTGAACGTGCCTTCGGAGGCTATTATCCTGGTTTGGATTGCGACCGTGGTTGCAGGCATCTGCCTGCCGAAGCGGTCCAAGCACCTTGTCGACGAAGCTGCTGCTATGCAGCAGCGCTTCGATTCGGATGTCTTCGGAATCAAATTCGAGAACGTGAGCCGAGACGACAGGAGGATCGCTTCGCAGGCTGGGCGCTATCGCGAACGCCATGATGGCGATGGCAAGTTTAGACTTGATAACTGGTATTCAGTCGATATCGAGGACGCAAGACCGGGCGATGCAATCGCCAGATGCCAACGTCAAAATACCGAATGGACGAAGCGACTGCTCAAACGCAGTATATGCATCGAGATCTGCATCGCGGTTATTGTCGCCGCTGCGCTGGCTGTTTTGGTTTTGCGTTTGGGCATCAATCCCTTCAACCTCTTTTTCCTCTTCTCGATAATAGGATGGATGATTCAGCGAGTCGTTGAATGCCGTGATGCTTTCGCCAGAGTCGGAGCGCTTGCGTATTCCTTGTCGTCGTTCAGGCTATCTTCAAAAGAGGATATCCTGCGGGTTCAGGAAAAGATTTTCGAGTACAGAAAGGCACCTTACCTCGTTCCTGATTGGCTGTACGCTCTTTTCAAAGGGAGAGATGAAACAGCTACGATGAACTGATGAACTAATGAACTAAGTGATGCGCCTTCATTCGAGCTTTCTGTCGGCTCACTTTGTCGGCTCACTTGGGCGCGGCCCTTTGCGGACGTGGTGCAGGCTCTATCGGCGCGTTGTGTCCGAATCTGACCCATTCCCATTGATGTATCGACCTTTATTTCGGTCGTTTCGATTGTGCTCAAATGGATTACCAAGGGGTTGCCGTCTCTCATTGGCATCCTGGGCATATTATGGGCGCGGATGACATTATGACCGGACAATGTCCAGAACAGGATGGAGCGCGTGATAGACAATATGTTCGACAGATATCTTTGGGTGGGTAAAGGCATGAGCGCCAAATATCGGCAATCAAATGAGCAATGCTATCTTGAAAAACCAATAAAACTCCTGTTGAATACCATTTTTGTGAGGTCACGAAATAAGTGATGGCAGCAGGCTTTCGATATTGATGGGATGGCCAATAGTGGAGCATGGGGAATTCGCGCATATCCTCGTCACCGGCGGGTGCGGGTTCATGGGGTCCAACTTCGTGCGCTGGGTGGTGCGCGAGCGCCCGGGCGTGCGCGTGACCGTGCTGGACAAGCTCACCTACGCGGGCAATCCCGCCAACATCGCCGGGCTCCCGGAGGATCAGGTGGAGCTCGTGGTGGGCGACATCTGCGACGAAGCGCTGCTGGGCGCGGTGGTGCCCGGATGCGACGCCGTGGTCAATTTCGCCGCGGAGACCGACGTGGACCGCTCCATCGCCGAGCCCGGGCCGTTCCTGCGCGCCAACGTGGAGGGCGTGATGCGCCTGCTCGAGGCGTGCCGCGCCCACGACGTGCGCCTCCACCACGTGTCCACTGACGAGGTGTACGGCGACCTGGCCCTCGACGACCCCGCGCGCTTCACGGAGGAGTCGCCCTGCCGCCCCAGCTCGCCCTACAGCTCCACGAAGGCCGCGGGCGACATGCTCGTGCGCGCGTGGGTGCGCACCTACGGCGTGCGGGCGACCGTCTCCAACTGCTCCAACAACTACGGGCCCTACCAGCACGTGGAGAAGTTCATCCCGCGCCAGATCACCAACATCCTCTGCGGCGAGAGGCCCAAGCTCTACGGCGACGGCCTGAACGTGCGCGACTGGATCCACGTGGACGACCACTCCTCCGCCGTGTGGGAGGTCCTCACGCGCGGGCGCATCGGCGAGACGTACCTGATAGGCGCCGACGGCGAGCGCTCCAACATCGACGTGCTGCGTGCAATTCTCGAGGCTATGGGGCGCGATGCGGACGACTTCGACTGGGTGCGCGACCGCCCCGGCCACGACCGCCGCTACGCCATAGACGCATCCAGGCTGCGCCGCGAGCTGGGCTGGGAGCCCAAGCATGCCGATTTCGCCCAGGGCCTGCGCGAGACCATCCGCTGGTACGAGGAGCACCGCGCCTGGTGGGAGCCCGCCAAGCGTGCGACGGAGGAAAAGTACCGCGAGATGGGCATGTAGACGGCTCGCGTTTGCCCCGCGCATCGAATCGCTCCACGGCAACAAAGCGACGAGTCTTGTATGCGCACCAATAGTCGGCAGCCTGCCATCCACAGGGCGTCTGCGCCATTGACGGCTTCGTAAAATTTAGGTTAAACGCGCTTTGGTACAATACTCCGATTGATTCGTGTCAAATCGGAAAAGATAAGAAGTAACGCCATGGACATCATCAACCTGCTTAATCAGATCGATGCCTTCGTTTGGGGGCCAATCATGATATGCCTGCTGCTCGGCTCGCATATCTTCCTCACCATTCGCACGGGGTTCATCCAGCGTAAACTGCCGCTTGCCATCAAGATGTCCGTCGTCAACGACGACGATTCCGAGGGAGACGTGAGCCAGTTCGGCGCGCTTGCCACCGCGCTTGCAAGCACCATTGGCACGGGATCGATCGTGGGCGTGGCGACCGCTATCATTTCGGGCGGTCCGGGCGCCGTGTTCTGGATGTGGCTTACCGGCGTGTTCGGCATCGCCACCAAGTACGCCGAGGTGTATGCCTCGGTGCGCTATCGCGTGAAAGATAGCGGCGGCGAGATGCTCGGCGGCGCGATGTACGCCTGGGAGCGCGCGTTCAAGCGCAAGGACGGCTCCACGCCCTGGTGGGCGAAGCTCGGCGCCGTGGCGTTTGCGCTGTTCGCCGTGATCGCCACCATCGGCACGGGGTCGGCCGTGCAGTCGGCCGCCATGACGGGCATTATCGAGTCGAGCATCCCGGGCATTCCCACGTGGGTCATCGCCCTGATCATCGCCATCGCGGTGGCGCTCGTCATCTTCGGCGGCATCAAGGGCATCGCCAACGTGTGCGAGAAGCTCGTGCCGTTCATGGCCGTCGCATACACGCTGGGCTGCCTGTTCATCCTGGTGTACAACTGGCAGTACATCGTTCCTGCCATCGGTCTGATCTTCGAATGCGCGTTCACTGCCAAGGCGGCGTTCGGCGGCGCAGTGGGCAGCGGCATCATGGTCGCCCTGCAGTTCGGCTGCGCGCGCGGCCTGTTCTCCAACGAGTCCGGCCTGGGCTCCGCTCCTATCGTGGCGGCCGCCGCGGCGACCAAGAACCCCGCCCGCCAGGCGCTCGTCGCCATGACCGGCACGTTCTGGTCCACGGTCATCATCTGCGCGCTTACCGGCATCGTGCTGGTGGCGACCATGCTGGCAAATCCCGGCATCGTTCAGGGCGAAAGCCTTTCCGAGGGCGCGGCGCTCTCCAGCGCGGCATTCGCAACCATCCCCGTTATCGGAACGCCGGTGCTGGTGCTGGGCATGATCTGCTTTGCGTATTCCACCGCCATCGGCTGGAGCTATTACGGCAACCGCTGCGTCACCTATCTGTTCGGTCGCAAGGCGCAGCGCCCCTATCAGGCGGTTTATGTGATTGTGGGCTTCCTGGGCGCCATGGGCGTAGGCGATGTGGTGTGGACGATTTCCGATATCGGCAACGCGCTCATGGCTGTGCCCAACATCATCATGGTGCTGCTGCTTTCGGGCCTGATCGCGCGCGAGACCAAGCACTATATCTACGACGACAATCTGGACGAGGTGTTCGACGAGGAAATCCCCGTTGTGACAACGAAGTAGGCCTAATCGCCGTCCCTTAGGGCGGCGATTTTTTGTACGCGGAAGCGGTATGGACGCGTGAGGCGTGGATGGCGTGCGGCAAGCGACGTATTCGGAGCGACGCGCAGCGGGGCGGGGCGACGGATTAACGCGGAAGAGGAGGAGCGTATGCGCATAGCGGGACTGCAAAAGCTCACACTGCTGGATTTTCCGGAGCACATGGCGGCTACGCTGTTTTGTCCCGGGTGCGATTTCCGCTGTCCGTTTTGCCACAACGCGTCGCTCGTGGTGCCGGGGCGCGAGGGGTTTCCCGCCATGGATCTGGATGAGATTCGCGCTTTTCTGCGTAAACGTCGCGGCGTGCTGGACGGCGTATGCATCACGGGCGGCGAGCCGCTGCTCCAGCCCGATATCGCCGACTTTTGCGCCGAGCTCAAGAGCATGGGCTTTGCGGTCAAGCTCGATACAAACGGGAGCTTTCCCGCCACGCTTGAGCATCTGGTGGAGCGCGGCCTGGTGGATTACGTCGCCATGGATATGAAGGCGGCGGTTGGGATTGGCTCAAGGGGCAACGAGGAAAACTCGGCGGCGAATCTGGCGTCCCGCAACGAGGGTTCGGACGATGCGTCCGGCATCGCGCATCCGGCGCCTTGTAACGAGGCGCGTTTTGGAACGGACGCTCCGGATGCGCGCGAGGAAGATTCTGCGGGTGAAGCGCCGCTTGCCGCCGAGGAGCTTCGTTTTGCTCGGGTGGCGGGCATCGCCCCCGTTCACGCGCGTTCGCTCATGGCTTCGGTGGGGGAGTCGGCCACGTTTCTGATGCGCGGCCTGGTTCCGTACGAGTTCCGCACTACCGTGGTGCGTGAGCTGCACGACGCGGCGCATCTGGCCGCAATCGCCTCCGACATCCGCGGCGCCCGTGCGTGGTATTTGCAGGCCTTCGTGGATTCCGACGGCGTGATTGGTGGGCGGGGTACGCTCCATACGTATTCGTCCGAAGAGATGCACGCGTTGGCCCATGCGGTGCGTTCGTTCGTGCCGTCAGCTCAGGTGCGTGGCGTCGACTAACCGCGTCGACTAATTGAATTCAGAATCATGGGCTGCTTTCACGGTGCACATATAGCATGCCGTTCACCGAAAACCATGGAGCCGGGACCGCGCGAGGCGGCTTGGCGATAGTGCATATCGCATGCGGCGTTATCGCAGGTGGGCGGCGAACGTGCAGGACGGGCATGCATCGCCATGGGTTATCCAGTACGGGACAGGCGGCGGGTGTTTGCCCAGTTGCGCACGAATAGCGTGCTTAGTTTTCCCCAGGTTTTCCACCTGAATACACAATATCTTGTGGCAACGAAGGCTTTACAAAACTAAATATTGCATTTAAGGCGGCAGGGCGATAGGATTGACAACGCACTCGTTACTTTTTGAAACCGCCTGTGGTTACGCAGAGAACGGGTTTCCAAAGCGCTTGTAGCGTACGTTGTCATTCGGCCGTTTAGAGGTCGCAGTTCGATGAAAAGGGGCAGCCATGTATCAGGTAACTAAACGCGACGGCGCCATTGCCGCATTCGACATCAAAAAGATCGCCGCTGCCATTACCAAGGCCTTTGACGCCTGCGAGAAGCAGTACCACCCTACGGTTATCGACATGCTTGCGCTCAACGTGACGGCGCATTTCGAGCCTATGGTCAAAGACGACCTGATCGGCGTGGAGGACATCCAGGACAGCGTGGAGGCCGTGCTCTCCGAGGCGGGCTACGCCGACGTTGCCAAGGCGTACATCCTCTATCGCAAGCAGCGCGAGAACGTGCGCAACGCCAAGGCCACGCTGCTCGATTACAAGAAGCTCGTTGATAGCTACGTGCGCGTGGAAGACTGGCGCGTGAAGGAAAACTCCACGGTCACGTACTCCGTGGGCGGGCTGATCCTGTCCAACTCCGGCGCCATCACGGCGAACTACTGGCTGTCCGAGGTCTACGACCAGGAGGTGGCGGCCGCGCATCGCAACGCCGACATCCACTTGCACGACCTGTCCATGCTCACCGGCTACTGCGCCGGCTGGTCGCTGCGCCAGCTTATCGAGGAGGGCCTGGGAGGCGTTCCTGGTAAGATTTCGTCCAAACCTGCTCGCCATCTCGCCACCCTGTGCAACCAGATGGTCAACTTCTTGGGCATCATGCAAAACGAATGGGCGGGTGCGCAGGCGTTCTCCAGCTTTGACACGTACCTGGCGCCGTTCGTGCGCATGGACAACCTGTCGTACGAAGAAACCAAGCACTGCATCGAGAGCTTCGTGTTCGGCGTGAACACGCCCAGCCGCTGGGGCACCCAGGCGCCGTTCTCCAACATCACGCTCGACTGGGTGTGCCCGCCCGACCTGGCCAATCAGCCCGCCATCGTGGGCGGCGAGCCGCAGGATTTCACCTATGGCGACTGCAAGCGCGAGATGGACATGGTGAACAAGGCGTTCATCGAGATCATGATTGAGGGCGACGCCGAGGGCCGCGGATTCCAGTACCCCATTCCCACGTATTCCATCACGCGTGATTTCGACTGGAGCGACACGGAGAACAATCGCCTGCTGTTTGAGATGACCTCCAAGTACGGCACGCCGTATTTCAGCAACTACATCAATTCCGACATGGAGCCCTCCGACGTGCGCAGCATGTGCTGCCGTCTGCGCCTTGATCTGCGCGAGCTGCGCAAGAAGTCCGGCGGGTTCTTTGGCAGCGGCGAGAGCACCGGCAGCGTGGGCGTGGTGACCATCAACCTGCCGCGCTTGGCGTACCTCGCCACCGACGAGAGCGATTTCTATCGCCGTTTGGACCACATGATGGATATTGCCGCGCGTTCGCTCAAAACCAAGCGCACCGTGATCACCAAGCTGCTGGACGCGGGTCTCTACCCCTACACCAAGCGGTACCTGGGCACCTTCGACAACCACTTCTCAACCATTGGCCTGGTTGGCATGAACGAGGCGTCGCTGAACGCTCAATGGCTGCAGTGCGACCTGACTGACGAGCGCGCGCAGGCTTTTGCGAAAGACGTGCTGAACCATATGCGTGAGCGTCTGGTCATCTATCAGGAGAAATACGGCGATCTGTACAATCTTGAAGCTACGCCGGCGGAGAGCACGTCGTACCGTTTGGCCAAGCATGACAAGGAGCAGTACCCCGACATCATCACCGCCAACGAGAACGGCACGCCGTATTACACCAACAGCTCGCATCTGCCGGTGGGCTACACCGAGGACGTGTTCAGCGCGCTCGACGTGCAGGACGAGCTGCAGACGCTCTACACCTCGGGCACCGTGTTCCACGCGTTCTTGGGCGAGAAGCTGCCCGATTGGAAGGCGGCGGCGCGCCTGGTGCGCACCATCGCCGAGAACTACCGTTTGCCGTACTACACGCTGAGCCCTACGTATTCGGTGTGCAAGAACCACGGCTACCTGGCGGGCGAGCAGTGGACGTGCCCCAAATGCGGCGAAGGGGCCGAGGTGTACAGCCGCATCACGGGCTATTACCGTCCGGTGAAGAACTGGAACGACGGCAAGGCCCAGGAGTACAAGGACCGCAAGGTGTATGACGTGGCGCATTCGCACATGGATGTGTCGGCGCGCGAGGCGGCGGGGTGCCGTTGCGGGTATGCGGGCGATGCGGAAGACGCCGAGGGGCAGGCCGGAGCCGTCAAGAACGTGGGCTTTATCCCTGAGGATGTTGCTGCGCTCGTCAACGAGCATGCTGCGCATGCGGTGCAAAAAGACGGCGCGTTGCCGGCGGGGGCGTACCTCATCACCACCGAAACGTGCCCCAATTGCAAGCGCGTCAAGCCTCTGCTCGAGCGTGCCGGCGTGGCATACGAGGAGCTTCTGGCCTCGCGCAACGAAGAGCTGGTGGCAAAGCTGGGCGTGATGACTGCGCCTACGCTGCTCATGGTGGACGATGCCGGCGCGCAGCAGCTCTACGTGGGCGCTCCCGCCATCATGCAGATGCTTGCGACCCAGGAGGCGCGTGCGTAGCGTCATGAGAGCTGTATGCGCAGAAGTTTCTCATTCGGAAGCGTAATTGCGGGCGGTCTTCGGGCCGCCCGCCTGCATTCCCCGATGCTTTCTCCGGTCAATCCGGCATGCTTGCGTAGCTCGTCCTCGTGAAGGCGTGCGAACAACGTGAACGCGTCGGGTTGGTTCGCGTGAAGGGGCGGCGGGGCGGTGGCTGAGGATGATCGGCCGCCCGGAAGAAAAGCGCCTCCCGGAAGGCAAGCGCCCACCTAAAAGACAAATTGCCGTCAGAAAACCCGGGCTTGAAAAAAGAGAAGAGCGGCCGTCCAAGGGAGGGAAGACGGCCGCTCTGGAAAGGGCGGGCGGATGCCGTGGAAAGGATGTCCACCCGTTTGGGGAGGGGAAAGAAGAGGCTAACGCTTCGAGGGAAAGGCGGCCCTCAGGCGAGAGCCGCCTTGCGAGCTACTGAATCTCGCCTTCCAGGTAGCGTACGGCGTAGCGACCGAAGGTCATCTGGCGGCCCAGGCAGTTGCCCACGATGTACACGGGGTAGTTGCCCGCGTAGTAGCTGCCGGAGCAGGTGCCCACGGCGTGCAGGCCCTCAATCACATTGCCCTGCTCGTCAACCACCTGCGTATTGGCGTTGATCTTCACGCCGTCAAGCGTGGTGAGCAGCGCGCCGCCAAACCATGCGCCGTAGAACGGGGCCTCGCGGATGGCGGAAAGACGGTAGGCCTCCTTGCCAAACTCGGTGTCTTCGCCTGCGTCGTACATTTCGTTGTAATGCTCGATGGTTGCCAGGAATGCCTCTTTGTCCTCGCCGGTAAAGCCCAGCTGATCGGCCAGCTCATCAAGCGTATCGGCCTTCATCATAAGGCCCTCGGAGAGTTGCTTCTCGTATGCTTCGTCGATGTTCGTGCCCGGCTTGAGGGTGTTCTTCCAGGTGTTGGCGGAGCATCCCTGCGTCTGGAAACGTTGCACATCGTCTACCGCGTTGGAATCCATGACCAAGCACCATACGCCGCCGGGATGATTGGATGCGGCAAGGCAGATAGCGTCGTAGTTGGCAGATTCGTTGGTGATTCTCTTGCCCTTGCGGTCCACTTTCAAAAACGGCTGGCTGCCCAGATTGAACTGGCCGCCCGTCGCCCACATCCCGGACTCTTCGTCGACGTAGCCGGCATCGGTTCCCGGAGGCACGATGCCGCGGTCGAAGATCATATATGCGGGCTCGGTGTCAAGCGCGGCACCCACCCAAGCGGCCGCCTTCATGCCCATGCCGGTGTTGTTCTGGTTGTAATTCAAGCTGGTCACGCACTTGGTGAGAATCGGCGCGCGGCCCTTCACCATGGCGGGATTGCCGGCGTAGCCGCCGCAGGCAAGGATGACGCCCTTCGCGGCATTGATCTGCACGTAGCCGTTTTCGGTGTTGAAGATGGCGCCTGTCACGCGGCCGCCCTCTTCGCGGTTAAGACGCGCGAGGTCGAAGCCGTACTGCACGGGGCTGCCGGCCTCTTCGACGAACTTGGTCAGTACCTCGATGTGCTCAACGCGGCCACCGCGGGGGTCTTCGGAGTCGGCATCCATGAAGTGGTGGCACTCAGCGGGGATGTAATATGTGGTTCCGCCGGCGCGCCCGTCGGAGCCGTTCTCAACATCAAGCTGCACTTCTACGTTGATGCCCTGACGCTTGTACAAATCCTCTAGCCAGTCGATCAACTCTGCGGAGTTGTGGATCCACGTGTTGGCTACGGTCGAGTCGTTTTTGAACGAGGCATAGCGGTTGAGCTCGTTGAGCAGGCGGCCTTCGTCTACGTGCTGGTCGGCGGCTTCGGTGTATTTGGAATTGATGGCGCCTACGTCGTAATGAGCGGCTGCGGGCTCGGTTCCCTTGTCCACCACGATGAAGTTCGCTCCCATGTCGGCGGCGGTGGCGGCTGCTGCCATGCCCGACATGCCGGCGCCCACGATTAGGATGTCGGTCTCGCGAGTCTCTACGATATCGCTCTCGGCAATTTCGGGCGCGGTGCCCAGCCAATCTTCGGAGGCCGCGGCGGTTGCGGAACTTTCGCTTGAAGCCGTTTCGGAGCCGTTGCTGGAAGCGGTCTGGGGTGCGCATCCTGCAAGCCCTGCGGCTGCAAGGGCGCTAATCCCGGCAGCACCAGCCAGGAAATTGCGACGCGAAATACCGTTCGTGTTCATTTTGGTCATTGTTCCTCCTTGGGTTGTGCGCATCGTTTGCAACGCGATGCGGCTTGCGTTTGGCGATACGCTTTGCGTGATTGCCGCCCTGTGCTGCATGCACGAAGCCGACGCCGCCTTCGCGTTGGAGGGGTGGTGTGCGAAGGCGGCGGTTGGGCGCATGGAGCGCGGCTTGCGACAACTTGGTAGGCGCATCGCCGAATCTGTCGTGCATCATAGGCGCGCCTGGACATGCCGCTCACCACACCGTCGGGGTCATTTCTGGGGTGATTCGATGCGTGCTAGGAATCCGTTCTCTAACACCCCAATGGGGTGAAATTTCAATCATTGGTACGCTGTTTCGCCAGGTCAAAATGGGGTGTCATAATCCTCGCAAGCGTGGTGCTGCTCTACTCGATACAATATGCGCAGTCGAGGTGGGGGGAGGAATCGACGATGGTAGATGAAGGGAGCAGCGCGCTGGCGGAGGAGACGCCGCGTGTGCCAGGTCAAATGAAAACGCTAAAAGATGCGGTATTGCGCCATACGGACGTAACAGTGCTTCTTTGCGTGGTAGCATTTGCGTTCATTTATATTGCGGGCATCGTTCTTAACGGTCTGGTGTATTCGCGTGTAGCGGACTACTATGGCGCGGCGCGTGAAATTGCCACACTGTTTGGCGGCTGTACCTATTTGGCCGCACTGTTTATTGCACGATTTAGGCCTGAATGGCTTTTTGTTCGGCGCATATCCATGGGGTTTGCCGTCCTGTGTGTTGCAATGGCGCCTTTGCTCGTATTCGCTCTAACCACCTGCCATCCGTTTGCCACCGTGGTCGTCCTTTGCATGCGCTCCATGGTGCGCGCATGGGCCATGACCCTTGCGGTGGCAAGTCTTGTGCGCGTGAGGTCACTCAAGCTGGTACCGCTTGTTGTTGCCTTGGGGCTGCTGGCGGCTAACTGCTGTAGGCCCCTCATGCCATTCGTCGATTCTCCCGCAGCGGCATCTGTTGCTCTCGCGATCGCAAGTCTCGTTCCTATTGTTCTTCTCACGCGTGTCGCGCATCCTGTGCTCGATCGCGTTCGCACGGGCGATCCCGCCGATGTCATGGAGCTGCTGCATCCGGGTGCCTTCCTTAAGCCCTCGCACGGGTTGTTCATGTGCGTGCTGCTTTTTTCTGCATCATCGGGATACGCGATGACGTTTGGTGAGGTGGAAAACGCTCCCGTTGAGACGGGCGTGCTTGCGTTTGTGCTGCTGGTGATTGTGATATATGCGATTGCGGTGCGCGGGAGCCGGCAGGAAGACCTGCTGTTCTCGTTTTCCGCGGTGCTCATCATGGCGGGGTTTTTGATGGTTCCGCTTACTTTTGACATTCAATCGGTGGCGGCAAACACGCTCATGGACATAGGCGAGAACTGCTTTGACATCCTTCTATGGCTCATGTTCGCAAGCATTGGGCGGCGCAATTTGTTTGCCATGCTGCCCACGTTTGCTTTGGCGGAGTTCTGCTCTACGGCGGGTACCGATATTGGAGCCATGATGGGGCATGCCTCAAATGGCCTGGTGCATGGAGACGAGCGCATGGTGATATCGCTTGCGCTTATCCTCGCATTCGTGTTCTTCGCGTTCCTGTGGGTGTTCTTCAGACGATTCAGTTTTTCTGAGGTGCTTGCCGATCTAGATGAGATGGCACCTCTAGACTACACCGGCGAAGCGGCCGACCATCTTGGGGGCGCCTCTTTGGCGGGAGATCGCGCTCGGTCGGATTCTCGCCCTGGCCATATTATCGATGCGACGGTATCTAGCGAAGGCGGTCGGCGCAATGGCGATATTGAGCGTCTCACGCCTGGCGCTTCTAGCAGGGATGAGATGGCGGATGTGTCGATATGCGCCGATGCTTCTGGCTGCGCAGGCGGTGCGTGCGATGGCGGAGCGGCTGTTAGGGTTCCAGATGCTGGTGTGTTGCGGACACGTCCATCGTCCTGGGACGCTCCGGCATCTGATGCGACGAATGCCGTGCGCCTTGCATGGGCCGCAACGGGACTGCAGAATGCGGCATTTGTCGATAAGGAAGGCATCCCGCAACATTTCGCCGTCCTCAACGCGAGGGCAAAGACGATGATGCACCTCAAAGAGCTCAGCGATGCGGGCGGCCTCACCGAACGCGAGCGCGAAATCTTCGCCATGCTCGCCCGCGGGCGCAATGCGCGCTTCATCATGGAGGAGTTCGTTCTTTCGCGCAACACGGTCAAAAGCCACATCAAGCACATCTACGCGAAGCTGGGGGTGCATTCTCAGCAGGAGCTGATAGACCTCGTAGAAAGCGCATCGTAGCCGTGGCATGCGCGCTTTCTACAACTTGCCTTCTCCGCAGAAAGGAATCGGCCGATTGCGGAGTCGTTTCTATTCCCCTCCGTTGCATACGTTTGGCAGCGTAGCCGCCTTAGTTTGGGCTAAGCGGGTTTTCCGGCGGGCTCTACCGGATCGCCGTACTCGTCTATCGTGCCGTTGGCGCGGCCTTCCAGATACTTCTCGCGTGCTATGCCGCGGCGGAAGGTTACGTCGGCCTTGCCCATGTGCAGCTGGTAGCAGTACCAGAACACGAACGGCAGACCAAGAATGCCGTTGATGGCGCCCCACCAGAACATCACGTCGGGATTGAACCACGCCTCAGAGTTCATGATGGTGGGGAACAGCGCCGGGAAGCAGCTGCGCAGCAGCAGGTGAGCGCCCAGCGTATAGATTCGTCCGGTGATATAGAGCTCGGGCCTCCGCTTGATGATGGGGTAGAGCTCGGCGGCCGCAAGGATGCAGCACGTGCTGGCGAAGTATGCATGCCCCTCGGCGTACACGAAGCAGGCGTTCCACGTGGTGTAGAGGAAGTTCCACATGGGCACGGTGTAGGACAGAATCTCGCCGTGGCTCGACGTGTCGTATTTCCAGTATTTGTCACCGAACGGCATGGTGATGCACAGGATGAGGCCTGCCATGGCGTTCATGACGTTGCCCATCTCGAAGTCTCGCAGCGTAGCTTCGGCGATGTTGCAAAAGACTATGCCGTAGAGCACCCAGCGCACCCATCGCTTGCGCATTGTGCGCCAAAACGGCGTGTCCTTGTTCTCAACGGCTGCGATGCGGCCTATGCCGGCAAAAATGAGAGGCAGGATGACCGAGAGGTTTTTGGCCCAGCGGAACCAGTCGTCGCCCGGAATGTTGATGATCCACAGCGGCACGGTGATAAGCGACACCACCCACACCCACATCGACGTGCGGTAGTGCGTGCGCATGAATTCGGTGAGAAGCAGGAGCAGAACAATGTAGACGGCCATGGAAATAGGCGTGACCCAAACGGGAACGGTCATGATGACCCCCTCTCGCTGCTGCCCCGCGGCATGCGGCGAACGCCGAGCGCGCTCATCGCACGGCTGCACGGAGCGATTCCCCTTGCGGCGCATTCATGCGGGCCTAGATCGCGTTCGAACGGTTCGGCTGCGGCAATTGCCCTGCCCGTGGATCGCGTCCGGTGAATACGGGCGAACCGTGGGCGTTCCAAGCTGTGCCGTACCGCCACGCAGCAAGCCACAAAACGCACTGTGACGTGCGGTTTTGTTTTCTGTGCGCCAATGTCTCAAGTGTATCACCGCGCTGTTTTTCGGTCTTTACAAAACGGCCTTAAGTGTAAAGACTTGCCCGCGATGCGCCCCTATACTTCGCCTTAGGAAGGCCCGCTTCGGCCGCGGTCGCCGCAATGCGGGCGCGTTTGGTTTCGGGCGTTTTGTGCGCTCGCCGAGGGGAAGGGGATGTCATGGGCATTCTGTATCAGGCGGGGGAGCCGATCTATTGGGCGATCTGGCTGTTCGTGCTGTTCGCCTTGATGGCGTTCAATGAATTGGGCCGCGTGAAGCCTTGGGCCGGCATCGCCCTTTTCGCAGTGGTGCCTGTGCTTATGACCATATTCGTGTGGCCTACAACCGCCGCTCCGGGCAACGAGTACGGCACGGGAACATGGTTCAACTGGGTGAAAACCTATTCGGCGCTCGCCGGTTGCCTCGGTTTCATGGCGCTGCGTTTTGTGAAGTGGCGCGGCAAGGACGAACGCATCCATCATTTGTATGAGAAGCGCTGGGCGCTGTGCTTTCCGCCTCTGATTCTTGCTGTCAACATAGCCGAGGCGGTCATTCGCGATTTCCAGGTATACAGCTTTGGCCTATGGCAAGGCGGTGTGGTCGAGAACCTCTGGACCATATCGGGTCCGTGGAACATCATGAACGGCATTGCCGGCATCTTGAACATCCTCACCATTTGCGGATGGTTCGGCATCATCATTTCGAAGGACCGCACACGCGACATGATTTGGCCCGACATGATTTGGGCGTGGATCATTGCCTATGATCTGTGGAACTTCGCCTACACCTACAACTGCATTTCCGACCATTCGGCATACTGCGGCCTCGCGCTGCTCCTGGCTTGCACCATCCCCACCTTTTTCATCAAGCGAGGGGCGTGGCTGCAGCATCGCGCTCAAACGCTTGCCCTATGGATCATGTTCGTCATGACGGTGCCGCAGTTCGCCGACGTGTTGGCGCCGATTCCCACCACGCACAACCCCACGGCGTTCTTCGTCGTAAGTTTGTTGGCGCTTTTGAGCAACGTGGCGCTGGCTGTGTGGCAGCTGTATCGCATCCGCACGCGCAAGCTCAACCCTCTGAAAGATGAAATCTATTCCGACACCAAGGCGTATGCCTGCGTGAAGGAGGAGAACGAATAGACGGAGGGCTTGGCTCTGACGCTGAATGCTCACGCCGCGTCGCGCGTTTCCTCTATATAATGAAGCCGCTCGCAGGCAGATGCGGGCGGCTTTGTTGTGCGTGGAGGGAATGCGTTATGGCGATTGCACCCAATAAGGGGCGGGTTGTTCATCCGGCCGATGCGGATATGCGTCTCGGTGGAGAGCGCGCGCATGCCGAAGGGTCGCACTCGTCGGCGCCGCTTTGCGCCGGGCTTACGGAGCAGTGGCGCCGTGAAGCGCTGGGAGGCTCAGCGCGCGAGGGCGGCGACACGAACGCCGCGCGCCGACGTGCGCGTTCGCTTTCCGAAAGCAAGCGTCTGAGTGGGCAGGCGGGCGAAATCATGCAGGCCGCGCGTAAGCTCTATGAAACGCGCGGCGTGGCGGTCACCACCGTGAAAGACATCGCCGCCGAGGCGGGCATTACGCGCGAGCTGGTGTACTACTATTTCGCCAATAAGCGCGCCATCACCGAGGCGGTGCTTGACGATTACATTGAAGACCTGGTGGAAAGCGCGATCGTGTGGAACGAGTCGCGCAAGTTCGGAGACACCCTGGGGTCGCTGCGCAAGTGCGTCGCTGCGATGCGGCGCGCGCTGTACGGGGCGGACGGGTCGCCGCGCCCTATGGCGCGCGTGCTGGAGGAGCTGGGGGTGCGCGATGCGTTTGGCGTGCGCGCCGTGCGAGAGACGGTCGACTGCATAGATGCGCATATCGTCACGGAATACGCCGCCTATCACAAGGTGGAAATAGAGCTCGTCTACGAGACGTTTTGCATGCTCATCTTTGGCTTGGTGGGGCTCATGAAACTCAAGCCCGACATTTCCGACGAAACGCTGATGAAGCTCGTCGAGCAAACGCTGCGCTTGGATATGGTGCCGCTCGACGAATCAAACCGCCGCGACAACGAATCGTGGTAGGGGGCTTCTCTGCGTTCTAGAGGGCGCTTGAGTCATGGGCCGACTCGTTCGCGTGCCAATCCGCTCGAGCGTTCGGCCTTTCATGGGCCCGCCGTTCGCCGGCCTATAACGCTTTAGCACTCTACTGTAACAGATTAGAAATCCATACGCAGGGCAATCGATGCATCGAAGGGCGCTTCGCGTGCGCGAAGAGAGAGGAGCCGTCTTGTGGATGCGATTGTCGAGGCGATAAACGCCGTTGATGCCTGGGTGTGGGGTCCGCCCATGATCATTCTGCTGTTGGGCTCTCACTTGTATCTGACCATACGCACGAAATTCATTCAGCGAAAGCTGCCTTTGGCCATCAAGCTTTCCGTTACGCCCGACCCCGATGCAGAAGGCGATATCAGCCAGTTCGGAGCTTCCTACATGGGGCATCGGGCTTGCCATTGTGATCATGGTGTCGGTGGTTATCTTCGGGGGAGTGAAGGTGATCTCGCGCGTATGCGAAAAGCTTGTCCCGTTCATGGCGGTGCCCAACATCATCGTGGTGCTGCTGCTTTCGGGCCTGATCGCGCGTGAGACCAGGCATTACGTGTGGGAAAAGAACCTGGACGAGAAGGACGATACGCCCATTCCCACGGTGAGCACGAAGTAGGGCAAGCCGGGGCGGGCGGACGATTCGGCGGCGTTCTGTCGCAGGTCTCACTTTCGTGCCGCCCCGGCGCGCTTCGCCTCGGTGGCGCGCCGTTCTTGCATCGTCTCGGCGTGCTTCATCCCCGCTTCGCTCCGGTGCGGGGACGACCTTGCTCCGCTTTGCGTCCGATTCGCCCCGGACCGGCCTTTCGTTTTAGGCTATGCCACCTCGGGCACCAGCTTGAATGCGATGGTGTACTGGTTGATAAGCGGAGCGGTGTGGCTGAAGAACACATATCCGGTCACGGGCGCGCGCAGGGTTTCACGCACATGGCCGTCGAAGCCATCTGCCACCACCGCGAGCGTCTGCCCTTCAACCACGCGCTCACCCGATTCCACGTTGCGCAGGAAAAACCCGCCGGCGTTCTCCGACCGCACGTCCACCAGATCCGATTCATCAATGTGCACGGCCAACGAGCCGCCCATGGAACGGCTTTGCACAAACCCCATCGCGTTCATGAAGCGCAGGATGCCGTTTTGCACGTAGGTGGCGGTGCGCTGGTTGATGGTGTCGGTCTCTTTGGCGAGCACCGTGAACGCGTGGGTGTTCCAAACCTGCCAGTTGTAGTTGAGCGTGGTGGTGTCGAACGAGCTGGGCATGCGCGACACCACGTAGGGAAACCCGAACGCATCCGCCAACTGGAGCGATTCGTCGCTGATGGCGTTTGCGTGCGTCACGCGCACGTGCGTGAGAAAGTCGCCGGGCAAATAGTAGCTTCCCAGCGAAATGCCGAAGTCGCAGTCTTTCACGGCCTCGAACAAGCCCGCCGCAATGCGCTGCGTGGTTTCTCCGGCGTCATAGCCGGGAAACATGCGGTTGATATCGGTGTGGTCAACGGGCCAAAAGCGCTCTCCGATGTTCATCGAGAAGGGGTTAGCCGAGGGGATCACCAGAATGCGCGCGTCCTGCGCCAAAAGCCCGCGCTCTTCGGCGGCGCTCAGGCGCTCGATGAGCTGCGCGCAGATGAACGTCTGCTGAATTTCGTTTCCGCGGGTCGATCCCACCACGGCGATGCTGCGAGGCGCATCCGGCGCGCCAAACTCGGCGGCGCATATCGAAAGCGGCTCGCGATAGGGGGTGTCAAGGGTGAACAGGGTGGTCTTTCTCATTGGATGTCTCCCAGGATGCGGGCCAGAAGAGAGCCGGGGTACACTATGGGGTAGGCGCGCAGCGTGAACAGCAGGCCGGCACGCGGCGAACGCACTTCCTCCACCACGTCGCCCGAAAGCGGGTCGGCGATGATGCCCACCACTTCGCCTTCGTGCAGCACCGTCGCATGCTTCGCGCGCGGCAGGAAGATGCCCGCATGCTCGGCGTTGAGGTAGCTCACTTCTCCGTCGTGCGAGACGATGGGTTCGGGCGCGCTGTAGAAATCGCCTTTCCATGCGCCAAGATGCGCTGCCAGCCGCAAGATGCCATCGGTCAGGCGACGACCGTATTCTTCGGTGATACGCATGCCAACGCCGGCCTCGACCACGAGCGTGGGCGTGCCTGCGGAGTTGAGCGAATATGCCAGCGTGCTCTCAAGTACCGTGGCCGACGCATGCACCCAAACGAAATCGACGTTGAGCAGGGGAGCCAGCGGCACAAGCTGATCGGCGGAAAGCTCGTTGATGCGCACCTGGGGCATTTCGCGCAGGAAAATGTTGCTGGCGTGGATGTCGACGCATACGTCCGCTCCGCGGATGTCGTCCATAACGGCGGCGGTCATGGTTTCGGCCATGGGGCCGTTGCCGTTGCCCGGGAAGGTTCGGTTTAGATCGAGATCGAACAGCGGCATGCCGCGCTGGATGGAGTTGATGCCCAGGGGGTTTACCGCGGGGTAGATGTCTACGGTGCCGCTGAGCAGATGGAGTGCGGATTTCAGGCGACGGGCCAGCTCAAAGGCCACGTATTGCCCTTCGAGCTCGTCCCCATGCACGCCGGTGACGATCGCGATGCGCGGCCCCGGACCTCCGGTGCCCACAATGCGGTTCTTTTGAATGAGCAGATGCTCGCCTACAGGGAGCTCTGCCGAAAACACGGTTTCAATCAAAATGGTCCCTTCTATCGTTCGCACGTTGCGAACGCGGGTTCGATTATAGTTCGCGCATGTGGAGACGATGCGCCCGGCGCCATGTATCCATGCGCCCGACGCATTCAACCCGACGTTTTTACGTAGATGCGCGGGCGATGAAGCCCCTATCTGCGTTAAACGCCGGGTTGAGTCTGGGCTGATGTGAGGACGGTGCCGGGGTACCCCGGCGTCTGGCTCAGTGAGAAGCCGGGGCAACACCGGGCTGCGGGCTGCTGTACGGGCGCTTGCCTACTGCTGCGACGCCTGGTCGAACACCTGCACCGCAACGCGCTGATCCTGGCGCGCGCCGCCGCGGAAGACGCCCGATTCAATGGCGCAGTCGGCAAAATCGCGCCCGTGCGAGAGCACGATGTAGGTGTCGTCGATGGGGCGGTCGTGTGTGGGGTCTATGCCGCGCCATTGCACGCCATCGTGCATTTCCACCCAGGCATGCGTTGCGCCTTCGCCCACGATGAGGCCGTTCACATAGCGCGCGGGAATGCCCAGCGATCGTAGCAGGGCAATCAACACGTGGGCGAAATCCTGGCACACGCCGCTTCCCAGGGCGAACGCTTGGGAAGCCGTGGTGGACACGTCGGTTACGTCCTTCACGTAGGCGAGGCGTTCGTGCACGGCATGCGACAGCGCTTGCGCGATGCTCCACGGCCCGCTTGCTTCCGCGGAGGCCTCCTGGGCGAACGCGCGCATGGCCGCATCGGCGGCGGCAAACGTCGAGGGGTTGGCATATATGGGGTGCGCGGACGCGCCATATGGCCCGCTTGCGAGGGGACCCTTCTCTGCGTTCTGCGCATCTTCGCCTTCGATGTGTGCCGCATCAACCACCACGAGCCCCGTCGAAATGAACGAGAACTCATCGTGCGCTGCCTCGATGCGCCCGATTTGCAGGCGATTGCCAAAGCCATCCGTCTGGTTGGCCACGGGCGTGCGCGGCGATATGATGGCTTGGCTGTCCATCACGGTCTGGCTAGGCGTGTTTTTGGGCAGGCAGCGCAGCACGAAGCTGTGCTCGCTCACCGGTTCGCTGAAATGCAGCGCGGTTTCGAACGTGAACGAAAGTATCTTCATGGGCGCTCCCTACCTGAAGATGCCTGCGATGTGCACCAGCAGCGCTCCGAGCTTCTCGTACGTGGCGCCTTCGGGGAAATCGGGCGCGAACACCGCGTCCACCACGGCCTTGAAATGGGCCTTGTCGTAGGGTACGCCGATGCGGTCGATGCGGCTTGCCAGTTTGTGCGTTTCCTGCGGCAGGCGGTCGAGGTGGTATGCCAGGCGCGTGTACAAATCCAGGCGCTCGATGCTGATGCCGCATTTGATGATGTTACGGGCGGCGTCATCGGCCACATAGTCGTCCACGCAGCCCTTGAACGCCATGATGTCGTCGAACACCAGCTGCAAATCCAAAAGCGGCGCATCGGAGGCTTCGGCGGCCTCGATGCTGTTCACGGCCATCTGCACATAGGCGATGCTTTCGGTGCCTATGACGTCGCGCAGGGTGACGGCGTTTCCGTACGCCGCATCCATGGCGTGCGCGATGGACGAGGTGTTGGCTTTGTTGAACAGGCAGTCGTTGAAAAACTCTATGGGGTCGTCGGTCTTTTCGTTAAAGCCCAGCTCTTCGAGCTGGCCTTTCCAGTTGCCCTCCGTGGAATCGAGGGCGGCGTCGTAGGTGGAGATGATGAAGCGCATGGTGGTGTAGGTGCGCTCCACGTAGCGTCCGAGCCACAGCAGGTGGTCAACCTTTTCTATCGAGAGAGAACCCATGTGTCCTTGAACCCCCCTCCTTGGGACGAATTGACAACGTTGGAGCCGGCTTCGCGCGCGTATCGCGTAAGGCCGCTCGGCCATACCTCGGTGCGCTCGCCGGACAGCACGAAGGCCCGCAGATCGGCCTTGCGCGGGACGAATTGGCCGCCTATATAGGTGGGGAGGCATTTGAAGTCGATGACCTCCTGCGCAATGAAGCGTCGCGGCTCGCGCTGGATGGACGCCTTGAGGGCGTCGAGCGCCTCGGGCGACAGCTCGTTTCCGAACACCACGCCGTAGCCGCCGGCTTCTGCGACGTCTTTAATGACCAGCTTTTCGGCGTTGTCCATGACATACGCCATGTCATCGGGGTAGAACGGCAGATAGGTGGGCGCGTTTTTGAGGATGGGCGTCTCTCCCAGGTAATATTCCACCATCTTGGGCACGAAGTAATAGATGCCCTTGTCGTCTGCCGCTCCGTTGCCCGGGGCGTTCAGGATCGCCACGTTTTCTGCGCGGTAGGCGCTCATGAGGTTGGGCACGCCGATCAGGCTCTCGGGGTTGAAGCACAGCGGATCGAGGAATTCGTCCGACAGGCGCCTGTATACCGCGCCGACGCGACGGTTGGCCGCGGCGTCCCGGAAGAACAACTGCTCGTTTTCCACGAACAGCTCGCTGGGCTCGGCAAGCACCGCGCCGGCCTTTTCTGCCAGGTAGGAATGCTCGAAATAAGCGGAGTTGAAGCGGCCCGGCGTGAGGATGACATTGATGCCGCCGCAGTTCACGGCGTCAAGAACGCGCTTCAGGCGCTCCCCGTAGTCGCGGTTGTCGCGGATATTGGTGTTGCGGAAGGTCTCGGCGTCGCAGCGCCGGCACAGGGTGCGCGCCACCAGGGGATACGATGCGCCTGAGGGGATGCGCAAGTTATCCTCCAGCACATACCATTCGCCGTCTTGGCCCTCTACCAGGTCGATGCCCGATATGTGGCTATAAATGCCCTTGGGCGGCACGATGCCCTCGCATTGGGGCAAATACCCGCTTGAGGCGAAGGCGAAATCGCTGGGAACCACCCCGTCTTTGATGATCTGCTTATCGCCATAGAGGTCTTTGAGATAGGCGTTCAAGGCGTCAACGCGTTGGATGAGCCCGCGTTCGAGGGCGTCCCACGCGTCGGACTCTATGATGCGGGGAACGGCGTCAAAGGGAAACAGGCGCTCGTTGAACACGCCGTTCTTGTATATGCCGAACTTCACCCCGTAGCGCGCAAGCTGCTGATTGATTTTGGGAGTGTGCGAAACCAGGCTTGTGTACATAGGCTCACGTCCTTTGCGCATGGGGATGGGCCCGCAACGCCTCGCGGCAACAAGGGCGCATGCCCCTATGCGGGGCGGGCGCAATGTGCTGCGAGATGTTGAAGGTATGTATGTAACAAGTATAAAGATTTGCGCGGGGTTTGAGGGCGACGCGAGGTCATTGAAACTCTGATTTTACGTGGGCGAACCAACTTTTCGGTGTCTTCATGTAAGCGGAGGTTTGCTCTCGTTCTGTTTGCCTATTGTGTCGATAAGTGCCCATGCGTACGGGAGTGCTGTCGCGACCAACGACGATGAATTCAAGCATGCAGAGGGTTCGGCGATAGAGCCTTGGTAAGGAGAGGATTTGTGGGCGAATGGCGAATATGGATGGTCGACGTCCGGCTAATTCTGCAGAATCTTAATACGTAACTCCTGCTTGCTGTGTACGCCGCACTTTGCATAAATATGCTTGCAGTGTGTTTTGACGGTGTTTTGGCTTACGAATAGCTCTTGTGCCACCTCTGCAATGGTCTTATTGCCAAGGAGGAGCAGGCAAATTTCCTCTTCGCGATGGGAAAGCCCGAACGTTCTTGCGGCATTGCGACAGAGGGCCTCGGTGCTTTTCTGGGAGGATTCGGGCCGATCGAGAGCCGAGCGAGAGATTCCCGAGGACGCCCATTGGCCAACTTTCGAATGCTCGGATAGCCAGAGGAGCACCATGCCAAGCGCAAGGATAAGTGACGCCGCAACAACAATTGCAATGCGCACATCTCCCGGAGTTTTGGCGAAGGAAAGGCTTGGAGCAAGGTAGCCTAAAAGTTGAATCCCTTCGGAGATGGCAAATCCCACTCCAAAAAGCCATTCGGAGGGCGTTGGGCCATCGTGTGACGCTTTGCAAAGAATACAGAAGGCAAACAGGCACAATCCCCAGTACGATGCATAGATGAGGTATCCGGGAATGCCCGAATGCGGAAACGCAGCCTGACCAAGAAACCCCATGCTGTATCCAGCGATCGAGCCCTTGAGCACATAGTCGAAGCTAATGCTTTTTGCAAGCAACACATAGGCCAGCGTTGCCGCACCTATGAGAATGAGTGGAATGGTCTGTTGTGTCATGGAGTGAGCCATGGGGGTTGCCGTGCCTGCTCCTGCGGAGAAGCCCGCCAGAGCCATGATGGCGATAGGACGCCATGGGTAGGTCGCCACGTGTCGGAGCTTTGAAGACGCGGTCGTGTTCACTTCGGGAAGTAGCAAGCTCAATCGCCATGCTCCCAGGCAAACGCTGGGCGAGGCAAACGCTACGATGGCCAGCCATTCGGGGCGCAGCCCAAGGGCTAGGAAAGCGCACAAGCCGGCACAAAGGCATGTTGCACATCCGTATAGAACGGACTTTTGTAGTCCCAGACAAGAAAACACATGCGCCCACAGTAAAAATGCCACTGCTTTGCCTATCCCCAAGAATGCTGCGCATGCGCAGGAGAACATAAGGTTTACATGGACGTTGAATCCTGCAAGCGTGAAGGGAATCGTTCCGATAGTAAGCATGACTGCAGTGGTTTGCCCGATGAAGCGCGTGTTGAGAAGCCGAAGCCCATTGAGCGAGGCCATGGCACAAATGATGAGTGCAAGCACTTCGGAAGCGAGCATAAAAGGAATGATGGGGGATATGGCGCCATCTTCAGTTGGGGGTAGAAGGGTACTAGAGAAAACGGGAACGAGCAGTATATAAGCAGAGAACAAAAGGCGTGTATGCCACACCATGTTTGCTGCCGTTGATATGATCCGATCCATCCTCTTCCTCCTTGTGATGCTGATTGTATCGCAACGTAAAGGCATAGCGTGTACTTGAGAAATATATGCAAGGCAATGCGCGAAAAACTAAGGGTGGGTGATGAATCGGGTGATATGTTGATCCTTGAATCACCCGCTTATACCACCAGGTCAGACGATGTATTCACAAAAATCGCGCTACAGTAGTGGCGTCGGAAAGTTGGCCTTCGGAGCATAAATCTCCAGGGCCGAAAACGCCAAGGAGGATATGATGGAAGCAATTGAAAACGGTATTTCTCGCAGGGGATTTCTCGGATTGGGTGCTGTTGCCACAGCGGTAGCAGGAATGGGGCTTGCGGGCTGTGCGCCTCAGACGACCGCCGAATCCAGCAAAGCTGATGCTTCGGGCGAAAACGATGCTGCATCCGGGATTCCTTCGTGGCTTGGCGAAGAGCCTGTGATTGACGAGTCCGAGATAGGGGAAACAGTTGAGACGGGTGTTCTTATCGTGGGCGCAGGCAATGCCGGCATGGCGTGCGCTGCAAGCTGCAGCGATCTCGGTCTCGATTTCATGGTGTGCGAGAAGAATGGTGCCGTGGAGGCAGCGCGCGGTTTTATTGGATTGGTCAACACTCATTGCACGCGAGATGCCGGCGTGGAAGTCGACGAGATGAAGCTTCTGAACGAGATTAGTAGGTATGCTTCGTTCAAGAACAATCAGGCGGTGGCAAAAACGTGGATTCGCGAGTCTGCGGAAGTTCTGGATTGGCTTGACGGAATCATGGAACCGCTCGGTCTTAAGGCAACGCTCTGCACTCACGAGCACTTGGGTGACGGCGGGACAGACTATTATATCCCCTGTATTTCGCATGTGTATGTCGCCAATCCCGATGTTGCCCCCGGATCTGATCTTGAGGCAGCGGGAAGTATAGACTTTCCTGTCGACTGGAGTCGTAATGCCCATTTGGAAGAGTACATCAAAGAGGCGGGGCATGAGGTTTCGTTCGGGTGTCGATTGGTAAAGATTGAGCGCGAAGAGAATGGTCGTGTGACGGGGGCAATTTTCGAAACCGACAGCGGCTATAAGCGCGTCAATGCTTCGTTAGGCGTGGCGCTTTGCACGGGAGGATACGCGGCAAACCCCGCCATGGTGCGCGCCCTGAATCCCATCCTCACTCAGTGCATTACGGGCAATGCATACACTCCGTCCACGACTGGCGACGGCATTAAGGCTGGCATCTGGGCAGGAGGCGTTCTCGAATCGGAGCCTGCTCCTATGATTTTTAATCGCGGCATGGTGATGCCGGGCGTGAATGCTGGCTATACCGACGATTCCGAAACAGCAACGTTCAACGGTACTATTGGGCAAAATGGCATTGGGTCGCAGCCCTTTATGAAAGTGAGTCGTCGCGGAAAACGTTTCGCAAATGAATCTACACCCTACGATGACGTGTGCTTCGCGGCAACCAATCAGGAAGGTGGCGTATGGTGCATGGTGTTTGACGCCAATGCTCCTGCCGATGTGAAGCGCTTTGCGACGATTGGCTGTTCGACTGGTGGAATGTGGATGGTCAACTTCGACAGCGTCGACGAGTGGATTGAGGGTATTTCTTCCATGATGGCTGCCGATGTCGAGCCCATCATGCGTGCTGATACGCTTGACGAACTTGCTGATAAGCTTGGTTTTGCAGGCGAGGACAAGGAGAACTTCCTTGCTGAATGTGAGCATTACAACGAAATGTTTGATGCTCAGAAAGACGATGAATTCGGCAAGGAAGCCTACCGTCTCTCCGAGTTGAGAACGCCCCCGTTCTACGGCGCGTGGTTTGGCGGGTCACTGCTTACCACGCTGCAGGGCTTGCGCATCGACGAGGATATGCGCGTACTCGATGCCAATCGTAAGCCCATCGAAGGCCTATTTGCGGCGGGTGATTGCTCGGGGTCGATGTTCTCGGGCAATTATCCCGAGCTGCTGGTGGCGTCTGCGTGCGGTCGCACGGTGACTTTTGGCCGTCATATTGCTCGCTATCTTGCCGGAGATCTTGACTAGCTAAAATGCACTCCCGTTTTGCCCGCTTTCTTCCCCTCCCACTTATAAGCGGCGCATAATAAAATGCCCTTGCGAATGCAGTCGTAAGGGCATTTTGCATATTGGGGGATTCTATTGGGTGATTTGCAATCGTGCTACATCCTTGAAACCAGGGCGTCGGTTTCGCGTGCGATACGGATTTCCTCGTCGGTGGTGACCACGCATATCTTGATGGGGGAGTCGTCGATGGAGATGATGCGGTTCACGCCGATGGCGCCCTCGACGTTGTTGCGATCCTTGTCCAAGATCATGCCCATGTGCGCAAGCCCCGCGAAGATCTTCTCGCGCAGCTCGGCGGAGTTTTCGCCGATGCCGGCGGTCATCACCACGGCATCGGTGCGGGTCATGGTGGCGTAGAATCCGCCGATGGCCTTCTGGATTTTGTATACGTACATGTCTATGGCGAGCTCGGCGTCCTGATTGCCTGCGTCGGCGGCTTCCAGAACCTCGCGCATGTCGCTGCTCACGCCGGATATTCCCAGCACGCCTGATTGCTTGTTGAGCAGCGCGTCAATTTCGTCGAAGGATTTGTGCTCGCGACGCATGATGTAGGTGATGATGGCGGGGTCGATGCTGCCGCTGCGCGTGCCCATCATCAGGCCTTCAAGCGGCGTGAATCCCATGGTGGTGTCGATGGACTTGCCGTGGTTAACCGCCGTGATGCTTCCGCCGCTTCCCAGATGGCAGGTGATAAGGCCCAGGTCGCGCAAGGGGCGGCCGAGGAGATTTGCCGCCTGCTGGGCGGCGTAGCGATGTGAGGTGCCGTGCGCGCCGTAGCGGCGGATGCGGTACTCGTCGTAATAGCGCATGGGGAGCGGGTACATATACGCTTTGGGCGGCATGGTCTGATGGAACGCCGTGTCGAACACGGCCACCTGCGGGGTTTGCGGCATGCGCTCGCGAAGGAGCGCGATGCAGGCATCCGCCGGCGGGTTATGCAGGGGCGCGAGCTCCTCGCATTTGAGGAGGTTCTCCCATGCCTCGTCGTCGATGAGGGTGGCGCGGGTGAAGTATTCGCCGCCCGCCACAATGCGGTTGCCGATGGCGTCTATCTGCTCCAGGCCGCTCACGGGCGATTCGGGGTCGTCTTCTAGCACGTCGAGCAGCTTCGCCAGGACCTGCTCGACGCGCATGCCGCCCACGTTGTAACGCGTCTTGTCGAAATCGGGATAAAACGACACGTTCATATAGGCGTCGTCGGATCCTACCTTTTCGGCCAGGCACTTCATCATGGACGCTTTGCCATCGGTTTCGATGAGTTGGCATTTGAGCGAGGAGCTTCCTGCATTGACGACAAGTACGCGCATAAGGCCTCCTTGGATGATGCGAATTGTCTCCGCCTTGCCGCTCTCTCCAAGGCGGGCGGCGGGGTGGCTGGTCTGCATAAATGATTCGGGAAAGTGTATGCGAAGAATTCGAAGTATTATCCAAGATGTCGGGGGAGGGCGTGCTTGTGCAGGCGGCTGGCATGGGATCGGGGTGAAAGGCCGGAGTGCTGTGCGGCGCCGTTTGCTACCGCTGGCGTATCGCTCGCAGCGGGGCATTGCGCACGATTCCGCCCAAAGCGAGCATGGGGACGAGATGATAGGCGACATGTGGTGTGGATGGGCTTTCATACAGGCTTTTTCGCTTCTTGGAGCGAAGGTCTGGCTGCATGAGATGGGCATCGCGCCATTCTGCCGGCATGAGCCACCGCTGTTTGATGGCGTATCCAGCAAGCAATTCATACGAGCGTGAGATTGTTTGGTCTACGAGTCGAGCAAGGTTCTTGTTCTTGTCTCCGTATTTGGCTATAATAAGAACAAATGTTCTATATATGGTTGAGCTATTCTCTAACTCTCTTTTAAGGAGGACAGCCTTTTCAGGGAGGCTGTCGTGGGTTTTTCCGTATCCTCATTTTCTTGTTCCAGAATGCATAAAAAATGCTACGCGTTTGCATTGGCGTGGGGAAGCCTAAGAAGGCCCCCGAATTGTTTTTCTAAATAATGTCGAATAAGTTATTAAAAATATGATTGCCAAAGTTATAATAAGGATGATAGCTATGCCGACGATTGCCATATTCGCAGGAATCATTATCAGAATGTACTTTTTGTCGGGCGAGCATAATCCGCCTCATGTCCATGCGCTGTATGGTGAGTATGCAGCGGCCATTGCCATCAAAACGCGTTCTTTACTTGATGGGCATCTTCCGCCGGGTGAGCTTGGAAAGGTAAGACGCTGGATGGAAGCGTACGAAGCGGAGCTTTTGGAAATGTGGGAAACGCAGCAATTCCGGAGGCTTCCCGCTTTAGGAAGGTAGGAGCGATGTTTCGCAAGATTGCTGCGGTGTACCCGCTTAGTCGCCTTCGGCTTCTTGTGTGGTTTACGGGGGGAGAGGCGAAAGAATACGACATGTCTCGTTTGGTTAACGAGGTGCCTGCGTTTGCTCCTCTCGCCGATGAAGAACTTTTTTCGCAGGTGAAGGTAGACGCAGGCGGGTATGGAATATCCTGGAACGACCGGATTGACCTTGCGTGCAATGAGCTGTTCGATAACGGTTGCGAGGTGGATATTCTCGAGCGAGAGAAGGCTCGGCTTCTTGCGGATGTCGCCCGTTCGCGCAAAGGAATCGGACTTTCTCAAGGGGCGGCAGGTGAGGCTTCGGGCGCTTCTCAGCCCGTTATTGCCCGGATGGAAACGGGGAGTGTGGCTCCGCAGCTCGACACCATCCTTAAAGTGCTCGGACCACTGGGAAAAACGCTCCATGTGGTGGATTTAGACGAAATAACTCGATAGTACTTTTCGCGGCGGCGCATGCCTTTCTGTGCGGCATATAATGAGGGAGTTCGTCTATTGCGAGAAAGCGAGAACGCTATGTTCAAGAAGATCATGGTTCCCTTCGACGGGTCCGACCATGCGCGTCGTGCGCTCGAGGTTGCCAAAGGGATGGTTTTGGAAAATTCCGAGACAACGCTTTATCTTGTGAGCGTGACCGCCTCCGCAGTGACGCAGTCGGTGAGCGGTACCGATGGCGGGCAGCAGATCGCGGGTGTGCCGATGTTCCTCGCCGAGAAGGAGGAGTACAAGCATCTGGTTGACTCCGTGCTCGACCAGCAGCGTCAAGCGTTGAGCGCACAGGCGGGCGATACCCTTGCTGATCTGGGCGATCGCGTGGTCGTGGATGTTGCCGTGGCTCCTTCGCCTGCGGAGGGCATCGTGAACTATGCCGAGAAGAACGGCTGCGACCTGATTGTTATGGGTCGCCGCGGCCTGGGCGCTCTGCGCGGCATGCTCGGCAGCGTAAGCTACGGCGTGCTTCATTCCGCCGATGTTCCTGTGATGACGGTGAAGTAGGGTCGTAAGGCACGCAAGGGTTCTTGATGGCGAGCAAGATTGAGCTAGCGGAAATACGTAGCATGCGGCCAAGGATGTTTGGCATCGCATTCTTTTTCGCATGGTGCCTTACGATGTTTTTCGACGCCGGTCATGCGCCTCACGACGCTTTTCTGTCTTTCGCGTCATGTGTGGGAAACGTTTTGGGTCTAGCCTGCATATGGGCGATGTCGGCTCGGTACGAGGCGCTTTATCGAAGCCGTTGGTTTTGCTGGGGTTCTGCCGTGGTTGTGGGGGCGGCCACTGTTTTCGTGGGGCTGGCAGGCTGCGTTGGTTCACCTCTGCCGAATGCGTTCTATGGAATCTGTGGCTTTCTGACCGGAATTGGTTCGTCGGGAGTCTCCGTTGTTTGGGGCTGCTATTACTCTGGCCTTGACCACCCCAAGGCGCTTCTGAGCGTATTGGGTTCGTGCGCGATGGGCGTCGCCCTCTATGCGGCGACCGCACTCCTTCTCCATTCTTTGGCCCTTATGGTTATGGGTGTCCTTCTCGTGTGCGGCGGCGTCATGTCGCATCGCTGCATCGTTCAGCAAGGCCCGGGGACCGTGCGCGGGCACACTGCGTCTTCCATGCGCGGCTTTGTAAAGCGGACATGGCGCGGTGTGATTGCCATGTTTGTGCTGGGGGTTGTGTTCTGGACGTTTTGGTTTGGCAGGATGCATTGGGGAGGCGGGATGGACTCCGTGCACCCCATTGCGTTTCTGATCGTTTCGGTATGCATGGTGGTCATGGCGTGCATCGGGCGTTTTAATACCGAGGTGATGTTGCAGGTATGTCTTGTAACCTCCATCTTGGGTGTGGCGATAACGTTCGGGCTTTCGTCGGATTTCGAGCCTGCTGGCCTCATGCTCTCGCTGCTTGCCTATATCTGCATGGATGCGTATCTCATAATCCTGCTTTGCGAAGGGGTGCGGGAAAGTGGATGCAACCCCGTAAGGGGATTTTCTCTTGGTCGTTCGGTCGATGCTACGGCGGTGCTGCTGGGCGCGGTGCTTTCTGCGGCGGCGGAACGATTTGGAGTTAATGAAAGTACCATGGCGTTTCCTCTTTTCATCATGGTTGCAGTTGTCGTTGCCATGAATTTGATGATGGATTCTCACTCGCGTTCTCGCTTGCGCGAATCTCAGGAAGAGGACGGGGCTGCCGCGAGCGCGGTCCTTTTCGCGCGTCGATGCAAATCGGCTATCGTCCAATACGGCCTTTCTCCCCGTGAGGCGGAAATAATGCTTCTGATTACGCAAGGCCGCAGCATACCTTACGTAGCGGATACGCTGCACATCGCACGCAGCACCGCAAAAACCCATGTGACATCGATGTATAAAAAGATGGGCGTGGCTAGCCGTCAAGAGATGCTCGACCTGATCGAATCGCTTCCGGTGGAGCAGTGAGCTTCTGCACGACAAAAGCCCACATGGATATGTGGGCTTTTGCGGAGGGGTGTAGTGGAGGGTATTTCGGGTGTTTACTCAACTCCGGCAAGGCGGCGTCCGAGGATGTAGCCAAAGGTCAGGCATCGGCCGGTGCTCACGCCAGAAATCTGATGCGGATACGTATCGTAGAACATCGATCCGGAAACGTTGCCGGAGGCGTACAGGCCGGGAATCGGATTGCCGTTGCGGTCCAATACCTCGGAATGCTCGTTGACGGTTAGGCCGCCAACGGTTGCGAGGAATGCCCCGCTTTCCTCCATGGCGTAATAGGGAGGGGTATCGAGCTTGATCAGGTAATCCTTGGGGGTCTGGAATTTGACGTCCTCGCCCGCTTCGCATGCGGCGTTCCATTCGTCAATGGTGTCCTGCAGCGTTGCCTCGTCGCAGCCGATTGCCTCTGCGAGTTCGGCAATGGTTTGGCATTCTACGGAGCTGTTAACGAACTTCTCGCACACTTCATCAATGTCGAACGCGGCAACTGCAGGCCCAAGGAGGGCTGCTGCGGTTTCATGCATCTTTCCGTCCATCAGGCAGAAGTCGTGGCCACCGCGCTGATACTGAATGGAGTTGGCGAGGAAGTTGAACGGAATGCCAATGTTGGTGAATCGCTTACCTGCATCATTGACGCGCATGGTGGGGAAGAGGGCGACCGAATAGAACGAACCGTCCTTGGCGCCAGAGTTGTCCACCATAACGGGATGCGGATAGTCATCCATGCCCGCGCCCACGGCGAGGCCCATGAGGTGTCCGTCTCCGGTGTCGGTGGTTGCGGGGTTGCACCACGCCCAGGCCATGCGATCGCGGGGACGTACGCATTTTTCCATCATTTCGGGATTGTATTCATAGCTTCCCGTTGCCAGCAAAACACCCTTCGAGGCGGTAATCTTGATATAGCCGTCTGCGCTCTTTCCGTATCCGCCTACGATTGCCCCGTTTTCATCTTGAATGAGCTGAACGCCAGGCGTCTCAAAACGCAGGTCAACGCCGTTGCTCAAGCAGAAATCTTGCACCATGTTGTAGGCCTCGGTATATCCGGCGGCGCCACCGCCCCACATGATGTAGCTTCCCGACCAGCGAAGTCCGTCAACGATGCGCTCGGGTTCGCCGGGGATAACCTCGCCGAGTTCGCCTTTGATGATGGTGTCTTCGAGCCACTCCGTCGCTTCGCCCGAGCGCTCGATGTAGGTACGCCAAATTTCTTCATTACAGCGATACTGCGATGCAATGCGGGCGGCGTAAATGACTTCTGTCGGGTCGATGGCGTGATCGGCTTCAGTGAGGAAGCGAGAATTGTAGTTGCCAAGTTGCGTGGCGTGGGCCGAAATCGCTGCGCCCTTCTCCAGAAGGACAACGTTCAGGCCGTTCTCGGATGCGGATGCTGCCGCCGACAGGCCAGCGGGGCCGGCGCCGAAGATGAGAAGGTCGCATTCGATTTCTTCAACGACCTCGTCGTCGGAGATGGCGCCATCCTCATAGGCAACTTCTCCTTCGGGGGCCATGGAGAGCGCGTTGAGGTCTTCGCGCACATAATAGCCATCCGACACAAGGCTGCTGGTTTCTTCGGCTGCCTGCTCTGTTGATGAGGACCCACTGGTCGAAGGGCTGCAGCCCGACAGTGCCGCTGCCGCCAAGGCGCCTGATGCCATGGCGCCCGCAAGGAACCCTCTTCTAGAAACATCTTTCATGATTTCCCCTTCCTTTTGACGTTTCAATAGGAGCTTGCGCTGTGTTTCGCAACGCTCTGTGGGCACGATATGCCGGTGGGGCGTTTTTCGGTATCCGCCAGAAACGCCAAAAGTGGTTAGATGCCATCCCCCAAATGGTATTGAAAGTGGTCAAGCCCCTGGAAAACGGCGAGAGAAGAGGGCGTTTTCAGCTATCTTGCGTATTGCGGATGTTTGACTTCTTCTTGATTTGCCATCTGCTACCTTTGCGGCTACAATACGCTTATTGAACAACGTGTTCATTATTGTTCAACTTGTTCAAGAAGCCAGGAAACGCTGGGATTTAAGCGCGCCGATGGCGCGGTTAGCGCGTTCGCGTCGACGCGTTCAGCGTTTGGAAGAAGGGATATGCATGGCATATTCATCCGTATCGGCGGTTGAGGTTTTGACCCGG
This sequence comes from Slackia equolifaciens, assembly GCF_003725995.1. Lineage (GTDB taxonomy): Bacteria > Actinomycetota > Coriobacteriia > Coriobacteriales > Eggerthellaceae > Slackia > Slackia equolifaciens. The sequence goes on from NZ_QIBX01000019.1 coordinate 55,528, forward strand.
GAAGATTCATTTGTGTATGCCGCCACCGATCCGCGTATCGCGCGCTCAAAAGCGGCGCTTCGCGAGGCTCTTATCGCTCTTATGGAGGAGCGCGGGCTTGAGGGCTTTACGGTGGGCGACTTGTGCACGCGCGCCGGCCTTAATCGAGGCACGTTCTACAACCATTTCAAAGACAAAGAAGACCTGCTCGCCTCTTTCGAGGACGAAGTGATGGAGGGGCTGGAGGCATTTCGCATCAAGATGCAGGAGCTCGAGATTCGCGATCTGCTGAAATACCGCGCACGCAAGCGCCCCCTTCCCGTGCTGGTTGAGCTGTTCGACTACCTGCGCAAAGAGGGCGATTTCCTTCATGCGGTGCTCGGCCCCGGCGGCGATGTGCGGTTCGGGCCGCGCCTGCGCGAAGTGGTGTGCGGCGGGCTCATCCGCTCGCTTCTGCATGAGCGCTACCGCGAGAGCGATGACGCATTCGTGGGGTACTACATCGCGTATTTCGCCGGCGCGTATCTGGGCGTGATCGACCAGTGGATTAAAACCGGCATGCGTGAAAGCTCCGAGGAGATGGCACTTGTGGCTATGCGCCTGTTTTTCATTAAGCCAGGTGAGGCCATTAAAATGTGAGTTCGCGATGCGAGCGGCGGGCTTTGCGTCTTGTTTGCGTCAGGCTTTGCTCTTTGGCACGGCCCTGCCGTTCGCGAAAAGCGGCTTGATTCGTGAGCATTGGATTGTGACCATTCCGGCCGATTGAGGCCATTGCATATTGAGCAACGAAGGATTCGCCCGATGGGCGAGCAGTGTAAGGAGAACGAAACGATGAGCGAAGAGAAGACCCTCGAAGGCGCCGCGCAGGAGAGTGGGACGGCCGTCCAGGTCGCCACGGGCGCTGCCGCCGATGAGCCTGCGGGTACCGAGCCGGTCGTGACCACGGTGGACGCCGACGTCGCGGCCAAGGCATCCGCCGCCGCGAGCGCCGCCTCTGAAGCGCCGCTCCACATCGGCGTGGACGTGGGCTCCACGACCGTCAAAGTGGCCGTGCTCGATGACGCCAACCAAATCATGTATTCATGCTACAAGCGCCATCACGCCGATATCCGCGCTACCATCGTGGAGGTGATCGAGGAGGCTGCCGAGAAATTCCCCGACACCCCCATGACCATCGCCATCACGGGTTCGGGCGGCCTGCTTCTGGCCCAGTGGCTGGGTATCGATTTCGTCCAGGAGGTCATCGCCTCCAAGACCGCCGTGGAAACGTTCATCCCGCAGACCGATGTGGTTATTGAGCTGGGCGGCGAGGACGCAAAGATCATCTACTTCGACAACGGCATCGAACAGCGCATGAACGGCACCTGCGCCGGCGGAACGGGCGCCTTCATCGATCAGATGGCGGCCCTGCTCGACACCGACGCGGGCGGTTTGAACGAGCTCGCCAAAAGCTATGAGACCATCTATCCTATCGCCAGCCGCTGCGGCGTGTTCGCCAAGACCGACGTGCAGCCGCTGCTCAACGAGGGCGCGCGCAAAGAGGATATCGCGGTGTCTATCTTCCAGGCCGTGGTCACGCAGACCATCTCGGGTCTGGCGTGCGGCCGCCCCATCCGCGGCAATGTGGCTCTTTTGGGAGGTCCTCTGGAGTATCTCTCCGAACTGGATAAACGCTTCTGCGAAACGCTGAATCTCGACGACGAGCACGCCATTCGCCCCGCCAACGCCCACCTGTTCGTGGCAAGCGGCGCTGCGCTGTGCGGCAAGACGTCTTCGCCCGAGCTTCTGTCCGATGTGCTCGATCGCTTGCGCAACCTGGGCGACATCCAGGGCTCAGAGGTTGTGCGCCTGCCCCCGCTGTTCGAGAACGAGCAGGAGTTCGATGCATTCAAGGCGCGCCATGACAAGGAAAAGGTCAAGCGCGCTGACTTGATGGAATACACCGGCACCGCCTACCTTGGCATCGATGCCGGATCGACCACGTTCAAGGCGGCGCTCATCGGGGAAGACGGCTCGCTTCTGTGGAGCTACTACGCCAACAACAAGGGCGACGTTTTGGGCACCGCCAAAAAGGCGCTGGCCGAGATGTACGGCGCGCTTCCGGTGGATGCCGAAACGGGGGAGCCGTTCGTGACCATCGGCCACGCCACGGTGACCGGCTACGGCGAGGGCTTGCTGCTTGAGGCCCTGCGCGTGGACTCCGGCGAGATCGAGACGGTGGCGCACCTGCGCGGCGCCGAGGAGATGCTGCCGGGCGTGGAGTTCATCCTCGATATCGGCGGCCAGGATATGAAGTGCCTGCGCGTGCGCGACGGCGTGATCGACCACATCATGCTCAACGAGGCGTGCTCCTCGGGCTGCGGCAGCTTCATCGAGAGCTTCGCCGCGGGCCTGAATCTTGACGTGACCGAGTTCGCCAAGACGGCCAATGCCGCTAAGAACCCTGTTGACCTGGGAAGCCGCTGCACCGTGTTCATGAACAGCCGCGTGAAGCAGGCGCAAAAGGAAGGCGCCACCGTGGGTGATATCGCTGCGGGCCTGGCTATCTCCGTCATCAAGAATGCCCTGTTCAAGGTCATCAAAATCCGCGATCCCCATGAGGTGGGCACCAAGGTCATCGTGCAGGGCGGCACGTTCTTGAACGACGCCGTGCTGCGCGCGTTCGAGCAGCTGGCCGAGGTGGACGCCGTGCGCCCCGACATCGCCGGCAACATGGGCGCATACGGCGCCGCCTTGCTTGCCCGCGATCGCTACGAGCAAGCGGTTCGCGCGGCCGAGCGCGCTGAACGTTCCGCCGCTCTACGAGCAGCGGAACAGCTCGACGCTGCGGCTTCCGCCGGCACCCAATCTGCGGACGCTGACGAAAGCTTGCGTGACGAAGCACGCGGCGCTTCCGCCATCGACCGCATCTCGGGCACCGGAGAAACCCTCGCTGACTCTTCCAAGCTTACAGTTAAATCCACGCTCCTTTCTCTGAGCGAGATCGAGGGCCTTAACCCTACGCATCGCACCATCCGCTGCAAGGCGTGCTCCAACCACTGCCTGCTTACCATCAACGATTTTGGCAAAGATCCCGAAACCGGCAAGCACCGCCGCTTCATCACGGGCAACCGCTGCGAGAAGGGCGCGGCGAGCGCCGGCGTGGCAAGCCAGGGCGCGAACGTGCCCAATCTGTACGACTACAAGAGCCACCGCCTGTTCGACTACGTGCCGCTGACCGAGGAAGAGGCCACGCGCGGCACGGTGGGCATGCCCCGCGCGCTCAACATGTATGAGAACTATCCGTTCTGGTTCACGTTCTTCACCAAGCTGGGCTATCGCGTGCTCATCTCCGACCCGTCCACCAAAAAGACCTACGAGGCGGGCATCGAGAGCATGCCGTCTGAGAGCGTGTGCTACCCGGCCAAGCTCTCCCACGGCCATGTGATGAACCTGCTGGACAAGCACCCCGACTTCATCTGGTTCCCCTGCAGCAAGTGGGAGCGCCAGGAGGACGAGGGAGCCGGCAACCACTTCAACTGCCCCATTGTGGCGAGCTATGCCGAGGCGCTGCGCCTGAACATCGACGAGCTGCGCGATTCCGACACGAAGTTTTTGAACCCGTGGCTGCCCTATGACAAGAAGGACGCCCTCAAAAAGCGCCTGTACGTAGAGCTGGTGGAGAACTTCCGCGATGCCACGTGCCGCAAGGGGACGGCGCCCACCCAGGCCGAGATCGACGAGGCCGTGGATGCCGCGTGGGCCGAGGACATGGCGTTCAAGGAAGACATTCGCGCCAAGGGCGAGGAAACGCTTCGCTGGATGGAGGAGACGGGCACGCATGGCATCGTGCTGGCCGGGCGCCCCTACCACAACGACCCCGAGATCAACCACGCCATCCCCGAGCTGCTCACCAGCTTCGGCCTTGCGGTGCTCACCGAGGATTCCATCGCGCACCTGGGCACGCTCGAGCGTCCCATTCGCCTGGTCGATCAGTGGATGTACCACACGCGCCTCTACGCGGCCGCCAAGGTTGCTACGCAGCGCAACGACCTGGATCTCATTCAGCTCAACAGTTTCGGCTGCGGCTTGGACGCATTGACCACCGACCAGGTGCAGGAGATTCTGGAGAGCGCCGGCAAGATTTACACCGTGCTCAAGATCGACGAGGTGTCCAACCTGGGCGCCGCGCGCATTCGCGTGCGCAGCCTGCTGGCCGCCCTCAAAGATCAGGCCGATCGCGAGGCCGAGGAGAAGCGCCCGCTTATGGGCTGCCCCACGGTGGCGTGCGGCCTGGAGTATCCCACCGAGGCCGCCGTGCCCGAGGACGAGATGCGCGAGCATGCGCGTCACGCCAAGGACCGCATGGACCGCAAGACCGGCGAGCATGAGGCCAAGGCCGCCCGTGCCGTGGCCGACAGCTTCAAGCAGCGCGAGGGCACGTCTACCGAGTTCGAGCGCGTGCAGTTCACCGAGAAGATGAAGGAAGAGGGCTACACCATCCTGTGCCCGCAGATGGCGCCCATCCACTTCGACCTGCTGATTGACATCTTCCAGCGCAACGGCTACAACCTGGAGCTTCTGCCCAGCGTTGACCACGGCGCGGTGGATGCGGGCCTGAAGTACGTGAACAACGACATCTGCTACCCGTCCATCCTGGTGACGGGGCAGATCATGGAGGCCGTGACCAGCGGGCGCTATGACACCGACAAGCTGGCCGTCATCATCACGCAAACGGGCGGCGGCTGCCGCGCGACCAACTACATCTCGCTGATCCGCAAGGCGCTCAAGGCGGCAGGCCTGGGACATATTCCTGTGATCGCGCTTTCGTTCAAGGACCTGGGCGAGCGCAACCCCGGCTTCAAGGTGACCGCCCCCATGCTCTATCAGGCGATTTACGGCATCCTCTACGGCGACTTGCTGATGATGGCGCTGTATCGCACGCGTCCCTACGAGGCGGAGCCCGGTGCCGCGCAGGCGCTGTTCGACCACTGGATGGCCGTGTGCAAGGCGCAGCTGAGGCGCGGTGTGAAGCGCAGCGAATGGAAGAAGACCGTGCGTCAGATCGTGGACGACTTCGACACGCTGCCGCTGGTAGGCGAGGGAACCAAGCCGCGCGTGGGCGTGGTGGGCGAGATCCTGGTGAAGTTCCATCCCACGGCGAACAACCAGATCGTTGACGTGATCGAGCGCGAGGGCTGCGAGGCCGTGGTGCCCGGGCTTACCGAGTTCTTCCTGTTCGGTATCGCCGGCTCCATCTTCCAGAAAGACCCGCTGGGCCGTTCCGCCAAGGGCGCTGCGGGCGCGCGCGTGGCGCTGGCTGCGCTCGACAAGATTCGCAAGCCGCTTAACGACGCTCTGCGCGATTCGGTGCGCTTCGAGCCGCCCGCGAACATCTACGAGCTTGCCGAATATGCGAGCGAGATCCTAAGCCTGTGCAACTCCATGGGCGAGGGGTGGCTGCTCACGGCCGAGATGGTCGAGCTCATTCGTACGGGCGCGCCCAACGTGGTGTGCACGCAGCCGTTCGCGTGCCTTCCCAATCACGTGGTGGGCAAGGCGGTTATCAAGGAGCTGCGCCGTCGCTACCCCGAAAGCAACATCGTGGCCGTTGACTACGACCCCGGTGCTTCCGAGGTGAACCAGCTCAACCGCATCAAGCTGATGATTTCGGTAGCCAAGGCCAATCTTGAGGCCAAGGAGGGCGAGGCGCGCGCCTTGCGCGATGTGTCTCGCGAGCTCGATGCCGCTGCGCATCGCGCCGATGACGGATGCGGGTGCGGGGGCTCTTGCACCGCCATAGAGGAGATGGTGGGAAACCTGGAAATTCAGGCCCGCACCATGTCTGAAGGCAAGGACGAGACCAAGAAGATCGTGGCGAAGTAACGCACACATGAAAACGGGGCGCATGCGAGGCTGTTTGCGCCCCTGAGCATTTTTTAAGACTGGCTTTCTCGTATACTGGGGCTCGTATTTCGCTTAAGGCTCAGGGCGCGTTTTGCGCCGAAGGGAAGGAGAGGCCGGCCATGCTGAAAAGACTTGCCTCGCTGGCGTTTAGCGTGCTTCTTGCATGTGGCTTGGTGCCGGCTGCGGCTTTCGCCCAGCCCGACGCGGCAGCCATGCATGCGGAGGAGTCCATGGGTCTTGTCGAGGGCTCGTATGCGGAGCATGAGGCTCTGGCGTATGTGGTAGACGATGCGCAGGGCGGCATCATGCCGTTCTCTTTGGATCGCGTGCCGAAAGTTGGTGTCACGGGCCGCTTTGAAGGAGAAGCGGCCATTGCCTAGAATCGATCGTTGCGAAGGTAACCGATTCGAGAGAAAGGCAACGGCCACCATGGACACTCTACAGGA
>NZ_QIBX01000020.1 GCF_003725995.1 Slackia equolifaciens
CGGCGGCCTCGGCGTGCGTCATGCCCTCCTCCAGGGCGAGCAGCGCAAGCTCCACCACGTCCCTATCATACATGCGGACCCCCTTCCGGACGCGTGAATCGCGTCCAACTTTTCGTCCGCAGTCCCCCCATTCGTCCAATCTGTCAGTTTTGGCGAGTATGTAATCCTCTACGAAGTAAATTACTAGAGCAAGCGAGGCTTTTATGGCGGAAGGCTTTTGAGTTGCGTACAAAATGCCAGGTCAGATTTTGTCTTTCCTGCAAAAGCCGATGTTTGGCGTCTTAATGTAGAAAAGTTTTTTGAAAAGTGGATTACATACTCGCCAAAACTGTCATGCCTGGGCAGAATCGACGTGATTGTGGATTACATACTTGGAATAATTGCCATATGTTAGCCAACGTTATCGGATAAGCGCAATTCGTGCAGCGCTCGGCGGATAGTCGGGCGGTTCGTGCAGCGCTCATCCGATAGCCGGGTGGTTCGTGCAACGCTCATCCGATAACCGGGCGGTTCGTGCGGCGCGAATCGATACTATGGAGCGCGGATTAATATGGAGTGCGCCCTACGCCTCCGAGTACCTCCATACTCGCACGAGGGTGTGACCTTCGTCGTCGGATCCCTCATCGGCGGGCATGCCAATGTAGGTGACGAGCGTGTCGGTGGTGCCGGTCACGGCTAGGTATTCGCCGTAATCGTCGCACCCATCGGGGCATTCGATGGTGAACATGGTGCGCGACGCAACGTCTACGCCCGCCACTGACATGGTGGACTTCACGATAAGATATGGTCCCGCCCAGGCGGGGGCCGCGGTAGGCGTGCGACCGAAGCGGAACCACTGCCCGCCATTCGCGCCCTCTTCGTCCACGGGAACGTAGGTTCCAATCTGCGAAATTCCGTCGCCGTAGCTGTACCAGCCGTCGAACGAGAACGTGAAGCGTCCGTTCACGTACCCCGCCTCAAGCGGCTTCATAGACGCCGGCAGCGTGAGCGAATCCATCATCTGCCCGCTTGCGGCATCGATGAGCGTGATCTGGTGATAGACGCCCGATGTGTTCAGGCGCGGCGTGATCACGATGCCGTCACCCGTGGAATACGGGGGCGTGCTCATACGTCCGGTGGAACGCCACATTTCCGCCACGTCGGACTGGCCAAACGTTGCCGCCTTGAGCAGCGAGTCCTCGGCGGAGGCGGTGCCGTTGGCGTCGGGGAGCACCTGCCAAAACGCCTTTCCGCCCGCAACGGCGATGGAGGGGATTTCGTATTCGCTCTCTCCCTGGTCAACCAGCACGGGAGATCCGATAGATGTGCCGCTATGGGTGGCTTGATACACGCGCCATTGGCCGGTCAGGCAATTGGCTTCGGTCCAGATGACACCCGAATCGTCGCAGGCTGCTTCGTAGATGTCGAATCCGTTTTCTTGCGAGGCGGGGCCGTCGAGCACCGTGGTGCATGTTCCGTCGGATAGGGAGAGCAGCCCTACCTGCGTAAGCGGCGAGGCGGAATCGGTGGGCAGCAGACACGCGGCGCACGTAGACTGGGGGGTGGCCCATACAAGCGTGCCGTAGGGCAGCTGGTATTCGCCTTCAAGCTGCATGGGGCCGTTGCCGTCCAGCACGTTTTCAGCCGGGATGTCGTCGAGCGTGAACACGGCGTCTCCGGAAACCTCCAGTGTGGACACATCCTCCTCATCGCCGCCGGCCACGACGCTTGCTACGCCAACGCCTGCCGCGGCTACGCCCACTACGCCGGCGCCTATCAGCAGCTGGCGTCGCGTAAGGGAGAATCGTCCGCCTTCGGGCAAGGGAATATTCACCTGGGAATCAAGGGGGCTCTCCATGCCCCGCACGCTGGGCCTGCCGCTGGCGCCGGAATGCTTGCCGCCCTGGGCGCCTCCTACCGAGGAGAGGGGGCTGAGAGATACTTTGCCCGCGCCTGCCAGGCTATCGCGCACATTGCCGCCCGTCGCGCGTCGCGGCTTGGGGGACGCCCCGCGTGCATGGCGCGGCACGGTGCTTCCGTGTGCGCCCAGCCGCGTGGAGGTGCTGCGGCCCGAACTCAAGCGCGTGGAGGCTGCGCGCCCGTTGCCTGAACCTATCCTTGAGGATGCGCTCCTCCCGCGCACCGCTCCGGAGCGTGCGGACGCGCCGCGCGATGCCGCCGAACGGACGGAACCTGCGCGCATGGAACGACGTGGTGTGGGCTTTTTCTGGGTCATAGCGGCTTATTATGTCGTTTTCTGCACTAAGGCTTCGAGGGTTTCTTCCAAATCGTTACAATAAACGCAAACCGTGTGCATGAACGCGGATTACAATTGAAGCCAAACAAGGCTTGAAGCGCGTGCGATAGGTTCGCCGCGCCAGGGAAGGGCTCCTTCCCGAATAGTTTGAGGAGTGCTTATGAGCAACGAAACCCGCCGTATCCTGCTCGTCGAAGACGAAAAGGCCATCCGTGACGCCGTGGCCGCCTATCTCGAGCGTGAGAACTACTGGGTCACCGCCGTGGGCGACGGCCAGGAGGCGCTCGAAGAATTCTCCAAGCATCATTTCGATCTGGTCATTCTCGACCTCATGCTTCCGCGCGTTCCGGGCGAGCGCGTGTGCCGCGCCATCCGCGACAACTCCGATGTGCCCATCATCATGCTTACCGCCAAGGGCGAGGTGGAAGATCGCATCATCGGTCTGGAGCTGGGTGCCGATGACTATCTGGTCAAGCCTTTCAGCCCCCGTGAGCTCGTAGCTCGCGTTCGTGCGCTTCTGCGTCGCGTTCATGCCGATTCCGAGCCCCAGCGTGAGGTGCTGGAGTTCGGCGAGCTCACTATTGACGTGTCGGGCCACAAGGTTCTGGTCAGCGGCGAGGAGGTCGATCTGACCGCCAGCGAGTTCAAGCTGCTCACCACGCTGTCGCGCTACCCCGGCCGCGTGTATTCGCGTATGGAGCTGGTGGAGAAGGTGCTCGGCTATGACTTCGAGGGCTATGAGCGCACCATCGACTCGCACGTGAAAAACCTGCGCGCCAAGATCGGCGATAACCCGCGTAATCCCAAGTGGCTGCACACCGTGCACGGCGTTGGCTACCGTTTCGAAGATCCCACCAAGCAGTAGGCGGTTACTCGTCCCATGCGCTCATCGACCGATAGGCCCAAGCAGGGGCTCTTCAAACGCTTTCATTCTTGGATTTTCGGCTTTTCGTATACCACGCGCGTTACCGTCACGTTCGCACTCATAGCCGCGATGACCGCCATCGTGGCTATGGGCGTGCTTTCGTACGTATGGGAGCAGCATTTCCAAACGTACACGCGCGAGAACGTGCAGGAGCTTACCGATGCCACGGCGTCGAGCATCGCCGATAGGTACGAAAACCGCTACTCCTCCGTCATCGAAGAGGTCAACCAGTCTGGCGAGGGCGAGTATCCCTCCCTCAACGGCGAGGATGTGGGTTCGGCCCAGGCCGCCCACACGCTGCAGCCGGGCATGGGCATCCAGGTGGCTACCTCGGACGGCAAGGTCATCTATGACTCATCTGCCGTTGCGACCAGCGATGGCGTCAGCGGGCAAAGCGGCACCGTGTCGCTTGCGCCTGATTCTGGCGACAAGATGGCTACGGCATCCATCATCGTGGGCGGCAAAAGCATTGGCACCGTGCATATGTGGGTGTATGGCTCGGAGATGCTGCTTTCTAAGGCTGACCAGGCATTTCGTGACCAAAGTTATCAGGCTATGGCGCTCGCCGCCGTGCTTTCGGTGGTGCTTGCTTCGTGCATCGGCTTCCTGTTCGCGCGCGGCCTGGTGAACCCCATCAACCTGATGACCAAGACCGCCAACGCCATCAAAGAGGGCGATCTTTCGGCGCGCACGGGCCTTGAGGGCGATGACGAGATTGCCGAATTGGGCAAGACGTTCGACGCCATGGCAGAGAGCGTTGAGAAGAATCAGCAGCTGGAACGCCGCCTTACCATGGACGTGGCGCACGAGCTGCGCACCCCGCTCATGGCCATTCAATCGACGGTCGAGGCTATCGTAGATGGCGTGTTCGAGCCCGATGCCGAGCGCCTGGGCACCGTGAACGCCGAGGTCCAGCGTCTGAGCCGTTTGGTCGATGCGCTGCTCAAGCTCTCGCGCCTGGAAAGCCGCTCTACGCCTATGCGCGAGGAGGTCATCAACGTGGGCGAGCTCATTCGTCCGCTGGTCATGTCGCACGAGGCGTTCGTCAACGACGCCGGCTTGGCGCTCGAGTACGACGCCGAGGACGAGGTGATGGTGTACGGCGATCGCGATATGCTGCGCCAGGCCACGGCCAACCTGATTTCCAACGCTGTACGCTATACGCCGGCTCCGGGCACGGTGTCGGTCAAGGTGCGCAAGGGCGACATCATGGCGTCCATCTCGGTGCGCGACACGGGCATAGGCCTTTCGCCCGAGGAGTGCAAGATGGTGTTCAACCGCTTCTGGCGCGCGGAGGAAAGCCGCGAGCGCCAAAGTGGCGGCTTGGGCATCGGCCTTGCCGTGGTGAAGGAGATCGTGGATCGTCACGGCGGATGGATTCAGGTGGAAGGCAAGAAGGGCGAAGGCGCCTGCTTCACCATCCATATTCCGCTGTATGATTACGCGCGCATCAAAGCGCAGAAAGAAAAGGAAGAGAGGAAGGCTTCCAAGGATTCGAAGGGCGGCAAAAGCTCCAAGGGCAAAGGAAAAGGCCCGAAGTCCAAGAACCCCGGCAAATCTGGCCCCATCTCCAAAAGGAAAGAAAGGTAGGAGTCGATGAACCCCATCACCATCAAGCCTGACGCGCAGGGCAAGGTGCGCGACCTATACGATCTGGGCGATAAGCTGCTGCTGGTGGCAACCGACCGCATCTCGGCGTTCGACTACATCCTGGAAGACGAGATTCCCTGCAAGGGCAAGGTGCTCACGCAAATCAGCTGCTTTTGGTTCGAGCTTCTGGAAGGCGTAGTCGAAAATCACCTGATCAGCGCCAATGTGGCCGACCTGCCCGAGGAGTTCAAGCCGTGGTCCGATTATCTGGACGGCCGCTTCATGCTGGTCAAAAAAGCCAACATGTATCCCGTCGAGTGCATCGTGCGCGGCTATCTGACCGGTAGCGGATTCAAGGACTACAAGAACACGGGCAAGGTGTGCGGTATCGAGCTGCCCGCCGGCCTGGAGAATTCCGCCAAGCTGCCCTCTACGCTGTTCACGCCTTCCACCAAGGCCGAGATCGGCGATCACGACGAGAACATCAGCTACGATCGTTGTGCCGAAATCATCGGCGAGGAGGCTGCGAGCACCATCCGCGACCTGTCGCTTAAGGTATACGAGACGGCTGCCGCCCATGCGCTCGAGCGCGGCATTATTATCGCCGACACCAAGTTCGAGTTCGGCACGGTCGACGGCAAGGTCATTCTCGGCGATGAGGTTCTGACGCCCGATAGCTCTCGTTTCTGGGACGCCTCCTGCTACGAGGTTGGCAAAGAGCAGCCTAGCTTCGACAAGCAGTTCGTGCGCAACTGGCTCAACGAGAACTGGGATCGCACCGGCAATCCGCCGCGTCTGCCCCAGGAGGTCATCGAAAAGACCACCGAGAAATACATCCAGGCGTACGAGAAGATCACCGGCAGGAAGTTCTAGTAATGCGCTGCGCCGTTCTTCCGAACGGCGCTTTTTCTCCAAGAGGCGCTATGCCGCATCTTTTCAACGATTTTCTTACGGCGTCCGCTTGTTAGAGTTGCAGCAAGCGGACGCTTTCTTTATATTGGCATTTCGAGTTTTTTCGCTAGAGATACCGACGCAGAACGAAGGGGAACCATGTCCCAACGTAACCCGATGAACGAACGCTACCAGGGCGAAGCCCCCAAGGGCCAAACCAAGAAATCCGCGTCTTCGATGAAGCCTAAAACCAAGGCGGCTTCGAGCGTGTACGTGCGCCCTGCCGAAAAGACGCCTCAGGAGAAAAAGGCCATCCGCCGCGAGCAGCGCCAAAAGCAGCGCGAGCTGGATAGCAAATATTACAACCCGCCTACGGAGGAGTACAAAAAGCTGCGCCGTTTGTGGTGGGCATGCCTGATTGGCGCCATCGTACTCACGGCGGTGGGCATGTTCATTCCGCAGTGGCTCCCCAATGTGCCCGGCATCCAGTGGTGGGCCATTATTCCCGCGTATGCTCTGATCATCGTGGCGCTCTGGCTTGACTTCTCCAAGATTCGCAAGGTGCGTCAGGCGTATCAGATTGAGATGATGAAAAAGCATCCCAAGGAGATTAAACGCCACGCTAAGACGCATTCCGCGAATATTCATGCTCAGGAGAAGGACGAGAAAAAGGCGGCCGAGCGCGCGGCAAAGCCCGGTATCGGGCAGCGTATCGGCAAGGTGTTCGGCATGAAGAGCAAGAAGGCGGATGCCGAGGAGGCGCCCAAGCCCACTGCCGAGCAGGCTGCCAAGGCGGCTGCCGAGGCAAAGGCCGAAGAGGATTCGCACAAGACCATCGCGCAGCTCAAGGCAGAACGTGAGGCCGAGAAGAAGGCGGCCGCAGAAGCCGAGAAATCCGCAGAATAGCGCTTTTTGCTCGCGCCCCCCGGCAACTCATCCATGCGTTATGTAAAAGCCCGCCACGTGCGGGCTTTTCTGCTATACTGCCCCATTGCGTCGCGCATCGTTGGGCCCTGCGCGTCGTGTATCTGTAGTTGCCCATAGCCCGTGCGGTATCTAAACCGTAGCGTGGAGCACAGCCTTGGCGCGGTAAGCCATATGCAGCCGGAGCGGCTTCGTCTCTCGAGCGCCGCATGGCATGCGGCAGTTGAGGTTGTGCGAAGAACAGGAGAATCAAATGGAAAAAACCGCCGTCAAGGGCGCGTCTTCTGCGCGCACCACCTATGTGGCCGAGGCAGGTCTGATTGCCGCTGTGTATGCGGCCTGCACGCTGGTCGCGCTGTTGCTGCTTCAAGGTCTGGCTTGGGGGCCCGTTCAGTTCCGCATCTCGGAAGCGCTCACGGTGCTCGCCGTGCTCACGCCGGCCGCCGTTCCGGGGCTTACTATCGGGTGCGTGATTGCCAACCTTGCCGCTATGGTCATCAATGGGACGGGTGCGCTTGGTCTGCTGGACGTGGTGTTCGGATCGGCCGCGACGCTCGTCGGCGCGCTGTGGTGCCACAAGTTTGCGCAGAACCCCAAGCTCGCCATGCTGGGCCCGGTGCTTGCCAACGCGATCATCGTGCCGGCGTATCTGCCCATTCTGCTTCAGGGACTGGGCTTTTACACCATTCCCTTTACCACCATCAGCCTTGATGGCGCGTATCTGCCCATGTACCTGTTCGGCCTGATTGCGACTGGTATTGGCGAGGCGTGTGTGGTGTACATTCTGGGCACGCCCCTTCTGGCGGCCTTGCGCAAGGCGAAGGTGTTTTCGAAATAAGGTTTGACCGCGGGCATCGGCTCGGTTTATAGGCGAGGCGCGCATGGGGAATGCGAAAGCGCAGCGGCCTAAGCGCATCCGCCGCGGAGCGAGGCGTGCGGGCATCAGGAATGCAAGCTTGATTGCGCTGGGCACGATGCAGGGTCATGCGGTCAAGCAGTGCGGTGCTGGAGGCCGAGCATGCGTGCTCGGCCTTTTTTGCGGGGCATGAAATTTGCTAGTGCGCGTCTTTGCGTCAAAAGCGCTTCAAAATATCATGGAGTGCATGGCTTCGATTGTGGAAGCCGCGGCCACGCGCGAACGGCTGATGCGATAAAGAGTAAAATATACGGGTTCGCATCAAGAGTCAGCGGGCGAAACGCTGCGGGCGCGCGTGCGCATACCGAACGTTTTGCTTCGCGTCAGTCTTAAAAGGATGCCTATGAACCCGGTAGTTCTGATTCCGACATACGTTTCTGCAAGCCGTCGTACGCAAGGCGGCACCGTCACCACCACCTATGATCATGCGACGCCGCTCTCTTCCGAAGGGGAGCTGCCGCGCTGCCTCAATTCGCTACGCTGCGTGAGGGGGCTGGGTGCCATCGTTATTCTCGTGGCTGCTGAGGCGGCGGTCGAGAATCAGGCGGCGAGCAAGGTTCGCGGTATTGCGGCGCAGTTCCCCGATTTGGATATCGTGGTAGTGGGCGCTCCTGAGGCGGCATTGGTCCGTCAGCGTATGGAGCAACTGGGAATCGTCACTCATGGCGAGGTGGGTCTTGCAGGCTATGGCGCGGTGCGCAACATGGGCCTTCTCATGGCCAATGTATTGGGGTTCGATGCCGCCGTGTTCGTGGATGATGACGAGATTATCGAGGACGAGGCGTTTCTCGAGCGCGCCATGTACGGCCTGGGCAAGCTCACGCGTAGGGGCGTGCCCATCCTTGCGAAAACCGGCTACTATCTCAACGACCAGGACAGCTACCTTTCGCGCCGCTCTACCAAATGGTATGACCGCTACTGGGAGCAGGGAAAGGCGTTCAACGCATGGATTACGCGGGCAATGCGCGGGCCGCGTCTTTCGCGCTCGAATCATGTGTGCGGCGGCTGTTTGGCGCTTCATAAGGAGGCGTTCAAGCGCGTATCGTTCGACCCGTGGATTTCACGCGGTGAGGATCTTGATTACATGCTCGACCTGCGCATGTACGGCAGCGATATCTGGTTCGACAATACATGGGTGCTGCGCCATTTGCCGCCTAAAACGCCACGCGAGGGCATGCGCTTCCGCCAGGATATCTTCCGGTGGCTGTACGAATACCGCAAGCTCGAATACGCGCGTACCCAGATCGATCTCATGCAGATTAAACCTCAGTCGCTCCTGCCGTATCCGGGGCCGTTCCTTACGGCAGATGTGGTCAAACGCATCAAGCGCACGGCGTTGCTGCGCTCCATCGGACGCCCCGATGGCAAGGGGTATCGCAATGCCGCTAAAGCCGCTAGCAACGAGGCTGCGCGCTATGCGGAGGAGCACTGCGGCAAGTATTTCGAATTTCAGTTTATGTGGCCCACGCTCATGCTGCGCATGGAGAACGATGCCATTCTGAAGAGCGCCCTGATGCGTTCGGCCGGCCGCGATGAGGCGGTGGGCGTGTCGATGGGCTCGGGTATCAATCCGGGCGAAACCACCGAGATTCGCCTGAACTTGGGCGCGAGCGAGTAGGGGAGCCATGGAAGTATTTATCATCGCCGCTGTCGTAGGAGTGGGCGTTGGCATTTTGTCGGGTCTGCTGGGAATCGGCGGCGGCGTGATTATGGTGCCCCTGTTCAGGCTTGGGTTTGGGCTTGAGGCCATCGCCGCTACGGCAACCTCGCTTTTCACCATCATCCCCACATCGGTGTCGGGCATGGTCAAGCACGCCCGCAACAAGACGAGCGTGCCCAAAATCGGTGCCGTGTGCGGCCTGTTCGGCGCATGCCTTTCGCCGGTGGGCGTATGGGCGGCCAATATTTCACCCGACTGGCTGATCATGGCGGTTGCCGCAGTGATCATCGCTTACTCGGCCGTGACGATGCTGTCGAAGGCGATCAAGTCGCCCAAGCGTGCTGGCGGTTCCAAGAAGGGACATGCCGACGGTCCGGGCAAAAACGAGGAGCACCTATCGACGGAGGAAGTTCCCGAGCGCGCGTTTGTCGCTTCGTTCCGATTCACCCCGGCACTCATCGCCAAAACTGCGGCTATCGGCATATTCGCCGGTTTTATGAGCGGGTATGTTGGCGTAGGCGGCGGCTTCGTCATGGTGCCGCTCTTCATATCGCTGCTCGGAGTGCCCATGAAACTGGCGTCGGGCACGTCGCTTACGGCGGTGTGCATCTTGGCGGTGCCGGGCGTCATTGAGCAGGCGTTGCTGGGCAACGTGGATTTCGCAATCGGTATTGCCATGGCGGTGGGCTCCATCCCCGGAGCCGTTGTGGGCGCCAATTTGGTCAAGCGCATTCCGGAGCGCACGCTGCGCATCTTCTTCGCGTGCTTTTTGGCCGTGGTTGCCGTTGTGCTGGTGCTCAACGAGGTTGGCGTGCTGGCGTAAATCGCCTTTCCCCGCGCCGGAAACCGGGGCTGCATGCGGCTCTATGCTCATCGGTGGTATGCTTATTAAGTTACGGCACATTTCGACCGATGGGAAGCGTTGATGCTCATGGTATCGATGACGATGAAGAACAACTACGCCAAGGCGCTCGATTTGATTCTGTTCGCTACGGCAACATTGGCGGCTGCCGTATTGGTGCTGGGCGTGTATCGCCCCACGGCCATCGGCAACCTCAACGTTATCGCCGGAATCTCGTTCACGGTTTCGCTCGCTTTGCTCATCTACCTGCGCTTGAACCCCGATAGTGTGCGCGCGCGCCAATCCGACACCATCCTCAAGATTGCGTCGGAGACGCTGGCGTGCTTGCAAAAGGGCATGGATATTCCTACGGCGCAAAAGGTATGCCGCCTGCTGCTCCCGGCAATCGGCGCACAGGCGGTGGCTATCACCGACAAGGAGCATATCTTGGGCTACGCCGGTCTGGAGGAAACATCTAGCCCTGGCGGTAGCCCCATCCGCACGAAGGCGACGCATGCCACGCTCGAGGACGGTCGTATCCGCGTGTTGGGCACTCCGGAGGAGATCGGTTTTCCGCCCACGGTGAAGAGCCTCCGCGCCGGCATCATCGTGCCGCTGCGACGCGGCGAGGCAATCGTGGGCACGCTCAAGTTCTACTATCGTCGCGCTGGCGAAATCACTGAGACCCAGCTTGCGCTTGCCGAGGGCATTGGCGAGCTTCTGTCTACCCAGATCGCGGCAGTTGAGCTGGAGCAGCAAACCAAGCTCGCTACCACCATGGAGCTCAAAGCGTTGCAATCGCAGATTAACCCGCATTTCCTGTTTAACACCATCAACACCATCGCCTCCCTCATTCGCACCGACCCCGACCGCGCGCGCGTATTGCTGCGCGAGTTCGCCATTTTCTATCGTCGCACTCTGGAGAACTCCGAGGATTTCATTGAGATGATGCGAGAGGTCGACCAGACCATGCGCTACTTCAACTTTGAGGTCGCGCGTTTTGGGGAGGATCGCTTGGCGCTCGAGGTGAATATCGAGGATGGCCTTGAGAGCATGATGATTCCGGCGTTTATGATTCAGCCATTGGTTGAGAATGCCGTGCGCCATGCCATGCCTCAGGAGGGCAAGCTCACGGTGGAGATCTCGGCGCACAGCGAGGGCGATGACGTGATTATCGAAGTGAGCGACGACGGCGTAGGCATGGAGGCGGAGCAGGCGCGCAAGCTTCTGCGCCCCGAGGCGTCGAAGGGCCTGGGCATCGCAATGAAGAACATCAGCGAGCGCCTGCGCGGTAATTTCGGCACCGAATCCCACATGGATGTCGAGTCGCAGCCGGGTAACGGCACCTGCGTGCGTATGTTCCTGAAGGACGCTCTGCTTGACGACTAGTGCCACCGCGCAGAAAATTGGCGCTGCTGCGCGAGGGATATAGTGACGCTGCGCCGGGTTCGGTTGCCGCCGTGCCGCTGCCGTTGACGTCGTGTGAGATCGATACCGCTGCGCAGATGCCGGTGACGCCGCATAGGGCTGATGCCGCTGTGCAGGGGCCGATGACGCCGCGCGGGGTTGGCGCTGCGCAGGGGGCGGTGACGCCGCACGGAGTTGGCGCTGCCGCACGGGGATTAGCGCAGCCGCGCAGAGGCTGGTGTCATGGTGCAGGGGCTGACGCCGCGGTGCAAGGACTGACGCCACGGTGAGGAACCAGCGCCGCCGCGTGAATTGGCGGTCATCCTTCGTCGCAGTGGTGCGAATGTGTCACTTTAGGCTCCGGCGTACGGTAGAAACAGTAGAATAAACGGTATATAATCACCGGCAAACGGTATTTGTTATAAATGCGGTCTATCTTTTTATAGAAAATGCAGCCGAACCCATACCATTTATGCCGAAACGTGTTCACGCGTCCCGTGATGTGGGATAATATAAAAACGTCGCCGGCATCGGGCGGCTAGTTTAGTGGCGATGGAGGATGCAGTGCTTAACGCTATTATCGTAGATGACGAGGCGCCCGCGCGCTCGGAATTGCGCTACCTGCTGGGTGAAGTGGGCGGCGTCGAGGTGGTCGCAGAGGCCGCCAGCGTGCGCGAAGCTATCGAGAAGATGCAGAGTTACCCGGTGGACGTCCTGTTCTTGGACGTTAGCATGCCCGAGGTCACGGGCATTCAGTTCGCGGAGGCTTTGCAGCGCCTGAGGAATCCTCCTGCCGTCATCTTCGTCACCGCCTACAGCGAGCATGCCCTTGAGGGCTTCAAGGTCAACGCGGTTGACTACTTGGTCAAGCCTGTGGAAACCGACCGCCTTCGCCAAGCCGTGAATCGTGCGAACGAGCACGTGACCCTGCATTTGAAGGCTACGCAGTCCGAGCGTATTCCGGTGGAAAAGGGCGGCAAGAAGATTCTGGTTCCCATCGATACCATTCGCTACGTGCGCGCCAAAGATGATTACTCCAAGCTCTACACCGACACTGAGGAGTATTTCTCCACCACATCGCTGGCGCATCTGGAAAAGCGTCTCGACGGGCATGGGTTCTTCCGCGTGCATCGCGGTTTCCTGGTGAACCTCTCGCTGGTCGAGGAGGTTGAGCCGGTGGCCGGTGGAACGCTTTTGCTCACGCTCAATGGCGTTGAGGAAAAGATCCCCGTTTCGCGTCGCCGCGTATCTTCGCTCAAGAAGGCGTTGGGGCTCTAAGGCTCTCTTTGACAGAGAATCGCATCAATATGCCGCCCGGATTACCCGGGCGGTTTTTTTGTGCATGGAATGCAGTGGTGGTGTTTTGCGTCTTTGTCCAGCGGCGACGTTGGGGTGATTCCGCTTTGCCGGTCATCTTTCGGAGCGGTGATGCCTGCGAATTGCGCCGGAGTAGTGTCCTTGCCTGATGAGGTTTGGGCCAAATGGAGTTTTGGGTCCAATCAATTATCGAGATGGTCAGGTGTGTGAGCAGAATGGAGTCGATGAGGGTGCCGCGAGGGCGTTTCGCCCGGAACATGATGCAACAAAAGGCGATTTGCTGCAGTTTTCAAGTGCCTTCGGAAGTAGCCCAATCGGCGCGAGGCTGTGACCTGGGGAGACGGAGGGCCAAACGGCGGTGTACTCGGGGTCCCCCTCGAAAACTGCAGCAAATCGCCTTTTGTTGCGCGCCATGGGCGGTGATGCCCGCGAATCGTGCCGGGTGTTCTGTGTGCTCGCGCGCACGTGCGATGTCGTGGCGAGGGTCATCGAGGATGCGCGGCAGTAGGCTGGGCAATATGCTCGCGCGCACGCGCTATATCACGGCGGATTTCGGGTGGCGTGCGCAGTCGACGCGCTATATCCACGCCCGCGGCTTCCTCGATGGCATCGGTGATGTCGCTTCGGTAACTGAACAAGAACCAGTTTTCATCCAAATAAGCTCCCTCCATGCGCAGTAGGGCGTCGGCAACCTGTGCCGCGTTGTAGCGCCATCCCATGTCCGCGCGAAGCAAACGCAGGGCAAAGAAGGCTGCGTAGCAGATGAGGAAGTGGGCTTGGATGTGCTGGTCGTGAGATACCGGGTAGGGCGAGGGCGAAAAATCTGACTCTAGCACCTGAAAAGGCTCGGCAAGACGCCAGATTTCGCGATAAAGATGGAAAATCACGGCTTCGGGCTGTTTCGTTTCGCTTGTGACAAGATAGAGATACCCATCAAGGTCGGGGGCGGTGGCGAACCCAGAGTTGCCTGGTGGAGCCGAAGGCGCGTCCTGCTCGGGGGGCGCCGCTGGAGTCGAAAGGCCAGGACGATCGGCGAGGGGGTTTGGCGCTGATGAGCGCGAAAGGCGGGTTCGCTGGGCGAAATCGCGCCCCCAAAGCACGAGCTCTTTGACGGGAACGGTCATGTTCTGCGCATCAACGCTGGTCAGCCGCGACTTCACTTTGTAGCTGCCCGACTGTGTGGCGATGTATCCCTGCGGGTCATCCACCCATGATTGGAGTTCGGGAACTGCGCTCCGCAGCGGCCGATAGAAAATGAAGCCGTCTCCTTGGGCATGGAGGGCGGACATCGTGCGCTCGATATCCGCCGCGCGCGAGGCGATAACCACGGCATGAGCCGCTCCGGTATCGTGACGAGCTTCGCGGGCGAGGGCGGCAAACTCTTCGGGGGCGGGGCGTGATGAAACGAATCGATACGACACGGGGATGGTGTCCTCATCGAGAATCAGGGCCATGCCGCCCACCTGCGATGTAGCCGCTCTGTGCGCCGACGCCACATCGCCCGTCTCGGCGAAGGCGGCGGGAGAGAGGACCACATACGTTTGGGCGCGTCGACGTGAACCGCGGATCTGCCGATAGGCGGCGTTCATAGCGCGAATCAGGCCTTCGTCATGGGCGGCAAAACAGGAAAGCGCCTGATACACTTCGGAGAGCGAGAAGTCGCATCGCCGTGGAAACGACGCTCGACGCTCCCAGGATTCACGTTTCGAGGCCACGTGGATGATGCGCTCTGCCGCGAGCAACTCAAAGATGCGCCCGGCATGAGGGGGAAAGCCCGCATGGCCGGATCGCGCATCGAAGAAAGCGCGCACGCCCAAGGCATCGAGATATGCAAGCGCAATCGCGCACCCCCAACGGGCAGACGCGACATGATCGGGGTCGATTTTCGAGTCGGAAGCAAATTTGAGCTCGATCGGGGGATTGGCGATGCGCATCTGTGCGTTCAGCTGGTCGACGTGTGCTTGGAAATGGGCAATAGGATCGGGGTAGAGTTTTTCAAGAGCGTCGACGTATCCGATGGACTCGATGGTTTTGGTTCGCGTGCGTCCGCCTTCGCGATAATTCTGCACAATAGATAGGTAGATGCGATCGCCGCGCTTGGTTTTCTTAAGATGCATGGCGCTCCATTTCTTCGCATATGGCGCTTTCGGAAGAGTATACCCCGCATTCCCCCGCGTACATTCGAAAACATCGTGTTTGTGCAGGATAAGGAAAAGACCAGGTAAACGCAGTGTTTTGCGCCTAGTGGTTCGTTTACTGAGTTTTAACTGCGGCTCATTGCTTTGCAGTCGGAAAAGGCGGGTAGAATGCCTGCCGCACGTTCGTTCGTGGATTGCAGCGTGCTCATTGGCGTTAACAGAAAGGACCCATCATGGCCGCCCCCATGAGGCATTGCACCTATCGCGAGAAGATGGCGCAAGCCAATCGCGAGGCAAAAGCGACGCTTGTCGTGCTTGCTCTGACCGTTATCGTTTGGATCGCCCTCGGGTTCGGGCTTTCGGATTTGGATATCCAATTGTTCCATACGCCCATCTGGGTGCTTGGCGGGACCGTCGGCGTATGGATCTTCTCGATCGTTGCCGTTGTGGTGCTTCGCACGTTCGTGTTCCAGGATTTTGATCTGGGCGACGAGGAAGAAGGGGAGGGCGAGCGCCATGAATAACAACGCAGCGGGATTGGTGGGCCTTATCCCCATCGTCTTGTTTCTCATCGCGGCACTTATCGTGTCGATAGTCATCCGCAATCGATCGCGCAAAGCGGGCGGCGGATTCGTGAAGGAATACTTCATCGGCAATCGCGGTTTGGGCGGATTCGTGTTGGCTATGACCACCATTGCCACCTATGGATCGGTGAGCTCGTTCGTGGGCGGCCCCGGTCAGGCGTGGGAGACCGGCTTCGGCTGGGTGTATATGGCCGCCGTGCAGGTGACCACGCTGTTCCTTTTGTACGGAATCATGGGCAAGAAGATGGCTCTGCTGTCGCGCAAGCTGGGCGCGGTCACCGTGATCGATGTCATTCGTGCGCGATATCGCTCCAATGCCATTGCGAATATCGCCGCGCTTATCATCGTGCTGTTCTTTGCCGCCACGATGGTCGCCCAGTTCGTGGGCGGCGCCAAGCTCTTCGAGGCTGTGACCGGCTATTCGTACGTGGTGGGACTGTGCTTGTTCGGTATCGCCGTCATCATATTCACCACCGTGGGCGGGTTCCGCGGCGTGGCGGTGACCGACGCCATGTGCGGCGTTGCCATGCTCGTGGGCATCGCCGTGCTCGCCGGCGGCATCCTCAACGAGGCGGGCGGCTACACCAATATCATGGATACCATTGCGGCGAATCACCCGCAGATGCTCGAGCCGCTTTCGGCGGGAACCATGCCCGTGTCGCTTTACTTCACGCAGTGGCTGCTGGTGGGCATCTTTACGTTTGCGCTGCCTCAGTCGGCGGTTCGCTGCATGGGCTTCAAGGACACAAAGTCGCTTCATCGCGCGCTCATTCTGGGTACCGTGATTATGGGCGCCATGATTATCGGCGTGACGGCGCTCGGCGTGCTTGCGGCGGGCGTGCTTACCGATGACCTTACGGCTTACGGCAACAGCATCGACAACATCATCCCGCAAGCCATTGTGCAAACGCTGCCTCCTTGGCTTGCAGGCATCGCCATCATTGGGCCCATAGCGGCGTCCATCTCCACGGTGTCTTCGCTGCTCATTGCGTCGTCATCGGCCATCATCAAGGACTTGTGGCTGCACCGCGCGGCACAGCAGGGCACCGTGATCACCGAGCAGGCCGTGTCGCGTTCCAGCCAGATTATCACGCTAGCTATCGGCGCTGTGGTGTTTGTGCTGTCCATCGTGCCGCCTGATGTGATTTGGAAGATCAACATGTTCGCGTTCGGCGGGCTTGAGACGGCGTTTTGCTGGGTGTTTGTGGGCGCGCTGTTCTGGAAGCGTGCCAACAAGACAGGAGCCTTGCTTTCTATGGCGGGTGGTGTAGTGGCTTACTGCGTATGCATGGCGGCCGGCATTACGTTCTTCGGCATGCATCAGATCGTGATAGGCATCACGGTGTCGTTCGTGCTGATGGTGGTCGGATCGCTTTTGGGCAAGCCCAGCGATCCCAAAGCCCTCGAGCCGTTCTTCCCGGAGGAAGAAAAGCCGGCAAAAGCGGCATAGGAAAAGGCGACATAGCTGGTTGTCAACGTAGGGGCTCGCAGTGTGCGAGCCCTTTTGCGTACCCCGATTCGGCTGCTTCATGCGCCGTTAGATTGCAAAAATGCAATTTGTGCAGCAAACAGCCCTCTATCACAATGAAGAAGTGGTTGCATCGCAGCGCAGCGCTCTTCCTCGGCATGCACCCCTCCTCCCGGCAAGTCGAGCCCATGCTGGCTTGCGTGCCGGGCAATTATCTTGAGTGAAGGGCGCTTTTGCGCGGCGGTGGCTTGATGGAGTAGCGAGGAAGGGGATGTCATGAGCAAAGCAAAGGCGAGTTGGGCTAAGCCGCTCATCATGGCAGGAGCGGTGATTCTCACCGTTTCATGCGCCGCATGCGCTCCCAAGGTTGTTGGGGATTCTGCGGGCGATGCGGCGGACGCTGCTGTAACGGGCGCGTTCGTTCAAACCAAAGATGCCAGCTGGGAGAAATGGCGCAGCGAATACCCGCTTGAGGTGGATTCGTTTTTTGACGGAATGGACGAAGTTGAGGCGTGGGATGGCAAGGTCCATAGCCATGCCATGCTGTATGCAAACGTCCCTGTGAGCGCGGCTGATCCGCAAACGAACGGGACTGCATGCATCGCCTGCAAATCCACGACGGGTACGAAGCTGTATGAGGAAATGGGGCTTGACTCGTTCAGCCAGCCTTGGGACGAATACGAGGACTCCATCGATTGGTGGGATTGCGGGTTGTGCCACGTGGATGCCACTCCTGGTGGCGAGCTGCACTATAACGGCATGGCGGCAACCGCATTCGGAGGGACGCTTCTTGACTCCATCGACCAGAAGCAGGCGGTATGCGGACAGTGTCACAACTACTATGGTGCCGTATATACGCGCGGCGGGCTTATGAAGAAGATGCAGTCGGGCGAAGTGGATTACAACAGCGTCGACCCGTACCGCTACGGAACCGACCCCGAAAGCCTGATGAAAGCGGCGCTTGAGGATGGCTACGAAATGAACGTCGACCCGGAGACGGGCATCGCAACATTCCAGGCGAATCATCCTGAAATTGAAATTTTCCAGGGCAGTGTGATGCAAGAGGAGGGGTTGGCCTGCATCGATTGCCATATGCCTACCAAGACGAGCGAAGACGGGCAGCCATATACATCTCACAATGCATCGTCGTCCCCTCTTGAGAACGAAGAGGCGTTGGAGTTTTGCCTCACATGCCATACCGAGCAGGGGGTTGAGAGCACCGACGAAATGAAGCAGTTCGTGAAGGATGCCCAGCAAAGCGTTGCCGACCTTGAAGCGCAGTTCACCGAGAAGCAAACGCAACTCCATGGTTTGATCAAAGACGCCACTGCGGCTGCGGAAGAGAGCGACGCGCTTAACGAAGCTCGCGATTTGTATACGCGCGGGACGTGGTACGTGCGCTATGCCGATGGCGGCGGCGATTTCAAGGGGCAGAAAGTTGCGCACAATCCTTACGGGGAGCGTGAGTATGTCCAGCAGGCGATTGACATGATGGACCAAGGAATTGCGCTTCTCTCGTAGAAGAATGAGCAATGAGCGTTGATAATGGACGAGATGGGGATTCCCATCTCATCCATAGTGTTTTTCGGGCGGCATGTGTGTAAGGGCAAGACGCATCGAGCCGGCGATAGGGTTTGCCGGAGGCATTGGCGGGCATGCGCTAAGAAGGCGGTGAATGGTGGAAAAGAAGCATGTTGCAGTGGTGGGCCAGCATAGCGCAAATAACTCGAAGGTTGCTTCATGCCTGAAGTCAAATGGGCTTGAAGCGGAATCTTTTGACATTGCCGTCGATCCGTCCACTCTTGTAGATTTTGACCTTGTGATTCTTGACGTGTCGCTCATGCCTGACGGAGGGAGCTCGCTTTTCCGAGAGATTCGCGCTAGGAATGACGCGGTGGCGGTATTTTTCATCGACGAGGAGTCGAACGGACGGGGCTTTGAGTTTGCGAGCGACCTTGGCGTGGATGCCTACTTGTTGTGGCCGTTGGATTTGGACGATCTGGTGTTTCGGGCAAAAGCGATTCTTCGTTGTGTGACCTTCGTTCAGACAGGGGGAGCCAAGGCGGGCCGTTATGTGCGGATGGGCGATTTGGCATTAGACATGCAGGGGGATGTTGTGCTTGTGGCAGGGAGGCGCGTGGAGCTTACCCCCAACGAGCTGCGCATCCTAAAGGCGCTTGCCGCCCGCTGCGGAGAAGTGCTGTCGGGAGACGAGCTCATTGCCTCCATTTGGGGCGAGGAGTACATGGGAACGTCCATCAGCATTCCGACATATATCCGCCGAATTCGGGAGAAAATCGAGTCAGACCCCTCCAACCCGCAAATACTGACCACCGTGCGCGGCCGCGGCTATTGCCTCACGGATGTGGACTTTTCGCATGAGTCGTTTGGGGCCCAATAGTGTTTTTAAAAGAATCGCCGCATAAAGAGGCTTACTAGTGGCATGGCGTTGGATGCGCATTTGTGACAATGCCCGTCCAACGCCTCTTTTATATGCGTTATTTATCCGCCGTAGTCTGTTGCATCTCTATTTCGGCGAGCACGCGGTTTACCGCATCACCCAGGGCGCGCAGCGTGACGCCCGTGTTGTCAGGCAGGTGCAGGTGCATGCAGCGACGCCCGCGGTCGATAAGGATGGAGAGATCGGCTGCCGCCTGCGCCTTAGCGAGTGCACCTAGGCTTGCGGGCTCCACGTGCGACAGCGGGATATCCTTGAGCTCATCAGCGGAAATCAGCAAGAATACGCCGTTATTGGGGCCGCCCTTTTGCAGCTGGCCAGTGGAATGCAGATAACGCGGGCCAATCTCCAGACACGAGGGAACGCCCATCTTTTCGGCGACGCCGTGGCGAATCGTCTCCAGCGCTTCGCGGCGGCCCTCGCCGTCAAACGGCAAAAAGGCGTCGATGGCAAAGTAATCTCCGGGCTTGATGGATTCTAGCAGGTTACGCAGTGCGTCCATCAGATTGTCGGCGCGCACGCACGGCGCCATGGTTGCCTCGGCCTCACCCATGTTCACACTTCCGATGAAATCCTCTTTGAAATCTGGCTCGGGCTGGCCCTCGGCGAGAATTTTGAGCGCTGCTGCCTTGGTGGAGGCCACGTCGGGCTGGTCAAACGGGCATACTTTCATCAGATAGCCGCACATGGCGGTGGCGTATTCCCACATCACAAAGTGCTCGGCCAGCTCGATTACATTCTCGATGCGGAAGCTCATGCGCGGAATGGCGTCGTCCAGATACGCCAGGCTCATGTCGAAGTTTTTGCGCTCGTCCCACAGCGTGTTCTTGGTCTGGTAGGTTATGACGCAGCGGTCCTTGGGGTCCTGCGTCAAAAGCAGCGTGTCAACCTCGATGTTGGGGAGGATGCCCAGGCCGTTCTTGCCCAGACTCTCGGCCACTAGCTGCTCGATCCAAAGGCCCAGAACGCGACCGCGCTTTTGGGTGAGGAAGCAGAACTTATCGCGTCCGGCGGTGTAGTTGTCGAACAGAAACGACGCGAGCGCAATGGCCGGATTGTCAACGGCGTCCTCGCTGCACACGGCTTCGGCCTCTTGTGCTCGGGCGAGGAAGCTCTCCAAGTCGATGCCTACAAGCGCAGCCGGCACCAGGCCAAACACCGAAAGAGCGCTGAAGCGGCCGCCCACCATGGGCTCGCCGGTGAAGCAGGCGCGCCAGCCTTCTGTTTGCGCGCGTTCTTCGAGTTTGGTGCCGGGGTCGGTGATGGCTACAAGATGCGACGGGATGCGCCGCTCATCGATCTTCTCCGAGAAGTAGGCGATCACGGCGTCGAGCACGCTGCGCATCTCAATGGTGCCACCCGACTTGCTGGAAACGAGAACGAGCGTGGTCAGCGGGTCGATGCCTGCGAGGATGGTGCGCACGCGCACGGGCGACACGCTGTCGAGCGTCTTGAAATCGAGCGCGTTCTTGTCGATTTTGTTGTACTTGGTGATGGTCATGGGGGCCTGCGTGCTGCCGCCCTGGCCAATGAGCAGAACGGTTTTGAAGCCCTCGGCAATTACCTCGCGAGCAAAGGCCTGAATCTCGGTGGGCGAAGTGGGCGGGTTGGTGGCGAGGTCGGTCCAGCCCATGAAGTCGCCGGCGCATTCGCAAGCGGCTTCGTCGAATTCGTAGAGCGAGGCATCCTTGGCGTGCAGACGACTTGCCACGTGGTCACGCACGAGCGTCTTCGCCGAAGGATAGAGCTTGTCAGTCTCGTTGACGAGCATCGTTTCCCCTTTCCCCGGATGCATCCGCGTGCGACCGGGAACGGTTATGACATGCAAGAAAACGGCGCACGTATCTGTGCGCCGCGATATTCGTGTTTCAGTGCCCCGTATTGTATCAAAGTGCCCGTCTGATAGGGCGATTTGTGGAGAAAGCGTTGCTGGCCTTACCGTTTGGCTTGAGAAAAGCACCGCAATATTACGTGGATTTTACACGGGAGGGTGCTTCTGGAACGCCATTGTGAGCGACCTTGGCTCTCTTGCGGCACGTTGATGGGCCTGCCGCGCCTGGTGCGGTGAAGCTCATCGTGCCGATCTAGCAGATGCGCGGAAGCTGTTCTCCTACGAGCATGTCCAGGATGCGTCTGCTGCCGAATCCGGTTTCCAAAAATACCTTGGGTCCGCGCTCGGGTTTTGCCTCTTCTACCTGGCCGATGATGGCCGCATCGGAGCCGTACGTGTTGGAGCGCATAGCGGCAAGCGCCGCATCGGCCTGTTCGGCTGGCACCACGCACACCATCTTTCCCTCGTTTGCCACTTGGAACACGTCGTAGCCCAGCATCTCGCAAGCGCCGCGCACCGCGTCCTTTACGGGCACGTCATCCTCGCGAATCGCCATATCGACGCCGCTTTGCTCTGCGAGCTCGTTGAGGGTGGAAGCCAGTCCGCCGCGCGTAGGGTCGCGGAAGCATCGCGTGTCGGGGGCGGCAGCGAGCACATCGGCGATGAGCCGGTTGAGTGGCGCCGCATCGCTTTCGATGGGGGATGTGAACGAGAGGTTCTCGCGCTGGCTCATGATGGCTATGCCGTGATCGCCCAGCGTGCCGGAAACAAGAATCGCATCGCCGGGTTTGCAATATGCGCCCGAAAGGTCGCGCCCTTCGGGGATAAGGCCCACGCCGGCGGTGTTGATGTAGATACCGTCGCCGTGCCCGCGGTTGACCACTTTGGTATCGCCCGTCACGATGTGCACGCCCGCCTCGCGTGCGGTTTCCGCGATGGTGGCGCAGATGCGGCGCAGATCGTCCATCGGAAAGCCTTCCTCGAGCACCATGCCCACCGAGAGGTATTTCACGTGGGCGCCGCTCGTGGCGACATCGTTTACGGTGCCGCATACGGCAAGGCGGCCGATGTTGCCGCCTGGAAAGAAGTGCGGCGTTACCACGAAGGTGTCGGTGGAGAACGCCAGCCGTTCGCCGGGAGCGGGCGCGGGCAGCACCGCAGCGTCGTTGCCCTGGGCAAGTTCCTCGCTGCCATACGTCGCCGCAAACACCTCGTCGATAATGCGCTTCATCATGGTCCCTCCGGACCCATGTCCCAAAAGCACCGTTTCGTCGTTCATGTGAAGATCCTTTCCTTCGTGCGCCTCTGATTGCCTCGAGCTCAGAGAGTGTCGCGCAAACAAGCTCTGCGTCTGATGAGGCGACGCTTCAAGGTGCAATTTCCCTTTCTAAAGAAGCAAGGAAGATTTACACTATACGCAAGGCGAGTGCGGCGGTGTGTTATGATACAGCCAACGGTAGCCCGTGGTAGGAAGCGGGCAGCGCCGTTTGGTTTGAAGATAGGGCTGCAGGCTAGCGCTTGCGGCCCTTCTTTTTACAGGAGCCACCCTGTGCTTTGGGCAAGAGCGCAACCACCGCCGCCGCCAGCCCCAGCAAAGCTGTTACGAGCTTGACGATTTCAGTAGCGAGCTCCATGAGCAATCACCTCCTTTCAAAAAAGAAGGCACTGCCAGCACACGGAACTATCGTTGGCGTAACACAATTGTATCACGCAATTCATTTGAACCGCGAGGCCAAAGGCCACGCGACAAACTCCAAACAACGCAAGCGAGTGGACGCCTAAGCCGCTTGCTTCAGGTATGGTTTTCAAAGAGGTCGGGGAGAGTGCCCGGGAGGGGTCTGCGGAGCACTCAGTGGCTCAAGGCTGATACAAAACGGGCCACTGGAGCGATGCGCATAGCCCTCGAAGAGGGCGGTAGCATCGCGGGTGCTCCGCAGACCCCTCCCGGGCACTCTCCCCGACCCTGGGGATATTAGTAGTACCTGAAGTAAGCGGCGCAGGATCCTTCCGAGCTCACCATGCACGGCCCCACCGGGTTTTCCGGCGTGCACACCTTGCGGAACAAAGGGCATTCATCGGGCGCCATGATGCCGCGCAGCACGTCGCCGCAGCGGCAGCCTTTGGGCTCCTTGGTGGGTTCAATCGTGGGCTCAAAGCGGCGCAGCGCATCAAACTGCGCAAACTCATCGCGAATCCGATATCCGCTGCCCTCGATGGGGCCAAGGCCGCGCCACGTGGCGGTGCAGGTCTCAAAGACCTCATCGATGGCGGCAAGCGCAACGGGGTTGCCCTGGGGCATCACGCCGCGCGTGTAGGCGTTCTCGATCTCGGCGCGACCCTCGTGCAGCTGTCGCATAATCATCGCGATGCCCTCGAGCACATCGAGCGGTTCGAAGCCCGTAATCACGCCAGGGATGCCGTATTTCTCGGCCAAAAAGCGCCAAGGCTCCATACCTATGATGGTGCTTACGTGGCCGGGCAGAATGAGGGCATCCACCTTCAGGTTGGGGTCGCGCATGAGCACGTCCATGGCATTGGGCATGTTCTTGTGCGCCGCGAACACGCTGAAGTTTTCAAGCCCCATGGCCTTTGCGCGCTTGATGGCGATGGCAATGAGCGGCGTGGTGGTCTCAAAGCCCACACCCACGAACACCACCTGGCGCTCCGGGTTTTCTTTGGCGATGTTGAGCGCGTCGAGGGGCGAATATACGATGCGCACGTCGCGCCCTGCCGCCTGCTCTTTCAAAAGGGAGGAAGTGGATCCCGGCACACGGGTCATATCTCCAAACGTGGTCAGAATCACTTCCGGCACACGTGCGAGAGCGATCACCGCGTCGATGTCGTGGTTGCTGGTCACGCATACGGGGCAGCCCGGGCCGCTCGCCAAGCGGCAGCCTTCGGGCATCAGGCTGCGGATGCCGTTGCGTGCGATGGCAACGGTATGGGTTCCGCACACTTCCATGAGCGTGGCATGCTCGGGCGCAAGCGCCTGGATGCTGTCGATGAGCCCGCGCGCAAGCTTGGGGTCTTTGAAATCGTTAGGTCCAACCATGGCTATCACGCGGTTTTCAGGTCGGCGAGTTCGGGGAATTCCCGAATGAGGTCCAAGGTCTGCTGGGCCTCCTCTTCGCTCACGATTTCGATGGAGAAGCCGGCGTGCACCAGCACGAAATCGCCCACGTCTGCCGCAGGAGTGAGGTCGGTTGCGATGGTGCGCTTGACGCCGAGGATGTCAACCTCGGCCAGGCCATCGGGCTTTTTCTCGGTGATTTGTGCGGGAATTGCTAGGCACATGGTTGCTCGCTTTCTTCGAGGCGTTTGGCCGCGATGGCGGCCTGGCCGTATGAAATTGATCCGTCGTTGGGCGGAAGCTCCTTGTTCAGCGCCACGGTGAACCCCGCGGCTTCCAAGGCGGCGGTTGCGTGCTCCACCAGGTAGCGGTTCATGAACACGCCGCCTGCCAGCGCCACGGTGGCTATGCCATAGGCGGCGTTGGCAACTTGGCAGATAAGCACGATGGCGTTTACGAACGCATCGTGAATCTTGCCGGCGATGATGCCGCGCGGCACGTTGGCGGCGATGTCGTCCAGCACGCCGCGAACCATCGGCTCGGCGTCGAACAGCACCACGCTCGTGTCATGGGCCGTGCTGTTCTGATCTGCCGCGTTTTTCGTGAGGGAAATCGCGTACGGTTCGCCCGCTTGGGTCGAGTCATAGCCAGGGTCGATGGCGGCTTCCAGAAGGATGGCCGCTTCTCCCTCATAGGCGGGCTGTACGCAGATGCCCAAAAGGGCGCTCAAGGCGTCGAAGATGCGTCCGACGCTCGAGGTCATGGGTGTGTTCAGGCCGCGCTCGATCATCTGGGCGCACAGGTTCGACTCCGTTTGCCCCAGCTTGTCGGTCACGAACGCGGCAGCGGGATGGTCGAGCAGGTCGAATTCCCACAGCAGGCCGTACGCCATGCGCAGCGGGCGCTTGATGCATGCCGCGCCGCCCGGCATGGGGATATAGGCGAAGTTCGCGAAGCGTTCGTAATCCGAGCGGTTTGCCAGCAGCACCTCTCCGCCCCATATGCATCCGTCGGCGCCGTATCCCGTTCCGTCGAATGCCACGCCGATCACGGCGTCGTCGAGGTCGTTTTCGGCCATGACGGCTGCGATATGGGCGTGGTGATGCTGCGTTTCTATAAGGGGCATGCCGCGCTTGGCGCTTTCCTCGCGCGCCCACTTGGTAGCCAGATATTCGGGATGCATATCGCAGGCGATCGCCTGGGGCACGGCATCGAACAGCTTTTCGTAGTGAGCCTTTGCGTCGAGCCACGCATCAAACGTCGCGGCGTTTTCCATGTCGCCCACGTGTTGGCTTACGAATGCGTCTTCGCCGCGCAGCAGCGTGAAAGTGGACTTTTGCTCCGGGCCGCAGGCGAATATTACGGGCGTTCTGCCGCGTTCCCGATCGCCGGCTTGCTCTTCAGCGACTTGAGGGCCAGCCTCGGTGGCATCGGGTGCTTCCGCGCGCTTGATTTTCACTGGCAGGGGGGCGTAGCCGCGGGCGCGGCGTACCGATTGGATGGCCTCGCCGGCGCTGCCCGCTTTGATGACGCGCACCACCGAATCATCGAAGCGGCACAGGATGGGGCGGTTGTTGCCCAGGAAGACGTCTGCCACCTCGTGGAGCGCCTGCCAGGCTTGATCGTCGTCGGTCTGGATGGGCTCGTCATGAATGTTGCCCGATGTCATGACAAGGGGGCCTCCGAACGCCGCGAGCAGAAGGTGCTGAAGCGGGGTGTAAGGGAGCATCACGCCCAACTCGGGCAGCGCATCGGCCAGGCCGGGGGCAAACTGCGCGCCGGGCTTCTTCTTCAGGAGCACGATAGGATGCTGCGGACCGTTGAGCAGACGCTCCTCCGCGTCATTCACCTCGCAGTAATCAAGTACGTGTGCCATATTGGGCATCATGACGGCGAACGCCTTGCCTTCGCGGCGCTTGCGGCGACGCAGCTCAGCGATTGCCTCCTTGTTGTTTGCGTCGCATGCCAAGTGGAACCCGCCGAGTCCTTTGATGGCGGCAATCTGGCCACGGCGCAGGGCGCCTACTACCAGGTCGATGATCTCATCGCTGCGCTCGCGCGTGTCGCCCCAGATCACATTGCTTTTATCGGCATCGAGCGAATCGCGCCACGAAATCCACGGCCCGCATTCGAAGCAGGCATCGGGCTGCGCGTGAAAACGTCGGTCTTCGGGGGCGGCGTATTCCGCGGCGCACGTATCGCACATCTCGAAGTTCTTCATCGACGTTTTCGGGCGATCGTACGGCAGCCCTTCGATAATAGTGAAGCGGGGACCGCAATTGGTGCAGTTGATGAACGGGTAATGGTAGCGTCGATCCGCCGGATCGAACAGCTCGCGGAAGCAATCGTCACAGGTGGCAAGGTCGGGCGACACGAGCGTAGTGGCTGCTGCCGCGGCATCGTCGGAATAGCGGATAGAGAAATCGGTGAAATGCTCCGGCGGCACTTCGTGCATGAGGATTTCATCCACGCGTGCGGCGGCAGGGGAGTGCTCGGAAATCTCGATGACGAACGAATCGATGTCGTTCGGCTCTCCTTCGGCATGGATGAACACGCCTGCCGTGGCGTTGAGCACCCAGCCCTTTAGGGCGTATTTACGTGCAAGGTTGTAGACGAAGGGACGGAACCCCACCCCCTGCACAATGCCGTGGACTTCTATGTCGAGCGCTTCGGTCATGATGTACCTCGGATGCTTGATGGTTCTCTTGCGCTGAAATTAGCGGCTCATTTGGAACGGCGCCGTCGTGGGGGTGTGAGGATGCGCACGGGCGAATGCGCGCGCCTGAGACCCGCCCTGGTGGCTGTCATAGAGGCTGTATCCGGTCGAGGTGAGCGTGAGGTGTCCGTGCGTGACGCCCTTTGTTCCCAGGATAATGTTGGAAACCGCCTGAATAAGCCCGCTTTCGCCGCGCAGAATCACCACCTCCATGCACATGTTTGCATCGAGGTGCACGTGCAGGGAGGTCACAATCTGCTCGTAGAACTCGTGTTGGATGCTGTCGAGCTTTTCGCGCACGGCGCCGGTGTGATGGTCGTAGACGATGGTGAGCGTGCCCATCACCTCTTCGCCCGGCATGGAGCACTCCTCCTCTGCCAGCGCGTCGCGCACCAGGTCGCGAATCACCTCGCTGCGGTTTTTGGCCAGCCCGCGCTTAGCCACGAGGGCATCGAAGCGCATGAGCAGGCTTTCGGGCATGGTGACCGAGAAGCGGGCGAGATCCTGGCCCATGGCTATACCAATTCGACGGTCACGCCGCTTGCGTCGCGCGCGTCATCTTCCAGGGCGTCTTTTGCGTCATCGAGCAGCGCGCGGATGTCATCGAGCATGGTCATGGCGGTATGGAGCTTCTCGCCTACGGTTTCGAAGCCCGCGTCCTCTGCTTTGTGGGCGAGATTGTGCGTCCAGCGGCGCTCCAGCTTGATATGGTCGTCGATCTGCTCGATCATCATCTCGAACTGGTCGGTGTTGATTCCGTTAGTGCACATGGTTCCTCCTACTTTCGAGCGGCCTCGATCGTCTTGCGCTCGGGGCGTGTCGTGCAGACGAGCTGCCTTCTGGGGCACCCGGCGTCCGCTTTGCCGACTTGCCCCGGATCCGCCTCTCGTCTTCTGTTGAGAGACGGGTTCGTTGGGGATATTATTGCTACTTGAAGGGTGCCAATGTAAAGAGCGGTCAAGGAAACGGTGTGAAAAATCCAGCGAAAAGTAACATGTACACGAATGCCAAGGTGACAAGCCTGACTCCGTACGATGCGGCAATCGACGGCGACATAGATGCATCCGCGTGCGTCGTGTCGTATGGGGCGTTGCCGGCGCATGTGAGAAAGGCTTTAGACGCGGCGTGCGGCGGCGTGGGAATGCCCGATCCGGTGTATCTCGACGCGTCGCAGCTTTCGCCCGCGGATGCGTTCGCGGCGCTGGAGGGCTTGGACCCCGAAGCGGTTATCGTGGCCGACGATGTGGCGGCAGCGCTGCTCGCGCAGGCGTATCGCGCCAATGTGACGCCTGACGCTTACGGTCGTCTCTTCGGAAGGCCTTGCGTGGCGTTTTCTTCGTTTGAGGCAGATTTGGAGCAGGAGCGCAC
Source organism: Slackia equolifaciens (assembly GCF_003725995.1). Classification (GTDB taxonomy): domain Bacteria; phylum Actinomycetota; class Coriobacteriia; order Coriobacteriales; family Eggerthellaceae; genus Slackia; species Slackia equolifaciens. The sequence goes on from NZ_QIBX01000020.1 coordinate 28,341, forward strand.
CAAGCAACGTGATTGGGCTCTGCTGAAAATGTTGCGCCGTTCTTCCGAACGGCGCAAACGCGCATGAGGCACTACGACGCTGCGCGGTCATGAGGCACGTCATCTAGGGCCTTGTGCGCTTTCCCTCGCGTACCGAAGTACGCTCGGCCGCGCGGCGGCCCTATATGTCGCCCCTCATAACCGCTCGCTGTTTCGTTCCGTGTCTCTATGTTCTTCCGAACGGCGCAAACGCGCATGAGACGCTACGATGCGCGACGCGCTTCTTCCTCTTCAGCGGCAAGCTCGGCCATGTGAGCCTCTCCCCAGGCGCGCATGGCTTCGATGACCGGCGCCATGCTTGCGCCGCGCTCGGTGAGCGTGTATTCGACGCGCGGCGGAACCTCGGCAAACACCTCGCGCATAAGCAGGCCGTCGTCCTCCATGGCGCGCAGATTCGATGTGAGCACCTTTTGCGAAATGGTTCCGATGGATTTCTTCAGCTCGCCAAAGCGCTTGGTGCCGGTGAGCAGGTCGCGCAGGATGAGAAACTTCCATTTGTCTGAAATGAGGGAGAGGGTTGCCTCAACGGGGCATGCGGTGCGGGATAGCTTGGTTGCCATGCGGCTTGCGTCCTTTCGCTCGTGCGGTGTTTGTAGTGTGGTTAAGCGAAACTTGATATTGAATTGCAATCAGGTTGCTAGTATCCCATAGAAACCTGATTACTTCAATCGAGAATTTAGCATTGTTCACAATCTGCCCGGTTCGGTACCAGTTCCAAGATTCTTCTTGCAAACGAGCGATTAAATGCTATCTTGCACGCATGTGATTTGAAGCGTGCTCGTTGCGATCGCGCTTCGCTCAGTGTCAGTGTCAATTTGTTTAACAAATTCGGAAGGAGAGTGCCGCTATGGCTCATCCCGTGCTTGAAACCGAGGAATGCATCGGCTGCGGTATTTGCGTCGAGTCTTGCGCCCAGGGCGTTCTTGACATCGTGGACGGCGTTGTTGAGGCTGTCGACGAGGACGCCTGCATCGCTTGCGGCGACTGCGTTGAGGCATGCCCCATGGGCTGCATCCCCGAGATCGCCGAGGACTAGTCTCGCGTGCTCGTTGCGATCGCGCTTCGCTCAGTATCAATTGATTTAACAAATTCGGAAGGAGAGCACCGCCATGGCTCATCCCGTGCTTGATTACGAGCTTTGCATCTGCTGCGGTATCTGCGTGGAAACTTGCACTCAGGGCGTGCTCGACATCGTTGGTGATGTTGCGGAAGTCGTTGACGAGGATGCTTGCATCGCTTGCGGCGATTGCGTCGAGGCCTGTCCCGCGGGCTGCATCACCGAGATTACCGAGGACTAGTCTCGCACGCTCTTGCGAACGCCCGGTCGCTCCTTGGCTTTAACCTGGGATTTCTTCCAGGTTTGCTCCAGGTTTACGCCCGGGTTTCGTTGAGGTTTGCATACGGCTTTGCATGCATGGCTGCCCCGTTCGGCGCGCGCCGGGCGGGGCAGCGGTTTTTTGGCGCATATGCGCTTCGTCTTTGACAGGTGCCGATGTGGTGGCTTTGTCTTTGCGGATGGCAGGCGCGGGGTTTGCCATTGACGGATGACCGGTGCGAGATTGCGTCTTTGGCGGGTAGGGCGCAAAAGCGAAGATATAAAGGAAGGTGCATATGGCCTCTCATCCCGATTTCGATGCTTTCGTCGCGACTATTGCGCGTTTGCGCGCGCCCGACGGATGCCCATGGGATCGCGAGCAGACGCATCAGAGCATCGCGCACAACATGATCGAGGAGGCGTATGAAGCGGTTGACGCCATAGAGACCGGCGATGCGAGGCATCTGCGCGAAGAGCTGGGAGATGTGCTTTTGCAGGTGGTGCTGCAGGCGCAGATTGCGGCAGATGCGGGCGAGTTCACCATTGACGATGTGTGTCGCGACATCAATGAGAAGATGGTGCGCCGGCATCCCCATGTATTTGGCGATGCAACGGCAGAAACGGCAAAGGATACGTCCGAGATTTGGGCTCGCGTGAAGATGGAAGAGCGCAAGGCGGCCCAGGCGGCTGCGGCGGCGCAAAATGCCGCGGAAGTGTCGGGAGATGCGGTTGGTGTTGCTGCGATCCCTGTTGGCGATGCTTCTGTTTTGGCCGGAAAGCCCGAAGGGCTGCTCGACGGTGTGCCCACGAGCTTTCCCGCGCTTATGCAGGCGCAAAAGATTTCGCGCAAAGTCGTGGCGGCAGGCTTTGAGTGGCCTGACGAAGAGGGCGTATGGGAAAAAGTGGCCGAAGAGGTCGAAGAATTCAAGAACGCGGCCCCCGAAGACGCCGAACTCGAATTTGGCGATGTGCTTTTCAGCGTGGTCAACGTTGCGCGGTGGCGTGGCATTGATGCGGAGAACGCCCTGCGCGCGACATGCGTGAAGTTTCGCCGTCGATGGGCGTTTATTGAAGGCGCAGCCTGGGCGCAAGGCAAGGATGCCGCCGATTTGACCGTCGAAGAGCAAGAGGCCCTTTGGCAAGAGGCCAAACGTCGGGAGAAGAAATAGCTGAACCCCTATGCCCCCTCTCGCCCCAAAAGCCAATCAATCAGGTTCACATGCCGGATGCCGTTGAAGTCGCCCGTGCCTATTCGGTCGAGAGTCAGAAGCGTTTTCGGATAGTTGTCCGACAAGCTTTGGAGTGAAGCAAGCTCGCGTGCAAGAGTGTTTTCATCGAGAACGCTAAGGGCAACTTGGTAATAGCATGTGCCCTGATCCCCCTCTGCAACAAAATCTATCTCCGCCTCTCCGGACCGGCCGACAAATACGTTGCGATTGCGGCGTAAAAGCTCCAAGTACACGACGTTTTCAACACGACGCCCCAGATCGCTTTGGTCGCGACCGAGCAGCAGGTGCCTGAACCCTAAATCGCCCAGATAGTACTTTCCGCCCTGCGTTAGGAGCGTTTTGCCCTTCGCGTCATAGGGCTTGGCTTCGAAAACGATATAGCTTTCTGATAGGGCATCGAGGTATTCGCCAACGGTCGTGGGGGATATTTTAGTGCCGTTTCGGGAGAGGCCGTTCGCGATGGTTTTAAGAGAGTAGCGGTTGCCGATGTTGTCGGCAAGGAACGCAGCCAGCGATCTGATCGCCATCATATTGAACCGAGGGTGACGCAGCGATACGTCTTTCACCAGGATGGTGCTGAGTACGCCATCGAGATAATCTGACACGTCCGATTCCGGCAGGGCTGCTGTGTAGGGCATTCCCCCAAAGACGAGGTAGCGGTTGAGCAGGTCCTCGTCGCTTAGCTCTCGAGGGAATGCCGACCGGTATTCCGCGAAGGAGAGCGGCAGCATGGTCAGCTCAACGTATCTGCCAGTGAGAAGCGTTGCCAGTTCGCTCGATAGCAGATCGGAGTTCGATCCCGTGATGTAAAGGTCAACGTCATCGCGTGCGAAGAGAGCATCTACGGCCTTCTCGAATTCGGGCACGCGTTGCACCTCGTCGATGAATACGTAATTCGTTTGCGCCTTGAGCTGCGATACCACGAGGTCGTACAGCTCCTTCGCGGTTTTCGGGGCGTCGAACGCCATCTTTTCGATGTCGAGCGAAATGATGGCATCCTTAGGCGTTCCGTCGCGCAGAAGCTCCTGTTGGGCGAGCGCGAGCACGGTGGATTTTCCGCATCGGCGAATTCCCGTGACCACTTTGATTACGTCACGATTGCGCCATCGACGAAGCCATTCCATCGCTTGCGGGCGTTCGATTAAATATGCAGACTTTGCCATGGTTGCTCCCCGTGACCAAAATCATCCAACTATTTGGATGATTTTAGCAACATGAGGAATTTCGTCCAGTTACTTGGATAAAATTTTGAAAATTCGATAATCATCCAGATATCTGGATAGCTACAAGAAGGTGAAGCCCGAGCGCTCCTGATGTGAGGAGACGAGCATCGGAGGGGATAAAACGGTATAGTGCGTTTGTGAGCCTGACGTTTAGAAATAAAGGGGAAAGCCGTGAAGAAAGTCGTGGATGTCGTTGCCGCCATTATCGTGCGCGATGGCAAGGTCCTTGCTACCGAAAGAGGCTACGGAGAGTTCAAAGGTGGTTGGGAATTTCCTGGTGGAAAGATCGAACAAGGAGAATGTCCTGAGGCGGCGTTGATAAGAGAGATCAAAGAGGAGCTTGATGCGGACATCTCCATTGATTCGCATCTAGTAGACGTCGAATACGACTACGAAACATTCCACTTGTCAATGCGTTGCTATATCTGTCACCTTGCAAATGATCATTTGCAGCTACTTGAGCATGAAGCTGCAAAATGGCTTGCGAGCGATGAGCTCGAGACGGTGGATTGGCTGCCTGCCGACATATCGGTGGTTGATGCATTGAAGGCCAGGATTCAATAGGGAGCAGAAATGTCGCAAGCTACAGCATCCTTGATAATGAAAGGCGCAACGAACGGCCTCATTGATTCGAGGATTGACTCGTACCCGGATTTCACTCCTCGACTTGTTGTTAATAATTTCGAGTCGAGGAGAAAAATCATTTCCGATATAGAGTACGAATTGGCGCACTGTAGCTCCTTTTCTTTTTGTGTCGCTTTCATCACCTTGGGAGGCATTGCGCCCCTGTTGCCTATCTTCAAGACCCTGGAAAGCCGCGGAGTTAAAGGCCGAATTCTCACGACGGATTATCTGTCGTTCAGCGAGCCAGAAGCGCTGAGAAAGCTTGGAAGCCTTTCGAACGTCGAGGTTCGTATGGCAGAAGAGCGGCGGTTTGGACATGGCTTTCACCCAAAGGGGTATATTTTTGGGCGCGAAGATGGAACCTACAGGGCTCTCGTGGGTAGCGCCAACATGACCGGTAAAGCTTTATCGGAAAACGAAGAATGGAATCTACACTTTGCGTTTGCCCAGAATGGGTCAATGGCAGAGTCTCTGCTTTGCGAATTTGAACGACTTTGGGCGAATTCCTCCGCTCTTTCGAGCGTCTTGGAAACATACGCCAAGATATACGAAGAGAAAAAGAAGACAGTACGCGCAGATCGTGTCATTTCCTTTGAAAACGTGAAGCTCGAGCCTAATGCCATGCAGGCTCGTTTCGTTGACAATCTTGATAGGATGATCGAAGCGGGCGAGGATAGGTTTCTGCTTGTATCTGCCACCGGAACCGGAAAAACTTTCGCATCTGCATTCGGTTTGCGCCACAGGAATCCCCGCAGGATACTGTTCCTTGCGCATCGGGAAACAATTTTGAAGCAGGCGGTACAAAGCTATCGTCGCGTTCTTGGCAACGTGTATACGTATGGCATTCTGTCGGGTAATGAGAAATGCCGTGAGGCGACGTGTCTTTTCGCGACCATGCAAACCATGTCGGAAGATAAGGAGATGAGGCTGTTCCAGAAGGACGCCTTTGACTTCATTGTCATCGACGAGGTTCATCGTGCCGGATCGGACAGCTACCAGAAGATCATGAATTATTTCCGGCCTCAATATTGGTTGGGCATGACGGCGAGCCCCGAGCGTCTCGATGGATTCAATATCTATGAATTGTTTGACAACAATCTTGTATACGAAATTAGGCTGCAGCAGGCGCTGGAAGAGAATCTGTTGTGTCCGTTCCATTACTACGGTATTACTGATTTTCAATACGAAGGCTCCGAGATCAGCGAGGAGACGCTTTTCAGCGATTTTCGTAAGCTCGTTTCTTCCGAACGAGTGAATTACATCATCGATCAGGCGGAATATTATGGGCACAGTGGCGATAGGCTGAGGGGTCTGGTATTTTGCAGTGCCATTAAAGAAGCGCGAGAGCTGTCGAGGCTGTTCAATGAACGCGGCTACAGGACATGTGCTCTTTCGGGCGATGACTCGCCGCAAAAACGTGAAGAAGCAATTGCACGATTAGAAGCGTCGGCAGATTTCGAGGATCGTCTCGACTACATTTTCACCGTCGACATCTTCAATGAGGGTGTCGATATTCCTGCGGTTAATCAGGTACTAATGCTTCGTCCTACACAGTCACCGGTCGTCTTTGTTCAGCAACTGGGAAGAGGCTTGCGCAAGTTCAACGAAAAAGATTTTGTCGTCGTGATCGACTTTATTGGCAACTACACGAATAACTATATGATTCCCATCGCTCTGTCAGGAGACAGGAGCTACAGCAAAGATGCCATCAGGAAATACGTCATGGAGGGGTCTCGCGTTATCTCTGGCTGTTCGAGCATCCATTTTGACGAGATCACCAAGGAGAGGATATTCAAGTCAATCGACGCTCAGAAAACGTCGCAAACGATGTTGAAGAAGAAGTATTTTGCCCTGAAAGACAAGTTGGGCAGAGTGCCGTCGATGGTTGACTTCGTCGATTTCGGAGAAGTTGACCCGCTTCTCTTTGTTGAAAAGAAAGGGTCGTACCGCAGATTTGCAAGCATAGTGGACAAGGACTATTCTCCGGATTTCTCCGCTGAGGAATGGATGGTCTTGGAATTCTTGTCGAGCATGGTTGCAAATGGCATGCGGCCTCATGAACTGCTGATGATAAGACAGCTGGTCGAAGAAAGGCAGTTCACTAAGTCAACCTTTTTGTCTGAGGTTGAAAGCTACAGGAAGATCGACGCCGACGACGGCTCGTATGAGTCTGCGCTCCGAGTGCTGAATACTGATTTTCTCAATTCGCCAGGAGATAAGAAAAGATATGCCACGTTACATATGATTGAGGCTGATGGGAGCGACGGTTCGATTCATGCGAGTTCTGATTTTGCGGAAATGACGGATGACGAGGAATTTCGTGCTGCACTTTTGGATATTGTAGAGTTCGGCCTGGCGCGTTGTAGGGAAAAGTACGGTAAAACTATCGACGATTTCGCGCTTTACGAGAAGTATTCTCGTAAAGACGTATGCCGTCTATTAAATTGGCCGCAGGATGATAGCTCGACCTTGTACGGATACAGGGTCAAATACGGCACCTGTCCGATATTTGTTACCTATAAAAAGTCTGAAGACATTTCGGCTACAATTCAGTATGCGGATCATTTCATTGATCAGGGTCTTTTCAATTGGATGTCACGCTCTCGTCTCAAGATCGAGTCAACCGAAATTCAAAAGATCATCGCTGGAAGAGACGGCAGCGTAAAGATGTATCTCTTCGTGAAAAAGAGCGATGACGAAGGGTCGGACTTTTATTTCATGGGCAAGGTTACGCCGCGCGACTGGACGCAGGAATACATTTTTGACGACGAGGGCGGCAAGGTGCCCGTTGTTAATTTTATTTTGGATGTGGATCCACCGGTTCGCGAAGATATCTATGAGTATTTCGAAGGCGCGATTGATTAATGGCGAATACGCTCAATGACAGGTTCAATTAGAGTTGCAATTGAGTCAGATATTTGACTCAATGGGTAATGCGCTAAGCAATTGAGTTAAAAATCAATATTATTTTAACTCAATATATTGAAAAGGGTATAATCTGCCTCTGAAAAAGCGATTGCCTTTTAAGCGAGATTGGAACTAGGCATGAGTTATAAAATGTTGTGCAAGGCTTTCCATGATCCGGCCATCGATGATGAGGAACTGTATAAAAGCAGATATGAATCGGAGTTCGCGATTAAGGTTGGCTGCGATGTTGCGGGTTCCCCGGCATTCTGTGTGCTTACTCCCGAGCTCAGTATGCTTCTAGTGCAGGCGGCAAAAATTGATAAGGACGTGTTTCGGCTTATTTGCAAGCTCCCCGATAAAGCGGTGGAAGACTACATGAACGCTTGCCTTATTGACGAAATCGTTCTTACAAATGAAATAGAGAACGAGCACTCTACGCGTCGAGAGATTGGCGAAGTGCTGGACAATCTTGCGAAGAATGGCAGGCGCCGTCGTTTCCATGGAATCGTTGCGAAGTACAACATGCTTCTAAAAGGCGAAGCTGTTGATTTAGGGTCATGCGCGGACGTCCGAAAACTGTATGACGATCTTGTACTTGATGAAGTACTGGAATCGGATAGAAACAAAATACCTGATGGAAAATGGTTTCGAAAAGAACCGGTCAGTGTGGTCGACGGGGCGGAACGTGAGATTCATAAAGGCGTTACACCCGAATCTAGGATAATCGAAATGATGGAGCGCCTTCTGGCATTCCTCAACCGAGAAGACCTCGACCTCTTAGTGCGCGTCGCAGTGTGTCACTTTTTGTTCGGATATATTCACCCATTCCATGATGGGAATGGGCGCACGAACAGATTCATCAGCAGCTATATGATTGCAAATGAGTATGAGCGTCTGGTGGGGCTGCGTTTGTCCTTTGCGATTAAAGAGGAGATAGAAAAGTATTACAAGGCGTTTGCGGTATGTGAGCACCCTCTGAATCGGGGAGATTTAACCCCGTTTGTGATTTCGTTTGCCGAGATTGTTGTGTCTGGGATGGCGCGTTTGAAGGAAACTCTGGCGGAACGCGAGGCGGATTTGTTGCGGTACGAAAACTTGGCGCGCTGTTTGTATGAAGGCGATATGCTTCGAGTGGTTAATATTTTGATTGCTGCAAGACTGTTCGCGGTGTATGGCGTGACGGCGGATGAATGCACGGAGGCTCTAGGAATAACACGCCAAACTCTCTATAAACGGACAAAGGCATTGCGCGATGAGGGGATACTTCAAATCAAAAAAGTTGGGCGCAAGACGTATTATTCGTGCGATCTGAGTACGCTTGAACAGCGTGCGAATGTCCAGGGTTCGTAATCGGGTCATTTTTCAGCTCGATAGATAAATATCGAGTTGATTGAGTTAAAAAAAGCAACATCTTACCCAATTGCAGAGCGCGTCTGACGAGGTATCGTTTCTGCTGTTTTTGATTCGGAAATTAGAAAGGTCTGCATGCTGTTCATAATCTCACCCGCTAAGAAGATGGTGGATGCATCCGATTCGTTTGCGTGGCGCGATCTGCCGCGATTTCTTTCGCAGGCGTGCGAGCTGTTGGAGGCGATGCGTGGCAAATCGTATGACGAGCTCAAATCGCTGTGGGCGTGCAGCGATGCACTGGCATCACTCAACTACGACCGCGTGCAGCGGATGGATCCATGCGACGATCGATTGCTCACCCCGGCTGCATTCTCCTACGAGGGCATTCAGTATCAGAACATGGCGCCGCACGTTATGACTGTCGAGCAATTGGAATACCTGCAGAACCACTTGCGTATACTCTCAGGCTTCTATGGCGTGTTGCGTCCGTTTGATGGTGTCACGCCGTATCGCTTGGAGATGCAGGCGAAGCTTGCGATGCCAAGCGGCGCGAACGGCGTGCCGGCACGCAATCTGTATGAATTCTGGGGTTCGTGCCTCTACGACGCCCTATGCGAAGATATTGCTGCGAGTGGGCGGGAGAGCGATTGCGCCATCGTTAACCTTGCGTCGGTCGAATATGCCAAGGCGGTCGAGCCGTATGCGAAGGCGACGTTGGCAGCGCATCCGGCAAGTGGATCAATCGAGAAGGCGCCCTTGGCAACGGGCACCCCTTTAAGCGTCGGCGCGGCAGGGGGCGAAGTCTTGAAACCTGAGGCGGGCCGGGGGAGTGCGGCCATGGCGGCCGCTCCGCGCTACGTCACGTGTCTGTTCGGCAGTATGAAGAGCGGCAAATTCACGCAGCGTTCCACTGAGGCCAAAGCGGCGCGCGGCACGTTTGTGCGTTGGTGCGCGGAGAATAATGTTAGGCATGTGTCTGATTTTCAGCATTTTGACATAGGCGGTTACCAATACAACGAGGCGCTTTCTTCTGAAGATACGTTTGTCTTCACGCATCAGGGGCGCCCTCTTAGGTGCCCGATGGGCGCGGCAATTGTGCGGCTGGGGAGCGTTTCCGGAGCGGCGCAGGAGGCATCCCCTCGGAAGGCAAGAAGCGGCGACTCAAGACGGCTGCGCCGCCCGATTTAAACGTACGCGCGCTCCATGGTGTCGAGGCAGAGGCAACCCAGGGGCCCGCCATGACCGCAGCCGCAATCGACGGCAATCATACCGTCGGTGATGATCATGCCGTCCTCGCCGATGCTTTCTCTATCAGGGCTTATGCCATACGTCTGACGAATCACCCTCGTGGGCGTATGCCCGAACACGACCGTCTTGTCGGGGTAGTAGCGCTTGCGAATATCGGGCCTCACCCATAGAAAATCATGCAGGCCATATTCTTCGAGCGCCTTTTCGGGCGCAAAGTTGTCAAGACCCGCATGCACGAGCAGGTACGACTTGCCGTTCACCTCGAACTCTTCGAACAAGCTCATGTCCAGTATGTAGGCGCGGATCTCCTCGCGATCGATTGCGTTCAGGGCGCTAAGCTCGTCAATCGTCGCCGCACCGCCGTTCATCATGTAATTGGCCAACATCGAGATTGTGTTGTCGTTTTGCTCGAGGTCGTCGACAAGCTCATCGGTCAGCTGGGCAAGCAGCGTTGGCAGCACGCTCATCAGCATGAACTCATGATTCCCCAAAAGATGCACCACGTTGGGGCGCTGCGCCATGTCGAGCAGCGTGCGCAACCCCTCAGGCCCGCGATCGATCGTGTCGCCCAGCACATATATCGTATCGGCCCAGGTGGGCTTAATGGTTTCGAGCAGTTTGCGCCACTTGTCGTATCGCCCGTGAATGTCGGAGACAACGTAGATCACGAATCCTCCTTGCGTCAGGCTTCCTGCGAGTTCTTTTGACGTGCGCATGCGAGCTATTTGACGAATCGGATTCTATCAGCAACAACAGCCATGCGGCATAATGGAAAACGCAATGCGATGTAAGCGCAATTGCCCTTTGGCACCTGTGGCAAGGAGGAACGCCGTGGATATCTCGCTCGTGGATGCGCTGGTGCGCAAGCAATGCCAGAACAAACTCTACAGGCTGTACGAGCCCAAGCCGGTGGGCAACATCATCCCCTTCAAAACCAGGGACACCTACCATGTGTTTATCGATTTGCCCAGGCTATCGCTTCAACTGGCGGTTTTCGTGCGCGATAATTCTGTGATGAGCTCGCTGTTCGTTAGCCCGCAAATCATTCGTCCCGAAACGCGCGACGCGTTCGTTCATCTTGCGAATGCGGCAAACTGTGCGGAGGTTACCTTCGGGCAGTTCGTGGTGGACGATAACGATCTGACGTATTTGACGTGGGTTCCCGACTGGATGATTGAAGAGCATCCCGAAGAAGCACGTCAGGCGCTGTTTTCTGACGGGGTGCGAAGGTATGAGCAGATGCAGGAACCCCTTCTGGGCTTGGCGGTCGGCTTGTGGTCTGCCGAGAAAGCGGTCCGCTACATCGAAACGTTGTATGACCAGGGGTACGTGAGGGATGACGAGTTCGAATAGAGGTTGTGAGCGGCGATGGCCTTCAGGGATGTTTTCGATGATTTGACTAGCGAAAATGAGCGGTTTTGCAAGCGGATGGCTGCTGCGCTGGGCGAAGAGGTGCGCCTGGGCGGGCTTGTGGGCGTGACGATTCCCGAGCGGCCGGTTCGCCAATGCAGCCACACGCGCACTGCCCTTCTTGGGCATATGCGATGGGTGACGCTTCGATTCGACAACCCCGTGGACGGTCGAGGCGATGGAAAGGCCGCAAACCAGGAAATGTTCATCTCGCCGGAGGCCTTCGAAATCGACGGGAAAACGGGGAACGTCCATGTGGTCCACGGCCTTGTTCAGCTGTCGGTTGGCGGGCTTTATGATTGCGATTTGCGTGGGGATGAATTCTTCCCACATCTGGAGATGCACTCCGGGGTGAACGACGAAATCAAGGCGTTCGCGGCAGATGAGTCGATGTGCGTTGAATTCAAGGGGTCTGTTGCCGAGCCCAAGCGTATCGTGCCCTGCCTAGAGAACGGTCCCGATGGCGAGCCGCGTTTGACGCCCGCATTTCGCGAGGCGCTGCAGCGCTTCATCGACCGATGGAGCGCGACGGCATAGGTCTCCAAGCGGTCTTTGTTCCGCGTTCGGTTCGCGATTATCCCCGCGCCGCAGGTCGTAGCGTGCGCAGTCTACTCGCCCAGCTCTTCACGTAGGAACTCCTTGAGATATGGTACGGCAAAAGCTACCTTTCTGCGTCCGGCGCTTTGGATGACGCCCGCATCGATGAGGTGCCGGCGATGCTTCTGGGCGTAATCGACGCTCATGCCCATGCGCTCGGCAACTTGCGAGCTCGCGCTTGCGCCCATGCGCTCGGTAATTTGCGAGGTCGAGCTCGCGTCGCCATGTACGCCTCCTTGCCTCATTGTTCCCCTTTTCCCATTCTTTCCTTTTCCCTATTTGTCAAATGGAGGGCAAACAAGGTGCGCTGGCTGGAAACGCGATTGGGGTGCGGCGGAGGCCGGCACATGCTCCGGGAGACATGTGCCCGGTAGAAAAATCGCGTTATGTGCGAAGAAAATGGGCCCTCGGTATAAAAACAGCGTTATATGTGTGTCGCATTTTGGTCGAAGAATCCCGCCGCGCATCTTTTTTGCACGGTCCCTTTATCGACGATAAAGAAATCCCAGGTCAGCGATGTTCACCAACGGCTCTTGCGTGAAGAGTGGCGCCCAAACCTGCCAATTTCGCATTGACCATCGTGCAAATAACGCGCTTTTTCTACTGAGTATGCCAAAAGTTAGCACATAACGCGATTTTTATACCGGGGCAGAGAGGCTGGAGCACGGCAGAGAGGCTGGGCACGGCAGGGATAAGGGAGCGCGGTAGAGATAAGGTATGGTGGAAAATAGAGAACGTGGGCGCTAAGCCTTGTGGTCCATGTCATTCTATAGCGATTTCTGTCGCAAGGTGGCCCCGCGTGATCTCGAATTCCTGGGGGCGCTGCCGTGGGAGCGTTTCACGCTCCGCAGGCCCTGTGTGGCCCTTGTCGCGCAATGCTGGATGGGCCGAACGCTCGTAGGCTCCGGCAACGAATCGTCAACATTGCATGGCGTCACGGGCGGGCGGGTTGACACCATCGCGCGTGTGACTACAATCACGTTTTAGCACTCGGAACCTTCGAGTGCTAATTTATGGAGCAAAGCAGGAAGATATGGGGTGGCGTCTCGCAATCGCCATCCGCGCTCAACCGCCCTGCATCCTTTCGGCACGCATTCACATAAGGAAAGAAGGCCCAAGCCCATGAAGAAGTTCAAGACAGAGAGCAAGAAGCTGCTCGACCTCATGATCAACTCGATTTACACCAATCGTGAGATCTTCCTGCGCGAGCTCATCTCCAACGCATCCGACGCTGTTGACAAGCTCTATTTCAAGAGTCTGACCGATTCCGATGTGAGCCTGGCCAAGGACGAGCTGGCCATCCACGTGTCCTTCGACAAGGATGCCCGCACCGTCACCGTGTCCGACTCCGGCATCGGCATGACCAAGGACGAGATGGACAAGAACCTGGGCACCATCGCGCATTCCGGTTCGCTCGAGTTCAAATCGGAGAACGTCGAGGCCCAGGGCGACGACGTGGACATCATCGGCCAGTTTGGCGTGGGCTTCTATTCCAGCTTCATGGTGGCCAAGGAGGTGCGCGTGGTGTCGCGCGCGTTCGGCTCCGACGAGGCGTGGGAGTGGAAGAGCGACGGTATCGAGGGCTACACCATCAGCGAGACGACCCGCGAGGGGCACGGCACTGACGTCATCCTCACGCTCAAAGACAACACCGATGAGGACGATTACGACGCCTACCTGTCCGAGTGGGGCCTGAAGAACCTCATCAAGAAGTACAGCAATTATGTGCGTTATCCCATCACCATGGAGTGCTCCAAGACGCGCCAGAAGCCCAAGCCCGAAGACGCCGGTGACGACTACAAACCCGAGTACGAGCACTACACCGAAACGGAAACCATCAACTCCATGGTGCCCATCTGGAAGCGCAGCAAGCAGGACGTGACTCAGGAAGAGTACAACGAGTTCTACAAATCCGACTTCCATGATTTCAGCGACCCGGCGCGCACGATCAAGGTGCATGCCGAAGGCGCGATGACCTATGACGCGCTGATGTTCATCCCCAGCCGCGCGCCGTTCGACCTGTATAGCAAGGATTACAAGAAGGGCCTGGCGCTCTACAGCTCCAACGTGCTCATCATGGAGAAGTGCGAGGAGCTTCTGCCCGACTACTTCAACTTCGTCCGCGGCGTGGTGGACAGCCAGGATCTACAGCTCAACATCTCCCGCGAGACCCTGCAGCACAACAGCCAGCTGCGCGCCATCGCCAAGAAGCTCGAGAAGAAGATCAAGGGCGAGCTCGCCAACATGCGCGACAACGACCGCGAGGCCTATGAGAAGTTCTTCGAGAACTTCGGCCGCGGCCTGAAGTACGGCATCTACATGAGCTACGGCATGAACAAGGGCGAGCTGGCCGACCTGCTGCTGTTCTACTCCGCCAAGGAGCAGAAGATGGTCACGCTCGACGAGTACGTGGACGCCATGCCCGAGGGCCAGGATTCCATCTTCTACGCCGCGGGCGATTCCGTCGAGCGCCTGGCGAAGATGCCGGTGGTCAAGGCCGTCATGAACAAGGGCTACGACGTGCTGCTGTGCACCCAGGATGTGGACGAGTTCTGCTTTCAGGCGATGATGGGCTACGGCAAGCCTGCCGCCGAGGGCGAGGAGTTCTCCGAGAAGCAGCTGAAGAACGTGGCTTCCGGCGATCTGGGCCTGGAGTCCGAGGACGAGAAGAAGGCTGCGGAAGAGGCTGCCAAGGAGAGCGAGGATTTGTTCGGAGCCATGAAGGAGGCGCTGGGCGAGCAGGTGACCAAGGTGAGCGTGTCCACGCGCCTCACGTCCGCCGACGACGCGCCCGCGTGCATCACCGCCGAGGGCCCGCTTTCGCTCGAGATGGAGAAGATCCTCTCCCAGATGCCCGACGCCGGCGACGACATCAAGAGCCAGCGCGTGCTGGAGATCAACGCCAAGCACCCCATCTTCGCGACCCTCAAGGCCGCGCAGGAGGCCGGCGACGCCGAGAAGGTGGCGAGCTACGCGGGGCTGCTCTACAACCAGGCGCTGCTCGTCGAGGGCATGCCGATCGAGGACCCCGTGGCGTTCGCCCAGCAGATCGCGAGCCTGATGAAGTAAGGTTTGCCGAGCTTGGCGGGATAGAAATTCGCCGAAATGAATCGCATGCGGCCCGCGGGCGGAGTGCCTGCGGGCCGTTTTGCATGCGCAGAAGGGGCTTTCGCGCTCCGCTCCGGCATCGTTGCGTTGTCGTGCGGGTTGCGTTGTTGTGAGGGTCGCGGTGCCGCGCGGGTTGCGTCCTCGGGCGCGATTCCGGTTCAAAAAAGGCGCCATTAGCATGTTTTAGGCATGCCCGGTTCAAAAAGGGCGCCATTAGCATGCCGAGGTGGCGGCATGGAGGATTGGTTGGAATCTGCGGGGCGACATAATGCCTGTTCAGGGAAGAGAGGAGCAAGGCGCTCCGGGTGAAAGAGCGCAAAGCGCCAGGATGTCCTGTGCTAATGGCGCCAAACTTGAACTGAACTGTTTCAACTTCCTGGACAGCGAACGGCCCGAAATCATGCCGCGGACGGCAGCGCCGCCTCGCGGGCGGCCATCGCGTCCATCCTCCGCATGAACGCCTCCATCTTGTCCGCCGGGCACGCGTAGCCGATTGAGGAGTGCGGGCGGCGGCGGTTGTAGTAGCCCTCGACGTAGCCGACCGACGCGGCCTTGGCCTCGTCGCGGGTGGCGAACTCCCCGAGATGGTACATCTCGTTCTTGAAGGTCCCGAAGAACGACTCGGCGACGGCGTTGTCGCGGCAGCTCCCGGTCCTGCCGACCGAGAGCCTCACGCCCCGCGAGCGCGCCCACTCCGCCATCGCCTTCGAGGTGTACTGGCTGCCGCGGTCGGAGTGGAAGACCGCCCCCTCGGCGACGTAGCCGCGCCGCCACGCGGCCTCGAGCGCCGCTATCGGCAGGCCGGCCGCCATCCTGTCCGAGAACGACAGCCCCACGACCATGCGGGTGCACAGGTCGATCACGACGGCCATGTAGAGCCATCCCTGCCCGGTCCTCAGGTACGTGATGTCGCCGACGAGCCAGCAGGTGGGCACGGGCCGGTCGAACCGGCGCCGGACCAGGTCCGGGCGGTCGGGGGCGAGCGGGTCGGGCACGGTGGTGCGCCTCGAGGCGCGGGGGTGGATCCCGCGTATCCCCAGCTCGCGCATGAGCTTCCTGACCCGGTAGAGGGTCGCCCCGGGGAAGCCCCCGACCCTGGAGAGGACCGTGCGGGCGCCCCACCTCCCCCCGGAGTCGAGCCACAGCCGCTCGACCTCGGCGCGCAGCGCGGCCCACGGGTCCGCGGGCGCCGCCGCGCCCCTCCCGCGGCGGGCGTAGTAGCTGGATTGGCAACACTTATTTGGACAGTTTTTCGAGGAACAGTCCCGCCTTCCTGAATTCGACGGGGCTCATGTAGCCCAGCTTTGAGTGGAGCCTGAAGTTGTTGTACCAGTGGATGTAGTCGGACAGCTTGGATTGCAGGTCGCGGAGGTCCGAGAAGCCCTCGCGGTAGACGAACTCCGCCTTGAGTATCCTGTTCGCCGACTCGCCGGCCGCGTTGTCGTAGGGGCAGCCCTTGGCGGAGAGCGACCGCTCGACGCCGAAGGCCTCCAGCATGAGGTCGATCTCGGCGTTGTCGAACTCGCTGCCGCGGTCGGTGTGGAACACCTCGATATCGGATACCGGGAACTCGAGGGTGGCGAAGGCGGCCTTCACGAGCCGCGCGTCCTTGCGCGCGCCGGCCGAGTGGCCGACTATCTCCCTGTTGTAGAGGTCGACAAGCAGGCGGACGTAGCACCAGGAGCCGGCGACGCGCACGTAGGTGAGGTCGCTGCAGACGTGCGTGCGCGGCGCGCGGCCGTTGAACTCGCGGGCGACCAGGTTCGGCAGCTCCGCCTCGTTCGGCTTGCCGGGATGGGCCTTGAAGCGCTTCTTCCCGTACGCGCTCGAAAGGCCGTTCTCCCTCATGATCCGCGATATCCGCCTGCGGCTCGCGACGACGCCGCGCCTTTCGAGCGATGCCTTGACCCTCCTCGCCCCGTACCTTCCCTTGCTCTCCGCATGGGCCGCCAGCACGTCGGGTGCGACGGGGTCGGGCTCCGGCGCCGGATCGGGCCGCGATCGGAGGCGGTGGTAGGTCGAGCGGGGCACGCCGAGGATCCTGCACTGCGCTGATACCGGGTAGCGGCCGGCGTTCGCCGCTATCGCCGTCACTTTCGTGCGAATATCGGCGCCGCTTGTTTTAGGACGTCGACCTCCATCCGCAGCCTTTTGTTCTCGCGCTCCAGCTCGATGATCCTGTTCTGCTCCGGCGTCCTGTTGTCAGCGGCGTGCGGCGATCCGGTGGCGTTTATCGATTTGATCCAGCGCCTCAGGGTCGAGTGGCCCAGATCGTACTCCCGCTCGATCTCGGACGGCGGCTTGCCAGCGTTGTACAGGTCGACGATCTGGCGCTTGAACTCGTCGGTGAAGCGCCGGGGGTGCTTCGGGTCGGCCATGCCCCCCCTCCTTCCGAAGGTCCTCATGAAACTGTCCCGTTAAGTGTAGCCAATCCAATCTCGTTCTTGAGCGTCGCGAAGAAGGACTCGGCGACCGCGTTGTCGCGGCGGCTGCCGGTCCGCCCCGCCGACAGCCTCACGTCGTTGGCGGACGCCCATTCCTCCAGGAGCCTGCTCGTGTACCGGGCGCCGCGGTCCGAACGGAATATCGCGCCGCCCGCCACGTAGCCTCGCGAGCGCGCCATGTCCAGCGCCGAGACCGCGATGTCGGCGGTCATGCGCCCGGAGAGCGACCATCCGACCACCATGCGCGCACAGGTCGATGACCGTCGCCAGGTGCAGCCATCCCCGGCCGGTCTCGAGGCAGGTGATGTCGCCGCACAGCACGGTCGTCGGGACCGGGGGCTCGGCGTCGTCGGCCTTCGGGTCGGGCTCGCCCCCGAGCTCGCGCCTGCGCTTCACGACCCAGTTGTTCACGGTCTTCGGGTTCAGCCCGAGCTCGCGGCAGCACTCCGTGATGGGCTTTCCCGACGAGATGACGTAGTCGGCGGTCTCGCGCCCGAACTCGTCGGTGTACTTGGTCGCTGGGTTCTGCCCCATATCGAACCTCTCTTTCATCGGACGTGCAGAAGTCTACAGGCTCTCCCTCGAGCCTGCGTGTCCGAAAAAAGAGTACAGATCAGAGGGCCTCACGGAGAGGCAGGTGCTCGACCTCGGGCGGATCGCCCGCGAGGACAAGCGGCTCTACCGGGCCTGCCTGCTCAAGGAGCGCCTGCGCGACGTGTTCAAGGCGACGGGCGCGGCCGCGGCGGCCGAGCTGCTCGACTCCTGGCTGCGCAGCGCGTCGCGAAGCCGGGCCAGGGAGATCAAGGAGCTGTCGAAGAAAGCGCGCAGACACCGCGACGCCATCGTCCGGGCGGTGGGGCTGGGCTTGAGCAACGCGCGGGCGGAGGCGGTGAGCAACAAGATCAAGCTGACGGTCCGCATGGGCTACGGGTTCCGGAACGTCGACAACCTCATCGCGCTCGTGATGTTGAGATGCTCGAACCTGCCAATCGAGCTTCCGGGGCGCCTATAGACCCACACAAACTGGCGAAGCCTCGTTTTTTTGCTGCAAACTTGGGGTATATCACCGTCCCAAGGGGGAGGGCGACCGCAGGGAGTTTCTTGGAAATATAGACACAACCAGCGGCTTTTCCGTGTCGCGTACCAACGTGAGTCATCTCTGGCCGAACACCGAGAATGCGACCTAGCGGCCGCATTCTCTTAAGCGACGGGAGCCAAGCACCTAGCGGGTATTGCTCGCGTAGGGGGCCTTGTCCTTCAGCAGCACGTCGTGGACGCCGCCCTCCGCAATAGAGGTGGCGCTTACCAGCGTGAGCTTCGCCTTGTCCTGGAAATCGGGAATGGTGAGCGTGCCGCAGTTGCACATGGTGCTCTTCAGTTTCAGCAGCGTAATGGCCATATTGTCTTTCAGGCTGCCGGCATAGGGCACGTAGGAATCGACGCTTTCTTCGAAGGACAGCGACTTCTTGCCGCCCAAATCGTAGCGGCCCCAGTACTCTTTCATGTAGGTGCCGTTCACTATCACCTTGGCCGACGGGTTCTCGTCGAAGCACGCGAAGTAGCGGCCGAGCATCACGAAGTCGGCACCCATGGCAAGGGCGAGCGAAATATGGTGGTCATAGACGATGCCGCCAACGGATCAGACGGGCGCATACACGCCCGTCTCACGGAAGCACTCGTCGCGAGCCTTGGCCACTTCAATGGTGGCCGTGGCCTGGCCGCGTCCGATGTCCTTGGTCTCGCGAGTGAAGCAGATGGAACCGCCCCCGATGCCAATTTTCACGAAGTCGGCGCCGCATCGGCCAGGAAGCGGAAGCCCTCGGCGTCAACCACGTTGCCCGCTCCAATTTTCACGGTATCGCCGTAATGCTCGCGCACCCATTCAATAGTCATCTTCTGCCAATCGGAATAGCCCTCGGAGCTGTCGATGCGCAGCGCATCGGCGCCTGCTTCCACCAGAGCCGGTATGCGATCGGCATAATCGCGGGAATTGATGCCCGCACCCACCATGTAGCGCTTGTGGGAGTCGAGCATCTCGTCGGGGTTGGATTTATGGGAGTCGTAGTCCTCGCGGAACACGAGGGCCACTAAACGGTCATCGGCATCCACCATGGGAAGGGAGTTCAGCTTGTGCTCCCAAATGATATCGTTTGCCTCTTTAAGCGTCGTGCCGTCGGAGGCGACCACCAGTTTCTCGCGGGGAGTCATAAAGTCGGCCACTACCTCGTCCATGCTCATGCGGGACAGGCGGTAGTCGCGCTCGGTAACAATGCCCAAGAGTTTGCCGTGGGCCGAGCCATCGGCCGTAACAGGCATGGTGGAATGTCCGCGCTTCTCCTTGAGGGCCACCACCTGCTCGAGGGTGTCGTCGGGGGAAAGGTTCGCATCTGATGTGACGAAACCGGCCTTGTAGTCCTTCACGCGGGCCACCATGGCGGCCTCATCTTCAATGGATTGGTTGCCGTAGATGAATGAGAGCCCGCCCTCAGTAGCCAGCGCCACGGCCATCTTGTCGCCAGAAACAGCGGCCATAATGGCGCTCACCATGGGCACCGACAAGGTGAGCGGGCACTCCTCCTTGCCCTTGCGGCACTTCACGAGCGGAGTTTTCAGACTGACAGCCGCCGGGACGCAGTCGGCCGGCGTGTGACCCGGAACCAGCAGGTACTCGTTGAATGTGCGGGACGGTTCATCGAAATAGTAGGCCACGGCGCGCTCCTTCTCTCAATTCAAACCCGACGGCGATAATTGCTCCTTATAAGGGGCAACGCGACGAAAAGAAGATCCTGATTCGCATTTTCGGCAACGACCATGCAAAGTCAGCCATCCGTGCCATTTCCGTGCCATTTCATAGCCAGGGCAAGACAAGGGGCCACGAGCATCGTCGCGGCCCCTTGCCTTGCTTACTGCGATATCTGCGGTGCGCTACGCAAGCCCTAAATCTTTGCAAGCTGCATTGGCAGCAACATAACCTGTCGTACAAGCTGCACCTTGGCCAGACCCTCCATGAAGCCCATAGGGGTAATCGTTATACTGCATAGAGCCGTTATCTATACCGCACACGAACAGTCCGGGAATCGGCTTGTCATCTGCATCCACCGCACGAGCTTCGTAATTTCCCCGAATACCACCGCAGGTGCTATAGGCACAAGCTTCCACCTGAACTGCATAGAACGGCCCGTTCTCAAGTACTGTCATTTGCGCGGGGTCTGCCCCAAATGCATCATGGGTATCGCCGCCTGTCGCGCAGGAATTCCAATCAGATACCGTTGACGCAAGGACTGTGGCGTCTACTCCAATCTGCCCAGCCAAGTCCTCAATGGTGTCCGCACTCCAAACAAAGTCACTGTTCTCGACGGCAGAGCGCAATTCTCCGCTGCCGACGCCCATAAAAGCAACGAAATTATTCAGGTTCTCTTCACCTTCGTAGGCCTTCACATGGTCCTCGTTAAAGAGGGTGAATACTTTGGGCTGCGAGGCAATGGCGACATTCAAGCGCGCCGTATCAGCATCTTCGCCCAAGGTCTCATTGTAGAACCTCTCTCCATTCTGATTGACCATGGGCAGAAACTTACCGAGCTCAAGCGGATAACGGTATGAAGGGGGCCATTGGGTGAAGATTGAGAGCATACTGCTCCAGCTTTCGCCGCAAGCCTTCGAAAGACCGTACATAACCGAGGAAGGTGCCTGCGGAGCAGCTCCCGCCTCCAGGGCCATGTTGATACCGTCGCCATCCTGGCCATCGAATCCCAGAAATACAACACGCTCACTGGGGACACGAAGACGTTCGGCACACATTTCGGGATTCTTGCCGAATCCGCCAGTAGCTAATATAGTCGCTTTGGCGTTGATGCGAATAATGTCGTCGCCCGATTGTGCATACACGCCTTTTACTACGCCGTCCTCAACGATAACGTTGACGGCGGGTGTCTCAAGGCGGAAGTCCAAGTTTTCCAATGTATCGCCAAAGGCCCATAAGGGCTTGAGCATACCCTCTCCGTTGTTGACCCAATTGCCGTCCTCATCAAAACAGCTATGCAAAGCCCCATAGCCGCTCGTGGCCATCATGGCGCCATGCTCGATTGCCCAATCAATAGCCTGTCCCGAATTGTCTAAAAAGCTCCATACGCCGGGACCATAGGCACCCCAATTGTGCCATTTCATGTAGGTTACGAACTCCTCTTGCGGTTCGAAGACGACTCCAGCTTCAACTTGCTCTTTGGTGTTGTAGGCAAGCGTCCCTTCCGTTACCGTAGATGTGCCGCCTTTTAAATTCGTTTTCTCAAGCCATATTACGCGCGCTCCTAGCTCAGCAGAGCGGATAGCGGCATAGGTGCCTGCGGAGCCCGACCCGCAGACGACAACATCGCATTCTTCAGTTCGGGCAACATCGCTCTCGTCAACCGCCAAGAGTCTGGAAGACCCCTTGCTTGCTTCACTCGATATGCCCTCCTCACTACTGGTTGCACTCAAATTATGAGATGCGCTTCCTGTTGAATTCGGCGAGCAGCCCGATAATCCAGCTAGCGCCACGGCTGAACCTAGAACGCCGCTTCCAACCAAGAAATCGCGGCGACTCACTGTTTTCGTCATTGTGCATCTTCCCTTCTTCTCGTTGCTATGGCGATTCACAGCGCGCTCTTCAGCATCGCTTTTCGCCATTTCTCGGACGAGACAGGATTACCCCATGACAAGTCGTAACGAGGCGAATATTTGGTATGATTTCTCAGAGTTATAGGTTGAAAAAAGGGTTGAATTGCCAAGTCAGGTAAAGGTTTATTCATGAGCAGAGCAGTTTCGCTATCACAGTTGAGAAAAATACCGTACGCTCTTTCCCTGGCATTTGCCTGCGCATGGATGATTGACCCATCTCTTGCTGCTCCCGACGCCTTGCAAGCGCTCATCCCCTTCGCTCGCTACCCCCATCTTCTCGCGACGGCAATAACGTTTGCGTTCATAGCTATCGCCCATCAGCAGGTTGGTCAAATAACTGCAAAAAGACCCATTCTCGCTACGGCATGTCTTCTCTGCCTTCTGTGCTTTGCGCTTGCCCTAGTGCTCAAGCACCAGGAAAGCGATGTGTTATTCTTGCCCATTTCTTTTTGCCTGCTCATGGTTGTTTTATGCCAAGCGCTGCTGCTACTTACCTGCCTCAAAGCATTCGCCAACTTGTCTATGGTCGACTGCATGCTGGCTCTCATTGCGTGGCAATTTTTCGTTGCGATTCTCCGCTGTATTGCGAGCATCTGCCCTTCTGGTGCCATCTCCCTCATCGCACCATTAATCATCGTGCTGTGTTTTGCGAGAAAATCGACGGTGTACCTTTTGCAGCGCAACCTTGTAATTGCCGAAGAAACCGATACTGGGGCAAACTCGATATCGAAAGATTTGCGTCAACCTGCCAAGCTCATCGCCATGAATACGATTGTGGTATTCACTATTCAATCGCTGCAGGGCCTATCATATGTATCCGTGGCAGGTGTCTCATACTTGGGCCTGCTCATTGCTATTGTCGTGACGAGCATTGTGCTTGCCATAAACAAACGCATTATCAGGATCGGACAACTGTGTTTTTCCTCAATCTGCTTAATTGAACTTGGGGTTGTCGTTTTCTCGCTAAGCAATGCACACTCTTTTGAGCTAGCCTCTATCGTTCTGGACGCAGCGTATATGGCTTTCTCAACCTATTTCTTTGTTTCGCTGTGCAATTTCTGTCAGCGCAGCAAAATGGATCCGATCCTCATGTTCGCAATGGCTTATCTGTTCGAGCAATTATCAGCATTTCTCGCCGACGCTCTAACATTAGCGTTGGGCCCTGGAGTTCACGTCTTTTTCCTAGTGGTGCTCGCAGGGTTCGGCACGCTGACCCTCATTCTTCTCTCAGACGAGGACGATTGCCATTTTCTGCACAGCTCCGTCCTTGACAAGGAAAAATGCCTTGACCCAATCCGATATTTCGCCACACTGGCCGATACCTGCTCCTCGGTTTCCATGCAATATTCCCTATCGCGACGCGAGAGCGATGTTCTCTTGCTGCTCGCGCAGAAGAAAACGGCACCACAAATCAGTGCCGATCTCGTTGTGAGCCTTGCCACCGCGAAAACCCATATTCACAATATTTACAAGAAGATTGGCGTGCACAGCCGCCAAGAGCTGTATGACTTTCTCGGCTTGTCATAACAGAGTAATGCCCGACTTCATCACAATCTGCGTAATGAGATGCTGAAAGCGGTGGGGCGAATCCTGCTCAAGAACCTGGGGTTTCACACTGCGCGCGGGCTTCGATTGTATGCGCTTTTAGCAATAGAGAGGATGGCCCCTGTGGACCCTATCGTTCATCGGGCCATGGGTTGAATCGTCGGCAATCCGAGCTCTCTTTTGCCCTCTTGAAACGTGCAAGGCGGTCGCTACATTGACGATGTCAAACTATGGAGCTGCTCCGAGAGACCCGTGAAAAGCTTCAAAGCACCCATGACGTTCTCCATATTTCCGTCATCGAGGGCTGCCGCTCGCAGCACGAGCCGCAAGATCCACCGACTGGATGCCCTCGACTTGAACAAACCCATAAATCGGGTTATCTTCAGCAATGGGAATGTGAAGAGGAAACCCATTGTCTTTGGAAGTAACGGGTGCAATCAGCGTTAAGGAGGCGAGAGAGTTCATGCGAAAGGGGCTTATTACCACCCCGTAGTGCCAACCTGCAGGCTCATGGTTCACCGAAGGGTTGGAGTTGTTTTTATCACGTCACCATGCTCGAAGATACCAAGCATGACGCTGTCCCTCTTCACAAACGCGTGCTTTCTGTCCGGTAAAGCTGGCCCCGCCATCCCATTACAGTCTGAATCGTAGCTGATCCGAACGTCTCGATTAACCCATCGTCGTCGGATTACGATTGGGCCATGTCCTTGGGGGCCGCCGATCGGGCGCCCGCGGACGGCCGTCTGCCCCTGCCCTTCGAGAGCCCCGGGGGGGGTGTTGCCGACGCGGGCGTCGCTGGCTCAGACGACTGATAGGAAACTGCCGGGCTCCGCTTCCGACGCGCCACGGCCAGGTAATGTGGGTGTCGCGGCGGCCAGCGTCCGATCGACCGAACGATTGGAGGATACCATCATGGCCGAAGCAGAATCCAGCGGAGTGTTGATGTGCAATAAGAATTAGCCCAATCGTGCATCGGGAATTGAGCAGCCCGGGCATCGCGAATTGAGCGTTTCGTGCAAGTTGGGCCGCGCCCCGCATCCGGGGGCGCGGCCCCGTCGTATCGTCTCCACTACATCCACTGGTACAACAACTTCAGGCTCCACTCAAAGCTGGGCTACATGAGCCCCGTCGAATTCAGGAAGGCGGGACTGTTCCTCGAAAAACTGTCCAAATAAGTGTTGCCAATCCACGATGTTCGCGGAGGTGTTGAGGCCCTTGTCGGCCACAATGACCACCCGCTCCGCCTCGGGGTCGTCCTTCTTGCGAAGGCCCCGCCTTCCTCATGACGGGCAGCATGGTCAGCATGTCGTTCTCGTTGCCGGGGAACACCTCGAAATCCAGCGGGATGCCCTGGGCGTCGAGCAGCAGCCCCATCTGCACGATCGGGCTGCGCCTGTTCTCCTTGCTGACGCCGCGCCTGCACAGCCCGTCCCCGTCTTCGTTCTCGACCTCGAAGTAGTAGTTGGTGACGTCGTAGTACAGGCGGGTCCTGTCGCGCCTCCCCCGGGTCTTCTCCAGCGACGCGTTCATGTGCCTCACCAGCGCATCGGAGTTGGCGTCGATGTAGTCGAGCGAGCGGCACACGTCGTCGAGGGAGAAATCGCACTTGCGCGGGAAGCGGCCCCGCCCTTCCCACGCCGCCTTCTTGGAGGACGGCGCGCTCAGTCGGTTCCAGACGAGCAGCTCGAGGATGCGGCAGGGGTCGTAGTCGAAGCCGCGCGCCGTGCGCTTGCGCTCGAAGAAGCCCCATATCCCCAAGTCGCGATGAAAGTATGCGGATGGGACGGCGGCGCCGAGGTCGATGCGCGACTCGGCGCGCTTGTCGATCCTCCTCGCCGTCGAGAGCTTCACGATGACGGGGGACGCGGCCTCCCTCGCCGCCTCGTTGCGGCGGGCGATCTCCTCGTCCCACCACGCGATGGGGTCAGGGCACTCGGGAGTGGCAAGCTCGTCGACGTAGCCGATGGCTTCGACATGGCGGGTCTTATTCTTGCCGTTCTCGCGATAGCTCTCGGCTATCGCGAGGTAAATCCTGCCGTTGGGCTTCTTCCTCTTGTTCAGATACATGAAACGGCTTCTGACCTGCGGATACATATACCGAATTATATCATAACCACGTACAACCATGTACTGATATAGTCATAAAAGTTGACAAAAAGAAAGAGCCAAAAACAGCTCATGAACTGGGGTGATGATCCTATTAGCTGGCTAAACTAGCTGCAAAACTCCGGAAAACGGGCATCCGTCAAAATGCCGTGGGATATAATGAGATCGTCGAACTGTGCAGAGGGGACGGCAAGAGGAGAGGGCGGCTGAATGGCGCTTGCAGAGAAGGCTCAGGGTTTCTTCGTTCAAGGCTTAGACATGAGATCTCTGCGTGCGATGGTGGGCTTAGCCTCCTTGCTTTGTGCCGAGCAGTCGTTTTTGTTTCGCCCTGGCATTGATCAACTTTTCTCGGGTGATTCCCCCCTCTACCCCGAGGCCGTGGCCGTGCCGTTTATGGCGCTTTTTTCCCTGGTGTTCGTTGTTATTGGCGGCAAGTGGAGGAGCGTGAACAAGAACCGGGCCCTTCAGGTCGGTGCGTGCATCTGCGGCATTGCCGGTTGCGTTGTGTCTACTGCGACAGATTGGCCCGGTTCGGCCCTGCTCGCGACTGCGCTGTTCCTCCTGTTCTCCACGACGATGCTCGTTGCATGGATGGAGAGACTCGCGTCTGTGTCCTCGATGGGATTAAGGGGCGTCTTAGTCGGACAAAGCGCATCGGTTCTTCTCGGAGGTTTCGCGACGAGTTTTCTATCTTATCCCCTTTGGGCGGCGGTGCTGCTGGCAGCCCTTTCGGTTTCTCTTCTGCTTTTGGACGGCAGCGGAGGCGAATCGGAGCCGCTTCTGGCGAAGCAGCCGGAGGCGACCATTTCGCGACGGCCCGTTTTCGGTCTGCTCCTCGTGGGCTTCGTGGTGGGCTGCGTTCAGTCGTCGGTTGCCCAGGACGGCACGTGGAATCAGTGGTGGAATCTGGGCATGGGCGTTCTAACGCTCTTTCTTCTCTGGCTTTTTCTTTGTAAAGTGCCGGATCCGGGCCATGGGCTCGCGTTGAAGGTCGTCCTTACGTTGTCGTTCGCCGCTTTGTGCCTCATGCTCTGTTTTCCAGGGAACGGGAATGCCGCTTTCTGTCTTGCAAGCTCGGCTTTTGGCTTGCTGTGGGGCGTTGTCTATTTGATCGCTATCGAGGTCGTTCGCTCGACGAAGCAATCTCCGACGAGGGTATTTGGCGTCGTGGGCTTTATGCTCTACGCAGGCTCGGTCCCTGTGCTGTGGGTATCAATGGCCGGAGGAGTTGCCGGCGACGCGAGATTCCTCGGGCTGCTCATCGGTCTTTTGGCCGGCGTGACGCTTTGGGTTTTCAACGACCGCTCTCTCGACGGGCTGCTCCGCGGTAGCCCCGAGAGCTCCTTCTCCGCTCCTTCGAACGTGGATGCCTGGAACGCCCTTGCTTCCGAGTACGGATTGACTCCCCGAGAGGTGGAAATAGCTATGCTCTATACCCAGGGAAGGAGTGCGCCCTTCATTGCCGAGCAGCTCGTCTTGAGCGAGAGCACCGTCAAGTCCCATCTGGCGCACTCCTATGCCAAAACCGGGGTGCATTCGAGGCAGGAGCTTATCTCTTTGCTGGAGGCGACGGAAGCAGATAATCGCCCCCTTTCCCGGTAGGGAAGGAGGGCGAAGGGGAGGATTGGAATGCCTGCGTGCTGGAATGCCTGCCGTGCTTTTACAGGGCTGCGAGTGTTTCTCCTATCAAGTAACCAGCGGTAAGGGCGATGCTGTGGCTGGCTCCTGCGAGCGTTACCGGATAGGTGACGCCGAACCGGCCTCCTTGGGTGTTGCCGATGGCGTATAGCCCACGAATGGGATCGTCCTGCTCGTCAAGGCATTGGGATTGGCGAGTCGTGTGCAAACCCGACATTGTCACAAGCAGGCGGAGCTTGTCCACGGCGGGGTTCTCGTCCTGAGGGGTGAATCGAACGGCGTAGAAGGGTGGTGTCTCCAGTTTGAACATGCGCTCCGGCGTTTTGCCGAAATCCTCATCGATGCCCTTTTCGCAAAGCTCGTTGTAGCGCTTGAACGAGGCCAGCATGGAGGTCTGAACATCCTTGTCGACGTCGAGCTGGGCGACGAGCTCCTCAAGCGTGTCGCCGTGCGCGGTGGTCCACTCGTCGATTGTTTCCGCCGCATCGGGCATAAGGAGCGTGGTGTAGGCGCCGAGGCCCGCCTGCATGGCGCCCATCTGCTCTTGCCAATTGCCATCGAAGAACTGATAGATGGTCTTTTTCGGTTGCGACATCATGTTGATGGTGAAGTGGTCGATTGAAAGATCCTCGTTTATGTAGCGCTCTCCGTTTGCATTGAGCTGGAGGAAGGCATCTACGCCCAGGATCGAAGTCAAGGTCGAGTGAGCCATGGGAACATGGGGCGCATTCTCCACTTTTGCGCCAATGCTACGCCCCATCAGCAGGCCATCTCCTGTATCTGCAAAGTCCCCGTTGGCATCTGTGTGGGGGTAGGCCAACGTATAGTAATCAATGTCGCTCCAGATATGGGGAAGATACTCTTTCATGAGCTCGTCATTATGCGTGTAGCCGCCAGTTGCCAGCACGACGCCCTTGGAGGTGTTGTACTGGGTGTAGGTGTCTTCGACGAGGTTGTGGACAATGACGCCTGTTACCGCGGTGCCATCGTATACGAGTTGGCACGCGCGAGAGTTGAATACCGTCTGCGCACCGGCCTTCTCGGCGGCGGCAACGTTCGCCTCAAGAATGGGCTGATGGCTAAATTCGGTCTGCGAGGCGAAGTCAACGGCGGCCATGAAGATCTTCTCATGGTCGCGCCCTTCCTCGTAGGCGCTCTCCAGAAACGGGGACTTCGTATAGTACGTGCAGCTCATAGCGTAGAGCTCGTTTTCATCGGCAGGAATGGCGGCAAAATCGTCGGTCCAAACCATATTGGGGTTGTACGCGTCGCAGTACCAGTCGACAGCCTCGCCGCAGTGGCGTGCGAAATCAACGAGGATTCCCATGTTGGGGTAATGGCTGCCCTGGATCATTATTTCGTTGGCTATTTCGGCCGGAGGAACGTCAGCAATGTTCATGGAGCGAGCGCGGTCGGTGTTGAAATAAGCAAACGTGCAAGAACGGGAGGAAGGAGTGGCGCATCGTTCGATGCCGATGACCTTAAGGCCGTGCTCGGCGGCCGAGCGCAGGGCCGCAACTCCCGCAATGCCCAGTCCGATGACTGCTACGTCCACCTCGACGGTCTGACTGATTTGGCTCTGTTCGACGGAGGGAAGCTGTCCGTTTTCCCGGGCATCGATGTCTCCGGTCGTGTCGAGTGCTTCTTTGGTGGGGGAGGGGG
The DNA here is from genome assembly GCF_003725995.1 of Slackia equolifaciens. GTDB lineage: Bacteria > Actinomycetota > Coriobacteriia > Coriobacteriales > Eggerthellaceae > Slackia > Slackia equolifaciens. The sequence continues at coordinate 57,439 of NZ_QIBX01000020.1, forward strand.
AGCATCCGGCAAGCGTAACGCCCGCTGCTCCCACTCCAGCGAGAACTGCGCCCGAGAGAAACGACCTTCTTGAAATAGGGGTGCTCATCCTGATTCCTTTCGCTGTCTCCAACTGGCAAGTTAATCTGCTTGCGCTGAGGAAAACATAGGGCTTAGGGCACGTGCTTGTCTTCGTACCGTTCGATGGAAAAAAGAAAAACGGTGCATCGTACGTTTCGTACGATGAGATTGAGCTGGAATAATGAAATTGACGGATGGGATAGAAGCAGGGATGTCGGTTGCAGCATTGCGGGGCGTACGGGTAACGATCGGGCTGCGGTGTCCATGAGACGCGGTTCGTCAATGATGGCGCAGCTGGCCTTCGCGTTTGTGCACTCCTGGCGGGTGGCGGCCGCGGTGTGGTCATCCTCGTGCTATGACCTGACTTTTGCAGCTAAAAAAGCCGTTCTCCTACATTGAGGTGGGAGAACGGCTTTTTCTCTGTGACGTTTTATGTACTGGAACCGGTTAGCTCCTCGGTTTTCTCACATCCGCCATGATCCGGCCGATCTGCTTCTTCGCCAGCACCTGTCTAGACAAATCGATCCCCGCTGCGGCTGCGAGCTCGTCGGTGAGGTCGGTGCGGTAATCGAAGAAGTAGACGTTCGAGTCGAGATGGTGTCCCGTGACCTGCGAAAGATCCGCGGCGATCTCGCCTGCGCTGTGCTTCCTGCCCGTGTCGAGCTGCATCAGGCGCATGACGAGCAGCGCCACGTAGCAGGCCAGGAAATGCGCCCTGATGTGCGTTTCGGTCGACACGTAGACGGGGCGGGCCCCCATGTCGCCTTTGAGCACGCGGAAGGACTCCTCGATGCGCCAGAGGCCGCGGTACGCCTCGATGATCTCGCGGTCGTCCATCTCCTGCTCGCTGGTGATGATGCAGTAGTAGCCGTCCAGGGCCTCGTCTGCGGCGATGCGCTCCTCGTCGAGCACCCAGTGATCTGTGCTCTTTTTTGGATTGGCAACACTTATTTGGACAGTTTTTCGAGGAACAGTCCCGCCTTCCTGAATTCGACGGGGCTCATGTAGCCCAGCTTTGAGTGGAGCCTGAAGTTGTTGTACCAGTGGATGTAGTCGGACA
>NZ_QIBX01000021.1 GCF_003725995.1 Slackia equolifaciens
GAGGCGAAGAGGGCAGCGTGATGGTGTAGAATGCAGGCGATCCTGGGCGATGTCCCGTTCGCTCGGGCGGGCCTGCGGCCCGCGCCTCCCGAACGGGATCTTGACACCAACAATCGGCACACTACCGATAGGCGGTGAAACAAACCGCGATTTGCTGCAGTATGGACGTCGCTCTGCAACCGCGTAAAGGTCGCCCTCGCAAACAGACGCCGATTTGCTGCAGTTTTCGAGGGGTTCCCCGAGTACACCGCCGTTGGGATTCGCGTTTCCCCAGGTCACAGCCTCGCGCCGACTGGGCTACTTCGGGAGGCGCGCGAAAACTGCAGCAAATCGGCGTTCGTTTCGGAGCAACGGTTGCAATGCAGCAAATCGCCGTTTGTTTGCGGGGCGACTTCTACGCGGCTGCAAACGACGTTTATGCTGCAGCAAATCGCGTTCTTTTGCTGTCTGACGTGTTCGGCGCTCGATTTCGCGCCGCTCGCCAATGGGCGTGGAGTCGCGCTTCCTCCTGAGCTCCTCGACGCGCTCATCAGGTCGCTCGCCGGCGCGCTTGTCCGAGCCGCCCGTCAACGGGCACGAACCGCAGCGTTGCGCTCACAGAAACGCTCAGATTCGCGCCGCTCGAAAGCGGGCGCGGGAGATGCCCTATCGCCCCATCCATACGTCGCTTTTGGCGCGTAGACCGTTCGCTATGCCGCGGCCGCCCATGAGCACCAGGCAGAAACATGCCCAGAGCGCCGCGGTGCGCAATGCGTCGCTCGACAAGAGGGGCGTCGCCACGAATACGAGGACGGCAAGTGCAACAATGTGTGCTGCGGCCACCAGGGCCATGGTGGCTGAGAGGTAGCGAAAATCTCCCGCGCCAATCAGGATGCCGTCGAGCGCCCACATCCATCCCTGCAGCGGAAACGCTGCGCCCACGACGAGCATGCCTACGGCGGCGAGCATCTGGATTTCGGGATTGGGGGAGAAAAGCTGTCCCGCCACGAGGCCCGCAAGCGCGAACGCTATCCCCACAATAACGCCCATGACCAGGCCGAATCGAGCGGTTGCGCGCGTGAGGGAGCGAGCGCGGTCAAAGCGACGCGCTCCGATTTCGGCGCCCACGAGGGTCTGTCCGGCAATGGCGACGGCATCGAGGATGTTGAGCGCGAATGACCACGATGCATAGACGATCTGATATCCCGCAAGGACGTTCGTGCCCATTGCGGTTGCCGCCATCACGGTGGCCACGAGCGCCGCGCGCAGGGCGAGCGTACGCAGGAAGAGGGGGAATCCGTCTCCTCCCGCTGCCGCGATGCCGCTCATGCGCGGTCGGATGCTCGCCCCCTCACGTTTGGCGTGGGCGATTGCCGTTGCGAGAAGCGAAAGCCCCATGAACCACTGCGCGATGCAGGTGGCCAGGCCCGATCCCGCGATGCCCCATCCGCATACGACAACGAAGAATACGGCAAGCGCGGCGTTGAGCGCGGCTCCTCCCACTGCGGCGGCAAGCGTGATGCCCATTTTTTGCAGCCCTCGGAAGATTCCATTTGCGGCATACACCAGCAGCATGCCCGGCACGCCCAGCGCCACCATGCGCGTGTAGGTGGCTGCCTGCTCGAGCACCTCGCCTTGGCCGCCGAGTGCGGCGCAGATGGGTAGGGCTCCCAGAAACAGCACGAGCAAAAGCGCGATTCCTATGCAAAGCGAAAGCCAGATGCTGCCAAAGCCCGACTGAAAGCCCTCGCGTCGCTTGCCGGCTCCGAACAGATGAGCCACCTGCGATGTGGTGGAGTAGGCGAGAAACACGCACAAGCCCACGGCCGTCAAAAGAACGGTAGAGCCGATCGACAGCCCTGCGAGCGCGGCGTCGCTTACGTGCCCGATGATGGCGGTATCGATGAGAACGAAGACAGGCTCAGCCACCAGCTGGCCGAAGGTGGGGATGGCGAGCAGCAGCAGTTGCCTAGCGATGGACTCGTTTTGGGTGTGTGGATCGTTGTGTCGCATGAGCGGCATTGTATCCCTAAATGGATCGATTGTCCGCCAGACGCCATGCTTCCGCCTCCTCTTTCGTCTGCTGCGCAAGGTGCATCCACCTCGTTGGCGTTTGCGAGCCGCGCATTGAGACAAAGGGCGTCCGAATGACGCTGGTGCGGAGCGTTGCGGTCCGTCTCGCCGTAAAATGACGTCTTTGTCGAAGGATGGCTCCTTTGCCTGAGAATGACGTCTTTGTCGGAGGATGGCTCCTTTGCCTGAAAGCGATTTCTTTCGGCTGGGGCTGGTGCATGCGGGGCGGTTTGGACGCTGCGTCGATTGCGAAGCGCGTATGACCCATTCGGTGGTAAGATGGCAGCTAGGTAAGTGTCAGTGTGTCAGTGAGGTGTCGTAATGCCCAAGATTTCAAAGGAAGAGGCGTTGGCGCGTCGCAACGAGATCATAGATGCGTGCGAGGAATTGTATCGGGCGGAGAGCTACCACGACATCACGATGACGCAGGTGGCGTCTAGGGTGTCGTTCGGCCGCGCGAACGTGTACAACTACTTCCAGTGCAAAGACGAGATCCTTCTGGCGCTTCTGCAGCGAGAGCATGAGCTGTGGGCGGCATCGCTTCGCCGGCTTGAAAAGCGTGGGCCCCTTGATGACGTCGATCTTGCGGAGGGGCTCGCGCAAAGCGTGGATGAGCGCACTCAGATGCTCAAGCTTCTGGCCATGAACCTCTATGACATCGAGCAGAATAGCCGTCTGGACAATCTCGTAGAGTTCAAGCACGTGTATGGCGATGCCATGGGAGAGCTGTGTCGCCTTATTGCCGCGTCTAAGCCGCAGTGGAGCGAGGAGCGCATGAATCGTTTCGTGTTCGCGTTCATGCCGCTGCTGCACGGCGTGTATCCGTATGCGTTTCACTCGGAAAAGCAGCTCGCAGCCATGGAGGCCGCCGGCATCACGCCGCCCGGCCTGACCATCTATGACATAGTGCGCGACGCCTCGCTCAAGCTCCTCCAGGAGGATTGAGCTTTTCAGGGATGACGGCTGGGCATAAACGATAAGGGCGCCGCAAAGGCGCCCTTAATGGCAGGAGCAACGGTGGCCGCCGATTTCGCGATGGCTACCAGGGGAGTTGCGTTCTCGGCCGGCGTGCGTCATCGGTCGGCGCCCATCCTCGGCTTTCGCCCCCTGCCGCTTTCCGCTCTTACAGCAGCTGAATCCGCACACCGCGGGGGTCGCAGTCCAACACGTGCACGTCGAAGGCGGGGAAGCTCTGCGCGATGCGTGCGCGCAGGCTTTCGGCAATAAGGCCGTCGTTGGTCACGGCCATGAGCGTGGAACCCGACCCCGAGATCCACATGGTGAGCGCGCCGCCCTGAAGGCAAATGCGCCGCACCTCGTCATAGTCGGGGATCAACGCACGGCGATAGGGCTCCTGGATGCGGTCCTCGCATGCTGCCGCGATAAGTTCGGCGTCGCCCGTTTCCAGCCCGCGCGTGAGCCCCGAGATGCGTCCCATCTGCCACACGGCATCATGCAGCGACACCTCCTGCGGCACCACTTTGCGGGCATCTTCGGTTTTCACCTCGTACGGCGGAATCACGGTGACAAAATGGAGCCCGCGTTCCACCTCGTAGCGAATGCAGCGCGGCAGCTCGCCCTCCGGCGTGAAAGAGCACACGAGCGACCCCATGATGGCGGGCGCAACGTTGTCGGGGTGGCCTTCCATCATGGTGGCGATGCTCACGGCCTCCGCACGTCCCACGATGCGCCCGGTAAGCGCCGCCGCGCCCATGATGCCTGCCACTGTGCAGGTGGAAGAAGACCCCAGACCGCGTGCGACGGGGATGTGCGAATCGATGTGGATGCTCACGGGGAAGGGCTTTTCGCCCCAATGGTAAAGCGCCGCGCAAAACGATTGGTACACCAGGTTGTCGGCGTTCTGGAACTCCTCCGGGCAGCCGGTGATGGTGAGCTCGTCGGCGCGGTCGAAGGTGAAATGGGAGTATAGGGTCACGGCCATGCCCAGGCAGTCGTACCCGATGCCGATGTTCGCCGAGGTGGCAGGCACGGTGATTTTCACGCTCACAGCAGCTCACCCGTCTTTCGCTCAACGTAATCGATCATCTGACCCGCGTCCAACACGTCGGTGAAGCGCACGGCTGCGCCTTCTAGCTCGGCCAGCGGGGCGGGCGCCTCCTCGAGATTCATGCCCACGCCGAGGCGGCGCATCTCGTCTTCGATCGCATGCATGCACGCGAAATCGCTGCCCTGCGGCGTATCGATGGTTCCCACCGCCTCGCACACGTCGCGGCAGAACTTATACGGGCTTGCGGTGGAAAGCACCACGCGCTGGACGCCTTCCGCGCGCGAGGTGCTCTGCGACACGTGCCATGCCACGGCGGTGTGCGGATCCATCAGGTAGTTTCGCTCGTGCAGCACGCCGTTGATGGCGTCGCGTGCCTCGTCGTCGGTCGCGCAGCCGCAGGCGAATGTCTCCTGGATGCGGGCGAGCAGCTCGGGCGGAACCTGATAGCGGCCCTCGTTTGCCAGGTCGGCCATGAGGCGTGCCACTAACTCGCAGTCTCCGTCGCTTTCGTAATACAGCAGGCGCTCCAGGTTGGACGAGATAAGGATGTCCATGCTGGGCGAGATGGTTTTGTGGAAGGGGCGGTTGCGGTCGTAGACCCCCGTGGTGAGGAAATCGGTGAGCACGTTGTTGGCGTTGCTCGCAACGATGAGCTTGCGCACCGGCAGCCCCATGCGCTTGGCATAGTAGCCGGCAAGCACGTCGCCGAAATTGCCCGTGGGTACGCAGAAGTCGAGCTCGTCGCCCAGGGCGATGGAGTCTGCGATCACCAGCTGGGCGTATGCGTCAAAGTAGTATGCGACCTGCGGCGCCAGACGCCCCACGTTGATGGAGTTGGCGCTGGAGAGCGTGATGCCGCGCGTGGCCAGCCGCTCGGCCAGCTCCTTATTGCCGAAGATGCGCTTCACGGTGCTTTGGGCATCGTCGAAATTGCCGCGCACGGCCGCTACGGCCACGTTGCGGCCAGCCTGTGTGACCATCTGCAGGCGTTGGATCTCGCTCGTGCCGCCTTGAGGGTAGAACACGCAGATGCCGATGCCCGGCACGTCGGCGAAGCCGTCGAGCGCGGCCTTGCCGGTGTCGCCGCTTGTGGCGGTAAGGATCATGATGCGCTCGTCACTTCCGGCGGCGGCGCAGCTCATGAGGCGGGGAAGCATCTGCAGCGCCACATCCTTGAAGGCGCTCGTGGGCCCGCGGAAGAGCTCGAGGACCCATTCGCCGCCGCCAAGCCCCACCACGGGGGTCACGTTTGCGGTGCCGCTCGGCCAGCTGCCGTAGGCTCCCTGCACGCACGCGCGCATCTCTTCAGGCGTGTAGTCGTCCAAGAGCGCGCCCAGCACGGTGCATGCCACGTCTAGATAGGTGCCCTCGCGCCGCGCCGCAATCAGCTCGCCCAGATTGATGCGCGACTCGTCGAGCGCATCGGTCACGTAGAGCCCCCCATCGGGCGCCAATCCGTCCAAAATCGCGCGCTTCGCCGTAACGGCGTGCTCGCGTGAGCGCGTGCTGTGATAGTTCGATGCCATTCGTCCACTCCTCGACGTTTAAGGCCGTTCGCGTTCCCTCTGAACGCTCCATTCTGCTAAAGTGTATCAAACTCTGCCCAGGGCGCCAGCCGCGCACGGCTAACGGCGCTCAATGGTTACATATTCGGAAACTGGCAGCGGTTCGGAGCGCGCGTGAAAGGGCATGCGCTATCATGCGGCGCACCTGCACGGAGATGCGACGGCGCTAAGGCGCCGGGCGTCTCACGCGAAGATGGAGAAGGAAGCACGAGGCATGATAAAGATTACGAAATTCGGCGGCTCGAGCGTCAGCTCTGCCGTCCAGTTCCAAAAGGTCAAATCCATCATCGAGGCCGACGAGTCGCGCCGGTTCGTGGTGGTGTCGGCGGTGGGCAAGCGCGACAGCCGCGATAGCAAGATCACCGATCTTCTGTATCTGGTGAACGCGCATCTGCAGTATCACGTGAGCTGCGACGACCTGTTGGGCACCATCGGCCAACGCTTCTGCGAGATAGGAAAAGAGCTCGGGCTCGAATATCCCATAGGCCAGGAATTCGGCATCTTTCGCGAGAGGGCCAAACGGGGCGATTTCACCCCCGAGTTCATCGTGAGCCGCGGCGAGTACTTCACCGCTCGTCTGATGGCGGAGTACCTGGGGTTTCCGTTCGTGGACGCAGCCGATGTGGTGGCGTTCAACTTCGATGGCACGCTTGACATGGAGCGCACCAACGCGCAGCTGCATGACGCCATCGAGCAGCACGAGCGCTTTGTGATGCCGGGCTTCTACGGCGCCACGGTTGACGGCCAGATCAAGCTGCTCGACCGCGGCGGCGGCGACATCTCGGGCGCGATTCTTGCGCAATGCGTGGGCGCCGACCTCTATGAGAACTGGACCGATGTTTCGGGATTCCTCACGGCCGACCCGCGCATCGTCAACAACCCCAAGTCCATCTCGCGCATCACCTACGCTGAGCTGCGCGAGCTTTCTTACATGGGCGCGAGCGTGCTGCACGAGGAGGCCATCTTCCCCGTGCGCGATGCGGGCATCCCGCTGGTCATCAAAAACACCAACCGTCCGGATGACCCCGGCACCATCATCAGCGAAGAGACCGAGCCCGGCCTCGCCGAGCCCATCATCACCGGCATCGCGGGCAAGCGCGACTTCGTGTCCGTTCACATCAAGCAAAACCACATGTCCAACCAGGTGGGCTATCTGCGTCGCGTGCTTTCGATCTTCGAGCGCTACCGCGTGAGCATCGAGCACATGCCTTCGGGCATCGATTCGTTCGCCGTGGTGGTTCAGGGTTCCGACGTCAAGGATTGCCTGTACTCGGTGGTGGGCGATATCCAGCGCGAGCTTGAGCCCGATGAGATCAACGTGGTGGAGCACCTGGCGCTTATCGCCACGGTGGGTCGCAACATGGCGCGCCGCCCGGGCATTTCGGGCCGCCTGTTCGGCGAGCTGGGTCGTGCGGGCATCAACATTCGCATGATTTCACAGGGCTCCGAGGAGTTGGACATCATCGTGGGCGTGGAGGACAAGGATTTCGAGCACGCCATCCGCGTCATCTACGACGCGTTCGTGGATTCCGAGGATAACGTGATCACCATCGACGAGCTGGAAGCCGGCAAACCGGGCGAAGATTCCGTCGAGTAAAGGCCATTCTGCGACGTGCGGCGTGCGACGGGTGCGCACCGCGCTTCGCGTGAGGGAGGAGAGCGGTATGAAGCAGTACAACGTAGCCATCCTGGGTGCCACGGGTGCCGTGGGCCAGCAGATGCTCCAATGCCTTGAGGAGCAAGAGTTTCCCATCGCCAATCTGAAGCTTCTGGCATCGGCGCGCAGCGCCGGCAAGCGCGTGTCGTTCGCCGGTGAAGACGTGGTGGTGGAGGAGGCGCGTGACGAAGCGTTCGACGGCGTAGACATCGTTTTGGGCGCCGCCGAGAACGATATCGCGAAGCGCTTCGTTCCCGTGGCGCGCGAGAAGGGCTGCGTGACCGTGGACAACTCCAGCGCGTACCGCCTCGATCCCGATGTGCCGCTGGTGGTGCCCGAGGTAAACCCCGAAGACGTCGCCAGGCACAACGGCATCATCGCCAACCCCAACTGCGCCACCATCATCGCGCTTGTTGCGGTGAACCCGCTGCACAAGGTGGGCGGCATCAAGCGCATGATCGTATCCACCTATCAGGCGGCATCGGGCGCGGGCATCGGCGGCTTGCGCGAGCTTGAGGCGCAGATGGCGGCCATCGGCGCGGGGCAGCCCGTGGGCGACCCCAAAGCGTTCGCGTACCAGCTGGCGTGCAACCTCATCCCGCAGATCGGTGGATTCGATGCGGCGGGCTACACCTCCGAGGAGATGAAGCTGCAAAACGAGGGCCGCAAAATCATGCATCTGCCAGAGCTGCGCGTGAACTGCACCTGCGTGCGCGTGCCGGTGATGCGCTCCCATTCCGAGAGCATCACGCTCGAGTTCGAGCGTGAGGTAAGCGTAGAGGCGGCGCGTGAAGCCCTGGCTGCCGCTCCCGGCGTCAAGCTGGTGGACGACCCCGCCAACCTGGCGTACCCTATGCCGCTTGACACCACCGACCAGGACCTGATCTATGTGGGCCGCGTGCGCGAGGATATTTCCGCCGCTCCTGGATCCCACGGCCTTGCGCTGTGGTGCTGCGGCGACCAGATTCGAAAGGGTGCGGCCACCAACGCCGTGCAGATCGCCAAGCTTTTGGTCGCGCAAGGGTAATGCGGGAAATCGCCCCAGGGGTATATATCGGCGCACTCGGCGGTTGAAACGCAGGCGTTTTATAAGTCCATGGGGTGCGTCGAAGCTTTGGAAGGCGATTAAGGTCACGTTTACAAGGGGCCGTTAGATAGCCAGCTTGAATGCGCTTTGGATTAGTGGTCGAAGCGCATTCGACATGCGAAGAGCGACCAGAAGGTCATATTCGTTTTCTTAAATGCTACTTTATTGGTATCATAAATTTGTGATACCGTATGCACAACAGGATGTCGACGCAGAGGGGGAACGCCTTGCGGCCGGCAACGAAGGCGAATTTTCAAAGGAGAGCAGCATGAAATTCGTATGTCCCGTGTGCGGCTATGTGGAAGAGTTCGACGGCGACGAGCTGCCCGAGGGCTTCAAGTGCCCCCAGTGCGGCGTTGACGGCTCCCGCTTCACCAAGATGGAAGGTGAGATGAGCTGGGCCGCCGAGCACGTTGTGGGCGTCGGCAAGCTTCCAGAGGTTCCCGAGGACATCGTGGCCGACCTCCGCGCCAACTTCGAGGGCGAGTGCTCCGAGGTGGGCATGTACCTCGCCATGGCCCGCGTCGCTCACCGCGAGGGCTATCCCGAGATCGGTCTGTACTGGGAGAAGGCCGCTTACGAGGAGGCCGAGCATGCCGCTAAGTTCGCCGAGCTGCTGGGCGAGGTTGTGACCGACTCCACCAAGAAGAACCTTGAGATGCGCGTCGAGGCCGAGAACGGCGCCACCGCCGGCAAGACCGACCTCGCCAAGCGTGCCAAGGCCGCCGGCCTGGATGCCATTCATGATACTGTGCACGAGATGGCTCGCGACGAAGCACGTCACGGCCGCGCGTTCGCCGGTCTGCTGAAGCGCTACTTCGGTTAAACGATACGCTTAGATTTCGCCTAAGAGCGACATTCGTTTTGCGACCCTCTGCCAATCGCAGAGGGTTGTTTTTTGTTTTGCAGAGCTTAAATATTCAGACGAGGCGCTTGGTCGAGCGTTCAAGCGGAATGCGGCTTCTGCCAAAGGAAGCAGCATCTCCCCGGGGAGTACCAGGGGGCACTCTTGATGCAGCGATCGAATCGGAGCTGTCGAGAGCTACTGGATTGTCCTTGCGCGACATTGGTGCCTACAGGTGCGTAAGTTGTGCAAGTTACGGAGTTTTCCATCTTAATAGCTTCGGTTGCGAATCGCATGTTGTGAACACAAACGGAAAGACCCGACAGGAGCGGGTCTTTCCTGGGAGGGAGACGAAATGGTTTATGCGCAATATGTAGCAACGGCGTGGTCTGCGGCATTGAGACCAGAGTACAGGCAATAGCTAACTAGTCCGCCCGACATTGCATAGTTGTACGTCTCCTTGTAGAGTTTGCAGGCATCAACTCCTACACAATACAGGCCGGGAATGACTGCACCGTCTTTATTGACAACCTCGTTGTTGTAATTGACATCAAGGCCTCCAATTGTGTTGGTGACGGAGGGGTCTTGGCGAACTGCGTAGAACGGTCCCGTTTCGACAGGAGTGAGATATTCTTTGCCCTTGAGAAAATCTTCGTCGAAGCCGTTGGCGCACATTTCGTTATAACGATCAACATTGGCTTTCATGTTATCGGGGTCAACCCCCATGGCCTCTGCGAGCTCTTCGATTGTTTCACCTCTGAATACATTGCCGCGGTTGGACGAAATACACTCGTCAAGTTGGGTTTGAAATTCGGGGAGGTTCATTCCCGTCTTGTACGTGCGCCATCCACTAAAGATTCCTTCCCCGCTGACAAAGCGATCGACCATTGCCTGATCGAGAATTGTATAAGCCTTCTTTTGGCTGATGATGGAGTTAACATAGAGGGCCATATAGCTTGTGACGTACGTCCCTTCATTCATAAAACGGTCGCCGTTTTCATTTAGGAAAAGCAGCGGATTATCGCAGCATCCGATGGCGATTTCGTCGTATACCGTATACCCCTCAACAGCGGTTCTTGGCAAGATGGAAGTCATATACGTACCTGCCCCGACATCCTCGGACATGATTACGCCGTCGCCGGTTCCCGTGGAGCGAGTTGTTCCGTAGGTCATATCCCATGTTGTTAGCTGTTCGATAAGCGCATTGTTGAGGCCAAATCCACCTGTTCCAACTATGACGGCTTTTGCTTTGATGCCGTAGTACGTGTCGTTCGAGTCGTCTCGGGCGTATACTCCTACTACGTTTCCATTGTCTGTCATGAGAGATACGCCGAGCGTCAACGTCCGGATGTCAACGCCAAGTTCCTTCGCCTTCTCTTCCAGACAGGAAATCATCGTGGAGCCTTTTTCATCGGCCCACCAGTGATAGCATTTGAATGCGCTAATCTGGCCCTTGTATACGTCTACGCGATCGAAAACATATCCCTGCTCGCGCAGCCAATCGACGGATTTTCCGGAAGCCTCGATGAACCGTTTCCACAAGGCAGCATCGATGCGATAGTTCGAATAGATGAGTTCCTCTTCGATAAGCTCAGCGACCAGTGGAAGCTCGACGTCGCTTTCTTCTTGGAGGGAGCTGCCCCATCCAAACATTCCTTCAGTACCACTCGTTGAGCCGCCGAGCTCTCCTGCCTTTTCCAAAAGGACGACATGAGCTCCCTGTTCAGCGGCTCTGACCGCAGCGCCGAGGCCGCCTGCGCCAGACCCTAGGACAACGATATCGCATTCCTCGGTTTCCGATGCCTTTTGTGCGACATCTTGTTCGTATTCGACATTGGCTACCTCGCGTGCTTCAGGATTGTATGTGCTCTCTGTTTGCGGGGCGCTTTCTTCTGGCTCCGTATTATTGGATTGAGTGTCGGCAGAGCAAGCTGCAAGCAATCCGGTCGTCGCTATGCCTGCGCCGCCGATTACCGCTCCTTTGAGAAAATTGCGACGGCTTAGCGTTGGGTGATGCATTGTGTGCGTCATTGTTGGTTCCTCCTTGCTCCCCTTTCAGGGCATTCCTTCAGTGCCCTGATGAGTTCAGAGTATGATTTTCATAGCGATTTTGCTTCCCCTTAAAAGGGAGGGAATTTCCCTTTTGCAAGAGGTTCCCCCGTAATGGGGGAGGGGCTGTGAGCGGGCTCGCTCGTACAATGGCTGCATATGGTGCTGTTCCGTTGTTGGAGATACAGGCATCACGACAGGGAGGGTCGGATGAATGCTGGCATGAAATGGGAGTCGATTGCATCGACCGAATGGCGCGTGCTGTTTGGGCACGCGATTCATGTTGGATGGGGATGGCTTATGTTCACGGGGTCGCTTTTTGCAGCTCCTGGAGGCGACTTAATCGATTCGCCCTTCTTGTCTGACCCCCTTTATATGCTGTCTCTCGGAGCAAATGCTCTCACGCTGTCTCTATTCGCCTTATTGGGGAGATACGCAGGACCGCTTTTTCGACGAGAGTGGGTTGCTATTGCTGCGGCAATCTGCATGAGCGTCGGTACATTTTTTGCCTCCGATCTTGTTCTTCTTCTATTCGGAGCTCCTACGGTATGGGTGGAGGTTTTTGCGGGGATTATTACGGGTCTCGGGACGGGCACGTTTCTTATGGTTTGGGGTGAGGTGCTTGTTTCGTTTGGAACTCGAGGATGTCTGGTCTATTTTGCCGCATCAAGTTTTATCGCTGCTTTTGCGCATATTCTACTCAGCCAATTGCCGGAGGTTTTCATCCAGGGCGTAGTATCTGTAGCGCCGATTTTTGAACTAATGTTGTATCGCTCTTATGTCTCCGACAATAGACTTGCCATGTCCAAAGGAAATAAGCAATCAGATAACCCACAGGGCTTGCCTTCTGCGGTAATTATCCTTGGTGTGTTTTTTGGCTTTTCTTTTGGTGCGATGAGGGGATTTATATTTCTTTTAGAGCAAGTTGGCCTGCGCGGACCGACTGATGCGGTGAGTATGGCGTTCGTTATGGTCGCTTGCGCCCTAACCTACTTTGTTTCTGTGATTTCCAAGCAAGCTTTTGGAAGGCTTACGTATCAGATTGCCCTGCCATTTGTTGCCTGCGGCTTCCTACTTTTGCCGTTTTCTGAAATGTGGACGGTTGTGGGAGTGGCAGCATATCGCATCGGTTATCAGTATGTGTATGTGATCCTTTGGGTGCTTTGGGTATTTTTCTCAAGGCGTTCTGAGACCACTTCGGTTTGGGTGATCGCGTGCGGTTTGGCATCAGTCCAGATGAGTAAGTTATTAGGGTTTCTTATTGCGGTGGATGTGCCGGTTGTATCGGGACAAGGCTGGGATCTGTCGCTCGTCTCGGCGGTGGCATTATTTGCGATTGTACTTTTCTCCCTTTTTGCTCGTGAGGACCGAATTGAGGCAAAAAGCTGGGAGGAGGTTCGTCCCGTTTCGGAGCAGGGCGACGATCGAGTGTTTGTGTCGCAGAGCTACGAACCTGCGGCATTGGTTTTTGGGCTTTCTCCTCGAGAGACGGAGGTGTTTTATTTGCTTCTTCGAGGAAGGTCGAGGGCATATATTGCCAGGAGTCTTGTCGTTACCGAGGAAACTGTAAAAACGCATATCAAAGGCATCTATCAAAAAGCAGGTGTGCACACTAAGCAAGATTTGATTGATCGCGTCGAAGAGGTGATTGGGACGAAAGCTGTTCAAGAGGACACCTAGGGATGCTTGCGACGAGGTCTCAACGGTTGAGGACGCAGAGGGGGATGGATGCAGTGCTGCGGGAATGGTGGTAAGATTGGCCGCCTTTGCCGCTCGAACTGTTTCCGTCAGATTGTCATGCATGAGCAATGCAGTCTCAGTCATCGGGGCGTACCAATGATGTGCAGTGGTAGCGCAACCAAGTTGAGTAGGTTTATGGGAGCGAGCGCGGCACCGTGGAGAGGCCTTAGGTGTATCGGCCTATCGGGCTGCGTGAAAGGGCAATTCCGGCATATTGCCATATTTCGTTACTGGTGATGCGCCTCATGCCCGCGAACGAGTTGACACTCACTTCTTTTTACCGTTCGCGATGATCTTTAAGAAGGCTTATAACCCGCAGGTGTGCTCTGGTGTACGCACAGAGAGTTCTTGGAAAGAGCTGGCGCGCGTATCATCTAGAACGTAGATAAAAGAAGCTGTCTGTTTGAAGGGATTCGGCGTTTCCGTATCGCTTGCCAGCGAGCAGCGGGATGGGACCGGATTGGGGAAGCGGCGCGCAAAGGGAAAGGCTTATCATGCAGAACTTTACGTTTTCCTATCCCACCAAGGTCTATTTCGGCGAGGGTGCGCTTGAGGGCGCGCTGCCGGAGGAGCTTGCCCGCGTTGGCGAGACGGTGATGCTCGCCTACGGCGGGGGTTCTATCAAGAAGAACGGCGTGTACGATGCCGTTATGGAGAAGCTCAAGGCAGCCGGCAAGGATGTCGTCGAATTCTCCGGCATCATGCCCAACCCCACCTACGCCAAGGTCCAGGAGGGCGCCAAACTCGCGCGCGAAAAGGGCGTCGACTTCATCCTCTCAGTGGGCGGCGGCAGCGTGATCGACTGCTGCAAAATTGTGTCGGTGCAGGCCAAGACCGACCGCGACGTGTGGACCATGGAGTTCGTCGACCATGAGTTCCCCGTGGAGGGCATCCCCATGGGCGCGGTGGTCACGATCTTCGGCACCGGTGCCGAAATGAACAACGGCGCGGTCATCACCAACGAGGAGACCAAGCAGAAGAACGGCATGGGAGGCTCGTTCCATGGCTTCGCCGTGCTCGACCCCGCCTATACGCTCTCGGCTCCCATGAAGCAGGCGCTCTCCGGCGCGTTCGACATGCTCAGCCACAGCATGGAGACCTACTTCGGCAAGCCCTACGACAACAACCTCTCCGACCGCATCGCGCTCGCCAACATGCGCTGCATCATCGACAACACCCGCGCGATGATCGCCGCGAACGAGGTGGCAAAGTAAGGGCGAGGCAGGTGGATCGGGCCGCTCTGCCGCAGGTTTTCATAGGGTATCATGGGCGTGTATCGATGACGTTTTCTCACGGGCGAAAGAGGTGACGCATGCCCCATATTCCAGACGAGAGCATCCATTCCGAGCTGCGACGCGTCGGGCATGCGGTGCGGCGTTTTCCTTCTTTCACGCCGCGTGCGCTCAGAACTGTGGCGTGTGTGATGAACGCCGCGGATCGCATGGGCGTATGGCCCGGAAAGAGCCCTCGTCCGCGCCGCGCGCATCTTGCGAGGCCCGATGGCACGCGGCTCATCGTGAGCGTGTTCGACCCCAAGGGCGGTGCCGAACCGGGGACGCCCGTTGTAGTGTGGATTCACGGGGGCGGTTTCGCGCTCGGGGCTCCCCTGCAGGACTTTTACTTCATAGACCAATTCGTGGGAATGGGCTGTACGGTGGTGGCGCCCAGCTATCGCCTGTCCACGCAGGTCCCGTATCCTGCGGCATTCGACGATTGCTATCGGACACTTCTATGGGCGTACGAAACGTTTTGCGAAGGAGCCGAATGCGTCCGTCCGCTCGCCGTGGGAGGCGACTCGGCGGGTGGAAGCCTTTGTGCGGCGGTGTGCCTTCGCGCCCGCGACGAGGGCTCGGTGCCGGTTTCGTTCCATATGCCGCTTTATCCGATGCTCGACGACCGCATGGTCACGCCGTCCTCGCGGGAAAACGACGCCCCCGTGTGGAACTCGGCGTCTAACGAGGCGGCGTGGCGCATGTATCTGGGGGAGCTCTACGGCGCGGACGATGTGCCTGCCTACGCCGCGCCCGCCCGTGCGCTCGATCTTTCCGGAATGCCGCCGGGATGCACATACGTGGGGGATATCGAGCCGTTTCACGATGAAACGGTCGCCTACGTTGAGCGCTTGCGCGCGGCGGGTATAAACATGGACCTTCTAGAACTTCCCGGCTGTTTTCACGGGTTTGACATGCTGTGCCCAACGTCATCCCCCGCCCGTCAAGCGGCGGCCTTTCTGCAGGAAAGCTTCCGGCGCGCCTGCTTTTGATTCGGTTCCGCCTTGTCTGCTCTTTCAACCCCAGTTTAATGCCTGTCGCTACCGAGTGAGGCTTCCCGCATGGTAGCGAACCGCATAAAGCGGGGTTCGTCAGAAAGGCTCGCGCGGAACGGCTATGATTATCCATGTGAAAACCTACGCAACGAAAAGGGGGATGTATGCAGTATCGCACGCTCGGCAAAACCGGCCTTAAGGTGAGCGAGATTGGGTTTGGCGGCGAGTGGATGGACGGCACGCCGGAGGAGGCGCGCGCCGTGGTGGACGCATGCGAGGAGGCGGGCATCAACCTGCTCGACGTGTGGATGCCCGACCCCACGCGTCGCTCCAACCTGGGCGATGCGCTTGTCGGCCGACGCGACAAGTGGATTATCCAGGGGCATTTGGGATCCACCTGGCAAGACGGACAGTACGTGCGCACACGCGAGCTTGAGCCGGTGAAGGCGGCGTTCCAGGACCTTCTCGACCGCTTTCACACCGATTACATCGACCTAGGCATGATTCACTTCGTGGATAAAACCGACGAATACCGCCAGATCATGGAAGGGCCGTTCATGGAATACGTGCGCGAGCTGCGCGCTGCGGGAACCGTTCGCCATGTGGGCCTTTCGACGCACAACCCCGAAGTTGCGAAGCTCGCGGCGGCCGAGCCCCAGATTGAGATGATTATGTTCAGCCTGAACCCGGCTTTTGACATGCTGCCGGCAAGCGACAACATAGAGGACCTCTTCGGCGACTACGCCGCCGAAGGGCTCGACGGCATCAACGCCGACCGCGCCGAGCTGTATGCCCTGTGCGAGCAGACGAACACGGGCCTCACCGTTATGAAGCCTTATGCGGGCGGACGCCTCTTTGACGCCGCAACGTCGCCCTTCGGCGTGGCGCTTACGCCCGTGCAGTGCATCCACTACGCGCTTACGCGTCCCGCGGTGGCGAGCGTGTTGCCCGGGTTCTCGACGCCGCAGCACGTGGCCGATGCGGTTGTGTACGAAGATTCCAGCGCCGACGAGCGAGACTACGCGAGCGTGCTGGCCTCGGCACCGAAGAACGCGTACTTCGGCCAATGCACCTACTGCGGGCATTGCGCGCCGTGCACGGTGGGCATCAACATCGCCATGGTGAACAAGTATTACGATCTGGCGGTCATGCATGACGAGGTGCCCGATTCGCTTCGCGAGCACTACCGGGCGCTTGATGTGACGGCATCGGAATGCACCGCATGCGAGGCCTGCGAGGAGCGTTGCCCCTTTGGCGTGAAGATTGCGAGCAAGATGGCAAAGGCTCAGGAGCTGTTTGGTTGCTAGGGCAGGTCGGACCCATCGCGCCAGCCGCGTCAACCCCGTGCATTCCGGGTTGGCGCGGCTTTTTGTATGCTGCTGCTTGAGGGCGGGAAGTGTGCTGCGTTTTGATGCGTTTGACCTTGATGCCAGCATGTGGTTGGATGTCGAATTCCTGCGTCGGATGTTCCCTGAGGGCGATTTTCGTCCGTTATGGTGTAAAATGTTGTACACATAATGTTGTACATGTACAAGGGAGGCGTCATGAACGAGGCAATGGTCACGGGGCGCATGGGGGCCGATAAAAAAGCGCGCGGCGGGCGCATCCTGCAGAAGAGCGGGCTGAGCGCCTCTCAGGTCATCAACCTCCTTTACGACCGGATCATTCGCGAGGGCAATGCGGAATTCTTGCTGGATGGGAGCCCTCGCGACAATGCGGCATGGGAGAATGCGGCTCGATTCGTCGATTCCCTTTCCGTCGAGCGGGCGACGCGTTTCGACGGTATGTCCAAGGCGCAAATCCGTGTCGACCGCCTGAAGAGCCGGGGGCTGATGTAGTATGGCGCGCGCTAAGCTGCTGGTGGACACCAACGTGCTCATCGACTTTCTTTCGGTGCGCAGGCCGTTCTATGATGAAGCGCGCCTGCTTATGATCGCCGGCCGCGTGGGGGAATTCGAGCTTTGGATGACGTCATCCCAGGTGACCGACCTGATTTACGTCCTGTCCGATGGCGGCAGGCAAGCGCTCATGCCTTCCGTCTTGGAGCGCCTGCGAGGCCTGCGAACGTTTGTTGAGGTGTTCGCCGTGGGCGAGGCGGAGGTTGACCGCATGCTGTCATCCGCCTGGAAGGATCCCGAAGATGCGCTGATGTTCGAATCGGCGCTCAGCCTGAAGGCCGATGCCATCATTACGCGCAATGCGAAGGATTTCGAGAGCTCGCTCGTGCGGGCGATGACGGCACGGGAGTTTTTCGACTGGCTGCGCGAAGAGCAGGGCGTCGACTATCAAGAAGTTGCGTTCTAAAACGATTGCTCCATAACTACGCCCACAGGAGTACCTGTGATACACTGAGTGCAATGAGAAGGGTGGGGTGCTATGAGTTCATTTACTCTGTATCACGGTTCCGACCATGTTATTGAGGCTCCTGTGTTCGGCGGGGATCGGGAGCATAACGACTACGGCAGGGGCTTTTATTGCACCGAGCATCTCGAAATGGCGAAGGAATGGGCGGTATCCGGCAAGCGCGACGGCTACGCAAATTGCTACGCGTTTTGTGATGACGGCCTTTCGGTTTTGAACTTGAATGGTGACGGATACACGATTTTGCATTGGCTTGCGGTTCTGCTGCAAAATCGCGTGTTTGATCTGCCCGCCGCTCTTCCTCTTGAAGCGCGCGACTACATTGTTGGGCGTTTTCGCGTGCCGCTTGAAGAGGCGGATGTCATTCGGGGCTATCGCGCCGATGACGCATATTTCTCTTTTGCTCAAGACTTTCTGAATGGTCTAATCTCCCTGAGGCAGCTCTCACGTGCAATGCGCCTGGGAAAGCTTGGCGAGCAAGTGGCGGTGATGAGCGAGGCGGCCTTTGGCCGCTTGGGCTTCCGGGGTGCTGAATTCGTGTCGAAGGACGAGTGGTATCCGCGCTATAAGGCGCGCGACAGTCGCGCGAGGCGTGACTATTTTGATGTTGAGCGCTTCCGTCGCGAGCCTGACGACTTGTACGTTCTGCAAATTCTCAACGAGGAGGTCGGGCCCAATGATCCACGCTTACGATGAGAACATGCGCAGCAAAGCGCAGGCTACGTTGGGCACGGCGTTCGGGTTTTCTGCCGCAGAGGCGGAGTATTTGCCCCAAGATTTCCTTGGGATGTTCATTGAGTCGGGTCTGGCAAGGCGTTTCGGTTCGGGCGACCCGGCGATAGTGATGGGGCTCAGCGGCATCGAGCTTGCCCTTCGCGTGATGGAGGAGACGGTAGGCATTCATCGCCCTTTAAGGCTGCGTTTTAGGGACCGGGGCAGCAAAGAGTATTGGATTGGATGGTCGCTCGCATACTACCAGTGGGAAACGGGCCTGACGTTCAAGGAGATCGCAGATGCGGTGCCCATGGACGTGATGGAAGACCTGTATTACGCATACCACGAGATGGACGTGCGAAGCTTTGTCGCGCGCATGGATGAGCTATACCGCAGTGCGCACCCCGAGACGAATCTGCGGCGATTGCGCCTTTCGGTTGGGCTTACCCAGGGCGAGCTCGCGGAGCTTTCCGGCGTGCCCGTTCGCACCATCCAGCAATACGAGCAACGACGCAAAGACGTGAATAAGGCGCAGTTCGTCTCTATCATGGCGCTTTCGCAAGCGCTCTGCTGCCAGCCCGAGCAGCTTTTCGAGCGTAGGGCTTCGTAGGGGATGCTACGCCCTACGCCGCCGGGAGGGTCATGAGCAGCGTGCCCGCCACGATAAGGACGAGGCCTGCGCCCGACTTCCGCGTGAGTTTTTCTTTGAACACGAAATACGAGAACGCCACGGTTACCACAATGCTCAGCTTGTCGATGGGCACCACCACGCTTGCTCGTATTTGGCTCGGCTTTGGCCGCGCATGCGCGAGAAATGCCCCGGTATGAGCATGCAGGTGGTTACGTTTGAGAACACGCAGGCGGCGCGCAACATGCTGCGCAATTTCGGCGGCGAGATAGACATCGTAGTGGGCGTGTACGACGACGCCTTCTTGCGCGAATACGGCTGCGCGGGCGTGGAGCTTTCTCGTGAGCCCCTGCATTGCGCCGTGCCGCTCGAGAGCGACCTCGCGCATAAGGATCTCATCTCGCTGGATGACCTCGAGGGCGATTCGCTCATGCTCATCCAGCGCGGCTGGAACGCGGAGATCGATCGGTTGCGCGACGAGGTGCGCACCAACCACCCGTCCATTTCCATCGTGGACTTTCCGCAGTATCGTGCCGAGGTGTTCAACCAGTGCGCCAGCGAAGGCCTTGCGCTGGTTTCGCTTGCGGTGTGGAAGGATGTCCACCCCATGCTCAAAACCATCCCGACTGATTGGGGGATTACGGTCTCTTACGGCGTCATGTACGCCCCCGAGCCATCCGAGCACGTGGGCGAATTCATCGCCGCGCTCAAAGACGAGCTTGCGCGGTAACGCGCGGGTTGCGCGCGACCCGGCACAAGGCGCGTCCTGTGCGTCGCATATACACCGGCTCCATATCTTCGAATGCCCCGAGATTCTCTCTCGGGGCATTTGCTACTTTGGCGAGGTCAGAAGATGCGTGCGAGGGAGCGCGTCGTGATGCCGTTCGGCACGGGAGGCTTAGAGGAGTGGTTTCGCGTATGCGAGTGCATCGGGCAGGGCTCCTGCAATTCAAACAATTCGTCGGCTTTCGGCAAGCTTGTGCTAAAATAGCCCAGCCGTCTAGGCGTGCCAGTGTGGCGCAACGGTAGCGCAACTGATTTGTAATCAGTGGGTTGCAGGTTCGATTCCTGTCACTGGCTCCATGGTAAACAGCAGGTCACCGGGCGTTTCTGCTCGGTGACCTCTTTTGTTTTTCGGCTTTCAATGCTCGGCGCGCTTCGTTCGCGCCCTCTTCGCGTGGGGTCGCTTCGTCGGAGAATCCCTCTGGTCGCAGCTGGGCTTATTTGGACCTCGTTCGTGTTGATTCGCCCTGGAGTCATGCCATAACGGAGAAGGTCCGGGAATTTGGACAACATTTCAATTCAGCCGGGCTCCATCTCGCCGGAAGGGCGTCAAATTGTGGCTCTCTTGCGTCTTGGGGGCAAAAGACGAAGGGCGTTAACCGCTATGGCTTGAAAATGCCAGTACAATACTTCGGGAAACTTTTCTCGGGGGCGACATTTGCCGGCTAGGTTGCAATACTGTCCAAATAATCATCCGGTTTTCGTTCTCGTCGCTCTATCATTCACAGTGCTCGTCGGAACGCACGATGGGCGTCGATGGCTCGATAAAGACGGGGAGGCCGTATGCGCAAACGCTATTTCTTCTTCGACATAGATGGTACGCTCGCCGCCGGGCCCGTGGACGGGCGCTATGTGCCCGAAAGCACGAAGTACGCCCTGGCCGAGCTCCGGCGCGCAGGGCACGGGGTTGCCATCTGCACCGGACGCGCTCATGCGATGGCGCGTCCGTACATGGAGCAGCTGGGGCTCGCCGACATGGTGTGCGACGGCGGCAACGGCATTGTCATCGACGGCAGCCTGGTGGCACTTGAGCCGCTCGATCGCGATGCCTGCATTCGCGTGCTGGAAGAATGCGATCGCAAGGGCATGCTCTGGGGCGTCTCCATCACCGATACGCAGGAGCGCCTCACGCGCGACGCTCGCTTCGCAGATGCGGTGCATGACACATATATGAACACCACGGTCGATCCGACGCTCGATTTCCACGACCTTCCGCTTTTCTACAAGCTGTTCATTCCTTGCACGGTGGAAGAGGAGTCGCGCCTAGCCTCGCTTGCCAACGTGCCCACGGCCCGGTTTAGCCCGTACGTGCTGTTCGTGGAGCCCGTTGACAAGGGGCGCGGCGTGAAGCGCATGATGGAGCACTACGGAGCTTCGCTCTCCGATGCGGTGGTGTTCGGCGACGGTATGAACGACCTGAGCATGTTTCTTCCAGACTGGACCTGCATCGCCATGGGAAACGCCCGCCCACAACTCAAAGAGCGCGCGAACTACGTGACGGCCGACGTGGACAAAGACGGCATACTGCTTGCCTGCCGTCATTTCGGCTGGATCGACTGATCGGAGTCGGCCTTCAAAGAAAAAGCGACCCGCCGGAGGGGAGGGGCGGGTCGCAATCGGAAGTGTGTCGGTTCTTCGGGGCTAAACGCTAGATGCCCAGGGCAGCGCTTTCGCCGGCGATGTAGCCGTGCGTCGCGGCGAGGCCGTTGGAGCCGCCGTGCAGCAGCGACTCGTAGCCGGAGCCAAAGCGGTAGCCTACCGTGTTGCCGCCGGCATACAGGCCGGGAATCGGCTCATGCTCGGCGTCGAGCACCTGAAGCTTGTCGTTGCAGCGGACGCCGGAAAGCGTGCAGTAGAAGAAGTACTGCATCTTCCACGCCTGATACGGCGGGTCGTCGATGGCATCCAGGTAGCGCAGAGCCTTGTGGTAGTCGAGGTCGTGCCCCTCGTTGCACATCTCGTTGTAGCGCTCGACGGTGGCAACAAGGTTTTCTGCCGGCACGTCGATCATCTCGGCAAGCTCCTCCAGGGTGTCGGCCTCGTAATGCTCGGCTTCGCTCATCTTGAACATCTCTTCTGCGGCTTCCTTGGTGTAGCCAAACGAAGAAGGCATCTCAAAATCATTGCTGGGGATAATCTGCCAGAGGTAGTTGACGCCGCCGGGCTGGTCGGCAATGATGTGCGAGCTCGTGAGCAGCGAGGTGCACTCGTTCATGAAGCGCTTGCCCTTGGTGTTCACCATCAGATAGGGGAACGACCTCCAGCCCGTGCTCTGCCAGGCGGCCCAGCCGCAGATGTCTTCCATCTCGGCGCCTGCCCAGCACAGCATGCGGTGCCCAAGGCCGTCGTCGCATTCCAATACCGATACAGGGTCCTCGCCCATATATGCCCAGTAGGAGTTGTTTTCAAGCGCCCACTTCGCATACTTCGAGGGGTAGAAGCGATACATCATCTTCTCATTGGAGCCGAAGGATCCCGTGCACATGACGACGCCCTTCGATGCGACATAGTGCACCTTCTCGCCGTCTTTGTTGGTGGCGATGAGTCCGGTCACGCGGCCACTGTCGTCTTTGATGAGGACTTCGGCGCAGGTGTCATAGTGGGTCTCGACGCCCTGGTCCTCCAGGAACTGGTGGAACTTATGGGTGAACTCGGTCAGAATGTCGGTCTTGTCGAACGCGATGCCGGTGGAGATGTATTCGGACACTTCCTGCGTGGGGTCGGGGAAGATGCCCTCGAGGCTCGCGGGCACGCAGTACTGCTCATAGGGGTCGATGAAGTCTTCCTTCAGCTGGTCGAAGATTTCTCCCGAGCGATTGATCCATGCCGAGTACAGCGTCATGTCGCCGCGATACTGGCAGTTCTTGTACATCTTGTTCGCGATCTCGACCTCATCGTACATCGGAAGGCCGGCGTCCTTTTGCATTTTGGAATTGAACACCGAGATGGTCATGCCGCCGATGTGGGGGCAGCAGTTGCGCTCGATGACGGTAACCTTGGCGCCGTTCTTGAGCGCGCCGTATGCGGCCATCGAGCCGGCGAGCGCGGAGCCCACCACGAGGACCTCGGTCTCTACGGTCTGAGTGCAGTCGTCAACGGTCAGCTCGGGCGCCGAACCCAGCCAGTCGTCGCCGGTAGCGGCGGAGTCGGTGGTGCTTTCGGCCGGGGCCTCGGCCTTCGGACTGCATCCCGCAAGTGCGGAAACGCCTGCCACTGCGGCACCCGCGGCGCCGAAACGCAAAAAGTTACGACGGGTAAGTTCCATGTTCCCTCCTCGGATTTGCACGTCGCCCGCCTCCCTTGAGCGGGCTTCTTCTGCGCTGTATTGTTCTCCTCTTTCGCATGCGGGTGGAATAAACGGAATGTTGTGGTGCATCAACATACTGTGAAATGCCGGAAGGTTGCAGGCGCGGGGGACGGTCTGGTATTGTGCGCGCGTAATGCGCAGGAGTGAGGGGCCGCGCGCAAAAGCCGTGTTCAGGAGGGGAACATGGATTCGAAGGTGTTCAGATATGTGGTCGCTCTGGCGGAAACGAGCAGTTATTCGCAGGCGGCTAAAGAGCTCTACATCACGCCGCAGGGTCTCGCGAATTCGATCAAGCGCCTGGAGACATCCGTGGGTGTGCCGCTGTTCAAGGCCGGCCGAGAAGGCGTGGCGTTAACGCAGTACGGACGTGTGGTATGTGAGTTCGCGAAGGGCTACGAGCGCGAGTTTCGCCTGATGATGGATGAAATCGATAAGCTCAAAAAGACGGAGTCGAAAACCATTTCGCTCTCTGTCTCCACGGGGCTGTTCAACGATTTCTCTCGAGAAGACATTCTGGGTTTTAACGACTGCTCCAAAACGGGCGCGAAAGTCGAACTTGGCAGAACGCAGCCGGACCATTTTTGCGAAGAGGCGCTACTGAACAAAGCGTGCGATTTCGCGCTGCTCAACAGCCCGGTCACAAACGCTTCGTTCCTGTCCATTCCGTTGCATAAAGACATGCAGTTTCTCTGGGTGCCTGAAGACTCTCCGCTTGCCGCCAAAGAGGAGGTGGAGTGCGCTGATTTTGCAGGAGCCGATCTCGTATGCCTGGAACGAAGCGAGTATGTCTCAACGGAAGCGTATGCGGATATGCTCCGCGAGCCGCCTTATTCGTGCAATCTGTACTTCGTTGACGAAATGATCGAAGTGCTCGAGATTTCCATGTGCCGTGGCGCGTATGGAATCGTGCCACGGCCTCACGTTTTAGCCTTTCTCGGCAACGGATATGTTGGCGTTCCGATCAGAGACATCACGCGAGGGTGCTCTGTCGCGTATCGCCGCGACAGGGAGCTTAGTTCTTGGGACGAGGATTTCTTGGCGTATCTCAGCACGCTCGCGACGTTTTATTGCTGAGGCTCAGCTGTCCCGTGCGGGGCGGGCTTCCACGTTTCTTTGTCCCGATGCGTCTGTATGCGGTATCGATTCGCTTTTTGCGAAGTGCGATTCCCTCAGGCTCTCGCATCAAAGGGGATTCACGCTTTTCCCGGCGCGGCGCTATTTCTTTCGCGGTCCCTTCGTTGCGCGCCCGGTGAGCTTCCACCGATAATTGGGGTTGTGCTTGAGGAAGCGCCAGCGGCAAACGAACGTAATGCCAAGGCATATGAGCGTGGTGACGAGCAGGGTGATGAAGAAGTCTGCCACGAACGCGTTGCCCTCGAGCCACGCGTATAACGTGGCAAGCACGAAGAGGATAGAGAGCGCCGCATTAAGGACAATGAAGCACTTGATGAGCACTTCTTTGGCCTTGGCGGGCGTATAGCGCCACGAGACGATAACGTAGATGGCCACGGCGATGACGGCGAGAATCACCACGAGAGGCAAGGCGCGATAGAGACGTGCGACTATGAATGCCGGCATAGGGAATCCTTCCGACCGGTTTCGAGCTTTTGCTCATCATAGCGCAATGCGGCGTTTTGCGCGAAAGGCGTATCGGTGAGAAACGATGCGTATGACGCGATATAATCGCCGCAATTATTCGAATCAGAGGCGCAGCGGGTTTTATGGCGCATGCGTATGCGGAAAGGCGGTTTACATGGGCATCGAAGGCAAGCGGTCGTGCACGTCGGTTCTGGTGGGGCGAGCCGCCACGCGCGACGGATCAGTGATAATCGCGCGCAACGAGGACAACACCACGCCGAATCTCGCTAAAAACTTTCGTGTGGTGGCGGCGGGCGAGCGCGATGGGCAAACGCTCGAATCGCCCGAAACGGGCTTTACGTTCACCATGTCGGAAGGCGGCATGCGCTATACCGCCATGCCCGATGCCGACACGTCGGGCGGCCTCTACGAGGAGGCGGGCGTCAATTCGGCACATGTTGCCATGTCGGCCACCGAAAGCGCCTACGCGAACGACCTCGTGCTGGCATTCGACCCGTTCGTCGAAGACGGTCTGGCGGAGGACGCGATGCTCACCGCGGTGCTTCCCTATGTGCGTTCGGCGCGCGAGGGCGTGCGCCGCCTGGGGGACATCGTGGAAGAGCGGGGCTCCGCCGAGGCGAACGGGGTGCTGTTCGCCGACCGCTCCGAGGCGTGGTACATGGAAATCGCGACGGGGCACCACTGGGTCGCCCAGCGCATACCGGACGACTGCTACGCCGTCGTGGCCAACCAGATTTCCATCCAGGAGGTGGACTTCGAAAGCGATGGATTCATGTGGTCGCAGGGGATTCGCGAGTTCGTGGACGGCAACGCCCTCAACCCGCGTCCCGGGTCGTTCGACTTCCGCAGGATCTTCGGCACCGCCACCGAACAGGACCTCCATTACAACACCCCGCGCGTGTGGTATGGGCAGAAGGTCCTCACGCCGAGCGCCGTCCAAAGCCCCGAGGACTTCGATTTGCCGTTCATCCGCCGCGCCGATTTCAAGATCGGGGTGGAGGACGTGGCGCGCGTGCTGTCGAGCCATTTCGACCTCACGGAATTCGACCCCATCGGACGGCGGGGCGACGCGAAAAGCCGCGCCCGCTACCGCGCCATCGCCCTGTCCCGGACGCAGGAGTCCCACATCATCCAGATGCCGCCGCTTTCCGAAGGGGATGCGGCGGGGGAGGGCCCGTCCCCCGTATGCTGGACGGCGGTGGGCACGCCCGGCTTCTCGCCCTACCTGCCGCTTTTCACCGACGTGGGCAGCCTGCCGGCGTGCCTCGACGGGGCCCATTGCACCGAGCCCGATTTCGAGAACGCCTACTGGCTTTTCCGTTCGCTCCAGGCGCTCTCCGACGCCCGCTACGGGGTGACCGAGCGCATCGTCCAGGCGTATTGCTCCGAGCAGCGCAGGAAGATGCACGCCCATCTTTCGAAGGCGCGTGCGCTCGAGTCGTCCCTGAGCCTGAAGGAGGAGCGCGAGATCTACCTCGGCCGCGCCAACGAGCGGCTTCTGGAGGACGCGATGTCGGATGCCCGCGCGCAGCTCGGCCGGCTCATGAAAGCCTTGGCGCAGGCGTCTCCGCTCTCCTACACGATGGATTCGAATCTGTAGGGCGGATGTGTCCTGGCGTCCCGGGTGCGATCGGATGTCCCCGGATGCGCTGGATTGCGCTTCGTTCCGCTACGATTGTGCGCGAAGAAAGCCTCTGTTTCATGGGATAATGCAACTTTGAAAGCAAGGAAGAATATCGAAGGACGTCGAAGGACACCGATTTGCTCAAGAGACGAGGAGGCCCTTCATGAAATGGCGGATAGCAGGTTTGTTTTTTGCGCTGGCCGTGTGCCTGTGCGCGCTGCCCGCTCCGGCGCTGGCAGCGAAAAGCGTTCCATATATCGATGGGGACGGGAACTCCAAAACGATTTTCGAGGCTACGGAAATCACGAGCGAGCACACCCAGTTGACCCAAGGCTGGTATGTGGTGTATGGCGATGTCACTATTTCCGAGCGCATTGAAGTTACGGGCGACGATCCCACAACGTGCTATGTGAGCCTGATTTTGGCGGACGGGTGCACCCTTACTGCAAGCAAGGGTATCGGGGTGGAAGAGGGGGCCAGCCTCTTTATCTACGGACAGTCCGAGGACGAGGGCACGATGGGGAAGCTCTATGCGAGCAGTTCCAGTAGTGACGCCGCCATCGGAGGGGATTTCAATTTATATTCTCACACCAACGGCCCCATCACCATCAACGGAGGAAGGATCGAAGCTCGATCCTCCGGCTCCGGATCTGCCATCGGCGGCGGATGGAACGCCCCGGGCGGCCCTGTGGCCATTAACGATGGCGTTGTCAGTGCGTACGCAACTGGCGACGGTGCCGCCATCGGCGGAGGTTCGAATGCGTACGGCTACGGCAGAGGCGGTACGGTGGAGATCGCCGGCGGCAGCGTCACCGCAATCAGCGCCAAAGGTGCCGCCATCGGCGGCGGCGAGGGCAATTCCGACCACGGCACGCTCACGATCGCTCCGAAAAAAAGCAGGGCAATTTTCGCGAGCTCGGGCGACGACGCGGAGCACGCTAGGGCGCTTGCCGGCTCTCCCTTCATGTCGGGCACATCTGTCCAGGTGCCGATCGATGAGATGGGAAGGAAATATTTCTCCTGCAGCACCACAAAGCTTCTGTCCGTTTCCCATCTCGACGAGAACGGCGTCGAGCGGACCAGGACCGATTGCTTGCCGGTTGTTGCGGGCGACGAGCAATGGAAAGACGGCTGGTATGCGGTCGATTCAAACGTGAGCGTCGAGAGGCGCATCGTCGTCGATGGCGATGTGAACCTGATTTTAACCGACGGAAAGGCGTTGAACGTCAAGGGCGGCATCGAGGTGGCAAAGGGCAACAGCCTCACCATCTACGCCCAATCCACGGATGAAGCCACGATGGGCTCGCTGACAGCCACGACGAGGAACTCGGGCTTCGCCGACTGCGCCGCTATCGGCGGAAGCGCTGCGGAGGACACCGCGGATGCGGGAACGATCGCGATTCACGGCGGGGCGGTCACGGCCGACAATGCGGGGGGATACTCGCGAGCGGCGGGCATCGGCGGAGGTTTTTGGAACCCCGACGGCAGCGCCGACAAGGCCGACGTCGGAAAGGGCGGCACGGTCACCGTCACCGGCGGCGTCGTCACGGCGTTCGGCGGATGGAACGCCGCGGGCATCGGCGGCGGCCAGCAAAGCGACGGCGGAAGTCTCGCCGTCACCGGCGGTGTCGTCAACGTGACGGGTGGCAAGTTCTTCGGCGCGGCGATCGGAGGCGGAGAGGGAGGCGACGGCGGAACCGTCTTGGTCGAGGGCGGCGTCGTCACTGCGACCACCGTCTATGGCTCGGACAGCGTCAGCGATGCCGCCGCAATCGGCGGTGGGGGCAATACCGATGGACTCGCGGCGGGAAACGGCGCTGACGTCACCATCACCGGCGGCACCGTCATCGCTCAAACGTACGAAGGGGTAAGCGCCGTCGGGGCTGGTAGGAGTTTGGCGTCTACCGGCAAGACCGATCCGGGTACTCTCAAAATCTCGCCTGCTCAGGGCCAGGTTATCGCGGTCGTCGCGGGCGCGGACGAGAAGGGCGCCGCGTCGGTCGACGGCTCCCCGTTTACTGCCGAGCAGCAGATCGTCGACCTGGTTCAGAGCGCGTCGTACTTCCGCTGCGCGAGCGGTGGCATCGATGACGTCACGCGCATCTCTGCGCAGCCCAAGGGCGCGACGGTCGATGAAGGGAGCGCCGCTACCTTTGAGGTTTCCGCTAGCGGGACGGGCACGCTCTCCTATCGGTGGCAGCAGCGCTCGGGCGCTGATGGGGAGTGGACGGATATCGAGGGCGCGAACGGCGCGTCATATACCACGCCCGCGACGACGGCGGACATGGACGGCATGCAATTCCGCTGTGTCGTCACGGGCGGGCTCGGCATAGCCGCGAGCGATCCCGCGACCCTGACCGTTATCGCCAAACCCGTCTTCAAGATTTCCCTCGATCCGGTTGACGTGGATTTCGGCAAGATTGTCGAGGGCTCGCTCCAGGGGCAGGTCCAGCCTGTGACGGTCACGATTTCCAATACGGGCAACCGGCCTCTTGAGATCCAGGTGCCTCAGTCGGAGGCGTTCGAACTTGAGCTCGAGGCGTCATCGGGCCAGCTGGATCCCGGCGATGCGGTCGAGATTTCGATCGTGCCCAAGGACGGCCTTGATGCGGGCGCATACAGCGAGAGGGTCGTCATCTCCGGCGTCAACGGACAAAGCACCGCCACCGCGGCCCTCGAGCTCTCCGCTTCCGTGGTGCATGACCTGGCCAAGGTCGAGGCGAAGCCCGCGACCTGTACTGATGACGGTTACGATGAGTATTGGGCCTGCGAGGCCTGCGACAAGGTCTTCGGCGACGCCGACGGTGTGGAGGAAATCAAGCTCGAGGACTTCGTGATTCCCTCCATCGGGCACGTTTGGGGCGAGGACGGCCGCTGCACGGTGTGCGGCGCGCTGGACCCCGACTTCGCTCCCGATCCCGGCGATGACGGCGACGGCGATACCGATCCGTCCGACCAGTCCGGCGACGATGGCGATAACGATTCGAATCCGTCCGACCAGGCGGACGGCGACGGCCAAAAGGATTCTTCCGCCGCAGGCAACGTCGATGGAGACAAGAGATCGCTCGGCGAGACGGGCGACGGATTAATGCTCCCGGCGATGGTGCTTTGCGCGCTCGCCGCAGCATCCATCGCAGCAGGGGCGTTCGCGTCAAGGAGGCTGCGCCGCCAATAGGGCGGGCATAATGTCCGAAACGTCGATGGGGGGCCTTTTCGCCCCCCCCATCTTGTTCACGGGTCATCAACCCAGCTGGGCGCGCGTAGCGCGAGACAGAAAACCACCCGCTATGCGAGTGGTTTTGATTTGTGCCCGCCTTGGCTTGTGCCTATCTTGTTTGCGGGATTACTTCGTCTTCTGGGAGGCCTTGCTCATCTCTTCGACGTCGACCGAGATGGTGTGGCTGATGGGCTTCCACTTGGCCTTCTTCACCAGCGCCACCAGCGCGATGGGGATGTAGGTGAGCATGAAGAACGGGAACGTGAACATATATTTGATCTTCTTGCCCGTAGTGGAATGGATGTTGTCCCACTCGGTGAACGTGGTGAGTACGCCGAACACGAACATGAATAGGCAGTAATTGAACATGCAGAAGAACAGCGACGAAAGCGAGCTTGTAATGCCGGATCCGAGCGACATGTAGCCCAGCGAGGCGAGCACCACGATGGTGGCGTTGAACCCGATGGAAATGATGGTGAGCAGCATCGCGGGCGATACGGTCATAAGCATGTCGTAGCAGGCGAACTTCGCGCCTTTGGGGTTTTTGAAGATGCCCTTGAGCAGCTTGAATGAATAATGCCAAAATACCTGGTAGAAGCCCTTTGCCCAGCGGAAGCGCTGATTCCACGAGTCTTTGAACGTGATGGGCTGCTCGTCGTAGAGCATGGCGGTGGGGCAGTAGGCGATGCGTCCTCCGTCGATGATGGTCTGGGTGGAGAATTCGATGTCTTCGGTGAGCAGGTGCCATTTCCAGCCGCCGTGTTTGGCGAGCACCTCGGCGCTGATGAAGAATCCCGTGCCGGAAACCGCGCAGCTGGTGTTGAGCGTGAGGCGCGCCTGGCTCAGGTATTTGGCCTCGCGCAAAAACCATACGGCATAGCCGGCGGAAATCCAGTTGCTGCCGTAGTTTTTGGAGTTGCGGTAGCTGGTGGAGGCGATGGCGCCGCCGTCGAACACTTTGTTCATCTCGCGGAAGTAATTCACGTCGAGCACGTTGTCGGCGTCGAACACGAAGTATGCCTCGTAACCGTTGTGCCCGTATTGCTCCTGGATGAGCTTGTAGCCGTAGTCGAGCGCGTACCCCTTGCCGATGAGCTCCTTGTTGTAGCGCACGAACACGTCGGTAGCGCCCGCGCCGCGTGCCACTTCCGCCGTATTGTCGGTGCAGTTGTCGGCGATCACGAAGATGTCGATGAGCTCCTGCGGGTAGTTTTGCACGCGAATGCTGTGGATGAGGTCGGCAATGACCTGGTTCTCGTTGCGCGCTGAAATCATGACCGCGTAGCGATGGTTGGCCTTGGCCTCCTGCTTGGGAGGCTTTTTGATCAGCACCACGAACACATAGAAGAACTGGTAGCAGTAGCAAAGGGTAAACGCGAGAAAAACGCCCATGTTGAAGGCGTCGACGAACGTAAGCTGCGAAAAGAGCTGGTCGAACATCGTGGTCTCCTTACGGGCATTCTCGGTCGGTTGATGGCTAAACGCTCCAAGTATAGGTAAAGCCTCGGTACGCTCGCTAGCTTTCGTTGCTAAACGGATACAAAATGCAGACGTACGCCACAAGCGGCTTCGTGCCGCGGTCGCTACACGCGCGCCATCGCAAGCCACCGGGCGTGCATCCCGCGGGCTTGATGGCGATGGCCGCTACACGCGCGCCACCACGAGGCTTTTGCAGGCGCATCCGGCGGCTTCAAGGGCGCTGCAGGCGTCATCCATGGTGGCGCCCGTGGTGAGCACGTCATCTATCACGATGGCGCGGCTCACAGGCGGGGGTGCGGCAATGCGGAATCTGCCCTCTATGTTCGACTTTCGCTCTCTGCGGCCCAGCGTGCGCTGGTCTTTCGCGTGGGGCTCGGCAAGCAGGCGCATGCAGGGAATGCCCCATTGCGCCGCGAGCTCCCGGGCTACAAGCTCCATGTGGTCAAAGCCACGACGCCTGCGGGCCGCTTTCGTGGCGGTGACGAAGGTCACGCATTGAGCCCATGAGCGCCATGAGGGAGGAGCGCTGCGGCAGACGAGTGCGGCAAGATGCGCGGCAAGGCGCTGCTCGCCCTTGTCTTTGAACGTTTTGACGAGCGTTGCGGTGCGATTGGTGTAGCGAAGGGCCCCGATACACAGGCGCGTATCGCGGCGTTCGGGCTCAGGCTCGCGGGCTTCGAAGGGGCTGGTCACGCCGAACGAATGACGGGCGAACGGATCCTCCGTCCCTGTCTGCGTTTGGGTAAGGATGCGCTCTGCGGCGCAATGGTCGCACTGGATGCGCCCCCACGGGGCGCCGCACAGAGGGCACGCCTGCCAGTAGTCGATGAAGTCGAGCGTCCGGGCGCAGCTGTCGCAGAGCACCTCCCCGGGCCGGTCGCACAGCGCGCAGCGCGTGGGCCACAGCGTTTCCGCGATGGCGTCAAGCGCAAGGCGCGTATATGAAGCCTGTCCAACCATGGGCGTTCCTCGCAAGGCGACTGCTGCGTATTGCTTTTTCGGGCGCCGACCTCGCGCATGGGGCATGCGAAAGTCGGCGACGGCACCATGCTGCACCGAGGGCGATGCGCTTGCTTCGATGCCTGCTTCGAGTATAGGTCGCAAATCTTGCCGAACCCTTGCCGCCGGCTGCGTCGCGCCTGCCCGCGCTTCATGCGGAAATCGCCTGCATCGCTTTTCGTAACCTTGCGCGAACGTCTCCGCTTACGGGGAAAAAGATGCGGAGGCTCCCTCTGCGTTTTCGCAAAACCTTGCCCGAACCTTGCGAAAGTTCCCTCCGATTGTCGCCAGAATCTTGCCGGAGCGGTCAAGCGGTTGCGTTATCGAGGTTTGTCGACGACGTGTCAGCGCGGCGCATCCGATTCGCGTCGCCTGCAAATCTGCTAAACTGTGCCCCGAACTTCTTTCGGGTCTGTAGTTGCGGGGGCGCCAGACGCCCCTCAGTCCAAGGCAGATGCGGTCGAAAGGACCCACGTAAGCGCGTTCACGCGCCATGCCGTACGCCCCGTCACGTGGCGGAACACGGCGGCATGCGGATGCGTGCGCACGAGCATGGCGTATCCTAGAAGTAAGACGCACCCTCCGGCGATTTCTTGCGGCACCACGCCGCACCGGGGGAGAGGGCGGCGCGGGCTCATCCGCAAAACCCCGGTGCGCGGGTGTGGGGGCAAAGACTAGGTCAGCCGGAAGAGGAACAACCGAAACCTTGAGAAGAGGGAGCACATCATGAAGCATCGCGCTTCTGTTCTGGCGGCTCTCGCATGCGCGTTTTGCCTTGCGATGGGTCTCGCCGGCTGCAGCGGGCAGTCGGAAGAATACACGCCCGCACTGAAGGACGCCACGGTGTCGTCGCCGGTCATTGGCGAAGACGGCACGCTGCGCGTAGGCGTGACGGGCGAGGAGAGCGCTCCGTTCACGTTGTCGTCGAACGGCGAAGTGGTGGGCCTCGACGTCGATATGGCCGCCGCCATCGCCGACCAGATGGGCCTCAAGCTGCAGATCGTCAACGTGGAATCCGATGGCGAGACGGCTATCGCCAACGGCGAGATCGATATCCTTATGAGCCAGGTGTCCGACAGCACTTCGTCGCTGTGGCTCTCCGACCCGTACGTTCCTACGGCAATCGCCCTGTTCGCCGGGTCTGATGTAACCGACGTGCCCACCCGCGAGAGCGCTCCGCTGATTGCGGCGCAGGGCTCTTCCACCAGCGCCTGGGCCGTGAGCACCGCTTATGGCGACAGCTGCTTGGTGTCGAGCGGCGATTTGATGTCGGCGTTCTCCTCCGTTGAGGAAGGCCAGGCGCAATACGTCGCGGCCGATGCGGTCATCGGCACGTACGCCGCGCTGTATCAGAACGTAGACATGCACCCCATCGCTCTCTTTGAGCAGCCGGGCGGCTACTGCATCGGCGTATCGTCCGAAAACACCGATCTTCAGCAGGCGGTTACCGATGCGCTTTCGGCTATCACCTCGGGCGGAATCGCCGATGTGATCAGCACGAAGTGGCTGGGCACCGCGCTCGATCTCTCGTCGCTGCCCGTCGTCGAGAGCGCGACGACGCAGCCGAACGATTCCGAGGCGCCTCAGGATGGGGATGCCGATGCCGAGTCGGGTACCGGGACGGATGCCGAAGGCGATGCGGCCGCGGGCGATCAGAGCGCCAGCGGTGATGAGGGTGACGGCTCCGAAGCCGGCTCGAACGCTGTTGTTCCGGGGCAGGCCGCATAGGCGCAATTATGGATTTTCGTGAAGGGGCGCGGGGCTTTTCGATATGCCTCGCGTCCCTTTGCATTAAATGCTATCATCGCGGTAACAATTAGAAGCGAAGCTTACGAAGGGCGGAATCATGCTTGAACTGAAGAACATCGTGTTCGAGGTTCCCGTCGACGAGCACTCCTCGAAGACGAAGCGAATCATCGACGACCTCTCGCTCACCATCGAAGACGGCAAATTCACCGTCATCACCGGCCCGAACGGCGGCGGCAAATCCACGCTTGCCAAGCTCATCATGGGCATAGAGCAGCCTACGTCGGGCACCATCCTGTTCAATGGGGAGGACGTCACGCACGCCTCCATCACCGAGCGCGCCAACCTGGGCATCGGCTACGGCTTCCAGCAGCCTGCGCGCTTCAAGGGCATGAAGGTGAAGAAGCTGCTGGAGCTGGCAGCGGGCAAGCGTCTTCCTGCGCTGCAATGCAACGAGTACCTCTCCAAGGTGGGCCTGTGCTCGGCCGCCTATCTCACGCGCGAAGTGGACAAAAGCCTCTCCGGCGGCGAGGTGAAGCGCATCGAAATTGCCACTATGCTGGCGCGCGACCCGAAGCTCGCCATCTATGACGAGCCCGAAGCGGGAATCGACCTGTGGAGCTTTGACCGTCTTACCGAAACGTTCCGCGATATTCACGAGGCGCGCGACGATCGCTCCATCGTGATCATCTCGCATCAGGAGCGCATCATTCAGCTGGCTGACGACATCGTGTGCCTGCGTGACGGCCGCATCGAAGACGCCGGTCCTCGCGACGAGATCATGCCCAAACTCGGCTTGGCCGACCGCGCGCAGTTCGGCTGCACGCTCACCACGCCCACCGAACTGCACCTGACCAAGATCCCCACCACCTGCTAGAGATAGGACAATCATGGCAGAACTCACCGCAATTGACGAAGAGCTGCTCGCGCAGATCGCCGACCTCCATGGCATGCCGCGCGGCGCGTTCAACATTCGCAAAGACGGCCAGCTTGTGGAGCGCAGCTCCAGCGCGAACATCGACATCGAGGCGTTCACCGACAAGCAGGGCATCAAGATAACCGTCGCCCCGGGCACCAAGGGCGAGACGGTGCACATTCCCGTGATCATGACCAAGGCGGGCATCACCGATGTGGTGTACAACGATTTCCATATCGGCGACGGAGCCGATGTGGTCATCGTTGCGGGCTGCGGCATCCACAACTCCGGCGACGAGGCCACCGAGCACGACGGCATCCATAGCTTCTGGCTGGGCAAGGGCTCGCGCGTGCGCTATGTGGAAAAGCACTACGGCGAAGGCGAGGGCACAGGCGAGCGCATCCTCAATCCCACCACCAACGTCTATATGGATGAGGATTCGTTCTGCGAGATGGAAATGACCCAGCTCAAGGGCGTCTCATCCACCGAGCGCGAGACCAACTGCGAGCTTGCCGCGGGCGCCAAGCTCATCCTCACCGAGAAGCTGCTCACCCATGGCAAGCAAACCGCCATCTCCAATATGGACATTCGTCTCAAAGGCGAAGGGTCTAACGTCCAGGTCATTTCCCGAAGCGTCGCGCAGGATGATTCCTATCAGGTGTTCAATCCGCTCGTCGTTGGCGAGGCGGCGTGCCACGGCCATGTGCAGTGCGATGCCATCATCATGGGTAACGCCAAGGTGAAGGCCATTCCCGGCATCGAGGCCGCAAGCGAGGACGCCCAGCTCATCCACGAGGCCGCCATCGGCAAGATCGCCGGTGACCAGATCGTCAAGCTCATGACCCTCGGCATGTCCGAGGAGGAGGCCGAGCAGGAGATTCTCAACGACTTCCTCAGCTAGGTCGGCTTGTCGGTCGACGCAGCGGTTTCGCGCTGCGCCTTCGCGCCATTAACACCTATGGAAACTCTACGGCATGGCCCGCTTCGGCGGGCTTTGCTCGTATAATAGGGCGGTTACAACAATTCGAGAAGGGACACGCATGGCCGAAGATCGTGACGGCTACCGTCAGCAAACCGAGGAGGACCTCCAGAACATCCCTCCGATGAGCACCATGCAAAAGGCCATCCTCGCCATTGCGGGAATCGGCGTGGCGTGCGCGGTGGTCTATATCGTTCTCGTCACCGTGGGCATCATCTAGAACCGCGTCGTGCGCCGTATCGCAACGACGCCTCTATCATGCTAAAGGTGGCCAGGTCATGCCTCGGCCCCATGGAAACGAAAGGCGGAAGCACATGGCTAAGCACGCAAAGCATGCAAAGCAGGCATCCGATATCGAAACCGAAGAGTCCATCATCGAGGTCGAGCCGACCGATGTGCAGCCCGGCGAGCCGGATGACGCCTTCGAGGTCATAGACGGCCCTTCTCTAGCTACGGGGCAGTCGCCTGATTTCGTCGCGCCGGCGGCGGATATGCACAAGCGCAAGTCGCGTCGCATGCGTATCGCGCTCATAATCGTGTCCGTGGTGTTGGTGGCACTCATCGGCGCGCTGATTTACTTTGCCTTCACTCTGATCAATGAGGCGAGCGACGTGGCCTATCAGACAGCATCGAGGAGCGACGCGCAAACCGAATCGCCCGCGGCGCTCGCGTCCGATGCGCAGGATGCGAGCGGCCAGGATCATGGCGACGTGCCCGCACTTGCGAGCCTGCTCGGCAAGACGACGGACGATGCGGTTGCGGAAGTGGGTCGCGGCGCAACCATCACCTCCGAGAAGGACATCACGGAGGAAACCGGCGAAGGCGACGATAAAAAGACCGAGGTTGTGGGCACGAGCGTGACCGTGGCGCTGGCGGATGAAACAACCGACAACAGCGGCAATACCCCCACGCTGTATCTCGATTGCGACAAGGATGGAGCCATCACGCGCGTGGGGTATTCCACCTCGGTGTCCTCGTTGAACTACGCCGATATGAGCTTTGCCGATATCGTGCAGGAGGGTCATATCATCGAGAATCTCCTTACGGATGCAGGCTTGCCCACCGACGACGGCTCGATCGAGATGCCTGCTGTGGAGGAGTATCGCACCTACGCCGACGACGGCACGACCATCGTGCAGGAGGCATATACCTTCTCGGGCACTTCGACGGCCACGGATGGTTCCGAGCATGACTGGACATGCCGTTTGTCCTACGATTACTCGGCGGCCAACGTGTCGGGCAATCTCGCCGACACCATCAAGCTCGTGCAGCTCTACATCAACGCCTAGACGGGCGTTCATGAGCATTAATGCCCATATGCTCGGCGGGCTGCGTCGTTTTTCAATTCGAAGACAAGAATTATGAAAAAAGCTTGCATGTGCGCGATAACGTGCTATTATTGGCAAGCTGTTTCAAGCGAAGGCGTTGTGGCCTTCCACCTGGTTCGGCGAAAGCTGATGGGTTTCGAGAATAAACGCACTGCGTAACCTCATGCCCTGCTGCTTTGCGCCGCAGGGCTTTTTTGTTGCAGCGAAACACACCGCTTATGCGGGATATGAAGGAGGTGGGCGCAATAGCAGCTCAGGAGCCAAGGCTCAACGACGATATTCGTACGCGCGAATGCCGTCTGATCGGCTACGACGGTACCCAGATGGGTATCTTCAATGCGCGTGAGGCCCTCAGAATCGCTGAAGGTCAGGGGATGGATCTTGTGGAGATCGCACCCAACGCGCAGCCGCCGGTCTGCCGCATTATGGACTACGGAAAGTTCAAGTACGAGCAGGCAATCAAGGCCAAACAGGCCCGCAAGAACCAGACCAAGGTCGAGATCAAGGAAATGAAGTTCCGCCCCAAAATCGATGTGGGCGACTACACCACCAAGAAGAAGCACGTGCTGCGCTTCCTCGAGGGCGGCGCCAAGGTCAAGATCACGATCATGTTCCGCGGCCGTGAGATGGCCCACCCCGAGCAGGGTCTTTCCATTCTCGAGCGTCTCGCCGACGACCTTAAGGATGTTGCCGTGATCGAGAACGCCCCCAAGATGGAGGGCCGCAACATGCACATGCTCATCGCCCCGCTGCCGGCCTCCAAGAAGGCGGCGGAGAAAAACGCCTAGAGCGTAAAACCGCAGGGAAGTAGAAAGGACATACGTCATGCCTAAGATGAAGACTCACAGCGGCAGCAAGAAGCGCTTCCGCGTTACGGGTTCCGGCAAGATCATGCGCGCCAAGGCCTTCAAGAGCCACATCAAGACCAAGAAGAGCCCCAAGCGCATCCGTAATTTCCGTCAGGAGACCACCATTTCTTCCGCCGACCGCAAGGTCGCCGCGCGTGGTCTGGGCCTTCGTTAATCAAGGAGTAGTGATAGAGAATGCCTCGTGTTAAGCGTGCAGTCAACGCCCACAAGAAGCGTCGTACCATCCTGAATCGTGCGAAGGGCTACTACGGCGCAAAGTCCCGTACCTATCGTGCGGCTAAAGAGCAGGTCCAGCACTCGCTGCAGTACCAGTACCGTGATCGTCGCAACAAGAAGCGCGAGATTCGCCGTCTGTGGATCACCCGTATCAACGCCGCCGCTCGCATCAACGGTATGTCTTACTCCGTGTTCATGAACGGCCTCAAGAAGGCCGGCGTGGAGCTCGATCGCAAGGTGCTCTCCGACATGGCCATCACCGATCCCGATGCTTTCGCTCAGCTCGCCGAGATCTCCAAGGCTGCCCTCAAGTAAGCATCCTTTCGGCATATGCGTTTGATAGACGGCCGCGCTTCGTGCGCGGCCGTTTTCGTATTGCTGGGTCGACTCGCATATTGCGGTCATGGCACGCATGCCGCAAAGCACCATGCTCGTTTCATATCCCTAACATGTGAGAATTGGCTTCATGGGTTGGCTTTGCGCACCCGTGGCACGTTCGTTCGCGCGGGGGACGTCATGAGTGCGCCCGTTTTTGCCATCGGCTCACGCCTGCATGCTTCACGAAGCCGCCTCTATCCTTCTGCAGCGCATGGATGAAAACCCCCGTCAGAAGGACAGTCGCTCCCAGCCCCATGAGTCCTGCGATTCCCGCGGCGCCCGTGATGGGCAGCGAAGGCTGCGCGACATTCGGTACTATCCATTCATCCTCCTTCGTTATGGCGAACGCGGGCGGTTCGCCTCCCTGCGAACCACGCACGGCCTCGACGTATGCCTGATGGGGAAGGAGCGGGTCGAGCGTGATGGACCATTGGCCGTCGGGAAGCCTGTAGCCTAGGGGCGCTTGCGTTTCTACGAGTCGATATATGCCGGGAGCAAGCCCGGAGAACTCGATATATGGATCCGAGGTCGCAGTGCCAATGCGCGTCCACCCCTCCATCTCGTTTTGCCCCACGGGCGTATCATCGGGCATGCCTTCGCCATCGTAGCGGTAGAGCTCAAACCGAGCACCGTTGAGCAGATGGGCGCCATCCGTCGTCGCCGTGCCCGTTGTCGCTTCTTCATGTATGCCCTCGGCATCGGCTTTGAGGAGCGTGAGCGACATCGATTCGATTCGCACCACGGTTGCTTCGTGATGGAGAACCTTCTTAGAGGACGCTCCCGTTGCGGATGTGACCGTGGAAGCGAGCCACGCCTGGTTGTAGGTTGCGCCTTGGGGAGCGGAAGGGCCATCGCCGTCGGGCGCCCTCATGCCCAGTATCGCAGCGAGCGACTCTCCTCCTTGCAGTTCGTAGGTGCCGCCCCCTCGGGCTTGCGAGCAATCGATTGCTACGGCGGTCACGTCACCCAGGGAATCCGGTTGAACGGTTGACCAGAGCGCGGTGTTGCTTAGGTCTCTGCTCGCACTGTCTTCCATATCGATCCCTCGTGTCGTGGAGTAGTATACAATGGGGTCGATTCCTCTCGATACGAGCGCACTCGTGTCTATGTATTCCAGCGTACCCTTCCACCCTGCCTGGTCGCCCTCGGGCGCGTAGCATTCTATGGCATCGAAAATGACGTTGTCGGTCGCCGTGGACCCCTCTTCAAGCGCCGTTCTAATGCGGTAGGCGTAGGGGGATCCAACGTAGACCTGCACTTCCTCGGTGGTTTCGCCCGCTGACACCCAGGCGGTATCCTCTGCCGCTTTGGCGGAAAGCTGCAGCCCGTATTCGGCGGAAGTGGGGAAGCTGATCGTGGGCGTCCTCTGCGCGTAGAGCCATCGGTGCTGAGACGAGGCGTCGCCGTCGAGGCCGGAGAGCAGCCGCCTCTCCTCGTCCGTCCATCCGCTCCCGATATCGTCCGGTGTTGAGTTCGGTTTGCCGTTCCAGGCGCCCATGTCTTCATTGCCGGATTCATAGGCGAAGCAGAACCGCGGCGAAGAGCCATAGTCGGCCATGGAGTCCCAGCTGTAGTATCCGCCGAACGACAGGAGGAAGCCGGAGACGTATGTGTCAAATCCGCCCGGACCGTGTGGCGAACTGTAGCCTTTGCTCCCGGGCGAGGCTTCCACGCTCACCTTGAGAAGCTCGCGTCCCGAGTCGCGCCAGTTGGGGAACGATTCGACAGAGGTCACCTCCGCAAGCGGGGAGTACTCGTTCGAGTTGTGCCGGACGCCTTCCTCGTCGACATACGACACGGGCCTGCGGTCCACCACCGCCCCTCCGTCAATGGGCAGCTTCCAGGGGTCGCAATACACCTGCCCTCCTGAAAGGCGCTCGGCGGCCCGGAGCGTCGAGGTGTCTGCCGTGAAGCCTGCCGGCAGAAGCAGGTAGAACGTCCCCGACGTTTCAGGAGGCTGCACGGAGGCGGGCAGCCCGTTCGAATCGTCCTCCCTGGTCCTGGTCGTGAACGACACCTCGGCTCGAACCGTGCCGAAGTCGACCTTCTTTCCCACCGTGTCGTTTTTCTGATCGAGAGCGTAGGCCGACATCCAGCCGCTCGGGTCCGCTCTGACGAAGTCTGCCCTCGCGGTGTCGTGGTACATGAGCGCGCCGTAGAAGGCTCGGTCGCGCTCTCCGAGGGCTTTGGCCTGCGGGCTGTCTTTCGACACGCCCTTGGGCTCGCCCTCGAAGCCGAGCAGCGTGCCCGCGTCGTCGTATGCGGCGAGCGTGTTAGCTCGGTAGAGGTAAAGGCTGTCCGATTGGGCGGCAAGCTCCCGTATGCGCTCGCTCGGAAGAACCTCCGATGCGATGGTCAGCCCGAATTGGGGGTCGCTGTGGCCGGGGTCCAGGTCCCCCACGCTCGCTGCCCAAGCATGCGTCTCGAAGCTCAGCTTCACTCCCGTAGTGCCCGGCGGCAGGGCGAGGTCGTAGCGCCGTTCGCCGTCGTACTCCGAGAGGAGGTCTCTGTCGTACCAGCTGTCCAGTGTGTCGGAAGGGTCGAACGCGCGAATCTCCACGCCCTCTGCGAGGGGCTCGATTCCGGTGGGGTCGAGGCGCCCGCTTGTCGTTTGGGTCCACCGAGCGGCGGGCATCCATGCGCCGTCATCGCCCGTCCTTGCCGATATGGTCACCTCAAGGGGGTCGATGGTGCCCTCGATGGGCTCGATTGTGTAGCCGCCCGACTTGTAGTCGGGTACGCCCTCATACAGCGTCACGGCGGCGGCGTTGATGTCGAGCACGTGCGTCATTTCATGCTCCCCCGCATCAAGCCGACCGTCGATGAACGCGAAGTCGTCGATGATTTCAACGGTGTAGGGGCGCTTACCGTAGCTTTCCGCCTTCGAGGGGTCGAGCCCCTCTCCGAGCGTTTCCCCGAAGCAGGATGCGTATGCCGAGCTCGTGTCGAGGGTGGTTGCCGAGCGCAGCCCCGATTCGAGCCGCTCAACTTGGCCCTGAGGGTAGTAATACGCGTTGGAATCGGCGAGCTTTGGTGCGCCTCGGTTCATCCTTAGGTCGAACCTGTTGCCGGGAGGCGCGTCGAAGCCCAGGGGCTGATAGGTGAACGAATGCGCGCCTTCGGCGGTCTGGATGTCGCGATAGTCGAGCGATTCGAGGGTGGCGCGAG
This sequence comes from Slackia equolifaciens, assembly GCF_003725995.1. Taxonomy (GTDB): domain Bacteria; phylum Actinomycetota; class Coriobacteriia; order Coriobacteriales; family Eggerthellaceae; genus Slackia; species Slackia equolifaciens. Next base: position 41,580 of record NZ_QIBX01000021.1, read on the forward strand.
CGGGAAAGGCGAGCTCGGTGCCTCCTTCGGCAGAGTCCAGCGCCGCCTTGTCGTAGCGCACGAGCGCGGCGAAGCTCGCGGTGAGCCCCTCGACGTTGAAGCTGAGGTCTTGGTGCGCTGCAGCATATACGTCGAGGTGTCCAATGCCGAGGTCCGCCTCGGCGGGCGCCTCGAACGTACAGGTGTCGGGGTCGAAGTCACCGCGGCTGTCATCGGGGGAGCCGAGTATCCACGCGTCGGTCATGCCGACGATTTCACCCCGATCAAGCCCGGTTGGCGCGAGCTCGAGGGAGAACGGCTGGTAGAGGTGGTCGAAGGTTGCGGTTGCCTTCCATGCCACGTAGAGGGCGTTAGCGTCGGCATCGGGCGCTTCGCCCCAGGAGGGCTGCCAGGAGTCGTATATGCCCGCAACCTCCACTTCCATCGATTCGAGCGCATTGTGCGTGGCTATCGTGGCTGGGCCGGTCTGTGATCTTCCGGCCCCTTGCGCTTCGGCGTAGAGGCGCACGGGGTCGCTCGTCAGCTCGGTGTAAACGGGATGGGGCAGCCCGTCGCGTTCGCAGCCGAACGCTTCGTGCCACGATGCGCTATAGATGTAGTTCACCTCGCAGACGAGCTTTGTGCCCGCGCCGATTCTGTCGGCGTTGACGATGACGAGCTCATGGGCGTCCTCATCATGGCGATACTGCCATCCATCGGCGGATTGCTGGGGGGCCTCGGGCACGCCGAGCTCGACTTTAAGCCCTGCTTTCAGGCGGGGTTCGTACGCGGAGCCGACAAGCTCGTAGACGGCTTCATAGGGTTCGCCGTCGCGAGCCATGAAGAGATGGTCGGGAATGCGCACCTCGACTTCGCCTGGCTCGTAGTCGGCCGAGCCGCTCGAGGTCCACTCGACGGTCGCGCCTACGACCAGGTCGCTCGCGTATGCGCTTCGGTAGCCGGTGAGGTCGATGCTCAGGCTGCCGTCGTCTCCTATCGTCATCATGTCGTCGCCCGTGTCGCGCCATGCGATAGATACGCTCTGCTCGTTCCCGGCGGCCGGAAGCGGGGGAACGGTCACGTCGGTCGAGGGGCTGAGGATGGCCGATGAGGGAGCGTGCGATTTGCTCGTCCGGGATGCGCGGGGGCCGTCGTCGGGCTCGGCACTGGCCTCGTCAGCATCTGAGGGGTGTGACGGGTTGGTCTCCGTCTGACAATCTTCTTGCACGGAGGCCTCCAAGCTTGAAAACTCCTGACCGGTCGCATCGGTGCTAGGGTTGCTTGAGGCCCATGCGGCGATGTGGCACAGGGGAGCAAGCGCGAGTGCGCCAAACGCGATGATTGCCAGGGCGATGGCCCCGGGACCCATGCCGCGGCGTTGGCTCCTTCCCTTTGAGACGCTCATGGTCCTCCTCCTTCTTTGCATCGTTCGCACCGTCAGCGCCATGGCCCCCGCAAGCATGACGGCGGCGAACAGCTTTGCGTGCGCATCGGGCGGCGTGCGCGTCTCGACAGATTCGAGGGGGCAGCGCTCCCCGGTAATCAGAAGCCGGTGAGTGTTCACGCCGTACGGCGTACAGGTGGCAAGCGTTACAAGGTCTTTGCCCGGAACGGCGGCGATGCTCTGCATGTCATCGGGTGCTATGACCTTGATTTCGATAATGCGGTAGGCAAGCTTCTTATTGAGCACGTGCAGGACAAACGTATCGCCATAATCAAGCTCGTCGAGCCGGGTGAACAGCTCCGCTTGCGGAAGGCCGCGGTGCCCCGTTATCACGGGGCGCAGCCCCGATCCTCCGATGGGTAGAGCTGTTTGCTCTAGATGGCCGGCGCCCTTGCGAAGCGCTTCCTCCGAGGTGCCGTGGTACACCGGCATCCGAAGGTCTATTTTTGGTATAGAGAGGGTGGCCATGACCCCGTTGCCCGAGGCGTCGAGTGTGGCTTCGTAGCCATCGGGCAGCATATAGCCGCTTCCCGGAACAAAAGGGTCGTGCACCGGGTCTCCCGTGAGCTCTTGGTTATATCGGCGGGCCTCGAGCCAAAGGCGCTCTGCTTTCTCGTCCGTCAGCGCGGCAACCGCCTGAGCGCTTGCTTCAATGGCCGCATCTTGGGCGAGTTGCGCGAGGGCGTTGCTCATCGGGGGATACGCCAGAAGGCCCGCTCCAACCGCCATAAGCAGCATCGATGCCGCGCTAAGCCATCTTCTCCTACCTCTCGCGCGCGCATGGAATTCGATCAACGGTTCTCGTTCTTGCTGCGCTGTCGGGCGGCAACCCAGGCCACCGCCCCGCTTCCGGCGAGCGCGAGTCCTGCAACGACGATGATAGCGGCGCCCATGCCGCCCGTGACGGGCAGCGTGAACCCATGGGTATTCTGAACTTGGAGAAACACATACCCAGGCGTCTTGGATGCCCCGTCGGGCGCCCCGTCGCCGTCCTCGTCGGCTATGGTCGCCTTGAGTGGCGCGGCAAGTCGGAGGTATCCGTCGGGCGCCTTAGTTTCTATGAGGTAATATTCGCCGATTTCCAGCCCCTCCAGTTTCAGCGATCCGTCTTCTGCCACGACCACGGTGGTGCTACCGTCTTCGCCTTGCGACGCAAGGTGGTAGACGCCGGAGGTCTCCTTGACGAATGTGAGAGGGTCCGACCCGTCAGCCGATCGGGAGATGTTGAATTCCGCGCCGCCGAGGGGCGTCTCTCCATCGCCGACTTTCAATATCTCTATGCCGTAGGTGATAACCTTTGCATCATCGGGGCTCTCAGTGTAGGAGGATTCTTCATAGGGGTCGTTCGCGTATCCCACGTATGCCGTGTTCACATTGGCATCGGGGCCGACTGTCGCCTCCCCGTTCAGTTCGGCTTCGTAGGTCACGTGGATGCTTTCGAAGGATGAGATGCTCTCATAGTCGAAATTCATGCAGAATGTTGCGCCGGGGTGTGCATCCCCGTCCAGGCTGAAATGCGTTCCCTCTTCAAGCGCGGTCTCTTCCTGGCCGCTCACGCCGAAAACCTTGAGCGTCTCTTGCTTGAGGGTCAAGCCTGCGGGCAGCGTGTCGGATATTGCGTACGTAGTCGCTTGGGCGCTATCGGGGTACACCGGAACTGCGGCGGTGATGTCGAAGGTCAGGGTGTCGCCGATAGCGGCTGCGCCGGCTTCCTCGTTTTCCACGGTTTTGACGATGGGGACTTCGGATGCTTTGACGGTTATGGATGCGGGCTCAGGTGCCGTCCATGCGTTTTCGTCTTCGCTCCAGACGGGAACAATATTGACGGCGCTGGGGCGGTAGACGCTCATGCCGTTGTCGATGAGCACGACGTAACCGCCGAGCGGAAGACCGTCGATTGCTCCGTTTCCTGTGCACTGGCCGGCGGCATCGAGCGTTGCGTCGCCCGAGGAAAGGGCGGATGCGAGCGCTCCGTAAAACGAGCTCGCCTCGCTTGCGGGCCTTCTGTCCACGAGTTCGCCGGAATCGGAAATGCCTATATCGAACGCTTCTGTCACATTGCCATCGTCGTCGATATACGACGGGAAGCTCTGGCGCACCCATGTTTGGATTTGCGGTACCCAGGTGAACATGGGGTCGTCGGGCGCTAGGGTGTTCTCGTCATAATTGACTTCGATAGCGTGGTATGCGGTGATTTCGACGGAATCTTCCACTCCGGCAATCGAGATGCTTCCCGTTGCCGGGTCCGCCCAAGCGGGGCGTGCGGCGAGGAGCGCTGCCGCCAAGGCGAGGGTGCTTGCAAAAGTAAGCAAAAGGGCGATGAGGGCTGATCTGGGACAGTGCGTAGCTGTACTGCATGGTGAGTGCGGGATAGGGATGGACGATTGCCTGTTCATTCTGGTTCCTTTCTCGTTGCTGATGTTCGCTTGGCAAACGAAGGGCTAAATCGATGCGAATCGTGCGCCAGGAGGCTCTCGCGAAGCGGGCGAGGCATGCGTCTGCCGCACCCTTATTTAGAAAGGCGGAGGTTGGAGAGGCGCTCGACTTGAACCCGACGGCGCGAGTAGGCCGCTATCGCGGCGCCCCCTGCGGCGGCTATGCCGAATCCTGCGGCGACGCGCCACTTTCCATCGAACGTACGAGGGAGCGATTCGATTTTGCGATTGAAAACCACCACGGTTTGGACTTCGGTCGTGTCTTCGACGGTGAACTCCACTTCCTCTCCCGGGCTGAATCCTTCAGGGGCGGCGACCTCCTGCACGACGAACCGAGCGCCAACGGGTAGATGCGTAAAAAGCTGAGGCTGCTTGCCTGCAGCTGCCCACGTGTCCTCCGCGTCGTGGCTCGCCGGGAGGGCTATAGATTCCCCGTCTCCGCCGATGAGGCGAAACGCTCCACCGTTGAGTAGGGCCGATTGCTCCGCTGCAACACGCTCGCTTTCCTTGGCGGAATCGGACGATCCGGTCATCTGTTCCCATGCGTCGGCATCGGCTTTGTAAATCGCGACTTTGGTGAAATCGTTCGTCACCTCTATGACCGAGGCTGTTTCCAGATGACCGTCCAGCCCTTCCGCCTCGTAGGCCTTCCTGCTCGTGTGCCATGTGCCGTCTGGTGAAAGGTAGCGCTCTGTTTCGGCATCGTTGAGCACATATCCCAGGTCGTTTCGTGCGGAGGTTTCACGAATCAGATAGGTGGCATCGTTTGCCAGATAGAGAAACCGCGCTTCGCCGCTTGCGTCGGTGCTCGTTACTGCAACAGGCTCGTGTTCTATCGACGGGGTTTCGCTTTCGGCGGCTTTCGCCTTAGATGCCTTCTCGTTTCCATCGATGGGCGTCTTGCTCGATTCCTCGTCCTCATCGCCTTCCTCGGTATCGTCCGGCTCCTTGGAACCTTCGGCGCTTTCTGGAGATTCGTCTTTGAGGAAAACGGAAAACTCGACGCCTTCTATGCCTTCACCTGTCTCGGCGTCGGTCTTTTTCACAATGAGTTCCGTAGGCGCCTCTTCGTACGCCACCTGCGTCTCCACCACGGGCGTCGTTCCATCGGCATAATCCAGCGTGACCGTATGCGTCGTCCCATCCAGCACGTATCCGCTCGGAGTTGCGATTTCTCGTATCTCATATACGACCGACCCTTCGCCGAGGGGAAGCCCCTCGATGCTCCAGGCCCCGTTCTCGTCCGTTATCGCAGTGCCCGCCACGTCTCCTGCTGTCAGGACGGCCTCGCCATCGGGCATGACCACATCGTAGGCTGCACGAACTTCATACGTGGCCCCCATCACGCCCTGTCCGTTCTCTCGGTCGGTCTTGAGACCCTTGATCGTCCCCGTGGCAGCCTCGTCGGCAAGGGTTATCTCGATGCCCCCTTCGCCCCAGTCGTGATGCTCGTCCACTACGAACTCAACCGCCTCGTTCGCAACAAGGTACGGCGGAACCGCTTTCGTTTCGCGGATGGCGTAGGTTCCCCAGTCGAGCTGTGCGGGGAACCAGATAAATCCGTCCTCATCGATCACGAACGATGAAACCGTCGTATTGTCGGGGTAGTGAACGTCGAATTCCATGCGCTGATATGTGCCGTCCTCTTCCTTGCGCAGGAGCTCCACGGTCGTTCCGGGCTTAAGGATTGGCAGCCCTGAGCGCTTATCTATCTTGCGAACGCATACCGGAGAGGTGATGCGCTTGTCCTCGAGCATGAGGAACACCTCCTGGCTTTGTGCTCGAATCTCGATGCCGCAGATCGGTTCGACGAGACGCAAGGCGGGGTCGGGGCACGCAGCTTCGATAAGGACGTACGTCCCGTACGGCAGGGCATGCTCGGGTGCGGCCACGCCGTTGTGCTCGCTCGGATTCCATCCACCCAGAAGGTCGCGGGTGTCGAAACGACCATCTTCATGCGATTCGATCGAGCCCATGTAGGCGCCCGATAGGGCAGTTCCATCCTCGTCCATAACCGGATTGCCCTGGGCGTCCACGATGGGCTTAACCTCGTAGCCGCGCGATGCGAGCCCCCCGTCGTCTTGGAGCCAAATGTCAAACACGCATCCCGCAAGGGGCGATTTCGCCGATTCGTCCTCGTCGCTTGGCTCTTCTTCGAACTTTCCGCCCACGATGTCGCCTCTTATCACCGTTTCGAGATGCGTGTCGAGCCGGATTGAGATTACGGGTTCATGGGCTTCCGAACTGAGATGTAGGTCATGCCAGCCATCCTCTTCCGAGGCGTCAAGCAGATAACCCCGGGGAGGCATGACTTCTCGAATGCGTGCCGTCCCAAGCGGCAGGCCTTTGAAAACTGCGGCCCAGCCATCAAGGGATTCAACCCAGGCGGTTTCTGCGCGATGCAGCGTGCCATTGGTGTCTTCGATTTCGTATACGGCTCCTTCGAGCGTCGCCCAGCCTTGTGCAAGGGGTCCCGTTTCGGCATCCTCTTTCACAACCACGACATCGACGACGCAGGGAACGTCTTTCAGAATCACTTCGCCGCCGGAGTCGCCCACTGTGAGGGATAGGGGCTCATCCCATGCGGTAAATCCTTTTGGCGGCTCGTCTTCGTTGATCCATACCGTATCGCCGGGGCTGAGCTCCACTGATGCATGTCCGTTCTTGTCGGTGGTGAACGTGGTTATAAGGCCGGAAAGCTCGCCGCCTTCGAACGAGCGGTATATGCTGAATGTGGCTCCCGAGAGCGCGTAGGCCGGATTGGCTCCGCTTTCACCAGAAACCGACGCATCCGCCGATTTCTTGCTGAGCAATACCTCTATCAGGTTGGTCAGGGGAACATGCAGCCAATAGCAATCCGCCGTTTTAGGCGTGATGCGCGAAATCATATTGCCGGGCGCCTTGCCCGCAATCACCCCATTGCCTTTCGAAGAGGAATGCCATGCTCGGTCTTCATTGGGGGAATCGCCCCAAAAGAACATGATGTGGTTGTCGGCGCCGTTCACGCCCCAATCGTTGGGTTCGGCCATGATGAGGTCGCCTTTCGATAGTTTGCCGCTTGCGAGGAGCGCCTCCTTCGATTCATACCGCGTGCGCATGGAAGCATGCTCGTCGAAGAAGTGGCGCCAGCGTGACAAGTTCGATTTATTGCCGAAGTCGTAGCCGGTCGCGTCGACGTAGGAGCCTATGATGTCGCAATCTGCACCGCAGGCCTCGAGCACGGCTACGACGAACCCTGTGCAGTTCATATACGACTCGCCGTTAGCCGCAGGCTTTCCGTTGGGGTGCCAGCAATCCCAATCGGCAAGCAGGGGAGAGAACTCGCCAGGTCCGATCGTTCCGTAAGGGGTCCCCAGATAGTACGAATCCGCTTCGTGGGATTCGAGCTCTTCGAGTGCGGATCGGGTGGCCCCTAGATATTGCTCGACGGTGGTGCGTGATGGCGCGGCAGAGGCGGGGGAGATTCCAAAGGCCGCATGGGGCAAAGTTGCCAAGGACCCGGCGGCGAATCCCCCGGCGACTCCCATGAACGCGCGACGCGATATGTTGGCGTGAGGGACGGGAAAGGTCGAGCTCATCATGGATGCCTCCGTTCGTGCCGCATGCGACCCAGCGCGTCGCATGCCCGCGCCGCCTTTTCTGGCGGGGCGGTGTTCGAATATCGGAATCCATGCTAGCCTCGAAACCTTGCCATTCTATGGTCTGAGAGCACCGCAAAACCTTGCCGGAATCTTGCCGGTTTTCGCTCGATGTTCGTGCAAAAACTTGTGGAAAGCGAGAGGCGTTTTGGACGGTTCTCTCGTTTTGGTTTCGTAAAACCTTGCATAGTTGATGGAATGCCGGAATTAAGGCAACAAAACAGCCTGCCGTTTCCGACAGGCTGTTGATTATGGTGGAGCTTAGGGGGATCGACAATCCGCTCCCTGCGGTCGCGTCTTGATACGTCGGGCTTCGCCCTCCTCATTCGACAGCCCAGTGGGCTGTCGAACCCCCGCGAGGGTTCGATCCTCTATGAGCTAAGGCAACAAAAAAGCCTGCCGTTTCCGGCAGGCTGTTGATTATGGTGGAGCTTAGGGGGATCGAACCCCTGACCTCATGGCTGCCAGCCATGCGCTCTCCCAGCTGAGCTAAAGCCCCGTAGGTGCTTCCCTCTCCCGAGGTGCGAGAAAGTATTATACAGGAGTCACGTCACGGGTCAAGAGGAAATTTAAAAATTTTTTTCTTGGGCTACAGCACCTCAATAATGGGGGCAAGCGCGCCCTTGGCGTCGTATGTCTCGATGGCTCCCGCGTCGACCGATGCCGCGAATGCGGGGTCGATGGGCAGGGTGGCGTAGGCAGGTATATCGTACTTCTTAGCAACCTCGGCGCCCTGGGGTTCGCCGAAGATATAGTGCTTCTTGCCGCATTCATCGCATTGGAAGTAAGCCATGTTTTCGACGAGGCCCAAAACCTCCACGTCCATATTGTGCGCGAGGTTGACCGCTTTGCCCACGATCATCGCCACGAGTTCCTGAGGGGCCGATACGGTCACGATGCCGTCTACGGGAATCTGCTGGAACACGGTCAAAAGCACGTCGCTCGTGCCGGGGGGCATGTCGATAAGCAGGTAGTCAAGCTCGCCCCAATTCACTTCGTTGAAGAACTGGCTCACCATGCCTGAAATGACAGGGCCGCGCCATGCAACAGGCATATCGCCTTGGGGGAGCAGGAGGTTGGTGGAGATCACCTTCACCCCGCCTTTGCTTTCGGCGGGGAAGATGCCGTTCTGATCGGCGTGGAGCGGGCCGGACACGCCGAACGCCTTGGGAATGGAGGGGCCGGTCACGTCGGCATCCATAATGCCCACCTTTTTGCCGGCGCGTGCAAGCTCGGACGCGATGAGGCAGGTGACGAGCGTCTTGCCTACGCCGCCTTTGCCGCTTACGATGCCGATAACCTTGCCGATCTTCGAGACCGCGTTAGGCGTGAGCTTGCTCGGTGCCGTTCGTTCTCCGCAGGTGGCGGAACAGCTGCCGCACTCGTGCGAGCACGTATCCGGCGTGGGTTGCGTTTCGTTCGTTTCGCTCATGGAATCCCCCTTCTGTATACGCGAAAGAAACCGTTAGTGTCGATTAAGGATGATAGCACTCACGGGGGCGAATACTTCCGCGTAAGCAAAAGAAAAGGCGCGCATCTCAACGATGCGCGCCTTTCAAGTCACAGTAGATGGGTCGTGGCGGCTAGCCGGTAGGATCTCCCGAGCCGGTGCCGGGGTCAACCGGATCGGTGGGCTCGGTAGGCGGATCGGGTTCAGGTTCAGGCTCGGGTTCGGGCTCGGGGTCAACCGGCTCGGTGGGCTGGTCTGGATCGGTGCCGGGATCGGTGGGCTGGTCGGTCGGCTCGTCGGGGTTGGTCGCAGGCTCGTCGGGCTGATTGGTCTCTTGCTCCTGCGACTCTTCTTCCTCGGTGCTCTTTTCGTCCTCTTCCTCGTCATCCTTGCTATTGCTGCCGTGGGAGCCCTTGTACGTGCTGTTGTATTCGGGGTCGGGTGCGGTCTGGAAGTCCTCGAGCGCCTGACCCTCCAGGCAATTGCTCACCAGGTCGCGCCAAATATCCTGGCACCACGTATCGGTATAGTAAGTGTCCTCGTTGTCGCGGTCGCCCGTCCATACCGCACAGGAGAGCTGCGGGGTATAGCCCACGAACCACAGGTCGTGCCAGTCGTTCGTGGTACCGGTCTTGCCGGCGGCAATCTGACCCGAGGGCAGCGCTGCGGCGGTGGCGGTGCCGATGGACTTGTAGATGACGCCCTCAAGCACCTGGGTGACCGCGTACGACGTCTCGGCGGAAAGAACCTGCTCGCCCTCCACGCCGGTGCTGTAGTCGGTACCTACGGTGTTGCCGTTCTTGTCGACAATCTTGATGATGGGCGTAGCTTGGCGGTAGGTGCCGCCCGTGGCGAAGGTGCCGTAGGCGCTTGCCATCTCGGTGGTATTGGCCTGCCCGACGCCGAGGGTGGTGGTGTTGACGGCGGGGAGTTTGGGCGTTCCGTTGATGTCTTTCTGGGTCAGGCCCAGGCGCTCTTGCATGGCGACGATGGAGGTGGGAGACACGCCCGATTCGGCTGAATCGGTGACCGACAGGCGAATGTAGCCGGTGTTGGAGGACACCGCGGTCATGTCGGCGATGCTCATCGTGCCGTAGTCGATGTTGCCGTAGTTGTTGATGTCCATGGTGCCGGCGCCGTTGGGGATGTTCACCGGCCCGCTGCAGTTCATCATGGTATTGGGATTAATGCCCTTTTCGATCGAATCCGCCAGGGTGAATGCCTTGGCGGTGGAGCCTATCTGACGGCCGTTCTCGCTTGTGGCGATGTTGAGCTGGTCCTCGTCGAAGCTGCGTCCGCCGATCATCGCCTTGATGAACCCGGTATTGGGGTCAACGAGCGTCAGCGCGAATTCCTGGTTCTCGCCCACGCCGCCGCTCTCGTATTGCCTCGCCACCGCCTCTTCGGCGTATTGCTGCATCGTGGGGTCGATGGTGGTCACGACGGTCAGGCCGCCCTCGAAAAGCTCCGAGGTGGAAAGGCCCCAACCGCCTTCGTCCTGAGACTTCAGCAGCAGATCGCGCACATAGGTGGTGAAGTACTTGTAGCGATAGATGCCGTTATTGGTTTCTTCCTCTTCGGTTTTCTCGCGCACGTTGAGGTCCTCGGCGATAGCGGCATCGTACTCCTCTTGCGTGATGACGCCGTTGGTGAGCATGCGCGAAAGCACCACGTTGCGGCGCTCCTTGCAGGCCTCAGGGTTGAGATAGGGGTCGTACATCGTGGGGGAGTTGGGAATGCCGATGAGCGTGGCGGCTTGTGCGATGGTCAGGTCGGTTGCGTCCACGCCGTAGTAGTTCTGCGCGGCGGCCTGAATGCCGTAGCATCCGTCGCCGTAATTGATGGTGTTCAGGTACATCAGCAGGATTTCTTCCTTGGAGTACTGCTTCTCCATCTCGACGGCAAGCTCGATCTCGCGCACCTTGCGCTTGAAGGAGATTTCGGTCGCCTCGTCGGAAAGCAGGGTGTTGCGCACCAGCTGCTGCGTGATGGTGGATGCGCCCTCCTGGCCGCCCGAGAGGTTCACGAACACCGCGCGGATGATGCCCTGCAGGTCGGCACCGTTGTGCTGATAGAAGCGCACGTCCTCGGTGGCGATGGTGCCGTTGACCACATAGGAGCTTATTTGGTCCAGGCTGGTGAGCGGCTCGCGCTGCTCGAGATAGAGCTCGGCGAGCACCGTGCCTTCGCCCGTCTCCTCGTTGTAGTCGGCGGCATAGATGGTAGATTGTTCGGACACCGTGAACGCGTTGGTGTCGTTAACGCTGGGCAGATCTTTGCACCATTCGTTAACGAGCGCCATAGCGCCTTGATAGCCGCCGAATATGGCCAGGCCAAGGCCCAGCAATACGACGAGTATTGTCCACTGTCCTGCGTGCGCGCGCGTCTCGCGCTGTTTTCTCCGTGTTTTCATGGATGGCACGATACCTGAAAGCGCTATTATTCGCAAAGCTTCGTTACGTGACGATAGGATTATTTCATGGCGAACCCACATACCTATAATGATATGAACGCTTCAGATGCTTCCGAGCCGGCGGGCGTCAACCCGTTTCGTTCGATCGAGCTGCTTGCGCCTGCGGGCAGGATGGCATGCCTGCATGCGGCCGTGTGCGCCGGCGCGAACGCCGTCTATCTGGGCTGCGAGGATTTCAACGCCCGACGCGGTGCGGACAACTTCACGCTCGATACGCTGCAGGAGGCATGCGACTATGCCCATCTGCGGGGCGTGCGCGTATACCTTACGCTCAATATCGCCGTCATGCCCGATGAGGCGAAAAGCGCGCTCGAGCTTGCGCGTCAAGCATACCGCCGCGGCGTAGATGCGTTCATCGTTCAAGATATCGGCGTTGCGGCGGAAATCGTGCGCACGCTCCCCGAGGCGCGCGTTCACATCTCCACTCAGATGAACACCCATAACGTCGATGGCGTCCGCGCAGCCGCGGCGCTGGGTGCGCGCCGGGTCACGCTCGCTCGCGAGCTCACGCTTGCCGAGGTGGCCGAGGCGGCACGGGAGGCGCATGCGCTCGGCCTTTCCGTTGAAACGTTCGGGCACGGCGCTCTGTGCGTGTGCTATTCGGGGCAGTGCTTCATGAGCTCGCTCATTGGCGGGCGTTCCGCCAATCGCGGGATGTGCGCCCAGGCGTGCCGCCTGCCTTACACGCTCCATAACGCCGCGGTCAAAAATGCCCTTTCCTCCGAGGGCGACCACCTGCTGTCGCCTAAAGACCTATGCACGATCGATATGCTGGCCGATCTCGCGCTCGCGGGCGTCGACAGCGTGAAGGTCGAGGGGCGCATGAAGTCGCCTGAATACGTGTCCACCGTAGTGGGTGTGTACCGCTCGGTGCTCGACCGTCTTGCTGCGGCGTATGACGCGGTTGCGGCATCGGGTGCGGCAGGGGAGGATGCGCTGCTTGCGGTGAAGAGGTCGGGCGAGGGCGCTACCGAGGAGGAGCGCCGCGCCCTCGCCGAGGCGTTCAGCCGCGGCTTCACCGAGGGCTATCTCAAGCGCCATCGCGGCAATGACATCATGAGCTACCGCCGTCCCAACAACCGCGGCGTGTTCGTGGGGCGCGTGGTGCGCGTCGACGGCCGCGAAGCCCGTATCGAGTCGTCGGTAGAGCTTCACGAGGGCGATGTGCTCGAATTCTGGACGAATAAGGGGCATTTTGCCGTAACCCTGGACGCGACGGTCGCAAAGAGGGGACGGGAGTATCGCCTGGACCCTGGCCGCAGGGTGGCCAAGGGCGACCGCGTGTTCCGCGTGCGCGACGCATCGCTCGCGTTTCAGGACGATCCTCTTGAACCCCGCGTTGGCGTGCAGGCAGCGGTGCGTCTGCATATCGGCGAGCCGTTGTCGATTACGGTGCAGGCGCGTGACGCATGCGTGCGCTTCGAAGGCGCCGCGGTGGAGGCTGCGCGTACAAAGGCGATAACCCCTGATGAGGTGCGTGAACATACAGACCGCCTGGGCAATACGCCGTTTAGGTTCGAATCTCTCCGCATCGAGCTCGATGAGGGGGTGGGCCTCGGGTTTTCTGCGCTCCATAAGGCTCGCGCCCAGGCGCTTTCGATGCTGCAGGATGCGCTGCTGAAGGGCACGCGCGCAAGGCCTCTGCCCAAGGCGGAGCAGAAGCGCCTTTCGCGTCAGCCGCGTTTCGGTTCGTGCCGCGTGATGGCGATTGCCGCCAATCCCGCTTGCGCCCGTGCCGCGAAACGTGCGGGGGCCGATGCGGTTTATGTGCCCGCGCTCAATCTCGTGCCTGGCGAGGCGTGCTCGGCGGGGCAGGTAAACGCTGCGACCGACGCAACGTCGTATCCCAAGGATCGTCTGGTCGTTCTGCCCGTGGTTGACAAGCCGTCCATGAACGCCGAGGCCGATTTCGACCCGTGGCGTTTCGTTGATGCCAAAAGCCCGGTTATGGTCGAATCGCTTGGCCAGCTCCATCGAGCGCTCAGCGAAGGCGACAAAGTGGAGGTGGGGCCGCACGTGCCCGTTACCAATGCGCTGACGCTTGCGGCGCTTGCCGAGGCGGGCGTATCGCGCGTCTGGCTTTCGCCGGAGCTTTCGCTCAAGCAGATAGAGGAGCTTGGCGGCACTTCTCCGATCCCCCTAGGGCTTACCGTGGCGGGATACCAGGAGCTCATGGTTACCGAGCACTGCCTGCTTATGAGCCAAGGGCCGTGCGATCAGCGCTGCAGCATGTGCGCACGACGCAAAAGCCCCCATTTCCTCGAAGATCGCAAAGGCTATCAGTTCCAGGTGGTGACCGATGCGTGCGGCAGGAGTCATCTCTACAATGCCGTACGCCTGGATGCCACCCACCTTGCCTGCGACCTCATCGCCGCAGGCGTCTCTGCGTTCATGGTGGACACCACGCTCATGAACGTTCAGCAGGCGACCGAAGCGGTGTCGCGCGCCGTGCATGCGAGGGATATCGCGCTCAAGGGGGACAATCGTCTTCCCAAGATGGAGGGGTGCACCACGGGGCACCTGTTCCGAGGGGTGTCGTAGCCCCGGCCCGCCATCGCGGGCAAGTCGCAGGCATAATGTTTCCCGTGCGTGTCCGGCGCTCGACGTGCCTGACCGCGCGGCGCGTTTCTGATACTATAGGCACACTGCGCGCTTTGGCGCGTCCCTGGATACAGAAGGAGATGAGTCCGATAACCCCCGAAGAGCAACTTCATATCATCAAGTCCGGCATCGATACCGTCGTTCCCGAAAGCCTGCTGCTTGAGAAGCTCAAGCGCGGTGGAGAGCTCAACATCAAGCTCGGCGTCGACCCTACCGCACCTGACATCCACTTGGGCCACGCGGTGCCGCTGCGCAAGCTGCGCCAATTCCAAGACCTCGGCCATCGCGTCACGCTCATCATCGGCGACGGCACGGCGCTGATTGGCGACCCCTCGGGTCGCAACTCGACGCGTCCTCAGCTGACGCGCGAGCAGATTGCTGCGAATGCCCAGACGTATGTCGATCAGGCGTTCAAGGTTCTCGATCCGGAAAAAACCACGCTCCGCTACAACTCGGAGTGGATTCTGGATCTTAATATGGAAAGCCTCCTTAAGCTCATCAGCAATTTCACCGTGGCGCGCATCCTCGAGCGCGATGATTTCCACAAGCGCTACACGGGCGGTCTGCCCATCGCTTTGCATGAGTTCCTCTATCCTGTGATGCAGGCATATGACTCGGTGGTCATCAAGGCCGATGTGGAGATTGGTGGTTCCGATCAGCTGTTCAACCTGCTCGCCGGACGCGAGCTCATGGAAAAGATGGGGATGGAGCCCCAGGTCGCTCTCACTCTTCCTCTGCTCGAGGGCACCGATGGCGTGCAGAAGATGTCTAAGAGCTATGGCAACTACATCGGGCTCACCGATGCGCCCAATGATATGTTCGGCAAGGTGATGAGCATCCCCGACGAGCTGATGGTGAAATACTACCGCCTTGCCTCCACTGAGGATGTCGCTGCCATCGACGAGATCGAGCGCGGTCTTGCTGCCGACGAGCTGCACCCCAATAAGGTGAAGCGTGCCCTCGCGCGCAACATCGTAGCCGCGTATTACGACGAGGCTGCCGCCGAGGCCGCCGAGGCCGATTTCGATCTCAAGTTCAAGGAGCATGGTTTCCCTGAGGACGCCCCTACGTTCGCGGCCGATTTGACTCCGGGCGAGGATGGCACCGTGTATTTTGCCAAGCTGCTCGTTGACGCGGGCGTTGCTCCGAGCGTTTCCGAGGCTCGTCGCCTGATTGACGGCGGCGGCGTCAAGGTGAATGGCGAAGCTGTTGAGGCTAAGCGCTACAACGTTGCTCCTGATTTCCTCAAGGAGGCAAAGATTCAGGTGGGCAAGAAGAAATTCGTCCGTCTGGTGTAGAGCCTGCCGCCATTCGAACGATTCAGTTCAAGCTTTATATATACATATATATGCGCATGAAGAGGCGTCCCGAGTGGGCGCCTCTTTTCTTAAGTCAGATCTAATTCAGCTTGGGTGCAAAAGTTCCTACATCATGAAGGGAAGAAGACAGACATAGACCCTCGAGGACTGATTAAGACCATCGAAGCGTATCGCACCGTTGACCCTTCGGCCTGCTTCGGGATGCAGCGCATCTCATATGAAAGCATTCATGGCATGGTTGCTGGATTCAAGCACGAGAAGGGGCATTGTGGAGGCATCTTCACAATCAGGGATGCAAAGAGCCATCTAGATACTTATGGCGTCGACCTGCGATGGTGTAGTGCTGAAGGGTAGATGGGAACGCATTAAATCAAACAATTTACTCCGAATCGAAGAAAGTCGTTGCATAGGTCGTCATAGGTGCGTATAATACCGAACTCGTCGCAAGGGCAACAGCCCAGTAGCCGGCCCAAAGCGATCGGCGAAAGGCACCGGCGAGAACGAATCTTCAGATTCCTGAAAAAAGTTCTTGACACCGGGCGGGCGGCGAGGTAATATACTTCCTCGCGCCAGCAGCGAGCCTGCGACGCGAACCCGACCCGGGCGGAGCCCGGGGGCCGGGGGAACCTTGAGAACCGGATACTGTGGAGTGAGAGATATAAGCCAGGACGGAGCATACAGCTCCGGGGAACCCGGATCGATTCTTGAAACGTTGCCGGACGGAAGTCCGGACCTTCAACGGAGAGTTTGATCCTGGCTCAGGATGAACGCTGGCGGCGTGCCTAACACATGCAAGTCGAACGAGTAAGGCGCCTTCGGGCGCGCATAGAGTGGCGAACGGGTGAGTAACACGTGACCAACCTGCCCCCCGCCCCGGGACAACCGCCCGAAAGGGCGGCTAATACCGGGCGAACCGGAGAGGACGCATGCCCCCTCCGGCAAAGCGTATGCGGCGGGGGATGGGGTCGCGGCCCATCAGGTAGACGGCGGGGTGACGGCCCACCGTGCCTACAACGGGTAGCCGGGCTGAGAGGCCGATCGGCCACATTGGGACTGAGACACGGCCCAGACTCCTACGGGAGGCAGCAGTGGGGAATTTTGCGCAATGG
>NZ_QIBX01000022.1 GCF_003725995.1 Slackia equolifaciens
TCGGCGGCCTCGGCGTGCGTCATGCCCTCCTCCAGGGCGAGCAGCGCAAGCTCCACCACGTCCCTATCATACATGCGGACCCCCTTCCGGACGCGTGAATCGCGTCCAACTTTTCGTCCGCAGTCCCGATTTTCTTCAAGTTGGGCAGTTTTCCTGAGTATGTAATCCTGTCTCACGTTTTTTTCAACTCAAGAGGGCGCTTTCATGGGCTGAGATTGCCAAACGATACCCCATTAAGATAATTGACCAGGCGTTTTGTCGCGATATCGAAATCTACCGAACACTCAATGTGAATCACGGACAAAAAATCGATGCGCAGTGGATTACATACTCAGAAAAACTGCCCAGCATTGCGTTCGAGGGGCAGAATATGGATTACATACTTGAAATAACTGGCAAACAGACTCGGAACCGCACTTGGTTTTAGCCTGAGTTTACATTCGCGATTCGAGCCAAACCGGGACCGGGGTCGAAATCGAATCCAGAACCGGATCTAATCCTGCATCCGGAAGGCAAACCGAAAAGAAAACCGAAGCCAAAGCGGCGTAGAAGCTGAAGCCAGAGCCAAGAGTCGAACCGAGAAGGAGCGAAGCCAAACCGGGCCAAAGACGAATACGGAGTTAGAGCCGGATCGGAGCTAAAAAGCGCATCCAGGGCAGGGCCGGGTACGGAGCCCAAAGCCAAATCTTAAGGCCGGGAACGAAACAAAGCAATCAGGCCAATCCAATCGTAGATGCATCGGCGGAGGCGAATGGGATTTCGCCCCACCCGGATAAAGTGGTTCACAATACAATTTCGTGGTGCTACAATCTCCCGCGTACTGTTTCAGGGCGAGGTGGAATTCCTCACTGGCGGTAAATCGGACGCAGGACGCGCGTGCCCGCTCGGCGGAAAGCGCGGTTACACCTGCGTGCGTCTGGGCACAGGGCCCGCGCTCACCGATGAGCCCGCGACCCTGCCGGCGTTGGTTCGCTTGGCAGGCTGATCCGGTGAAAACCCGGGGCCAACGGTCAAAGTCCGGATGGAAGAGGCAGGTGATTTTCATGTCTGAACAGTCGAAGACCGTCCAATTCCAGAACACGAATGCGTGGGACACCCGTCAGTTGGTGACCATGGCGCTTATGGCGGCCATTGGCGCATTGCTGGCGTTCGTGCAGATTCCGCTCATTCCGGGCGTCACGTTTCTGACGTACGACCCATCGTTCGTACCCGCGATGATCTGCGGATTCGCCTTTGGCCCAGGTGCCGGCGTGGCCGTAGGGTGCATCGGCGTGGTCATCTACGGCCTGATCATGGGCGACTGGGTTGGCGCGTTGATGAACGTAATCATGGCAGTATGCTACATTCTGCCCGCCGCGCTTATCTACCGTAAGTTCCACACCTTCAAGGGCGCCATCGCCGGCTTTGCCGTATCGTGCGTGACCATGCTCATTGGCGCGATCATCGCCAACCTGACCGTGGGCGTATGGTTCTGGTACGGCAGCGCCGATGTGATCATGCCGCTGCTGCTGCCCGCCGTGGTGCCGTTCAACCTGGCCAAGGCCATTCTGAACTCCGTGCTCACCATGGTTATCTACAAGGCGGTTTCCAACCTGATCACCCCTAAGAAAAATCAGGTCAAGGGCCGTTAGAAAGTCTCGCAAGTCCGGCAGGCTCATCTTGCCGGACTTGCTGCATTTTGGGTGCCGGCGGTTGCGAACGCCCGTCAAGGCAGAAGGCGACCCGTTAAGGCAAGACGACACCGAACAACATCGACTCCTATCATCAATCGATACAAGACAAGGCACTCCATGATCGACAGCACCAACCTCGGATTCACCTACGACGGGCAGACGTTCGCCCTGCGCGACGTGAACGTACACGTAAACGCAGGCGAATTCGTGTGCATTCTCGGCGGCAACGGAAGCGGCAAGAGCACGTTCGCCAAGCACATCAACGCGCTTCTTGCGCCCGACGAAGGCTCTATGACGGTAGACGGCAACGACACGCGCGACCAGCGGGCGCTCTACCTGATTCGCTCCACCGCGGGCATGGTGTTTCAAAACCCCGACGATCAGCTGGTGGCCTCCCTCGTGGAAGACGACGTGGCGTTTGGCCCCGAGAACCTGGGCGTCGAGCCCGCCGAAATCGCCTCGCGTGTGGCCCGATCGCTCGCTGAAGTGGGCCTTATGGGCTTCGAAAAGCATGAGACGCATGCGCTTTCCGGCGGTCAAAAACAACGTGTGGCGATTGCGGGCGTGCTGGCCATGGAGCCCAAAATCCTCATCTTGGACGAAGCGTCCTCCATGCTGGACCCGCGCGGCCGTAAAGGGCTTTTGCGCGTATGCCGCGAGCTGCACGAAGCGGGACTCACCATCGTCATGATTACGCACTTCATGGAGGAGGCGGCCGAGGCAGACCGTGTGATCGTGCTTGAGGAAGGGCGCGTGGCGCTCGAGGGCACGCCGGACGAAGTGCTGGTGCGCACCGACGTGCTGGCGCGTCTCAATCTGGAGGTGCCGTTCGCGTGCGATTTCTCAGTTCAGTTGCGGGATTCGGGCGTGGATGTGGTGCCGTGCGTGCATGAATCGGCCCTGATTGCACAGCTGCGAAACGCAGCTCCGGCCGCGTTCCCGTGCACCGAAGGGTACACCGTGGCGCAAGACGCTTCCGCCGTTTGCGCGATTGCTCCCATGAAACTGCCGCCCCTCCCCCGTACGAGCACGGCCGAGGGCACCCCTCTGATCGAATTCGACCACGTGTCGTACACCTACGACGCCGCCATGGCAAAGCGCCAGCAGAAGGCGGCGAAGCGCGGCAAGGCCTCAACCGACGTGCAGGCAGAACGCGCAAAATGGGGCAACGACCCCGATGCGCTGTGGGCGGTGCGCGACGTGACCTTTTCGGTCATGGAGGGTGAGTTTCTAGGCATCGCCGGTCATACGGGATCGGGCAAATCCACCCTTATTCAGCACATGAATGCGCTCGTTCGCCCCACGATGGGCCGCGTGCTGGTGGACGGGAAAGACATTTCCGACAAAGCGGCAGCCACGCAGGCGCGCTCGCTCGTGGGCGTGGTGTTCCAATACCCCGAGCATCAGCTGTTCGCCGCCACCGTGTTCGACGACGTAGCGTTTGGGCCGCGCAACATGGGGCTTTCCGAGGAGGAGGTTGTAGAGCGCGTCAAAGAGTCGCTTGCCCAGGTGGGGCTTGATTATGACGAGGTGCAGGAGAAGAGCCCGTTTGAGCTTTCAGGCGGCCAGCAGCGCCGCGTCGCCTTCGCCGGCGTGCTGGCGATGCGTCCGCGCGTGCTCGTGCTAGACGAGCCCGCCGCGGGCCTTGACCCCGCCGCGCGTCGCGACTTTCTCGGCATGATTTCCGATTTGCACAAGCGCGGCCTCACGGTTGTGATGGTATCGCACAGCATGGACGACCTCGCACGCCTCACCGACCGCGTGCTCATCATGAAAGAGGGCGAGATGTTCTGCGTGGGCACGCCGGCCGAGGTGTTCATTCACGCTGACGAGCTCAACGCCATTGGCTTAGGGCAGCCGTGCCCGCAGCGCATGGCGGGCAAGCTGCGCGACGCCGGCATGCCGTTGGATATCAGCGTGCTCTACGACGAGGCATCGCTCGTCCGCGAGGTGGCGGGGCGCGTCGCTCAGGCGGTCGCCGAAGGCTCCGCTGCGCATGATGCTGCGCAGCCGACCCCTGCGTCGGCAGAATCCGCAGCAGAGGGCTTCGCGGCGAATAATGCCGCGGCTACCGCTCTGGACCATAATCAGCACAACGAAGGCGGTGCGCGATGAACGGCGCATTCTCTTTCGGAAGCTACTGCCCCGGCGACAGCCCCCTGCACAAGATGGACCCGCGTGCCAAGCTCTTGCTGGGCTGCGCGTTCATCGCTGCCGTGCTGTGCGCGCAGGGTTTCGCCGCGCTGGGCGTGGTGGCCCTCTTCGTGCTGGCGTTCTACGCAATCTCGCGCGTGCCGCCCAGCAAGGCCGCCAAATCGCTTGCACCGCTGCTGTTCATCTCGCTGTTCGCGTCGCTTCTGAACCTGTTCGTGGTGCAAGACGGCGCCACGCTTGCGCAGCTGGGCTTCATCCGCATCAGCGAGGGCGGCGTACGCCAGTGCCTGTTCATCGGCGCGCGCCTGGTGCTCATGATGATGGGCATGAGCCTGATTACCATGACAACGATGACACTCGATCTGACCGAGGCGTTCGAGCGGCTGCTTTCTCCGTTTTCGCGCATAGGGCTGCCCGCCCACGAGCTGGGCATGATCATGGGCATCGCGCTGCGCTTCATGCCGCAGTTTGCCAGCGAGCTTGTTACCATCCGCCGCGCGCAAATCAGCCGCGGCGCATCGGTGGCAGGCGGACCCGCAAAATCGGTGCGCATGCTGATCTCGCTCATGGTGCCCCTGTTCGCGAGCGCATTCCGCCACGCTGAAACGCTCTCGGCCGCCATGGACGCGCGCTGCTACCACGGTAAAGTCGGGCGCACGCGCCTACACCCCCTGCATTTCGCGCCGCGCGACGGAGTGGCGGTTGCGGTAATCGCGCTCCTGTTCGCCGGCATTTTCGCCGTAAACGCCCTGGTGTAAAGAAAGGACCCGCTATGACTCCTGGAATGAAAACCGTTCTCGAGTATTTGACCTCCATCCCCGCATGGTACCTGGCCACCAGCGTGGATAACCAGCCGCACGTGCGCCCGTTCAGCTTTGCCGCCGAGCAAGACGGCAAGATTTGGTTTTGCACCGCCACCACCAAAGATGTGTGGGAGGAACTGCTGCAGAACCAGCTGATCGAGGCGACCGCGTGGTGGCCTGGCCATGGCTGGCTGATTCTGCGCGGCCGTGCGGGACTTGAGGATCGTGCAAACGCCGAGATGCGTCAGGCAGGATACGATCACTTGACCGGCCTAAACGAGCACTACGACGGACCGAACGATTCCACGCTGGTATTTTTCTCGGTCGAGGAGCCAAAGGCGTGGATCTGCAATCACGACGAATGGGTGCCTGTGGAGCTGTAGAGCGGCATGCGAATGGCACGGGGAGAGGCGTTTTTGAGCACGAGGCATTCAAGCGCAGAGGCTTAGTACATTAGCAGTAGGTTGAAAAACGCTAGCGCGGATTGAAATACGCCGCTAGTGAGTTGAAATACGTTAGTAATAGGTTGAGAAAGCGGGCCAAGAAAGGAATCGCATTATGGACGAGATTCTTGAGTATCTGACCGGCATTCCGGCGTGGTATTTGGCCACGATCGACGAGCGCGACCCCGAGCAACCGCGCGTGAGGCCGTTCAGCTTCGCCGCAGTGGACGACGGCAAGCTGTGGTTTTCCACGTCGCGCGATAAGGACGTGTGGCGCGAGCTTTCGGCGCATCCCAAGTTCGAGGTTTCTGGATGGAAGCCCGGCGAGTTTTGGATCGTGCTCTCCGGCGAGGCGAACCTTGCCGATGACGCCAACGTAAGCGACGCCGTACGCCAAGCGGGCTTTGAGCATATGGTGGGTATCGGCGAGCATCACGACTCCCCCAACGATGGGCGCCTTGCCTTCTTCAGCGTGAAGCACGGCGTGGCTCGCTTCTGCGACATCGACGGCAGCGAGCGCCGCTTTGAGTTCTAAACGCGGCGCGCTCTCAGAGCGAGCGGCCGTACCTCAATAGTAGACCGACGGACATGAAAAAGCCTCCCATTTCCCAGACTCGATTTCTTTGTCCAGGAAATGGGAGGCAATTCACAGACGGTTCTGCCCGTTTTCTTATCGAATCATTCTTACCGTGCAGATGGGTCCGACGGCAAGCGAGCCAGCCAGCCGTCAAGCGTAACGCTACCAGCAAGCAGCAGCGGGGCGACCGCGAAAAACAACGCTTCCCAAGAAGATCGCGCCCTCTCCCCCGCCGCTTCCCGATCGGATCTTACCCGCGAGTCGCTTCCGCGCTCGTGGAAACCTCCGCATCCTTTTTCAGAAGCAGGGGCGTCTCAACGTCAACGCCGCGCTTTTTGTTGTACAGCTCAATGAGCTGGCGCACAACCACGCACGCGATGAACGCGATGCCGATGTAGCCGGTGTAGGGGTAGATGATTCCCATGAGCTGGCTGTAGCCCAAGGGGCTTACCGCGATAACAAGCACCGCGGCGCTGAACAAAACCAGCACGGCCTTGTTGCGCTTGGTGCCCTCAGGGGCAAAGCGGTTCACTGCCGTCCACATCATAGGAGCCGCCGTGGAGTAGATGCCGCACAGCACGATCACGGCGAACACCACGCTCAGCGCGGGGCTGATCAAATCAGACAGGTACAGCGTGGGCACGTCCAGCATGTACACATTCTCAATGTGGCACAACAGGGCGACGTTCATGAGCATTGCGGCGCCGATGAACGCGATGCCGCCCAGCACGGCACCGATTTTAGCCTCGCGCGGCACGCGGGCGGTACCGCCGGTTTGTGCGAAGAACGGCACGGATCCGGCCACATTGTAGGCCACGTACAAAAGGCCGCCCAAAGCCCACAGCGGAGCGCCGTTGGTGGCGTTGGCCATTTCCGCAAACAGGCTGCTCTGCTCGCCCACGTTTGCCAGCCCCTGCGGGTTGGAGGCAATGGCGTAGCCGGCAATGGCCAGGGTGAACACGATGATGATGGGGCCCACCACGCCGATCACGTCCACGATGCGATGGAAGCCGAAGATGTTGGTGATGAACACGATCAGGCACATGGCAAGCGAGCCCGCCCATGCCGGAATGCCGAAGTACTGCGCCAACGTGGCACCCGCACCGGAGGTCATCACGATGCACACAAGTACGAGGAACAGCGGGATGAACCACGCCAAAAACGCTCCGAAGTACTTGCCCGCATAGTAGCGGAAAGCCCGGTCGGACATTGCATCGGGGCCCAGGTCTTTATGCCTGTACCCGTAGTTCATGAGAACCTTGCCCAACCACGCAAACAGGATCAGCGCGATGAGCAATCCTCCCATGGACCAGATGCCGTATGCGGTAAAGAACTGCATGATCTCCTGACCCGTCGCATAGCCCGAGCCAATGAGAAACGCCACGAAGGCACCGGCGAACTTGATGATGGTGAGCACGCTCGCCGATTTGCTCTTGGCGCCTTGCTCGGGATTGGATCGCCCGAGGCTCCCCTGCCCCGCCGCGTATCCTACCGCGGCTTCGTTGGTGGTTTTCTCCGACATGGTTGTTCCTTTCTCTTTGCCGGATTCCTTTCGCTCCGCCGATTTCGGAAGACGCACGGCGGGTGCGCCCCGCCTTCCGAGGATGGCGAAGGGCATTTCGCCATCCTTGGGAGGCGTTCGCCTTGGTGCGGCCTCTGGACCGCTGGGAAGGCGCTCCCGATATACAAAAAGGCGCCGGGTTGCGGCGCCTTTTCATACCAAAATGCTTACAGCCAATGGCAGGCAGCAACCGCAGTCATGAGGTCTTGCTAAAGTAAAATCGATATGCAAACTGCCACATAACCATTGATTGCCTTTCCTTTTGCCCGTTCGTTGCCTTTACTTGTGAATCCCGCTACTTGCTTGAGCCGCCGCTTGCAATTGCCCGGCCGGCAAGCTCATCCACCTGGGCGATAAGCTCCACCAAGGCATCCACGTTTTCGTGCAGGTTCAGCCGCACGGCGTTTTTGCCCAAGCCGTCGTACCCCGCGCACGTGACCACGCGTACGCCCGCCTGCGCGAACACCTGCTCCAGGTCAATCTGGTCATCGTCCACATATACCATGGAGATGCACACGCCGTTGCTGCTGTGCGCGACGTGCAGGTTCTTGCAGGCGGCAAGCGCGTCAAGAACGCGAGGCTTGTCGCGCAGCACGCGCTCACGGGTACGCAGCGCCCAGCCCGAGGCTATTGCCTGGCAGGCGAGCTCATGCGCGATGGAATTCTTGGAATAGGGCACGTTCACCTTGTGCAGGGCTGCCGCCACCTGCGGCTGAGCCACCGTGTAGCCAAGCCGGACGCCCGCCAGGCCCCACCCTTTCGAGAAGGTGCGCACCACGGCAAGGTTGTCGAACTCGGATACAAGATTGAGCGCCGATTGGTCGTCGGGCATGTAATCGCCATAGGCCTCATCCATGGTGATGAACGAGCCGGCATCGCGCGCCGCCCGCACAACGCGGCGCACATCCTCCAGCGGAAACACCTGGCCGGTGGGATTGTTGGGATTATCCACGTACACATAAGCACCCGGGTTTTCCTCGATGGCATCGATAAGCGCCTGCGCATCGAAGGCGTAGTTGTCTTCGGGGCGCAGATACACGCGCTTGAACGCAGGCCCATACGTCGCCATGTCGTCGGTGACGGCGGTGAAGGTGGGGGCCATGCATACGATCGTCTTGCCCGGCACCATGCACATACGCGTGAGCTCCATGCACGAGGCGATGGAGCCGCACGAGAACACAAGCATGTCGGGCGTGATGTCCAAGATGGGGGCGAAACGCTCGCGTAAGGCGCTCACGAGCGCCGCGTCGGTCTCGGGGTATTCCGCAAGATCGCGCAGGGTGATTTCGGGAATCGAAATCGGCGGCGTGCCGTAGGGATTTGAGCCCATGGAGCAATCAAGCTTGAAATCGCCTACGCTCAAGTGCTCTGAGTAGTCGCCTCGAACCTGCGTGAGCAGGACTTCCCGAATGCCGTACATGTGGTAGAACCTCCGTGCAATGCCCATGGAGCCAAAATGAAAAATGCCCCATGGAGAAAAACCATGGAGGCACAATAGCGCTTTAACACAGTGGAGTAAAGTAGCGAATGCGAAATTGAGTGTTAAATTGGTGTTACTCCGCTCGATTTTGCCGCTACTCGATGCGTCGAACGCCCCAAGCATAACGCCGACAAAGCAAACGAGCATGAGGCCCCACCCAGGCGCACGAAACGCAAAATCAGAGGCCAATCCTGAAGTTGCGGAAATCCTCGGCCCCACCCAGACGCACGAAGCGCAAAAGCGTGTAGGGGGCGAGCGGGGCAAAGGTGCGCATACAAAACGGGCGAGCCGATCATGCCGGTCTCGCCCGTTATCCGATTAACACGACCGCAGCTTATGCGAAGCGGTACAAATCCTTGGTTGCCTCGCGGAAGTCGTCGTAGACCTCCTGGGCGATGGCCTCGTCTTCAACCAGCTCGAACTCGGCGGGCTGGCCCTCCTCATCAAGCTCGGTGACCTCCAAAATGAGCACCTCGCCAGACGATTTTGCCGGATGATCGTCATCCACGGGGAAGAAGAATCCATAGCGGCGATTTTCATGCAGGATGAGGCCCAGGAACTCGAGCTCCTGCGTATCGCCCTTCTCGTCCTCAAAGGTAAACGTGATGCCCTCTTCCACGGGAGGGGCGAAGTTGGGCGCGCTGCCCTCGCGAATCTCTGCCATTGCGTTCCTCCTACTTCTTTTTCTTGCCGTAGTGGTGGTTGCTCTTGCGCGACGAGCCCTTGGCAGGCTTGCGGGACGAACCCGTGCGCGCCGTCGAGGAGCCGCCGAGCGCCGCACTCTTGGATGATGCGGCGGAAGCGCCCTCGTCGACGCCCTGGGAGCTTTCGGAGCCCGCGCCCGACGCAGCGCCGCCCTGTTCGCCCGCCGCCTCGGAATGGGCCGTCTTTGCCGCCTTATCGGCAGCCGCCTGCGCCTTATCCGTGCGGCCTTCGTGATACGCCTCAGCTGCCGCAACGCCCGCATCGGCGGCTACGGGGGCTGCCTCTAGCCTGTTCAGGAAGAAGCGGCGCACGTCTTTGCCGTACTTGCGCACGAGGCGCGCGTTTTTAGGCTCGCGCTCCTTCCAGATGCAGTACAGCGGCGTAGCGATGGCGATGGACGAGTAGCAGCCGCACACCAGGCCGATGGTCATGGCAAGAGCGAAGTCTTTGAGCGTCTCGCCGCCGAACAGCAGCATCGCCACAACCGGGATAAGCGAGGTGATGGAGGTATTCATCGAGCGAATGAGCACCTCGTTCACGGAGTGGTTCGCCATGCTGGAGAACGTGCAGCCCGGGCCGCCCTCGGCCTTCATGTTCTCGTTGATGCGGTGGAACACCACCACCGTATCGTAGAGCGAATAGCCCAGGATGGTGAGCAGCGCCGCGATGGTGTTGGGCGTAACCTCGCGGCCCACCAGCGCATACACGCCGAACACGATGACCAGGTCATGCAGCAGCGCCACCACCGCGGTAACGCCCATCTTGGGATCGCGGAAGCGCACGCTGATGTAGGCGATGATCAGCAAGAGGCTCACGGCGAAGGCGATGGCCGAGCTCTGGATCACGCTCGCGCCCCAGTCGGGGCCGATGGTGGTCACTTCGTAGGAATCCGCGCCCCAGCCGAAGGAATCCGCCACCTGGCCGGCCACTGTGGCGGCATCCTGCGCCGAGGTGGACGCTGTGCGCACCAAGAAGCCTTCCTCGCCATCGGCGTTGGTGGTCTGGATGACCGCATCGGGATCGCCCGCATCGGCGAAGGCGTCGCGCACCTGCTCGATGGTGGTGTCGCCCGTGCCGTGGAACGTGACCGAGGTGCCGCCCACGAACTCGATGCCAAAGTTGATGCCGCGGATGCCCACCACGGCAATCACGGCCACGATGAGCACGGCGGAAATGGTCAAAAAGATGCGCTTCTTGCCTACGATGTCGAAATCGCGCTTGATGAAACGGCCACGCAGCTTCTCGCCAGCGCCAAGCTTCTTTTCGCCCTCGAAGTAGGGGGCGGCATCCTCGCAGTCGCGAATGCCCCAGAAACCGGGATGCTTCTTGATGGCGCGCGGCGCAAGCAGACGAATGATGGGCGCCTTGAACACGAGCATCATCACGATGTCGCACACGATGCCCAAAGCAAGCGTCATGCCGAAGCCCTTGACCGATGCGCTGGCCAGGAAGAACAGCGTGAGCGCCGAGACAAGCGTTACCAGGTCGGCGTCGATGGAGGTGAGGATGCCATGGCGCACGCCCGTATCCGACGCAGCGCGCACGGAGCGACCCATGCGAATTTCCTCGCGGAAGCGCTCAAGCACCAGGATCGAAGAGTCGGCCGCCATGCCGATGGTGAGCACGATGCCAGCGATGCCCGCAAGCGACAGGCTGAACAGGCCAAAGGCGGAAAGCAGCGCGAGCAGGCCCAGATAGAGCACAGCAAACACGGCCATGGCAGCGGCGGTGATGAGCCCCAGGCCATGGTAGAACAAGAGCAGGTACAGCATTACGAGCGCAAGTCCAATGCCCGCCACGATCACGCCGGACGCGAGCGCATCCTGGCCGAGGGTGGGGCCAACGGTCTGGCTCTGCGCGTATTCGAAGCTCACAGGAAGCGAGCCGGACTGAAGCACCGTCTGGAATTGCTGCGCCTCTTCGAGCGAATAGCCGCCGGTGATAGCCACATCGCCGTTGGGAATCTCGTTTTGCACGGCGGGCGCCGACTGCACCACGCCATCCAGCAGGATGACGATCTTGCCGTGGTCGGCGGCGAGCTCGCTCGTAGCCTGGGCGAACGCGGCAGCGCCCTCGGAGTTCAGGCGGACGTTTACGGAATAGTCGGTCGAGCCCTCGCTGGCGCGACCCACCTGCACGCTCTCGATCTGATCGCCTGTGACAATGGGCGTGTAGGTGCCGCTCTCGACCTCCATGGTGTATTCGACATCGCCCGTGGGGAACTGGTTGCCCTCCGCATCGGTCACCGTCTGCTGCTGCATGTACTGACCGGAGTCGATCTGCTCGCGCACCGTTTCGTCGGTGAACGAGTCGAGGCGCGCGAATTCGAGCTTGCCGGTCTTGCCGATGGTGTCGAGCGCCTGCTCGGCATCGGTCAGGCCGGGAATCTGCACCAGAATCTGATCGGTTCCCTGAAGCGCCACCGTAGCCTCCGAGGCGCCCAGCGCATTAACGCGGTTCTCGATGATGGCGCGCGAGGCTTCCATGTCCTCGGCCGAAACGGCGCCGCCGTCATCGGATTTAGCGGTGAGCACCACCGAGAGACCGCCTTGAATGTCCAGGCCCTGGTTGATTTTCTCCTGCGGGGGCGTGAACAGGGCAATCGACCCTATGGCGAGCAACGCCGCCAGCACCAGCAGCCATATATTGCGACGGTTGGCGCCCTTGCCGCGCGCGCTCTTGCCCGCACGGCCCGAGCCGCGCTGCGCTGATCTGCCCATCGGGGCCGCTTTATGTGCGTCGGCGTTTTGCCCCTGCGCGGAAACCTTCTTAGATGAACCTTTGCCGAATTTCATTGGTCTCTCTTCTTCGCAAGCTCTTCACTCGACCGCCGTGCTCGAGCGCCGCGCTTGGCAGCACGCCCGCGAAAAACCGCCAGACGGTCATTTTCGTCATAACTTTGTTATTTTGCCACAATCGAGAATAAGGCGCACGGTTTTCCATGCGCCCTGCGAGGTTTTCCATTGCAAAATATGAGCAGTTACCAGCTGATGAGCTCGTACCCCGTCTCGGTGACAACGATTTGAACTTCCCACTGTGCAGTGTCGGAGCCGTCGGCGGTGCGCACGGTCCAGCCGTTGGGATCGGTTATGTCGATGTCGGGCGCACCCGCGTTGATCATGGGCTCGATGGTGAAGCACACGCCCGGAGCCAGCACCATGCCCGTGCCCGGCTCGCCCACGAATCCCACAAACGGATCCTCGTGGAACTCCAGGCCGATGCCGTGGCCGCCGAATTCTCGCACCACCGAATAGCCGTTGGCCTCGGCGTGGGCCTGCACCGCATGGGCCACATCGCCCAGCGTGCCCCAGGGTTTTACGGCCTCGAGACCCTTTTCCACGCACTCCTTGGTAACGCGCACCAGACGCTCGCGTTCGGGGCTTACTTCGCCGATGCAGAACATGCGCGACGAGTCGGAAAAATAGCCATCTTTGACGGTAGAGCAGTCGATGTTGACGATATCGCCCTCTTTGAGTACCTCGTCCTCAGACGGAATGCCGTGGCACACCACCTCGTTAACAGAGGTGCACACGCTCTTGGGGTAGCCCTCGTAATCGAGCGGGGCCGGAATGGCGCCGTGGCTCACCGTGTACTCGTGCACCCACTCATCGATCTGCTGGGTGGTCACGCCGGGCTTGATGCGCTCAGCGACGTAATCGAGCACACCCACGTTCACCTCCGCGCTGCGCTTGATGCCTTCGATATCCTCGCGCGTTTTGAGCAGAGCGCGAGCAGGCACCTCGCGCCCCTGCTCATAGAGATGCTGGAGCTGCTCATCGATAGCCAGATGGCACTTCTTATACTTCTTGCCGCTGCCGCACCAGCATGCGTCGTTGCGCTCGGGCTGGCCCTCTCCGTCATACATAGTCATGAGTCGATTCCTCTCGCGATGCCCGCGGGCAGCATGCATCGTCATGCGATTTCGCCCGGAGCAACCATTATCATCCGCACGTCATTATGACGCTTGCGAGGAACAAACGCACGCTTTCAGGAAAATACCCAGATTACCATTGCCCGCAGCCGCCCTCTTAGCTTGCGATTGCCGATGCCCACAGCGTCCTCTTCGCTTGCAATCGCCGATACCCACAACCGTCCGCATCGCCTGCAGCCCCAGAAAAACTCCCCTCAATGCCGCAGGCATCGGGTCCGCCGCGCATTCCCATATAAGCACCTCGCGGCCACCTTCCCAATACCGCAGGCATCGGGTCCGCCGGCGCAATGACACCCGTACAACGCCGGCTACGTCAATGCCGCCCGCACCAATGCTGCCGGCGCAACGCCGCCGGCACCGATGCCGCCGGTATAAAAATCGCGTTATCTGCTAAGTTTCGAGGGGCTCGGTATAAAAACGACGTTATATGCGCGAGCAAACGGCGCCGGATTCGCCGAAACCCGGGCACGAGCCATGGCAGACCCGTGAAACACCAGTCAGAATCACGCCTCCGTCCATGAACCCTCTTCATACACCGATGCGCCCGCACATATAACGCCGTTTCTGGAAAAGACCCCCGGAAAGTTCGCAGATAACGCGATTTTTATACCGGGCACATGCCAATGCGGCGGTGGTGTCTCTACCGGCATACGATGCGGCGGCGATGCCGCCACCGGCCCTATTGCTCGGCGGCGGCTGCGGAAGCACCCCTCCAAAACCTATTGGCAAAACTATACGAACTCCCCCAGCATGCCCTTCTGCAGCCCTGTCGAGCCGGTCGAACGCTTAAAGCTCGACGCATCAGTAGTCGTTGGCGGCCGGGGAATTCATCCAGTCTTGATAGAACGCCTCGTATTCGCCTGCCAGCACGGCTTCGCGTGCCTTGGCCATGAGGTCGATAAGGAAGTGCAGGTTATGGATCGACAGCAGAATGCCGCCCAGCATTTCGTTCTGCTTGACCAGGTGACGCAGGTAGGCGCGCGTGTATTGCGTGCACACCGGGCAGCTGCACTGCGGGTCGAGCGGCGTGAAATCGGCCTTGTACTTGGCGTTGCGCAGATTCATGCGCCCCTCGTGCGAGAACGCCGTGCCCATGCGGCCCGTGCGCGTGGGCAGCACACAGTCGAACATGTCCACGCCGGCGCGCACTGCACGCACGAGCGTGGTGGGATTGCCTACGCCCATCAGGTAGCGCGGACGGTCATCGGGCAGCGCTGCGCACACCTGGGGCAGGGTCTCAAACATCACGTCGTGCGGCTCGCCCACCGAGTACCCACCGATGCCGAATCCCTGGAAGCCCTTGTGGCCAGCCGCGCGGCTGCGCTCGTCTATGTCGAGCAGGCGGCGCACGCTCTCAAGGCGCAAATCAAGATGCATACCGCCCTGCACGATTCCGAAGAGCGCCTGGTCTTCACGCGTATGGGCGGCACAGCAACGCTCGGCCCATTCCCACGAAAGCTTGGTAGATGCGGCCACATCCTCCTTGGCAGCCGGGTAGCCTATGCATTGGTCTAGCTGCATCACGATGTCGGCACCGATGCGCTGTTGGATATCCATATTGATCTCGGGGGTCCAGCGATGCTTGGAGCCGTCGTAGTCACGCGCGTGGAACGTTACGCCATCAGGGTCGGTCTTCATCATGTGATCTAGGCTGAACAGCTGAAACCCGCCCGAATCGGTGAGCATGGGGCCGTCATAGTTCATGAACTTCTGCACGCCGCCGGCCGCCTCGATAATCTCTACGCCGGGACGCATGTAGAGGTGGTACGTGTTCGCAAGCACCACCTGGCTGCCGATGCCGCGCAGCTGGTCAACCGTTACGCCCTTTACCGTGGCGTGCGTACCTACCGGCATGAACATGGGCGTATGCACGGTGCCGTGCGCGGTTTCGAACGTGAGCGCTCGAGCCTCCCCGTCGTGCGCATCGATGGTTACGTCAAAAAGGGACATACTCGGTTCCTTTCTTGGAAGCAGCACCTTGTCCGGCCCAGACCCTGGTCAAATTATCAGCAAATGGGCGAAAAGTGCGTTCGATTTCTCAGTCTTGGTCATTTTACTTTCCAATGGGCGATTACAGAGCGTTTTGCGGCACTCAAACGCTGCATAGCGAGGTAATCGACCCCTCGAAAAGCGCGTTTTCAAGCCGAGCAAGACCGAAACCACTCACTCCAAGCAGCCAAATCGCCCATTCGAGAGCAAAATGACCACACCATGGAAAACGAACCTCGATGCATCGCATTCCAGTCGCCATGCGACGCATCGAGTCATTGAGAATCGCTTACGGTAGCCGGGGGCGCCTCATGCCCCCGCAAAACCTCCCCTAGTGAATAAACATGGCATCGCCGAAGCTGAGCATGCGGTAATCATTTTCGATCGCATGCCGATAGGCAGCCATCACGTTGTCGCGGGTCGAAAACGCGCTCACGAGCATCATGAGCGTGGAGCGCGGCACATGGAAATTGGTGATGAGCGCATCCACCACGCCAAACTCGTAACCCGGAAGAATATAGAGGCTTGTGGCTTCGTGCTGGCGCGCTCGCAAACGCCCCAGTTCACGGTCGAAAGCGCTCTCCAGCGAACGCACGCTCGTGGTGCCCACGGCAATCACGCGGTTGCCACGCGCATGCGCCGCGTCGCACGCATCCACCACCTCCTGGCTCACGGTGTAGAGCTCGGTGTGCATCTTGTGCTGGAGCGGGTCGTCCTCGTCCACAATGCGGAACGTGTCCAGCCCCACTTCCAGTTCAACCGTGCGCCATTCGACGCCTTTTGCCTTGAGGCGCTCGATGAGCTCGGGGGTAAAATGCAGACCGGCAGTGGGAGCGGCCGCGCTCTTCTCCTCGTTGGAGTACACGGTCTGATACATCTCCTCGTCGCCTGCGTAGCCTTTGATGTAGGGCGGCAGGGGCGTGTGGCCTACGGCATGCAGCGCCTCATCGAGCGATGCGCGCGGCGTGGTCAGACGGGCGACGCGCTCGCCTTTTCCCTCGTCATCGCCCCAGTCTATGATCTCGGCGGAAAGCGCAACCTCGCCTGCCGCATCCGTGAAATCAACGATGGCGCCGCTGCCGGGCTTTAGGCGTTTGCCGGGACGCACAAGCACGTCCCACACAGCAGACGAGCCCGTCTTGAGCTCGCGATCGAAGCGCTCGCGCAAAAGAAACACCTCGGCCTGACCGCCCGTGCCCCGCTTGGCGCCCAGAAGGCGGGCGGGCATCACGCGCGTGTCGTTTGCCACCAGCACATCGCCCGGCTGCAGATAGTCATAGATGTCGCGGAAAATACGATCCTCCAGCGCTCCCGTCTTGCGGTCCATCACGAGCATCTTGCACGCGTCGCGCACTGCAGCAGGCTCCTGCGCAATGCAGCGCTCAGGCAAATCGTAGTCGAAATCCTCGGTTTTCATTGCTGCCTTTGTCCTTCTATTCATCCTGCGCATCGGATGGATGCGCCTGCTTGTATGCCTTCAACGCCGCACGCTGAGCCGCTCGCTTTTCGGCGTAGGCCTGGCGCTCGGCGCGCTTCTTGGCTCGCGCCGCCTCTGCCGCCGCGCGCTTGGGCGCCTCCGCCGCAAGCTTGGCAGCCTTTGCCGCCGCGCGCTCGATGCGACGCTCCTCGCGCTCCTGCTCGGCCTCCTTTTTGGAGACCGCACACCCGCAGTAGTTCTGGCGATACATCCCCAGCGCCTTGCTGCGACGCGTAGCCTCGGGATATTGATCCGTATAATCGCGAAACACCGGCACCAAGCCTCGCAGGGCACACGCTGCCTCCAACTCCTCGCGGATGATGTCCGTATACTGATACGGGCTTACCGTGAGCGTAGTAGCAACCCCGTCGAAGCCGTTGGTCAGCGCATAGTCGCATGCTTCGTCCAGCCTCTGCCGATAGCACGCGCGGCATCGCCACGGGCGCATGGCCGGGTCGTTCGCGTACACGCCGGCCGTATTGGCCCAGGCCTTGGGGCTGTAGACGCCCTCGACCACGGGAATGCCCTGCTCGCGCGCGAATTCCATCAGCGTGTCACGACGATGCTCGTACTCCGCCTGCGGGTGGATGTTCGAGTTCATGTAGGCGATGGTGATGTCGTGCCCCTCTTCAAGCAGCAGGCGCAAGGGCTCGAGCGAGCACGGCCCGCAGCACGCATGCAGAAGCAGCCTCATGTTACGCCTCCTTGACAAATCGCCCTATCGCAAACTCATGTATAGTACCATGCACCAACAATCAAAACGCCCCCTGCCAAAAAAGGACAGAGTATGACTGAAAATAACCCGACCAACCAGAATGCGACGCAGAGCGGGGCGAACGCCCCTGCGCCCTTTGATACAAACCGCGCGCATAATGCGCCCGAGGCAGGTCATGCGACCGTTTCCGAGGACCAGCTCGCGCCCCGCTCGTACACCACCGTGTTCTTCGACCTGGATGGCACGCTTTTGCCCATAGACACCAAAACGTTCATGAAGGGCTATATGGCGAGCATCGGCCGATTCATGGCCGAGCACGGGCTCGATGCCGAAGCCGGAGGCGAGGCGCTGTTCGCCGGCGTGATGGCCATGGGGCAAAACGACGGCAGCGCGACCAACCGCGATGCGTTCTGGAAGGTGTTTTGCGAACGCATGGGCAAAAGCGCCGAAGAGTGGGAACCGTTGTTCATGGATTATTATCTGAACCGCTTCGACGAGGTTGGCGCAGGCGTTGAGGCCAACCCTGCTTCTGCCGCGGCGGTGCGCGCCCTGAAAGAACGCGGCTACCGCCTGGCCGTAACCACGATGCCCATGTTTCCGCTGGTAGCGGTTGAGGCCCGCCTGCGTTGGGCGGGGCTTAACCCGGAGGATTTCGCCTTTGTCACCACATATGAGAATTCGACCTCGGTCAAGCCTTACGAGGCGTATTACGCCGAAGCGCTCGGGCGCGCAGGCGTAACCGGCAAAGAGGTGCTCATGGTGGGCAACCATAACCGCGAAGACGGCGGCGCCACCAAAGTGGGATGCGACATATACTTTGTGACCGATCACCTGATCGAGACCGAAGACGGCTTGGATGTGTCGGCATGCAAGCATGGCACGATGGAGGAGTTTGCTCGATTCTGCGAGGCACTGCCCGCTGTTCGATAGCATGCCCCTGTTTGTCCTTCTGCGAGGTGCTGCTCGCTGTTCGATAGCATGCCCCTCTTAGCCCACGAGCCCCCTTTCGACCAACGAGCCTCCCAACCAGCTGCGACCTCCGATCGACCAACGAGCCCCAACCAGCTCGCGACCTCCGATCGACCCACGGACTCCCAACCAGCTCGCGACCGAAAAGCTTAGGGCATACGTTTTTTGCCTATAGTCCGAAACTTGTCCCCTGCATGAAAATGGGCTCGCAATTGCGAGCCCATTGTGTGCTGGATTACATGCGGTAGCAGGGATGCCAACGAAGTGCAAGCCGATGGCCTTGTAAGCTAGAGCTTGACCACGTTGCTTGCCTGAAGCTTGCCGTTTGCCCCCTCGGTTACCTCGAAGGAAACGCGCTGGCCTTCATCGAGAGTCTTGTAGCCGTCCATCTGGATCTCGGAAAAATGGACGAAGATGTCATCGCCATCTTCACGGGAGATGAACCCATAGCCTTTTTCGGGGTTGAACCATTTGACAGTACCTTCAGCCATTTTCGGCCTCTTTCCCCTTCCCTTGCTTAGGGGGAAGTAAAACGCCCGGCGAACGCCGGTAAACCACATTCCATCCTACCGAAAGTCAAACCGTTCAACCAAGGCAAAACGAAGCGCTCCAGAGGTGGAACCATACATAGCCATCGTCAAACATTCGTCACAAAAAATACGTAAGGTTTCGGTAAAAGGGCGTAATACACCGCTGAAAGGTTACGTGAAAATAACTCTAAAGATAGTTAAGAGTCGGCTACGCCGGAATACAAGCACCCGGGTGGCAGAGGCGAGGGGCGGAGAACTTCCCGCGGCGGAGGCTGGGTGCAGCGAGCACCCAAGCGGCAGAAGCAAGAAATAACGCGAACGGCATTTGAGCGACGGAGCGGGAAAACGAGTCGGGTCCCTACACGTCGAGCTCTTGCTCCATCCGATCGAGATCCTCCTCGGTGAGAACGCCGTCGCCCTCGGGAACATCCACCCCGAAAGCTTGAGCGAGAGCATGGGCCTGCCCGCGGCGCAGCTCAGCCACCTGGCCCGAACCCGCCTGGTCGAGATAGTGCGCCTCGAGCAAAAGGCCGCGCACCAGGTACTCCGCAACGCGCGGATCGGTACCCGAAACAGAGAGGATGGAGGCGAAGCTCTCGGGATTGAGCCCCAAAACAACGCCGGCATCCATATCAAGCGCCTGCGAGATGGCGTCCTCCACCGATTCCGCCGCCTCGGTCGGATCCACCATGCCATGCTCGAGACTGCGGCGAAGGCCGCGCACGAACTGCATGATCAGGCGCATCAAATAATCTTGTTGAAGCATCGCTCTACCTCCGATGTGCCGC
This sequence comes from Slackia equolifaciens, assembly GCF_003725995.1. GTDB lineage: Bacteria > Actinomycetota > Coriobacteriia > Coriobacteriales > Eggerthellaceae > Slackia > Slackia equolifaciens. The sequence continues at coordinate 19,796 of NZ_QIBX01000022.1, forward strand.
TCTACCTCCGATGTGCGCAGTTGCAGCAGATTGCCTTATTCGTGCTTGATGCCCAGATGCTCGAATGCGCGCCCCGTTGCCTGACGGCCTTTGGGCGTGCGCATGATAAGGCCCTGCTGAATCAGATAAGGCTCGTAGACGTCCTCCACCGTGTCGGGGTCCTCAGAAAGCGCCGACGCGAGCGTAGAAAGCCCCACCGGACGACCGCCGAACGACACGCACAAAAGCTCGAGAATCTTGTTGTCCAGCGCGTCAAGACCCAGCGCGTCCACCTCGAAAAAGCTCAGCGCCCGCGCCGCGGTATCTTCGTCTATATCGCCCGTACCGCGCACCTGCGCCCAATCGCGCACACGCTTGAGCAGGCGGTTTGCCAGACGCGGCGTGCCACGGCTACGGCGGGCTATTTCTAGCGCACCCTCTTCATCCACCGCTACGTCCAGAATTCCGGCGGAGCGCTTCACGATGTCGGCGAGCTCCTCGGGCGTGTAATAGTCGAGCCTGAACACGATGCCGAAGCGATCGCGCAGCGGACCCGTGAGCAAACCCGTTCGCGTGGTTGCGCCCACGAGCGTGAAGCGCGGCAAATCGAGACGGATGCTGCGCGCAGCGGGCCCCTTGCCAACGATGATGTCAAGCACATAATCCTCGAGGGCAGGATAGAGGACCTCCTCCACCTGACGGTTGAGGCGGTGGATCTCATCGATGAACAGAACATCGCCCTCGTCGAGGTTGGAGAGAATTGCCGCCAAATCGCCTGGGCGCGCAATGGCGGGACCGCTCGTGGTGCGAATATTGGCACCCAGTTCGTTGGCGACCACCGTGGCGAGAGTGGTTTTGCCCAAGCCGGGAGGGCCGCTGAACAGCACGTGATCCATGCACTCGCCGCGCTGCCGCGCTGCTTGAATCAGAATCGCCAGGCTTTCTTTCACACGCGTTTGCCCCAGATAGTCATCCAGATGCTTGGGACGCAGCGAGCGATCGAGGGCCAGATCGTCCTCGGTGAGCTCGGGCGTGACCGCACGCATGGGCGCAGATGAGCGCGAGGAGGAGCTCCCCGCCTCAAACATCACGCCTTCCAATTGTATTCCGTCTTGCACCATAGAACTCCTAGCCTAGCCTCTTGAGGGCATATTGTAGCAGCGCGCTTTCGGTGCTGGCAGATTCGGGAGCATCCTTGAGTGCAAGATCCGCCTCGGCCGAGGTGAATCCCATGGCGAGCAGCGCATCGCGCGCACCCTTGAGGCGCTCTGCCGCCGCGGCAGCCTGCTGCGTGAACAGGGTATCCTCCGCCTGCGCATCCAAGCTGCCCTTGAGCTCGAGAATCAAACGCTGGGCGGTCTTTTTGCCCACGCCCGGAATAGTGGACACCGCCTTTACGTCCTGCGATTGGATGGCGGCGATAAGCTCTTGGGGCGAAAACGACGAAAGCGCGGCAAGCGCAACCTTTGGGCCTACACCCGACACCGTAATCAGACGCTCGAACAGGGCTTTTTCTCCCTGATCGAGAAAACCGTAGAGCGCGATGGCATCCTCGCGCACGGCGAGGTAGGTGAACACGCTCACTGCGGCACCGCGATCGGGCAGTTTGGCTATGTCCGATGCCGGCATGCCCACCTGGTAGCCTATGCCGTTCACATCAATAAAGGCGTGCGTTGCGGTACGGCCTGCCATAACACCCTTCAAAAAAGCTATCATGCGAAATCCTATCCGTGCGTTACGTAGCAGATGGCGGCGGCGAGGGCGTCGGCCGCATGATCAGGATGCGGAACCTCATCCAACCCCAGAATCTGTTTGACCATATATTGGACCTGGGCCTTCTCCGCATTGCCTTCGCCTACCACAGCAAGCTTGATAGCCGCGGGCGCAAACTCGCCCACATCAAGACCGCCTTCGGCGCAAGCCACGAGCACCGCCCCTCGCGCCTGCCCCGTGGCAAACGCGCTGGGGGCGTTCAGACCGAACAGAACCGTCTCGATTCCCAGACACGTGGGGCCATAACGCTTCACCACGAGCGCCATCTGATCATGCAGCTTCAGCAAACGCTGCGCCAACGACATGTCTTTTGTGGTGGAAATGCAGCCGTACGCCACGCATGAGAGCCGCGACCCGCGCTGCTCGATTACGCCCCAGCCCGTATTGGCCAGGCCCGGATCGATTCCCAATATGGTTCGCGCTTGCCGCTGCACTACGCCGCGCCGCCTTTCTATCAAACGTCTGTTCGATAATAGTAGCACGAAGTCAAGCGACAACGCGGCTTATTTCAATTTTTCAGAAAGCTCTCGAGAATCGCAGGCATCCTTCTGCGGCATGCTGCTAGCGGCCGAACCCTCTTCCGTTGCAGCGGCCGAACCCTCTTCCGTCGCGGCGGGCAGCTCCTCGGCGCGCCCGCGCCCGGCGATGCGCTTGCGCGCCTTCATCTCGGGCTGATCGGCGCCGCGGAAGGTCTTGGTGCGCTGAATGAGCACCGCACCGATCAGGAAAGGCATCCAGAACACAATGCCGCGATACACAAGCACCGCCGCCATGCCCGCCGCCGAATTCACGTGATAGGCGTTGAACAGCACCACCACGGCAGCCTCTACAACGCCCACGCCCTGCGGCGTGATGGAGATCATGGCAAAGAGCGTGGCTACTACGTAGCCGCAGATGAGCGCTTCGGCGCCGTGAATCCCAAACGCCACGCCGCATAGGCAGAACGCCGCCAGCTCGCATGTGCTCGCAATGATGGAGCAGCCGAACGCCTTCAAGGCGGTCTTGGGATTATGGGCTATGATGCCCGCGGCTTCGCCGAAAGACGCCACGGCGGTTTCGGCCCAGGGGCGCAGCTCCTTCTTCCTGAATTTCATCATCACCTTGTTCACCAGGCGCTCCACCGGATGCAAAAGGCTCACCAACGTAGCAGGGCTCTTGCGCCCCACCACCATGATGCCGCCCATGAACGCAACCAAAAACACCACCACAAGGCCGAGGAGGAACCACGCGGGGCTCAAGTTGCCCGTTATCTCGAGGATGATGAAGCCGATGATCATGATGGTCATGAAGCCCGACTCGATGGTCATTTGCATGAGCAATGCCGCCGAGGTTGCCTTGCCGCCGGGGATGCCGCGGCGGCGCGCGTCATCCACCACAAGCGTAGCACCCGCCATGTTGAGCGACGGCGCGACCGTGTTCATGAAAAACGTGCCGAACACTAGAGGCAACGTATCGCGGGGGCTCATTTTTTCGCCTACCGCAGCGAACGAGAAATGGTACGCCCAGCTTTGTGCATAGTATTTGCCCAGCTGAGTGAGCACAGCAAGAATGAGCGGAATGATGGAGCCGCGCTGCACGGTTTCCGCGAGCTCAACCAGCTGGTCGCCGCGCATGATGATAAACACCAAAACGATGACGATGACCACACCGATAAAGATGTTGCGAATGCTTGGCTTCAAAGCGCTCCTCGCTATCCGCATCGCAGGCGGAAACGCCGAGCGAATGCATCACGGAACCAATAACCGCCTGATTATACCCGTTGCATAGCGTTTCGCGCGAGCATGGGCGCAAGGCGTCATAAACCGAGGCGTCATTGGAGCCGCGCCGTAACGCTCCCGTTGCCGCACCGTCACCTGTGCGAGGAGGAATAGCGCGAGCGACCGCACGAAGGCGGAGCAGCACTCGAGTAAGGCAATCGACTAAGCGGCGTTGCCGCAGGCGTAGGATCGAGGTGACGAAGCATGCACCCGCCGGGACATACAGCAGCGATGCGCAGACCTGACAAGGGCGCGCATCCGTTGTCACGACGCCCTCTCGCCGCCAGCCGGCCTACCACTACGCCGCCTGGTTGGCCTTTGCCACCTGCTCGTCGTTGTGCTGCTGCGTGCCGGCATTCATAAGCACGATGCCCGCCACGACGAGCGCGATACCCAAGCCCGTGTACAGGGAAAACGGCTCGCTCCAAATAACGCATCCGATAACCGTGGTGGCAACCGTGCCCAAGCCGCCCCAAATGCCGTACGCCAAGCCCAGGGGCACATGCTTCAATACGAACACGAACAAGCCGAACGAGATCACATACGCCACCACAACCAAAAGCGACGGCACTAACACGGTGAAGCCCTCCGACATCTTGAGCATGGTGGTGCCAAACACCTCGGCAACGATGGACACGGCCAAAAGGGCGTATCCGATCCCGTCGCCGCCGAGCTTCTTCCTCAGGTTCTTCTTCATCTCACCCATGGATCGCACCTACATTCCCATTTCCAAAATCACTACGCCGCCTATGATGCACGCCAGGCCAAGCGCCTTTTTCAGGTTGAATCCTTCGTTCCACACGATCGCGCCCACCACCGCGGTAAGCGCGATGCCCAAGCCCGTCCACATCGCATACACCGGACCTATGGGCAGATGCTCGAGCGTTTGGGCGATGAAGTAGAACGCGATGGCATACCCCGCCACCGTGCCCAAGAGCGGCAGCTTACGCTGAAAGCCGTTCGAAAGCTTCATCATGGAGTCGCCGAACACCTCGGCCGCCACCGCGATTGCCATCATTAAAAACGGATGCATATTTCCTCTTTCTACCTTCCCGTGTAACCGCAGCACCACCCCGCAAGGGTTCTGCGATTCTCCGCGAGGGTTCTGCGATTCCCCGCGAGGGCTCTGCGATTCCCTTTCTTGTGCTCCGATAGGTTAAACTATCCCATAATGGGAGAGTCAAGCGATATTTACGCATATGTCCCGAACGCAAAAGACAAGCAAAAATGCGTCGAACGTGCCCTATCGAAAGCGCAGGCTAACAAGATGAAGAAAGGGCGGCACGCATGAAGGGTGAGCTGCTGAGCATCGGAGAAGTGTCGAAAATGAAAGGCGTAGGCGTGAAATCGCTGCGCTATTACGAACGCATGGGCGTGCTTCCGCCGGCATACGTAGACCCCGATAGCGGATACCGATACTACTCCATGCACCAAATGGTGGACATCGATATCATCACCACCTGTATTGACCTGGGAATTCCCCTGCGAGAGCTGCGCAGCTACATGGATGAGGGCGGCATAGCCGACCTTGAAGCCTTGCTCGCGTGGAGCCGCGAAATAGCAGTCCAAAACCTGCGCCGGGCCGAAATCACACTCAGCCAGCTTGATGGCTATCTAGACGAAGCGCGCACGCAGAAGAAGCTTGCCGAAGCGCCTACGCCGCACGAGCGCAGCCTTCCCAAGCAGCTTTTGCTCTGCAAGCAATGGCGCGAAGAACGGTTCAATCTAAAACGTTACACCACCGATACAACTCAACTATACGAACAGGCCAAGGCGGCGGGAATCATCCCGCTCTATGCGCAGGGGCTGGTAAGCTTTGCGCCCAACTGCGCCGAGTCGAGCGTCGCAAAGCCATCCCCGAAGACAGACTGCATGCCGCCAAGCGCTCCGGACGCATCCAACGTCCCTGACGACAAGAACGAACCCCATCCCTCGGATGCTGCCTTGCTCGTCGGCGACGACACGGGGGCAAACCCGCTCGATACCCACCAAGCAAGCGACGCGCCGTACAGCGGCGCTCATTCACATCGCGGCAATGCGGCAAACACCAGCGCGAGCCCATACTGCAGCAATATCGCAGGTCACCGACGCACCTGGTATACATTCGTTGCCGTCGCTATTCCTTCATGGATGACAGTGCGCCATTCGCACGAAGCAATTCGCGCGGCGGGCGAAGGGCGCATCAAGACAATTCCAGCCGACACGTTTCACGGATGGCGTATAAAAGCCCCCACCTTAAGCGAGTGTCTTGAGACGTTGTTCGATCACTGCGAGCGCGTAGAGAGCACCGTCATCTCAACCGAAATCTGGGATGCTGGCATCAACGGAGCCAATTATGCAGTAGAAGTTTTGACAACCCGCTCGCCGTCCTTTTGACGCACTTCTATAGCCTCGCCCTGATGCCTACGCCCCGATGGCGCGTAGGCAGCGTTTGGACAAACCCGACGTGTACCGACAACAATACGGCACCCAACGATATGACTACGAGGGCACTAAATTGGTCAAATATCACTCGAATGGGCGGCAACGTCGTTCATTTCGCGCAACCTGGTCATTTTTGCTTCGAATGGGCGATTAGGGCATTTTAAAAACGGGATCACCGCAGAAAATGGCACATCTAGAGGGCCCAAGCCGACATCAGAACGAGTGATTCCCCGTATTTGCCGCTTTTGACCATGAATTTAATCGATGGTATGCTCGAATGGACGAACAACGAACCGCGCAATCGCCCATTCGAGTGATATTTGACCAAAGCACAAAATTCCTACGACCGCGCCGCCCATTCGAGTGAAAAATGACCATTTCCTGACGCATCGGATCCCCCGGCAGCCCGGACTCCACTGCATTCGGAGAAAACCTCAACGGTTTATGATTTTCCGCACAAAGATGTCCTAGCGATCCGGAATTCCGCTCCGACGGTCCAGAACCCCATCGCACCAGAAGCGCCTCCCAACCGCCACCGGTTTCGCGGCGTCAGAGAAACATCGAGCGGTCCGCAGCTTCGCGGCACCGGGAACCTTGCACCTCAGCAATTTGCCACGTCGGAAACACCCCCAGAGATTAAACATTCCGCAGCCGCATGGCGCCACCAACAAAAAAGCGGCAGCCACTCGGCCGCCGCTTTAGTGTAGCTTTTTCGAATCGCTACTCTTCGTCGAGAGCAGCCACAACCTCATCGGTCATGTTCATGGTGTGGTAGACGCTCTGCAGGTCCTCGAGCTCTTCCAGCTTGTCAACCAGACGCATGACCTTCTTGGCATCGTTGGGGGTAACATCGGTGGGGGTGGTGGGCTCCATGGTCATCTCGGCGCCCTTCACCTCGATGCCCTGCTCCTCCAAGCCGCGCTTAACGGCCATCAAATCGGTGGGGGCGGTGTACACAATCCACTCGTCCTCAGCATCCTCGTAGTCGGAGCCGCCGGCCTCGGCAACGGCCATCATGAACTCGTCTTCGTCGGCAGCAGCGCCATTGGGCTTGACGGGATTCTTCTTGTCGCCCGTCTCAACCTCCTTGGCCACCATAACCTGGCCCTTGCGCTCGAACATGAACGCCACCGAACCGCTGGTGCCAAGGTTTCCGCCGTGATGGTTGAACGCAGCGCGCACGTCGGCAGCGGTGCGATTGCGGTTGTCGGTCAGAGCCTCGCAATAGATCGCCACGCCGCAAGGGCCATAGCCTTCGTACACCACGGTCTCGTAGTTGGCGGCATCCTTGCCGGTGCCGAACGCTTTGTCGATAGCAGTCTTGATCTTGTCCTTAGGCAGCGAATAGCCCTTGGCCTTCTCGATGGCGGCAGCCAGCGACGCGTTGTTGTCGGGGTTGGGGTCGCCGCCCTCCTTGGCCGCAACGGTGATGTTGCGGGAGAGCTTGCTGAACAGGGCGGAACGCTTCGCGTCCTGCGCGGCCTTGCGGTGCTTGGTGGTTGCCCATTTAGAATGGCCTGACATAATCGCCTCTTTCTTGGTATCCATCGCGAACGGCGGCATGCAGGCCTGTGCCCTCGCCGGCCATTGCCCCGCCGCTCGACGCCTTCTATCGAAGCGCCCTGCGACGCGCCGCGTTCCCGATATCGCTCTTAGGAAAATTCCGACGCGCTAGTTTACTGCAAAACCCCTGCACTCGTAAAGAAAAGGACGATTATCGCCACGTCATTGCCATAGAGCGGCGGCAAAGACCAGAAAAAACCAGACCCAGAGACGGGCACGAAGGCGGGCGCAGAGCGGCAGGCGCAAGAGCCCAGACGTAAAGGACGTCAAATGCACGGTGAAACGAAGCGAACTGGGCAGTTTCACCGTAGCTTTTGACGTCCTTTGTTGGAGAGGGGAAGCTTGAGAGGACGAACGGTTGCAAGGTCGAGACCACCCGTGCCGTTTGGCGAAGCTGCCTCCACCACCTCGCTTAAAGATGAGGGCGTTTGCGCGCGCCAGTCGCCACGCGTTTCGTTAATCCCGCTTCACGTGCGCGGCAACCTCATGCACGCCGCGACCGGGACGCGCGAATTCCTCCACATGGGCGCGGTCGGCGTCCTCGATGGCATCCAGCAGCTCGCGGCTTGCCTCGGTGGCCTCGGCATCTGCCACCTGTAGGTTCGCATCTGCACCGGCGCTGGTCACATACACCACGCCGCGCTTGGCATCGGCGCGCGCGGCGGAAAGCAGCACCACGAAGCCTATAATGCCCGCCAGCGTGGACGCCGCAAGGATGGCGGCCTTCGCGCACGTCACATCGGCGGGATCCGTATACGCGAGGTTGGCCACAAAGATGGCCATGGTAAAGCCGACGCCGCCCAAGATGGACGCGCCGAACACGTGTTTCCAGGTGACGTTTTCGGGCAGGTGAGCCAGCTTGAACACCTTCACCACCGCAAGGCTGAACAACATGATGCCAATGGGCTTGCCCAACAGCAGGCCAAAGAACACGCCGAACAGCGCCGGGTTGGCAAAGAAGCTCGCCGGATCGGAGCCCACCAGCATGACATCGGCGTTGGTAAGCGCAAACAGCGGCAGAATTGCGAAATACACCCACGGATACAGCGCGTGCTCGAGGCGCGTGGCAGGAGGTATGGCCAGGCGCGCCACGGAAGAGAGGTTGCTCACGTTGCGCATGTATTCCTCCTGGCCGATAATGGGCTCGTCGGGCTTGTACGCCTCGTGCGCCTGGCGGATCTTCTTGCCCGACCACGCCGTGAAGCTTTTCAGGTTCACGCGCGAGCCCGACGGAATAACGAACGCCAGCAGCACGCCCGCGATGGTGGCGTGCACGCCGCTCATGAACACGCAGTACCACAGCACCACGCCCACCAGCAGATACGGCACGAGCGAGTACACGTGCGCTTTGTTGAGCGCCACGCCCACCAGCAGCACCACGGCCGCTGCCGCTATCCAGGCGAGGCTGGGCGCCTGGCCGTAGAAGATGGCGATCACCAGAATGGCGATGATATCGTCGGCAACCGCCAGCGTGGAAAGAAACACGCGGATGCCGCTGGGCACGCGACTGCCCAAAAGCGCGAGGATGCCCAACGCGAACGCGATGTCGGTAGCAGTGGGCACGCCCCATCCGCCTGCCGTTGCGGGGTTGCCGGCGTTGAAAATGCTGTAGATCACGATGGGCGCTACCACGCCGCCGCATGCCGCAACTATAGGGAGCAGCGCCTGACGGATATTGGTGAGCTCGCCTACGGTCATCTCGTATTTGATTTCCAGGCCAACGAGCAGGAAGAACACCGCCATGAAGATGTCGTTTATCACATGCCCGAACGACATGGAGGCCACCTGGTCACCAAAGAATACGCCCACCGGCTCATGGATGAAATGCTCGAACGCCTCGCCCGCCGGAGAGTTCACCAAGACGAGCGCCGCAATGGCGGCGAGCAGCATGATGCCGGCGGCTTTGGTAGCCGAGTGGGTGAATTCGACAACTTTCATATAGCGCGCCTGGTGGCGGCTCACTTCATCAATAAAAAGAGGATGCTCGCCCTGGCCATCGGGGGTCTGATGCTGGGCCTGGGATCCTTGGCCGTCAGGGGCCGAATGCCGGGCTTGGGGATGCGGCGCCTGGAGCCCATCCTGAGTCTGGGAATGTGGTGACTGGGGGGCACCTTGCGCCTGCTGGGAGTGCTGAGTTTCTTGGGTCATTCGCTCTACTCGTTTCTCTTCGGGAGAATGGCCTTATTATCGCGCCTTTTCATCGTATGCGCTAATGTGCGGCGCACAGGAATCGCCAAGGGCGCGCCGCGTATCGCAAAAAACATGGGCGCCATTATATCCAGCGCTCCCGGCTCGCTTGCGCCCAGGCGCGTCCGTCGCGAAATTGTCACCAAAACACCGACAAATCCCGCGAAGCTGCCTTTTCACTTTTGTATACTCTTTCATAAATCGCGCGTTGGCTGCACAATATCCCCAAGCACACAGCGCATCGAACGTCGGCACCAACCGATGCGCCACCCACGCGAAAGGCAAGCCATGGAACCATCCGCAACCGCATCAGCCCCCTCCCGCGAAGCCGAGCTCATCATCATAAGCCGCAACGTGTTCACGGGCGTGGAGGCGCGGCCTGCGCCGTACAGCGCCCTCAATGACATGATGCCGTCGCTGCCAAGCATCCCCTTCCCGCCCCCGCCCGACGCGCGGCCCGCCGCCGTGTGCGTGCGCGATGGACGCATCATCGCCGTGGTCGACCCCGCCGATGCGCATGCGTTCCGCACGCCCGCCACACGCGTAGTCGATTACGGCGACGCATTCGTGTGCCCCGGCATACACGACGCGCACGTGCATGCCTTCCACAGCGCACTTTATGCGAGCCCCTTGGCGGAGAGCTTCTTGGGCGAAAGCGAGGCCGACTGCGTGAACCGCATGCGCGCCCTTGCCGCCCGCAAGCCGCAGGGCTGGCTGCTCTCGCAGGGCTGGCGCGAATACCGCTGGAACCCGCCCGTGCTTCCCAGCAAGCATTCGTTGGACGCGGCTTTTCCCAACCGTCCTGTGGCGATGTATTCAGGCGATGGACACACGCTGTGGCTCAACTCGCGCGCGCTCGAGGAGCTAGGCGTCACGCGCAACAGCGTGCCGCCCCAAGGAGGCGCCTTCGAACGCGACGAGGCGGGCGAACTCACCGGAATCGTACGCGAGGCCGCCGCCATGGAGCTTCTGCCCCGCATCATGGCCACGTTTACGCGCGAGGAGGTCGCGCAGGCCTACCGCGGCTTTTTGCGGCGTATGGCGAGCCTGGGCATCACCGCCCTGTGCGACATGAGCCTTGCCGCCAATCCCGGCATGGACTTCATCCGCGACGACGTGTGGAGCATGCTTCTCGACGCGGGAGAGCTTACCGCGCGCGTACATCTCTTCCCCACCCTGACCGGCGATTTGAGCCGCTTCGAGAGCATGCGCCGCACCCTGCGCAGCCCCCTTTTACAGGCATGCGGCCTCAAGCAGTTCTTCGACGGCGTGTCCAGCCAGCACACCGCCTATCTCAAAGAGCCCTATACCAACGCGCGCCACCCCGGCGATCGCGGGCATTTGACCGTGCCGTTCGAGCAGATGCGCACGATGATTCTGCACGCCAACAGCAAGGGGTACCCCGTGCGCATCCACACGATCGGCGACGAGGCCATCCACCTGGCGCTTAACATCTTCGAAGAGGCAGAGGCGCTCTACGGGCGCCCGTCGATGCGCACGAACGGCGAGTCTGCCCTCTGCCGCAACACGCTGGAGCATCTGGAGAACTTCCAACCCGAGGACATCGAGCGCCTGGCGCGCTTGGAGGTAGTGGCCTCGGTGCAGCCGCCGCACATCACGCTCGACCCCGGCGGCCCCGAGCGGGACTTGGGCCCCGAGCGCTGCCGCTGGATGTGGCCGTTTGCAACGTATTTGGACAAGGGCGTGCAGATGGCGTTCGGAACCGACTCTCCCGTGGTTGACATCGACCCCATGCCCGTGCTGTATGCAGCTGTGACCAGGCAGGACGCAATCACGCACGAGCCTTGGGGAGGGTGGCTGCCCGAAGAGCGCATCCCGATGCGCGCCGCACTTTCGGCCTACACCTACGGCTCCGCATGTGCCGCCGGGGCGAAAGGCGCGCTCGGCACGCTCGAGCCTGACATGTGGGCCGACATTGCCGTGTTCGACCGCGACCTGACGAGCAACGAGGTGCGGTTGAATCCCGAGCTCATCCTTAACACGCACGCCATTGCAACCTACCTGGCGGGACGGCAGGTGTTTGGGGAATAGGGGCGATTCGGAAAATCCTGAATGAATAATTCGGAAAACACGGATCACCTGGTGAACAAGGAGAGCCAATATGCGACGCACGAAAATCATTTGCACGCTGGGGCCTGCGGTGGATAGCGACGAAGCGGTGCGCGCGCTGCTGGAAGCCGGCATGAACGTGGCTCGATTGAACTTCAGCCACGGCACGCACGAGGAGCATGCGCGTCGCATCGAGCGCGTGAGACGCCTACGCGAGGAAACGCGCACGCCCTGCGCCATCATGCTCGACACCAAAGGCCCCGAGATCCGCACCGGGCTTCTGAAGGACGGGCGGCCAATCCCCCTTCGCGCCGGCCAGACGATCGTGCTCACGAGCGATGCGACCGCCGATGGCTCCAACGGGCGCATACCCCAGGATTGTGCCGATCTGGCGCAAAGCCTCGCGCCCGGCGCACACCTGCTGATAGACGACGGGCTCATCGAGCTCGAAGTGACGCGCATCCTTCCCCACCGGGAAACGTGCGACGGGCAGTCCGACGGCTCAAACGAACGCAACAGTTCGCGTGACGGGCGGGCAGGCAACGCGAACGGACTCGGCAACGCGCGTACCGGGCGAATCGATAACGCAAACGCCCAAGGCAACTCATGCGCCGTGCGGTTCGACATCGAGTGCATCGCGCTGAACGATGGCGTGCTGGGCGAACGCAAATCCATCAACGCGCCCGGTGCTAAGCTCCCCCTTCCTGCCGTCACCGAACAAGATCGCGCCGACCTGCTGTTCGGCATCGACCAAGGCGTAGACATCGTGGCGGCGTCGTTCATCCGCGACGGCGACGGCGTGCGTGAGATAAAGCAGTTCCTCGCCGAGCACGGAGGCGCCGATATCGCCGTTGTGGCGAAAATCGAGGCGGCGGGCGCACTGGGCAACATCCACGACATCGTGCGCGAGGCCGACGGCATCATGGTGGCGCGCGGCGATTTAGGCGTGGAGGTGCCGGCGTACAGGGTTCCGCGCCTGCAGAAAGAGATTATCCGCCTGTGCAACCGCGAATCAAAGCCCGTGATCACCGCCACGCAGATGCTCGACTCCATGATTTCGCGGCCTCGGCCTACACGCGCCGAAGTTGCCGACGTGGCCAACGCGATATACGACGGCACCGATTGCGTGATGCTTTCGGGCGAGACAGCGCAGGGGGCGCATCCCGTAGAGGCCGTGCGCACCATGGCGAGCATCGCGTGCGAAACCGAGCCGCACCTGTTCGATAACCACGAGCCCGACAGGTGCCGCACCCGCGTGCGAGCCTCGCTGGCGGTAGGAATCGCCGCAGTTCAAACGGCGGAGACGCTCGTCGCGGCTTGCATCATCGCGCCCACGGTTACAGGGCGCACCGCGCGCCTCATATCCAACCTGCGGCCCCGCATGCCTATCTACGCCGTCACGCCCAACGAGCGGGTCATGCGGCAGATGCTGCTGAGCTGGGGCGTAGTCCCCCTTTTGGACGAGGTCCAGGGCGAACGACGCCAGGTGATGGCGAACGCACTTGCGAAGGTGCGCGACGCAGGATACGTGCAGCCGGGCGACCTTGCGGTCGTGACCACGGGCGACCCGAATACGGCGCCAGAGGAGGATGTGCGCCCCGGCGTGCCCGGCATCGCCCCCACCAACGTCATGCAGGTGGTGCAGGTACGATAGCTATGCCCGGATGCGTTGCATGAGACAGGTGGCCACGCGCGGGCACGTGGACGCAGGTCGCATCACAGAATGGCAACGCGTGGCAGCAATATGGCGCGAAGTGCGCTACCATAGCAGTGGACAAATACTTTTCCGCAGTAAAGCGGAAACAAGTCGTCGGCATTTTGCGCAGGCGACACGCACCGAGACATGTTTTCGTGGAAAGCCTTCACCTGAACGGTGGGCGAAGGCCGACACTAGAAAGGACGGAAAGCATGGAGATCAGAGTCATCGGCAGGAAAGTCACGGTAACCGACGCGCTGAACGAGTACGCCACCGAAAAAATCGGCAACGCGATGAAGGTGCTGAGCCTTGACATCCCCACCGCCGAAGTGGTGCTGCGCGTTGAGAAGAACCGCCCCGTGCCCTGCATCTGCGAGGTCACGCTGCGCCCCAAGGGCCACACCATCCATGTGGAAGAGCACGAGGAAGACATGTACGCCGCTATCGACGTGGCAGCCGCCAAGGTGCTGCGCCAGCTGCGCAAGTACAAGACCCGCGTCATCGATCATCGCATGAAGGAAACCCTGAAGGCCGCCGAGCCCGCCATCGAGCCCACGGGCGTCGATTTCGACGAGCTTATGGCAGAGCTTTCCGCGGACGACGAAGTGGTACGCGTGAAGGAGGTCGAGTTCACCCCGCTCACCGAGGAGGAAGCGCTGGTGCAGATCGATCTTCTGGGTCACGACTTCTTCGTGTACACCGATCGCGACACCAACGAGGTGCACGTGCTGTATCGTCGCACCGGCGGCGGCTACGGCCTGCTCAAGCCCAAGGCGGAATAGCCGGCGGGCGCAACGCGCAAAAGCATACGAGCATATCTCGCTCAGCCAAAGGGAGCCTTCGGGCTCCCTTTCTTGTGCGCAGCATGCTGACGGGAAGGTACGCCAATGCACGTCACCGAGCCTTGGCTCATAACGCCACGGAACCTAACCTCCATCACGCCGAGACAGTAAGAAACGCCTAACAACTTAGCACGCACTGGATGCGCAAATCACGAAGAAGACCGCAAAGCGGTCTTCTTCGTTCCGGTCGCCCGAAGGGAAAGGCAACCACCTTGAATTGGATGACGCACAACTCAAAAGGGAGGGGTGTCGCGCGTCTCGAATAGTTAATTGGATTATGCGATCTGCAGGAACTTACCCACCGATTTGCCGCACTCGCGGCCGAGCGTAATGGCAAAACCTAAGCTCACGCCCGGAATGGGCGTAATGTACTCATAGCCAAAACGCCGACCGCAGTCGTTACCGGAAACATATAGGCCCGGAATTGGCTCGAAGTTCTGATCAAGCGCATTCTGTTCGCCATCGGTGATAATGCCGCCGCATGTCACCATTGTCTCGCCCAACACCGGATCGAACGTGCAGGCATAATACGGCGCAGTGTCAACAGGGAACAGCACCTTGGCGTCGCGACCAAATTCCATATCGGCGCCTTGCTCGCAATACGAGTTGTAGGCTTCGATGGTTGCCAAGAAGTTCTCCAGTGCCTCACCTTCGTATCCAAGCTGTGTAGCCAGCCCCTCAAGGGTGTCGTCGGCGATGTATTCCACCTGCGTAGCAGGTCCGCCACCGCCAGGACCCTCCTCGCCCGTCTCTTCAGGCTCTTCATAAGTACCCTTGAACTTTGCATAGGCAGTATCAAGCGCCTCCTGAAGCGATGCGATGTTTTCTTCGGTTGCAGTAAAGCCTGCGTGTTGCGGGATGGTGTACTGACGATACTCGGGGAAATTGGAGTCGCAGATGGCAAACTTTGTCTTCCTGGAACGATACACCGTAGCATAGCCGCGCTGTTCAGACGTAGGATAATACTCATTGCAGAATCGCTTGCCGTTCTCATCCACCCACACGGCCTGAGGCAGACAGTTCATCTTGCCAGGAAGGGAAAGGCCCTTCATGTTCATGCCGGGAATAGGACAGGTCTCCAAATGCGCACCGGCCCAGTAAGCCATCTGGACGCCGCGTCCGTCGTTAGTGGACATCGAGCTCAACGTCTCGTCGCCCACGAGTGCGCCCGCCATATCGGGCATCAGGTCGGTCATCATCTCGGGGTTGCCGCCAAAACCGCCACACGCGATGACGACGGCCTTGCAATTGAACTTGATGTTTCCATCGGGGCCGGTTGCCACAAGCCCCGCAACGGATCCCTCGTTCATAACCACATACTGAGCCTCGGTGGAAAACATGAATTCGGCACCAGCCTGTTTTGCGAGGTCACGATTGTAGCCATGTATCTTGGTCTGATTGCAGTCACCGTAGAAGCTGCAAACACTCGGCCAGAACTTAATACCGGAGAGTTCATCCATCTGATGCTCGGTCTTCGGGAAAAACGCCGTAGTCATGGTGGCGAAATCTTCTTCGGTGAGCGCCGACAGATACCAGTCCATATTGGCACCCGAATTCTGGGCGTATTTCATCACGAGCTCTTGATTGGGATAATTACCCGTAATTCGCATCCAGTTTTGGAAAAACTCCACCGGATCGATCTCGGGCACGCCACGCTCTTTGAGAATGGAGGCATTTAGAACGCCGGCTTCGTTGCCGACAGCAGCATAGGTGTCTTCGGACTGTTTTTCAACCAGATATACCTTTGCACCCTCTTCAGCGAGCTCGCGACAGGCGGTAATTCCGGCAAAACCATGGCCGCACACCACAACATCGCAGTCGATTTCTTGCACGAACTCGGTGATTTCCGCAGGAGCAACACGCCAACCTGAATCCTGCGCGCCCTCTGCCGAACCCCCTTCGCTATCGGATGCGGCGGTCGAAGGCGAGCACGAAGCCAGCGCTCCTGCGGCAGCGGCGCTCGCTCCCACGATGCCCATTCCTTTCAGAAAGTTACGACGAGTGAGATCCTGCATCATTGGAACCCCTTCCTTTTCAAACGATCCTCTCCTGAATTACGCATTCGCAGCAGCGGCCAAGCCGTGTGCTCCTGTGCTTGCTCCCTGGCGAATGCTTGAGGGGATGCTATGCCCTTGAGGTTAACTTGAGGAATCGCAGAATTTGATGATTAGTACGTAATACCAGTTCAGAAGCATCATAGAAATTAGGTATTGCCCTCCTGAAAGCCTCGCCTATACAATGCCCAAGCAAGGAGGGGAAATGAATGCCATTAATGATTCGATAGGTCTAGAAACCCTTGCGCTTCTGGCGTTTTTCGCCACCATGCCCATTTATTCACCTAACGTTGTAGCATTTCAGGAATGCCTCGACAGCCTCGATGTCATGAGCGCCTTAGTCAGCAGCATGATGGGGGCAAGCATACTTGCAAGTGCGGTATATCTTGCAACATCGTTATTTCGCCCCAATTTTATACAAGACCATGCACGTTTAATCAGGATTGTCGGCTGCATACTTTACGCCGTAGGAATGGCGCTGTTTTTGGGCATATGCGTAGTTGCCGCCCTCAGAATCGCCGCCATCGCCAGCTGCATAGGATGCACAATAGGTGCCGGCTTGAGCATCATGGTAGTCACCTGGGGAACAAGACTGTCGTCATACGGCCTTAAACATGCGCTTTTGCTGATTTGCGTGATATGCGGCAGCACCGCTGCCATTAACTGGGTATTTTCTTTTTTACCCGACATGCCGCTCGTCGCCATTACGGCAGTCCTTGCCGCTATCGGAACATTCTATCCCCTATTTGTTCCAGCACAGCACCATCCATCCCCTCAAACCCCAACCGAAAGCGTTCACGCCTTAAAAGAAGGCGGAGACATCCACGACACCGCACTGCGCGGCGCTTTCTCCGAAAGCTCGTCTTCTCCCCTAGGAGCGTCCGCGTCCCGCATCGACATGATGAAGCGATTCATCTCGGTACTTGCCCCAGCGCTCACGGGTCTTTCCATGTTTGCTTTCTTCATGGGCGTAAGCCGAGTTACCGTGTTCGACAACATGCACGCAGAAGTGCTGGGCAACGTTTTTGCCGCTGTTTTGCTGTTGCCGCTCTGCTTTTCCACCTCAAAACGTCCGTTTTTGGTAGTGCTCTGCAATGTGGCACTTCCCCTCGTTGCGTGCGCCATGCTTTGCATCACGGTGCTCGCTTACGACTTCGGCCTTTTCGCCGCCCTCGTTCCCCTTGGCTCATACACTTTTTTCTGCGCAGTTGCGCAGATATCACTCGCACTTGGCGTAGCAAGCATGCGGCCGCGCGAATTTCCTCCTTGCATCACCTGGACGTTTTACCTTCTACTGTTTTCGCTCTTCAGCGCTTTTGGTCTTCTGTTTGGCCACCCTAGCGCATTTGGCCAAACCGAGTTCCTCTCATCGTCTCTGCTTGCTCTCTATTGCTCGGCGCTCATTGTATATGCGATTTTCGAGCTTATGCGCGACACCCTTCCTGTGCAGGAAGCAAACACGCCCTCCGTAGACGAGGCGTCTTCTTTCGAAAAGCGGTGCGACGACCTGGCACAGAAGTTTGGACTTTCACCGCGCGAGCGAGAAATAATAGCTTTTCTTGGGCGTGGACATACATCTGCCTACGTTGCCAAAAGCCTCATTATTTCTGAAAGCACCGTGTACACGCATACGCGCAATATCTATCGCAAACTCGGCATGGGTTCGAAAGAAGAAATAATCCAGGCGCTCTCCGATCCACGCGATGCTCGTTAATAATCCTGAAGCCTATGTCCATCAGGCCGAGTGGATTCCTGCCCCAGCAAGCCGCATCCGCCGGTCGATTCGTACGCCCATTCCACCGATGTCGCACACAACCATAGCATGACCGCTACGCGCAGTAATCCCGCCACGCTGTCTTATCTCTCTTCCTCCAGGCGCAATATAAGCTCCTCTTTAGACGAGATCCCCATCTTGCGGTACATGTTGCGCATATGGGTACGCACCGTGTTCTCCGATATGAACAGCTTCTCGGCAATGTAGGGCGACCCATGGCCTCCCGCCAAATACGTCAGCACCTCTGCCTCGCGCGCCGAGAGCGCATACCGGGCCGACAGACGCTCGCACGCCTTCGGCATGCCAGCAGAGCCAGCGCCCTGCCCCGTCATGCCCTCCCTTTTCGCCATGCGTTCGATAAGCCTTCGGGAACGAATGAGCGCCGCAAGCACCACGTAGGCAAAATACGCCGATGCCACCGGCAAAAGAGCAGGGCCAATGGAATCGGCTCCCACCAGGGCATAAAGCCGCGCGCCTAAAAACGAGCACACAGCAGCACCCGCATACAGCCCGCCGAGCAACGTCCAAGGGGAAATCTCCCGCTTGCTCGAAACTTCGGCCAAAAGGGCGAACGCCAAAAGCACGATAAATACGTGGCGGGTCTGTAAGGGCATATCGGGGCGGCCCCACACCCCTCCCATGGGGTCGCCTAAGCCGCTATCAGGGCGATTTCATACCCCTCCCATGAGATTGCCCATGCCTCCGTAGAGGCGGGGTTCCATACCCTTCCCGTGGGGCCCCGCCTATGTCACGAACGAGGCGACCCCATACCCCTCCCGCGGGGCCGCCCTCAACCTTTAATCTCGCATCGCGCGTTCTATGCCGTCGCGTCAGACGCTCTATGACGTCGCGTAATTGATACCGCTTGC
Organism: Slackia equolifaciens; assembly: GCF_003725995.1. Taxonomy (GTDB): domain Bacteria; phylum Actinomycetota; class Coriobacteriia; order Coriobacteriales; family Eggerthellaceae; genus Slackia; species Slackia equolifaciens. The sequence goes on from NZ_QIBX01000022.1 coordinate 38,784, forward strand.
ATATCATTTATGCCCGCTGCCCCGCCACAGGCACTTCTTGATGCCCTACGCACCTACAATGAACTGCGAAAACAGAAGATAGGACACGACAAGAGGAGCGACCATGAATATCAAAAACGTTACCGTGGCGGGCGCCGGAGTGTTGGGAAGCCAGATTGCCTTTCAAACCGCATACAAAGGCTTCAACGTTACCGTCTGGGTACGAAGCGAAGCGTCCATCGAGCGCGCCAAGCCTAAGTTCGCCGCACTTGAACAAACCTATGTGGCAACCCTTGAGGCCATGAAGACCAACCCCGCTGCCTTCGCCCGCGGGCTCGCCTCCGCCGACGCCTCGGCGGAAGAGCTGGACGCGCTCAAGGCAAAAGCGCACGAGGCTCTCGAGGGCATTCGCTTCACCACCAGCTACGAAGAGGCCGCCCGCGACGCCGATTTAGTAATCGAGGCGATCGCCGAGGACCCCGCGCAAAAGACCGCCTTCTACACCGAACTGGCCAAGCACCTGCCGGAGCAGACCATCGTGGTCACCAATTCCTCCACGCTTCTGCCCAGCGCGTTTGCGGAATCCACAGGTCGCCCCGAGAAATACCTGGCGCTGCACTTTGCCAACCAGATTTGGCAGAACAATACCGCCGAGGTCATGGGCCATCAGGGAACCGGCGAGGCGGCGTACCGCGAGGTGGTAGAGTTCGCCGACGCCATTGGCATGGTACCGCTCGAACTGCACAAAGAGCAGCCGGGCTATATCCTCAACAGCATGCTGGTACCGTTCCTGAGCGCGGCCCAGGCGCTTTACGCAACTGGAGTAGCCGATCCCGCGACCATCGACAAAACCTGGATGCTCGCCACGGGCGCGCCGCTTGGGCCCTTCCGCATTCTTGATATCGTCGGAGTTACTACCGCGTATAACATCGTCTCCATGAAGCCGGAGGCCGCCGACCCCGAATCGGTCATGGGCAAGGTTGCCGCCATGCTCAAGGAGATGATCGACGCCGGCAAAACGGGCGTCGCCGCCGGCGAAGGCTTCTATTCGTACCGATAGAACATCGCCCTTACCGCGCAGAGCACCATCTCGAAGGTGGCGGCATTGCCGGTGAGCCCGCCGCCGCCTTAACACGCAGAGCAGCATCCTTCAACACATAGAGCCCCGGGAAACCGAGCCGCCCCGCCTCTCAAGCACGAGAGACAGGGGCGGCTCAACCGGGGCTCTTAGCATTATTGCAGGCGGACAGGCAGGCGTTAGTTGTTCTCGTACCGCGCCAGGAAGTCCTGCGTGCGTTTGTGCTGAGGATGATTGATTACCTGATCGGCAGGACCCTCTTCCACGATCACGCCGCCGTCCATGAACACGATGCGATCAGCCACGTCGCGTGCGAATTGCATCTCATGCGTAACCACCACCATGGTCATGTGCTCGGCCGCAAGCTGCTTGATCACCTTGAGCACCTCGCCGGTAAGCTCGGGATCGAGCGCACTCGTGGGCTCGTCGAAGAACACGATCTCGGGGTTCATGCATAACGCACGCGCGATGCTCACGCGCTGCTGCTGGCCGCCGGAGAGCTCGCACGGGACCTTGCCCTCGTTGCCTTCAAGGCCCATCTTGGCGATCAGCTCGCGCGCCTGGCGCTCCACCTCGGCCTTGTCGCGCTTCTGCACGCTGATCGGGGCGTCCATGATGTTCTTGAGAACCGTATAGTGGGGGAACAGGTTGTAATTCTGGAATACCAGGCCAAAGCGCGATTTTGCCTGCTTGATCACGTCCTTCGCGCCATAGACCGCCTTGTCGCCCTCGGTGTGCGCAACCTGCAGATTGCCGTAGGACAGTTCGCCCGCGTCGAACGTTTCAAGCAGCGTCGCGCATCGCAGGAGCGTGGATTTGCCGCCGCCCGAAGGGCCGATCACGGCAACCACCTCGCCGGGATACACCTCCAGCGAGATATCCTTGAGCACCTCGACCTCGCCGAAGCTCTTCTTCACGTGCGACAAACGCACAATGGGATTCTGGTTAGTCATCTACTCTCCCCTAGTCGTGGTAGTAGTCGAGTTTCTTTTCCACGCGGTTGAGAACAACCTCCACCACAAAGTTGAACACCCAGTAGAACACAGCGGCAATCACGAACGGCACCATGCTCACCTGCGACGCCACGAGCGCCTTGGCAGTGCTGAACATCTCGGCCACGCCGATGGCGAACGCGAGCGACGTGTCCTTCACCAGCGTGATGATCTCGTTGCCCATGGCGGGAAGGATGCGCTTGACCACCTGCGGCAGCACGATTTTGCCGAACGTCTGCAGGCGCGAATAGCCCAGCACTTCGGCAGCCTCGTACTGGCCCTTAGGGATGGATTGGATGCCGCTGCGATAGATTTCGGCGAAATATGCCGCGTAATTGATGATAGGGGGTGCGGCAGAAATCCTGGAAGGCGGGGCGGGCCGTTCGTTCGTGCTAGGCCGCCAGGCCCAGCGACTCCCTGTACGCCTTCGGGCTCAGCCACCCGAGCGACTCCTTGATCCGGCCCTCGTTA
>NZ_QIBX01000023.1 GCF_003725995.1 Slackia equolifaciens
CGGCGGCCTCGGCGTGCGTCATGCCCTCCTCCAGGGCGAGCAGCGCAAGCTCCACCACGTCCCTATCATACATGCGGACCCCCTTCCGGACGCGTGAATCGCGTCCAACTTTTCGTCCGCAGTCCCACCCCTTATGAGATTGAGGCAGCAGTGAGAAAAATTAGATAAACATCCTGCATGTACAGCCGTCACGGTGGACAGATATCCGACTACCCATCCGTAATATCCATGCTGACCTAACAAGCATCAAACACGCAGGCATCATTGATTTCTCCGCAGAGAAGCATACTGACGACAACCAATCCGCCATGCTATTAATCCGCCGTTTATCAGAAAAGGGATGTTTCACGTGAAACATCCCCTTTCGCCTCACATTATCAATAATTAAGCGGTGGCTCAAATGCATTCGTTGAGAACATCCAGAGAGAATCGCCCCGGATCACGCTCCCGGACTCAATACATCAAAACTGCGGCCTTTATTTCTTCGGACGGGTCAATGGCGTCTTTTGCGCTAAGCCTACTCGTCTCGGGAGTCGAATATGCGGCTTGGACACCTTTTCATAAACAATAATGCAGCGCTGTGACCCATCGCTTAATTCGAAAGCATCATGAATCACTTTCTTCAGCCCCAGAAGCTCTTCAATGTCATCCGCCATCGACAACTCCTCATGCGAGGGCTGAGCCTTATAGCACACAAGACGACCCTGCTTGCAAAGCAGCGGACATGCCAATTCCATCAGAGATGGAAGGGAGCTAAGAGCGCGCGCCGTCACGACCGAGAACTCGCCTTTTCGCTCCAGAGCAAGATCCTCGATGCGCCCGTCATATCCTTCGACCAAATCGCTCAAGTCTAAATCGGCCGCAACGTTCTCTAGGGCGCGCACTTTCTTTTTCACCGAGTCAACGAGAACCGTCTTTCTGCCCGTCATAATGCAGAGAGGAATGCCGGGGAATCCGCCACCAGTCCCAAGATCGCCATACAAGCCTTCAGGAGCTTCGTTCACATAGGGAAGCCCCGTAAGACTATCCTCCAGATGAAGAACCATTCCCTCTTCTTCAGAAGTGATGCGAGTCAGGTTCATCACTTGATTGACTTCCATGATCGCCCTTAGGTCTTTCACGAGGAGTGCCTCTTGGTTATCCGACACCGAAATGCCGTAACGGGACTCCATTAGATTAGTAAACGAGCTCATTAATACCTCTTTGCATAATTTGACGACAGTCATTTTCCTGTCCCATTGTGTGTCACCTAGATTACCACGCTCCAACACACTAGGTGTAAAGCATCGAATCCGCCTATCTATATTCCAAAACAAACAGCATGCCGATCGGCTGAATCAGATTGCGAGCATGGGGGGTCGAAGCAATAACGGCCCATCACCCCCTGGATAAAAAAAGGCTCCGACGCGATGTCGGAGCCTTTGAAATAGCTATCGCTGCATTTGCAACATCCGCATTAAAACCTGCGGATGATTATCTAGCGTCGAGGAATCACAACAACATGGCGAGCGCTGCCTTCGCCCTCAGATGCGGTCTCCACATCAGGATCGTTGCGCAGGGCCAGATGAACGATGCGACGCTCGTACGGAGTCATCGGTCGAAGCTTAATGCTACGCTGCTGATTGACCGCACGATTGGCGGCAGACTGAGCGATACTCTCGAGCTTTTGGCGCTGACGGTTCTTATACCCCTCAACATCAACCACAACGGGATAGCGGAAACCGAGAGTGCGCGTAGTGATGGCGGAAATAATGAATTGCAATGCATCGAGCGTCTTGCCGTGACGACCGATAAGGATGGCCAAGTTGTCACCGGTGATATCCAGAATCAACTCGCCTTCGTCGCCTTCATACTCGTCAATGGTAACCTCGCCCACATCGAAGTGTTTCAGAATACCCTGGAGCGCATCGATAGCGGTATCGGCAACCTTGTCCAGCTCCTCCTCGGTGAGTTCGACCGTCTCGGTATGAGGCGCATCGCCACGAGACGTTTCTTCCTGGATTTCGGATTCCTCAGTCATGATCTCTTCCTCGGCCATGACTCTTCCTTTCTCCCAATGCCTCGCCCCATGACGAAGCACGCGTTGTATTGCCCCTTGCTGGCACATCAAATTGGCCAGCATCGTCGCGGACCCCTTTCAAGAACTCCGCGACGCATGGTTAGCCGACAGGCGCGCGGCTTTTAACGCTTCTTGGTAGGACGCTTCTTCTTCACGCGACGCTCGACATCAACCTTCACGGGCTTCACGTCGATGGTCTCGGCCTCCTTGGCAGCCTCCTCCTTACGGAGAATACCCATGGTAATCTGCTGCTGAGCGATACCGATGATGGAAGACGCACCCCAGAACAGCAGAACGCCGGCGGGAGAGCCCCAGGAAATCCAGAGCATCATCAGCGTCATGATGGCGCCCATGATGATCATCTGGTTACGCTGCTGGGAATCGCTCTTGAGATTCTGCAGAATCATGGGCAAGAACGTGGCAAACGCAAAGACCAGCATCAAAACCAGATACGGCAGGAAGGCCAAGAAGCCCTGGGAGAACATATCTGCCGGAGTCTTGGTGAGGTCAGACACCAGTCCGTAGAACGTGTACTGAATATCGGGGTGCGATGCGCCAATCTCACGCAACGTTTGGAACATGGCGATGAAGATAGGCATCTGGAGCAGCATGGGCAGGCAGCCGGCCAAGGGGTTGAACTTGGTTTCGGCGTACAGCTTCTGCATCTCCTCCTGCTGACGCATGGGATCGTTGGCATATTTAGTCTGAATCTCCTTCATCAGAGGCTGGACCTTCTGCATCTGGAAACTCGACTTGATCTGCTTGTGCATGATGGGCGCCAAGATCAAGCGGAAGATAATCGTGATGATGATAATCGCGAGGCCCCAGTCGCCCACGACACCCTGGAAGAACTGAATACAGCTAAATATCCAGTCTTTGATTGCTTCCCACATAGACTTTCCTCTCTTGTATGGGACTGCCAACCGCATAAGCGGCATATTTCAGAGCGTATCCGCTGTCGAAAAGACAACGAGCGCCGAGTAGTTCGCCTAACGCCGCCTCCGGTCTTCAGGAACGGGGTCATACCCGCCCTTGCGGAAGGGATGGCATCGGCTGATGCGTCGCAGGGTAAGCCACCCGCCCCTTATGAGCCCGAACCGCTGAATGGCTATGAGCCCATACTCTGAACAAGTGGGGATATACCTGCATGCTGGAGGAAACATCGGCGAAATTGCACGCCGATAGAATCGGATGGCCGCCAGAGCCGCTCGCGCGGGAAGCGCTCGCAAAGAGGAAGCCACCGAATTCATGCCACATTCCCTCGATTCGTTCCCGCCCGGAGCATTATCGCGAAGCGGGATCGATGATATCCGCCTTGGCCAGTGCCTTCGCGCATGCGGATCGCACTTTGCCATACGATGCCTTCAGAATGGGAGATCGTGCCATAAAGGCGATGTCATATCCATCCCAAGGCCCACCGAGATCGCACACAATGGCACGCATGCGTCTCTTGGCGCTATTGCGCCACACCGCACATCCAAGCTTTTTTCCCGCAATAAAAGCAACACGACCATGATTGCGGTCATGGTCGTGTCGATCGCTCCGCTTCATGGCTAGCACAGTAATAAACGGAGTGCTGATTCTTTTGCCCTGCGAAAAAAGCAGTGATATGTCGGCGCTCGACTTGATGGTCGATTTCACACCGACACCTCGGCTTTACACGCAAAGACGCTTGCGGCCCTTAGCGCGGCGAGCAGCGAGGACGGCACGACCACCCTTGGTAGCCATACGGGCACGGAAGCCATGGGTCTTGGCGCGCTTGCGCTTATTGGGCTGATAGGTGCGCTTCATATCTTCTCCCTTTCACGGTCTGACAAAATCATCCTAAAGTGAATAGCCGCATAAGTATACCCCAACGCATTGCGATGTAAAGAACTATTTTCAAGGTGTGAAGACGCTCTGAAGTGCTGAAACGCATGTTTCAAACCCTCGGCAAGCCCCTTATCGACAAGAGATAGATTATTCTCGTATAAGAACAATAGATGTTGAAAACTTTTCTCATTTCCAATCTCCACAGAACCAAGACAGGGTTGAATAAACGCGTTTTTTCATCGCGGAATGCCCCTTGTGGAAAGAATCTTCGTAAACCCAGGCCTAAGAAAGTGGAAAATGAGGAAAACCCAGGATTTAAGCGTGTTTTTCGGTGGAAAAACCTCTGGAAAACGTTTCACGGACGGAATTTCCGATGCGAACGTCAAGGAAAAAACCTGGTGAAAAATTCTTATATATAGCGATTGACCTGGTGTTTTATAAAAGTTTCCAGTTTTTCCATCACATGAAACCCAATAAAGCGCAACCACAGCTGAAAAGCGTACAAACCCTCGATTTTTCGCTCTTGTTTTCCGGTTTTTCCCATATGTCAACCCGGAATTTCAAGTTTTCCGCTTTTTCTTTCCGACGTTTTCAATGTTTTCCACATTCGTTGAATAAAAAGTGGAAAACTCGGAAAAGCTCCGGTGGATAGCTATGAAATTTTCCACGTTTGGTTGAAAAACCCTTGGAAAACTTGCGCTGCGCCTATAGAATTGAGAAATCCATTCGGGAAAAGATTTTTTCCTTTTTCCGATAGAAAAAACCATATTGGAAAAATCAGAAAATTTGGGAAAAGCGTTGGAACACACATCAAACACACCACAAGACGCCCCGGATCAAGACGCTACGCTCAGCGCCGACTACACGCGTGCGCTCACATCCGCGCGCATCGCATGTTACGACGACCTCATGAGCGCGCCGCGTATCACTGAGATTCCGCCGAACACCACGGCGGAGTTCATCGAGGCCCTCGCATCAACCACCTACACCCAGGCCCAGCAGGCGGGCGGAAGCATTCCCTACACCGCAATTCGCGAGGTGAGCGAGAACTTCATCCACGCCCAGTTCCGCGAAATCATCGTGTCCATCCTGGACCACGGCAACACGATTCGCTTCTCCGACCAAGGCCCCGGCATTCCCCACAAGGAAAAAGCGCAGATGCCGGGATTTTCCTCTGCAACGGAGCCCATGAAACGCTACATCCGCGGCGTCGGGTCGGGGTTGCCCCTGGTCAAAGAGTACCTTTCGTTCAAGCACGGCCGCATCACCATCGAGGACAATCTCAAAAGCGGCGCCGTGGTAACCATTAGCGTATCGCCCGAGGAAGAAGACCGTCGTCCTATCTCTCAGAAGAAGCGCGGCGTTATCATCCCCGCGCTTACCGATCGTGAGAAAGACGTGCTGTTCCTGTTCATGCAGGAACATACGCTGCGCCTGACCGACATCAAAGACGAGCTGGGGCTAAGCCCCTCGACCGTGCACCGGATCCTCGGAAAGCTGGAAGAGCAGGGCATCATCGAGTCTGCCGGCAAAATGCGTGTGCTGACGGATTTCGGCAGCCAGGTTGCCAACCAGCTGTTCTAGCGACGGGGCCGAACCGTATTGCCACGCACGGAAACGAGAGCAAGGCGGTTCGACCGGAAGGGCTCCTCTCCCGTACAGCATGCAGGAGGGGGTCAACAGGGACCGAACTGGGCCTCCGGCAAAGACCCCTCGCAGCGACAAACGGAAAGGGAAGCATGGACGCAACGGGGTCCACGAAACACGAGATTACAGCCGCGCGACGCGCGGGAACGATAAAAAGGCGTAGATGCGCCGTAGATGGGACGATGGAGCGGGCGGCGAGGCTATAATTGCCCCTGCGGCACCGAGGGAGATTCGAGACGCTTATGGATTCGAGCAATCTTTACGATACATGGCAGCGCGTGACGGCGCAGGTAAAGGGGTATGAGAACGTGAACCCCGTGCAGGTTGACGCCTTCTTTGGGCGTCTGCAGCCGCAGGCCATTTCAGACGGGTTCCTGATTGTGACCGCCGATACCGAATTCATAAAGATGCAGGTGGAAAAACGCTTCATGACCGCCATTCAGCAGGCGCTGCGCGACCTGTTCGGCATCGATTACCTGGTGGAGATAGAGGTCGACCCCACAGCCGCTCCGGCGCCCGCGCCGGCTCCTGCCGCGGCACCCACCCCCGCACCCGCTCCCACGCCCACCGGGGCAACCGCATCCCCGGCTCCAAGCCCGGCGCCCACAATGACAGGCGAAGGAGCAGTCGCGCGAACTGCGGAAACCCAGGAATCCGAGTTGCGCCAGACGCGCGAGCCGGAAGCGTCGAGCCAGACCTTTACGGAAGGGCGAGCGCGCGAAGAACGCGTAGCAACCAGAGAGAGCGAGCGCACCACGCGCGAGGGCCGCCGCCCCAGCGACGATACGGGGCTCGCATCCTCGCTCACATTCGAGAATTTCGTCATCGGCGATTCAAACCGCCTGGCCTACTCTATGGCCGTCGCCGTAGCGGAGGCTCCGGGCAAGCCCAACCTGAACCCCCTGTTTATTTATGGAAAATCGGGGCTCGGTAAAACTCACCTGCTGCGCGCCATCCAAAACTACATCATCGAGACCAACCCGACCATGCACGTGGTGTACATCGATTCGTCGGAGTTCCTCTCCGACTACACCTCGGCCGTGGCGGCTCACGACAAGAATAAAGATAGCTATCAGAATTTCCAGAAGCGCTATCTTGACGCCGATGTGCTGCTCATTGACGACGTGCAGTACTTCCAGGGCAAATCCGCCACGGTGGACATCGTGTTCCAGCTGTTCAACAAGCTAACCGCCCAAGGGCACCAGGTGGTGCTTTCGGCTGACCGCGCGCCCAAGATGATCGACATCGACGAGCGTTACAAGAGCCGCTTCAATTCCGGCGGCACCTTCGACATCCAGCCGCCCGAGGTGGAAACAAAGCTCGGCATCATCAAGGGATTCATCGAAGAATACAAGCGCGCAGAGGACAGCTACGACTTCTATGTGCCCGAAGATATACAAATGTATATAGCCGAGATCTCGAGTTCCAACGTACGCGAGCTCAAAAGCGCCGTGACCAAGGTGATTTCGCAGATCACGTACTTCAACAACCCCGACATCACGCTGCCCGACGTGAAGCTGCTGCTCGAGAACCACTTCTCTTCAGGAATGACGCGCCGCCTCTCGGTGGGCGCCATTCAAAAGGAAGTTGAGCAGTTCTATAAAGTAAGCCATGCCGATCTGGTAGGCTCCAAGCGCTCGCGTAATATCATGTACGCGCGACAGGTGGCCATCTACCTCTGTCGGCAAATGCTCGATATCCCCTACAACGATATCGGCAAGAAATTCAACCGCGACCACTCAACGGTCATGTATTCGGTCGAAAAGATTGAAGACCGCCTGCGCGAGAGCCGCGAATTGCAGGAGGAGCTTGAGATCATCATCAAAAACATCCGGGAAAACTAAGGGAAAACCGGTGGAGGACGGTGGAAAGATTCCGATGTGCAAAAAGTCGGTGGAAACCGGAACAGGTTTTGCCTCTAACCTTAAGTCATAAAAAATGCACGATGACGAGGGGGAACGCATAGTTTTCACCTTTTCCACCGTGCTTATTACTACTACTATTCAATTAATTTAATTTAAAGAGGAAGGGAAGAAAAAAGATGAGATTCAACATCAACAAGAGCGAACTCCTCAATGCACTGACCATCGTGGCCAAGGGAGCCTCTACGCGCTCGGTTCTTCCTGTGCTTTCAGGCGTATATATCAAAGCAGAGGGAGCAGGCCTGACGCTGCAGACCACCGACCTTGAGCGATCCATTCGCTATGACGTCATGGCGCTCGTGGAAGAGCCGGGCGAGACGGTTATCCCGGAGAAGCTTCTCCTTGATATCGTGAAGAACCTTCCCGATGCTGCGGTTGAGTTTAAAACCGACAACGGAAGCGTGGCGGTTTCCTGCGATTCGGCGTCGTATATGCTCAAGACGCTCGACCCGAAGGATTTCCCCGCTTTCCCCGAAGTGAACGTGAAGAACCGCATCATGGTGCCGTTCTCGGAGTTCTGCAAGATGGTCAAGCGCGTGGCAAAGGTGGTATCGAAGGACCAGAGCCGCGTGGTGATGACGGGCGTGCTCATCTCCACCACCGATTCGGGCTTGCGCATGGTCGCCACCGACTCCTACCGCCTGGCGATTTGCGACGTGGCGGCCCCCGGCGTGGAGGAGGGTTTCGAGGCCATAGTGTCGGGCGCATTCCTTCAGGAGGTGGCGAGCTTGCCCGCCTTGGCGGATTCCATCGAAATCGGCCTGTCGGAGAACCAGGTGGTGTTCGAATTCCAGAAGATGGTGCTCATCAACCGTCGCATCGAGGGCAGCTTCCCCAACTATCGTCAGCTCATCCCCGATAGCTATGTGACCAAGACGTGCTTCACCACGTCTGATCTGATTACGGCGGTGCGCCGCGTAAGCTTGATCAGCGGCCCCACCGAGCCGGTCAAGTTCGATATCAACAAGGACGCCAAGAACGCGCTGATCACGAGTATGTCGCAGGATGTGGGCACCGCAGAGGAAATTCTGCCGTGCGAGGTGTCGGGCGATAACGCGCTGATTGCGTTCAACCATCAGTACGTGCTCGACGGCCTTACCTCGGTGGGCACCTCGCAGGTGTTCCTCGAAACGCAGTCGTCGCTCAAGCCGGGCATTTTCAAATCGGCTGGTGACGAGAGCTTCCTGTATCTGGTCATGCCGGTGCGCATTTCGTAAAGGCGCCGACGTGGCCGAAGAGGAGAGAATTTCGGAAGCGCAAGACGCGTCGGGCGCGGGTGGCGAGGCGTTCTCGTCGGACCTGCGCATCCGCGAGCTGCGATTCGATGAATTTAGAAGCTACGAACGATTTGAGCTCGGCGACGTGGGCGACCTCACGGTGTTCGTTGGACCCAACGCATCGGGCAAGACCAATGCGGTCGAAGGCATTCAGCTTTTGACCGCATTCGGATCGTTTCGCGGCGCCAAATCCAAGGAGCTTATCCGCTGGGGAGCCGACCAGGCGGTGCTTCGCGCGAGGATTCTGTCCGACACGCGCGATTTAGACGTGCGTCACGTACTGCAGCCGGGGCATAGGAGCTGCCTGCTCAACGGCAAACGAAAGACGGTCCAGGATATGCAGGGCGTGCTGCCTTCGGTCACGTTCTCGCCCGACGATTTGGTGCTGGTGAAAGGCGCGCAGACGCACCGCCGCGCAGCGCTCGACCTTTTGGGCTGCCAGCTTTCGCGCAGCCATCGCATTCTGAAGCGGGACTACGAACGCATCGTGCGGCACAAGAACGCTCTTTTGCGCGATGGGGCCGACACCCTTTTGCTGATGAGCGTCGACGACATGATGGCGGTTCCGGCGGTGCAGCTGTATCTGTATCGTTCGGCGCTGTTCCGCAATCTTTCCGCCCGCATCGCCCGCGCCTACGCTTCCATCACGCGGGGCGAAGAGCGGGTGGAGATGGGATACGTGCCTTCATGGGAGGATGAGTCGGTCAAACAGGCCGCCTCTTGGGCGCCCATGAGATTCGAGTACGACAAGGCGCAGGCGCTCGAGGCGTTTGCCCAGGCGCTCGAGGCCAGGCGCGCCGAAGAGGCGGCGCGCAAGCGGGCGTGCGTGGGGCCGCATGCTGATCGCATCGAGTTTTTCATCGATGGTCGAAACGCCGCGATGTACGCATCGCAGGGCCAGCAGCGTTCGCTCGTGCTAGCATGGAAAATCGCCGAGGTGGGATTGGTGCGCGAGATGGCGGGGGTGAGCCCCGTATTGCTGCTGGATGACGTGATGAGCGAGCTCGACGCCTCGCGCCGCCATGCGCTGGTGAGCCTGCTGCGCCAGGATATCCAGACGTTTATCACCACCACCGAGACCGCGTTTTTCGAGGACGATATCATGGAGCGCGCGAACGTGGTTCGATTGGGGTAGCCCGAGGAGGTGCCGCATGTCCAACAGGATGATGCCGTTTTCGTCGGCTTTGGGCCGGTCGCTGCGCCAGGCGGCCGAAAGCGACGTGCTTGCTGCCAAGGCCGCCCGCGCCAACAGGGTTAAGCAAATGTGGCGCTCGGTGGTAGAAATTTGCTGCCGCCCCAACGCCCAGGCGTTTCTCGATCACACCAATTCCGTGTACATCATCCGCGAGGGCGAAGGCGACACCCGGCGCAAGGTTCTCATCGTGTACGTGGACGAAAGCATCTTTGCGGCCGAGCTGAACGCGCGGCGCGAAATGATTAAGCTCAAGCTTCTCGAGCGTTTTGGCGAGGAAATATCCGAGTTCCGCATCCTTATCTCGCGCGGGAAGTACAAGGAGAACCATCCGTATCGTGAAAAAACGCTCGATTATCTGCCTCCTACGCCTGAGCGGCGCCCTCTTCCCCCTGAGGAGGTGGAAAGCATTCGCGAGCGTGCCGAGGCTATCGAAGACAAACGCATGCGTGAGGCGCTGTTAAAAGCGATGATTTCAGGCCTCGAGCGTAAATCCGAAGAAGATGACGAAAACGAGCAAAATCGCCGCTCCTAGAGGCTTGTGGAGGTTTATGAGATACAAGCCGGGGGCGCGTATGGAACCCCATGTTTCTGATACAATTAGAAAGTTCGCGCAAACGCGTTCAGAACTGCCGCCCGCAACGCGATTCGAGAGCTGTTCGAGCCTCGAAAATCGCATCGTTCATATCGGTTTTCAACCGACTGAAGCTGCGCAACGGAGGCGGTGTTTCACGTGAAAACCCATACCGGCGCATCGGCGTCGGTCGAGTGGAAGAAGGGGGTAATACGTGTCCGAGAAAAAACCCGGCCACTACGATGGCTCGGACATCCAGGTGCTTGAAGGCCTGGAGGCCGTCCGCAAACGCCCCGGCATGTACATCGGCTCCACAGGCCCGCGCGGCCTGCATCACCTGGTGTACGAGGTCGTGGATAATTCCGTCGACGAGGCCCTTGCGGGGTTCTGCACCAAAATCGACGTGACCATCCACGAGGATAACTCCATCACGGTTGCCGACAACGGCCGCGGCATTCCCGTTGATGAGCACCCCAAGGAAAAAATGCCCACGGTAGAGGTCGTTCTGACCATCCTGCATGCCGGCGGTAAGTTCGGCGGCGAGGGCTATAAGGTATCCGGCGGCCTGCACGGCGTAGGCGTTTCCTGCGTGAATGCGCTTTCTACCCGTATGGAGGTAGAAGTGAAGCGCGACGGCAGCCTGTATGCCATCGCATTCGAGCGCGGAAAGACCGTGGAAAAACTCGAGCGCATCGGCAACGCCAATGGCACGGGCACCAAGACCACGTTCTGGCCCGACCCCGAGATTTTCACCGACACCACGGTGTACGACTACGACACGCTTGCCAATCGCTTCCGCGAGATGGCATTCCTCAACAAGGGCCTGCATATCCAGCTGACCGATGAGCGCCAACTGGATGACGATGGCAAGCCTAGGAGCGAGGCGTTCCAATACGCCGGCGGCATCGTCGACTTCGTGACGTATCTGAACAAGGGGAAGGAAACGCTCAACAGCCCCATCTATTTCGAGGCCGAGAGCGACGACGGAACAGTCGAGGTGGCCATGCAATGGTCGTCTAGCTATTCCTCAAGCGGCGTGATGGCGTTTGCCAACAACATCAACACGCACGAGGGCGGCACGCATCTCGACGGCTTCAAGAATGCGCTCACGCGCACTATCAACGAATACGCCCGCGCTCACGGTATCCTCAAGGAGAAGGACAACAATCTCTCCGGTGACGATACGCGAGAGGGCTTGGCTGCTGTCATTAGCGTGAAGCTTCACGATCCGCAGTTCGAGGGCCAGACCAAGACCAAGCTGGGCAACACCGAGATTCGCGGTCTGGTGCAGGGCGCGGTGACCAAAGCGCTCTCCGAGTACCTCGAAGAGAACCCTGCGCCCGCAAAACGCATCATCGGCAAGGCCACGCAGGCGCTCAAGGCTCGCGAGGCGGCGCGCAAGGCTCGCGAAATGACCCGCCGCAAGGGCGTACTCGACAGTTTCAGCATGCCGGGCAAGCTTGCCGACTGTTCGAGCAAAGATCCCGCGCTCTCCGAAATCTTCATTGTAGAGGGCGATTCCGCAGGTGGTTCGGCCAAGCAGGCTCGCGATCGCAAGTATCAGGCCATCCTGCCCCTGCGCGGCAAAATCCTCAACGTGGAGCGCGCGGGCCTTCATCGCGCGCTTTCCAGCGACACCATTTCCAGCCTGATTACCGCAATCGGGACCAATATCGGCGAAGACTACAACGGCGATGCCGCTCGCTACCACCGCATCATCATCATGACCGATGCCGATGTTGACGGCGCGCATATTCGCTGTCTGCTGCTGACGTTCTTCTATCGCTACATGCCCGACCTAATCAGCCGCGGCTACATCTATATCGCGCAGCCGCCGCTGTACGGTCTGAAGAAGAAGAACTCCAAGAGCGGCAAGATTCTGAAGTACCTGTTCAACGACGAGGCCAAAGACAAGCTTATGGCCGAGCTTGGCGACGACGCCGACAAGTACGACATGCAGCGTTACAAGGGTCTGGGCGAGATGGACCCCGAACAGCTTTGGGAAACCACGATGGAGCCCGAGACGCGCACGCTGCTGCAGGTGAGCATCGAGGACGCCGCAGCTGCCGAGCTTGCCGTGTCCGAGCTTATGGGCGACCAGGTTGAACCTCGCAAGGAGTTCATCCAGCGCCACGCTCGCGACGTTCGTTTCCTGGATATTTAAGGTTCCGTCGTTCTGGCGAACCAGAAACGGGCGGGAGCAGGGGAGAGGCTCCATGCTCAAACAGTCCTGGCTCGCACGAAAGCCACATTGAGTGGCTTTCGGCTCGTGCGGAACTGCGCGTGGAACCTCTCCCCTGTTCCCGCTCACGACTATTTTGGCAACCGCAAGGCTGCTTTGGTAGGTAGAAAGATAGGAGTAACGTGGCTGACAACACAACCATTGAGGCGGCGGAAACCGGCGCGGCCGGCATTCAAGCCGCCGAGCTGGGACGCGAGATGCGCACGTCGTTCCTCGAGTATTCGATGAGCGTCATCATGTCGCGCGCGTTGCCCGATGTGCGCGACGGTTTGAAGCCGGTGCATCGCCGTATTCTGTACGCGATGTACGACAGCGGCATCACGCCCAGCCGCCCGCACAGCAAATCCGCCCGTACCGTGGGCGACGTGATTGGCAAGTACCATCCGCACGGCGATTTCGCGGTGTACGACACCATGGTGCGCCTTGCCCAGGACTTCTCCATGCGCGTGCCGTTGGTGGACGGCCATGGCAACTTCGGTAGCATCGACGGCGACAGCGCCGCCGCCATGCGTTACACCGAGGCCCGCCTGGCCAAACCCGCCATGGAGCTTTTGCGCGACTTGGAGAAAGAGACGGTCGACTGGCGTCCTAACTACGATGAAAGCCTGCAGGAGCCCGAGGTTTTGCCGGCTCGTTTCCCCAACCTGCTGGTGAACGGCTCCAACGGTATCGCCGTAGGCATGGCTACCAATATTCCGCCGCACAACCTGGGCGAGACCATCGATGCCGTGTGTGTGATGCTCGACAACCCCGATGCAACCACCGAGGAAATCATGACGGTGCTCCCTGGCCCCGACTTTCCTACCGGCGGCATCATCATGGGTCGCAAGGGAATTATAGACGCGTATGAAACGGGTCGCGGCAGCCTGACCATTCGAGCAAAGTGCAAGGTGGAAGAGGGCAAGAACGGCAAGAGCTCCATCGTGGTGACCGAGATTCCTTATCAGGTCAACCGCACCAACCTGATGACCAAGCTGGGCGAGCTCATCCGCGAGAAGAAGCTGCCCGAGATTGCCAACGTGCATGACGGCGCCGATCGCAACAGCCCCGTGGACATCATCATCGAGCTCAAGCAGAACGCCATTCCGCAGGTGGTTCTCAACAAGCTTTACAAGCACACGCAGCTTCAGGTGGGCTGGGGCGTTAACATGCTCGCCCTGGTGGACGGCGTGCCTCACACGCTCTCGCTCAAGGAGATGCTGTTCCACTACATCAAGCACCAGGAAGACGTGGTAACTCGTCGCACGCGCTTCGACCTGCGCAAGGCCGAGGAGCGCGCCCATATCCTGGAAGGCCTGCTCGTCGCCCTTGACCACATCGATGAGGTTATCGCCATCATTCGCGGTTCCCAGACCGACAAAGAGGCTGCCGCCAAGTTGATGGAGCGCTTCGGGCTTTCCGAGGCGCAGACCTCCGCTATCCTCGAGATGCGCCTGCGCCGCCTGACCGGCTTGGAGCGTCACAAGATCGAGGAAGAACTGGCCGAGCTCAAGGAGAAGATCGACTACTATAAGCGCATTCTCGCCGACCCGGAGCTCCTGCGCCAGGTCATCAAGGAAGAGCTGCAAGAGATCAAGCAGAAGTACAACACCCCGCGCCGTACCCGCATCTCCGGCCAGGCCAAAGACCTCGACGTCGAGGACCTCATCGCCGAAGAGGACATGGTGGTCACGGTGACCAAGGCGGGTTATGTCAAGCGTCTGCCGGTGGACACGTATCGCCAGCAAAAACGCGGCGGCAAGGGCATGCAGGGCGTTAACCTGAAGGACAACGACTTCGTTGAGCACCTGTTCGTGGCGTCCACGCATAGCTATATGCTGTTCTTCAGCACGCGCGGCAAGGTGTATCGCCTGAAGGTGTACGAGCTGCCCGAGGCAAGCCGCCATGCACGCGGCACCGCCATCGTTAACCTGTTGCCGCTCGAGCCCGGCGAGACCATCAGCGCCATTATCGCCACGAAGGACTTCCCCGAGGACGAGTACCTGATGTTCGGTACCGAGCAGGGCATGGTGAAGAAGACCTCCATGAGCCTGTACGACCGCTCGCGCCGCGACGGGTTGATCGCCATCAACCTCAAAGAGGGTGACAGCCTGATCGCCGTGCGTCGTGTGAAGCCCGGCGAGAAAGTGGTGATGGTGTCAAGCGCCGGCAAGGCCATCATGTGGGAAGAATCTGAGACCCGCGCAATGGGTCGCGACACCATGGGCGTGCGCGGCATGACGGTGCCTGCGGGTGTGAGCGTATTGGGCATGGAAATCGCGCGCCCCGGCACCGAGCTTTTCGTAATCACCGAGAAGGGCTACGGCAAGCGCACTCCGATGAGCGAATATCCTACCCACCACCGCGGCGGCCAGGGCGTGTTTACCATCACGATGACCCAGAAGAAGGGTCTGCTTACCGGTATGAAGGTGGTCGAGCCCGCTGACGAGCTGATGATCATCTCCGAGGACGGCGTGGTTATCCGCACCTCCGTCGAGGACATCAGCCAGCTGGGCCGTTCTACGCAGGGCGTGCACGTGATGAACGTTGCCGAAGGGGACAAGGTGTGCGCCGTTGCCATTGCCACCGAGGGCTCTAAGCGCAAAGAAGGCGACTTCGTTGATGACGAGTCGATTGAGGCCGGTGCCGATTCCGACGTAACCGATGACGGTTTGGAGCAGGAAGCGCCGGCGGTCGATTTCGACGATGACATCGATGACGAGGAAGATGGCGAAGAATAGGACTGTCTAACCGCAGCTGAGCGCGGCTAAGCGTCTGGGAGCCCGATGCCGCTCACGATGAGGGCCCGAATTCGAAAGAGTTCGGGCCTTTTGCGTGCGTCGATCGATGTGGCGTAGGGTATAGGATGGTGCGCTTGAGTCCTATAATAAGGTGCGTCGAGTGAGAGATGCTACAAGGAGGGGGATAGCATGTTCACGCCCGAGCCGCTAAAAGGCCGCGCTTTTTTCGTGTCGCCCGAGACGCAGGCGCGCACGGCGCGAGCCGAACGCATGTTCGTACGCATGGAAAGCAAGGCGCAGGAAGGCGCTATGGGGGTAGCCTTGCGACGGGCGCTCGCTCGGCTCGAGGCCGTATCCACCATCCGCATCGAGGGCAAGCGGCCGCGCGTGAAGGCGATACTCTTTCTCGAGTCGGTTCTCGATGAACGCACCGCACTGACCGACGAGAAGCTCCAATCGACCGACGCGTTCGATTTCGAAGGGGCGAATGACCGCGAAGTGGCGGTTGAGGTGGTTCGCTATGTTCAGGCGCTGGAGCATATCTATAGAGGCGACGGCGCCAGGCCTTTCGGTGTGGAGGAATTGCTGGATATCCATTCAATCGTTCTCCATGGAAAGCCAGCGAACGAGACTGGCTCCACGCTTCGTCGAAGCCCGTTTCGCCTGGATTCGGAAGTGGGGGCGAAAGCGTATGCGCCGCCGAGCCCTCAACGCATCCCTGCGCTTGTCGAAGATTTATGCATGTTCATAAATCGCCAGGAATACGCCCCTACCGCCCAGTCGGCCATCGCGCATTTTCAATTCGAAAGCATCAAGCCGTTCAAATCGGGGATGGATAAAACGGGACGGCTTATGTGTCATGCCGTATTTCACCGCCAGGGCCTTGCCCGCTCCATCATCGCCCCCATCGGGTTGGAGCCCGCGATAGATACAAAGAGCCATGCCGAGCTTCTGATGCCGTATCATTTCGGCAAGAGCGTAGATGGGCAGAACCTTGGAAAGCACCTAAACAGGTGGATCGAGTTCTGCGCATGGTCTGAGGAGGTCTCCATCCGTACGGCCGATGCCTTTTTAGATGCCATGCTCAGGCTGAAAGACGCCTGGTACGAGGAACTTGGCCGTCCAAACAAGGGGTCGGCCGCCATGGCGTTAATCACGCTTTTGCCTGGTGTGCCCGTGCTTACGGCAAGCCAGGCGGCGCGTTTGTCCGGGAAAAGCGTGACCGCCGTGCATGATGCGTTCGCGCGCCTTGAGGCTGCGGGCATCGTCGAGGTGGTTGAAACGTCGCAGCGAAACCGCGTGTTCTCCGCCCCTCGCGCCGTGACCCTTTTCGAGGAGCTTGTGAACAAGTTGGTTCCTAATGACCCCGTGGCGCGAAACTCGTTCGTTCCGAGTTTTTTCATTTCCTGAAAATTGTCCTCAACATATCCCCTCCTCTTTATACTGCATGGTAAGGAGGGGGAAGAAAAGCGCAGTTCAGCGCTTAGTTTTCTATGCCTTTTCCCTCTTTGATCCTTACTGGAAGCTGCAGATTCCAGTTTGCTGTTTTGCTCGATGGAGCTCAACTCTTGAGACAAGGAGGCAAGACATGTCAGACGCGAAGAACAACGACCGCCATATTGGCTCGGGCGGGGCAGCCGCAAACGATGAGGGTCGGTTCGAGGAGGGCATCCAAGGTTTGACTGCGCGCCCGTTCGGCCGCCGCAGGTTTTTGAAAGCCGCCGCCACGACGGCGTTCGCGGGCGCTGCGGCGACGATGCTCGCATCGTGCAGCCCGCAAACGCAGAGCGATCAAGCCGACGGCGGGGAGGGCGCAGGTTCGACGGGGCAACCCGAGCACGACGCGATCGTTCGCACCGTGTGCGCTCCGAACTGCGTAGGAAGCTGCGGCATCAACGCATATATCAAAGACGACACCATCGTCAAGGTGGAACCGGCGGATTTTCCCAACGAGGCGTATCACCGTATCTGTCTGCGCGGCATATCTAACGCCATGCAGCGCGTGTATTCCCCCGATCGCGTGAAGTATCCCATGCGGCGGGTTGGCGAACGGGGTTCCGGCGAATGGGAGCAGATCAGCTGGGACGAGGCAATAGATCTCATCCATGAGAACATGCAGAAGAACATCGACGAATACGGCCCCGAGTCGAACGCCTTTATAAGCATGACGGGCAACTACGGCGTGTATTCCCAGGTTATGAGCGGGCTGCTCGCCGCCACATACGATGGCACCCAGCTTACCAATTTCGGCATCATGGGCGATAACGCATGCAACATGGGGTTCCTTCCCATTCTGGGCGTTCAGCAGGATGCGAGCTGCTGGGAAGACATGATGGGTTCCAAGACCGCCATCCTGTTCGGGTGCAACTACGCCGAGACGAACATGCAGGAGATGCACTTCCTTTTCGACGCCCAAGAAGCGGGCATGACCCTCGTGGTTGTGGATCCGCGTTTCTCGCGCACGGCCGCCAAGGCGGACTGGTGGATTCCCATTCGCCCCGGCACCGACGCCGCCCTCGTCTTGGGCATGATGAATCATATCGTGTCGATAGAAGCCGTCGATGAGGCATATATTCGCACATATACCAACGGGGCGTTTCTGGTTGACACGAGCACAGGCGCCCTTGTGCGCATAGATGGCGACTATGCCGTATGGGATGAAGTCGAAGGCGTCGCTGTGAAGGTTGCAGCCGTACCCGACGACATGAAGCCTGCCTACCCCTCCGTCACCGTAAGCGGGGAGCTTCCTGAGAATACGCAGGTTCCCGAAAGCGCGGCGCTTTACGGAGAATTCACGGTGGATGCCGACGGCGGATCGGTTACCGCCAAGCCCGCCTTCCAGCTGCTCGTTGAGTCGCTTGATGAATATACTCCCGAAGCGGCGAGCGAAATCTGCGAGGTGCCAGCCGAGGATATCATTCGTCTGGCGGAGATGTACGTTAACGATACGCCTGCTCGCCTGCATGTGAGTCAGGGGACGAACCGTTATTGGAACGGACACCTCCCCACCCGCGCGCTGTGCCAGCTTGCAGCCATCACCGGAAACATCGGCAAGCAGCATGCTAATATCAACTGGGCCGGTGGCACGCTCATGCGCTTCTTGTTCTCGCTGGGTCCGTCGTCGCTCTCCCCTCGGGAAGGGCATGGGGCATCCGCCTTGCCCGGGTCCCAGTGGTACGATCTGGTTGCCGCCCAGCAGCCTCATCCAATCAAATTCCTGTGGACGCAGAATTACGGATGGGGCACGCAGGGGCCCGACCGCAACAAGCTCATCAACGAAGTGCTGCCTCAGCTTGATTTCGTGGTGGTGTCGGAGCAGATGATGACTCCCGGAGCCGAGCTCGCGGATCTGGTTCTGCCCATTACCAGCTATTACGAGGAGGACTTCCAGGTGGTTCCCGCGTGGTCGTCCATGTATATTCAGGTTCGCGACAGGGCGATCAGCCCTCAATGGGAAGCCAAGACTGACTACGAGATAGCTCAGATGCTTGCAGAGAGGTTCGGTATTCTCGAGGAGACCGAGTGGCGTCTGGACGCGAAGGAATATGCTCGCATCCATCTGTTCGAGGAAAACCTTGCGCCTGAATTCAGCACGATGGATTTTGACGAGCTGTGCGAGAAAAAGGTGCTCGCCGCCAACTTCAGCGATAACTACGTGGCGTTCGAGAGCATGCGCTTTGCCACCCCGAGCGGCAAGATAGAGCTATACACGGAAAGCTTAGTGGAGTTCGGGGAGCAGCTTGCCTGTTTCTACGAGCCGCTCGAGTCGAACCGAAAAGAGAAGGCAGACACGTATCCGCTCACGTTCATGAACTGCCGAACAGTGTATACCACGCACTCCCAGCACGCGCCTTTGGCATGGATTCGCGAGGTGGCACCCGAGCCGTGGCTTGAGATTTCGCCCGAAGATGCCCAGGAGCGTGGCATTGAGACCGGGGATGTGGTCGAGGTATTGAACGACCGCGGGTCGTACAAGGTGAAGGCCCTGGTGACGTCCGAGATAAAGCCGGGATGCGTCAATCAGCGCCAGGGTTGGTGGCCGAAGGATTTCGTGGAAGGGACGCACTACAGTTCCCTTCTGCATATGGAGCTCAATCCTGCGCAGGACGCCATTTCCGAGACGAATTACTCCCCGTACGACAATCTTGTCGAGGTACGGTTGGCATAAGGGGGTAGGACATTATGACGAAGTATGCCTTTGCAATAAACCTACATCGATGCATCGGATGCAGAACGTGCACCGTATCGTGCAAGATGGAAAACGGCCTGCCCGAGGGCAATCAACGTATACGCGTCCTCAATGCCGATGACGAGACGGTGTACGACACGCCCGAGGGGACGTACCCCGATCTGTCCCTCATGTGGACCCCTGTGCCCTGCCAGCATTGCGACACGCCTCTGTGCGTGGCGGCGTGCTCTACAGGTGCGAGCTCCAAGCGTGATGACGGAATAGTCGTGATCGACCAAGAGGTGTGCATCGGGTGCGGATCGTGCGTCGAGGCGTGCCCCTACAATGCGCGCCAGATCAACGAGGACATAGGGAAAACCGATAAATGCACATTGTGCGCGCATCGTCTTGATGCGGGAATAGGGACGACAATCTGCCAGATTTCCTGCCCCGGTCGTGCTATTTCGGTGGGCGACCTGGATGACCCCAACTCCGAGGTGGCGCAAATCGTGGCTCAGCACGAAACAACGCTTCTGCTTGAGGAGGAGGGCACGGGGCCGCAAGTGTACTACTGGAGCTCCAAGAGCTGATATGGGCGCGTACGAGTAGGAATCGCTTTATCTGCGACGGGCGGCGGCGCGCGTGATTCCGCCGCCCGCATGTCGAGGCGAAGAGGTGGGCATAATGGATGATGCCATGGTATCCGAGCGAAGCGCGTCCGAGGCACACGCTGCGCGCATCGAGGGCGAGGTTTTTAGCATCCTTTCGCGTTGTCTGCTGCGTCCTGTTCTGGGAATAGCGAGAGATGTGCAAGAAGGAAAGGTGACGGGTCGCTTGGAGGACCTTCTCGACAGGGGTTCGAGCGATGCCGTGTCTTCGGCGCTTGACGATATTCGCTTTGTTGAGCATGAGCTGGCGAAAATAGATTTAGAATCCGCTCGGTTGGCGCTTGAAGTGGAGTACAACAGGCTTTTTGTGGGCCCCGGGCATGTGTTGGCGCCTCCGTACGAGAGCTATTGGGAATCGGAAGCGCGCCAGGAGGGTTTTGGGAGATTGCGCACGGCGGTGGAGCGGGATGTAGCTCGTGCGTATGCGGCGTGTGGCCTTGAGGTTCCGAGGCCGCTCGCGGAACTGCCCGACCACATGGCGATAGAGCTGGAATTTCTCTCGTACATGGCCGTAAAAGAGGCTGAAGCGTGGGAGGAGGGCGATGGCCGGGAAGCTGCGCGTCTTAGCGCGGCGGCTGAAGAGTTCGCGCGGGAGCATCCGCGTACCTGGGCGGGCGCGTTCTCCGAACGGGTGAGAGAGGGTGCACGGATGCGTTTCTATCCTGCTCTGTCTTCTCTCGCCGCTCTCTTGGTGTAAATCTGGGTTGATGATCTCTGGGGCGCGTTCGCGGAGGCGCGCTCAAGTTTCCTCATCTGCGTTTCACCAATGGTGCCGCGCACCGCGCTTAGACCGCCCTCTTCGACACTATTTGGGGCTTTTGAGGGCGTTTTCGAGGACGGTTTGGCTGTTGAAATTTCTCAAAAATAGTTCTTGCATTGTTGAAAGCGATGGGCTTATAATAGCCAAGCACTTTTTCGCGGGCCTGTAGCTCAGGTGGTTAGAGCGCACGCCTGATAAGCGTGAGGTCACAAGTTCGAGTCTTGTCAGGCCCACCATTTTTCCGCGAATAAACGCTCCACCGTGAGCCACGAGCCGGTGGAGCGTTTATTATATCTGCGACGATGGAAAGCGAAAAGGCGTCCATATGGGGCATTAGCTCAGCTGGGAGAGCGCGGGCTTTGCAAGCCTGAGGTCAGGGGTTCGATCCCCCTATGCTCCACCACAATCAATATTCCAGGTTGGGAAACCAGCCTGGAATTTTTTTTGCGTGGGAACAGGTGCTGGAAGCGTAACGGTTTTGGCCTGCGTCCGTATCGTGCGAGGGCTCTTGCTATAATCACGCCATTGTCGTTGAAATGCGCGCGGCGCGCCTACAGTACGGCAGCTGCGTTGGTTTTGGAGGTTCGCGTGAATCGCACGGAAGCGTTGAATATATTGGGGCTCGACGAAGACGCCACCACGAAGGATATCAAGGTTGCCTATAAGGAATGCGTGCAGATCCTGCACCCCGACCGCTTCGCCAACAATAAAAAGCTTGCCGATCGCGCGACCGAGCAATTCAAGCGTCTGCAGGATGCGTACGAGTTTCTGACGAGCGGCAAAGGCGGCAAGGGGGATTCTGCCGGTTCTCGTTCGCACGCCCGCTCCAACGGCGCCACCTGGACGTCAAAAGAGGCCAAGCTTGCCGGGCTTACCGCCGCGCGAACCCAATTGGTGGCGCAGCGCGACTACCTCATCGACGAGCGCCGTAAGGCCATGGCGATGGCTGTATTCGGCCTGTTCTTGGCCATTCTCTTGAGGCGCGTCGTATGGATGGCGGGCATCTCGGGAGCCCTGCTCATCTTTGGCATCGTGAAAATGATCAGCGCCATTCAAAGCCTGAGCACCATCAAAGACCACATCAAGGAAATCGACGTTCAGCGCCGTGCCCTCGAAAGCGACGATGAAGAAGATGAGGACGAGGGCGAAGAGTAGCTTGCCATATGGGTTGCCCTGATGACGGACGAGGCGTTGAGCGCCTGGCTGTTTGGGCGGTTGAGCGACGGTCTTGCCCACTTGCGTTTTCCATTCCTCATATGGAGGAACACCTCTTAAAGAAGAAAGATGATATTCTGGCGCGTTATGGAGTGAATTACTGCTCCACCTGCTAGAATCTTTCGGTTGCAAAGAAGCGGATTGTTCGTATTGCGGCGTGTGGTTGCACCGAGCGAAGCCATCGGATTGACTCGCCGAGCTCCGTGTGGGGTTGCGGTGATAGCGCTTGCCCCGGCAGGTGAGCGGCCGATTGCGGCCGAGGTGTCGCGGCGTATCTGAGGCTGAGCATCGTGCGTTCCTCGCCCACGGCTGCGGGTCGGACGATTCCGCATGTAAGTACAAGGGAAAGAAGCAAAAACAAGCATGAAGCAAGAGAACCTTCGCAACGTGGCTATCATCGCGCACGTTGACCACGGCAAAACCACGCTGGTCGACCGTCTGCTGTGGTCCACGCACGTGTTCCGCGCCAACCAGCAGGTTGAGGAGCGCGTCATGGACAGCAACGATCAGGAGCGCGAGCGTGGTATCACCATTCTGTCCAAGAACTGCTCCATCACCTATAAAGACACCAAGATCAATATCATCGATACGCCGGGCCATGCCGATTTCGGTGGCGAGGTGGAGCGCGTGCTCAACATGGCCGACGGCGCGCTGCTTATTGTGGACGCCTACGAGGGCCCCAAACCCCAGACTCGCTTCGTGCTCTCTCATGCCTTGGCGTGCGGCCTGCGTATCGTGGTGGTGGTGAATAAGATCGACCGTCCCAACGCCGACCCCGAGGGCGCCATCGACAAAGTGTTCGACCTGATGGTCGAGTTGGGCGCTTCCGATGAGCAGCTCGACTTCCCCGTGGTGTACGCGTCTGCCGTGAACGGCTATGCACGCTACGACTACAATGACGGCAACATGGATATGATTCCGCTCCTGGACACCATCCTCAAGGAGATTCCTGCGCCCGACGTTGACCCCGATGGTCCGGTCGCCCTGCAGGTGTGCACCATCGACCACAGCAGCTACGAGGGTCGCATCGGTGTGGGCCGCCTGCATAGCGGCACTATGCACGAAAAGGAGCAGGTGCTGGTGGTGCGCCCCGACGGCACGCAGCGCAGCGCTCAGGTGCGCAAGGTGTACACGTTCGAGAACCTGGGTAAAGCAGAGGTTCCCGAGGCGCATGCTGGCGACATCATTGCCGTAATCGGCATCGAGGACGCCGACATCGGCGACGTGATCACCGATCCCGAGAACCCCGTGTCTATGCCGCCCATCGCCGTGGAAGAGCCCACCATGTCGGTTGTGTTCGAGGCTTCCACCAGCCCCATCGTTGGCCGCGAGGGCGACATCGTGGGCGCACGTCAGCTCAAGGAGCGTCTGATGCGCGAGAAGGAGGCCAATATCTCCATGCGCATCAACGAGACCGAGGATAAGTCTGGCGTAGAGGTGGCCGGCCGCGGCGTGCTGCATCTGTCCGTTTTGATGGAGAGCATGCGTCGTGAAGGCTTTGAGTTCCAGGTGGGTCGTCCCCAGGTGGTGTACAAGATCGACGAGGCCGGCAACAAGCTGGAGCCCATCGAGGAGGCCACCGTGGACGTGCCCAATGATTATGCGGGCAAAGCCATCGAGGTTATGGGCAACGCCGGCGGCATCATGGAGGACATGGCGTCCGACGACAGCGTGACGCACCTCACCTTCAAGATCCCCTCGCGCGGCACCATGGGTCTTAAGACGCGCATTCTCAACGCGACCCACGGCGAGGCGGTGCTGTTCCATCGTTTCCGCGAGTATGGCCCGTATTCCGGCGAGATGCCCGGCCGCAAGAACGGTTCCATGATCGCCATGTCCACCGGCAAGGCGGTTGCCTACGCGCTGGATACGCTGCAGGAGCGCGGCCGTCTGTTCGTGAAGCCGGGCGACGAATGCTACGAGGGCATGATCGTGGGCGAATCCGCCAAGGAAGGCGACATGGTGGTCAATGTGGAGAAGACCAAGAACCTGGGCAACCAGCGTTCCTCCACTGCCGACAAGGCCATCCAGCTTACGCCTCCCATCACCTTCACGCTGGAAGAGGCGCTCGAGTATATCGAGGATGACGAGCTGGTTGAGGTCACTCCGCAGAGCATCCGCCTACGCAAGCGTTTGCTGAGCGCGACCGATCGCCGCAAGGCCAACAAGAAATAAGCGCTTCACTGCGCGAACTTTGCATGATGTACGCCGGCCACTGAGCCGGCGTACTGGTTTCTGGTACGTATTTCATGGGCGCTCTATGAGTGTATTATGGAGCGGTTTTATTCAAAAAAATCACTGTGCGAGAATACGTTGTAAGGAATAAGGGTGACGTGTCTATATGGCACGATTCGCCTCCATTTCCGAATGACGTACAAACCATTCTCGCCGCCCGGTGTCGCTGAGAGAGGCGCGGCTGCGGGGTTGCGTTCGGGGTAATGGAAGCGGATGCCTGAAATGAGTTCGGAGGGTTAAGCGAATATGAAGCGTTCCGCAATCGCAAAGTTTGCATGCGCGGTGGCCTTGGCGGCCGTGTGCGGCAGCGCTCTCGTTTCGTGCGCGGGCAATACGGCCGACGCGTCGGACGAGAACGTGGACATTTACGACACGTCTGAAGGCGTAGCCGCTACCGTCAACGGCACCGAGATCGGCGAGAAGGCCGTGACCACCTACATCCAAAACTTCCGCACCCAGGGTGCGCTCGAGGATGATAACGATTGGGGTCAGTGGCTCGTCGACAATGATTACACGGTAGACGACATCCGCAGCCAGGTCATCGATTACTACGCCAGCCAGCAGCTGCTGCGCCAGGCCGCCGAAGAGAACGGCGTGACCGCCAATGCTGACGATGTGAACTCTCAGATTGAGACCATGCGTAGCTACTACAACTCCGACGAGGAGTGGGATGAGGCGCTGAAGTCGGTGGGCATGACCGAGGCAAGCTACCGCAGCACCCTCGAGCTGAGCATTCTCGAGAATGGCCTCAAAGAGAAAGTGGCAACCGTCACCGAGCCTTCCGACGAGGACATGCTTCAGTACGCGCAGATGTATGCCAGCGCATATGACGGCGCTAAGAAATCCAGCCACATCCTGTTTGCGTCCGACGACGAGGTCACCGCGCAGGAGGTTTTGGACAAGATCAATGCGGGCGAGCTTGATTTTGCCGAGGCCGCCAAGGAGTATTCGCAGGATACCGGCAGCGCCGAGGATGGCGGCAACGTCGGTTGGGATAAGATGACCAGCTTCGTCGATGAATATCAGACTGCGTTGGATGGTCTTGAAAAAGACCAGGTGAGCGGGCTTGTCACTTCGAGCTATGGCATCCATATCATCAAGTGCACCGATGTGTTCACTGCTCCTGAAGAGGTGACTTCGCTCGACCAGATTCCCACCGAGTTCGTTGATTCCATCAAGTCGAGCCTCGAGGAGCAGAGCCGCGAGGAGTCGTTCAGCGAGTGGTATCAGAACTATAAGGATTCCGCCGACATCCAGATTAACGATAAGCCTGAAGGCCTCCCCTACGACATCGATCTGAGCGGCTTCACCAAGACCGAGACCGACGAGGGCACGACCGAAGACGGAACCGATACGTCCGCCGATGACGCCACTGCCGAGGACGGCTCCGATGCCTCTGCCGACGAAGCGTCAACCGACGAGGCTGCTTCTGAGGAAAACACCGAGGAAGCCGCAGAAGGTGACGCCGCGTCTGATGAGAGCACTGACGAGTCCAGCGATCCCGCCACTCAGCAACCTCAGGAAGTAACCACCGAGTAATTCGGCGCCCGCACCGCTCCGGCGTACTTCCTTAAGTATCTGTCGAAGGACCTGACCCTGGTTGAAATTCCGGGGCCAGGTCCTTCTCTTTATAAGTTTTTGCGAATTTCGCCACATTGCTATCTTTTTTGATATACTACCTTCTCGCTGCATGTGATATGCAGTTATTCGAGCAGTGGAGAGATGTCCGAGCTGGCCGAAGGAGCACGATTGGAAATCGTGTATACGCCAAAAGCGTATCTGGGGTTCGAATCCCCATCTCTCCGCCAGGATTTTGTTACGCCGTTCTTCCGAACGGCGTTTTGATATATCACCCTACGGAGGGGTGGCAGAGTGGTTGAATGCGGCGGTCTCGAAAACCGTTTTACCCGTAACCCGGGTAACGAGGGTTCGAATCCCTCCTCCTCCGCCAGATGAGATTTACGAGAGCCCCTGCCCGGTTCGTCCGGGTGGGGGCTCGTGCTGTGTAGGCCTGCTTTCGCCAGGGGTGCTGCCTGGCTGTTCCTGCTGCTTGACGGCGCTAATGGGCCGTCCTTATTTATCAACGAAAACTCAAGTAATTCTTGATTAATTTTAAAGGCCGTCTCATGCGCCCTTTCGTACGGAGGGCCTATGGCAGGATTGTGGTCCTGCAGTGCCCCTCGTAAGCGAAAAAGGAGTGCATCGTGAAGCGTAAAGATATCCAGAATGAGGTTTTCGCTCTCCAGGACGAGCCTTCCGCTCTGACGGAGAAAACCTCCCCCGCAAAGAAAAAGGGTTCCGACCGGATTGCTATCACACTTTTGAAGCGGGTGGGGTGGTTTTGCCTTGCCATTGCTGTGCCGGTGGTGTTTTTGGCGATTCAGGTTGTGGTTATAGCGGTTGCGTCGGTGCTAGGAGCGGCGTCGTCGTCGGCTGAAGATGTCGATGCCCTCATGGCAGCGACAAAGTCCATTAATCTCCCGCTCGTTCTTGCGGTGGCTCAGGCCATTACTATCGGTGTGGCGATTCCCTGCTGGATAAAGGTGTCGCACGGTCTGAAAGGTCTCGACTTCAAAGGCAAGCGTGCTCGTTGTTCTGTAAAAAGCGCAGCGGGTATCGCCATGGTGGGCATTGGAATCCAGCTTTTGCTAGGTGTGGTACTCATGCTGGTGTACGCCGCCGTTCCGCAGGTGATGGAAGAATACGCCGACACCATGAAACTGATGGGGCTCAATGCCCTTGATCCTTTGACCGTTGCCGCAACGGTGGTGCTTGCGCCCGTTGTAGAAGAGCTTCTTTTCCGCGGTTTGTGCTTTGCATTTGCATGGAGGGCGACGGGAAACGTGTGGGCCGCGGTTGTGCTGCAGGCTCTTGCATTCGGGGCTGTTCATGGCAACATCGTTCAAGGGTGCTATGCGTTTGCAATCGGCATCGTGCTCGGACTCGTGTATCTCAAGTACCGGAATATAGGCATATGCGTGCTCCTGCACATGTGCGTGAACGGCGCCGGCGTGCTTGTTTCCCTTGTTCCGTCATGGGTGCCCGCGTTTCCGTATTTGTCCATAACGCTCGTTGCATCCGTGATATTGCTCGTGATTGGCGGTCGTTTGGCTTTCCTGCTTAAAGATGAGCCGCTTCAAGAGGCGGAGCGTGCTTAGGGTGTTCCCGCTGCGTCATTTTTTATTGATCCATACTCGTTGAAATAAGGAAGCCCACACAATATGTGTGGGCTTCAGAATGTCTATGGAGCGGGTGACGGGACTCGAACCCGCGAATGAAAGCTTGGGAAGCTTTTGCCCTGCAAGCCTTCCTGCGGTTCATGAATCCCTTCTGACCTGCCCCTTTCTTGAATGTCAGACATTACAACTACCAGATACTGGAAAGTATACTGGAAAAAACTGGAAGAATTAACCCCCTTTGAAACGCAAAACGGGCACCATCGAGAAGCGATGATGCCCGGTCAGGTCTGGAGCGGGCGACGGGAATCGAACCCGCGTTGTAAGCTTGGGAAGCTCAAGTTCTACCATTGAACCACGCCCGCAATCAAGCGAATGACAGTATAGCGTATCGCGCAGCTTTGTCACCGGAAATCCTCCTCAAGTCCATGCTTTTCCCTGCCGTTCACGAGTCCCGGGACGAGCCTGCCGACGTACCGGTCCGCGAGCCCCCTCGTGGTGGCTGGGATGAACCCGACGTACAGGTCGAGCGTGTAGGACGCGTCGGCGTGCCCGAGAAGCGCCGACACCGTCTTGATGTTCTCGCCCCGGGCGAGGTTGATGGTCGCGAACGTGTGTCGGAGGGCGTAGGGCCGCGTGCCGGCGAACCCCGCTTTCCGGACGAACGCGTTCCATCTCTTCTTGAACGAGTTGTAGCTCCAGGGGTTGCCCGTCTCGCCCAGAAGCGGCGTCGAGCTCCTAAGGACGAGCCCCATCTCGTCGAGCGCGCGCCTCTTCTCCTCGATCCACGCCTCCACGACCGACGCCGTGTACCTGTCGAGCGGGACCGTGCGCATCGAGCTGTCCGACTTGGTGTAGTTCTCTATCCTTCCCGCGCGCAGGGCCGCCACGATCCGCATCTGCGCGTCTTCCCCCTCCTCTGCGGGGACGAAGGTCCCGACGCGCTGGGCGAGCATCTCCTCGGGGCGCATGCCCGTGGAGAACAGGATGAGCACGGCCACCTTGGTCATGTCGAGGGGGAGGGACGACGCCTCCTCGAGGAACGCCTCTGCCTCGTCCTCCATCAGCGGGTCGATGAGAGGTCTGCCCTTCCTGAAGCCCTTGGAGAGGAAGCGCTTCTTGGCGACGTTGCGCCCGACGTGCTCGCGATCGACGGCATCGTTGAGGACCTCGCGCACGAACTTGAGCACCTTGGACTGCATCGCCGGCCCGGCGACGCGTACGGGCGAGAAGGGGGCCCTCCTCTTGAGCCTCCCCTCCTGCCGCAGCCTCTCCCTGTTCTCCTCCTCGCGTCTCCTCTTCTCGAGCGCCCACTCCTCGGACAGGCGGGGCACCGCGAGCACGCACCGCTCGACGTCCTCGGCGACGAGCTCCTTCAGGGGAATCGACCCTATCGTCGCCTTGGCGTACTTCAGGTAACGCCTTTCGTTGGCGGTCGACGCGGGGGAGATCACCCCGACTCGGCGCTCGACATACCGCTCCGCGTACTCCCCGAAGGGCATCGCTGCCCAGGCGGCGGCGTCGAGCGAGCCCCCGCCCCGTGCCTCGAGCGCGAGGTCGAGGACCGCGTTCTTCTCCTCCTCGAACGCGCGGACCTGCCCTTTGAGGTCGATCTTCTTGTTGAGGGCGAACACCACGCGGGTGAGTTTCTTCTTCCCGCCGAAATGACGACGGTGCTCCTCGGGGATGCGGATGGTGAGCTCGTAGGCGGTGGTGCGCGAATCCTTGCGCTTTCGCCGCGGCGTGCCGCGCCTCGCGGCCGCCTCGTCGAGGTTGTATGGTTTGTCGCAGTGAAGCAGCTGCATGGGTTGTCGTTCGTCAAGCGGACTGCAGGCCCTCGCGGCCCTCGTCCTTATACAGGTAGTTCAGCAGGGCGAGCTTCGGCACGAGCCACTTCTTGCCGACGCGGCAGCCCTTGAGCTCACCGCGGGCGAGGAGGCGGCGCACCTCCTGGCTGGTGGCGCAGGTGAACTCCGCGACCTGGGCGGAGGTCATCATGTACGGGTAGTCCTCCAGCATGAAGAGGTAGAGCCCGTCCGGGTCGGCGGCGCGCAGTCGCTCCACGTCTATGCCGACCTCGCCGTGGATGTCGTTCATTTCGCTCTCCTTCTCTCGTTTCGGTCCCAATCGGGATGATGACCCGTTTCCAGCATGGCGCAACCCTGCAGGCGGCCCATCTGCACCGTTGCGCCAGGGTGCGGCGTGGAGTATGGACCACCGGTTTCTCGGCGCGCGCCTCATTTCTCGACAGCGTACACACATTGTTCGCGTTCGGCGCCGCAGACCCCTTTTCTCAGGATTTTTGTTCCGAATTGAGATACAGACGATCAGAGGCTATCCTGCTCATCAGGATGCTTGCATACTTTGATGGTGCGAGTTGCGGACATGCAAGAGCTACGCGTTTGGTTCGTTTTCAGCGGTGTTGGAAGTATCGGCTCAATGAAAAGCCAAGTCGACATTTTCGTAGACCGAGGTTTAGAAATGGCTTTTCTCGCTTGCACAGACATGGTGCATAAAAGCGTTTTGCTTGGGAATTCTAACGAAATAAATAACCACATAACGTAAATGCAGCCATAGATACAAAAGGAATCGAATGGCCAGAGAGGACTGCGCTTACCGATGGTCGATTCTTGACAGGCAAACTCAAGCCTCGTTAATATTACATGGTTTGCCAGACCGAATTAACAAAGGAGGGGTGTCGTGGTTGGTCTTTTCCGCACGTGGATGAGCGCCTAGAAAGCGGCGCTGTTGTGGCGTCGCGCTGTTTTTCTGCACGCCATTTCACGATTGGACATAACCATGATATTTGAAACCTCTCGGGGCAGGTCTGCTCTGCTGTGCCATTCATGGCAATTCAAGCTTTGTTTCGTATGGGGCGGGGAGCTCGTTTCGACATTGACGAGTTCGATTCTCCAGATGGGTCTTATTTGGCATCTCGCCCTCACGACAGGGTCGTCTTCTCTCCTCTCCTTAGCATCGCTGGCAGGCTTTCTGCCGATTGCTTTGTTCGGAATCCTTGCGGGCGCCGTTGTCGACAGACTGCCTTTGAAACGTGTCCTCATCGGCGCCGACCTCTTCATTGCCGCGGTGGGTGCCGCCTTGGCGATTGCCTCGTTGGCCGGCAGCTTACCTGCATGGCTAATTCTCATCGCCTTGTTTCTCCGTGCAGTTGGTACTTCGTTCTACACGCCAGCCTCCCAATCTCTCACGCCCCATCTCGCCCCACCGGAGCATCTCGTTCGCCTATCGGGGGTGACTCAGGCGATTCAGTCCGGCGGATACATTCTTGGCGCCGCGCTTGCAGCAGTGATTTATCCCGTGGCGGGCATTACCGCTATGATTGTCCTCGACGTGCTGGGAGCGCTTTTCGCTTCTTTAGCCGTCCTCGCCGCACAGATAGACGCAGGGGGCCTCGACGAAGCCGACCGCAGCTTGTCCTTTTCCAATAAGGTTCGAGAGCTCTTCTCTGAGATTTCGGACGGCTACAAGCTGATTAGGGGGTACAGGGGGCTGTTCGCCCTTCTTTGGTGCGGGTTCGTCTTCGCTTTCGCGTTCTCTCCGCTCGCGGCATTGTTCCCAATAATGACCTTGGGGCATTTTGGCGGTAGCACGGGGGATGCCGCTTTGGTGGAAATCCTTTTT
This sequence comes from Slackia equolifaciens, assembly GCF_003725995.1. Taxonomy (GTDB): domain Bacteria; phylum Actinomycetota; class Coriobacteriia; order Coriobacteriales; family Eggerthellaceae; genus Slackia; species Slackia equolifaciens. Next base: position 31,310 of record NZ_QIBX01000023.1, read on the forward strand.
TCTGCAGGCATGCTGGCTGGGTCCGGTATCTTGGCGGTTACGGGAGGGTTCCGCAATAGGTCGTTCACCATGGTCGCCGCGATTGCCGGCTTCGGCATTGCCGCAATCGTATCCGGATCGCTCGGCCCGTCATTGTTCGCTGCTTTCCTGCCGGTGAGCTTTCTTATGGGCGCATGCTCCCCGTTGTACGCGGGAACCCAGACTGCCCTTATGCAGGAGCAGATACCTCCTGAGTACCTAGGCCGCGTTTTCGGCCTCTACGGAACCATCATGGCTTGGGCCATGCCCATGGGCCTCGCAGCTCCCTCCGTTTTTGCGGATCTGCTTGGAGCTCCGTTATGGTTCGTCGGCTCTGGAGCGACCATGGTACTGCTTGCGATGGCTATGCTGCTTGCTCCGAGCGTCCGAAGCGCGGGGAAAAGAGATACCGGGCAGATTCAATAGCCCAAGTATTCGAAAAAAAAGAGGCAGCAGCCATCGGTTCAAGCGTCAGCCTTCAAGCCCTTGCGACGACGAGGTATTGCACTGACATCCCACATCGCGCTCCTTATTCGTCGCCAACTATCATTTTCGGATTTGCCGGCTTGCGCAAGGTCAAAACGCTCGCGCCGGCAATTGGGCAAAGGCGAAAAATCGACGTGAGCAATCTTTTTTGGCATGGCTGCGTTTCCAGTAAAACGCTAATACACAAAAGGCGGTTCAACCTATGGAACTCATAGTCAAAGCTAAAGACATCTTTTTGGAATATGCCGGCCGCGATATCCTAGATATCGAAGAGTTGGAAATCTACTCCTACGATCGCATCGGCTTGGTGGGAGACAATGGCGCAGGCAAAACCAGCCTGCTTAAAATTCTGAGCGGCAATCTTACCATTGCGGACGCCGACGTCAGGCGTTTCGGCAGCATTGCCCTCATCGGCCAACTCGATGAACTCGACCTTGATGCGGCTCAGGGCAGTGGTGAGATGCTCTCCCGTCTCAACGTCGCCGGAGTGGCGCAGGAGACGATGAGCGGCGGAGAGGAGACACGCGCCAAGATTGCCTCTGCGCTCTCCCAGCATGCAAGCGCGATCTTTGCTGATGAGCCTACGAGCCACCTCGACCAAGACGGCATCAGCCTTCTCGTCGGACAACTCAAGGCATTTGATGGAGCCCTGCTCATTGTGAGCCATGACCGTTATTTTCTCGATCAGGTAGTGGACAAGATCTGGGAGCTCAAAGACGGCGGTATTTCCGAATTCTGGGGTGACTACTCCGACTATCTGCGACAGAAAGAAGAAGAACGCAAAGTTCAGGCGGCTCGATACGAAGAGGCGATGCGCGAGCGCGAGCGCCTTGAAGCCGCCATCGAAAAACAACGGAAAAAAGCACGGCAGGTCGACGCCAAGCAGAAGGGCGCAAAGAAAAGCAACGAGAATGCAGGTCGATTGGGACATCAGAAAGCAACCGGCACCAAACAGAAGAGGATGTACCAGGCGGCTAAGAACATGGAGAAGCGCCTCGAAGCGCTCGAAGGGATTGAGGCCCCTGACAGCATTCGCACCGTGCGGTTCCGCCAGAGCAAGGCCCTGGAACTGCATAGTAAATTTCCCATCTCGGCAGACGATTTCAGCTTGAGCTTCGGCAACTGCGTGCTCTATGACCACGCGAAATTCGAGATACCGCTCGGTGCCAAAGTGGCCATCACCGGTGGCAACGGTACAGGAAAGACCAGCCTGCTGAAGGCAATCGCTCGACGCGCCGACGGTATCAACATCTCTCCCAAGGCAGAGATCGGTTACTTCGAGCAAACAGGCTACAAGTTCGACGCCCGTCAGTCTGCGATCTCGTTCATGCAGGATGGTTGCGAGTACAGCATGACCGAAATCCGAAGCATCCTCGCCTCTATGGGAATCGGACCGCGTGACCTGGCAAAGGACGTTGGCGCTCTCTCGGGAGGCGAAGTCATCAAGCTGCTGCTCGCGAAGATGCTGCTGGGCAGATACAACATCTTGCTCATGGACGAGCCTGGAAATTACCTGGACATCAAGAGCGCCGAAGCCCTCGAGCAGATGATGAGCGCCTATGCCGGAACGATAGTGTTCGTCTCCCACGATAAGAGGCTGGTCGAGAACGTCGCAGACATTATTTACGAAATAAAGGACACCAAGCTAGTCAAAATCTTTCAGCGCGAATAACCCTAAATGAGCAGGATATATTCCCAGAATGGAGACAAAAGGCCTCGAAACAGGCCTTTTTCTCCGCGATGCATAGGTCAATTGATAAGGTTCACAGAAATTCGGAAGAATTGGCAATCCGAGTTTTCCGAGACACGAAAGAAATTTTCAGAGCGGGGAAGCGGATGAACCAGGCCAATCTCATAGTCGCAAGGATAGAGCGGGCGCGACAGGACCGCGGCATCAGCGTGGCCGAACCCGCCCGCCGAATCAATGTGGACAGAAAGCGCCTCTGGTACTTCCTCAACGGGCAGCGCTCTATGCACGTCGACGAGTTCGTCCGCCTCTGCGCGGTTATGGACATGAGCCTCGCCTGCTTCCTCACGAAGGAGCAGGCGAGCGACCTGGCCGAAACACGCAGGAGGATGGCGGAGGACTACGGGCCGGCGAGCCATGCGGGCCCTTTCCGATTCTAGCGAGGAGGTGCCGCATGGACCGCGCCGCCAGGCATACCGCTCGACCCGCCGCCCTCTCGGCGCCCATCGCCCTGCCCTGCATTCCAGCGCCAGCTTCCTTCCCACCGTCCTCTCCACGCCTCGGGCATGGCGAGCGATCTGTTTGAGGAAGCGGGAGGCGATCCCTTCCGCCGATGCGGAAGGGGCCTGTGATGGCGAGCGACTACGGCGACGACGCCGGCGAGAAGATGATCGAGGACTTCATGCGCTTCGGGGAGCGCATGGGGGAAAGGGCGATGTACGACCGCGCCGCCGTCGTGCGGTCGACCACGACGAGCCTCGCCCCGCCTCGCACCTCCTCCGCAGGCAGCTGCAGGAGGACTCGGACGAGGTCGGAGACCGTCATGCCGAGTCCGCGGGCGAGACCTTTGGCGGACTCCATCTCCCGGTCGGACATGCGCACGTGAAGCTGCTTCGGATGCCTTTCCATCTTCCGGCTCGCCTCCTCGAACCTCGGAATCGGGGGCGGGCCGACGCCCGAGGGCGCGGGGTATCCCCCCGCATGGAGCGTAGCCGAGCCGCAGGCGGGCTGCGCTCCCGCCGCCCCGGTCCGGGACGTTCCGTTCCGAAGGAGGGGACGCGTCCCGGCCCTCCTCCGAGAGCTTCGGGACCGGCGCCGGGCGGGGCGGTCAAGAGCTATTCCGGGGACTGTGTACACGGAATAGGCCTCTTGCTTTGTTCCGAAAGCGTACGGATCTCACGACCCGCACAACGCGTCGAAGGCTTCGAATCTTTTCCTGAGAACGCAATCGGCCTCCAGCGACGATACGAGCGCGGGGTGCAGGTCGGCAGCCCTATCGATTAGCCTTCGGATGGTTTTCAGATTCTCCAGCGCAATCGGGTTATGGGCGAAGACGTCCGGATTTCGATCGTCGGCCCACTTACCGAGGAACCTGAAGCAGCGCGACAGGAGCCCCACCCAAACGTCCGAAAGCTGCACGAACAAGTTCGACTCTGAATCCACGAAGTCGTAGTTGTCCCCGTCGACAATATCCATGGAAACATGCGTTTCGTCGTCGAAGCAGTGGAACGCCTTGGGGAAGAAGAGGCAGACCTGCTGATAGTGATCGGAGAATCCCTCCACCAGGGTGTCGGGAGGGTTGTCCTTCAGGAGCGCGAGGGATTCGCTTCTCGACGACGCTCTCGCCATCTGGCGGAACGTTTCTATGAAAAACCGATCTTCGAAGGAGAGAGATTCCGAGCGGGTTTCCAGGAAATCGAAAAGGGAATTCTCTATGAATTCGCAGAAAGGACGGACCTCTCCCGGAGGCACGTTGGGGAAGCCGAACGCGGCGAGATTCTCTAGAAAGCCGACGGGATCGATTCTGGCGCATAGATAGAGGGCGTTCTTCAGCTCCCTATGAAGAGCAAACATATGCCCGTGCCCCGAACCGGCGATCATGGAGTCAACGATGTCCACGATTGCATAGTAGAGGTTGTCCTGCGAGTGGTAGTGGACGGCGATCCCGGGCTGGTCGATCGACTCGAGGAAGCGCGTGGTTTCCCTCCTGCGAAGGACCCTTGCGAAATCGCCGCTGCCGCCGAGCACCGTCCTCGCCTTCATCTCGCCGCTTCGGGGAGCGAAGGATTCGATGCGCGCCAACAGCTCGTCTTCGACCCCCTCGCCGAGGATGGCGATTCCGCCGAGGATGAATGGCCTCTCCACTGTCCGCGCATCCGCTATCGCGCCGTTTCTGTACGCGATGAACCGGCAGTTCTCCGTTTCGTCGTAGTAGATGCGCCAGGGCTCCTCGCAAATTTCGACGCCGGCGAGGGCCGCCATCGCCTCCGAGAATCCCGCAGCGTTTTCGCGAAGCTCCGCCACCCGCTTCCCCTTCCGTTTCGCCTCTCTACGCAAGTTACCACTCCTTCCGGGAAGCAACGCGGAAAATGCGCGCGGTCGAGATTCGCGGCATCCCGACCGGAGGGTCTGACCACTCACCCCCGCGGTGTCGAAGCCCCCGGCCTGAAGGCCGGGGGCGCCCCTCGGAGGGGCCAGGAGGTCTTAGGCGACCTCCGAGGGAAGCGAGCTGCCGGCAACGGGAACCGCGTCGGAGAGAGCGTTGATGTGGTGGCGGAGGAAGGCCTTGCCCTCGCCGAAGACCACCAGGCTCACGTCGTCGAAGCGGACGGGACGGTCGACGTCCTCATGCTCCGCCAGGTACGCGATGGCGGCCGTCTCGCGGCGCTCGCGCCCCTCGAGGCCGCTGCCCTCCGGGAAGCCGCCCTCGTCGGCGGTTCTCGCCGACACTTCAACGAGCACGAGGATATCGTCCTCCATCGCCACCACGTCGATCGCGCCCGCCGGGCATTCCCAGCCCGTTTCGACGACCTCGTAGCCGCGGCGCTCGAGGAAGAGCTTCGTTGCCTTGATTGCGCGTTCCTTCAGACCCTTCATTTCGACCTCCGTCGAAGGCGCGCAGCATCTCGTCGAAATCGTAGGAGCGCTGCTCTTCGCACGGCTCTACGTCTCGGACGCCGGCGGGCTTCCAGTGCTCGTCGTATTCCGTCGTGAGGCGCTCGGCGATGCGCCAGCCGTCGATGACGTAGATGCCGTTGTCCCCGGGGTCCATGCTCGCGTCGTCGGTGTAGGGGCCGACGCCGACCGACAGCGTGCCGCCGAAGAAGTTGCCGACGACCTGGCAGATGCGGGCCCACCCGTAGCTGTCGGAGCTGGGCGGGCGGTAGCCTTGGAGCTCGCAGTACCGAAGCAGAGGCTCGACGGTGTCGCGACCGCCGTTCCAGTGCAGGTAGAGCCCGATCTTCCTTTCGCGCGTTGTGATGATCGCCCTGTTTCCCATCCGGGACCTCCTTCGCTTTCCTGGCTCCGCCCTGTGCCGAGCTCCGTTGGCGATCACAGCCCGCAAGGCGCTTCCGGGCGCAAGGGAGGAAGGGGAAACCGGAGGCCCGAGCTTCCGACGCAGGAGGAAGGTTTTCCGCGACCCTTGCGCCAGAGGAGAGCCTTGCGGCCGTATGGCGCCCGACGGGGCTGTGCGGGGCGGGGCGGAAGGAGGGGTCGGGAAACGGAGACGCGATGTTTCGACGAGCGAAGAGGCTCGATGAAGGCTGGAATGCAGTCGTGATTTCGTCCGGACATGCTGAGTTCGTTTACGCTGACGTAAGCTATTTCAGCAAGGAGAGGAAGGTGCCGTGTCTGCGACTTCGTGAACGTTGCGAGGATCGATTTGCGTGCTGCTCGTTTGCTGAGGACGGCGCGCATCGGGCGATGTTCCCGTTTGGCGGATGGTCAGCGGGAATGCCTCTTGCGGAACTGGACTGCCGGTGGAGCGGTTTCAGAACAGGCATTCCTAATCGGCCGCATTGCCGACGAGGAGAGATTAATCAGGACAATATCAGGACATGTCCTGATTAATTGGGACTTGTCCTGATACCGTCCCGGAGATTGGCCTATCGGGAGACCTCGTAATGGGCTCCCGGCCCACGCCCGACAGATACGAGCTCGCCGGCGTCGACGAGCTTCGAGAGCTCGCGGTAAGCCTGTTTCGTCTGCAGGTGTAAAAGCTGCTCGACATCGCGCCTCTTGATTGTCCCGCCCTGCTGGTTCGCAAGCTTCATTATGAGTTCCGGGTATCTGATCTTGTCGATGTCGGATTGGCGCACGAAGTCGGCGTCCTTGCCGGATCGCGAGTATACCCTGCTGCTGAGCATGTAAGCGCGACCGCTGGCGTTCCCCACTCCTTCGACGAGACCCGCCTCGACAAGGTTTTCGACGGTTGAACGCGTCACGGAGTCGGTTGCGTGGATTTGGGAGCACAGGTCGGCGAGCGTTAGTCTCCTCTGCCGCTTCAGGGCGTCCAAGACGAGGAGCGACCTGAGGGAAAGAGGCCTTCCCGTCCTCTCGCGCTCTTCGTTGATCATGCGCATGAACAGTTTGTCGGGAGCGCTCCTTGCGATGAATACCGTGACGTTGGCAGACGTTGAAGCGGAGTAGTCCGGAAGCGGGCGTCCGCAATAGAGGGAGCCCTCGTAGATCCTGTCGACGCCGCGCCCTGTTTTCTCCGCGAGCCCGATTCTCTTCAAGGCTCCCATCAGACACTCGTTCCGCCCATGGGGCTCGACGGTCAGTAGGTTGTCGACGGTGACGCCTTCCACGAATCCTCCAGGATTAGATATCGTGAGCCCCTCGTCGTCGACAAGGACGCGCACCCTGCCCAGGGAGGCGTAATCCCTATGACCAAAGGCGTTCACAAGCGCCTCCCTGAACGCCCTGTGGTCGAATTCAGGCACAGGCTGCCTGAACAGCCCTTCTTCGTATTCTCGCTCGGGGTTCCACGGCTCGAGCATCGCCCTCATCTTTTCGATTGTGTAGAGCAGGGGTTGGTCGAAGTCCTGGTTGACCCGAACCTCCGTCCCCTCGAGGACCTGGAACGCGGCTCCTGAGGTGGGCACGCACCGAGCGATGGCCTCGCGCTTCCCGGCGAGGAGGATTCCGGTGACCGTGGGGACCTTCCTGCCGTCCACCATCGCCACCATGCGAAGCGCGCTCAGCATCTCGTCGTCGGGCAGTTCGAGGAGGGCCTGGTCTCCGTTGTTCCGGCTTCTTGAGAGAATGTCCCTCAAGCGCGTTGTGTTAGACCACTTTGGATAAGTGTCCTGCACGCAGTACACGCGACGGGGCCCCGGTTGCGACAATTCCATCATCAGGAGAGATGGAGGTTGCAATGGAAGACGTGCTCACCCAGCTGACGA
>NZ_QIBX01000024.1 GCF_003725995.1 Slackia equolifaciens
GGAGGCGGGGATCACCCGAACCCATTCCGAACTCGGCAGTTAAGCCCGCCATCGCCGGATGTACTGGGGGGGAAGCCCCCGGGAGATAAGGGCGCCGCGCCCGCGAGGGGCGCTCCCCGGAGGGGGGCGCGAGGGGGCCTCATGCGAGGCCCCCTTTCTTTTCGCCTGCGCGCTACAGCAAAGTGGAGTACAATAGTGGCCATCTTTAATGAAAGCGGGTGATTATGAGTAATCTGCGTACGCAAGAGGTCGAAGACTTGCTTGAAGTGCTTTCTTCGATTTCCGATAAAGACGTTTTGTACGCTCTTTTCGAAGACCTTTTCACTATTCGTGAAATCAAGGAAACCTCTCAGCGCCTTTCTGTTGCCCGTCTTCTTGACGAAGGCAAGCCATATACCGCTATCGCGGAGGCCACGGGCGCGTCTGCTACCACGATTGCGCGCGTTTCGAAGGCGCTGAATTACGGCAGCGGCGGGTATCGTCACGCGTTGGATGTGCTCGAGAAAAAATAGCGTTCGCACGCGTGGCGCGTGGGTTCGGCTCATCGATTCCAAGAGCGGCTTTTGCGCCGCTCTTTTGTATTGCTTCTAAGTGCTCTGTATCAGGCATGATATACTTGCTCGGATTCAGTGTTTTCAGGTCATATGCCTCTTATATGTGAAGGAAGGAACTATGCAATCTCGCGAAAAACTAGCTGAGCTTATTGGAGAGGCGCTTGATGCGGCGTTGCAGGCCGGTGCGTTCTCCTTGGATCAGAAGCCCGAAATCGCGCTGGAGCGTCCTCGTGATGAAGGTCATGGCGATTGGGCGTGCACCGTTGCGATGCGATGCGCGAAGGCTGCGAAGAAGAATCCTCGTGAGATTGCGCAGGCTATCGTTTCCGCGCTTCCTGAGTGCGACTTTGTTGAGAAGGTTGAAGTTGCTGGCCCCGGCTTCATCAACTTCTATCTGAAGAATGATGCTCTTCAGAATATTATTTCCACCGTTCGCACGCAGAAGGGCGATTTTGGCAAGGGCACTCTTGATAACGGCCCCGTTAAAGTCAATATCGAATACATTTCGGCTAATCCCACCGGTCCTATGCACCTTGGGCATGGTCGCTGGGCGGCGCTCGGCTCCGCTATGGCGAACTTGATGCGCCATGCGGGTTATGATGTGTTCGAGGAGTTCTACGTCAACGACCATGGTGTGCAGATGGACAAATTCGGCTATTCCATCGCTGCACGCTATCTGCAGCAGCTTGGCCAGGACGCTGAGGTTCCCGAGGGCGGCTATCACGGCCTGTATGTCAACGACATCGCGAAAGCCATCATCGATCGCGATGGCGACAAGTGGCTCAATGCTGACGAGCATGATCGTATGATCGAGTTCCGCGAATTCGGTTACGCCTACATCATGAAAATCTTCCGCGATATCACCACGCGTTTCGGCAACCATTTCGAGCGCTGGCAGTCAGAGCGCGAAATGTATCTGCCTTCTGACGAGTTTGACGGCAAGAGTCCGTTTGAATTCTGCATGAACGAGCTGCGTGAAAAGGGCGATCTGTACGAAAAGGACGACGCGGTGTGGTTCCGCTCCTCGCAGTACGGCGACGAGAAGGATCGCGTAATCCGTAAGGCTGACGGCGCATATACCTATTTTGCATCTGACGTCGCATACCACTACATGAAAAAGCTTCGTGGGTTTGATATCCTCATCGACATTTGGGGTGCAGATCATCACGGCTACATCGCGCGTGTCGCGGCCGTGCTTTCAGCTATGGGCTACCCCGGCGCTCTTGAGGTTGTTCTTGGTCAGCTGGTCAACCTCTTCCGCAACGGCAAGCCCGTGCGCATGTCTAAACGTACCGGTGAGATGGTAACGTTCGAGGAGCTTATTGACGAGGTGGGCATTGATGCGACGCGCTACTATATGCTGAGCCGTTCCACCGAGCAGCCCATCGATTTTGATATCGAGGAGGCAAAGAAGCAGGACGCCTCCAACCCTGTGTACTACGATCAGTATGCTCATGCGCGCATCTGCAAGATGCTGCGCGATGAGGCGGGTCACTCGGACGAAGACAATCTTGATATGGATGCCATTGCATCCGAGTGCATTCCCGAGGATGTGGATTTGAGCTTGCTCACTGATCCCTCCGAGTTTGCCCTGATGCGCAAGATGGGTGAGTTCGGCGATCTGATTGCACTTGCGGCTCGCGATCGCGCACCGTTCCGTCTCACGCATTACGCTCAGGAGCTCGCCAGCCTGTTCCATCAGTTCTATACGAACTGCCCGGTACTCAAGGCTGATACGGTTGAGCTCAAGCAGGCGCGCTTGGCTCTGTGTGATGCTACGCGTATCGTTATGGCTACGACGCTGGGTATTCTGGGAATTTCTGCCCCGCAGCGCATGTAATGTTGTTATGGGGAAGGGACTGCAGCGGGAGCCCCTTCCCTCTTGAATGGCATTTTGGAATTCCCGCTTTCCGAGCTTTGAGCGACTTTGAACTGCCTTCCATCTCTTGGACGCGAGAAATGGGAGGCAGTTTATTTTTGGGCTTGTTCTTCGTCGACTGGAGTGGCGCGCTCTACGATATCGAAAACGCTTCGTCGGTCGCCTACGCCCAGCTTTCGGTAAATATTGCTCACGTGGTGCTTCGCAGTCCCTTGTGCGATGGACAGCTCCTCGCAAAGGCCCTGTACGGTGCGCCCTCGCACGAGAAGTTCGAGGACTTCGGTCTCGCGGGCGGTGAGGCCGGCCGATTCAGCAACGAAGCGGCACCGTTGCGCCATGGAGGGCTCGTCTTGGGCTGCGGGGTTGCTTGCTTCAGCAGAATAGGGGCTTTCATAGAGCTTTTGCAAATCGGCCTGCGTGAAGATTATCATTCCCGCAAATACCAGGGCGGTAAGACACACCACAACGGCGGGGAATACGGCTTCATGGTGAAGCAGGATGTTCGAAGGCGAGGCGATAAGCGCATAAGCGGCGAACGAGCCGAGAAATGTACCGATGCGCGATGATACGACGGCGACGCCAAAAGCGATAGGCGTGCTGATACGGGCGCGAAAAGCTATGTCGGTGGACGTAAGCATCATGAACATATCAAGGCAACATCTGACAATAAGGGCAAACCGCCTCATAAATGAGCGGTTTGCCCTTATCTTTTGAACCCTATGCAACTTTTTTACAACTTTTGGCGGGTGCAAATCTGATTGCGTGAAACGCCCCCTAGTCGCGTTGCTTCGCGAGCGCGTTTCTAAGCGCACGCAGAACCTCAATTGCCACGGGCAGTTCGTTGGCCTCAAACGAATCTAGAATCTCCTGCACCTCTGCCGAGAGCACGGCCTTGTCGGGCTTCGGCGCGTCCGACAAAAGCGCGTCTACCCCAACTGAAAGCTCGTCGGCGATTTTCGCCAGCACGGGCAGACTCAGCTTCGTGTTTCCGGTCTCGATATGGCTCATATGCGTAACGGAGATGCCGACCCTTCCCGCCAGCGCCTCCTGCGACAGACCGCACGCCTTGCGGTAGCGCCTAATCCGCTGGCCTATTTCGAAGTACTTCATGCAATCACCGCCCATAAAAATCAAGTTGCTTTGAATCCTATGGGCGATTTCTGTCGGCTATAATAGCCTACATAGGCCGTTTTATGCCTATGTAGTTTAATCACGAAAACAGAGGCGCAGCAAAGGCTGCGCGAGCGTCTTACTGGGGCGATTTGCCCCGCGAAACGAGAGAAAGGGTCGGGCACATGGGGAGCCAAGGAGATTTGCTATCGGGAGTCGCCACAGCGCACGATTTGATGCATCGCGTGGTGGGGCTGCAGAACCGCATCAACCAGCTGAGCACGCAATTCGCTGCCAAGACGGAGAAGAAGACCAAGCGGCATCCCGTGCTCTACGCCGTAGCGGGCTTCCTCATCGCGTTCGCGCTCATCACGAGCACCCCGCTGAAGGCAATCACGTACCCGATAACCATCCCGTTCTTCTCGATGGGCGGCATGGAGCTTCAGGTGATGGTTTGGAACATCGTCAATCTCGTGCTGTCCGCCATCATCGGCGCGGTTCTGTACGGGGTCATTTCCAAGTCCGCCGACAAGGGGCGCGCCCGAAAGAACGCCGCCATCGACCAGGCCAACGCGCAGGTGGAGGCCAGCAATCAGGCGCTCGCCCAGAGCATCGAGCAGACGCGTCAGGAGATAGTCGCCGTGCAGCAGCGCTGGGCGGCGGAGGTCGCGCCGTGGTACCCGATGGACTATGACAGCATCGACGCCGTGGACTTCTTCCTCGCCGCCGTGCGCAACCACCGAGCCAGCACGGTGCAGGAGATGGCCAACCTCTACGAGACCGAACGGCATCAGCGCCGCATGGAGCAGGGCCAGCAGCAGATTCTCAACCAGCAGCGCATCGGAAACATGCTGCAGCTGGGCAACCTGTTCATGCAGGGGCAGATTCTCAGCCAAGCCCAGCAGATAAACGCAAACACCGCCAGCGCCAGCAGCAACCTCGACTGGATTGCCAACGCGATGGGCAAGCGGTAGCGGCGTGCCGCCGAACCCCGCTGCATGGATCATGGCGGTTTTCGCCACGATCCATGCAGCGGGCAACCGATGTGAAGCGACATACGTGGCGGCTACCGCCACCTTCGGACAGCGTGTGCAACAAACGTAAAGGAGCAAGAGCAATGGAGAAAACGGAACGGACGGGAAGGGCGGCGCGTCTCGCGATGCTGCTCGCGGCATGCGCCCTGCTGCTTCTGACGGCGCGCCCCGCGTACGCCGCAGAGGTGGCGAGTGGCGACGGCTGGTCGCTGGACGATGCGGGCGTGCTCGTGCTTTCCGAGGACATCGCCCCGATAGGCGCGGGCGGGGCCTACGAATGGGAGCCGTACGCCGCTCAGGTCAAGGAAGTCGTGGTGGCCGAGGGCGTGACCGAGATTCCCAACATGGCGTTTGCCACGCGAGACGGCGTGAGCTATAGCAGCCTGCAGAAGGCGACCATGTCCTCGACGGTAAGGACAATCGGCGTGAGCGCGTTCGCCGACAATCCCTCTCTCACCGAGGTGCGCCTGAACGAGGGCTTGGAGCGCGTGGAGAACGTGGCGTTCGGCGGAGCGGGCTTCGCGGAAATCGAGCTGCCCGAGAACGTGACGTGGGGCTCGGACGTGTTCATCGACTGTGACAGCCTCGTCTCAGTGACCATCCCCGCAGGCTCCGAATGGGGCGGCGGCAACGCGCAGTTCTACGGCTGTGACAGCCTTGAGACCGTGTACATCGAGGAAGGCGTTACCCAGATTCCTCCCACGTTCCTGAACGGCTGCGGCAGCCTCAAGTACGTGTGGGTGCCCAAATCGGTCACCGAGTTCGTGGGCACGCCCATTCTGGGCGGCTGCATCATCGGGTACACGGGCACGGCGGCCGAGGAGTACGCGAACTGGAGGCAGGAAGTCGGCGTTAACGCTGTCGATTTCCACGCCATCGACGGCGACGAGCACGCCTACAGCGAATGGCAGACGGTGGCCGAGCCCACGTGCACGGAGGGCGGCGAGCAGATTCGCGCCTGCGAAATCTGCGGAGCCGAGCAGTCTCAGGAGCTTCCCGCAACGGGACACATCTGGGACGGCGGCGCGGTGACGCAGGAGCCCACCGAGAGCGCCGAGGGCGTGAGGACGTACACCTGCACAGCATGCGGCCAGACCAAGACCGAGGCAATCGCCAAGCTCCCGCAGACGGGCGGGAACGAGCAACAGGGCGGTGACCGACCCGGCGGGTCGGCGGATGCGAACGAGGACTCCGCTCAGGAAAGCGCGCAGGACGAGCTTCCCCAGACGGGCGACGGCACGCTCGCACTCGTCGGCCTGCCCGCTCTCGCCTTGCTGCTCGTCTCTGCGGGTTTGATTCTGGCGGCAAGAAATCGGGCGGAGCGCTCGTAGTCTAAGGCGATTCACGTAGCAAGGAGGGAATCATCCATGAAGCAATACACGAGAAGGAACGTATTGAAGCTGCTCGGGGTTGGCGCGGTAACCGTGGCTAGCTTCGGACTGGTCGGGTGCGGCGGCTCGGACGAGGGTACGGGCGGTGCCGCCAGCAGCGCGAGCGAGCCCGTGCCCGCATCGCAGGCGTTCGCGCAGGCGGGCGTGTGGATGCAGTACGACGGCGACGAGCAAATCGGGAAGGACGTGGAAATCGAGCGCATCCTGTCGTTCGACGGCAACGGCAACGTGGCTGTGTACCAGTGCGACGGCGCGACCTTCGGCGACCTGAACGGCCTTTCCAACGAGCAGATAATCGAGCTCGCCAAGGAGCAGGACAGGGCAGTGTTCGAGGCGGAGAAGCAGGAGGCAATCGAAAGCGCCGACGAGGCCATCCAAGCGTGGCAGCAGTGCTACGACACCCTGAAGGCGGAAGCCGACGCGGGCACCTACGACTCCATGAACAACTACGGTGCCTACGGCATCGAAGGCGTACCCGAGGAGGAACGCGCGGCGGCCATCGAGGAGTTCCAAATCGCGCTGGAGAACACCAAGAGCTCGCTCGATGCCGCCAACGAGGGCCAGGCGTTCAACGAGGCGGCGGAGTATCAGGAGCCGCAGCCCCAGCCCTACACGCTCGCGCTCGAAACCGACGGCTCGGGCAACGTCGCGGCGGGCGAGGAAATCCGCTTCCCGGCGCGCCGCTTCAGCTTCTACCAGATAGAGGTTGACGATACGACGGACCTCGAAAGCCCCGAGACGCGCTTCCGCGTGCTGGCGGACTACGGCTGGCACAACGACGCCGAGATTCCCGAGAATGTCTTCAGCGCCCCTGAGGATTCCATCGGGCTGTACTCGTCCAACTACTCGACCACGCAGGCGGTCTACGATACCACCTTCGGCGGGTATTCGGGCCTCGCCACCGTCGTGGAGGAAGGCCACGCGGGCTTCACATGGGACACGACCGACGCAGAGGGCGTAGAGGTGGATTAGGGAGCCGCGCATCGGGCAAATCGCAATACGACCGCATGGCCGCATCCGATTTTCGGGTGCGGCCTTTTCGTTTCGGGCCGCATCTCGTCGCGCTCGATCCCCGATTCCGCAGCAGATCACGTCTTGCGCCGTGAGTATGCCTGCGGCATCGGGGAGGTAGCGCGAAGGGAGGTGCTGAACATGAAAGATAAGGACAAGGACAAATTCAGCATCGAGGAAGAGACGGAGTGGCGCATTCAGGTTCTCAAGCGCACGGCGCGAATCAGCGCGGCGAAGGCAAAGCAGCTCGAGCGTGAGAAGAATACGATGCGCAGGAAGGAGCCGCTCGAGGACAGGGAGGGGCTCGAGGGCACCCTGAGGTGCATCGACAACGTGATGGAGTGGCGCTTCGTGGACGAGTTTGGGCGTGTGGAGCTCGATGCGGACATGCTCTCCATGCACATCACGGTCGGGGAGCTTCGGTTCATCCGCGCATGCGTCGTGCGAGCAATCGAGGAACTGGAAGGAGGCGCGCGGTGAGCGACTACGGGATAAAGACGTACGCCGACCTCGCGGAGACTTGCGGCGGAATGGTGCTCGCCAACGAGATGGCCTACCGCCCGATGGAGCTGGTGAACGGCAGCTGGGCGCCTTGGGAGGAAATCTTCCAGTGGTACATCGTGCAGGACCCGAGCTTCCTTATGGGCCACACCGACGAGCCGGTGTTCTACGACGGCGAGCTTTGCGTGCACGTATGGGGATTGAAAACCTACGGCACAAGCTGGTCCATCCTGCCCGCCCCCGAGATTCACTAGCCATTCGTACCCCATGGGTGCGGCGAGAAATCGCCGCACCCTATATTTTTTCGCTCAGCCGCGCGCTAAGCGCAGCCTGCGAAACGTCGTCACGCGGGGGTCTCGCGCCGCGAAAGCGAGCGCCGAATGACCGCCCATAAACGAGGGAAAGACGCACCTCCTTTCGCAGACTGCGCGGATTGCGAAAGCTGATCGATGGAATTCAGCACGATGGTTCGCCGCCGCTTTGCGGCATAAATCAGGCGAAACCGCCGCTGCCCCCTCCGCTTTACGCTTCGGGGGCAAAAACGGCAAAAGGGCATAAGAGGGGCTGACGCAGCTTGCGCTGCGGTCGGCATAGCCGACAGCCCCCATGCCCACCGCCTGCGCACTTCGTACTGATAACCCACGCGCATCGAGCGAAGCGAGATGCTGAAATGCGGCAAAGTGCGCACGTGAAGGCCTTATGAATCTTGAAAAATCGCATCGACTTTTTTCTCTTCATTTATGAATTGATGCAAACAAAAATGCTTGTTTATCAGGCTTTTCTCGATTTGCGGTTACATGGCGACGCAATTAATCTCGGCTCGTAATGAAATTGCGTTGCAAGCAACGCCGAGTGAAAAGGAGGCTCGAATGAACGAACGGCAAAGCTCCGCCAATGCGTACGAGAATTCCGCATACGACATGATTGGGAGCTCCATGTTGGTTGTGAGCGAGGAGGATGCAGTGAAGTTTCTCGGAAGAAACGGGCTTCTGCAGTTGATGGTGGACGGAATCAACGGCGTCGGCCCCACGTTCCTCACCTTGAACGGCGACTCCTCACGTCGCTATTACTTCGCGTGCGACCTGCTGTATTGGAACAGAATGCATTGGAGCAAGAATCGTCCCTAGGATTCTCGAAAGTCATTCAACGCAGCCCATACCACTAGCAATTATGCGCCCCGATGCACTAGCGAAGCGGCATCGGGGCGCATCCATAAAGAGAGGAGGTGACAAGAGTGTCCACGAGGAAAGACAGCAAGGGGCGCATTCTTCGCCAAGGAGAGGGACAGCGCCCGAACGGCCAGTACTACTTCAAGTTCAAAGACGCGAAAGGCAAGACGAAATACAAGTACTCGTGGACGCTCACCACGCACGACCTCCCTCCCAAGGGCAAAAAGTCGGGGCTGTGCCTCCGCGAAATCGAGAAGCAGGTGCAACGCGATCTGTTTGACCGCGTTGCACCAAGCGGGATGACCGTTCTCGAATTGGTTGAAAAGTACGTCGCGACCAAGACGGCGGTGCGCCCGACTACGCGCGCGGGCTATAAGACGGTTATGAACTTTCTCGCCAAGGACGAGTTCGGAAGCAGGAAAATCGGCGACATAACGACGCTCGACGCGAAGAATTGGCTCATCTATCTTCAAGGCGAGCTCGGGAAAAGCTACAGCGCGATTCACTGCATTCGAGGAGTGCTTCGCCCAGCTTTCCAGCTTGCGGAGGAAGACGACCTCATCAGGCGCAACCCGTTCAACTTTGAGCTCGCCACCGTACTCGTCAACGACTCCATTGCGCGCGAGGCCTTGTCCCCACAGGACGAGCGCAGGTTCCTCGATTTCATCAAGGGAGATAAGCATTACTCGCGATACTACGAAGCGTTCTACATCCTCTTCAACACGGGGCTGCGCATCTCGGAGTTCTGCGGCCTCACAAAATCTGACCTCGACTTCGAAAACGGAAGCATCTGCGTCAACAAGCAGCTGCAGAGGGGCAGCGATATGAGGTACTACATCGAGCGTCCAAAAACGAAAAGCGGCGAGCGATACGTGCCCATGTCCGAGGAAGTCAAAGAATGCTTCAAGGCAATCCTTCAAAAGCGTGCCAACCCGCCTGTCGAGCCCGTCGTTGACGGGGTAAGCGGATTCCTGCTTCTGGACAAAAACGGCATGCCGAAGGTTGCGATGCACTGGGAGAAGTACTTCCAGCTCTCCCTCCGCAAGCACAATAGCATCTACAAGAAAGAGCTTCCCAAGATTACCCCGCATGTCTGCCGACACACGTTCTGCTCCAAGATGGCTCGCAAGGGGATGGACCCCGCGAAGCTTAAGTACATCATGGGGCACTCGGACATTAGCGTGACATACAACACGTACACCCACCTTGGATTCGAGGACGTGAGGGGCGACATGCTCCGCATGACGGATGGTGCCGCGTAAGCTAAAGTGTACGAAGTTGTAAATCCGCGAGGTTTACAACCGAATTTACAACTTTTGCGGCGGAAAATATCCGCTCATACACGAGTCGATTCGGGATTCCGCGACTGGGCGATGACATACGAACAGCGTTTATCACCTGCGGAAACCCTGATATTTGAAAGGAAATCCAGGGATGCACAGAATCATGTTCGTATGCCATGGCGATAAATGCCCATAGTTAGAAGTCCGTTGCCGATGAAGGACCAGGAATCAGGAAACACGAAAAGCGCAGCCAGCCCTGCAGCCATCGAGGGGATAATAGGGCGATAGAGCGCGATGGTTTCGCTCTCTGGAGAGACCATCGTGAGATTCAATGCCAGGGCTCCTATGGCGACACCCGCCACGACCATGCCCATCGCCACGAATTCCGTCGCTTGTCCCGCCGCAAAGAGCTCGGGGACGAGGCTCTGGGTGACTCCCCAGATAACGCTGAGCACAACGATGAAGCACACCGCTTTGGCAATGAGCGCGCGTTCGGGCTTAAACGGCGTGTTCGATTGGCGCCGTCGCGGCTCGTCGGTACCGCATGACGCTAGTATTGCGCAGGATGCCAACGGGAACAGGCAGCTGAAGATACCGCCTGCCGGATAAGGCAGGAAATATGCGATGAAAAAGGGAATGAATGCGAAGGCGTAGGAAAGATAGAGATGGCGTCCTACGCGACCGGTCGCAAGTGTGGACCATAGCTCGCCCCACATGAATAGCAGGGCTGCGTTCCCGTAGGATACAGCTGCGAGTGCCACGGCAAGCGCAGCAAAAGAGAGGGAGGGATCGATGAGGGAAGGGGCCATCATGAGGATGAACGTGCCCACCGACATGGAGGCGGCCGCAGCGGGAATGGCGGCTCGGCTCTTAAGCGCAACGGGCGTTCGCTGCGACAGGGCCATGATCACGATATATCCCAGTGTTGTTGCGAGCACGATGGCAAGCGTGAGGCCGGCCTGGTTGGCCTGGGAAGTGACGACGGCATCGGTGCAAAGAACCACCATCTGCCAAGCCTGCCAGAATCCTAGACCTATTAAGTGATGGCGCGCAAAGCGCGTTTCGAATGTTCCCATTGATTTCCCTCCTCGACATAGAATAGCGCAACGGTGCGCAAAAACAGCGAAGCGGTGCGATGTTTCAAGGGCGAACGATTGGGCCTTCAGATGGGAATATTTTTATAAACTACATTCAAAAGGCCAGGTCAGTTGATATGGGCCATAACGGCCCATGCATAAAATGAGCCATAATGCTGATTGATGGCATGCATGTCTCTTGGGTAAAGTTAATTCGTCGCAACAAAAGAAAGGTTGCGGCAGCGCACCGGGTATCGGAGACGGATGAACGGTGCGCTATCGGCGCGCATAAGACGCGCATTGTTTGTTGGGGCGAGGGGCCCCGCATGACAAGAGGAGGGAATATGGAAAAGGGAATCTCGAGGCGTAATTTCCTGACCGGCGCCGCGCTGGCGGGCGCTGCGGCGGCAAGCCTGGGAATCGCGGGCTGCAGCCCGGCGGCCACCACGTCTTCCGAGGGCGGCGATGCTGCTTCCACCGAATCCGGCCAGTCCACTCAGTACTCTTGGGAGGTCAAGCCTGAGCCGATCACTGACATCGCCAGCACCGTCGACACCGACATTCTGGTAATCGGCGCAGGACTTGCCGGCTGCGCTTGCGCGTGCTCCGCGGCCGAAAACGGCGGCAAGGTGACCGTGGTCGAGAAGACCGAGAGCTGGAACGGTCGCGGCGGCGGTTTCGGCGCCATTAAGTCGCGCTACATGGACGAGCTGGACATCACGGTTGACAAGGTGAACGCCAAGCAGCACTGGATCGCCCAGTGCGCCAGCCGCGCCGACGAGGACATCATCGTCAAATTCTTCAACAACTCCGAGGAAGCCTCCAACTGGCTGCTGGATAAGGTGGAGGCCGTGGGCGGCTCCGCCATGGTGGGCGCGTTCTACAGCCATGATGACGTGTACGCCGAGCAGCCCGGCTACCACATGCTGATCATCCCCGAGGACGCCGGCTTCACTTCTACCGGCTTTGCAGGTGCCGAGTTGTGCTACAAAGACGCCGTGGCCGCAGGCGCGGAATTCGTGTTTAACAGCCCCGCTGTTCAGCTGGTGCAGGACGACTCCGGCAAGGTGACCGGCTGCATCTGCGAAACCGCTGATGGCTACGTGCAGTACAATGCTTCCAAGGGCGTGGTGTTGTGCACCGGCGACATCGGCGGCGATGCCGAGATGGTGCAAGCGTATGCCCCCATTGCTGCCGAGTACGGTCAGCCGCGCAGCCAGTACACCCCGATGGGCGTGAACACCGGCGACGGCCACAAGATGGGCATGTGGGTTGGTGCCCAGCTTCAGGACCTGCCACTGCCTACCATGATGCACCCGCAGGCGTTTTGCTGGTTCCACGGCCCCTTCCTGTTCGTGAACGACAACGGTGAGCGTTTCATGTGCGAGGACACCTGGGTACAGGGCAAGTCGCTGGCTATCAACCGCCAGCCCAACGGCGAGGCGTGGTCCATCTTCGACGCCAACTGGCCCACTGACCTCGTGAACGGCCTGCCTTACGGCGGCGGCATGTTCTGGGATAGCTTCCGTCCGTATGGGTCTGATTTGGAGCTTGCCCCCGAGTACTTCAAAACGCAGATTCCGACCTACATTGAGGCTGGCAATGCGTACGAGTGCGACACGCTCGAGGAGCTAGCTCAGAGCATTGGTTGCGACCCCGAGGTGTTCCAGGCCACCGTTGACCGCTACAACCAGATGTGCGAGGCTGGCGAGGATACCGACTACTACAAGAAGCCGGTGTTCCTGACCCCGATCAAAGAAGGCCCCTTCTACGCGTTGAAGGTCGGTCCCGCGCTGCTCACCGTGACGGGCGGTCTGAAGGTCAACTCCGACTTCCAGTGCCTCAATGCCGACGGTGAGCCCATCGAGGGCCTGTATGCGCTGGGCAATGTCGAGGGCGGCAGCACTGCAACCGACTATCCCATCAACGTGGCCGGCAACTGCCATGGCCGTTGCATCACCTTTGGCTATCTGCTGGGTCGCGACCTGGCTCAGGCGTAAATCCACATCCCCCGAAGCATTGTTGGGCGTATCCCCTCCCTTGTACAGCCCGACAGCATGAAACGAGGCCCCGCATTGTGCGGGGCCTCGTTTGCGTACAGGGAAGGGGTGTGGGAGCTGGGGCCTTGGGTGCAAGCTCCTGTTGATTTGTGAGTCGCGGCAGCCACAAGGCGCTGTGGTCGCGCGGAAGCGCTTAGTCGTTGGGGTCGGTGGCGGGGAGGTTGCCCATGCCCTGCAAGCGCTCCATGGTCCCGTAGCGGGCCACAAACAGGTCGTAATCGGCCTGGTTGTAGAAGCTCACCTGGCCGCGGCCGAATGCCTTAGCGGCCTCGATCATGAACGTGCCCGCCTCATCCAGGTCGGGCAGGCGGGTTGCTCCGGTTGCGCAGCCGGGCACTGCGGTTTCGGTGGCGATGGCCACGCCCACCACAGGCGCGTCGGTGCAGGTGCAGGGCTGCATGATGCTGTTGAGGTGGTACAGGCCGTTTCCATAAGGGGTGATGTCCATCGTGGATATGGCGAACACCTGGGGCGCTCGCCCGGTGGCGATTTGCATGAGGTCGAGCAGATCCTCGCTGGTGTTCATGACCACGCCCTGCTTGACGGTGGGGCTGATGGCAAAGCCGCGCGTGTTGATGATGCGGTTGCCTTTGGTGGTATCCACTACGAGGATGGCATCAAGGCTGTCGTCCACCTCCTCTTTGTTAATATCCGCCGTGCTCACGGGCGAACCCATGAACGGCACCGGCTCGTGCGGGCTGGTGGGGGAGTCGGGGCACACATGGGTGGAGATGAACACATCTCCGTCGAGTACGTCGCCCTTCTTGTGCATGTCGATGAGCTTTGCCGCAACCGCGAGCGCGGTAAGGGCTCCGTCTCCGTCGGACACGAAGCCAATTCGTTCGGGGCGTGCGCCCAGGCCGCCAAGGCGTCCCAAAAGGCCGATGGTGGGGGCGTCGCCGCCGGCTGTTTTTCCGTGCGCGCCCGGAATGCGTACGCGTACCATGTCGGTCGTGCCCGCAAAACCCTCGATGGGGTAGGTTTCCACGTTGCATTCGGGGTCGATGGAGCGCAGGTGCGCCGCCACCTTTTCGCCCGATGCGTCGGGAGCGTCGAGGATTTCGTACAGGTCGATTAGATGTTTGAAGAGCATGCCCGCCTCCTTGACTTGTGCCCGCGCAGACAAAATAGCTGCGGCTAAAGAAGCCGCACGGCGCGGACGAGGATACCGCGCCCATTGTACGGCGAAGTGAGGCCGTTCGATGTCTGATTCTGCTGCATTTTTCGGTGCATGTTCGCGTAGGGGCATTCCTGGCAGGTGCAACACGTTGCGTCGGCTTATTTCTGAGACGGAAAATCTCTAGGCAAGCTCTTGGACCACGCGCGCGAGGAGGGTGCGAGGGAGGATGGTGGGCGTGCCGGATCGTTTCCGGAATCGCTGCTTCCCTTGTGTCGTGAATCCGATGCAGTCAAGCACGGTGAGGTCCGCCTGTGCTTTGCGCACCGCGTCGGCAGCGTGGTCGAGTGCGGAATCGAGAACATTTGGTGCTTCGTAAGGGTTGGCGGCAAATGCGATTACGTCATCAACGACGTGGAGCCACTGAGCGCGCGTCTGCTCAATCTGCGACGCGTCGGGAACTATCACGGCCAAACGACGCGGCGCGATAGCGGATACGGTATGCGCGAGCAGGCGCGATGGGTACAGCACGGGAACGTTCGCGCGAAGCGACATGGGAAACTCGCCCGTGCACCACATCATGACGCTTGAAGCGCCCTGGGCCTCAAGACGCTCGATTGCGCGTTGAACGTGCGGGATGATTTTGCGTTCGGCCATGGGCACGCTGCGCCCGTCGCGCAGTCGCGATACGAGCACGTAATCTCCAGGGTCGGGCGCAAGCGGTGCGAAGTCATTTACATCGTCAAGAGCTCCCGCCTGGATGAGTTCGAACGATTCGCCCAGCAAGGGGAGCACATCGGGCGTGACGTCGGTGCGCGGAGATTGGCCGATGGTGACGGCTCCGATGATAGGTTTTGCGAAAGTTGCTGTCATCGTATGCCTTTCTGTGCGCGTCAGGGTGCTTGAATAGGTGCGGGCTTTTGCCTGAATGGCTTCGTGTACGAAGTATCGTCAGGCGCAAGCTGCGCTTATCCGCATAGGCCATCTCTGGGTGACGCCGAGGGTATTTTCTGCGGACACGCATGTGCTGCTTTCGTCCGAAGCGAGGTGCCCAACGTCAGGCGTGGTCAGCGGCGAATTCGTCGTAGTTTTAGTTTGATGCGTTTGCTTACGTGCTCGCATGATAGCATGGAGCCATGTGATTAAGGCCTTGTGAAAGGCGGGCAAAGCGAAAGGGGCCGCAATGGAAGAGACGTCGAAGAAAATGCGCATTGCGCTCGTCCAGTTCGAAGGAGAGCTGGGTAATGTTGAGGTGAATGTGGCCAAGGCAGTGGGGCAGATCGCCGAAGCTGCGGCGAACGGCGCCGATATGGTCGTGTTTCCGGAACTTTTTAGCACTGGGTATCATTTAGATACTGTTGGCCCGAAGATGACCGAATACGCCGCAATGGACGAGTCGACCATCGAGGCTCTTTCTAAGGCCGCGCGTGAGAACAACTGCTACGTGGTGGCCGGCATCGCGATGCTGCACGGCCTGGTGGGCGTGCCGTTCAACAGCGCCGTGTTCATCGATCGCGACGGCGAGGTGCAGGGGTCTTTCGACAAGGTTCACCTGTGGGCGCTTGAGCGCTTCTATTTCCGCAGCGGCGATGAGTTCCCGGTGTTCGAGACGGAGTTCGGCCGTGTGGGCATCACCATCTGCTACGACCTGGGATTCCCGGAGGCTGCGCGTGTTCTTGCGCTGCGCGGCGCCGAGCTCATTTTGTGCCCGAGCGCGTGGTGCGTCGAGGATATGGACATCTGGCACACCAACGTTCCGTGTCGTGCGCTTGAGAACACGTGCTTCGTGGCTGCGGTCAATCGCTTTGGCCGCGAAGGCGAGGATTTGTACATGCCGGGCCATTCAATGGTATGCGAGCCGCGCGGTCATCGCATCGCTTACGTGGAAGAGGAAGCCGAGGCCATTTTGTATGCCGATATCGATTTCGACGAGGTGCGTAAGAATCGCGTGACCAGCCCCTATCTGCGCGATCGCAGGCCCGATGCGTATGACGAGGTTATGTATTGGTAGGATTTTGCAGGCTTGCGTGCTGCGGCGGCGCTTTTTGACGACGCAGCAGCGAAACGTGGCGGTCGTTTCATCCTTGCGGCCCGGTGCGCCTTGCGGTGCGCCGGGCCGTTTGCTGGTTTCCAAAAGAAACCGCATGTCAGAGGGCGAAAACCATGTGAATTTTCATAAATTCTTTATTGACTGGCCCATATGCCCTTTATATACTGCAAAAGTTCGCTTCAAAAGCCCCGTAAACGCTGCACGTAAGGCACGGCAGGAAGGGAGTCCAGGCCCGGAATGTCGGTTCGGCGTAGGAACCCGAACAGCTCATGCGGCAGCACTTTTGACTTGAACATCCAACCGTATGGAGGACACAGTGAAGACGTATTACGCAAAACCGAACGAGGTTGCGCGCGAGTGGTTCGTCATTGACGCCACCGACCAGGTTCTGGGTCGCGTTGCCGCCAAGGCCGCCCAGATTCTGAAGGGCAAGCACAAGCCCCAGTACACTCCCCATGTTGACACCGGTGACTTCGTCATCATCGTCAACGCCGACAAGATCCGTGTCACGGGCACCAAGGCTCTGAACAAGGTGTATTCCCGTCACTCCGGATTCCCCGGCGGACTGAAGCAGGAGACCTTCACCGAGGCCATGCAGAAGCATCCCGAGCGCGTGATCGAGCACGCCGTCAAGGGCATGCTGCCGAAGAACACTCTCGGCCGCAAGCAGGGTATGAAGCTGAAGGTGTATGTGGGCCCCAACCACCCGCATGCCGCCCAGAAGCCCCGCGAGCTCAAGATTGAGGAGATGTAATCATGGCTAACGAAGCTGTTTACTACGGCACCGGTCGCCGCAAGAACGCCATTGCCCGCGTGCGTCTGGTTCCCGGCACCGGCAAGATCACCGTCAACGGCCGTGACGGCAAGGAGTACTTCGGCCGCGAGGCACTGCTGAACTATGCCTCTGCGCCCTTCAAGGTCACCGACACCATTGGTGCCTTCGACGTCATCGCTCGCCTTAATGGCGGCGGTGTTTCCGGTCAGGCAGGCGCTCTGCGCCACGGCATCAGCCGCGCTCTGCTCCAGGCTGGCGAGTATCGCCCCGAGCTGAAGAAGGCTGGTTTCCTGACCCGCGACGCTCGTATGGTCGAGCGCAAGAAGTACGGCCTGAAGAAGGCCCGTCGTCGTCCGCAGTTCAGCAAGCGCTAGGCTGCAGGTCGAGAAGACTTTTTGCAATGGAGAGGCTCGCCCTTTGGGCGGGCCTCTTTTCGTATGCGATCAGGCTACAAAACGGCGCTTGGAGCCAGGGGTGCGATATACTCTCGATTAAGGGAATTCGAGCGATCTGCCCTGCTGCAGGTTGAGCGCTTTGGCTCCCTTGTACCAAAGGCGCAAACTGAGACGGAGGAATCTTATGGCTGGCAACGAACGCGGCTGTTGCGCTTCTATCTTGATTATTGCATTGGGCATTGCCCTTGGCTTATGCATCTTCTCGTTCTGCGGTTAAAGAAATACGGAGCGCTCGACGCGTGTCTGTTTGTGGCCGCGCTTGCGCTGTTTGCCGTTAACGAGCATCTGATTAAGCCCGCCGTGCTGGGCGCTGCTTCCGCGAGCGGTTCGCTTGCGGAGGGTGGCTCGGCGGCGGGCTTTTCTTTTGCTGAACTGATCATCCTGGGGCATTTCAATGATTTCCTGGGCGGACTCGCCTTCATGGCGTACACGAACCTGCTCATTTCGCTCGTTGAGCCCCGGTTCCGCATACGCAACCCGTTTATCGGGGTAGCTTATATCTTCTGCTGCGGTCTCTTCTGGGAGTATGCCGCACCGCTCTTCGTGCCCGATAGCGTAAGCGACCCGTGGGATGTGCTTGCCTACAGCTTGGGTAGCGTGGCGTACTGGGTGGTGCGCACCGTTGGGAGCCGCAGGCGTCATGCTGGGGGAGCGGGCACAATAGACACATAAAGATTGCCCATGTTCCCGCAGAAAAGCGAGGGCAACTCGCGCCGCAGCATTGTTTACTTTTCTGGGAAGAATTCCTTTTTCAACTGATAGAGAGATTTGAGCGATTCCGCACCTTCATCGCCAAGCTCCCTGGTTGCAGCCACCGTCAATGCATCGATCAGCGCAACCGGCGCCGTCATGGAATGGAACTCCTTTTCCTCGCCGCGACAGGCGAAAAGCGTTACGTCGGCCTGCTCTTCGGCAGGCACGATCGTGCGGCTGGTGAAGGCTATAGTGCTGTATCCCACGCGCCGCGCCTGCTCAAGGATGATGGCGCACTCTGTCGAGATCTTGGAGAATGCGAAGAACATTACGGTGTCGCCCTCTTTTGCCTGATTAAGCCCTTCGAGCATTTCCGATCCGCCGGAAGGCAGCACCAAAACGTTGATGCCTAACCTGCGCAGCCTGAAATGAAGCATCTGCGCCAGCGATGCCGACGCGTTCTTGCCGTACACGAACACGCGGCGCGATTCGCAGATAAGCTCGATTGCCTGAGCAAATGCAGCGGGGTCAATGCGCTCGAGTGTGGTGCTGAGGTTCTTAATCTGGCTTTCGAACCATGCCGAAGATGTAGCACCGCTCTCGTGATGGAGCGTTCCTGCGATTTTGGCGGCAGGGCCCGATGATTGCTCGAGGACGGCGGATTTCAGCGCTTTGAAGTCACGAAACCCTGCATGGCGGGCGAAGCGTGAAATCGTGGCATCGGACACGCCCAGCTTTTCGGCGAGCTGCCCGATAGACAGGAACAGAAACGTTTCAGCGTTGGTGTTGATGAAGTCCAGGATGCGCTGCTCGGATTTGGTCAGCTGATCGGGAAGGACGGAAAGCGAGAGCGTCATTGTGCACAATCCTCTTTCAGTAAAGCCAGCGCCGCATCGTGGACGAACCCGTTCGAAGCGACGATGCCCGAACCGTAGAACAGCGACGGCGACGACCCGTCGAGCGAAGTAACGGTGCCGCCCGCTTCGTTGACGATGAGCATTCCTGCCGCGTAATCCCACGGTTTAAGCGCGTGCTCGACGTAGACATCGAGTCTTCCACAGGCGATCCAGACCAGGTCGAGCGAGGCGCAGCCGGCATGCCGCAGGTCCACGCACGCATCATACATCATGCGCATGGACGAGAACACCTGCGGGGTCAGCTCTCGGTTGCCGGGGGCCGTGCCGAACGATGCCAGACATTCGTCGAGTCGCGCGAACGAGCTCGTTTGGATGCTTTCGCCATTGAGGAACGCCCCTATGCCTTGGGCGGCGGTGAAACATTCGTCGGAGAAGGGGTCGTAAACCACGCCGAATATGGGTCGTCCTTCTTCCACATAGGCAAGCGACACCGCGCTGTGGATGAGTCCCCTGATGAGGTTGGTGGTACCGTCTATGGGGTCGAGTAGCCAGAATACGCGCGATACATCTGCGGCATAGGCGGTTGATTCCTCGCCGATGAACGGCACGTTCGGCGTGAGTTCTGCGAGACGGCGGCGGATTTGCTCCTGCACGGCGAAATCGACGTTGGTCACGAAATCTGTGCGGCTTTTGGCGTGGATGTCGGTGACCGAAAACGGGCGCGCAGCGAAGCGCCCCGCCTCTTTCACGATTTCAATGACCTCATGCGCAATACGCTGGTCAAGACCCGTGGTGCGCATCGGTGCTATCATCATTCCTCCTCGGAAGCGGTGAGTATCGCAACGTAATCACCGCCTAGTGCATGGATTTCTTTGAGAGCGCGCTTGAGTAGGCTTGCGGCACGCACGCGAAGCGTGGCGTCATCAGCGATATCAATCCTATACGCTCCTGCCTTCATCGCATTGTAGAGAGCGTCTACCGTGATTAAATCGTCATCGAACACCGTGGTGATGCATCCGTATTGGACGGCCTGGTGCGTATCGCTGCCTGCAATCACGGGGATGCCCAGCTTTTCTCCCAGCGCGAAGGTCAGCTCTTCGGTGCGCTGACGGTTTCCGGCGATGTCCTTGCCGTTGAGGTCGAGAAACATGAGACGCCTCAGCTGCTCCTCGTCGATTTCAGGCACATGGCCTGGTGTGCGGTATGGGTGTGCGCATCCCACGATTACGGGGTATTCGTCGAAGAGGTCCATCAGTTTCTTGAACGGCAAAAATCGGTCTTTCTCCTTATGGGGCTCTAGGCGCTCGTTGAGTTCGAGAATGGCGTCGAGAGGGCCGATGGACAGGATGTGGCCACATTCCGCGACATCGGTTTCCATGCCGGGAAAAATGCGCAGGCCGCCTTCGAGCTCGAGCGTGTCTCCCACGCGCGTGCTCACCGAATCGAGGTAGCGGTATAGATCAGCGAACTGGAGCGTGTTGAAATGCTCGGTCAGGCATAGGGAGTCAAGGCCGGCGCCTGTTGCCTCGCGGAACAGCCAATCAGTATAGGCGGTAGAAAAGGGCAGCTTCTTGGCCAGCTTGCCGTGGGTGTGGAAATCGAATCGCATGGTGCCTTCTTTCGTGGCTTAACAGACGTTTGGACGGGGCTAACAGGGGCGGCAGGCGGGTGAGCCGGGCGTTTCGGGCGAGTTCTGAATCACCGGTGCCGCCTGCATGAGGCGAACTAGATAAGCGTGGAGACAAGGGCGGAAAGCGCCACCCACAGCACCGAAATCGCGATGAACATGAAGTCGCTGTACTGTACGCGTAGCGAGGACAGCATGATCTTGCGGACCTCTTTGTTGGAAGCGGCGTTGCGGTATCCGCGCAGCTCAAGCGCCTCGACCGTGGTGCGGGCTCGCTTGGCGGTGTTGAGCATGAGTGGGTAGAACGACTGCATGATCACCTTTACCTGATAGATGAGGTAGCGGATCTTGCCCATCAGCGTGTCATGCGACGGAGGGTTGCCGCGCAGCTTGTAGGAGAGCAGCACGTTTTGGAACTCCTCCATCAGCATGGGGAGCATGCGGTAGGCGTACGAAATGGAAAAGCTCAGGCGCTCAGGCACGCCAAACCACAGAAGTCCGTTGCTCAGGCGGTCGGGGTCGAGCCCCGAGAATACCGTGATCGAGGCAAGCGACACCGTAGCTACCTTGAGCGTGAGGATAAGGAGCGGCAAGACGGTGGAGGCGTCGCCGCCGAATAGGAGCGATACCACGAAGAGGTACCCTGTCTGTGAGAATACGCCCAGTGCGAACACGAACAGCACGAGCCCGGCTACGCGGGCGAGTGCTGTGGTGATGAGCACCAGGATGAAGCAGCCCAAAAGGAACGGCACGTTGTTGACGAACCACGGCACCAGGGCGAAGAACACGTACCACACCAGAAGGATGCGGGGATCGAGCTTTGCAATCACCGTGTCGGTGTTGCCGTAAGCGTTTTTAAGCACCTGGTTACGCAAAAAGTCCATCGAGAACTTATCGAGGACGTTTTCGGAGAGCTTGTTCATGGTTTTGCTCATGGCATTCTCCATTTCATGCCTCCTTGAAGCCGGATACGAATTCGTCCACCGTGAAGCAGCGCGCGTCGTCATCGAGCGCACGCGCCATTGTGAAAATCTCGGGCGGACGGATGCCCACGAGCTGCGCGAGGCGCTTGTCGCCAAACACTTCTTCGCGCGTTCCGTCGGCTACCACCTTGCCTCCGCACAGCACGATAATGCGCTCGGCCCACTGGCACACCAACTGCATGTCGTGTGTGGCGATGACGGCGGTTTTGATAATGTCCTTCATATCGTCGAGCACGGCCATGATTTCACGGCGCGTGGCGATGTCGAGGTTGGCGGTGGGCTCGTCGAGAAGCAGGATAGAGGGGTTGAGCGCGATGCCGATGGCGAGGCTCGCCCGGCGCATCTGGCCACCCGACATGAGGCGTCCGTCGCGGTTGCGCAGGTCGGTGAGGCGAAAGCGTTCGAGCAGCTGGGCGGTCTTTTCTTCCCACTGAGGCACATCGCGCACGCGCATGGCGAACGAGATGTCGTTTTCGATGGAGTCTTTGATGAACATCTCTTCGGGATTTTGGTAGACGAGCGAGATTTGGCGAGAAATCTCCTCGGCCTTCTTATTGCCGATGGGCGATCCGAACAATGAAACCGTGCCTGCAGCCGGCTTCAGCAGTCCCACCATGAGCTTCATGATCGTAGATTTGCCGGCGCCGTTTGATCCGATGAGCGCGATCTTTTCGCCCTCGTTGATGGAGAGGTCGAAATGGTCGAGCACTACGTGGCGGTCACCCTTCACGGAACGATATCCCAGTGTGACATCGTTGAACTCTACGGCAGGTACGGACGGCATATTGCTTGCGTCCTCAGGTGCAGCGGAGGACGCAAGCGCGTCCGGCGCGTCGCTTTCGCTTTCAGGTTCGGCAGGTGCCGCGGAGGATGAGGCTGCATCGCTGGTGTTTCCGCGCGAGGCTTCGCCGTCGACGGCCGGGGTGTCTGTCATTTGGTTGGCATCGTTCCCATGTGTGTCGCGCTTGAGCGAGGCGAACGCCGCTTTGCCTTCGCCGACGGTGGTGGGAAGCGTTTCCACGTGCGCCAGGGAGCCGGTTACCTTGAAGCGGTGCGCTGCTTGTGTCACCTGCGGAGGAAAGATGTCGCTGGCCTCAAGCTCCTCGACGCGGCGCAGTGCTTCGTGGGCGGGCAACTTCCAGCGTACCGTGCCGTCCTTGAGAAGCAGCACGTGCTTGCAGTAGTCCGCGATGTACTCGGTATGGTGCTCGATGACCACGATGGTCTTGCCATGGTTCTCGTTGAGGTCTTTGAGCACCTCATAGATGGCATCGGCATGCTTGGGATCGAGCTGTGCGATGGGCTCGTCGAGGATGATGACGTCGGGCTGCAGCGACACAGCGCCCGCAAGCGCGAGAAGGTGCGTTTGCCCGCCGGACAGCTGCCACACGTACTCGTCATCGAGACCCTCGAGGCCGCACAGCGCCAAGGCGCGCCGTCCGCGTTCCTCGTAGTCTTTGAAGGCGAAGTTGAGGCATGCATACGATGCGTCGTCGAGCACGGTGGGCCGGACGATTTGATTCTCGAAATCCTGGTAGACGTATCCCACCTTTTGCGCCAGCGTCCCCACATCGGAGGTGCGGGTGTCCATGTCGCAAACGCGTACGTTTCCCTGCATGTCGCCCACGATGAAGTGGGGAATCAGCCCATTGATGACCTTGCAGAGAGTCGACTTCCCGCAACCGTTGTTTCCAACGATTGCAAGGAAGTCACCCTTTTCGATAGTGAACGTCACATTAAGCAAGGTGGGCTGAGATGCTCCGGGATAGGTGAAGCTTAAATCCTCGATCTCAACCGTGTTCATGCGTTATGCCAGATCCTTCTTGTTGCTCTTCTTCATCATGACGGCGAGGACGACGATGGCGATGATGGCTGCCACGATGACGCCCACCGCGATGGCGGTGCCGCTTTCGACCCAATCTGCCTCCCACTCGATGAGCGACATGCCTGCCTCGGACACCAGAGCGAAGGCGACGGCGCCCACAAAACCGATAATCGCGACCAGCATCAGCTTGATGGCAGCGCCGGAGGGAGCGTTCTCGGGAGTGCGGGGCTGCATGCCCAGCAGGGGCTCGATTTTGCCGTGCAGCTTAGGGACGAGGAACAGGGTGGGCAGCAGGCAGAACAAAATGCCGGAGAACAGCAGGTCGTTGGCGAAGGCGAAGCCTTCGGTGGCGAACACGCTCTCGGGCAGGCCCGCTACGGCCTCGAAGTCCTCGACGGCGAACTGAACCTTGAGGATGTCGACCAATGCGCTCATGGCAAGCTGGAGGGCAGTGCCGAAAAACGCGGCGGTGCCGACGACGGCCATGTTCTTGGGATTTTTCACCACGGTGCCGGCGATATAGACGGCGATGGCCACGGTGAGGAACTTCTCGAGTTCGCCGAGACCGCCGAACTGGCCCAGCATGATTTCGCTGAACACGAGCTCGCCGGTTGCGGCGCCCAGCGCCACCGGCAGCGGATCGAAGAGCATGGCGAGGGTGAGGGGGATGAACAGGAAGAACTCGACGGAGAACTCGACCACGCCCACCTGGAAGCTGGGAATCAGCTCGGTGAACAGGGTGGCGAGACCGTACAATGACATGGACAGGACGAAGATCATCAGCTTTTGGGACTGCGTTGCGCCCCCGTTTACATCTGCGCTCATGGCTTTCGGCTCCTTCCGAAATAAAGGTTACGCGCACTGACACGAGCACAATGTACCAATGCAATGTAAATCAAATTTCATTGAAATGTAAAATGAAAATAAATCAGTCATTTTTGAAGAGGAGGATGTCTGGACAATGAAAAAGCGCACGTCGCTCGAAACGACGTGCGCTTGGATGAAAAGCGTTCGAGTGGGGGATCCGGGGGGCGTTCCCCCTGGGAGCCTTTACGCGTTATTCCGCGTATTTCAGATTCTCAGGTATCCAATCGCGCAGGATGGGAATCATCTTGTTCGCGATGGCATGGGCGCCTTCCAGGTCCTGCTCGCGGTAGTTGCCGCATTCCTTCTCCGTCGCGCCAGGGATGGGGCCCTCATACGACGCCACGAACTGCAGCATGTCATTGACCAGCTTGATAGCGACCTCCGGCGTCATGGAGTCGCGCACAAGGAAGTAGAAACCGGTGCGGCAGCCCATGGGGCCAACGTAGATTACCTGGTCGCTCAGCTCGCCCGAGCGCACGTAGGTGGCAAACAAGTGCTCGAAGCTGTGGATGGCGGCGTAGGGCAGGTACGTGCCGCAGTTAGGCTTGACCATGCGGATGTCGTACGTGACCACATCGCCATCGATGCGCGAAGTGTACATGCCGGGATCGAGCTTGGTGTGGTCGACCTGGAAGCTGGCGATCTGCTTGAGTTCCATGGGGTTCCTTCCTTGCGAGGCGTTTTGCGAGTTGAGCGGTGTGCCGTCCGCTGCGATGTCGGAATGGCGCGTCGAAGCGGTGGCGAGCATTCATTTTTTACATTGGTGAGATGATACGCCATTTGTTAAGCTATGCCGCATGACTGAATCGAAGGACATACAAGAAACGAGCGCTGCGAAGGGTGCCGGCGGGGCGGCCAGCAAGGGTGCTGGCGGAAGGAAATCCGACCTTGGCGGCATCATGTTCGCGCTCATCGGCGGCATCGGCTGGGGCTTTTCGGGGGCGTGCGCCCAGTTCTTGTTCGGCGCATATGGGGTGGAAACGCTCTGGGCTACGGTCATGCGCCTTCTGGGCGCCGGCGTGGTTCTGATGGCCGTGTGCGCCGTTCGCTTCCGCCGCGACTTGCGCGCGCTGTGGACGTGTCCGCGCGATATTGCTCACCTGGTGCTGTTCGCCCTGGCGGGCTTGGCGTTTTGCCAGGCGGCCTATCTGCTTGCCATCGAGAATTCCAACGCGGGTACGGCGACGGTGCTTCAATACATCGGCCCCGTTCTCATCGTTGTGTTCTCGTGCTTTAGGGGGCGCAAGCTGCCTACGCCGCGTGAGGCGGTTGCCGTTGCGTGCGTAGTGGTGGGCACGTTCCTTATTGCCACGCATGGCAACCCGGCGACCATGGTGCTGACGCCCGCGGGTCTTACGTGGGGCCTGCTCGCGGCGCTGGGCGTGGCGCTGTATTCGCTTCTCCCCGTGAATCTGATGCTGCGCTACGGGTCGGTGCCGGTGGTGGGGAGCGCCATGCTTGTGGGCGGCGTCGTCATGTGCGTGGGCACGCAGGCGTGGGCGGTGCCGGTTGCGCTCGACGCCACAGGATGGCTGGCGCTTTTGGGCGGCCTGGTGCTCATAGGCACAGCGGTGGGGTACACGTTCTACCTGCAGGGCGTGAACATGATTGGCGCGTCCAAGGCGAGCCTGATTGCCAGCGTCGAGACCGTTTCCGCCACGCTGTTCGCAGTCGTGTGGCTGGGCACGGCGTTCTCGTGGATCGACATCGTGGGCTTCATATTCATCATGGCCACGGTGTTTTTGCTGGCGAAAAAAGGGTAGCGCGTGGCGGTTTGGAGCGCTTGAACGCCCCAGCGGCAATCGATGATAAAATACGAGGGTTCATATTCTTAGCGCGAAGAGCGGCGGATGAACAGGGGCCGGATTAACGCGGGCGTGCACGGGCGTGTCTGCGGCGGATGCGTCAGATGCGTTTGAGCGTTTGGCACGCGGTCTTGGTTCGCAAGCGACGGGCAAAGGCGACCGCGCGCCCGCTGAGCGCATGAGGGATGGGAGCATCTATGGCTCGACTTTTTGGAACCGATGGCGTGCGCGGGGTGGCAAACTCCGAGCTTACCTGCGAAATGGCGTATCGTCTTGGTCAAGCGGCGGCGTCGTTCATGGGCAAGACCATTGTGGTTGGCAAAGACACACGCAAAAGCGGCGATATGCTTGAGGCCGCCGTGGTCGCCGGCATTACGAGCGGCGGCGGTGATGCGCTTCTCGCGGGCGTTATTCCCACGCCTGCCGTGGCGCTGATCGTGCGTGAGCTGCATGCCGATGGAGGCATTGTCATCTCTGCTTCGCATAACCCGCCGGAGTACAACGGCATCAAGTTCTTCGACGCACAGGGCTACAAGTTGCCCGATGCGGTAGAGGACGAAATAGAAGAATTCATCAGCGGCGGCGGCTTGGAAGGCCGAGTAGCGCGCGCGAAAGAGGCCGGTGACGAGGAAGCGTCTATGCCGGTGGGTGCTCAGGTGGGCGTTGCCATCGAGGTGGAGGATGCCTGCGAGATCTATATCGATCACGCGGTGAAGACCGTTGAATCGCAGGGCGTCGATTTTAAGGGGCTGCACGTGGCGCTTGACACGGGCCACGGCGCGTCTTCGCTCACGAGTGCCGAGGCGCTGCGCCGTCTAGGTGCCGAGGTCACGGTGATTAACGATGATTTCGACGGCACCGATATCAATGTGGAATGCGGCTCCACGCATCTGGGCCCCCTCGCAGATCTTATGAAGGAATGCGGCGCCGATGTGGGCATCGCGCACGACGGCGACGCCGACCGCGTGATGCTGATGGCTGCCGACGGCACCGAAATCGACGGCGATATCGTGGAGGCCGTGCTGGCGGTTGACCTCAAGAATCGCGGCGCGCTGCCGGGCAACGTTGCTGTTTCTACCGTGATGACCAATCTTGGCTTCGTGCGCGCCATGGAACGCGAGGGTATTGAGGTCATCCAGACCAAGGTGGGCGACCGCTACGTGCTGGAGGCCATGCGCGAGGGCGGCTACGCTGTGGGTGGCGAGCAGTCGGGCCACATGATTCTTTTGGAATACAACTCCACGGGCGATGGTCTGGTGACGGCCTGCCAGTTCCTGGCGGCGGTGCGTCGCAGCGGCAAGCCGGTTGAAGAGGCCATCAAGGTGATGGCCAAGTTCCCGCAGACGCTGATCAACGTGCGCGTGAAAGACAAGCATGCCCTTGAGGGCAACGGCCCCATTTGGGATGCCGTGCATGCTGCAGAGGACGAAATGGGCGATACGGGCCGTGTGCTGGTGCGTACAAGCGGCACCGAGCCCGTGGTGCGCGTGATGGTGGAGGCCGAAACGCAAGAGGCCG
The DNA here is from genome assembly GCF_003725995.1 of Slackia equolifaciens. Lineage (GTDB taxonomy): Bacteria > Actinomycetota > Coriobacteriia > Coriobacteriales > Eggerthellaceae > Slackia > Slackia equolifaciens. Next base: position 27,641 of record NZ_QIBX01000024.1, read on the forward strand.
CCGACGCCCATGCGAAGGCTATCGCCAAAGTTGTCGAGGAACAGCTGGGCTAAACGAGCTGTCGGCATATTCAGGAAGAGGAGTCGGTTGCGTATTGCGGCCGACTCTTTTATTTGCTGGCTTGAAGTGCGCCGACGCATCGGCGCGTCGATACGGCTGGGGCGAACGCGCAGAGGTGCAAATGTGCAGCATTTTGCTCCAGTTGCCGAGAAATTGAGGTATCGGTGTTACGAATCTTGAATTCGTAACACTGCGTTACTATTATAGTGTTACGAAATCTGAATTCGTAACACTGCGCGGTCAAACACGCCCGTGTGTCCATGCCCATTGCGACGCGGAGCTCTGAGGCGTGGAATGTTTCGACATGAATAGCGTGCTGCCGGAGAAGCGGGAGGAGCCATGAGCAAGCTTTCAAAGGGAATGAGCCGTCGAGGGTTCGCGAAAATGACGGCAACGGGTGCGATGGCGCTCTCATTAGGTGGCATACTTTCCGCCTGCGCGGGTGGCTCGCAGGGGTCGACGGGGTCATCCGACGCGTCGACGGGAACGGGACCCAACGGGGAATCCCAGGTTATCATCACCATGACGCCGAGCTCCGAGCCGTCGGCAGGCTTCGACCCGTTCATCTCGTGGGGCTGCGGCGAGCATGTGCACGAACCCCTAATCCAATCCACGTTGATTACCACCGACGCCAACCTGGAGTTCGCGAACGACCTGGCCACTTCTTACGAATGCTCTCACGATGGCATGGAGTGGACGTTCGTCATTCGCGATGACGTGAAATTCACCGATGGCGAGCCCCTAACGGCGGAGGATGTCGCCTTTACCATCAACGGAATCAAAGAATCCGCCGCTTCGCAGGCCGACCTCACCATGGTGAACGAGGCGGTAGCCGTAGACGATACCACGGTGGTCATCAAGATGGCCAAGCCGTTCAACGCGTTGTTGTATACGTTGGCCGTGGTGGGCATCGTTCCCGCTCACGCCCATGACGAGAACTACGGCTCCAACCCAATAGGGTCGGGACGCTATATGCTCGAACAGTGGGACCGTGGCCAGCAGGTCATTCTACGCGCCAATCCCGACTATTACGGCGATGCTCCTCTCATGGAGCGCGTGGTGGTGCTGTTTGTTGAGGAGGACGCCTCCTTGGCGGCGGCGCAGGCGGGCCAGGCGGATGTCGCTTATACCTCCGCAACGCTAGCGGCCGGCGTACCGCAGGGCTATACGCTTTTGAACTGTGCTTCGGTGGATTCGCGCGGCATCTCGCTTCCGGTTGTGGAGCCGGGTGGCACGATTGAACATCAGGGCGCCGAGTACCCCACGGGCAACGCGGTTACGTGCGATCTCGCATTGCGCCGTGCCATCAATTACGCAGTGGATCGCCAGGCAGTGGCCGACCACGTGCTGAATGGCTATGGGCGTGTTGCGTACAGCGTGAGCGATGGGATGCCGTGGTCGAGCGACGACATGAAATGCGAGCGCGATGTGGAAGCAGCGCAGGAAATGCTTGCCGATGCGGGCTGGGTTATGGGCGACGACGGCGTGCTTGCCAAAGGCGACGTGCGTGCAGAGTTCGACCTGTACTATGCTGCGGGCGATTCGGTGCGACAGGCCATCGCGAATGAGTTTGCCAGCCAGATGGAGGAGATAGGCATCAGGGCGAACGTGATCGGCGACAGCTGGGACGTGCTTTATCAGCACCAGTTCAGCGATCCAATCGTGTGGGGCTGGGGCAGCAATTCGCCTATCGAGGTGTACAACCTTAATTATTCCGATGGTTCCGGCAATTATGCGTGTTTGGATAATGCGTCGGTGGATTACTATCTCGACGAGGCGCTCGCGCAGCCGCGTGTGGAGGATTCCTACGATTACTGGAAGAGCGCCCAATGGGATGGCGAGACGGGGTTCGCGCCGCGGGGCGACGCTTCGTGGGTATGGTTCGTGAACGTCGACCACCTGTATTTCATGCGCGATGGGCTCACGGTGGCCGAGCAAAAGCCGCATCCGCATGGGCATGGCTGGAGCTTGGCGAACAACGTGGATAGGTGGAGTTGGAACTAGGGGGCTGGCGCCCACGGTCGGCTTCGGCGGCGCTGAGGGGTGCGCGGAACACGCGTTCGACTACCGCTCGCTGCGCTCGCTATGCGCCTCACTAGGCTTTTCGGCTTTTGAATAAGACCGATTTGAGAAAGCCGAGTGCTTCCGCGCACCCCTCAGCGCCGCCGAAGCCGACCCGCGTCCCCCTGTTTCGCCCGTTTATTCATCGAAAGGATACTGTGCTCAACTTTGTGCTCAAACAGATTGTGCGGTTTGTGCTGCTGATGCTGGCGGTCAGCTTGGTTGTGTTCGCCCTGGTGAGCGCTTCGCCCGTCGATCCGGTGCAGGCGAATGTGGGTCAGGCGGCCGTCATTGGCATGTCCGATGAAAAGCAGGCGCAGCTTGCTGCGTACTGGGGAGCGGATACGCCGTTTTGGGAGCGATACCTGAACTGGCTCATCGCAATCTTTCAAGGAGACATGGGCACATCGCTGCGCTTCAATGCGCCAGTTGCCGACGTGATTGCAACCCGTGCGCTCAATTCGCTCGCGCTCATGGCGATCGCCTGGGTGGCGAGCGGCGTGCTGGGGATTGTGCTGGGCATCGTGGCAGGGGCGTTTCGCGGTCGCTGGCCCGACAAACTGGTAAAGGGCTATTGCTACCTGCTGGCTTCAACGCCTACGTTCTGGCTGGGCTTGGTGGCGCTTATGGTGTTTTCGGTATGGCTGGGGTGGTTCCCCATGGGGTTCTCGGCGCCGGTGGGAGTGGCTGCATCTGAGGTGACGCTTGCCGACGCCGCCTACCACATTGCCCTGCCGGCCCTCGTCCTCTCGTTTTCTGGGGTGGCGAACATCGCGCTCCACACGCGCGAGAAGCTGGTCGATGTCATGGAGTCCGATTACGTGAGATTCGCCCGCGCGCGCGGCGAGGGGCTCGCAAGCATTGTGAGGCGTCATGGGCTGCGCAACTTGCTTCTGCCGGCCATCACGCTCCAGTTCGCCTCCTTTTCGGAGATTTTTGGCGGATCGGTGCTGGTTGAGCAGGTGTTTTCGTATCCAGGGCTGGGGCAGGCGGCCATTACGGCCGGCCTTGGCGGAGATGCGTCGCTTTTGGCGGGGATAGCGCTCGTTTCGGCGGCGCTGGTGTTCACGGGCAACCTGATCGCCAATCTGCTGTATGGCGCAATCGATCCGCGCATGCGTGTGCGCGCCGGCGAAGGCGGCAAACGCGCCGGCGGGGGAAGAGCTGCCGAGAGAAACGGTGCCGATGACGCCGATGACGCGGGACGCGGCGCTGTTTTGGCTTGCGAGCGCGTAAGGCATCGGCATGACGAGAGCGGATACTCGGGCGGCGGGACAGAGGCCGACGCGTGCGAAGGCGCCCGAATGAAAGGGGAGCCCCATGCTGAATAGCTGGCAAGAAGGCTATGCCACCAAGGGCGCCATCCTTCATCTTCCGCAGAAATCGGGCTCGAACCGCATGGCCGCGCTGGTTGCGTGCGTCGTTGCAGCGTGCGCACTTATCGCCGTGGTGGTTGCGGGCATTGCGTTAACGCCGGCTGCATCTGCGGTTGATTTTGAGGCGAAGAATCTTGCGCCCTGCCTTATGCATCCCTTCGGCACCGATTGGATGGGGCGCGACATGCTAGCGCGCACCCTTGCCGGCCTTTCGACGAGTGTGCTTTTGGGCATGGCGGCTGCCGTGGTCTCGTCCATTATCGCCGTAGTGCTGGGAGCGGCTGCCGCATTGGGGGGTCCCAAGGTGGATGTGGTAGTCAACTGGCTGATCGATCTCATGCTGGGCATTCCCCATATCGTGCTGCTGGTGCTCATCTCCTATGCTTTGGGAAAAGGTTTCTGGGGCGTAGCGGTGGGCATCGCAATCACACATTGGCCGAGTCTCGCCCGCGTGGTGCGTGCCGAGATTCTGCAATGTCGTCAGGCTCCCTATATTCAGGCGGCGCGCGCGTTGGGCAAAGGCCGCGTAAGCATCGCCGTGCGCCATATGGTTCCATTTGTGTTCCCTCAGTACGTGGTGGGGCTTATCCTCATGTTTCCCCATGCGATTCTGCATGAGGCGTCCATCACGTTTCTGGGGTTCGGCCTGCCGCCCGAGCAGCCCGCTATCGGCGTGATTCTTAGCGAGTCGATGACGTATCTTTCTGCCGGCATGTGGTGGCTGGCGGTGTTTCCAGGGCTGGCCCTCATTGCGGTGGTACTGGTCTTCGACATTGCGGGATCGAGTCTGCGGGCGCTCATTGACCCGCACAGATCGCAGGAGTAGGAGGAGATATGCAAGGCAAGCGCGACGATATTTCCTCTGGCGTGCTCGATCACGAGCGACTGACGCATGCGTCGGCGGAGTTCCATCACCATCACAGCCATGCATCCGCCTCGCACCATGCTGGCGGACACCATCTGCTGCAGGTGGAAAACTTGAGCATGGGCTTTTCGATGTACGACCCCGATGAGCCACGTTTCTTTCGCGCCAAAAAACGTCTGGTGCCCGCCATTAAGGATTTGAGCGTGTCGGTTCACGCCGGGGAGGTCGTGGCGGTTGTGGGTGCGTCCGGATCGGGTAAGACGCTTCTTGCAGATGCGGTTTTTGCCCTGTTCGAGCCCAACGCCGAAGCGCGCGGCACCGTTTGGTTCGACGGCGAGCGATGCGATGCGGCAGATTTGGCGCGCCTGCGCGGGCGGGGTATTTCGCTGATGCCGCAGAGCGTGTCGCATCTTGATCCGCTCATGAAGGTGGGCAGGCAGGTGCGAGGCGTAGCGCGCGATGCTTCCGACGCAAAGCGGCGTGCGCGCATGCAGCGTGAGCTGTTCGAGCGTTACGGGCTGCGCCCCGAGGTTGAGGAGATGTATCCGTTCGAGCTTTCGGGGGGCATGGCTCGTCGCGTGCTTTTGTGCTGCGCGCTTATCGACGAGCCGCGTCTTATTGTGGCGGATGAGCCGACGCCCGGGCTCGATCTCGATCTGGCGGTGCGCGCGCTCGACGACCTTCGTGCGTTTGCGAGCGAGGGCGGCGGCGTGCTGCTGATCACACACGATATCGAGCTTGCCCTGCGCGTGGCCGACCGCATTGCCGTGTTCAAGGAGGGCACGGTGGTGGAGGAAACATCGGCGGCGGCGTTCGGATCGCCTGAAGCCTTGCGGCATCCGTTTTCGCGGGAGCTCTGGCGCGCGGTGTTCGGCGGCGATCGGATCGGTAAGGCAACAAATGGCGAGGCGTGCGCAACCGAGGGCCAACACCTCGCATCTGGCAGGGAGCACGCATCGGCACGCGCGCTCGAGGTGCGCGGTTTGTCGTTCTCCTATCCGGGCGGACGGCAGCTGTTCGACGACCTTAGCGTGCGCATCGAGCCTGGGGAGCGAGTGGCGTTTATTGCGCCGAGCGGATTCGGCAAAACCACCTTGTGTCGCATTCTTGCGGGGTATCTTGCGCCCGACGAGGGCAGCGTTCTGGTGGACGGCGCCGCATTGCCTCTTCGGGGCGTATGCCCCGTTCAGCTTATAGGGCAGCATCCTGAAACCATGGTCGACCCCCGTATGCGCATGCGCGCCATCATGGAGGAGGCTGGCCCTGTGGGCGACGAGATCGTACAGGGGCTGGGCATACATGAGGCGTGGATGAGCCGCCATCCGCATGAGCTTTCTGGCGGCGAGCTGCAGCGCTTCTGCATCGCACGCGCGCTGGCCGCCAACCCGCGGTATCTGATTTGCGACGAGACCACGGCGATGTTCGACGCGGTGGCGCAAGACGAGATATGGCGCTTTCTCGTCGAGTTCACCCAGCGGCACGAAATGGGGCTTGTGCTGGTGAGCCATTCGCCGTCACTCGTTGATCGCGTTGCGACGCGCGTGGTCAAGCTAACTGATTTGGACGAGTAGGCGGCTGCCTGCGCGGTTGAGAGCGCAGATTCCAAGCGCCGCAATCGCGCGTGTCGGGATGAAGATACCCGCCTATGGGGCTGCAGCACGATGGTTCGTTGGCGGCAACGGGATTGTGGCGCGCTTGTCAGACGCTTGCTATACTTCCACATCCAGCGAGCTTTCGTGTCCGGGCGAGCATTTCCGCTCGGACGAGCTCCTAAGCCCAATGAATTTCAGCGTTCCGGCAATTTCTCTCCGGCAACCCAGCTCTTTTGTGTTGCCGGAATAGCCGTCGCTTCCCTCACAAGGAGGATATCGTGCGCACTCCGCGTTCCCGTTTGCCTAAGGATTTTTCGCTCGAAGAGCATCTTGCCGCATGCGCGCAGGCGGTGGAGTTTTATCCGGAGTCGTGCAGGGGGCATTGGCATGCGTGGTCGCCCGCAATGTGCATGTCGGGTGCTGCGGGCGTTGCTGCGTGGAAGGCAGCGCGATCGAGTGCTCGCCATGCGGCATGCCAGGCTCCCGCTCAAAACACCGGCGTCATGCAGCCTGCCGGGGCCGGCAATGGTGCTCATGGCGTTTTTGTTCGCAGCGACACGTGCGGGCAAGGTGCGTCCGACGCTTTTGGAAACTTCAATCCTATCAGGGATTTCTCTCAAAAAACGTGGAATCGCGTCATACTCGATTTAGGTTGCGGCAAGGGCGAATATACGGTGGCGGTGGCCAATCTGCATCCAAACGTGCTGTTCGTTGGCCTAGACGTGGAGGAGATTTGCGTGATGCGCGCCGCCGAGCTTGCGGTGGCCGAGGGCGTGACCAATGCGGTGTTCATATACGCGGACGACCCCGATTTGCGCGAGCTGTTCGGCCCGGGCGAGCTGGACGGCATCCTTATGAATTTCCCCACGCCGTTTCCCAAAAAGAAAAAGGCGCACTTGCGCTTGACCTATCTCGACCGCCTGATGGCCTATCGTGAGATTTTGGCACCTGGGGCGTCGCTGAGGCTGCGCACCGATAGCCTGCCGTTTCGTGATTTCTCGCTTACGCAGCTTGAGATTGCCGGTTATGACCTGCGGTGGAGCTCCGATGATGTGCGCGCGATGTTCCCGGACGAGCCGATGAGCGCTTACGAGTCCAAGTTAACCGCCCAAGGGGCGACGGCGTGCGGATTCGAGGCTGTGCCGGGGCCGGCGCCCGAGCGCGTGGAGCAAACCGCGCCTTTGAGCCTGGTGAGCTATCTGCCCGAAAACATAGAGGACCTTGATTACGTTCCTCATGGCATGCAGGGGTGCGTGGCCAACATGCGGGGGCGTCGCGCGAACTGCCGCGCCAAGGGCCTGCCCGAATGGACGCGGCCGATAGTTTAGCTGCGCACGCCCGAATGGTCGCGGCCGGTAGTTTAGCTGCGCCCGCCCGCGCACGTACCTTGCGGCGCCTCATCCCGGCGTCTCTACGGAGTGTTCATGCGCGACTGGTATACTGCTTGCCCGTGAACGTCGTGCCTCATGCGCGACGGCATGCTTGCGGCGGAGCCAAGGATTCGCTGGCGAGCGGTATGAGGTGGCCGGCCTTTTTGCCTGCCGCTTGGAAGCGCAACCGAGAGAAGGTTCTTGATGGACGCGAAATCCCTTAATGCGAAAGCGTTGATTCTTGCTGCGGGTGCCGGTACTCGCATGAAGTCCGAAAAGCCCAAGGTGGCCCACGAGGTTTTGGGCAAGCCGCTGGTGCGCTGGGTTGTTGACGCGGCGCATGACGCAGGCATGTCCGAGGTGATCAGCGTGCTCGGTCATATGTCCGATAAGGTGTCTCCGCTCGTGGAGGGAGATACCACCATCGTTATGCAAACCCAGCAGCTGGGCACGGGCGACGCTGTAAATGCCGCCCGCGATGCCATGACCGGCAACGATGGCGCCATCGCCCCCGGCACGCTCGTGGTGCTTTCCGGCGACTGCCCGCTGATTACCCCCGAAACCATTCGTGCTCTGGTGGCCAAACGCGAGCAGACGAACGCCGCCGTGGTGGTGCTCACCATGCATATGGACGATCCGTTCGGCTACGGCCGCATTGTGCGCGAAGGCGCGGGCGACGCGGTTGCGCGCATCGTGGAGCAGAAAGATGCCTCGCCTGAGGAGGCGTCCATCACCGAGTGCAACGCCGGTTTTTACGCCTTCGACGCGCCGGCCCTGTTCGACGCCCTTTCGCGCGTGTCCAACGATAACGCGCAGGGCGAGTACTACCTCACTGACGTGCTGGAGATTTGCCGCAACGACGGTCGCGAGGTGCTGGCGCTCATGACCCAGGATGCCGAGGAGGCCATGGGCGTGAACTCGCGCATCCAGCTGGCCCAAGCCACACGTGCTATGCAGCGCCGCATCAACGAGCGTCATATGGCGGCGGGCGTCACCATGTGGGATCCTGCCACGGTGTGGATCGGCCCCGACGTCACGCTCGAGAACGACGTGGAGCTTCTGCCCAATGTGATGCTGCTGGGCGCCACGTCTGTGGGTCGCGATAGCGTGATTGGCCCCAATACGCGCCTGACCGACACGGTGGTCGGCCGCGGCTGCCGTGTGGATGAAACGGTGGCGGAGGGCGCCCAGATCGATGACAAGGCCACTAGCGGCCCTCGTGCGTATCTGCGCACGGGTGCGCACCTGTGTGAGGGCGCGAAGGCCGGCACGCATGTCGAGATCAAAAAATCCACCATCGGCGCAGGCAGCAAGGTTCCGCATCTCTCCTATATCGGGGACACGCAGATGGGTGCGGGCGTGAACATCGGCGCCGGGTCTATTACATGCAACTACGATGGCGTGAACAAAAACAAGACCGTCATCGGTGACAATGTGTTCGTAGGCAGCGACACCATGATGGTGGCGCCGGTGACCATTGGGGAGGGTGCCATCATTGGCGCGGCTTCCTGCATCACGCACGATGTGGCGCCCGATGCGCTGGCGCTTGAGCGCAACGAGCAGAAGGAGATTCCCGGCTGGGCCGCCAAGCACATGGCCAAGCTCAAGGCCGCAAAGGAGGAAAAAGCGCAGTAGCGCGGCTGGGTGAACTTCGCAAGTGCCGTTCGGGCGATGGGGCGCCGGCGGTCTTGGCGGCATGCTCTGGCGAGCCTGTTTGGCTTGGCCCACTTGTCGTGTGTGCTGCCTTCGTCACGAGGATGCATAACGCTCGGTTTGGCCGCACTTTGTCCGCGAATGGGCGGTGCCCGCCTTGTCGGGCGTGAAATCGCACAGGCGGGCATTATGTGGGGCAGCGTTGCTTGGGCTGGTGTTGCGCCTCGTCCGCGAACGGACGGGGCGCTTTTTGTTCCGATACCACCTGGCGCTGCCGGCAGCTTTGCGCTCGATTGCAGGAGACGCTCATCGAGAACGAGAATCGCAATGCCGCCTCCGATTTCCGTCGGCATCATGCAAGATTTTTTCGATTAGCATCTGCTGCTCCTTTTTTGTTAAGAGTTGCGCGATAATAAAACTGTATGCGCAAATGAATGGCGCAGCTTGCAGATGATGCGCCCACGTGACAAGGCAGGAGCAAAACATGACCCAGATGGAAAAGAACCTGATGCTGTTCAGCGGTTCGGTGAATCCCGAACTCGCCGAGCAGATTGCCCGGGAGCTCGGCATGTCGCTGGGCAACGTCAAGCTCGAGACGTTTGCCAATGGCGAGATCTACGCGCGCTACCAGGAAAGCGTGCGCGGCGCCGATGTGTTCCTCATTCAGTCCGTCGCCGGTCCGCACATCAACGATGCCCTGATGGAGCTGCTGATTATGGCCGATGCCGCCAAGCGCGCTTCTGCCCGCAGCATCTCTGCCGTGGTTACGCATTACGGCTACGCTCGCCAGGAGCGCAAGGCTGCGCCGCGCGAGCCCATCACCGCCAAGCTCGTCGCCGACCTGATTACCGCCTCTGGCGTTGACAACATCGTCACCATCGATTTGCATCAGGATGCTATCCAGGGCTTTTTCGACATGCCGGTGAACCATATGACCGCCATGCCCATTTTTGTGGACTACTTCAAGAACAAGGGTCTGAATTTCGAAGAGGTGTGCGTGGTCTCTCCCGATGTGGGACGCGCTAAGGCTGCCAAGAAGTTCCAGATGCTTTTGGATTGCGACATCGCCATCATGCATAAGGATCGCCCGAAGCATAACCAGGCCGAAATCACGGCGCTGATCGGCGATGTGACCGACAAGATCTGCATTCTCAATGACGACATGATTGATACCGGTGGATCGCTTGTCGCCGCCGCTGCCACGCTGAAGGCGCGCGGAGCCAAGCAGGTGTACGCATGCGCGACGCATGGCCTGTTCAGCGGCCCGGCATATGAGCGTATCGAGAATTCCTGCATCGAGGAGGTCGTAGTGACCAACGCCGTGCCTGTGCCTCTCGAGCGTCAGACCGGCAAGATCAAGGTGCTGTCTGTGGCGCCTCTGTTTGCCAAGACCATCAAGAACGTCTACGAAAACGGCTCGGTTGCTTCGCTGTTCGCGTAGTGGCGTCCAACCTGGTTGTTTTGCTGCTTACGTAGCTGCATCAAAAGACGAATATGAATGGGCGTCGTTTTGGCGGCGCCCATTTTTTTGTGGATCGGGCGGGATCGCTCGAGCCGATTCGCCGAAAGCTAAGTTGTCGGAAGGATCGCCAAACTTCGGGGCGAGATTGTGGAATTGTCTTGGCAAAAAATCGAAGTATGTTATCCAATTTGTCGCCGTCGCATGGCGACATTGCCAGTTTTCCTAAGTATGTAATCCTCATCCGAGTATTTTTCGCTCACGAAAGCCCTCGGGCCAACCGAATCGCCCGAAAAAAGTCCAACAGATGATCGCGTGCCGAAAGTTGGTGTCACGGGCCGCTTTGAAGGAGAAGCGGCCATTGCCTAGAATCGATCGTTGCGAAGGTAACCGATTCGAGAGAAAGGCAACGGCCACCATGGACACTCTACAGGA
>NZ_QIBX01000025.1 GCF_003725995.1 Slackia equolifaciens
GTGGGTCACGATGACGTTGATGCCCTCGGCCACCATGTCGACGATGTGGCGGGCGGTGTTCTTCACCAGCTCGAGCTGCTCCTGGGGCGTGTTGCCCAGGGCGTTGCCGCCGAGCGCGATGACGACGCTGGGGCCCGCTCCTTTCATATACGGCATTGGACCTCTCCTCCTTTAGCAAATGTCACAATGAAACGGAACGAGAGCGATTATATTGAGCACGCTTATTCATGCCTTTAGCTTACAACGACAAAGAAACGTTTGATATATGGCGTTATAAGACAAAAGACTCATGCTGAGCTTCGGACGCTTTGAGCCAAATCCAACAGTCGTGCGCCACCACCACTTCGGCAAAATCTCTTCCTGGTGTAAGGGGGATGCCCAGCTGCTTTATCTTCGTCGCGCGGTAGCGAACGGTGTTGTAATGGACGAACGAACGCTCAGCGACGGTTTTGTAATTCAGTTCACCGTCGATCAGCAGCCCGAGCGTTTCCATGAGGTCGGTTCCGTTTTCGCGGTCGTAGTCGATGACCGCCCCTATTTTGCTCATAACGAACTGTTCCAGTATGCGGCGGTCGTCGACGTGTTCGATAATTGAAAAAAGGCGGCGTTGCGCATAAGTGTCAACAAAAGATTGCTTGTTCAGGGCGGCTCCCGTTTCAAGGGTTGTTTTGGCCTGCCGGTAGGCCGTTGATAAGTCACCCACGGAAGCGCACTGGTCGGATATGCCGATTCCGATTTTGACGTTTCGGGCATGTGTAAGCTCAAACAGGTCGGGGAGCAGCTCAAGGAAAAACGTCTCGAGCTTTTCAGGCGAGCAGGAGCATCCCACAACGGTAATCAGGTCGTCATAATACACAAGATAAATATGCTTGCTGTGTTGGTTGGTGAACCGGGGATACTTCCCGTCGACGATTCCGGAATTGATAACCAGATCGTAAAACTTCTCTCGCGCGGTTTCGCTGTTGTCAAACAGTTTTATGCACGCCACTGGCTGCGGGAAATCCAGCTGCATCGAGAAGGCGACCATCTTATTGCTTATTTCAAACGGAGAGGTCAGAGCGCCTTTTAACAGGTCACGAATGAATACGTCGCGAAAATTCTTCTGGTTTTTGGCGACGGCCTCTTTTTTCAGAAAGAAGGAGGCAAAAAGCATGCCGGCCTGCTCGATAGCTATATCTAGATTCTCGCAATCGCGCTCTCGCTCGGGTCGGGAGGGCGTGTAGATGTACCCGAATCTGTGCTTTCCAGCAACGATTGGATACAGATGGCGGTCAGCGAGCAAAAGGCGCTTGTTGTGCCGCAACTCTTCCGCCTTGTCATCGGTGATGGATTGCATGGGGTCAAGGGTCAATCCGTCAGAATTAGCCGCGCAGACGCAGGACATGTCCTTTCCCAAAATGAAAACATTCCGGCAGAGCAACTTTGCCAGGCGTTCTGTGAGCTCATCAAGCCCCGATTCCTTCAACAGAAGCTCGGTGAGCGAGACGTGAACGTTGTTTCGATACTGCATCTGCGCAATATACTCGTCGAGGGAGCGCGAAAGTATGTCGTTCGCCATGGTGGAGAGGTTGGCTTCGGGCGGTAGTTCGATAACGGGTAGGCCCAGTTCATCGGCCTGTTCGAGCATATGGCGGGGAATGGCGTCTATATATCTATGGGGCTTTATGCATACACCGGCGGTGCTGCATTCCAAGAGCCGGGGAATGAACTCCTCTAAAAGGGATTCATTGTTCACAAAGGGGAACAAGGTTGTGAGCAGCATCGTGTTGGGCTGCAAAAACGAGAAGATGTCCGGCACTTCCATCAGGGCCGCGCTGTCGACGACTCGGTGAAGCCCATCGCGTCCGGCTACGATTTTTGCGTTGGCAAAGCTGGGCAGCTCAAGCATATCCCCGATGGTTGCAGGCATGGTTTCTCCTCAGGGCAAATCCGTGCAGCACACGATGACAATAAAACAAGCTATTTTTTATCGTTGGATGCTAAATAAGTCAATCTTGAAACTCCATATGATACGCATAAAGGAAAAAGTAAGGTCAGACGGGAAAGGGGGAGCGGCGAATTCGTATCGCTGAGGCGCACTGCCAAGGCGAAGGGTGTCCGGGCGCAAGAGGAGGATGATGGCGAATGGGCACAAGGGGTATTCCTCTATTCCAGAAGTCCGATATCGACGGGTTTTTCGGATTGTTCACGAACAACCTCACTAACGTGTTGGTGCTTACGGGCTTGCTGGTGTTTACCGTTCAGATGCCTACCGATTTGGTATATGGCCGTATTCTGCCGGCTACGGGGCTCGGGGTGTTTCTGGCATCGATGGCGTATACGTTCCTTGGGTGGCGTATGGCCAAAAAGGAGGGGCGGTTTGATGTCACGGCTCTGCCGGCGGGCATCAGCGTTCCCCACATGTTCCTGATTATCTATATGATCATCCTTCCTGTGAAAACGGCAACCGGCGATCCGGTTTTGGCGTGGTATGCGGGCATCGCATGGTGCTTCGTGGAGGGCGTCGTGGCGCTTTGCGGCATCCTGGTTGGCCCTTGGATCAGGAACAATGTTCCCAGGGCCGCCCTTTTGGGCTCGCTGGCGGGCGTTTCGATCACGTCCATCATGGCCAACAGCGCCCTGCAGAGCTGGGAGGTTCCCTATATCGCCTTTGTGTGCTTCGGCGTGATTCTGCTGGGGTTTGTCGCGAAGGTGCGTATGCCGTTTAATCTTCCCGCCGGTTTGGTGGCCATCATTTTGGGCGTCGCAATCGGCTGGGTGTCGGGCTATATGTCGCCCGATGAGGTTTCTTCGTCGTTGCAAAATGTTGGAGCGTATCCGCCAATTCCCATGCCGTGGGGTATCGTCGAGGGCCTTGAGGCCGCGGCACCTTATCTGATAACCGCCATTCCGCTGGGCATCTACAACTTCATGGAAAGCATCGACAACGTGGAAAGCGCAAGCGCGGCAGGCGATTCCTACAACACGCGCCAGGTTCTGCTGTCCGACGGCATGGCCACGGTCATCGGCTCGTGCTTCGGCGGCATCATTCCCATCGCGGTGTACATCGGCCACCCCGGGTGGAAGCAGGTAGGTGCTCGCTTGGGCTACAGCTGGATGACGGGCGTGTGCGTGCTGCTCCTGGGTGTGTTCGGCCTTGCATCGGTGCTCATCAGCGTGATTCCTCTGGTCTCTCTTTTGCCGGTCCTTATCTATATAGGTATGGTCATTGGCACGCAGGCGTTCGAGCATGTTCCCAAAGCCCATTTCCCGGCGGTTATTCTGGCGATGCTGCCCTGGCTTGCAGATTGGGGCCAAACGCAGATCGAAAACGCCATCAGCGCAGCGGGTGTGAGTATGCCTTCTGCAGAGGCATTCAATGCGGCGGGTGTGCATTGGGCCGGATTCGACCTGCTGGGCGGCGGTGCTGTGATCATGGGCATCGTGTGGGCAACCATTCTGGTGTTCATGCTTGAGCGGCGTGCGATGGCGCTGTGCGTCGTGTGCGCGGTGGCTGCAGTGCTCGCGTTTTTCGGAATCATTCATGCCCCGACGGTGGGCGTTGCGATGGCGCCCGAGGTATCGCTTGGATACCTGTTGATGGCTGCCGTGAGTGTGCTCATCCTGCGTTTCGGAAAAGGATCCGCCGAATCGCATGACGACAATTCAAAAGTTGCCGGCGAGAAGGCCGGCGAATCGAAGGAGGTCTTGCAGTGAAGACGTATTCCGCAGAGGCTCTGCCGTATGAGTTCGATTTCTCTTTGGAAGATACAGCTCTCGTCATCATAGACATGCAGCGCGACTTTTGCGAACACGGCGGATTCGGGGAGAAGCTTGGCAACGACATTTCCCTGACCAAGGGCATTATCCCTACCGTAAAGGTCATGCTGGACAAAGCGCGCGAGGTGGGCATGACGGTCATCCATACGCGCGAAGGCCACAGGCCCGATCTTTCCGATTGCCCTCCCGCCAAGCTCAACCGCGGGCGCAAGCAGGGCGCGGGCATTGGCGATGAGGGCCCTATGGGACGCATTCTCGTTCGTGGGGAATACGGCCATGACATCGTGGACGAGCTCTATCCCATCGAGGGTGAGATCGTCATCGACAAGCCGGGCAAGGACGCGTTTTACGCCACCGACCTGGAGCTTATCCTGCGTACGCGCGGAATCCAGCACTTGATCGTGTGCGGCGTGACCACACATGTGTGCGTGAGCACCACGATTCGAGCGGCGAATGACCGCGGCTTTGACTGTCTGCTTTTGAGTGACTGTTCTGCCGCTTTCGACCCCGCCGACCATGAGGCTGCCGTGCGCAACATTCATCAGCAGGGCGGTATTTTTGGCTGGGCCACCACGCATGACAAGGTAATTGCGGCGCTGGAGGTGGACTAATGGCGCAGTCTATCGAAGCCAAGGGCAAAGGGACGCCCTTGTGGGTGTCAAGTGACATCAACGGCTTTTTCGGCCTGTTCTCCAACTCTTTGACCAACTTCCTCACGGCTATCGGCCTTTTGGCGGGTATCGCCATGCCCAACGACATCGTGTTCGGGCGTATCGTTCCCGCCGCGGCGCTTTCTATCGCGTTTGGCAACTTCATTCTGGGCGTCATTGCGCGTCGCATGTCCATCCGCGAAGGTAGGGCCGACGTGACCGCCATGCCGTACGGCCTTTCGGTTCCGCATTACTTCGCCGTGGCGTTGGGCGTTATTCTGCCGACGTACGTGGTGACCCAGGACTGGATGGTTGCTTGGGCAACGGGTATCGTGTGGAACCTGATTCAGGGTATCATCATGCTGGTGGGTGCATTCGTGGGTCCGTGGATCAAGGAGCATCTGCCCCGCGCCGCCATGTTGGGAGCGCTGGCTGGTTTTGCCCTGACGTTTATCTCGGGCGTGCCTATCGGCGAGATGTATGCGGCTCCCATGATCGGCATGGTGTGCTTCATCATTTTGATGGTGGGCTGGCTTTCCCATAAGCGTCTTCCGCTCAATATGCCTGTGGGCGCCTTCGCTATTCTGGTGGGCACGATTATCGCTTGGGCGACGGGTTATATGGATCCGGCGAATGTGACAGCTGCCGCTTCTAATTTCGGCATTCCCATTCCTGAGCTGACCGTTGGTTTGTTTGCGGTGGGCTTCGCTCAGATTGCTCCGTTCCTTCCTGCGGCTATTCCTCTGGGCATTTATGACTTCCTGGAGAGCCTGAATAACCTGGAAAGCGCGGCGGTTGCGGGCGAGAAGTACCCGGTTGCGCAGTCCATGTGCGTTCCTGCCGTGCTTACCATTCTGGCTTCATGCATCGGCAGCGTGTTTCCCACGATCATCTATATCGGCCATCCCGGCTGGAAGGCCGCGGGCGCACGCATCGGATACTCGTTTTTGACGGGCGCTGCCATTCTTCTGCTGGCGTTCACTGGCCTGCTTGAGATTGTAAGCGCCGTGATTCCGCTGGCTGCGCTGCTTCCCATTCTGGTGTACATCGGCATGGTGATCGGCCAGCAGGCGTTCGAGACGGCCGCCCCGCGTCATTTCCCTGCGGTCATCTTGGCGTTCATGCCCTACATCGGCAGCTTTATCGTGGGTAAGATCGGCAGCGTCATCGATTCTGTCAACGCCGCTCTGGCGCAGGCGGGGTCGAACATCTCCGTGGCGATCAGCGAGATTCCCATGGACGGCGTGGTCACGGTGAGCAACGCCATCCTGTCTGGCAACGGCGTGCCTTACCTTGGATGGGATAGGCTGAGCGGCGGCGACATCATTATCGCTATGCTTATCGCCTCGATCGTCATCTACACGATTGACCGACGCTACATGCGAGCGGCCGTGTACAGCCTGGTGGGCGCCGTACTTTCGTTCTTCGGAATCATCCATGCGGCTTCGTTTGGGATCAATGCAGCCCCCGAGGTCATGATTGGCTATTTGGGCATGGCGGTTGTGCTTGTTGCCATGAACTACTATCGCAAGGCCGACAACGTGCCGATCGACGACGAAGAGGCTGATGAAAAGGCCCCTGACGATTCGGCTGAAGCTCCGGAAAAGGCCGAAGAGGCCACGGCGTAAAGGAAAAAGGGCGGCCGCCCCGTGCGGCTGCCCACTTCGGAGGTGACGCTATGGGTGCGACGTTTGAGGCGCGCTATGTCGAACGCCGTATTCGCGAGGTTGCCGACTTCGGACGGGGACGCGTTCATAGCGTATACGCCAACAGTTTGAACGTTTGTTTTGATGGGTGCGGGGGATTGGTGACCATTCTGAATCCAACGCCTGACGTTGCCCCCGCATCAATCGTATTGGCACAGCGGACGAACTTTGCCGATCAGGGCATAGAGGTAGGCGAGTCCGCGCGTTTTTTCCAGGGCGGCTTATCGGTTGGGCCGTTGAGTGTGGCGACGAAAGGCGCGATTGACCGTAGCTGCGTTCTTCCGCGCTTTGAAAAGACGCGGGCTCTGCAGGACTCGTGTTATGCGTTCGCGGAGAGAGTCGATGGCAACCAAGCCCGTTTCAGGGGATTTTTCGACCCCCGCGTGGAGAGGCGGCTTGCTGCGGCGCAGCGACAGTTTGAGAAATGCCTGGCGTCTCAGGAATCTATCGAAGACGCTGTTCGGGGGCTTGTTGGTTTGGGGTGCGGCTTGACCCCCTCGGGTGATGATTTTCTGGTTGGCGCCTTCGCTGTGCTGCTTTCTCTCAAAGGTTCCGCTGATCCTGCGGTTGTTCGCCTGCATGCGTATCTTGCGGATGCATCGGATAGAACCACTGATATCAGCCGCTGGATGATTCATTACGCGCTTGAAGGGCGCTTTCGGGAATCCCTTATCGCGTTGATAGAGGCCTGTGCGACGGGCGCGCCTCTTGATGGTCCCCTCGAATTGCTGTGGAGTGTAGGGGCAAGCTCGGGTTTCGATATGAGCTGTGGGGTTCTGTGCGGCCTTCGTGCGTGCATCGCAAAGAAGGAGATGTGATTATGGCGCAGTATATATGCGTGCGAAAAAACGCATACCATGACTCGGTTTCATTGATGACGTTGACCAATGAGCTGAAAAAATCGGACGAAATAGAGGACGCCGTTGTTTCTATGGCGACGGACATGAACAAGGAGCTGGCAGAAAACATCGGCTTTATCAGCGACGATATTCAGTCTGCCGGCCCCAATGACCTGCTCATCGCTCTGCGCTGCCCCGATGAGGAGGCGTGCGAGCGCATGGTGGTGCGGGTTGACGAGCTTTTGCAGTCTAAAAAGAAGAAGGCCGCCAAAAGCAAGGAGGCAACGTATAGGAGCATTCACCAGGCGAATGACGACGATGCCGATTTGAACATGGCTGTGATATCCGTTGCGGGTGATTATGCAGCACGCGAGGTAAACGCGGCGCTCGATTGCGGTATGAACGTCATGTTGTTTTCTGACAATGTGAGCGTAGAAGATGAGGTTGCGTTTAAGAACAAAGCCCATGAGCTGGGACTGCTCGTCATGGGGCCCGATTGCGGAACCGCCATCATCGACGGCGTGGGGCTGTGTTTTGCAAACGACGTGCGGCGCGGCTCGATCGGCATTGTTGCCGCATCGGGAACGGGTTTGCAGGAAGTGAGCGTGATTATCGATCGTCTGGGTGGCGGAATCTCGCAGGCGATAGGTACCGGCGGCCGCGACCTGTCGGCACCCGTCGGCGGAATGATGATGCTCGACGGCATTTCCAAGCTTGAGGATGATGAGGATACCTCGGTCATTGTTTTGGTGTCGAAGCCCCCGGTGCCTGAGGTGGCCGAAAAGGTGCTTCATGCCGTTGAGCAGTGCACAAAGCCGGTCGTGGTGTGCTTTATCGCCGACGAGGCGCATCGAGGCGGCGACGGTATCGTGTTCGCGCGCAGCCTAGAGGACGCTGCCATCCAGGCTGTGGCTCTGTCAAAGGGGGAGGATGCGCCTTCATCGGGGAAGAGCGTCTACCCTGTGGCTGAGGAGGCACGGCGTTTTGCCGGAAAGCTTTCGGCGAATCAGAAATCAATCCGCGCGCTGTACTGCGGCGGAACGCTGGCCGCCGAGGCTCTTTTCGAGATGTCCAAAGTGCGCGATGGCGTGGTGAGCAACGTGGCCAAAAAGGCGCATCAGAAAATGAGCGACCCGTTTGTGAGCACGGGTGACACCATTGTCGATCTGGGCGACGACGTGTTCACGAAGGGCAGGCCCCATCCCATGATCGACCCCTCGATTCGCTGCGACCGCATTGTGGCCGAAGCGATGGATGAGTCGGTGGGCGTGATTCTGCTCGACTTCGAACTGGGGTTTGGCTCTAACGCTGATCCTGTGGGCGCGACCATCGAGGCGATAGAGCAGGCGCAAAAAATCGCCGGCGAGCAGGGGCGCCACATGGCGTTTGTCGGCTACGTTCTGGGAACCGATCGCGATTATCAGGATTATCAAAAGCAATGCGCAATGCTTGAAGAGGCGGGCGTTCTGATTGCCCAGAGCAACCTTAATGCCGTGGAAACGGCGCTGGCTATCGTTGGCGCTTAAGGAGGAATCATGGGTTTGTTTGCAGACGGCATAAAGCCGCTCAATGTGGGGACGTCGATTTTCCGAGACGATATCGTTCGCCAAGGCGTTGCATGTGCCCATGTGGATTGGAAGCCTGTGGCGGGAGGCGACGCGCGGCTGGTGGCTGCGCTTGATGCCCTTGGAAATCGAGAGGATGTGGCGCAGGCCAACGCAAAGGCGGTCGAGCTCATCAAGGCCGCCCATCCGGTGCTTGTCGGCATAGATCACGCGCGCAATGTCATCCCCGGCATGACCGACAAGACGATTTTGCACGCCGGTCCTCCGATTGCCTATGAGAACATGTGTGGCCCCATGAAGGGTGCCATTATGGGAGCGCTGGTCTACGAAGGGCTTGCCGAAACCCCTGAGGAGGCAAACGAGCTGGCCCTTTCGGGAGAGATAGAGTTTTCTCCTTGCCATGAGCATCATGCCGTGGGACCTATGTCCGGCGTCGTGTCGCCCAGCATGCCCGTCCACATCGTGGAAAACAAAACGCATGGCAACAGGAGCTTCGCTACCGTAAACGAGGGCTTGGGCAAAGTGCTTCGTTTTGGGGCGAACAGCCAAGAGGTCATCGATCGGCTCAAATGCATCGAGGAAGAGTTCATGCCCGTGATGCGCAAGGCGATCGAGGCGTGCGGCGGCATAGATCTGAAAAGCACCACGGCCCAGGCGCTTAATATGGGCGACGAGTGCCACAACCGCAACAAGGCGGCAACGGCGCTACTCGTTCGCGAGCTGTCCGTTCGGTTCATGGAGATAGACGTCGATCCTCAGGCGGCAAAAAAGGCGCTGTCGTTTATCTGCGACAACGAGCACTATTTCCTCAACCTTTCTATGCCGGCATGCAAATGCTCGCTCGAATCGGCTCAAGGGGTTGCGAACTCTACCTTGGTCACCGTCATGGCGCGCAACGGCGTTGAGTTTGGAATCAAGGTGGCTGGTCTTGCGGGGGATACCTGGTTCACGGGCCCTGCTCAGATGGTGCAGGGGTTGATGTTTCCCGGGTTTACCGAAGAGGACGCGGCCCCCGATTTGGGCGATAGCGCCATCACTGAAACTATGGGTATCGGCGGCTTTGCCATGGCGGCTGCGCCTTCCATCGTGCAGTTTGTGGGCGGAAGCGTTCCTGATGCCATCGCCTTCAGCGAGCAGATGTATGAAATTACGGAGTCCGAGAACCCGTCGTATTCGCTTCCGGTGCTGGATTTCCGCGGCGCTGCCACCGGCATTGATGTTATGAAAGTGGTGGAAACGGGTATCTTGCCCGTGATAAACACCGGCATTGCGCACAGAGTGGCGGGCGTCGGCCAGGTTGGGGCCGGTATCGTGCATCCCCCTATGGAATGTTTCGAAAAGGCACTGCTTGCATGCACCGAAGCGTTTATGTAGGCGATCCAGGCGGGGCTTCAAAGACGGCCATTCTTATGGTCGTCTTTTTTTGTTTGCAGGTGTTTTTCAGATGGTCGGTATGGCCAAACCGTAATGATCGGGCGTCACGTAGACTGTTCTCGTTTAAGGATTGTTGAGAACGCATACGTTCGTAGTGTGCAGCGCCGAGCTGCTGGTCAGCTTGCCCGCGACGCGCGCATCGACCTGTGCAGAATGCGGCGCCATCTTTTATTGAGCGCAAACGTATTGCATGTATTGCATTTGGGCATGTCAGCGGGCTTGTGGTGGTTTCGTGGAAAGGTTTTTAACTCCCTTAAAACGACTTCGCGTCGTGAGCATACGATGGGTGTATTTGTTTGATTATCGCTCAGGTCGGTGCGATGGAAGCGGGGGTTTGGGATGTGTAACGCAATGCAGACAAGTAAACGGCAGGGGTCTTGCTTCTTTAAGCTTGCAGGGCAGGCAAGAGCATGGTCTCAAGCGGATTCCGTGCGTCGTGTCCAACCCCTCTTTAAGCTTGCGGGCATGGGCATGATGCTCTTTGCCGCACTCATGTACTGGTGCGCGCTGCCTGCACCCGCGCATGCGCAGGAGGAGACCGTAGAGATCGCCAGCGCCTCTGACCTCGCTTCATTCGCCTCGCGTGTGAACAGGGGAGAAACCGACCTGAATGCGGTTCTGACCTCTGATATCGATCTTTCCGGTAAAACGTGGTCGCCCATTGGCCCGGCCGAGTTCCGGCCGTTCACTGGCTCATTCGACGGGCAAGGGCACACCGTGCGGAATCTGGTCAACGCGACTCCCGGCGAATACGGCGGCATGTTCGGTGTGGTTTCGGGCGCCCACGTGCAAAATCTTATCGTTTCGGGCGACTCCAAGGTTTCCAATAGTCGATACGTGGGAGGCATCGCCGGTTTCGACATGGGCGGCAGTGTTTTTGAGAGATGCCAGAATGAGGCGCAAATCTCGGGGCGCACCAATGCGGGCGGCATAGTGGGGCGGCTGGGCACCGGCTCAAAGGTGCTGGACTGCTCGAATTCAGGCGCCATCACGAGCCAGAAAAGCGCCGGCGGTATCGCTGCGTTCTGCGCTTCGGGAAGCTCGGTCGAAAGCTGCCTGAACGTGGGCGGCGTCAACGGAAGCGACTCGAGCGCCACAGGTGCGATGATAGGAGCGTTTTCCGTTGGCACTACGGTGAGAAACAGCTATAGCCTCGAAGGCGCTTCGGAGCTTTCGGGCGGTGGCGAGTTCAAAAGCGCCGATGCGTTGGCGTCTGGCGAGGTGGCATGGCTTCTGAACGGGGAAACCCCGTCGGGCGCCTGGAAAGAGAATCTGGGCGAGGCGTCGTACCCCTCTTTCGAAGGCGGCACGGTGTACAAGTGGCGTGATAACACCTACCACAATTCGCTCGAACCCGCCCCCAAGCCGTCAGGCACGCTGAAGGTTGTAGGGCGCACGTCTGTCTCCATCGAGGTTGAGGGGCTCGAGCCAAACGATGAATACGGCGGTCTGGAATTCAGCATAGACGGCAGCGCCTGGCAGACATCTCCGCTGTTCGAAGGGCTCACCCCGCATACGTCCTATGTCATTTACGCGCGTCATGCGGGCAACGGCTCATGGGCTCCGTCCGAAAGCGTGAGCGTTGCCGCGACCACCAAGCAGGTGGCGCCGAAGGTGGTGCAGCCCTCGGGGCTTTCCGGCACGGTGGGGCAGGCCTTGTCCAGCGTCGCCCTGCCGAACGGTTGGGCATGGGAAACGCCCGATGCGGTGATGGGAAAGACGGGTACGATCGAATTTGATGCCGAGCTGCCGGTTGACGATGAGGCTTACGACTATGACGGCGTTTTGGGCTATGACGCAAAGCGACATGCGGTCGTGCGTGCGCTGAACGTGACCGTGGCGGAGAAAGACGCTTCCTCGGGAGGCGACGACGGAGGCAATGGCGCTCACGGCGGCGATGATTCTCACGGCGACGGCGGCGACAGCGGCCCCCATGGCGGCGACGGCGGCAGCTCATCGGGCGGCAGCGGCGGGGGCGCGGATGGCGGCGATGTTGGTGGCGCCAATGGGGACGGCGCTTCGACCGCGGGCGACGGGGCGTCGAAACCGGGAAGCAACGGCACGCCTGCTCAAGGAGGGTCGGATGCTTCGGATGCGGCCAAACAGGCCGGGCACAACTCCTCGGCGGGCGGGGTGCTGGCGAAGACGGGCGATTCTTCGAGCTTCGTGCTCTTCGCTGCGTTTGCATGCGGGTGCATTGCCCTTGCGGCCGCCGGCGCCTCTGTGATCGCTTTGAAGCGGAAGAAGTGAGGATTGCCATCCGGCGTAAACGCTTGTGCAGATGGGCAACCGGGCGGGCTTTGGCGGTGACCCGCATTAGGAGCGGTTTGCGTTTTATGTACGCGATGTAACGAAATGGCATCGTGGTGCGCTTGCATTGGCACTCTGGGGCCAAGAGTGCTAGGATAACTCGGAAAAATACGAGGCATGTCTAGTTTGGCGAGCGGAAATTGCAGAAAAGGGCAGGAGGCCCCGCATGCGATCTGCCGCCAGCTTCGCAGGAAATGAGGCCCCATGGCATTTGAGAAATTCACCGACAAGGCCAAGCATGTGCTGGTGCTGGCCCAGGAGGAGGCGCGCCAGCTCAAACAGCCCCATGTAGCCAGCGAGCACCTGCTTTTGGGCTTGGCGAAAGAGCCCGAGGGCATGGCGGCGCAGGCGCTCGAGCACGTGGGCGTGACCTATGACGACGCCTTGAACGAGGTTCGCAAAAACAACGTTCCCGATGAATCGCTGGATCCTTCTGCACATCTGTCCTTCACGCCGCGTGTGCGCCGTATCCTGGAGCACGCCCTGCGCGAGGCTATGCAGATGGGACAGACCTATATCTCCACCGAGCATCTGCTGCTGGGCATTGTGCGCGAGGGCGAGGGCAGCGCAGTTGACGTGCTTTCTCGTCTGAACGTGGAGCTCGATCAGGTGCGCACCGCGCTCAACGATTTGGTGGGTCAGCCGAGCCCCGTGGCCGCAGGCGTGCCGTTCTTCGGCACCGGCGAGGCGCGTGGCGAAAGCAGCATGCTAGAGGAGTTCGGCACCGACCTGACCGCCAAAGCGCGCGCGGGCAAGCTCGATCCCGTTATTGGCCGTGCCGCCGAAATCGAGCGCGTGATGCAGGTGCTCTCGCGCCGTCAGAAGAACAATCCGTTGCTCATCGGCGAGCCGGGCGTGGGCAAAACCGCCGTGGCCGAAGGACTGGCGCAGCTCATCGTGGCCGATCAGGTGCCCGATATCATCAGCGGCAAGCGCCTGGTGACGCTTGACGTCTCGGCGTTGGTGGCGGGCAGCAAATACCGCGGCGAGTTCGAGGAGCGCCTGAAAAAGGTCATCAAAGAGGTCATCAAAGACGGCAACGTCATCCTGTTCATCGACGAGATGCACACCATCATCGGCGCCGGCTCGGCCGAAGGGTCCATCGATGCCGCCGCCATCCTCAAGCCCCCTCTGTCACGCGGCGAGATTCAGGTGATCGGCGCCACCACCACCGAGGAGTATCGCAAGCATCTCGAGAAGGATTCGGCGCTTGCGCGTCGTTTCCAGACCATCGTGGTCAACGAGCCCTCCGAGGAGCAGACCATGCGCATTCTCACGGGTCTGCGCGATCGCTACGAGGCGCACCATCACGTGCACTACTCCGACGAGGCGCTGCATGCTGCCGTGAGCCTTTCGAACCGCTACATCCAGGACCGCTTCCAGCCCGACAAGGCGATTGACGTGCTGGATGAGGCGGGCGCGCGCATGCGCATCCGCAGCCGCAAGCTGCCCGACGACGTGATGAAAATCGATGAGGAGCTGCGCCGCGTTCGCAAGGACAAGGAGCAGGCCATCGCCGCGCAGGACTTCGAACGTGCCGCTGCCCTGCGTGACCAGGAGAAATCCTTTGTTGCCAAGCGCGAGGAGGCCGAGAAGAAGTTCTCTGAGGAAACCGAGCGCGAGCTGGGCGAAGTGGGCGAGGCGGAAATCGCCGACGTGGTGAGCATGTCCACCGGCGTGCCCGTGAGCAACCTGACCGAGGCCGAGACCGAAAAGCTCCTGCGCATGGAAGGCGTGCTGCATGAGCGCATCATAGGCCAGGATGAAGCCGTGACCGCATTGTCTAAGGCCATCCGACGCTCGCGCAGCGGCCTCAAGGATCCGCGACGTCCTGCCGGCTCGTTCATCTTCCTGGGCCCGTCGGGCGTGGGCAAGACCGAGCTGTCCAAGGCGCTCGCCGAGTTCCTGTTCAACTCCGAGGAGGCGCTCATCAGCTTCGACATGTCCGAGTATATGGAGAAGCACAGCGTAAGCCGCCTGGTGGGATCGCCTCCGGGATATGTGGGCTTCGATGAAGGCGGCCAGCTCACCAAGGCGGTGCGCCAGCGCCCCTATTCAGTGGTGCTGTTCGACGAGATCGAGAAGGCGCATCCCGATGTGTTCAACATCCTCCTGCAGATTCTGGAGGAGGGTCGTCTGACCGATGCGCAGGGTCGTTCGGTCGACTTCCGCAATACGGTGATCATCATGACGTCCAACGTGGGCGCCCGCGAGATCGCGCAGGACGCGCCGCTGGGATTTGCGCCCGAGTCGCAGAGGGGCCTTTCCGACAAGGAAATCAAGAGCAGCGTGATGAGCGAGCTCAAGAAGCTCTTCCGCCCCGAGTTCCTCAACCGTTTGGATGAGATCATCGTGTTCAAGAGCCTGACCGCCGACGAGATCCTGCAGATTGTCGACCTCATGGTGGCCGACCTGCGCGATCGTCTGATCGAGCAGAACATGACCATCAACCTGACGGAGGCGGCGAACAAGCTCGTCGCCGAGGAGGGCACCGATACCGCCATGGGCGCACGTCCGCTGCGTCGTGCCATTCAGCGCTTGCTGGAGGACCCGCTTTCCGAGCAGATTCTGGAGGGCAAGTGGCATGCAGGCAGCGTGATCGATGTGGACGTCGTGGATGGCGAGCTCACGTTCACCGAGGGCCAGGGCGAGATTCCCGCGCCGCGTAAGCGCGACAGCATTGCGCGCGAGGCCGAAACGCTTCTGCCGCAGTTCGACCTGGCGCACGCCGGAAGCGGCGGGCCGGGCGTCTCTGACGGAGCTGCCGACTAGCGAGGAGCATGCTGGACTCAGACACGAGGGCATCCATGTGGGTGCCCTCATTTGCTATGGAGTGGCCAACCTTAGCGCTCTTAGCTTGCAAAACTTGCAATAGTTTGCAAAAGATGCAAAACCTGGCAAAAGATGCAAATGTACGATATGCCGGTATTTCGCGAATATCTGCAGCAGAGGCTAGCGGAAGACAATCCCGATGACATTGCCATGTCGGGGTGAGATATCGAACGTGCCATCGCTGCGATCGGCCTTACGGACGAAGGGCCGTGCTTTGAGGAACATCGTCGATAGAACTGGCTTATTGCCGTGCATGAGATTCGCCGGATGGGATAATATGGATGGTTATAGGAAGTTCCGCACGAACGAAGCGTGCGGCTCGATAACGGATTCACGACGATGCGGGCAGTCGCGCGCATCTTTCGGCAAGAGAAGCGAGGGCATCTATGAGCAACGACGACACCGCGCGTTCCATTTTCGAGCAGAATGCGGTTGATCCTGTGTTTCTGCCGTCAGCTCTCTCCGACGTGGCGTCCGATTTCGAAGACGCGAGCGCTGCGGCCGGGCTGGTTGCCTCCGTTCGCCTTCAGGGCAAGGTGGGCAAAAAGGCCAAGACCGCGGCGATCGTGCTGGCGGGCGGTTCGGGCGAACGCTTCGGGCACGATGGGGGCAAGCAGATCGTCGAGATTGCCGGGCGCCCCACGTTGGCATGGTCGATCATGGCCTTCGATGCGACCGAGGATATAGGCATTATCGTGGTGGTGTGCCCCGAGGATCGCATGCAGGAATACTGGGCGCTCGCTATCGACCCGCACAATTTCGTCACGCCCATCGTGATGGCGCCCGCCGGCGCATCGCGTCAGGAAAGCGCGTTCTCGGGTTTGGAGTACGTGCCGGACAACTATGAATACGTGGCGCTGCACGACGGCGCTCGTCCGTTGATTTCTCCCGAACTCATCACGCACACTATCAACACGCTCAAGGGCACGCTCGATGCGGATGGCGCCATTGTGGCCACTCCCGCCGTCGACACGCTCAAGGTCGTGGAAAACGGCGTGATTGTGGGCACGCCTGACCGCCGCGTGTTCTGGAATGCCCAGACCCCGCAGGTGTTCCGCTCGGGCGTGTATCGCCGCGCCCATGCTTCGGCGCTGGCGGAAGGCTTCATCGGCACCGACGACGCATCGCTCATCGAGCGCATGGGGGGC
Organism: Slackia equolifaciens; assembly: GCF_003725995.1. GTDB lineage: Bacteria > Actinomycetota > Coriobacteriia > Coriobacteriales > Eggerthellaceae > Slackia > Slackia equolifaciens. The sequence goes on from NZ_QIBX01000025.1 coordinate 16,244, forward strand.
AAGGTGCTGGTGGTGGAAGGCAAGCGCGACAATATCAAGCTCACGGTGCCTGAGGACTACCGCATGCTTTCGGCCATCGTGCAATCGCAGGGCTTGGTTGAGAAGGACGAAGGAGTAGACGCGTGACGAACGCTTCGAACATGAGAATCGGGCTGGGATATGACGTGCATGCGTTCGCGCCCGATCGCAAGCTTATTCTTGGCGGGGTAGATATCCCGCATCATCAGGGGCTTCTGGGCCATTCGGACGCCGATGTGCTGGCGCATGCGATCTCTGACGCGCTTTTGGGCGCGGCGCGCGCGGGCGATATCGGCAAGCTGTTCCCCGATACCGACCCGAAATATGCCGGCGCCGATTCGCTCAAGCTGCTGGAGGCGGTTGCGGAGCATGTGCGCTCGCTCGGGTTCGAGATTGTGGACGTGGACAGCGTGATCGCGGCGCAGGCTCCCAAGCTTTCTCCGCATCGCGATGCCATGCGTGAGAACCTGGCGCACGCGATGGGCGTGTCGGTAGATGCCGTGGGGGTGAAGGCCACCACGACCGAGCGCCTGGGATTTGAGGGGCGTGAAGAGGGAATCTCTGCGCAAGCGGTAGCCTTATTGACGAGGCGATGTTAGATTCCTGTCGCATGCGGTGGGTCGGGCATGCGTCTCACGCGCAGTTCCGCACGGTAAACAGGCCAGTGGCCTGTTTAGTCTCAAGCTTCTGCGCCCGAGAGGGCGCACTGGCGGGCGCTTGTCGAACGCCAGTTGTGGCTTTCGTGCGAGCAGGACTGTTTGAGCATGAGATGCGTGTCCGACCCACCGCACAATGATGCGCATAGGAAACATTCGACACGTACACAGGAGTCATCATGATTCGTATTTATAACAGCCAGCTGCGCGAGAAGCGCGAGTTTCAGCCTATCGAAGAGGGCAAGGTACGTATGTATGTGTGCGGGCCTACCGTATACGACCAGATTCACATCGGCAACGCGCGCACGTTTCTGTCGTTCGACGTGATTCGTCGCTGGCTCATCGCGAGCGGCTACGAGGTCACGTTCGCGCAGAACCTTACCGACGTGGACGACAAGATCATCAACCGCGCCAACGAGCAAGGCCGCACGGCCGAGGAAGTGGCGCATGAGTTTTCCGATGCGTTTATCGAGCAAATGCATCGCTTCAACATCATGGATCCGGACATTCGCCCGCGTGCCACCAAAGAGATCGGCCCCATGATCGGCATGATCAAGAGCCTGATCGAGCAAGGGCACGCCTATGCGGCGGATAACGGCGATGTGTATTTCGCGGTGCGCAGCGATCCCAGCTACGGCGAGGTTTCGGGTCGCAAGATTGACGACCTGATGGTGGGCGCGCGCATTGAGGAGAACGAAGACAAGCGCGACCCGCTGGATTTTGCGCTGTGGAAGGCAGCCAAGCCCGGCGAGCCTATGCGGGATTCCCCGTGGGGCAAAGGACGCCCGGGCTGGCATACCGAGTGTGCCGCAATGGTGCACCGTTACTTGGGCACGCCTATCGATATCCATGGCGGTGGCGGTGACCTGGCGTTTCCTCATCACGAGAACGAATGCGCGCAGGCCACGTGCTGCTGGCATCAGGGCTTCGCGAACACATGGATGCATGCGGGCATGCTGCGCGTAGACGGCGAGAAGATGTCCAAGAGCCTGGGCAACTTCTATACGCTCAAAGAGGTGCTGGACGCGCACAGCGCCGCGGCGCTGAGGCTGCTGATGCTCCAGACGCATTACCGTTCGCCGCTTGATTTCTCATGGGAGCGCTTGGAGGGGGCCGAGAACTCGCTCGAACGCATTGCCACCTGCGTGGAGAACCTGCGCTGGGCGGCGGGGCATGTCGAAGAGGGGGCTGCGGTTGATGCGAAGCTTGCGGCAAGGTTGGTTGCTGCGACCGAAGCCGCATCCGCCGAGTTCGAAGCCCAGATGAATGACGATTTCAATACCGCGGGCGCCATCGCGGCGTATTTCTCGCTGGTGACCGAGGCCAACACCTACGTGGAGCAGGCGGCGGGCGCGGCCGATGTTGAGGCATGCATGGCGTGCGCGACGTCGATCTTGGGCGCGTTCGGCATCTTGGGCATCGAGCTGCCGGTGAAGCAGGCTGAGCTGCCTATAGCGCTTATCGGCATCGCCGAAGATGTTGCGGGGTATGAGGGCGATAACGTGGACGATGCCGCCGAGGCCATCCTCGCCGTGCGCGCCGAGGCTCGCGCCGAGAAGGATTGGGCGCGCGCCGATGCCATCCGTGACCAGCTCAAAGAGCTCAATCTGGTAGTCGAAGACACCGCGGCCGGCAGCCGCATCAAGCGCGCATAAAAGCTATCGTCATTATGCCAGGCAAGGCCGATTTTATTCGCTGATGCTAGGCACGAGTGGGCAGGGTCTTCGACCGTACCCGTGAGGTTGCGGATTTCGCCCGATTGGCTTCTTTGCCTATGGCTCGCCGGCCAAGTACGATGCGGCATGAAGGTCTTAAACGCACAAACCCCCGGAATTCCGGGGGTTTGTGCGTTTACTTGCAAACAAACGGCGATTTGCTGCAGTTTTCGCGCGCCTCCCGAAGTAGCCCAATCGGCGCAAGGCTGTGACCTGGGGAAACGCGAATCCCAACGGCGGTGTACTCGGGGAACCCCTCGAAAACTGCAGCAAATCGCCGTCTGTTTCATCTGCCGAGAATAGCGCCCTCGCCGGGAGGGGTGACGAGGGCGTTTCGGAAGGGCGAAGCGCACCTGAGGCGCTCTTTGTATCTCGCGAAGAGTAGAGAAAACTTTTGAACGGAAAATAGCTTGCGGCTCCTGGCACTTTGCGGTGGCTTCTTGAGGAATTCGTTACGGAGATTCGAGGGGTGACGCAATCGTTCAGGCGGCGGTTGCGCCTTCCCTCCCTATGGTTTCTCGGTGCTTGTTGGTGAGTGGTGAGGTTGCGGACTGGGCATCTTGCTAGAATTCCGAAGCTGGTGAGTCCCGCTGTGGGGCGGTCCTTCTGAGTTTAGGGGGTGCTGCCTTATGGGCGTTATCCATATCGTCGTTGATTTCCTGGCCGCGTCCGCGGCCCTGGCCACGATTCTGAGGTTCGCTTTGGATGAGTGGAGAAGGAGGCGATGCAAGCGGGATGGTTCGGTAGAAAGGAAAAGCCGGGAATGATCCCGGCTTTCTAACGCGTAAACACCGGGCCGCCCCGCAACTCTGAGTCAGTTTAGCAGGCTACTCAAGGGGCTTGCCAGCGTTACAAGCGCATTATAGCATGGGCGCCTCTGGCGCATAAAGGCTTCATGAATACGACGATTTACCAAGACTGCGGGCGCATTCGCAGAGAAAGGCAAACCAATGGCGGAATACATCGAGGGGAAGCGTCCGATTATCGAGGCGTTGCGCGCGGGCATGCCGCTGAAGAGCGTGCTCATGGCTGACAACGTGCAGCAGGATGGCCAGATTAGGGACATCCTACGCAAGGCGCGCCAGCATGGCGTGAAGGTGAAGCCTGTTTCGCGCAAGGTGCTTGATGACATGAGCGAACGTGGCAGCCATCAGGGCGTTATGGCTGAGACGCTGCCGTTTCCCTATGTGAATACCACCGAAATCATCGCGGATGCCAACAAGCGCGCTGAAGAGCGCGGCGGGGCGTTGGTGGTGGTGCTCGACCATCTGACTGATGCCGGCAACCTGGGCGCCATCGCGCGTTCCGCCGAAATCGTTGGCGCAAGTGGCCTGGTCATTCCTAACAAGCGTTCTGCGCGCGTGACGGCTGCCACGTACAAAAGCTCGGCGGGCGCGATTAACCACATCAAGATCAGCCAAGTGGCAAATCTTGCTTCCACGCTGGAACGCCTCAAAAAAGAAGGCTTCTGGGTTGCGGGCGCCAGCGAGCATGCGCAGCATACCGTGTGGGAGGCTCCGCTCTACGGGAAGATCGCCCTGGTCATGGGCAATGAAGCCGAGGGGCTTTCCCGTTTGACCATGGAGGAGTGCGACTTCCTGACGAAGCTTCCCCAGGAGGGCAAAGTGGGATCGCTTAACGTGGCGCAGGCTGCAACCGCCATCATGTACGAATGGATGCGCCAGTGCGCCGTGAAGGCTGCTCAATAGGATTATCAATATAGTTAGGCTCCTTTTGAAACTAACTATGCAATAAGATGTTTAGTTCCGCTTATGAACTTAACATTACGAAAGTGAGAAATAAGGTATTTATTAGAAACTAGCAAACTATGGGAAAGCAGAGAAAACGGCTTCTTCTGGTCGACGGCTACAACGTGTTGCGCAGCGGTTCCCGTTATCGTCACGTGCTTCATACGGGACCCAACCCCGATTATGATAACGATGCGTTCAATCGTGCCCGCGAGGCCCTCATCAACGATGTGGTGGCATACGCCGGTCGCGATTCCGATGCGATTATCGTGTTCGACGGCGCCGATAACGAATTTTCGGACGGCACCGTGGAGCGCATTGCCGGCGTGCGCATCATGTTCTCCCGCGCGGGCGATTCGGCCGACAAGGTGATCGAGAAGCTGGCATGGGAGGCGCGTGAGCGTGGCGTGGAGACCATGGTGGTTACCAGCGACGCATCCATTCAGAACACGGTGTTCGGCGGCGGCGTAGACCGCATGAGCGCCGACGGCTTCAGCCGCGCCGTGAATCTGCACGTCCACGAGTCGAGGCTGGACGACGCTCCAAAGGTGGCCGTGAAAAACACCGTGGCGGAGCGTCTTGACCCCGACGTGCGTGCGAAATTGGCCGCGCTGCGGGATTCGCTGCGGTAAACGTCATACGCTTTTGCATCGGCGGGCATATTCGGCGCGCAACGTCGACATCCTGGGCCTGGCGATGGGGATATTCGCTACAGAAAGAAGGCAATCATGCTGGAGAGATTTGCGGCAACGGGCAAGTACACTACGCTTGCGGGCGATGCGCTGAAAGCGTCTATGGCTAAGGTCGAGGGCACCTCGGTGGTTGCCACGGTCAACGAGGACGGCACGCCTAATGCCGCTATTTTCGTACCCATGATGGCGGACGACACCCATCTGGTTATGACGCTTGCCGCCAACCGCACGCGCGAAAACATCGAGCGCACGGGCCAGTGCGTGGTGGTGTACGATGCAGCGAATCCCCAGGCGGAGAGCAAGGCGGGGCGTCATAAGGGAGTGCGTATGCGCTGCGAGCTGGTTGCTGCAGAAAGCGACGAATACAAGCAGGTTGCAGAGGCGTGGCCGCGCATGACGCCGTACACGCTCGTCCTGCGCGTCGTCGGCTTCATGGCGATCGGGTAACTTCGCGTCGGGTATTGCGCACGTGATGCGCTACTACGGTCGCCCGCACGCAAGAGAGGACGTTTTCAGATGAACATCACCGTGATTGCCGTAGGCAAGCTAAAGGAGAAGTTCTGGGTTGCTGCGTGCGACGAATACCTCAAACGCCTTAAGGGATATGCAAAGGTGCGTGTGATCGAGGTGGCCGACCGTGACCCGGCAAAATGCGGCGGCGACGATGCCGCGCGCAAGGCAGAGGGCAAGGACATCCTCAAGGCATTGCCGGCGCATTCGCATGTGATGCTGCTTGACGTTCAAGGGCGGCAGCTTTCGAGCGAAGGCATTTCTGCGCGCATCGATGCCATTGCATTGAGCGGAGTGAGCGATATCACGTTCATCATCGGCGGATCGAGCGGGGTGAGCCAGGATGTGTACGATTCCGCTAACGAGACGCTTTCGTTCGGCAAGATAACGCTGCCTCATAATCTTGCGCGTGTGGTGCTGCTAGAGCAGATCTATCGCGCATTCAAGATCAGCCGTGGCGAGCCGTACCATAAATAACGATTTCCATGCGAAGCCGCGATGACGGCTTCGTTTCATATAGAGAAGGAGGGCGCATGGCCGCTCGCAAAAAACAGGCTCCGCATATGACGGAGGATGACAAACGCTTCATCTATCAGGTGCTTAAGCGTAATTTCGAATTCGATGAGGAGTATCCGCTGGCAAACCTGGGGTGGTGCTTCCTGCGCGAGGATATAGACAAGGCCGATTATGGTTTCATCAAACTCACGCCTATGCTCGAGGAGATGTCGGACTTTGTGAGCACGTCCGCCAAAGAAGTGGGCGGCGTTTCGCAATCCATGTTCTCCCTGCGTGAGAACAATGCCTACGAGCAGAAGCAGGATAAGAAATCTGGCTCAAAAAAGAAAAACGAATCCAATCTTCGGCAATCTCCTGCATCGGACGCCGAGTCCGCCAAAGCTCCCTCAAAGAAAAAGGGCGCGTGTCGGTCCAAGGGCGCGGATAAGATCGAGGACAAGTCCGTAGGAAAGGCCGAGGGGGAATTCCGCGGCGAAAGCGCAGATAAGAATGCAGATGCCCCCGAGCCAACGCATGCCGGCAAGACCGAAGACGTCCAGGAAAAGGGCAAGCAGGTTGCCCAAAAGTCCACCAATGCCGCCCCTGTGGCAAAGGCAGACGAGAAGGCCGCGACCGCCAAGCGGGCTTCTTCTCAGCCCGCCGCGAAGCCCAAAGAGGAGGAATCTGCCAAGGCATCTAAACCTTTGACGCGATCGTCGCGTTTGCCGCGTGGGCGAGTGGCTCCCGGCAAGGCTCTCGAGCGATTCGCCGACTTGAAGTCTTGGCCGGAGTTCCTCTCTACGCTCGCTTCGCTTGCGCTCGAGGAGCCCTGGGATTTTTGCGAAGTGCCCGGCATTCAGGCGGTTGGCGGATCTTCCAAACGGTACGACATCCTGCATAACTACATCCGTTACACGTTCTATCGCCTGACGCTTGAGGACAAGGTGGCGTATTCGGATGATGAAAGCTTTGCCGCCTTCAACACCGGGCTCGTGGACAAGCATTACGAAGACATTTATGCATGCTTCGAGCCGTCGCCTGCGGAAAGTCGCCAGCCGTGGACGTTCGCGGGCTTCTGCACGGCAGGCACGGGCAGGTTCGGCAAGCGTCTCGTGCGCGAGATGAACCCGCTGCCCCAGCCAGCGAGCTACCTGCAGCGCAAGGAGGATTTGCTGTTCGACCTGGAGCGCGAGGTGGTGTGCGACATCCGCCACATAGTGGTGGACAACGTGCACAGGCTTCCGCTTATCTTCCTGCGCGACGAGATGGCTTCGTCGGCGGAATGCCGGGGCATCCTTGCCGGCATCGAGGATTTGACCCCGCGCGGTCGCGACGCCCGCTTCGAGCGCCTTCGCAAGGCGATTGCGGATGACCCCCGCCTGTTCACGCGGCTGTCGAACAGCATCAATGCGGCTATTGACCAGGCTCGACGTCAGGTGCGATGGAACTATAAGACGGCGGTGCCGGCGTATTACCCGCGCACGAACAGCATGAACCTGCTCTTGCCTCTCAACCTGACCGAAGACACTACGCCCGACGTGGCGCTCGTGGTCGAGCTGCAAAAATCGGGAAACTATCAGGGTCAAACCATCGTGACCATGGCGCAGGCGTATCGCGATGCGCGCCTTTTGTGCCGCCCGTATATCGACTGGCTGTCGCCGGCGTCTATCATCGACGCGGCGGGCGAAGACGATGATGAGGAAGAATAGCCTTGCGCATCGGGGCATTCTGCAGCGTGCGCATCGTTCGAAAGGGGCGTTTATGCTTGTAGGCATCATTTCTGACACGCACGGGCATCTGCCGCGGGCGGCGTATTTCGAGCTGGCGGACTGCGACCACATCATCCATGCGGGCGATATAGGCGGGATTGAGATTCTGGAGGAGCTACGCACTCTGGCGCCCGTCACGGCCGTGCTGGGCAACAACGATATTCCTGAGTACGGCGACTCGGTGGGGCGCTATGCAGCTGAGACGATCGGGGATGTGCGCTTTTTGATCACGCATACGCCGAGCGGTTTGCAGCGGGCGCTTTCGGGGCGCACCTCGGCGCTTGCCCCGGGCGATCCGGCGCCGTGGGCGGCGGTGCATGGGCATACGCATGTTCCGCGCATCGAGCATGGCGCCGAGGCGTTCCCGGCGCGGATGCTCGTATGTCCCGGTTCGCCCGTTCGCCCGCGCGGCGGTTCGATGCCCTGTGTGGCCAAGCTTACAATCGAGGACGGTGCGGTGCGTGATGCGCGTATCGTGGAGCTGAGGCTGTAGCGCGCTTGGAGCTGTACAATCCGCTGGAACCCACCGAACCTAAAGGAGACTCATTATGAAGATAGATATCGCCGAAGTGCAGGAAATGCTCGAAAACGACCCGCATATGCTGCTGGTAGATGTTCGCACCCAGGAGGAATACGATGCGGGCCACATTCCGGGAGCCGGCTGCATGCCGGTGGAAACGATTATGGATTGCCTGTATGACGAGGCCCTTTCGGAGCGCGGGTTGGACGCTATCGCCAACGCGCGCGGCATGGAAATGGCCGACGATGCCTCGGTCATCGTGCTGTACTGCCGCACGGGCGCCCGTAGCGCTACCGCCGCGCAGTATATGGAAGCTATAGGCTATGTGAACGTGTACGACGCGGGCGGCATCGTTGAGTGGCCCTACGAGGTGGTTACCACCGAGGAGGAACAGATGGTGGCATCGGCTATTGCGGCATCGGGCGTTGCCGCCGTAGGCGAGGCTCCGCACTCCGGTCACGAAGGTGAATGCGGCCACGACCACGACCGCGACCACGGGCATGCTCATGATCACGACTGCGGTTGCGGCCATGATCACGGTCACGGCCAAAGCCATAATTAATGCCGCCGACGCGCGAAAGGCGCGCTATCGTTCGTTTTGCTCGTGGCGCGTGAGCGGGTCTTTTGGCGTTTCGGCCCTCTTTGGCCCCTGCGAACTGCTGGATGGGCATTGTACCTCCTTGGCTACCGCAGGGCTTATTACACCGTTTTATAGCTTGCGGGCAATCGTGTCGTTCCGTTATTGGATTTAGGCTCCGTTTCTCCTGATAATCAAATCAGCGATTGCGCCGGCTCTGCTGCTCGCTTCATGAGCACGGGGCTGCGTGCGATGATGCTGCAGATGTGGGCACTTCGCATGGGGCGAAGACGCAGAATGAGACGGGAGAGCGCCATGAGTAAAGTGCGGCTTGCTGTGCTGGGCATGAATCACGGACAAAAGATCGCGCGCGGTGCGGTAGAGCACCCCGAGGTGGAACTTGTGGCAGTTGCCGGCTTCGGCGAAAACGACAAGAGAATTGCCGAAGAGCTTGGCGTGCCCATCTATGAAGACTATACGCTGCTGCTCAAGCAAGAAGAACTTGACGCGCTTTATGTTGCCCTGCCCAACCGGCTCCATCTTCCCGCTACTGAGCTCGCCATTCAGGCGGGCATCAAATTCCTTTTGCTGGAAAAGCCGGTCGCCGATACCGTCGAAGAAGCGGAGCGCATCATTGAACTGTGCGACGAGGCGGGCGTCACCCTGCTCATTGGCCATCATCGTCGCTCTTCGAGCAAGTACTTGTTCCTGCGCGATCTGCTTGACTCAGGCCGCCTCGGCGATGTCGTTGGCCTGCAGAGCACATTCGCCATTGCTAAGTCGCGCGATTATTTCGATGTGGAGTGGCGTGTCGTTAAAGGCGGCGGACCCCTTTTGATTAACGCCGTGCACGATTTCGACGATTTGAACTACATGATGGGCGTGCGCCCTACTCGTGTATATGCTGCTACTCGCAATACAATTCGCGGCAATGAAGTCGAGGATAGCGTCTCTGTTCTGATTGAGTACGAAAACGGCGCCACCGCTACGTACTTTATTTCCGATGGCACCCCTGGTCCGTGGAACTACGATCTTGCTGCCTGCGAGAATGCGTTCTGGTGCCACTGCCCGGGCGAGAACAGCCTCCATGTCTTTGGGACAAAGGGGTCTTTCGGTTTTCCCAACATGGATCTGTACTATTATGAAGACGACCATTTTGGATGGACCGAGCCGCTCATCCATGAGCATTTCAACGTTGAGAAAAACGATCCGATGCTCTCCGAGCTCGATCATTTCATCGACTTGTGCAAAGGGCGTGAGACCGCACCGCGTTGCACGGGAGAGAACGGTCTCGATACCTTGAAGGTTGTGTGCGCGATTTTCAAATCCGCCGAAACCGGTCTTCCAGTTGACCTGTAAGCCTTCCAGAAAGCGCCTCCAAAAGAAAAGACCCATGTCGGTGCGACGCGATATGCCTGATGGATGCCGAGAGGGCTTTTCCGGGCTGCTCCGCGCCTCTTGGGGAACTACGGCGCCTCGTCGGTGCTTCCGGCGGGGCGCCCGTCTGTTTGGATGCCGACGCAGCGCAAGCGGGTTTCGTGTATAGTAGCCGAAGGGTCGGACTGCGTTGAAGGGCGCTGGAGAGGGGCGGTATGAATATAGATCATCTGCGCTATTTCGATTGTCTGGCGCAAGTGCTTAACTACACGAAAGCCGCCGAGCGTCTTTTTATCACCCAACCGGCGCTCTCGAGCGCAATAAAGCGCATGGAAAAGGAGCTAGGGATCACGCTATTCGTTCGTGATCAGGGTTCTTCCCGCATCAGGCTTACCGAAGAGGGCGCCGTGCTTAGCCGCTATGTTGCCAAGGCCCTGAAAAGCTACGATGCCGGCGTGCGCCTGGCGCTTGAGGTGAAGGGCGAGCGCAACTCCACTCTTCGGGTTGGGATTCCTCACGCCATTCAGGGGCATTTGTGGTCGCGGGCAATGCAGGAGTTTCGCGCGAGCTGTGCGGTTGAGCCCGATATCATAATCAAACAAGGCTATTCGGTCAGTCTGATGGAGAGCCTTCGCAGCGGGGAGCTTGACGTCGCGTTCGCCTCGCGAACGGTGGGCAGCGATGATATGAACCACGTACTCCTGTGGTCGCAGCCGCTGGTGGCGGCGGTCAATTTGGAGAATCCTTTCGCGCGGCGCGCGACGGTATCGCTCGATGATTTATGCGGCAAGGAATTCATGACCTACAACCGAACCTCACCGGTTTATTGTCGCATCGAGGATGAGCTTGCAGGCGTTGACGTGCGCTTGAACTGTCGCTGCGACGACGAGATTACGATGGCATCCATCGTTGCCGCCGATCCCTCGACGATGGCGCTCATGTGCTATTCGTTCCTGCTCGAGGCATACCGAGGAATCGCGTTTCTGCCTGTGCTCGGCGTGTCTCAGGACTTCCATAAGATTTACTTGGTCAGCCGCCGCGAAGACCATCCTCGGGTGGTTTCTGATTTCATCGCCTTCATGGCGCGGTATCGCTTTCCGATAACAATGGGCGGCTGATGCCTGCGACTCTGCTCTGTGGCTTGAACCGCAGACATCGGCTGCTTTTTTACCCATGCGTTTGTCTCAGCTCATACGTAGCGTTTCGTGTTTGCCAGCGAAAGGCCTACCGTGCTCGCATTGTGCAAAAGCGAAGAAGCTTGAGGCGTTACGGCTCCGCCCACGCCCAAGGCCAAAAGCGCGGAATTGATACCGATGACCTTGCGATACGAGTTCGCCATGCGTTGCTGCAATCCGCAGCTGAGGCGGCGCAGGTCGACGAGAGCATCCAGGCCGGTGTCGGATAGCACAACGTCTGCTACCTCCTTGGCGATGTCGGAGCCCTGACCCATTGCGATTCCGACATCGGCAAGCGAAAGGGCGGGGGAGTCGTTCACGCCGTCGCCTACCATGGCAATGCGGTGCCCCTGCGACTTGAGCATCTCAAGGTATGCGTATTTATCTTCTGGCAGAAGGTCGGCGTGCCATTCGTCGATGCCTGCTTCTTGCGCGATGCGCGAGGCGGTTTTCGCGGAGTCTCCGGTGAGCATGATGATATGTTTGAAACCAAGGCTTTTGAGCTGCGCAATCGCTTCTGCTGCTTTGGGCTTGATGGGGTCTTGGATGCCCAGGACGCCCACTACGCTTCCGTCTATCGCCAAATATAGCGGCGAGAGGCCAAAAAACTCCTCCTCTACGCGCGCCGATTGGAGCTCGTCAAACGTTGCTCGCTCATCCTCCAGCACGAAATGCTTTGACCCTATGACCACGCGCTTCCCATCGAGCGACGACGCTATGCCGTGCGCCACGATGTATTCCACCGCGGCGTGACGCTCGCGATGCCTGATGCCGCGTTCCTCTGCGGCATGCACAACGGCGCGCGCTACCGGGTGGGGGAAATGCTCCTCCAGGCATGCGGCAAGACGAAGCACCTCGCGGTTGGGCCAGGCGTCGTCCAGAGACTCGACGCGCATCAGCTTCGGCGTTGCCTGGGTGAGCGTACCCGTTTTGTCGAACACGATGGTGTCAGCGTTGGCGAACGTTTCGAAATGTCTCGCGCCTTTCACCATTATGCCCGCTTTTGCCGCGTTGCTCATTGCCGCCATCACAGCAATGGATCCGGTAAGCTTGAGCGCGCAGGAATAGTCCACCATGAGCGCTGCGGAGGCCTTCGATATATCGCGCGTGGCAAGCGCCATTGCCCCGGCGAGCAGGAAGTTCCAAGGAACGATGCGATCCGCCGCTCGCTCCATGCGCGTTTGCGCCTCCGATTTGAGCGAATCGGCCTGCTCGACAAGTGAAACGATGGAGCGCAGCTTGGTTTTGTCCGCGCCCTCGCGCACGCGAACCAGAATATCGCCGTCTTCCACGACGGTTCCGGCGAATACGTCATCGCCCTTCGTGCGCTCCACCGCCAGTGGCTCGCCGGTGAGCGTCGCCTGGTTCACCATGGCGCATCCCTGCTCGATCACGCCGTCTATGCATATCGACATGCCGGTGCGCACGGCAATCAGATCGCCGGGCATGAGGCTTGCGGCGGGCACGCTTGTTTCGGAGTCGCCTTCTATCTTGCGTGCCGAATCGGGCACGCTGAGCAGCGATTCTATGAGCTCGTTTTCGGAGGAGGCGCGCGTGTAATCTTCGAGCGCCTCGCCCACGTTGAGCAGGAACATGGTTTGACTTGCGGTTTTGGGATCGCGTTTCAAGAAGGAGACCCCAATGGCTGCCGCGTCGAGCACGGGTACCGTAAGGCGTCCGCGACGCAGCTCACGCCATCCTGCCGCCAAAAACGGCCTGAATGCGTTTATGGCGAACAACGCGCGCACGGGCATGGGCAAAAGCCAGCGGCGCGCGAAGTAGGCGCCCACGATGCGGGCGAGCTGCATAAGGAGGGCGTGCGTGCGCGGGGCGAGCGCTACGGCGCATCCCTGCTGAGCTTTTTGGATGTCGGCGCGAGTGATGCGTCCAAGGTGGTCGAGCACGGCACCCCGTCCCGCCGCTCCCTCCGCGTATTCAACGGCCATCTGCCCTATGCGGCCGTACACCTGAACTCTGCGCACCTGCGGGCAGGAGCTCGTCACCTGGATTAGCGCGTCAAGCTGGGAATCGGGTACCGGTCCGGCAAGCTTGAGGCGCATGCGGCCGGGTATCTCATGGTGGATGGCGTAATGCATGTGCGGGCGATTCCTAGTTGGCGGCTGTTTCGTTGGGCTTTTCGGGCGCATCGGCGGCTGCGCCTGCATCGCTGGCCATTTCGGCTTCTTCGCTCTGGTTCGCGGGTTTTGCGTTGAGGTAGGTCGCCTCTGCCACGATGTCGTCCATCTCGGCCTTCGCCTGCTCAACTATCTCTTCGTAGCTCTGCTTCACGCGCAATGCGCCCGCCACGCCGTGCACGTAGCACTTTTTCGCCTGCTGGCTTGTAAGGGCCTTCACCCCAACGGTTCCCAAAAGAAATCCTGCGCCAACCAGCAGCGACCCCGTTTTCATGTTCATGGCGAGCCTCCTTGCTCTTGTGCGGCTTTGCCCATGCGGACAAAGCGTTTGCGGTGGGGGGAATGCGTGCTCTCAAAAAAGCGGGCTATGCGGTCGGACCGCTCGCGCAATGGTCGGAACGCTCGCGCAATGACTTGACCGAAGCGTACTCGCTTTTCTTGCGACCTGGCCGCAGGAAGCGTCTCACGCGTTCGCGAGGCTGCCCTTCCCGTGCCGGGCTTAATCGGCATGAAGCAAATTGTTCCCCATGACTAACAAAAAGTTAGAATAGTGTTACACTTCCTAGAAGTCAACCATGGCGAACTACGGAAGAGAAGAGCTTGCTTAGTGCTATTCGGGACAAAGAGAGGGCAACAGGATGAAGAGGCACAAGTTTTTTGGATGGGCGATGCTGATTTGCGCTATTGCGGCGGTCTATACCGGTTACAAGCGGGCATAGGGGGGTCATCGTGGCCGAGATGGAGATGAATGCGCAAACCGTGGTGCTGCTGATTGTGGTGCTGGTGTTGTTTGCGTTCGCACTGCGGCGCGCCCGCGACGTGTTTGGAGGCAAGGCGGGCTGTCATGGCAGCGGCTCGAATTCCTCGAAGGCGCCGAAGCCGGTCGTTGTCGCCGATACCGACGAATCGCACTATCCCTACCGTCTCGAGCTTGTCGTGGGCGGCATGACGTGCGACCGTTGCAAAGCGGCGGTGGAGAATTCCGTTAATTCCATTCCCGGCATGTGGGCTCGCGTTGATCTGGGCGAGCGTCGCATTATGGTGCTCGGCAAGTCGCCCATTGAGCAGGCTGCCGTTGAAGATGCCGTTGAAGCGGCAGGCTATTACGTTGTGCGTCAGCCGGAATAGGGGGAGGGCTCCAACGGGCTTTCTTTCAGCACAAAGTGACTGCGACGGGTGGCAATGATGCCTGCTTTTTGCATGCGCCCAAGCTCCGCCGAAAGGGCGCTGCGGTCTACGCCCAGGTAGTCGGCCAGCTCCTGCCGATTGAATGGAATGTCGAACTCATGCGATTCGGCCTGCGCCGCTTGCGATGAAAGGTATGACAGCACTTTGCCGCGAATGGTTTTGGGCGAAGTGTGCAGCGCGCGCTGGGAGAGCCGAATGTTCTTGCGCGCAATGGCCTCGAGCAGATTGCGCAGCACACGCGCATGGTGCGCGCAGGCATTCGAACAGACGGTCGTCACTCTCTCAACGTCTACCAGCAGCACTTCGCAGTCCTGCGCCGCCACGGCATCAACCAGCATGGGAACGCCCGGCGCGCATGCATAGGCCTCGGCAAACACCTGGCCGACCTCCACGCGCGAAAGCACGGTGACGTTCCCCCATGCGTCTACGCTTTCGATGCGTACCGATCCGCTGAGCACCAGCCCCACATCGCGCGGCATGTCGCCCATATGCAGGATACGCTCCCCCTTAGCAAACGATCGCGTACGCGCATTCAGGCAGTGCAGCATGACGACAATCTCCTGTTCGCTAGTTCCTTTGAAAAGGGGCGTTTTGGCGAGCAGCGTATAATCCATGAATTCCTCCATATGTTGTAATTACAACAGAATATATGGTAGCGCGCCCATACTGTATCGGCAATTGGAAATGCGACGCTAAGGGGGACCATATGACCCAGCAAAACATGTTCTGCTTCCAGTGCGAGCAAACCGCCGGCTGCACGGGCTGCACGGGTGCGGCGGGCGTATGCGGCAAGCGAGCCGAAGACGCTCGTGCGCAGGATGCGATCACTGGAGCGCTGATTGGATTGGCGCGTACCGTTCAGGCGGGCGCAGAGCCAAGCGCTGCCACCGATGAACTTATGATGGACGCCATGTTCACCTGCGTGACCAACGTGTCTTTTTCCAGCGAGGGTGACGAGGCGATGGCGCGACGCGTGCGTGAGGAAAATGCTCGCATCGCCGCAGCGGCGGGTATCGGTGCATGCGCGGATTTTGATATGGATGCGGTCTGGAATGCCGACGAGGACATGCGCTCCCTCAAATCGCTCGTGCTGTTCGGCCTGCGCGGCATGGCTGCCTACGCCCACCATGCACATGTGCTCGGGTACGACGACCCTGCTGTAACCGGGTTTTTCTACGAGGGCCTGGCGGCGCTTGCCACCGATCCGAGCGTGGATGACGCCGTAGCGTTGGCGCTCAAGGTGGGCGAGGTGAACCTGGCGTGCATGGCGCTGCTCGATCGCGCCAACACCGAATCGCTCGGCACCCCGGCACCCGCCGACGTGACCATGAAGGTGGAGGCGGGTCCGTTCATCATCGTCACCGGCCACGATCTGCGCGACCTCAAGCTGTTGCTCGAGCAAACCGAGGGGCGTGGCGTGAACGTGTATACCCATGGCGAGATGCTTCCCGCGCATGCTTACCCCGAGCTGCGCAAGTATGCTCATCTCAAGGGCAACTTCGGCACTGCGTGGCAGAACCAGCGCGCCGAATTCGACGGGGTGCCTGCGCCGATTCTTTTCACCACGAACTGCCTCATGCCGCCGCGTGCGTCCTATGCCGATCGCGTGTTTACCGCAGGCGTGGTAAATTTCCCGGATGCGCCCCATATCGGCGACGACAAGGATTTCAGCTCAGTGATCGAAAAGGCCATTGAGCTGGGAGGGTATGCGGAGGACCGCGAGTTTGCCGGCATCAATGGTGGCACGAGCATGACCACCGGATTCGGCCATGCGACGGTGCTTGGCTTGGCCGACACCGTGGTAGACGCCGTGAAGTCGGGCGATGTGCGCCATTTATTCCTAGTGGGCGGATGCGACGGCGCACGCGCCGGTCGCAATTACTACACCGATTTCGTGAAGCAGACGCCCAGCGATACCGTGGTTCTCACCTTGGCCTGCGGCAAGTTCCGCTTCAACGATCTTGATCTGGGGTCAATCGGCGGCATTCCGCGCCTGCTCGACGTGGGGCAGTGCAACGATGCCTATGGCGCGGTGAAAATCGCGCTCGCGCTGGCGGAGGCGTTCGATTGCGGCGTGAACGACCTGCCGCTCACGCTGGTGCTCTCGTGGTACGAGCAGAAGGCGGTGTGCATCCTGCTCACGTTGCTCCATCTGGGCATCAAGGGCATCTACCTGGGGCCGACGCTGCCTGCGTTCGTGTCGCCCAATGTGCTTAACGTGCTGGTTGATGCGTTTGATCTGCGCCCCATTTCCGGCGACGCAAAAGCCGACATGGCACAGATGTTGGGATAGTGCGCAAGCCCGCAAGCCCGCAAGCCTGTCGCCTTGAGGCGCCGTAGGGAAAGCTCTGCGGCGCCTCTTTTCAGTTGCGGCCTTCGCGCCTGCCCCTTGCCGCCCCCCACGAGCCCTTTAGTTTGGGCGATTTCGCAAGTCTTTCTGCTTTTTATGCCCGAGCTGCATCCCACTGCTTGTTGATCGCTGCGCGGCCGTCGCGGGGCCTATTCCTTTTCAAGCCATTTCACGGGACGCGTTTCAGCGGCCTTGTACATGAGCTGCGCGACCAGCGGCATGATGAGCATGGTAAGCGCGCCGGCCGACACGAACACCGATGCCGTGGATGCGTCCATGGCGCCGCCATTTACGGCAACGCTGGTCACTGCAACGATGAGCGGCAGCGCTGTGGTGCAGTACACGGCTACGGCGGCGTGGTTGCGCGCTCCCAGGGCGGCCACTTCGGGGTCCTTGTCGCGCGCCATCGAGATGAAGATCGGCATTGCGCGAATGAGCACGAGCATGGCGATGAAACCAACGAGCAGCGCCGGCTGAGCCGCAACGGCGGTAAGATCGATTCTCGCGCCTGACACCACGAAAAACAGCGGGATGAGGAACCCGTATCCAATGGAATTGAGCTTCTTCTCAAGGACCTCGTCGTCTTTGGGGATGATGTAGCGCAGGATGAAGCCGGCTGCGAATGCGCCCAGCACAATGTCAAGGTCGAAGAGCGACGATACCGCCACCAGCACAATGAGCAGCAGCATGGTAAGGCGCACGAAGGTTTGAGAGGTGGTGTCGCGTCCGGCGAAGAGGATGTCGCGAATGGGGCCTTCCTTGCGAGCGGTGCGGTGACCAAAGCGCGCCACCAGCACGGCGACCACGATAAATGCCGCCAAGATGGCAACGGTCAGCCAGGTGGCGCGCGTGGAAAGCAACAGCGCCATGGCAATCACCGGGCCGAGCTCGCCCCATGTTCCGTAGGAGAGGATGGAGCTTCCCATGCGCGTTCCCATGAGCCCACGCTCTTTGAGAATGGGCATGAGCGCGCCTATGGCGGTGGTGGTGAGCGCGATGGTGACCGCCAGGCCGTCAAGGCCGTTTGCCGAGATGCCAGTGAATGCATGGACTGCCACAAACGCGAGCGCCAATGTGATTCCCCAGGTGGCAAGGCCACGCTTGCCTTCGCGTCCCGTAATGGTTTTGGGGTTTATCTCATAGCCCGCCAGCAGGAAGAGCATCGCACAGCCAAGGTCGGAAAGCAGAGAGACGCTCTCGTCCAGCCAGATGACGTTGACCATATGCGGCCCTAGTACGGCACCGCCCGCCAGCAAAAGGACGGTTTCCGGTACGGGCTTTTTGGGAATGAGATTGGCGATAAACGGCGCCACCGCGGCGATGAGTCCGATGATGGCGAGCGATATGAAGTCGTGGGTCATGGGGAACCTTTCAGAGGTAAGGCGCCGAACTGTATTCCTGAATTGCCCTCGCGCTTAAATATGCGCTGCGGCTCAAGCCGGAAGCGAAGGTCGGCAAAAGGACGACCTCATACTATAGCGCGTTCGATATATGCGGATGGGTCAAGACTCCTATTTGTATTCAAAAAGAAGTTGAGGAATTGAAGCGGCGGATATCGCTGGCGGAGCTTATGAGAACAATGCTCACCACTATCGCCTGCTAAATGATTCATGAGATGAGAACTGGCGTCGGCCAAGATGAACGTGACCAAGCGCCTCCCGGAGATGGCCGTCTTTTCGAAGTCCCCCAAAGTAATTGTCGATCAAAAAAAGCGGAATCCTTGCGGGTTCCGCCCTGTTGTGTTTGGATGCGCACTTATGGCAACCTAAATTACCTTCGTCTGGACGTTACGCCCACTTCAAAAATGCGCGATAAGCTTTAAGTGCCTCGTAGAGGTCGGCCTTGTCGATGACCTCCCAGGGGGCGTGCATGCTCAGCACCGCCACTCCGCAGTCAATGACGTTCATGCCGTATTTGGCCAGGATGTAGGCGATGGTCCCGCCGCCGCCCACGTCCACCTTGCCAAGCTCGGCGGTTTGGAACGCAGCCCCGCCTTTTTCCATGATGGCGCGAATCTTGGCCATATATTCTGCGTTGGCGTCATTCGAGCCGCTCTTTCCGCGGCTGCCCGTAAACTTATTGAACACTACGCCGCGACCCAGATACGCCGTGTTCTTGGTTTCGAACGCGCTTGCGTAAGAGGGGTCAAAGCCGGCGCTCACATCGCTCGAGAGCATGCTGGAGTTAGCCAAGCAACGACGCAGCGGCAAATCGCCGGCCTGTCCGGCGAGGTCCATGATCTCGGCGATGGTGTTCTCGAAGAACATCGAGGTCATGCCCGTGGCGCCCACGCTGCCAATCTCCTCTTTGTCCACCAGGATGCAAATGCCAGTCTTCTCAAGGCCGGTTGCTTCAAGCTGCGCCACTAAGCTGGGGTACGCGCATACGCGGTCGTCGTGGCCGTAGCCCAGGATCATGGAGCGGTCGAAGCCGCAGTCGCGTGCGGGGCCGGCAGGCACCACCTCGAGCTCGGAGGAGAGAAAATCCGCTTCTTCCATGTTGTATTTCTCGGCAAGCTTAGACAAAAGCAGCGCCTTGACGGGCTCTTTGTCGGCGAGCTTTTCGATCTCGGTCTTCTCGTCGTCGGCCTTGCTTTCGGCCTTTTTCATGGGGCGGCTACCGGCGAGCACGTCGAGCGCCTCGCCCTCCACGACTTCAGACGCCTTCTTTTGCATCTGGTCGCCTGCCAAGTGAATGAGCAGGTCGGTCACACAAAACACGGGGTCGCCCGCATCCTCGCCAACGTTCACGCGCTCGACGGTGCCGTCTTTCTTGGCGATTACGCCGTGAATGGCGAGCGGGAGTGTGACCCACTGATACTTTTTCACTCCGCCATAGTAGTGCGTGTCCAGCAGCGCCAGATCTCCCGACTCATAGAGCGGGTTTTGCTTGATATCCAGGCGAGGGCTGTCAATATGGGCCCCCAGGATGTTCAGTCCGTCTTCCAGGGGGCGTGTGCCTATATGCGCCAAGATGAGCGTTTTGCCGTAGCTTTCGGCGTACACTTTGTCGCCTGCTGCAAGCGTGCGGCCGGCGGCGCGAGCTTCGTCGAGCGAGATGTAGCCGGCTTCGCGCGCCATAGCGATGGCGGTTGCGGCGCATTCGCGCTCGGTTTTGTTTTCGCTGATGAAGCGGCGATAATCCTGAGCAAGCGACTCGAGCTCGGAGAGCGCTGCGTCATCGTAGGAATTCCATGCGTTGGGATGTTCCATGGGTGCTCCTTTCCTTTGACTGTTTGTATAGTAGCATTCGCATATGACTGCGCAGTGTGCGTGTGCCGGCATTCTTTCGGGCTCGCACAACATAAATGGATGGAAAAGAAGAGCTGTTTGGCAGAAAAAGTGAGTATGTAATCCCAAATGAGGTCGATTGGGACCGCGGACGTTTTCTTGTACATCCTACAGCACCGGATAGCCCAGCGCCGCGCGGCGCTCGTCCGGGGTGAGCCACCCGAGCTTCTGGGATATGCGCCCCTCGCGGAACCAGCGCATCCACT
>NZ_QIBX01000026.1 GCF_003725995.1 Slackia equolifaciens
GGAGGCGGGGATCACCCGAACCCATTCCGAACTCGGCAGTTAAGCCCGCCATCGCCGGATGTACTGGGGGGGAAGCCCCCGGGAGATAAGGGCGCCGCGCCCGCGAGGGGCGCTCCCCGGAGGGGGGGCGCGAGGGGCTGCCTTCGGGCGGCCCTTTTTGTTTTTAATAGGCTCAGCCACTGTCTCGCGTCTTTTTCTAGGCTTGTTTGACGCACTGTTTGCATCTCCTATTCATAAACGCATGCATATACATAAAAAGGCTCCAGCTTTCTGGAGCCTTTTGCTTTTGCTGCGCCATGTTGTTCTGTTGAGTGCCGCGATTCGTTGATCGAGGCTGTGTCGTATGGCACTTGCTTTGACGACAGCTCTTAGTTTGCGAATACGTTTTCGGTCCATGCATCGATGTTTTCGATGCGGATGATGCTTGCTACTTCGCGGATAAGATCGAGAGATTCGAGCTGCGTTTTCGCCTTTTCCATGCCGCCTTCGCGCGTCTGATGGGTCATGTAAATGAGCGTTTTCGCATCGCTGTCGCCGGTGTCGTACTGACTGATGTACGAAATCGAAATCTCGTTATCTGCGAAGATCTTTGTTGCCTGGGCTAGTACGCCAAGTTTGTCTTCTACCGTGAGGCGAATATAGAACTTCGATTTGAGGTCGGAAACATTGCGAATGGCGAGGTTATGCCCAAAGGGCTCGCTTTCGGGCAGCGGAGAGCGGCCCTGGGAAATGGGCGTGGCAAGCGCCATGACATCTCCCACGACGGCGCTTGCGGTGGGGAATGATCCTGCGCCGGCTCCGTAGAACATGGTTTCGCCAACGGCGTCGCCCACCACGTACACTGCGTTCATGGCGCCGGATACGCTGGCCAGCAGATGGTTGCGAGGAATCATCGTGGGATGCACACGTACGTCGACGCCCTCATCGGTGTTGCGCGCGATGGCGAGCAGCTTGATGGCATAGCCGAACTCTTTCGCCATTTCCATATCGATGCTGGATATGGCACGGATTCCCTGCATGTACACGTCGTCGGTGGTGATGCGGGTTCGGAATCCGATAGAGGCAAGAATGGCGATTTTCGAAGCTGCGTCAAAGCCATCGACGTCGGCCGTGGGGTCGGCTTCCGCGTAACCGGCAGCCTGTGCGTCGGCCAAAACGTCTTCGAAGGAGGAACCTTCGGCCTCCATGCGGGAAAGGATGTAGTTGGTAGTGCCGTTCATGATGCCGGCGATAGTGAGCGTCTCGTTCGCTATCAGGTTGTGTTCGAGGGCATTCACCACAGGGATGCCACCGGCGGCTGCAGCTTCGCACTTAATGGCCACGCCGCGTTCTGCGGCAGCGCTGGCAAGGTGCTCCATTTTACGGCCAAGCAGCGCCTTATTGGCGGATACGACATGCTTGCCCGCCTTGAAAGACTCCTCGAAAATCTCGGTAGCGGGATGCTCGCCGCCGATAAGCTCGATGACGATATCAATATCAGGGTCAGAAACGACGTCGTGCCAATCGGTGGTGAACGTGTCGATAACGCCGAGGCGCTGAGCCTCTGCATCGCTTCGGCTGCACGTGCGTTTCAGGCAAAGATCGACGCCGTAATGTTCCACGTATTCGTCGTGATGCTTCTGAATCAGGCGCACCACGCCGCTTCCCACGGTTCCAAGGCCGATGAGGCCGATATTGACTGCTCGCATGTGCTTCCTCTCTTTCTTTGGCCGATAAGGAGGCGGACAGATCTCGTAATGATTACGGATTTCATACGGTCCTGTTGTGCTTGTACAGCGGAATTGTACAGAAAACGCAGCGGGACGGACCCCGTTGTTCGCTTCCTTACGAAGGAAGGGCGTCTTGCATGGGTGGATGGCGCATAGAGACTTCTCACTCTGGTCCAAATGGGCGAGACGGAGCGACGTGCGTTTCTGTCACGCGATTGATCGCACGATACGTCCTAAAGAGCGCTTGAAAGAAACTTTTTTCGGAAGAACGCATTTTTTACTTGCGTTTGGGGAAGATGACGAGTAATATAACAACTCGCTTCTTAAGAAGCAGGCTGCAAAGCCACGCGGGCGTGGCGGAATTGGCAGACGCGTACGGTTCAGGTCCGTATGAGAGCAATCTCATGGAGGTTCAAGTCCTCTCGCCCGCACCACTTCGAATCGATACCCGGCTTCGGCCGGGTTTTTATTTCTCTGATTTGCTTTGTACCTTGTGCGCAAATTCGATTGCAGGAGCCGAAAACACTTTGCCAATGACCTGAAGACGCGCATCGAAATGCTCGTCGCATGGCTTGCCCGCTTGTTCTCCGAGTATGCCGACGATGCCTGATGCCATAAAGGATGCAACGATTCGCACATCTTCTTGGTCAAGGGCAACTCCGAATCTTTCCGCCCATGTCTTCATGAGCGCTTGCTTGAAGCGCTCGACGAGGCGCGCTGATCCATTCTCTCCGATAAGCAAGCATGTCCGCTCTACGGCATGGCGTTCGCTTTCCCCGAGCGCAAGGGATTCTGCTTCTCCAAAGAGAAACGCTTCGACGAGTTTGACGATGCCGGAGGGGACGGTGGCATCGACCGCGCGTTCTGCGAGGTCATCTATCGAGTCGAAATAGTAGTAAAAAGTCGCGCGATTGCACTTTGCCTGCCGCGCGATCGATGCAGCGGTTATTTCCTGATAGGGCGTATAGGAAAGCTGGCTCCAGAAAACTTCGACCATACGTTTCTCGGCGCTTTTCTCTCCGGAATCCTTTCGTGGCCTTGGCATGGCGTCCTCCTGGCGGTTCTTTTCGCAAATAACGAACTCGACGTTTCCGCATGAATCGTTGGTTTTATTCCCTGGGGTGCCTTGGGATAATCAAATTATCCAACATATGTTGGGTTTTGTATATCGAGAAAGGGGTCGCCATGGGAAAGGGGAGCGTTATTGCCCTCGATGCCGTGACAAAAGTCCTTGGAAAGAAAGCGCGCATCGAGAATCTTTCATTCCTTTGCGAGCCCGGAAAGGTGTACGGGCTCCTTGGTCCAAACGGGGCGGGCAAGACGACTCTGATGAATCTTATAACCGGGCTTTATCGTCCGACATCCGGAATGGTTAGAGTATTGGGGTTGGATCCGGTGCGTGACGCGAGGAAAGTGCGACGCGAGATCGGACTGGTGCCGCAGGAAACGTCGCTTTATCCGGAGCTTTCGGCGTTGGAGAATTTGCGTTTCCATGCCGCGCTCTACTTGAATGATTCTCGTGCGGCAGCGCGGCGTATCGAAGAAGTGCTCGAGCTTGTTGATCTGTCCGACCGCGCGAAAGACCCGGTAGGCGCTTATTCGGGTGGCATGAAACGCCGACTCGCGCTTGGCCGCGCGATGCTCGCCAACCCGCGCATCTTACTGCTCGATGAGCCAACGCTTGGTGTTGACGTGCAGGGCACTCACCGTATTTGGGACTACGTGCGGCGTTTCAAGGACGAGGGGCGTACGGTTCTCATCTCCACCAATGTGATGGCGGAGGCCGATGCGCTTGCCGATGAGATTCTGCTGCTTGACCATGGCAGGAAGGTGCGTTTCGGTACGCCCAAGACACTTAAGGCCGAGGCGGGGACGACCGTGGTGAGGATATTCCCTGCACCTGATTCTCGATTTGACGAGAGCGCGCTGCGTGAGCGCTTGGGCGATTTCTCTTTCGACGGCGAAGTCATCGTGGTCGAGGCTCCTGGAGGCGAAGCAGATTTGGCACGCATCCTTGGACTCGCCGAGGGCGTGGTCAGGCTTGCGGGTGTGGAATTGCGTCGTCCGACGCTCGACGATGCCTTTCTTGCGTTTACGGGTCGATCGCTGAGGGATTAGGGGTGCGCCATGAGTATTCCGAGAATAATTGGCAAGGAGCTAGCGAGCGTCAAAGAGAACATCCCGTTCAACCTTGCCACTGTCATATCGCCGCTACTTTTCCTGGGCGCTTTTGCTGTGATGGTATCAGGAGGCATTACTATCCCCGTGGAGACACAGCCCGCGGCATCCAAGTCGGCGTTTCTACAGGCGACCGAGGAATATCGGGCTCCTGATGGGACACCTTATCTCGAGGTAGAGGCCGCGCCTGCGGAGGGCGTCCCCGACGGGCGTAGTGCCGACCGCTACATTGTTGTGGATGAGCCCATTGTAGGGGAGAAGGGCGCTACGGGCACGATCGTGCACCTCGTCAATGATGTGAATTCGAACATGACCAAGAACTATGCCAATCGTTTGACCGGCGCGCTTGTTGACTATATTGACGCAAACCGGAATGTGGGCACCATCGAGGTGGTTGAGCAGACGCGGTACGAGGAGGATATCCCCTGGGATGAGAGCTTTGCCGTGAGCGCGCTTGTGTTCGGCGCGATGCTCGCAGGGCTTTTGTTCGGGCAGCTCTCAATGACGAGCGAATGGGAGAATGCGACGGCGAAACTGCTCGTGCTCTCCCCGTGCCCTGCCATGTATATTGTGGCGGGAAAGGTTGTCGCCGCATTCCTCAAGGCGCTTGTTGCCGGCGTGGTTCTCGTTGGAGTGGTGACGCTCATGTATGGTCGAACGCTTGCGAGTGCCTCATGGCTCGCCGCATCGCTCTGCTTGATATATGTTGCGTTTGCGAGTTTGGGGCTTGCTTTGGGCATCGCGGTGCGCTCCGCTATGACTGCGTTTCTTGTGTCGCTCGTTGCATCACTGTGCCTGTGGGTCGCGGGCGGTGGTTTTGGCGATTTATCCTACTTCGGCCAAGCGGCACAGGTGCTAGGCATGGTGAATCCTGCAGCTTATGCTCTCGACGCGGTGCGTTATGCGTACTTTGGTGGCGTGGCGAGTCCGACACCGCTTATCGTGCTCGCAGCCGGCGCGACATTAACGGTCGCGGCGGTGTGCGCTCTCTATGCGCGGTGGACGAGAAGCGAAAGGGCGGTATCATGAGCCTCTTTATCCAAGAGTTAAAGAAACTACTCGTGCTCACGAAGGCTGATCCGAAGTCGCTTGCGGCGGGCATCATCGCACCAACTATCATCCTCGTTATTTTCGCGCTTACGTTTGGCAACTTCGTTGCGCTCAAGCTTGCGGTTGTGGACGATGACGCGGGCAATCTTGGGACGGCGTTTCAAGAGACGGTGTTTTCGCAGACTTCGCCATTATCCGGAGAGCCTTATTTTGAGGCGATTGAGGCGGACGCCGATGAGGCGGCGAGGCTGTACGAGCAGGGGCGTGTTAATGGCATTCTGACGATCCCCGAGGACTTCTCGGAACGTCTTACGTCGGGCGCATCTGCTCAAATTTTCTATGCGTTCGATAACTACAATACCGACATGGCGAAGAACTTACGCTTATACCTCGACGAAGGTATTTTCGCGTTCTATCAGAGCCATATGCCCGGCATGGAGATCGAGGTTCAACGGGAGTACGCCGTGGGCGCGCAGCTTGACTGGTTCGCCATCATCGCGGTAGGTGTTTTCATGCTCGCGTTTCTCATGGGGTCGATGTTCAACTTCCTCTATCTGCTCAACAAGGAACGTGTGTACGCAACGCTCTCTGAATATCGGCTCGCCCCGGTGTCGCTTCTGCCTACGTTCGCGGCGCGTATTGTGGTCGCCTTGCTCGCCGGGGCGCTTGGGGCGGGGGTGAATGCGCTGCTCATTCTGCTTCTTACGGGTGTGAACCTTGCGAATTGCTTGTTGGCGATTCTGCCTGTCCTTTTGGTATTGGGCGTCGCATTCATATCGTTCGCCGCTATCGTTTCGCTTACCGTGCGCAAGTTCAGCGGAGCCGCGATGCTGTCGATGGTGACCGCTGTAGTGGCGTGGTTTCTCTCTGGTGCCACGACTTCGGTGAAATACGCCACGGGCGTGTTACTTGATGTGGCGCTTGCCTTGCCTTCGAGTTACGGCCTTTCGCAGATTCGCGCGGCGGTATTCAGCGTTGACCAGAGCGTCGGCGGCTTGCTCGCTGCGGGCAAGGGGTGGTTGGTGATGGGGGCGTATGCCATCGTCTTGGCGACGGTTGCGTGGTTTGTCTACCGAAAACGCTTGGGCGGAGGCGCACCAATGCGGTATGCGCTATTGCGGCGGTTGCGGACGCGGGCCTAAGTCGGATTTGATTTTCTGATTGCATTTTTCCTACTGTATGGCATAAAGGGCAAAGAGGCACATGGCTGCGCTATGATTGCGTTCGAACCATGACGATGTCAACATGTGGCTGGCGCGCATGAAGGAGGCGCGCCAGTTCACGTGCTTTTGAGCGCTTCTGTCGCTTGCAAATAAAGCGCTGCCGACGTTTACGAAAGAGGGTTTCGATGCCTCGTTTTATGCCTGATGCTACCTTGGTGTTTTCCGGTCTGGGATACGACGCCCAGGGGCCGTACATCCAGGTGAACAATCTGCAGAAAAAGGTGCAGATGCGTCTGCCCGTGCTGGGGCGCACGTTCACCATCCGCAAGCTTGAGCAGCGCTACTGCATTGGCGCATTCGACCTCAAGACCTATGAATCGCGCGCGTGCGATCTTATGGCTGAGCTTCCGCCGTTTTCTGACTATAAAGACGATATGTGCCCCGCCTGTCGCGAAGCCACCGGTTTCAATCCGGCGTTCTACAACGCCGATGCCATTTCGCCCCAGCAACGCGAATACAACAAGACGCCGCACTTCGTGTACATGGCGTATTTCTCGCCGGCGCATCTCAAGGTGGGCATCTCGTCCGAAACGCGCGGCATCGAGCGCCTGCTTGAACAGGGCGCTCGCGTGGCGGGCATTCTCAAACGCTATCCCAACGCCGATGAGGCGCGTGGTCTCGAAGCGCATCTGTGCGCCCAAGAGGGCATCCTGGAAACCATGCGCGTTTCGACGAAGAACCGCCTTTTGAGCGAGTCGTTCAATGCGCAGGAGGCAATTGAGTGCGTGATGCGCACTGCGCGCGAACACGGAGTCGAGCCCGAGTGCGGCTGCCTTGACCTGACGCCCTATTACTTCGGCGAAGGAGCGAGCGTTCCCCCGATGATTCAACCGCCCGATACCGCTCCTGCCGATATGTGCGCAGGACGCTGCGTGGGCATGATCGGCGGCACACTGGCGCTCGAGCAGGATGGCAACGTTTTCGTGGTGCCTATCAAAGAATGGGAGTCACATGCCTTGGAGATCACCGTCGGCGAGGTGTTGTGCGAATACGACTACGAACCGCAGCAAATGGGACTATGGTAGGGGCAAAGGGGATTTTCGAGCATGTCCAATAGGCAAGATGACCTGCAAATTGATATGAGTGCCGGGTGCTCGGGCTGCCCGGGGTGTACGGCGGGGTCGCATGCTGTGTGCCCCGAGACGCTCGATAGGCTGCCGGTAGGCAAGGACGCTATAATCGATTCGGTTCAATGCGCCGAAACGTCGCTACGCAAGCATATTTTGGACATGGGACTGACGCCCGGCACCGAGGTGACGCTGGTCAAATGCGCGCCTATGGGCGATCCGCTGGAGCTTCGGCTGCGTGGTTACGAGCTCACGCTTCGCAAGGCCGACGCGGCGCATATTTATCTCAGGGGCGTACATGATGCCCATAATGCACCGCGCCCTAATCCTCATGCGCCGGCGACGCCGCACCCGGGAAAAGGTGAGGCGAGTTCGTATCGCCCGCGTGGGGAGGAGCGCCCCCTTGCGGTAGATGCGCCGATCAATTTCGCGCTGGCGGGCAATCAGAATTGCGGCAAGACCACGTTGTTCAATCAACTTACTGGGTCGAACCAGCACGTGGGTAACTTCCCCGGGGTTACCGTCGGGCGCAAAGACGGCGTGATTCGCGGCCACGATAACGCTACCGTAACCGACTTGCCGGGCATCTACTCTCTTTCTCCGTACACGGGCGAAGAGGTGGTTACGCGCGAGTTTTTGCTCACGGATAAGCCGGCAGGTATCATCAATATCGTCGATGCCACCAATATAGAGCGAAATCTTTACCTCACTCTCCAGCTGATGGAGCTCGATATTCCTATGGTGCTCGCGCTCAACATGATGGACGAGGTGACGGCCAATGGTGGCTCGATCGACATCAACGCGCTCGAGGCTCAGCTGGGTATCCCCGTGGTTCCCATCTCTGCCGCCAAGAACGAGGGCATAGACGAACTGGTTGACCACGCTATCCATGTGGCGCGATATCGTGAACGACCTGGCCGTCTCGACTTCTGCCGCCCTGACGGGGCTGACGGGGGCGCTCTTCATCGCTGCATCCACGGCATATCCGAGCTCGTGGAGGACCATGCCGATCGCGCGGGCATTCCTCTGCGGTTCGCCGCCACCAAGCTCGTTGAGGACGACGGCCTGGTTAGGGGCGCTCTTGATTTGGATGAGAACGAGCAGGATGCCATTGAGCATGTGGTGTCCCAGATGGAGGAGGAGAGCGGCAAGGACCGCATGGCGGCGCTCGCCGACATGCGCTTCGGGTTCATTGACGAAGTGTGCGCCGCTACGGTCACCAAGCCGCGCGAGAGTCGCGAGCACAAGCGCTCGGTGGCTGCCGACCGTATCCTGACGGGCAAATTCACGGCGCTTCCCGTGTTTCTCCTCATTATGGGAGTGGTGTTCTGGCTCACGTTCGGCGTGATAGGCGAGTGGCTTTCGGGGCTTATGGACCTGGCGGTGGGCTGGATTACCGATCTCGTCGATGAGGGCCTGAGCTTTTGGGGCGTAAACCCCGTGGTCCATTCATTGGTGATCGATGGCGCGTTTGCCGGCGTGGGTAGCGTGCTGAGCTTCCTGCCCATCATCGTGGTGCTGTTTTTCTTCCTGTCGCTTTTGGAGGATTCGGGTTACATGGCTCGCGTGGCGTTCGTGATGGACAAACTGCTGCGCAAGCTGGGGCTTTCCGGGCGAAGCTTCGTGCCCATGCTTATCGGGTTCGGGTGCAGCGTGCCGGCCATCATGGCCACGCGCACGCTTCCCTCCGAGCGCGACCGCCGTATGACGGTGATGCTCACGCCGTTCATGAGCTGTTCTGCCAAGCTTCCTATTTATGTTCTGTTCACGGCGGCATTCTTCCCGCAATACGGCGCTCTTGTGATGATTGGGCTCTACGTGTTGGGCATTGCGGTGGGCATACTGGTGGCTCTTATTTTGAAAGGTACGGCATTCAAGGGCGAGCCGGTGCCGTTTGTGATGGAGCTGCCCAATTACCGCCTGCCATCGCTGACCAATATGGGGCGATTGGTGTGGGAGAAAGCGAAGGATTTCCTCACGCGCGCGTTCACCATTATCTTTTTGGCGAGCGTAGTGATTTGGTTTTTGCAGACCTTCGATTGGCAGCTGAACGTGGTGGAAGATTCCGCGCAGAGCCTGCTTGCCGTGATGGGCGGGCTTTTGGCCCCGCTGTTTGCGCCGCTGGGCTTTGGCGATTGGCAGGCATCGACGGCGCTTGTCACCGGATTCGTGGCCAAGGAGAGCGTGGTGAGCACTCTGACCGTGCTGGTAGGCGGCGGCGCCGAGGCGCTTGCGGGTATGTTCACGCCGCTGACCGCGTTCACGTTCTTGGTGTTCGCGCTGCTGTACACCCCGTGTGTGGCCGCTATCGCTGCAGTGCGCAACGAGCTGGGGGCTAAAAGCGCGGTAGGCGTGGTTGTCATGCAATGCGCCGTTGCCTGGGCGGTGGCGTTCATTGTGCATTCGATTGGGCTTTTGCTGGGGATGGTATAAGGCGCTTGGCGGCGCCCCGTCGTCCCGTCGATTTGGCTATCGGGGGGCGTGCAAAACTGCCCTGTTTTGTAGCCGAACTACATTTCGTTGCTGTTTTGCACTCTCGTTCTGCAAAAGAGGGTAGTTTTGAACGGCAGTTCTGCATTTCGAGCCCGTTTTGCATGCTTGAAGCGTTCAAATTAGGGCTGATTCGCAGATGAGCTGCAAAAGAGGGCCGTTTTGAACCCCTTCCTCGCGCGTTCTGGTGCGTAGGAAAGGGGGAGGGGTTCCAAAGGGGGGTCCAAAGGGGGGGAGGGAGTACGCCCCCCCCTCCCCTTTGACTACGCTTTTGCCTTCGGGCGAATCGCTCCCTTGTCGCAGCGGTTGCCCCAGCTGTCGATGAGCTCGTCATCTTTGTAGACGCAGATGATTTCGCAATGGTTGGCGCATTTCTGGCATACGACCTCACGGGTGCGGAACTCGAAGTCGTTCACGTCGAAGGCGAAGGGCTTGCGTACCGCATCTGGCGCATCGGCCGCCAGAAGCGCCGCTCCATAGGCGCCCATGAGATGACCGTCGGGGTCTACCAGCACCTCCATGCCCAAGGCGTCCTCGAACGATTTCACTACGCCTACGTTCTTGCTCACGCCGCCCTGGAACACCACGGGCGCCACGATCTTTTTACCTTTGCCCACGTTGTTGAGATAATTCGTGGCAACCGCCTTGCACAGGCCTGCGATGATGTCTTCGCGCGGGTAGCCCACCTGAATCTTGTGCACCAGGTCGCTTTCGGCGAACACCGTGCAGCGCGCAGCGATATTCGCGGGCTTTTTTGAAGTGAGCGCGATCTCGCCGAACTCCTCAACCTCTACGCCCAGACGGTGTGCCTGGCTCGAGAGGAACGACCCCGTGCCCGCCGCGCACAGCGTGTTCATGGCGTAATCTACCGCCACGCCGTCTTCCACGCAAATGATTTTCGAATCCTGTCCGCCAATCTCGAGAATGGTGCGCACGTCGGGGTGGAGGTGCGTGGTGCCTACGGCATGGGCGGTGATCTCGTTTTTCACTACCGTGGCATCCAGCATGGCGCCCACCAGGCGCCGCGCGCTTCCCGTGGTGCCCACGGCCACAACGCTCACCGCATTGCGGTCTATTTGGCCGGCGAGGTCCTCTACGACGCGCCGCGCCGCATCGCCGGGGTTGCCCTCGGTCCACAGGTATGAACGCGCCATGATGGCGCCTCGGGTGTCAATGATGACGCCTTTGGTAGAAACGGATCCGGTATCTATGCCGAGGAATGCTTCTTCCATCTGGTAGAACTCTCTTTCTGTCTAACGTGCTTTGCGCATGGCGATCATGTCGTAGAACGCTTCGATGCGCGTATCCAGGCCGGTATCGCTTGTCTGCGAATCGTAACTGAGAAACAGGATGGGAATGCGATAGTCGCGGCTTATGCGCTGCAATACGGGCATGCAATCGATTTCGGGCGTGCATCCCGAAGATTTCAGATGCACGATGCCGTCGAAGCCCTGCTCGGCATAGTTTTTCGCTGCCGCGATGGTCATTGTAGAAGTGGGGCCCATGTCGAAGTTCACGTATTCAGAAACGCTGCGTCGCAGATTGGGCTCGTTATAGCGCAAGTTGCGATTGGTCAGGTTCATCATGCGGTAGAGTTCCACGCCCATGTCCAAAAACTTTCGTTCAAGGTCGAGATTGCTTGCGGCGTCCACGGCGGTGAAGTATTCGCCCACGATTCCCACGCGCACGGGATCGGCAGGAATGGACACGGGCAGCTGTTCGAGCGCTGCGATACCGCGCTTCTGGGCCTCGTCGATATCGTGACGGCATGAGGCTGCGCGCATGTCGGCGAAGTAGGTCTTGCGGGCGCGTTCGAAGGAGCCGGCCTCCGTCTCGTGACCGGCGAGGCGGAGGAATAGATCGTTGTAGGCGTCCAGGCTCTCAATCATTTTGAACGCGGCGAGCATATTGGCCACGCCCTGCGTAAGGGATAGATCGGGGTTCACCTTCTTCTTGCACAGGGATATGTAGTCCTGCAAGGACTTGCCCGTTACGGTGGCAAAGTTCAGCATCTCAAATTCGTAGCCTGCGTCGCGCAGGATGGATTCCTGGAGCTCGCCGTAATACCCCAGGCGACAGGGGCCGGTGAACTGCACCAGCACGTCGGCACCAAGTTCGAGGGCCTCCATATAGTCGCCCAGGATGTGCTTGAACGGCGCGCATACAAAATCGTTGCTGGCGGCTGACCCCATCTCTATAGTTTTGCGCGTTGGCTCTGGCAGCGCCACGAAATCGGCATCGAGAACGTGTTCCACGAAGAACTTGAAAACGATGTCATAGTAGCCATATCGAAGGAACGCCACCTTTTTACGTGAGTGACGATTTCGTTTTGGGCGCTTGCGTTTGGGGACGAGCGCCCAAGGCCCCGTTTGTTTCTCGCCCGCGTCGGGCATAGAGATGCGTGCGAAGGGCGCGGTTTCGGTGCGGCGTCGATCCAGGGTATCGAGTGCATCGCCCAAAAACGTTGCGGCACGCAGGGTTAGAGGCTCGTCTTTGCCCAGTCGGCGCGATTCAATTGGCTGAACAGGCTTGTCCATGGCGGCTGCGGGAGCTTTGGCGTTGGTTTTTACGGGCGCTTCCGCATGCAGCGCGACTCTCTCTGCCATGTCGCCCTTTTGTCTGCGTATGACTTGGGATGCGTCGGCAATCTGATTGCCCGGCGTTTTCCCGCGGATGCTATCGAACATGGAGGTAGCCTCCTTTCCCCTGGTAGCGCAGGATATCGACGAAGCTTTCGATGCGCGTTTCCATGCCCGCCGTGCCGCTTTGGGCGTCTACGGTGAGCACGAGTGTGGGCTTGCCGCGGAAGCGGCGCGTGACGGCATCGTTGGTCATGGAGTCGGGGCCGCAGGGGAAGGCGCTCACGATAACCACGCCGTCAACGTGGTCGTGAAGGAGCATGAGCGCGCCTACCAGTTCACGGTTGACGATCCACGGCAGCGTTTCTGAAAAATCGAGGCTCATTTTGAAGGCACGCTCTTTGTCGGCGTGGTCTGCGAACAGAACGCACGCGCCCATCTCGATAAGCATATCGGCTACAGGGCCGCCGATATAGGGGTCGTGAGCCACATAGGGGTGCGCCATCACCAGGATGCGCAGCGGCCGCGATTCCTTCGGAAGCGCTTCGGCCCGCGCGAGCGCATGCTCCTGGGTCGATTGGGCCATCCTGTCGGCAGCATCCTGGGCGTGCAGGGCGGCTTTCCATGCCGCTTTTGCCTGGCGGGGAGTTGCTCCGAAACGACGGGCGAGGGCCAGATAGGATTCACGTGCCATGGTGTGCGTTTCCTGCTCTTCCACCAAGCACGATATGATGCGGATGTCGCGTTCGGAAAACGAGTTGGCTACAAGGTCGGGCAATGCCTGGAATTTGGTGCAGAAACTTCTCAGGTGGCCGAGGTTGGCGATGCTCGGGATGAAAAGGGCGTCGGTCCTGTCGATCAGGGCAGCGACGTGCCCCAGGTAAAGCTTTGAGGCCAGGCAACATTCGTCAACCGAGACGGCGTCGCCCGCTTCGAACACGCCGCGATCTGATGGCTCGCTCACGATGACGGTACGGCCGAGCTCCTCAAAGAATGCACGCCACAGTGCGCCGTAGCGGTAATACAACAGTGCACGGGGGATACCTATGCGGCGGACATCGGCAAGGTCGGCGGCCTTCGACGGCTCGCTGAAAGAGTTTCGCTTCATTTCAAGCCTTTCGCGTACGGCTCGCTTGGGCTCTGTGCGAATGCGAATGCGCGCTAGCGGTGTGTCGCATGTGAATTGATAAGGGCACTCGGGCGCATGTCGCTGGCGCGTGGGTGCATTGCAAACGCGGTCGCGTGCCGTTGGCAAGCTGGGCGCGTCGTGCCACCCTCAGAGCGCAAGCAGGCGGTAGCCGGAACAAACCTCACAATCATGCCACAACGTTGACGCTGCGACGCCATTCTCCATATCTATCCGTCATTTGAGACCGTTTTGTCATTTTTTGCTCGAGGCCTGTCGCTTTAAGCGACTCAAGGCAGCAGTTGGACAATGGGCGCTTTGCAGAACGATTATCTCGCGATGCGTATCGAATCGCCCCCGGCTCAGCGCGCTTCGGCGCGGAGAATCTTGTGCATGATAAGTTGTATGAGCTCTTCGATGGACATGCCGGTGTCGTCTTCGAGCCAGGCGGTGATGACGGAAAGCAGACCTGAGAGGTAGAACTCCTTCACAAAGCGTTCCTCGGTGGGGGAGAACGTGCCAGCAGGGTTGAGATACACTTCGACAAGCGGCCAGATAAGCTCTTTGAAGCGCGCCTTGAAATGCGGATCGCCGTCATCCCCCAAAAGCCGGGCTATGACGCGTCCTCGCTCATGGGATTTTGCGAGTCCGATGATGAATCCCATGTTGCCCTGGATATCGAGGATGCCGTCTTTGATGAGGCGTTTTTGGATGAGCGCGTCGATGGTGTCGAGGATTTCCTGCTCCATCTGGTCGAGGATGTCGTAGACGTCGCGGTAGTAAAGGTAGAACGTGCCGCGGTTGTATCCGGCGCGGTCGGTGATTTCTTTGATGGAAATCTTCGTGATGGGGCGCTCGGAATAGAGGCTCCAGAACGCTTGCTGCAGATTGCGTCGCGTTTGGGCGGTGACTTCTGGCTGCTTATTCGCCATTGCTTCTCCTAACGGATGCCTCCGTAGTGCGAGGCGCTTTCGGAATCTAAGTCCCTTTGGACTGGGCAGGTCGTTTGTGTCTGCTTCTTTCAAAACCCAGGGCCTATGGGCCCCTTCGTTCGCACAATGCGTTTTGCGTTGCTCCCCAGATGGCTGCCGGTGACGCTCATCGCGCCCTCGCGTCGCCTGCTCAACAAACGGGTGACGATTGTTCATTGATGCGTGCTTCGCATCTCTCGTATACTCATCATAATACAACAGGTTGTTCAGTGATGTTGAGGCTTGTTTAAGGAGACGTTGCGACCCGATGTTGGACGTGGGCGACGAGAGCTCCGACCGGTGGCGACACGGGCGGCGAAGGCTCGATCCGGTGTTGGGCGTGGGCGGAATGAGGTTGAAATGGCATTCGTAGAATTTCGCGATGTGCGCAAGATCTATCAGATGGGCGAAATCAAAGTCGCCGCCGTTGATGGCATGAGCTTCGATATCGAGCAGGGCGAGCTGGTAGTCGTGGTTGGCCCCAGCGGCTCGGGCAAAACGACGTTGCTCAACATGCTCGGCGGCATGGATTCGTGCACATCGGGCATCATTCGCCTCGACGGGCGCGTGGTGAGCGAGTTCAGCCCCAAGGAGCTCACCGACTACCGTCGTTACGATATCGGCTTCGTATTCCAGTTCTACAATCTGGTGCAAAACCTCACTGCCCTCGAAAACGTGGAGCTTGCAGCGCAGATTTGCCGCGATCCACTTCCCGCGGCCGAAGTTCTTGAGCAAGTCGGTCTAGGCCATCGATTGAATAACTTTCCAGCGCAGCTTTCCGGTGGCGAGCAGCAGCGCGTGGCAATCGCCCGAGCCCTCGCCAAAAACCCCAAGCTGCTGCTCTGCGATGAGCCGACGGGCGCGCTCGACTATAAAACGGGCAAAGCGATTCTCAAGCTTTTGCAGGACACGTGCAATCGCACGGGGCGCACCGTGGTGCTGATTACGCACAATTCCGCTTTTACCGCCATTGCCGACCGAGTGATTCACATCAAGGAGGGCAAGGTCGAGGCGATGGAGATGAACGCCCGCCCCGTTCCCGCCGAAACGGTGGAGTGGTAGCCATGGCTGCGCGTGCGCGTCGGGCGACGGATAGGCGCCTTCGGGGTTTCGGGGAGGCGGCATTATGAAAAGCGCATTCAACAAGGGAGTGCTGCGCTCCATTACGCATTCGCTGGGGCGTTTTTTGGCCATCGCCGTAATCGCCGCGCTGGGCACGGGCTTCTACGCCGGCCTGCGCATGACCGCGCCCGACATGAAGCTTGCCGGCGACATCTATTACGATGGCACCAACATGTGCGATTTGCGCGTCACCTCCACGCTGGGGCTATCCGATGAGAATATAGAAGCGTTGCGCCAGGTGGAAGGTGTGGAGGGCGTTGAGGGTGCATGGGAGTTCGATGCGCTTGCCACGGTGGAGAGCGCCCAATATACCGTGCGCATCCATTCGCTCGACGCGGAGGCGGCGCAGGCGAGCGACACGTCCGACGGCATGCATGCGGTGTCCAACGACGTCAACTACATCAACCGCCCCCTGCTCGTGGAGGGTGAATGGCCCGACGAACCGGGCGAATGCGTGCTTTCGGCCGATGCGGTGACCGACGGAGAGGTCGAGCTTGGCGATACGGTGCACGTGCTCGAGGGGACTCAGGACGTGGGCGACACCATCGATACCGATGAATTTACCGTGGTCGGCTTCGTGCGTTCGTCGTACTATGCGTCGACTACGAGCATGGGATCAACGTCGCTGGGAAATGGGTCGCTCGACCAATATATGTATATCAACGAAGAGGATTTCTCCGACGACCTGCCCTACACGGAGGCGTTCATTACCGTGGCGGGTGCGAAAGATCTGCACGCTTCGAGCGAGGCGTATGACGATGCGGTTGCCGTCGTGGCTCAGCGCATTGAAGATTTGGGGCCGGAGTTGTGCGCGCAGCGCCTGGATGAGGTGAAGGGCGATGCCCAAGCGACGCTCGACGAGAATCGTGCTGAGTATGAGGCGGAAAAGGCAGACGCCGAGGCGCAGATTGCCGATGGGCAAAAGGAGCTCGATGACGCGAAAGCCCAGCTCGATGATGCGGCTGAAGAGATAGAAAGCGGCCAGGCCCAGCTCGATGACGGATGGGCGCAGCTCGAGGAGGGCGCATCGGAGCTGCCGAGCGCCAAAGAGCAGCTGAATGCAAGCGCCGAGACGATCGCCGATTCCGAGGCGCAGCTGAATGCCGGCCAAAAGGAGTACGAGGAAGGTCTCGCGCAATTCGAGAAGGAGAAGGCCGATGCCTATGCGCAGCTGGATGCAGCGCAGGCTGAAATCGACGCAAATCGCGAGACAACGCAGGCGACGCTTGCCGACTTGCAGAACAAGCTGGATGCGGCCCAGCAGGGCTTGGCGGCGATTGACGCCCAGGTGCCCGATATGGACGCCGCGATTGCCCAGGCCCAGATGTGGATGGATGCTGCGCAGGCGGAAGTCGGCAGGGCTCAGAGTGAATTCGATGCCGCGAAGGAGGCACTCGCCGCGGCGGATCCCGATTCTGAGGGGTACGACGCCCTTGTTGAGGCATGCGAAGAGGCTCAACGCAATCTCGTGACTGCTCAGGGTACGTTGCAGGACGCTCAAGACGCCCTGGACGGCGTGAAGGAAATTCAGGCGCAGCGCGAGGAACTGGTGGCCGCCATTCCGCAGCTTGAGGCGGGCATCGAGCAGGCGCAGGCGGGGCTCGACACGCTCGATGCCGCGCAAGCCGAGCTCGATTCCCAGCGCACCGCTGCCGATGAAGAGTTTGCTAAGGCTCAGCAGACCCTTGACGCATCCAAGGCACAGCTCAATGATGGCTGGGCGCAGCTGGAATCCGGCAAGCAGGCGTATGCTGATGGGCTAGCTCAATATCAGGATGGCGTGGCGCAGTATGAATCCGGCAAAGCCACACTCGAGGCGTCCGAAGAGGAGCTCGCGCAGGGCCGTGCCGAATACGAGAACGGCCTTGCGGAGTACCAGGACGGCGTAAAGGAATTCGAGGAGCAGAAATCCCAGGCCGACGAGGAATTCGCCGACGCGGAGGCCCAGCTGGCCGATGCCCAGGCAGAGATCGACGAGATCGAATCGCCCGAATGGTATGTACTCGATCGCACCAAGATCATGGGAGCCGAAAGCTTTGAATCGGATGCCAACCGCGTTGATCAGATTGCGCAGGTGTTCCCGTTCATCTTCTTCCTGGTGGCGGCGCTTGTCTCGCTTACCACCATGACCCGTATGGTGGAAGAGGAGCGCGTGCTCATCGGCACGTACAAGGCGCTCGGCTACTCCAATGCGCGCATTACGTCGAAATACCTGCTGTATGCGTTCGTTGCCAGCGGCGTGGGGAGCCTCATTGGAATAGTTGCGCTTTCTATGTTCCTGCCGTATTTCATCATGGAGGCCTATGCCATCGTGTACGCGGTACCGCCGCGGCCCGTTCCTATAGATTCCGGCTTGGCGCTGCTTGCTGCCGGGTTGGGCATTGGCATCACGCTAATTGCCACCTGGGCTGCCGCCGCTTCTACGCTGCGCGAAACCCCGGCCGCCCTTATGCTGCCGCGGGCCCCCAAGGCGGGCAAGCGTATTTTGCTCGAGCGTATCAAGCCGATATGGAGCCGCCTGTCGTTTTCGTGGAAGGTCACGGCACGCAATATTTTCCGCTACAAGCGTCGATTCTTCATGGCGATTATCGGCATCGCCGGCTGCACCGCCTTGTTGCTGACGGGTCTGGGGCTGCAGAATGCTATCAACGACATCATCGACAAGCAGTTCGGCGAGATCTATCACTACAGCATGACCGTGCGCATGGATGACGGCGTATCGGACGAGGACGTTCAGGCGGTGTCTGCCGTGCTGGACGACACGAGTCAGGTGAGTGAGCGCACGGATGCGCGGACCGCCAACATGATCGCGCGTTCCGACAGTCAGGAAGAAGGCGCGGCAGACCAGAGGTTTGAGCTGGTGGTGCCTCAGGATGTCCAGAAGATGGCCGAATACGTGACCATGCGCGAACGTGTGGGCCATGCGCCCCTTACGCTCTCCGACGATGGTGTGATCGTGAGCGAGAAGCTCGCCACGGAGCTTGGCGTTTCGGTGGGCGAGACGATTCGCATCTATGAGGAAGATACCATCGGCAACGCCGAAGGGGAGGGCTTCGAGGTGTCGGTGGCCGGCATCATGGAGAACTACGTGAGCCAATACGTATTCATGTCGCCGGGCTTGTACGAGAAGACATTCGGCGAGACGCCGGAATTCTCTACCGTCTATGCCGTGGCCACGGATGATTTGAGTGTGCGCGAACAGATGAGCGACGAACTGCTCGCCATCGACGGGGTGAAGACGGTCGGCTACAACGACGAGACCATCGAGACGTATCGCACCATGCTCAAGAGCGTGGATTCGGTTGTCGTTGTGCTGATCATCGCAGCAGCCGCGCTGGCGTTCGTGGTGCTGTACAACCTCACCAACATCAATATCACCGAGCGCGCTCGCGAGATAGCCACGCTCAAGGTGCTGGGATTCACGCCGCATGAGGTGAACGCGTATATCTATCGCGAGACCATCCTGCTCTCAATCATCGGCGCGCTTGTTGGATGCGTGTTGGGCATCTGGATGGAAGGCTTCGTCGTGGTGACGGCAGAGGTCGACCAGGTGATGTTCGGGCGCGAGATTCATGCCCTGAGCTTTGTGATAGCCTTCGCGCTCACCATGGTGTTCTCGGTCATTGTGACCGTTGCCATGCGCTGGAAGCTGGCAAAGATCGACATGGTGGAGAGCCTGAAATCCGTAGAGTAGATGGGGCGTGGGACTCGTCGGCGCGGGAGAGTTCCACCATATCGCGCACGAGCGCGTCCAGGCGCGATATTTGCGTGCGCGTGCTGGTAATCCAGGGGTCAAGCTCGGAGGGTGCGCCTTCTTGCCCGCTTTGTTCGGCTCGCGACTATGCGCGCCTTCGATCCCACTGACTCGATTTTGCGCCTGAGGTTCGAGATATGCGCCCACACCACGTTGGGCTCTGCCGCGCTGCCGAAGCCCCATACGAGCTCTATGAGGCGATCGATGGAGAGGTAGCCGCCACGATTGCGCATCAAGAGCTCCATGATTTGGAACTCCTTGTTTGCAAGCGGCGTCGACCCGTCGCTCGATGCGAGCTCGAAGGAGGAGCGGTCGAGCGAAAGGTCGCCCGCGGTAAGCGTTGAAGGCTCAATGCTCATTTTCCCGCGGCGCGTGAGGGCGCAGTCGGCTGAGCCGCAGGCGAGACGGACCTGCGTGCGAAATGCGGGAATGGCTGCGTTGTTCAGGACTGCATGGCAAGGCCCGCCGATGACAGGCCCGGGGATGGGGGATCCTGTTCGCATCGGCGGGCGCAAAGGGGGTGCATCGACCAGCCACGATTGGTCGATGGGGCAAGGATAGAGCGGGTGGCTTAATCGAAGTTCAACCAAGCTGAGGCCGCGATGCGACCCCGCAGTTTCTCCATTGGAGGGGGTGCGGCATACGCTCAGGGTCGTAGGGCGTGGCCGGTGTTATTGCATGAACCAGAAACCCTTGAAGTCCAGCTTGAAGGCTCGATATCCCTGCAGGTCGCATTCATAGGCGAACTCTCTGATCAGGTTGCCATCTGAATCGTATTCGCCAAACACCTTGGAGATACCGCTGTTCACCACATAGTTGTCCGACTCGGGGGCGTGCGACGCGTTCGACACGATGCTGGAGTATGGCACATCGAATGCATCAACCAGCTCGTAGGTGCCGGCGTTTTCGTCCACCAGATAGCGATACACATGGCTCACATGCGTGCCCACTACGTCGTATGTGCCCGTGGCAACGGAATCTGCCAAGTCGGGAGCGTAGCCGCTTCGCGTGCTGAGAGCCCAGTAGTTGTTGTCGTACAGCAGCAGGTAATACGTGCCTGCCTCTTCGCCGGCGCCGTCGAACTCTACTGCGTGCTGGCCGTACTGCGGGGTGAAGCTACCCACCTGCTCAAGGCTCAGGTCTTCGTAGGGTGTACCCTCCCAGAAGCGCTCGTCGCCAATCAGGTAGGTCACCGTGGGATCGCTATGGACGTTTTCAACCTTGATGATCGTGGATGTTTCGCGTGAGGAAACAATGCAGGAATCCTCGCCTTCGAGCCACTGAATCGAATTGAGATGAATCCAGTCGAGCTCGCCCGCCTGCCAGAAAAACGTGTCGGTGGGGCCTATCACATGCGCCCAGCCGTCCACATAGTCGCTCATCAACTGGGTGAAGTCGATGAGTTCGGTCACATCTCCCGTCTCAAGATCGATCTCGATCACCAGGTCCTCAACCGAGGTCGCGCCCGAGCGTTCGGCCAGCGCCACGATAACGTTATCCTGCTCGTAGTTGATATCGTGGTGCAGTTCGTATTCTCCCAGGTCATAGGTTTGCACTACGCGGCCTAGGCCGTCTATGCGGGCCAGTTTGTTGGACGAGGCGCACACCACGATGTCGCCTTCGTACTCAAGGATGCGGTCAAGGCCCAAGCCTTCTGTCACCATCTCGTAGCGCATGGTGCCGCCGTTGTCGAAGAAGAATCCGTACCCGAGGTATCCGTTCTGGCGCACGAGCGCGTAGAGCCCGTTCGAAAGCTCCTGAGAGGAATCGCTGTCTTCGTAGCTGAGCTGGGTGCTGTACCCCGAGGTCGTTTCCGGCATGTCTACGGCAAAGGTCACCTGCTGGCGCACGTTGCCCCACGATCCCGTGATTGTGAGCGTTACGTAGTTGGTTTCGCCGGGAACAAGCCCGATGAGCTGGAACTCATGCGCGCGGGTGTATTCGGCATCGCCTTCGGAGTTGGCGGTGTCTTCGTCGAGGAACGTGTTTTGCGCGGTTGCGGTGAAGTCTTCTATACCGTCTTTCTCAACGTGGACGGTATAGGTTACCTGCGTCTCGAAGTCGGTCTCGAAATAGAGGTACAACCCGTTCGACCCGGTGCCGAAGGGGTTGAGGATGGCGAGCGGGTTGTCGGCCGTCCACTCGCGCATGTCCTTGACGTCGGCGACGCCGCTAGCCAGGCGAGACTGCACTTCTTCGTCGTAGTAGGTAAACCCTTCGTCTTCCACTTCGGAGGGCACTAGCTGAATGATACGCAGGTCTTCGGATGTGGCGGAAGATTCGTAGATATCCAGGCTCAGTTCGGCGTCGGAGTTGAGCATGTCGCCGGTTTCCACCGACCAGTCGGAACGCACGGCGTGCTCTTGCCCCGTGAAGTTTTTAGCAACCGCCATCACTATTGCGAAGATGATCGCCGCCGCGCACACCAAGATGACCGCGGCTATGATCAGGCGCTTTTTGAGGGACATCTTGGGTTTTGCGCCAGCGGCGCTTTCCGAGTCTGCTGCGTCGGGCGCGGTGGTGCCCTCCGTGCTAGGTGCATTGGATGCGGTTGCGTCCGTGGGGTCTGTCGCGTCGGGTGCGGTTGCGCCTGCGGGCCCTGTCGCGTCGGGTGTGGGTTTGCCGTCTTTGTTGTTGTCGCTGGTGATGTCCTGTGCCATGAGATTCCTGCCTTGCCCGATTGCCTTGGTCGGCCTCGTGGCATGCCGGCCCAATTTCGATTCGGCAAACTCTACGGCGCTCATCTCAATTGAACCTCACGCGTACGCGCTTTGTGCCGATTGCGTGACGGTTTTTTCACGGAACGTTCACAGCGTGCCGTCGAAGCCTCTTGCTGGCGCCGCAGAGGGGACAATAAGCAGGACTGTGCAGAAAGGAGGGGCTATGTTTGCGGTTATGGTCGTTGAGGATGACGCCGACCTGTGCGAGCTGTTTTGCACGGTGCTTGCGGAGCGGGGCTATGACGCCCTGCCTGCGGGAGGCGCGCGGGAGGCGCTCGATATTCTTGCGTCACGCCCGGTGGACGTGGTGATTACCGACGTGATGATGCCGGGAATGGACGGATTTGCCCTCACGCGTACGCTGCGCTCGTCGGGCTACGACCTGCCGGTGCTCATCGTTACCGCACGCGATCGCGCGGCCGACAAGCAGGAAGGCTTTCGCTCTGGCACAGACGACTACATGGTCAAACCCATCGATGTGAACGAGATGGTGTGGCGCGTGGAGGCGCTGCTGCGCCGCTCGCGCATCATTCGCGAGCGCAAGGTGACGCTCGGTGACACGACGCTCAATCGCGACGCGCTGAGCGTTGAGCGTCATGGGCAGGCGGTGGAGCTCCCTCAGAAGGAATTCAATCTCTTATATCTATTGGCGTCCAATGTCGGGCGCATATATACGCGCCAGCAGATAATGGATGAGGTGTGGGGAACGTTTGCCGCACCGAGCGCCCATACGCTTGACGTGCACATGAGCCGTTTGCGCGAACGATTCAAGGACAACCCAGATTTCGAGATAGTCACGGTGCGCGGCCTGGGGTATAAGATGGTGGAGAATTAAACCGGGCAAAGGCGGGGCATGTGCCGTTGCTAATGCGCTGGGCGGCATGTCGGCAGGTGTGCTGGCGTTGGCGGTGTGTGCCATCGCCAGCACCAGCGTTCGGCGGTATGCCGGCGGTTGAGTAGGCGGTATGCCGGCAACTTCGGCGCGCGTCGCCGCCCGCATGGCCCCTTGACGGCGTGCCGGCGGTTGAGCCACTGAGCGCATTGCTTGCCGTTTCCTCGTGTGCCGTCTCCCCGGTTCGCCGCGCTTCACGCGCAACAGGAGGTCTTTTGAGAGGGCGGTTCCCATGGGCAAAGGCACGCTCAGGATGTCGGTCGCGATGTCGCTTTCGCTGTTTGCCATTATGCTTGTCGTGATGATGGCGGCAACGTTCGCATCCATCCAGCTGGTGAAATCGGGCATCGTGGAACGCGGGCACATGAACCCCATATGGATTCCCGCCATCGCCAGCGTTATTGTTGGCACCGGGCTCGGTTGCTGGATGAGCAGGCTCATCATCGCCCCCATCCAAGAGATCAGCGAGGCCGCCAAGCAGATCGCGGACGGCAATTTCGAGGTCTCCTTGCGCAGCTCGTCGCGAGTGCGAGAGGTGCGTGAGCTTGCGCAGAACTTTACGGCAATGGCACGCGAGCTCTCGCAGATCCAGATGCTGCGAAACGATTTCGTGGGCAATGTGTCTCACGAGTTCAAAACGCCGCTTGCCGCCATCGAAGGGTATGCCGTGCTGCTGCAGAGTAAGACGCTCTCCGATGAGCGCCGTGCAGCCTGCACCGCCAAGATCATCCACAGCGTGAAGCGCTTGAGCGCGCTCACCGGCAACATCCTGATGCTCTCACGTCTCGACAATGGGCAGATGGACGAACGCATGGTGTTTTTCAGCCTTGATGAGCAAATTCGCCAAGCCATTCTCGCGCTGGAGGATCGCTGGGCTCCAAAGGGCATCGATCTGGACATTCGCCTCGACGAGGTGACGCTCTACGGGCACGAGGAGCTGCTTGCGCAGGTGTGGCAAAACTTGGTGGGCAACGCGGCGAAGTTCGTGGGCGAGGGCGGACGCATTGGCGTGACGCTATACTGCGAGGGTCAGCGAGCCGTGGTTCGGGTGACCGATGACGGCCCCGGCATGAGCGAAGAGGTGCGCAAGCGGGTATTCGAGCGCTTTTATCAGGGGGAATCGTCTCATACAAGC
Source organism: Slackia equolifaciens (assembly GCF_003725995.1). Lineage (GTDB taxonomy): Bacteria > Actinomycetota > Coriobacteriia > Coriobacteriales > Eggerthellaceae > Slackia > Slackia equolifaciens. The sequence goes on from NZ_QIBX01000026.1 coordinate 24,017, forward strand.
GAGGGCAACGGGCTCGGACTTGCGCTGGTCAAGCGCATTGTGGAGCTGCATAGCGGAAGCGTGAGCGTGAAAAGCGCGCCTGGAGAGGGAAGCGAGTTCACGGTGGAGCTTCCGCAGGCTATGGCAGTGCTGGGCGAATGATTGAAGGAACGTCTTACGAGGCTGTCGGATGCCCCCTGCCAATTCTTTGACGGGGGCGTATCCGGCCGCCTTTGATATGAGAGGACGAGTCATGAACGGTTCGGATCGATCGGCATACTATGGCATGACGGGCGAAGAAGCGGGGCGCGCGTATTTGCGTCGTGTACGCATGGCTCGCGCACTGTTCGGCGGTGTTGCCGCGCTGCTTCTTGTGCTTGCGTTCGCATGCGTGATATGGGGAAATGGCATCTTTGAGATATGGTACTGGCTTGCGCTTGCGGCCGTGGTTGCGATGATAATCGTGTTTCGAATTCGAACGTCGCTGCTGTTCAAAGAGTTGGTGGACATCGTTGAGCAGGACGGGGATCCGGCGAAATATCGTATTGCCATAGAAGAGATCGGCCGTAAGAGCAGGCTGGAAATGTCGTCCGCCAGCCATACGGTCGAGCTCGCCTATGCCGATTTCAACGATTCGAAACCCTACGAGGCTCTGGAGCGGTTGGCGCATCTCAATCTTGCTCGTGCGCGCAAGAACGTTGCGTTTCGTGCGTTCAACGTGGAGATTCTGGGCCGCTTGGAGGTGGGCGATACGCAGGGCGCCCAGCTTGCCGCGCAACGGCTCGAGGGCATTCGCGAGAGTTTCAGGAAGGGTTCGCGCAACCGCCGTACGGCGGATGGTCTTGTAGAGAACGCCCAAATGTGGCTCCGTTCTCCTGCGGGATGGACGCCGGCCGACGGTGAATTCATACGAAAAAGGATCTCCCAGGCTCCATCCGCGCAGGCGCGTTCGAGCTGGCAGTTGTATGCCGTGGAATACGAGCTTCTGCACGGAAGCCGTGAAGAAGCGAGCCGTTTGCTGGACGAACTTGCGGCCGAGAAGCTTACGCCACGCAACCGAGCCCGTTTCGAACGCCTTCGGGGCGCGACAGCATAGGTGGGGCTTCTGTCTGATTCCCGCCATGCCAATTATTTTGAGTATGTAATCCAGATGCACATGTCAAAACAGGCTTTCCGCCAGTTTTTCCGAGTATGTAATCCTTGAATCGCAAAAAAGAAGGGTTCGGTAGGGCAATTGTGCGGCTCAAGGGCTTCATTGGAGCATGTTATGCGACGATTGTCGCTTAATGAGGTATCGAAAGAGAGAGATGGCGGATAAAAATCCTGTCAGGCGGATTACATACTTGGAAAAACTGTCGTTACGAACAAAAAGGGGACTGCGGACGAAAAGTTGGACGCGATTCACGCGTCCGGAAGGGGGTCCGCATGTATGATAGGGACGTGGTGGAGCTTGCGCTGCTCGCCCTGGAGGAGGGCATGACGCACGCCGAGGCCGCCG
>NZ_QIBX01000027.1 GCF_003725995.1 Slackia equolifaciens
GAGGCGAAGAGGGCAGCGTGATGGTGTAGAATGCAGGCGATCCTGGGCGATGTCCCGTTCGCTCGGGCGGGCCTGCGGCCCGCGCCTCCCGAACGGGATCTTGACACCAACAATCGGCACACTACCCGTCGAGTAGTTTTTCGTAGGCGGATTTGTCGTTTTGGAGGGGCCCTCGGTGCGTTTGTGCGTTTTTCTGGGCTTGAATGCTGGCGTTTTGTTGGCGGGATGGGGCGTTGCGGGCGGAAAGCCGCTAGTGGTATGGCGAAAAAACAGACGTGGGGGTTACATACTCAGAAAAACTGGCAGGACTGTCCGTTTCGGGCTGCGAATCGGATTACATACTCCAAATAATTGTCAGAACCCTCGCGTTGACTTGTGGAATCTGGCTTTTGAGCGGCGAAAGCTTGCCGAAGTAGTCGAGCGATACGAAGTCGTGCGGCGGAATATCGTGCCATATATGTGAGTGTTGATCCGTAGATGATACGGCTGCAGGACGTTCCCGTTGAGTCTTCAGCTTTGTTCGTGTTTGTTCGTGAGGGGTGCGATAACGCGAGATGAAGGCGCCGGACGATGAGTCGAATGACGGATATATGCCATGTCCCAGACGAAGCGAATCGGTGCGCACGACCAGGAATGGAAGGTCAGCCGCGCGGGAGGTCAGCTGGGTGCGAGAGGTCAGCCGCGCAGGAGGTCAGCCGGGTGCGAGAGGTCGGGTGGGCGCAGGTGGTTGGGTGGGTGCAGGCGGTCGAGCGGTTGCGAGCGACCGGACGCGGACGGCCAGGTGCTGACGGCCGGGCGCAGCGAATCTGCCGGCTTCGGGCGCGTGAGCGCAGGCGGTTGATTTGCCGCAAGCGAGCGAGCACGGATGGTTTGGGCGACAGCGGATGGTTTGGTCGGATGAGAATGGTTTGGTCGGATGAGAATGGTTGGCCGGTCGCGGATGGCGGGAACGGGCGAGCGGGTGATGCGCATGCGACACGTGGCACTATCTTGCATTTTACTGAATAATGTTATATAAAAGATATAACAGATAGAACAAAAGAGAGGAGTGACCATGGCCGAGAGAAATGCGGGAGCAGGGTTGAGCGCGAGTGGCATTGACGGGCTCAAAACCGTGAGCGGCATTAGTAGAGGAGAGGCCGCGGTCGGCGTCGAGGGCAACGGAGTTTCGGGCGGTTTCGATGGCGGCGTGGCTGTGTGCAGCATCGACGGTGGTGCGGCGGTGGGCGGCATTGATGGCGGCATCGATAGCGGCTGGGCTGTGGGCTGTGCCGATAACGTCAGAGCTGCGGGCGGTACCGGCGGCGGCATGGCCGCAGGCAAGGTTGACGGCGGCATGACCGCAGGCGAGGCCGACGGCGGCAGGGGTTCAAACGGTGCCGATTCTTTGGCACGCAAGAAATGTACGCCGGGCAAGCAATGGACGCCGGGCAAGCGCGCGGCGGTGTTCGTGGGCGTGACATTCGCGCTCACGTGGGCGGTGGAGTTCGGTGTGATTTGGCCTTTGGCGACCGGCAGCTCGGGGCCGGTGTCGGGCTATGGTCTGGGCAGCATGAGCGTGGTCGTATATGCGCTCATCTCGCTCATGATGTTCATGCCCATGGTGGGCATGCTTGTTACGCGTCTTGTTACACGCGAGGGCATGCGTGACGCATGGTTCAAGCCGGTACGGTTTCGCCGCACGTGGAAGTGGTGGATTGCGGCATGGTTGGGCACCGTTGCGCTTGTCGCAATCGGCGCCGTGGCATACTTCTTGCTGTTTCCGGGCGATTTCGACCCATCCATGGGCGCGATGGTGGCCACTACGATGGAAACCGTTCAGGCACAGGGGCTCTCGATTTCCGAAGACCAGATACGCATTGCGCTTTACAGCCAGCTGGTTACTATGCTCTTCATTCCCTTTGTGAACATTATTCCCGCATTCGGGGAAGAATGGGGCTGGCGCGGCTACCTGATGCCTAAGCTGCTTGGACGATTCCGCGTGGTGCCGGCATTTCTCATCATGGGCGTGATCTGGGGCTTGTGGCACATGCCGCTCACGATGTTGGGGCACAACTACGGCACGGGCTACGCAGGGTATCCGTTTTTGGGAATCGCGGCCATGACCTGGATGTGCTGCAGCATGGGCGTGTTCCTGGCGTTTCTCACGCTGAAAACGGGTACGTGCATCCCGGCGGCTCTCGCGCATGGATTTTTCAACGGGTGCGCGGCTGCCGGCACGCTCTTCTCGGCCACGGGCGGAAATGCGCTGGTAGGCCCGGGCGCGACGGGTGTGTTGGGCGTTGCGGGATTCACCGTGGTGTCGGTTGTCGTGCTGGTATCGCTGCGTCGACGCGAGCGCGCCGGGCTACCGCTTTCTGTGCGCGATGAGCTAGACGGGGCAGATGAAGCGCACGGGAAGGTGGCGCACGAAAGCAGGTCGCCCCAGCCGCCTGACTCTCCGATTGGCGCGTAAACGCTAAGGAGGGGTGCTATTAGAGAGCTTCGGTGGAGGCATTGATTTGCGGGTACAATGAGCTCGATGGTTTCGATGTTCAAGCCTCGGGCGCTAGAGGCTTTGGCGGATGGACGACGAAAGGCGGGAGGGATGTCGAACGGGCGCGAAAAGTGCGATTTTTCGTCTGAAGCGAGCATGTCTGCATCGCGCCCGCCCGCAGCGGTCGCGCTGGTGAATGCCGCGGGCGGTTCTGGCGCGAGCGGCGCTGACTGGAATTCCGTCGCGTTTCTTTTGAGCGATTTCGAAGAGGCGTACCGCGCTTATGCCCATGAGATGGCGCAGATGTTTGGGGTTGCCGACCGGGTGACCACGCCGTGTTTTGTGCATGCAACGCCTGGGGGCGACGATATTCGTTCGGCGCGTTCGGGGCGAAGCGATGCAGGGGAAGGTGATGCAGGGCAAGGCGATGCGGGGCGCAGCGATGCAGAGCGTGGCATTGCGGGGCTTCACGATGCGGCGGATAGTTCTTCGGATGGGACGGCTGCTGAGCTTTCGGAGTGCGATGCCGTGGTGGTTGGGTATGCCTGCGGTGCGGGAAGGGCTTCGGTCGATGGATTCGCTGCCGACGTCGCGCGTCTTTCGCCTTCGCTCGATATTCCATCTGGCGCGCGCGTCTACGCGATTGCCATCGATTCGTCCTGCGATGCGGGAAACGCTCTTGCTTCGGTGGACGTTCTGCATGCGTTTTGCCGCGAATCGGGGCTTCACTTTTCGGGCGGCATCGCCATCGGAGGCGGGGCATTGCTGCCGCGCATGGAGAACAAGCCCCGCATGGGCGCCGCCCGCCGCCGCTTGTCGGAGGCGACCGACGAGCTCATCGAGGCCGTGCGTGCAGGTCGCGACACGGAGGTCGTCACGGTGAGGCCGCCCATGCCCCGCTTTCTGTACGGCCTTTTGGTCTGACCGCATGCGCTATCTGCGCATTGGGATGCGGAGCGTTACGCGGGCGCCTGCGATGCATCCGGATTCATCTATGCGGTTCTCCAGCGTAAGCGCGCCGCCGTGCGCATGGGCGATGTCGAATGCCGTCGCAAGTCCTATGCCGTAATGCGGGGCCGAGTCGCGCTGGGTTGATGCCCTCGATGCGAGAGGTTCGACGGGGCATTGGCTGGCGTGCGGCCCCTGGGAAACGCCGCCTTTGCGTCCCCTTCCTTCGCCGCCCATCGAGCCTGCTTGGCTACGCGCCTCGTCTTCGCGGAAGAAACGTTCGCAGCCGTGTTCAAGGGCGGCAGGGGAGAATCCGGGTCCTTCGTCGTCAACGATGATGAGGAGGAGGCTTGGCGCGTTTGCGTCATCGTGCGCATCGTGCGCATTGGCATCGTGCGCATTGGGCGGGACGGTCGCAGTGCTTTTGCGGTTCCCGCTCGAACCCTTTCTTTCACCGGGGATTTCGCCTTTTCCTATCGCAGCGTACTTGCCTGATGGATCGTGCATGTCCGCCTTGGCGCACTCAGCCGTCACGTCTCCCATGTAGGGCGTAACGCCGTCGGCGGTGTCCTCCATCGCAAACGAAATGCGTACGTCTCCGCCGATGGGCGAGTGTTCTACGGCGTTCGACACAAGGTTCATCACGGCGCGCTCTAGCTGTGTGCTGCCGGCGTCAAGCATCGCCCCGTGGGGCAGGGCCGTCTCTGCCACGATGCGCGCCCCGGCCGTTTTAGCGAATTCTTCCGCGCGCTTTGTCACGTCGATCGCAAACGCATGCACTTCCGTCGCGGCAAACTGGGGCGGAGCCACTTGCCCGCGCGCTGCTTCGATGACTGCCTGCACGGCATCATTGAGCCTACGGGCTCCGCTCGCTACGGCGTGGGCGGCCTCGCGCGCGTCGCCGGCGAGACGCGTGTCTTCCGCCAGGTAATCGGCATTGGCCTCCACGACGGTGAGGGGTGTTTTCAGATCGTGGGCGAGGGCGGCAACCTGCGTCCGCTGCGCCTCCTCGGCTCGCCACTGTGCCTCGAGCGACGCCGCTAAACTGGCGCGCATGTTCTCCATGGCGCCCAGGACGACATTGACCTGGCGCACGTTGCTCGCTCCCACCGTGAAATCAAGCTCTTGCCGGCCGATTGCCTCTGCGGCGTCCACGAGTGGCTGCATCTTGCGCGTTATCACGCGGCTTGCACGCACGGCGAAGGCGACAAGGATGGCAACGGCGAGCAGAGCGGCGAGCGCGACCAGCATATTCTGCGGGTTGGGCAGCGCATCGCGCAGCTCGCGGGAGGTGAACTGGGGTGCAAGCTCGTAGCCCAGGGCGCACCACGATCCGTCGGCCAGCTGTCGGGGCTGGATGGCGGTATAGAGGTCGTAGTCCGATGCGGGTTCGGCCGTGCCCAACCCGCGCCCTTCTTGCACGAGCGCTACGGCGACGGAAAGCTGCCGCTCGTTCATATCGGTTTCAAGCACGTCGCCCTCATTGCTTATGTGGGCATACCAATACGCCGAGGGGATGGCAGATGCATCGAACGTCGTCTGCTCGCTGAGCCGGTCCAGCGTTTCGTCTGCGTGGGTGGCTCCGTAGTTTGCCGGGTAGACCACCTCCATGTTCATGAGGATGCTGAACCCCATGATGAGAGCCAGGGCGAGCGCCCCGATCGCGGCGATGCAGTAGATGAAATAGCGCACCACCACCAGCCATAGAGGCATGCCGCGGCGGTATGCTTGTCCGGGTTGTCCGGGTTGTCCGGGTTGTCCGGGTTGTCCGGGTTGTCCGGGTTGTCCGGGTTGTCCGGGTTGTCCGGGTTGTCCGGGTTGTCCGGGTTGTCCGATTCGCCCAGCTCGCCCTGGCTGCCAGGGCGCAGTCATATCTGCCATTTGTATCCCATTCCCCATACGGTTTGGATCGGATCGGCGCCTGCCGCTTTGAGCTTGGCGCGCGCCTTGCCCACGTGCACGGTCACGGTGGCGTCGTCGGAATCGTTCGTCCATCCGAACACCGACTCGCGGATTTGCGAGCGGCTGAACGTTTGGCCGGCATGGCGGGCCAAGAATTCGCAGATTTCGTATTCGCTGGGTGTGAGGGGCACGCGGGCGCCGTCAACGAGAAGTTCGCATGCGCGCAGGTCGATGCGGATGCGTCCAAAGTCGAGCGCATTGTGGTGCTCGCGCCTTTCGCGGCGCAGATGGGCGGCAACCTTCGCTCGAAGCTCGGCTGCGCCGAAAGGCTTGCGGAGGTAGTCGTCGGCGCCCAGGCCCAGTCCGTATACGGCGTCTTCTTCGGCCACCTTCGCCGTGAGGAACACGATGGGGCAGTCCACCAGGTTGCGGATGCGGCGCACGAGCTCGAAGCCGTCGAGGACGGGCATCATCACGTCGCAGAGGATGAGGTCGAAACGCGAGAGGTCCAACTGGGGAACGTTCTCGGGGCGGAAAACGGCGGTTACGGCGTGCCCGTCGCGCTCCAGCACACGAACGAGCGTATCGAGAATCGCACGGTCATCGTCTATCGCGAGGATTCGTGACATACGCGCTCCTTCCTATGCGTCTGCGCCGCTTGCTTCTATAGCGGCAAGCGCTTTATCCGGGACCTCATCGGCTTCTACCGCATGATAATGCACGCCCGATCCCCCTTTGACGTCGAGTTGCAGATATCCCTCTCCCGATGCTTTGCTTCCGAACGAGATGATGGTTATGGTTTTGGTGCGGCCGTTGCCATCGGCGGCGCACACGTCGTACACGTAATTGGCGCCCTGGCCGCTGGCGTCGTCGTAGCACCCTGTAAACGCATCGGGCTGCGGCGTGGCCGCCCACATGGTGCGCCAGTCGCTCGGCAGCACCCGGTCGATGACCGACTTGCCCACGGCCATCGTGCCAGAGTCGCATCCGGAGAGCGTGAGCGGCAGGGCGAAGAACCCTGCGACGATGAGTGCGGCCGCGAGGGCGGATTGTATGCGATGTGCATTTCGTTTCATGGGCGTCAGGCCTTTCTTTATGGATGGGTGCGGTTCGGGGGGACGAGCAGATTGCGGTGCAGCGTCAAGCGCGGATGCCGTGTTCTTCGAAGCGGCCGAACCACATGATCAGCACGGCGAACGCGGCGGCGGCAAGCATGAGACAAAGCCCGCCCGTGAACAGGGTTTGGGCGTGCACCTGCGCGGCGGCGCTTGCCAGATAGTTTGAGAGCTGCCCAGTTGCGCCGCAGCTCACTATGCCATTCTCCACGCCGAGCGACCCCAGCCGGGCAGTCCACGTGAGGGGGATAAGGCCCAAGATGTTGGGATATGCCCCGGTGAGCTCGCCGGTCATGAGCCCGTGCGCCAGGCCGCCGATGGAGAAGAAGGCAAGCAGCAGCCCAACGGCGCCCACGCCGATGGCAGCGTTGCGTCCGAAGCGCAGGGCGAGCCACGAGGCGAGGATGTAAAGCGGTGCGCTTCCGAGCGCAAGTCCGACGGCACACCACACGTATGCGGCGGCGCCAAGGCCGTTGCGTCCCGCGCCGGCAAGGATGGCGGCGAACAGCCCCACGGCGATGGCCAGCGTTGCCGCTCCCGCCAAATAGAGCGCGGTTACCTTGGCGGCTAAAGCCGATCTTTTCGATGGAGCACCCACGAGGTTCGCCAGGCCTCCCGCCGCTCGCTCGGCATCGAAGGCGAGGCCGCACACGATGCCCGCCATGAGCGGCATGAGGGCCCCGAGGAACTGGGCGTAAGCGTCGGCCCCCTGCGCCGGATCCCAGGGTGCGAAGGCGAAGTACACGCCGCACGCCGCGCCTGCCGCCACCGCGCAGGCCAGATGTACGGCGACAAGGGGAGAGGTGCGCATGCGGATTAATTCCGATCGCAGTGCGCGGAAAAACGTCATGTGGGGCGGATGCACGAGTGCGGTTGCGGCCCCGTTGCTTCTGCTCATCGGCCTACCTCTCTTCCGCTCGGTTGAGCCACGCGGCGCCTGCGGCCGTGAGCGCGACGAACGCCGCGGCGGCAACGCCTAAGGCTATGGTGATGTTCGCTGCGGTAAGACCGAGCGCGCTCGCCACTTCGATGCCGGCAGAAAGCGGTTCGGCGGTCGGCAGCACCGGCAGAAACGCCGTGGGTGCCACGACGGTGGCCGTGGGCGGGAACGCCGGCCAGTACGGTACGAGCGACCAGCTGAACGCGCCGGCGATTTGCACCACGAGGGGGATGAAGATGCCTGCCAGCATGCCGAAGCGCGCGGTGAGGAAGAGCGTCGCCGGGATCATCCACGAGCTCGCGAGCGTGATGACGAGCGTCGCAGCGAGCATAGTAGTCATGCTTGCCGGGCTCGCTTCTCCGCACGCGGCGGCCGCGATTGCATAAAGGGCGAATACGATCAGGTTGGACACAAGCGAAAGCGCGAGGCACCATACGGATTTCGCCCACCACGCGCGCGCGGGCGGGGCGCCTGCCGAGAGCAGCGGGCGCAGCTTGAGGTGCGCATCGGCGGCGGCGACGCATGCGCTTACGAGCGAAAGGGTCACGGCCAGAAGCAGCGCGTACCAATAGTTCCATGGCGAAAACGAAACGCCGAACTGCGGGTTCGCCAGGGCGTTTATGAGCGCCAGGGAAGGGAACGGCACGGCCATGATGACGGCGAGTCGAACGGGTGCCGCGTGGCGCGATTTGAGCGCCTCGGCGCGAACGGCGGAAGCGAACGATCCGTCCGGGCGAGAGGGTCGCGCCGATTCGCTTCCTGTTCGGCCGGAAGCATCGCGGGGTGCGTTTGATGCTCGGTTGCCGTTCGTGCCCGAGTTGAATCGGCCGGCTTTTGCTTCGAGATGCGGGGTGGCGCTCATCGCTGGGCCTCCTTCCTGCAGACGTCCATGAACAGGGCTTCCAGATCCTGGCTGGGTTGAAGCTCGCCTTCGTAGGCCAGCCGGCCGCCCACGATGATTCCGATGTCATCCGCCACCTGCTGCACCTCTGAAAGGATGTGGCTCGAAACCAGTACCGTGATGCCGTCCCGCGCGAACGAGCGGATGAGTTCGCGCAGGTCCTCGATGCCGATGGGATCGAGGCCGTTGGCGGGCTCGTCCAGGATGAGGAACTTCGGGCGTGCGAGGAGCGCGAGAGCGATGCCCAGCCGCTGCTTCATGCCCATGGAAAACTTTCCGGCGCGCTTCTTGCCCGTGTTTTCCAAGCCCACCGTGTGCAATACTTCATCGATGCGGCTTTCGGGGATGCCAAGCATGGTGGTGCGCACGCGGAGGTTCTCGCGCGCCGATAGGTTGGGGTAGAGCGGCGCGGCTTCGATGAGCGAGCCGATTTCGTAAAGGTCGTCGCGCGTCCAGGGGCGACCGTCGAAGATGATCTCGCCCTGCGTGGGATGCAGCATGCCCGCAATCATCTTGAGCGTGGTTGATTTACCCGCTCCGTTGGGCCCTAGAAGCCCGTACACGCGCCCTTGCCGTACGTGCAGATTTATATCGCTCACGGCGAGTTGGGCATTTTCGCCTCGTCCGAACCGTTTGGTGAGCCTGCGTGTTTCCAGCATGTATTCCATGTCTGCCTCCTGCTTGGATGGGACGGCCTTGCCGGCGTGCCGTTCGAGCGGCTCGTGCCGGCGTGCGTGGGCCGTGCCTTGCGTTCCGTCTGGATACAAGCATGAGGCGAGAATCTAAAGGATTGCTAAAGGTTGCGGGGGAATGTCCGGTGTCGATTGTGGGCAGATTCGATAGCGAGTAAACGAACCGCAGCCGGTCGCCTGTGTGCAATCGGTTGAGTCGGCGCCGCCCGCCAGCGGCAACGCCATGCCTGCCAACCGCTCGTGCGCAGCCAGTTGAACTTTGGCAGCTCGGCGGGACCCTCAAGAGGTGCGCTCGGCGAGGGCTTAAGGTTCAAATCTCCAGATGGAGTAGTGCTGCGGATGGTCGTAAACGTTGAACTGGCGGCCTTTGGGAGGCGTTTGCGCGTATGTTGTGCCTGCGGCGTCTTTGGCGGTGGCTTTCAAGCGAGCTTTGTCGGTTGCGCTCTTTGGCGCGTTGCGCGAGAGAAGGGCCCGCTCTTGACCGTTCGCGCTATGACGGGGCGGGTATTTTTGAAACGCGCCCTCATCGGCGAGGCTCCATCCGGTGCGGCCGATGTAGAAATACGTTTCGCCGTTGTCGGACATGTGCGCAAGCGAGACGGGGCGTGCGGCCTCCGCCTCGAGCATGGCGAGGAATTTGAGCAACACGGCGGTGTCGAACGGATTGAACAGGTAGAAATGCGAGTAGGGCGCAAGCGGGAGGTCGAGCACATCGCCGCAGATGACCTGCAGGTTTGGTTTGCCGCGGGACCACGACGAGGCGAATTGGGCCAGCGCGGGGTCAAGCTCTATGCCCGTCATGCGTCCTGGCAGCCCCGCTTCGGCGAAATATGCAAGCGCGCGCCCCATGCCACAGCCCACGTCGAGCACGTGAGAATCGGGGCCGAGCTCGAAGCGCCCGAAGAGCCCCTCAAGCACGAAGTACGGCGTTGGCGTGGGGTCGTGCGCCCCTGCGCTTGTGAAACGCGTGTTCGCAAGCCGCATGAGCGAGCACCCGCACGTTGCGATGTCGCGCGCCTCATCCGCCGCCATCAGCTGGTCTTTGGACGAGATGGCATGCTGCGACGCGTTGGCATTGGATGCGGGATTGGGACATGCGAAAACCATGAGCGCTCCTCGATGGCGGGTGTTGTGAGCGCATGCGGGCGCTCGATTGGTCGACGCAATTGAATCTGGTCGAATAAGAATTCGGACGGATTATTATACTAGGATGCGACGAACGAAACGAGGATGACATGGCAGACAGAGATAGACGTATTGCGCCCGCCGTTGTTCAAGTGCGAGGGGCGCGGGTGCACAATCTTAAGAATGTGAGCGTGGATATCCCGCTGGGCCGGCTTGTGGGCATCGCCGGCGTGTCGGGGTCGGGCAAAAGCTCTCTTGCGTTGGGCACGCTCTATGCCGAGGGAAGCCGTCGCTATCTTGATGCGCTGTCTACCTACACGCGTCGTCGCATCGGCCAAACGGCCCGTGCCACCGTGGACGAGGTGCTGCACGTGCCCGCCGCCCTCGCGCTGCGCCAGCGCCCGGGCATTCCCGGCGTGCATTCGACATTCGGCACGTCGACCGAGCTGCTCAATTACCTGCGTCTGATGTTCTCGCGCTTAGGCAGCCACCAATGCCCGCATTGCGGCGCGCATGTGCCGCCCAGCATGGATGTGGCGCTGATGGTTCCTACCACCTGCCTGGAATGCGGCGAGGAGTTCTTCGGCCCCGGTGCGGAAGACCTTGCCTTTAACAGCGGCGGGGCATGCCCCACATGCGGCGGCACCGGCATCGTGCGCACGGTAGACGAGTCGACTCTGGTGCCGGACGAGTCCAAGACGATCGACGAGGGCGCCGTGCTGCCGTGGGGATCGCTCATGTGGGATCTCATGAAACAGGTGTGCGGCGCCATGGGCGTGCGCACCAACGTGCCGTTTTGCGAGCTTACTCCCGAAGAGCGCGACATAGTATTCCACGGGCCGGCCGAGAAAAAGCACATCCTCTATCATGCCAAGAAGGGCGACAATTTCGCCGAGCTCGACTTCACGTACTACAACGCCGTGTATACGGTGGAAAACGCGCTCGCTAAGGCCAAGGACGAAAAAGGCCTGGCGCGCGTGGCCAGATTCCTACGCGAGGACACATGCCCCGACTGCGGTGGAACGCGTCTTTCGGAGCGCGCCCGCGGCCCGGTGATTGACGGCATGAACCTGGGGGATGCCGCCCATATGACGCTCGACGAGCTGGCGGCATGGGCGCCTACGGTGCCCGACCTTATGCCCGAATACATGCGGGAGATGGCGAAAAGCATCGTAGGCGAAACGGCGGAGCCCATTTCGCGCCTTCAGCAGCTAGGGCTGGGGTATCTCGCGCTCGATCGCGCGAGCTCTACGCTTTCCACGGGCGAACGGCAGCGTGTGCAGCTTGCTCGCGCCGTACGCAACCGCACCTGTGGAGTGCTTTATGTGCTGGATGAGCCGTCTATTGGCCTTCATCCCGCCAACGTGGAAGGGCTTTTGGGCGTGATGGACGACCTGCTGGACGACGGCAACTCCGTTGTGGTGGTGGATCACGACGTGCGCGTGCTGCGCCACGCCGATCATCTGGTGGAGATGGGGCCCGGCTCGGGCGCGGCGGGCGGAAGCGTGATTGCGCAGGGGAGCGTGGCCGAGGTGGCTGCGAGCCCGGCGTCGCGCATTGGGCCGTTTCTGTCGGGCGAGGCGCAGGTGCGCGTGCGTAATCGGTGCGCGTCGGACGAGGTTTTCAGCGCGGGAGCCATCCACCTTGAGACGGGGGCTATCCATACGGTGAGGCCGCTCGGGGTGGACATTCCGCGCGGACGGCTTACTGCGGTCACAGGCGTATCGGGGTCGGGCAAAACAACGCTCGTGCTCGAGAGCTTGGTGCCGGGCGTTGCGGCATTCGCGTCGGGAGGCGCCATCCCCGCGCACGTGCTCGACGTGCGCGCTGACGGCATCCGACGGGTTAATCTGATCGACGCCACGCCCATCGGAGCCAATGTGCGTTCCACGGTGGGCACGTATTCTGGGGTGCTCGACGATTTGCGTCGTGCGTTCGCGAGGCTCACCGAGTCAAAGAAGCGCGGCCTTAAGGCGGGCGACTTCTCGTACAACACCGGCAGCCTGCGCTGCCCCACCTGCGACGGCACGGGGCAGATTTCGCTCGACGTGCAATTTCTGCCCGATGTGGACATCCCGTGCCCCGATTGCAACGGCACGCGCTATGGCCGCGATGCCTATGGCGTACGCCGCCCGGTGGAGCATGCGGCGGCGCGCGATGGCGAGGCGGACGCCGTTGTGGGAACGGAGGCGTTTGGATGCGGCGGGGGGACCTTCGCTTCGAGCGCTGCCGTTGCCGCGGGCGCGCCTGATGCATCCGGAGGCTTCGACGAGGACATCTCGTTGCCCGAGCTTTTGGCGCTTACGGTAGACCAGGCGCGCGGGAAAGTCAGCGGGCTACGCAAGGTGGAGGACAAACTGGGCATTCTGCATGATTTGGGCCTCGGCTACCTCACGCTGGGCGAGGCTACGCCGGCGCTTTCGGGCGGCGAGGCGCAGCGCCTGAAGCTGGCGAGCGAACTTACGCGCAACCAGGCCGATGCTCTGTTCGTGTTCGACGAGCCCACGATTGGCCTGCATCCGCTTGATGTGGAGGTACTGCTGCGCGTGCTGCAGCGGCTCATCGACAACGGTGCCACCGTGGTGGTTATCGAGCATGACCTGGACATGATCTGCAATGCCGATTACGTGATAGACATGGGCCCAGGCGGCGGCGAAGACGGCGGGCGCGTGGTGTGCGCCGGCACACCGGAGGAAGTTGCCGCCTGCGAAGCGAGCGTCACCGGCCGCTTCATCGCCGAAGAGCTTGCGGGGTAGTCACTTCGCCTTGAGCGACTGCAGATACGCCTTTTGGTCGGGTGTGATGCGGCGGCTTTCGCGAGCCTTCTGGAGCGATTTGTTGTGCGTCCACGCGTCCAGCGCGATAGGACGCGCCTCGAACAGCGGCAGTGTGGCCTCGGGTTGCTTGACGAGTGCGTAGCTGAAATACCAGGCTCGAGCCATGTTGATGTAATACTCTGGTCGGTTGATACGCGCTACGATGCTCAGCTGATCGGGCTCGAAGGCATCGTCCAAAAAGAGGGTCATGAGCTGCACAACGCCAAAACGCACTACGTACTCGGTTGCGGGGTCGGGCACGCCGACCGTTGCTGTATCCGGGGCTCCTGCAGAGCACCACGTGCGAATCTTTTCTAGCACGGCGGGCAGGTCGCGCTTGAAGGCCGGCACTTTGATGAGGTCGCACGTTGCCCAGTTGTCGACGTGGGGGAGGAATGCGTCAAGCATGTCAAATGCTTCTTGCGACGTTTGCGCCAAGAGCCCGATGAGTTCGCCATGTAGATTCATTTCGTCATAGAGCTCATGCATGGGGCTGGTGACGAAAGCCCTCGCCTCATCGGGCCGGCGTTTTGCCAACCCGCGCGCGAATTTCCGCAACTCCGGCGTTCGCACGCCAAGAATGCGTTCGGGGCTCACGGTTGGCACAAGCTTCGCCTGGAAGTCTCTATATTCGGGGTCGGCAAGCGCTGCGAGTTCTTTTGCGATCGTCATGTTTGTTGCCTTCTTCCGCCGCCAGCGTTTTCCATCCGTGCCATTGTATCGAAAGGCGGCGTAATGACCATTGGGCGCATGTTCACGGCGCAACCGAAGGCAGATGTCGCCCATCGTACGCACGGTGTCCTATCATTTCGGCAATAAGATATCGTTTTCGCGGCGATTTCTGCGTCAAAAAGACGTGATACTTGCAATCGGGCGCGTATGGCGGGACAGGTTTGCGTTATACTACCGCGATATCGCGCGGGACGCGCCGTGTGTCCGTGGCGAGCGGGCGGGGTTGCCCGATCGTCAAACAGGCGGAGCATGACCCGGGCGATGAAATGCGTTGACGAAGATTCGGTTCGCGCAGGGCTTTGCCGTAAGAGAAGGGTTTCATCGGCTGGAAGAACCCGGCAAGGCGCGCGTTCCCGGTTTCCCTTCCGAGCAGCGCGGTTGAACGCGGGGTGAGCGCTTGCCCGCTCGCGGCGGTTCGGCGGAAACCCGAACGGCGGCGAGACGGCAATCGAGCTCGCGGATGCCCAGTAGGCCGCGCCGGGTGCTCCCGTTACAGGGCGCAATGAGCGGACGGATGCGTTCGCAAACGGCGGTTGCCGCGTCGGTGCCAGGCGCACCGCAGGCAGCGCGAAGGGCTTCGGCTCTGTCGTTTGCGGTTGCCCGTCAACCAAGGTGGTACCGCGAGAGCCCTCTTTCGTCCTTGGATTCGCAAAGCCTTCGGGCGGTGCGAGCAAGGACGAAAGAGGGCTTTTTTTGTTGGGCGGCGCGTCGGGCGGCGCGCCTCGGAAGAGACGAAAGCGAGAGGTGACATGGCGGTAGTCGACGAGCTTATCGAGTTGAAGTCGGCAACGCTGGCGAGCATCGAGGGCGCGGCCGATACGCAGGCGCTCGAGGCGGTGCGCGTTGGCGTGCTTGGCAAGAAGGGGTCGCTCACGGGGTATCTGCGCTCCATGGGGCAGCTTCCCAAAGAGGAGCGTGCGAGCGTCGGTAAGACGGCCAATGAGGTGCGAAGCGCCGTGGAGTCGGCGCTCGAAGCGCGCAAGGCAACGCTTGAGCGCGCCGAGCTTTTGGCGAAGATGGACGCCGAGGCCGTGGACGTCACGCTTCCCGGTCGCGCGCAGCAGATGGGCACGCGCCATCTGATCAATCGCATCGCCGACGAGATTTCTGAAATCTTCCTGGGCTTGGGTTACTCCATCGCGCAGGGTCCCGAGGTGGAAACCGAATACTACAACTTCAATGCGCTGAACGCTCCTGAGGACCACCCCAGCCGCGGCTTGGCCGATACGTTCTATGTGATCGACCGATCCAACGACGAGCATGCGCACGTCAAGGGCGAGTCGGGCGTGCTGCTGCGCACCCAGACCTCTCCGGTGCAGGCGCGCGTCATGGAGGCGCAGAAGCCGCCCATCTATATCATCAGCCCCGGCAAGGTGTATCGTCGCGACGTGGCCGACCCGTCGCATCTGCCTCAGTTCCATCAGATCGAGGGTCTGGTGGTAGACGAGGGCATCACGTTCGGCGACCTCAAGGGCACGCTCGAGTACGTGTGCAAGCAGATTTTCGGCGAGGACCGCAAGACCCGCTTCCGCGCTCACTACTTCCCGTTCACCGAGCCTTCGGCTGAGGTGGATGTGAGCTGCGGCGTGTGCGGCGGATCGGGGCATACGCACGATGGCGAACGCTGCCGCATGTGCAAGGGTACCGGCTGGCTCGAGATCCTGGGCTGCGGCATGGTCGATCCCAACGTATACGGCTACGCCGGCATCGATCCCGAGAAATACTCCGGGTTCGCATTCGGCATGGGCGTGGAGCGCATCGCCTGCCTGAAGTACAACGTGCCCGACCTGCGCATGCTCGTCGAAGGTGATATGCGCTTCCTGAGGCAGTTCTAAGCGCGACGGCGAAAGGTTTCGCGCGACGGTTGCGAGGCGAGGGGTTGCCTGCTCAGACAGTCCTGTCTCGCGCAAACGCGCCACTGGCGCGTTTGGCTCGTGCGGAACTCGCATTCAACCCCTCGCCTCGCAACCTGCGCATGAAAGGGTTACGGCTGCTTTCTCGCCTTGCGGATGAGGGTTTGCCCCGAACTTTCCGTCTTCCTCCGGCTTGCGTCCTGTGCCCCTTTTCCGGGGCTGGCGCGTTGGGCGTTGGGAGGCGATACATAGAAGGGAAAGAGGATGAAGGTTTCTCTTAAGTGGCTGGCTGATTATGTGGATGTGCCGGCCGATATCAAGGAATTCTGCGACAGGCTCGACCTTACTGGCACGGGCGTGGAAGGCGTGGAGCGCACCGGCGACAACTTCGACGGCGTGGTGGTGGGCCATGTGCTCACGTGCGACGAGCATCCCGATAGCGACCATATGCATGTGGTAACCGTGGATGTGGGCGCGGGCGAACCCATCCAGATCGTGTGCGGCGCGCCGAACATCGCGGCCGATATCAAGGTACCGGTGGCAACCGTTGGCGCCGTGCTGCCGGGCGACTTCAAAATCAAAAAGTCCAAGCTTCGCGGCGTGGCCTCCAACGGAATGTGCTGCTCCAAGCGCGAACTGGGCATGGGTGCCGACCATTCGGGCATCTGGGTGTTGCCCGAAGATGCTCCCGTTGGCATGCCTATAGCCGACTACCTGGGCCAATCCGACACGGTGCTCGATTTGGAAATCACGCCGAATCGTCCCGACAGCCTGTCCATTGCGGGCTTCGCACGCGAGGTAGGGGCTATGTATCAGCAGGATTGGAACGATCCCACTCCTGAGATGGCGGCCAAGCTGCAGCTTGACGCGGAAGGTCCCGCCGTTGAGGACCTGGTGAGGATCGATGTGGACGACGACGTTCGCTGCCCGCGCTACACCGCCCGCGTGATTCGCGGGTGCAAGGTGGGTCCCAGCCCCGACTGGATGGTCGAGCGCCTTGCCGCCATCGGCCAGCGTTCCATTAACAACATCGTGGACGTGACCAACTACATCTTGTTCCTTTTGGGCCAGCCGCTTCATGCGTTCGACCTGCGCAAGCTGCAGAATGAGCAGGGCGTGGCGCACATCGTGGTGCGCGCTGCGCAGCCTGGTGAGAAGTTGGTTACGCTCGACGGCGAAGAGCGCGAGCTGACCGAAGACATGACCGTCATCTCCACGCCCGAGCAGGGCGCGGTGGCGCTTGCGGGCGTTATGGGCGGCCTGGATACCGAGGTGACCGAGGAGACGGTGGACATCCTGCTCGAGGCGGCGGCGTTTGAAGCCGGCCGCACGAGCCGCACGAGCCGCAACCTGGGCCTCATCTCCGAGAGCTCCATGCGCTATGAGCGCGGCGTGGACGACAACGGCATCGAGGCGCGTTCTGCCGCCGCCGCCGCCCTCATTGCCGAGGTGGCGGGCGGCACGGTGTGCCACGCCTCCGGCAACGACGCGGGCATCGTGGACGTATGGGGCAAGAAGACCGAGCCCTATGACCTGCGTTTCCGCACCGCGCGCTTCAACGAGATGATGGGTTCGGAGATCCCGGTCGAGTTCATCGAAGATATCTTGACCCGTCTAGGTTGCACCGTGAGCAAGGCCGATGACGCCGACGTGCTCGCCGTGGTGGCGCCCACGTTCCGACCCGACCTCGAACGCGAAATCGACCTGTATGAGGAGGTGCTGCGCCTGTGGGGCATGGATCGCATCGAGTCTACGTTGCCGGGCGGTCCGGGCCGTGTCGGTACGCGCAGCGTCGAGGAACTCAAGCTGGATATCGTCAACAACGCGCTGCGCGCGAGCGGCATGAACGAAACCATGACCTATTCGTTTGCCATGCCCGATGACCTGGAGCGTCTGCGCATGAAGGAGGACGGCCTGGGCGACCCCGTGGAGCTGATCAACCCCATGAATGCCGAGCAATCCATTCTGCGCCGCACCATCATCCCCGGCCTCTTGCGCAGCGTGGCCCACAACCAGGCGCACGGCGTGAAGAACATCCAGCTCTACGAGATCAGCCGCACCTTCCATGCGGCCGAGGGCCGTCAGCTGCCCAAGGAGCGACAGAAGGTGGCCGGCGTGCTGGTGGGCTCCATGCATGACGACGCCTGGAATGCGCCTGCCGTTGCCTTCGACTTCTTCGATGGCAAGGGCGTGGTGGAAAACTTGGTACGTGAGCTGGCCATTCCCAAGTTCCGCGTGAAAGCGCTTGATGCGGAAGAGGCGCCGCATTTGCAGCCGGGCCGTGCGGCGCAGCTGCTTTCCGGCGGCATCGAGCTTGGCTGGCTGGGCGAAATCCATCCGTTGGCGCTGGACGCTTTCGATGTGCAGGGGCCGGTTGTGGCGTTCGAGCTCGACCTGGCGGCGCTCATCAAGGCGAGCGAGCCTGCACGACCCTATGTGGACGTGCCGCAATTCCCTGCAGTCACCATGGATGTTGCGTTCGTGGTGGACGAGGCCGTTGCCAATGAGCGTCTGTGCCAGTGCATGAGCTCCGCGGGCGGCAAGCTGCTCGAGGACGTGCGCCTGTTCGACGTGTACCGCGACGCCGAGCGCGTGGGCGAGGGCAAGAAGTCTATGGCGTACGCGCTTGCATACCGTGCAGCCGATCGCACGCTGACCAGTGAAGAGGTGGAAAAAGCCCATGCCAAGCTGGTGAAAAAGGTGTGCGCTGCGACGGGCGCCGAGGTTCGAGGATAGGAAAGGCCGTCTTTTTGCATGGCGGGTTGCAATGCGACATTTGCGCCATCCCAATCGACGGGAACGCTTGAAACCACTGCGCCGGCGTGACGAGGGCGTTGGTTGATTGGGCGATGAGGGTTGATGGATTTGCGCGGATGCCCGGCATGTCGCATCGATGAATGGTGCTTTTGGCGGTAGCGGAGGTTGCGCAGCGGGCAGCAGAGGTCGTGGCTGTGACGTTCGTGCTGCAGACGGCGGCGGTCGTGCAACAGCGGCGTTTGTGCGATAGGCAGCAGTGGTCGCGCGACAGACAGCAGTGGTCGTATGACAGGCTGCGACGTTCGTATGACAGGCTGCGGCGGTTTTGTAACAAAGGGGCTCGTTTCGGCGAGCCCTTGTATTTTTTGGGCTGTTGCGAGGGCAAAGTTGGAGCCGCAATCACTCACGCGCAATCTGAGTGGCAGAAAAACCAAGTATGTCATCCAGTTTCCTGCGCTTGGGACTGCGGACGAAAAGTTGGACGCGATTCACGCGTCCGGAAGGGGGTCCGCATGTATGATAGGGACGTGGTGGAGCTTGCGCTGCTCGCCCTGGAGGAGGGCATGACGCACGCCGAGGCCGCC
>NZ_QIBX01000028.1 GCF_003725995.1 Slackia equolifaciens
GAGTGGATGCGCTGGTTCCGCGAGGGGCGCATATCCCAGAAGCTCGGGTGGCTCACCCCGGACGAGCGCCGCGCGGCGCTGGGCTATCCGGTGCTGTAGGATGTACAAGAAAACGTCCGCGGTCCCCTTTTCATTGCTTCTTGCCAGTTTATCCAAGTATGTAATCCATTCTCAAATAATTTGGGCACTCGTTTGCCCCTCCTCGCATCCCGCCCGTGCATCCGCAAGGATGTGACCAGGCGCTTTAGGAATCAGCATGATGCTCCCCCTCTTCTTGACGCCCTTCGCACGCCTTCCACCCCGAAAAACATCGTGCAGAGGATTACATACTTGGGATAACTGGCAGAACCGAGGGGAAGGGACGCCTGATCGGATAACATACTTCGAAAAACTGCCAATTAAACAAGCTCTGTTTCGCTGGGCTTATCGGGCTCGAGCATTTTGCGGTTTGCCTCGAGATGCGCGCGTTCCCCTAGGGCGTTTTTTTGGTTTTGCCCGTAGATTCGTATATATTCCGCGGCCAGATACGAAGGCGTTTTCCGCTGCCGCTGCCGAACGGCCGAGGCTTGAGCGCGCTGACGCACCCCAGCCTGCTGTGGGCAAAGGGCCATCCGGGGCGGTTGGCAAGCAGTTCCGGATAGTCGTGTCGATTATCCGGAACTGCTGGTTGTGCGTTTGCCCGATTGGGGTCACCCGAAATCCTCGACTACGGCTCAATCGGGCCGGCCCCACCTGTAATGGCCTATGCTCGCGCCTGATGCATCAGGCAGCTGGCCATGTGCAGCCGTGCTAGCACGTCGGCTTCGGTCATGCCTTGGTATCGAGCCACCTGCTCGATCACGAATGCGGCGTTGCGTTTGAGAAAATCGTCGGTGGCGATGGTCGACGACGCCGGCCGCCCTTCTTTCTCGCGCGCGAAGCGGTAGGAGATGAGTCCCAGCGTGCCCGAGGTGAAATACTCGATGACCTCGCGCGTTGGCTCCGGAAGCTCCGTCTGGCCCGGCACCAGCAGGGCGGTCCACATGCCCACGATTGTACGTTTGGCCTCTTCGGCAACCAGGTCGAGTCCGCCGCGGTCCATTATGAGCGAGAGGCGGTACAGCTCGTTCGTTTCGCCCAGCCGCTGAGAAGGGGAGTCTTCGATGCCGCAGGCGAGCTCGAAGATCATGCCGGGGATGTCGCGCTCAACCAACAGCTCGCGCTCGATGGCTTCATGCAAAAGCGCGTCCAGGCTCTCGAAATGATAGTAGAACGTGCCGCGATTGCACTGGGCCTGCTCGACCACCATGCCGATGGTAATGTCGCTTAAGCGCCGCTCTTCGAGCAGCGTCCAGAACCCGTCGATGATGCGTTGGCGCGCCTCGACACAGTTTGCGTCTTTTTTCGGTCTGGCCATCTCGCGCCTCCTTACGCCAAGTTCTGGTTGGTTGTGCTGCCGACGGGGCATGCGGATGCGCCGACGCATGCGGCGCACGACTCGCATGCGTCCGAGTTTGCGGCAGCTTCAGGCGAGGTCGTCGAAGGACGCGCTGGCACGGCGTCATCGGCGCCGCTTTTGCCGGCGAGCGCATTCATCACTAGCATCTGCAGGCGGTTCTCCACGTTGGCGAAGCTCACGTCGGGATCGTAGTCCAGGGGCAGAATCTGCGCGTCGGGATACATCTCCTTGAGTCGTTTCGCCACACCGCGGCCGCATACATGGTTGGGCAGACATCCAAACGGCTGCAGGATGAGGAATGTGCGGCAGCCATGCTCCGCGTGATGCAGGATCTCGCCGGGAATCAGCACGCCTTCTCCCGCGTCGAAGGTGTGGTGCATGATGGGGTCGCTCGCCACAACCAGCTCGTCCATGCGCACGGCGGGCGTGTAGAGCGGGTGGCGGCACGCTATTTTGTCGCAGAAGTCGTGCGCGATGTCGAACACCTTGTTGGCGATGGCGTTCCAGGCCTTTTGCTGGGCCGGCAGGCTAACGTGGAACTCTTTGGCCTGCGCATCTTTATAGAAGTACGTTTTGCGGATGACATCGGTCATGCGCGCCTCGATGACCTCGAGACCGCACTTTTCCAGATATTCTTCCACGTCGTGGTTGGCGCCAGGATGGAAATTCAGCAGGTATTCGCCCACGATGAGCACCGTGGGGCGCGGGTTGGAGCGGTCGTAGCGAACCTGGCGCATGCGCTCGATGCCGCGCGAGAAGCCCGCACGAGCGCCGCGCAGGCCGCCCGAGTCCAAGCCGCCGATCAATTCGTCCATTGCGTACTCGAACGCTGCGTCGGAGGCGCCGGGGTCGAGCTCGTAGGGGCGCATCTTGCGCACGAGCTCTTCCAGCACGTCGATCATGGGCAGGCATCCCGCGATGCAGATGGCGGTGTAGGCGTTCATCTTGAAACCGGGGTGCTGATTGTGGGTGTCGGTGTCATCGTTGGTGATGATGGGCACCTGGGCGTATCCCGCGTCGTCGAGCGCCTTGCGCAAAAGCGCCGCGTAATGCGTGAGTCGGCAGTCGCCCACGTATTTGCCTGTGGCGACGGCAACGTGGTCGAGGTCGTACTTGCCGCTTTCCAGCTCGGCCAGCGCCTCGCCGATCACGATCTGTGCCGGGAAGCAGATGTCGTTGTGCACGTATTTCTTGCCCAGACGGATGGCCTCCTCGCGGCCGATGGGCAGCGGCACCGTGCGGATGCCCTGCTTGGCGAACGCGCTCGCCATCAGGCGGCTGAACGCGTGCGAGGTGTTGGGCATCAGCACCACCTTGTCGGCGCGGTCGGCCTTGGTGAATTTGACGGGGTAGGGGTCGGCCAGCTCGTGGGTCTCATGCGTGGGGGCGCTCGCGGATGCGGAACCGGGCTCGTTGCCCGAGTGCGCGGCAGCGTCGGCCGCTGCGGTAGCTCGCCCGGCTTCGTCGGTTGCGGCGGCTCGCCCAGATTTGTCATCTGCAGCAGCTTGTTCGGCTGCGCCGGCATCGCCCGCGCCGGCTTGGAGTGTCTCCTGCGTCTCCATCTCGCGGCGCATGTCAACCGTCTCCACGAAGGAGCGCACGCGGATGCGCAGCGGCCCCTGCACGTCGCTCTCGTCCACCTTGAGGATGAGCGGCGTCTTGCCCGAAACCTCGCGCATGATGCGCACGATTTCGTCGGAGAGGTACGCGTCATGGCCGCAGCCGAAGCTCACGAGCTGCACGAACTCCAGTTCATCGCGCTGAGCGGCCAGCACGGCACAGCCCAGCATGCGGGCGTGGTAATTATTTACGATATCCAAGCGACTGTTGTGCAGGTCCACCTCGGTGGCGCCCGGCACGGCATCGGGCGGCAGCACCGGTAGGCCCATCTCGGCGAACATCTCGGGCAGCTCGTGGTTCACGAGTGAATCGTTGTGGTAGGGGCGGCTCGCCAGCACCACGGCATAGCGGCCGTGCGCCTTGGTGTCGGCGATGGCCTTGCCGCCGGCCTCGAGCAGCTGACCCTTGAACGATTTCTGCGCGGCGTCGGCCGCTTCGATCGCACGCTTGGTGAGCTCGGGCGCCACGCCGAACGTCTCCTGCATCCAGCCTACAAGCTGGCGCTCGCGGTCGGCGTCGGTGTACCAGTGGAACAGCGGGTCGTCGAACTCCACGCCAAAGCGGCGCTGCGGGTTGTCGGAGTTGCGAATCACCATGGGGTAGCCCTTCACCACGGCGCACATCGACTCGCTCGATTCCTGCATGTTCTCGGAGGGCACGGTGGTGATGATGGGCATGAAGATGCGATCCACGCCGGCGCGCGCAAGGTCGCGGATGTGCCCATGCACAAGCTTGGCGGGGAAGCACACCGTGTCGGAGGTAACCGAGGGCAGGCCGCTCTCGAAGAGCGCACGCGTGCTTTCGCGCGAGAGCTTCACGCCAAAGCCGAGGCTCTTCCAGAAGGTGGTCCAAAACGGCATCGTATCCCAGAAGCTCAACACGCGCGGCAGGCCGATGGTGATGTCGCGCGGCTCGCACAGCCGGGGCGCATCGTAGTTAGCAAACAGCAGCTCGCGGCGCGTGTCGAAGAGGTTCGGGGCGCTGAAGCGCTGGTCCATGGCCGCCTTGGCGGCATCGCGCACGGCGGCATCTTTGGGGTCGCCGATCACCTCGCCGCGCGGGCAGCGGTTACCCGTGACCCATTGCGTGCCGTCGGAGAACGTGACCAGCGTGCGGTTGCAGTGGTTGGCGCAGAACGGGCAGGGCAGGTTGGACTGCTGTGTGTAGAAGAAATCGTCCAGCGCGTGCAGGCCGATGAACGTGGTGGTGTAGGCGTCGGGGCCGCCGTTTTTCTCCACGAAGCGTTTGGTCAGAAGCGCAGCGCCGATGGCGCCCATGAGCCCGGGGAAGGGCGCGCGAATCACGTTCTTGCCAATGTAGAGCTCAAGCGCGCGCAGCACGGCATCGTTGTTGAAGGTGCCGCCCTGCACGATCACCTTGTCGCCCAGGATATCGGTGTTGGGGATGCGCACCACCTTGGTGAACACGTTTTCGATGATGGAGCGGCAGAGCCCCGCCATGATGTCCTCAGGCGTGCGGCCGTTGCGCTGCTCGCTCACGATGGAGCTGTTCATGAACACGGTGCAGCGGCTGCCCAGCTGCGCGGGCGATTGCGATTCGAACGCCGCCTGGGCAATCTCGCGCGTGGGGATGCCCAATGTTGAGGCGAAGTTCTCCAAAAAGCTGCCGCAGCCCGAAGAGCACGCTTCGTTGACCACGATATCCGAGATGATGCCGTCGTCGAGCCAGATGGCCTTCATGTCCTGCCCGCCGATGTCCAGGATGAAGCTGGCATCGGGCACGTAGGCGGTGGCGGCCGCGGCGTGGGCCACGGTTTCAACGGTGTGGTAATCGGCGTGGAGGGCCTGGCTGAACATGAGCTCGCCGTAGCCGGTGGTGCCGCATGCGATGATGGTGAGCGTCACGCTGTGGGCGGCGTAGCGGTCGCGCATCTCGATGAGCGCGTCGCGCGCCACGTCGAGCGGCTGGCCTTCGTTGGGGGCATAGAACTCGTCCACGAGCTCGCCCTGCTCGTTGATGAGCGCGAACTTGGTGGTGGTGCTGCCCGAGTCTATTCCCAAGTAACAGCGCAGCACATCACCTGGCTGGGGCTTGGGCGCATGGGGACGTCTCTCCTTGGCGTGGCGCTCTTCGAACTCGGCGCGTTCGGCTGCGGAGGCGAACAGCGGCGCTGCGCCCGTGGTGCCGTCGCCCTGGGGGCGCTCGGCGAGGGTGGCCTTGGCCGCTTCGATGTCGATGGGCTGCGCGTCTGCGAACATGCCCGAGAGCGAGTACGCCGTGCCCAGGGCCACGATGGTCTCGGGGTGCTCGGGGCGGATGGCTTGCTCGTCGGTGAGGTTCAGACGTTCGCAGAACACGCGTACGAGCGTGGGGTTGAACGTGAGCGGGCCGCCCTCGAAGATGACGGGCGGCTCGATGTCGAGGCCCTGCGCCAGGCCGCCGATGGTCTGCTTGGCGATGGCATGCAGCGATGAGAGCGCGATGTCTTCGCGCGGCACGCCTTGATTAAGGAGGGGCTGGATATCGGTTTTGGCATACACGCCGCAGCGGCCGGAGATGTCGTAGACGGCCTTGCCCTGCGATGCCAGCGAATCGAATTCTTCGGTGGGCACCTTGAGCAGCGTGGCGATTTCGTCGATGAAGGCTCCCGTTCCGCCCGCGCAGCTGCCGTTCATGCGCATGTCTGCCACATCGAGGCGGCCGCTTGCGGGGTCCTGGCGGAAGAAC
The DNA here is from genome assembly GCF_003725995.1 of Slackia equolifaciens. Classification (GTDB taxonomy): domain Bacteria; phylum Actinomycetota; class Coriobacteriia; order Coriobacteriales; family Eggerthellaceae; genus Slackia; species Slackia equolifaciens. Next base: position 5,747 of record NZ_QIBX01000028.1, read on the forward strand.
ACCATCTTGGCGTCCTGGCCGCCCAGCTCGATGGCACAGCGCGTTTGCGGGTAGAGCTTCTGCACGGCTACGGCGTTGGCTACCACCTCTTGGATGTAGGGAGCGCCAAGCGCCTGAGCGATGTGGGCCGAACCCGATCCGGTGACTGCGGCGCGTACGGTAGCGGCGGGGAAGGCGGAGCGCACCTCGTCCAGCACATGGGCGACGCTTTCAGCCTGGCGGGCATTGTGGCGTTTGTATCCCGAAGCCAGGCGCGCACCCGTGGCGGTATCGAGCACCACGTATTTGGTCGTGGTGGATCCGATGTCGATGCCAAGGTCGATGGAGGCAGGGGGTTGAGTACTCATGGAACTCCTCTAAGAACTATATGCATGCGCTCAGCGTGTGCCCGCAATAGGGGCATCGTGTCTGTATCAATTGGTTATTTGAACACTATGTTGTATTAATTGCAACAATAAATCCAATTCGGATTCGGTGAACGACAAAAACCTCTTAAATACGCGCGCACGACAAAATGTGCGCGTGCGATACGAGAAGTTCGATGGCGGTGCATGGGGGAAAGAAGAGGGTGCACCCTGCATATAGCGCGGGCACTTGAATGCAGGGGATCCGGAGACACTTCATCCAACGTTTTTATGTAATCCCAGATGACAGGTATTCTATACATTGTATAGTAGAATATATACGGTGTATAATATGAGAGAAATCTTCAAAAGGCGCGACGTGGGCAGGACGTGGCCTGATTAGGTGCAAAAGGAGGGCGGCATCCGATGGGGCAACAAGAAGCTAAGCCGGGGCGGCAAGAATCTAAGCCGGCCAAGAACGCAACCCGGCGCGCGAAAGGCACGCTCACCAAAGAGGAAGTGGTGCGCGAAGCGATGCGCTTGATCGAGCAGGAGGGGGTAGATGCATGCTCGATGCGCAACGTGGCAACGCGCGTGGGCGTGACCGCCATGGCGCTCTACTCATATGTTCCGTCGCGCGATGCTTTGCTCAATGAGGCGTGCGTTGCGTTCCTCTCCACGGTGGACGCGCGTCCGCGTCCGGGGGAGCGCTGGGATGACACGCTCATCCGCTGCATGCGCGCGCTCCGCAATGCATGCATGCAACATCCGCGCATCGCGGCGCTCACGAACGATCCCGCAGTGGGCGCGGGACTGGAGCCGTACCTGATGCGCCTTCGAGCGCTGTTCTTGGCGCAGGGCATGCCGGAGGAAATCGCTATCCAGCTGACCATAGCGGCGGATGCATTCTTCGCGGGCTTCATGCTGCGCTCGGGGCAGCTGGTAGAGCGCGTGCATGACGGCGACGGCTCCCAGGCCGCTACGGGCCGCAAGGGGAGGGCCGGCACGGGCGATGCCTCGGCATCCACTCATTCGGCCGCGCCCGCCCATCCTGCCGATGCGTCCAAGCGCCTGGCGGTTACCTCGCGCGTGCCAGGCATGCTCACCGGCCGCACCCATCAAGCGCCGCCGCCCGTTCCCAACGAGCATTGGCGTCGAACCACCGCCGCGGGCTATTCGGCATCCTCGTTCGAAAACGGGCTCCTCATCATCGCGGAGGGCTTGCGCGCTTGCCTCGACCCCTACCCGTGCGACTGGCGCACTCCGTAGGCGATACGTTTATCGACCGCGCTTGATGCGCGTGGAAAGGCGCGCGCCAGTCGCACCGGAGTGCCATGCGGGCTACCAGTGCTTGCGGAAGGTGCCGTCGCTGTCGAGGCGGCCGACCTCCTTGCCGTCTTTCATGACCACCTTGTCGCTTCCGAAGAACGCATCGCGCACTTCGTAGGTGTCGTCTCCGATGGAAACCTTCGTGCGGCCGCCGAAGCTGCTTTCATGCACGGTACCCATTTTGGCGCCGTGCTTGTCGCGCACGACGGTGGGACTGAAGATGCCCGAGCGGTCCACTTCTGCGATCTTGCGCCCGTATTTGTCATTGACCTGCGTGTTGGCGCTTGAGCCGCCGCCCAAGAAACTTCCTCCTGTCGAGTTTCCGCGCCAGAAGCTTCCGCCAGCGCTGCTGCTTGCGCCGCCCCCAAAGCTGCTTGCGCCGCCAGGGTTGTAGCCTCCGCCATAAACGTAGCTGCCGCCTACGTAGTCGGAGGAGTGCGCGTTGTCGTAGGCGAAGTAGATGACGGCGATGACGATGATGACCGCCGCAACCGCGATGACCCCGGCGAACCTCCACAGCTCCACGATGTATTCCGCCCACGGGCTGTATGACGCCCTCTCGACGCATGCCGTCATAGTTTCGGGCAGGCTCGAGAAGTATCCGGTTTGCATCTCTGCCATAACGAACGCGTAGACGGCGAACCCCGCAGAGGCGGCAATCATGGCGTACGAGGCGAATTTGCCTAGGGAGTTAAGAGCGCCGTGCTTTCTCTCGGTTGCCTTGTGCCAGAATCCCACCACGCAATTGAGCGCGGTGCCCGCGATGAGCAAAACCGCAGCAACGGGCAATCCGACGCTCGATTTGAAAAGCGCACCCCAGAGAGCTCCGAAGAGGTCAAGCCGTTCCTCGCCTGCGTTGACGAGCGAGAAGACCGCGAAGAAAAGCATCACCGCAAGAATGACGAGCACGATTATCCTGACGACGAATCCGATTTCGTCGATCAGCTCGGGGGCGACGCCGGAGAGACTGGATTTGGAATTCTTACCATCGGTCTTGCTGTCGCCTGCGTTCATGTCGATTTCCTCGCGCTTCGATTTGCACCATGCGTGGAGCCGTTTCCACAGCGTGCTCACCACGAGCATCGCGAGCACGATCTGGGCGGCGCCGACTTCTACAAAATGCTGTGTCATGAGCATGGCGCGGGGTGCCCAGATATTCGCCGTATCGGAGGCGGCTGCGAGCGTGGACATGGATCCGTCCTCGAAGATTGCGTACCAGATCCAACCGAGCAAAGAAAGTGCGCTGAGCAAACCAATGAACGCAAGAATGTACAGGAACACGCGCACGATGCGAACGACGGCACCGAGCCACCACAGCGCCTCGGTTTCTTCCATTCCCTTTGACCAATAGATGTAGAAGGAGTTGGCAATGCCAACGAGTATGAACAGGGCGGCGGTCTGCATTAGCCCGGTATGGACGAACACTCCCCACGCGTCCGACAGAATCATGAGAGGATCGAACGCCTGGGCGCCACCGCTTTGCTGTCCGATAACGATATAGGCGAACACGACGCAAAACGCGTACAGCATGATCAGATAGCGCACGTGGCACACCGCACGCACGATGGGGTATACGCCCACGTTATGCGCGTTTTCCCACTGCTTGATAAAGAGCATGCTCGAGTTCTGGGCATCTTTCCACTGCTTGAGATACCAGTGGAGCACCAACCAAACGGCGATGGCAATCGCCGGAACGAAGACTCCGAAGCGCACGTATTCCGTCTCTCCGAGAGCGAAGAAAGAGATAACGCCGGCGATTGCGATGGGGGCTAGGGCGCGAATGGCGATAGCCTTCGCCCAGTCGCTTCCGGGCTCTGGAGCCTTCAGCTTCGGCTTGGGGTCTTTCGATTCCTTGCGTTTGAACAGGGAAGAGTCGTGCGACGTTTTCTTTTTGGAAGAACCGGAGGAAGGGTTCTCCTTTTTGGAATCGGAGGACGATGCCTCTTCGTCGGAGTTGGAAGGTGCATGGTTGTTGCTAGGTTTCTGATTTCTGCCCGTGCCCGAAAGGTGCTTGCTCACGGCTTTGGCGGAACTTCTTTTCGATTTTGCCTGCGGGGATTCATCTTGCGGGTCGTTGGCTATTATCTCGACAATCTTTTCTATTCCGTGCTCATCGTATACCTGCATCAGTTCGGTGATTCTTTCCGAATTGCTTTCGGCATTCTCGGAGATGGGCTTGCCCTCCTTCGCCTCCTCGTATCTTTTTAGGGTGCGCTTGACGCTCTCTCTGGTTTTGGCAACTTGCCAAGGGGAGTCCCACAATTCTTGCTGCAGCGTGTTAAGGGTGTCGATTGCGTCTTGCTGGTGAGGGGCTAAATTATCGGGAGGGGGTTGGCGTGTTGGCATGGTATTCTCCTTCGCGGGGTGTTGCTGCGTGCTGCTTATTGTACTGCGATTTTTTGATGTCCGAGATGGTTTTGCGGCGAACCTCGGAGGGAAGTCCGCATGCCTTCCTGAATCTTTATCCGTGCGAATGGGAAACGCCCTAGGTTGTATCGCGGCAGCCTTTGGGACCCTCGTTGTCCTCGTGCATATCCCGTCATCATCCCGTTACCTTCGGCAACGAGCCGTTGGTTAATTGTTACCGCTCTGCAACCATTTTTGTTAAGGTTTTCTCTAGAATGGGCGCATGTTCGGCGGAAGGAACGTGGCCGGGCGCAGGCAGCTGCGGCATCGCAGGAGATTCGCGGCTTCGCGGAACACGCGTGCAGAAGAGGAGGCACCACGATGAAGATGCGTCGTTCAACTCCCGTTTTGATCATGGCCCTCGTCCTTGCTGTAGGAGGCGCCGCCTTGACCGGCTGCACTGCTCCGCAAAACAACAACGACGAGGTGCTCGCTAAGCTCGACGAGATGCAGGCGCAGATCGACGAGCTCGAGGCCAACCAGAACTCCTCGGCCGCATCCGACGACGCCGCTTCTTCCGAATCCGCCGACGCGACCGACGACGCCGCCAAGGCTGACGACGCCGCGAAGAGCGACGCGAGCTCCGCGTCCGCCGATGAGTTCACCGCCCAGATGGATGATTTTGCCAAGCGCGCCGATGACGCCGCCGCCACTGCGGGCAAGGTGTCGGTTCCCTCCAATGCGGCCGATCGCACCCAGGCGTACTTCGACGCAAAGGCGCCGCTTGAGGAGCTCGACAACGAGCTGAGCCGCCTGGACGACGCCATCGAAGCGGCATACGCTCAGGGCTCCCTCACGCGCGAAGACGTGTTCGCGCTCGAAAAGCAGGAGGACGCCATCGACGAGGTGCTCGATCGCGCCGAAGACGACCTCGAGCAGCGTATGGGTGTGGACGACTAACGAGCTCTGCGCTTTACGTGCGGCCGTTTGGGTTGCCGGAGCGTGCTAGCCGACCAATCGAATACGATCGCATAAGGGCCACGGCTTTGCCGCGGCTCTTTTTACGTGGGCGTTCATGCGTTTGAAACCATTTCGCCTCGCGTTTGAAACCATTTCGCTTTCTGCTCGAAACCGATTCGCCACGCTCTTGAAACCTCCTTTTCATGGTGACGAAACCATGCGGACACACGCTCCTAACGTACGTATCGTAATCTTTTATGCAAGCGCTTGGCCTCCCGGGGCGTAGGACGGGATGGCCGGGCGCCTTTTCTTCTCGAGGAAATTTCACGAGAAGCTGAGTGGTACATGGGGTGCACGACACGACCGGCTTCCGGCTCATCCAACGTGTCGCGTGCCGATGAGCATATGAAGAGGAGGCCGTCTATGGGTGACTGGCAGCAGGCGGGAAGTCCGCGAAGGGGCTTGCGCGAGGGGGAGGTTCGCATTCCCTCCGGGTGCGCGATCGCCGCGATCATGGACCGCACCGGCGCGCGCCACAACGGCAAAGACATCTGCCGCTCGATTGCGCTCATGCACGATCGCTCGAATGGCCTAGGCGGCGGCTTTGCGGCTTACGGCATCTACCCCGAGTATGCCGAGCTGTACGCGTTTCATGTTCTGTACGAGAGCCACGAAGCGCGCATGGCCACCGAGAGCTACCTGAACGAGCATTTCCTGTGCGAGAAACAGGAGCGCATTCCTACCACGCCCGTGAAGGGAATCAAGAACCCTCCCGATTCGTGGCGGTATTTTCTCACGCCGCATCCGTCTCGCCACGACCTTGAGTTCGGCGAATTCGACGAGGCCGAATACACCATGCAGTGCGTGTTTCATATAAACGCACGCATCAACGGCGCTTTCGTGGCGTCGTCGGGCAAGAACATGGGGGCGTTCAAAGGCGTGGGGTATCCGGAGGAGATCGGCGAGTACTACCGCATCGACGAGTACAAGGCATGGCTGTGGACGGCTCACGGGAGGTTTCCCACCAACACGCCCGGCTGGTGGGGCGGCGCGCATCCGTTCACGCTCCTCAACTGGTCGATCGTGCACAACGGCGAGATCTCAAGCTACGACACCAATCGCCGCTACGTGGAGCAGTTCGGCTACGACTGCGCTCTGCAGACCGACACCGAGGTGATTACCTATCTGTTCGACCTGCTGGTTCGTCGCCACGGCTTTTCGCAGGAAATGGCGGCGCACATCATGGCGGCGCCGTCGTGGGACGCCATAGATCGCATGGAGCCTTCTCTGGGCGCCTTTGAGACGGCGCTGCGCTGCACCTATTCCGATTGCCTGGTAAACGGGCCTTTTTCGGTCATCCTGGGATCCGAAGAGGGTCTTTTGGCTTTAAACGACCGCCTGAAGCTGCGCGCTCTCATGGTGGGCGAGAAGGGCTCCATGGTGTACCTGGCGAGCGAGCAGGCGTCCATCGAACTGGTGTGCCCCGACGTTGAAAACGTGCGTTCCATTGAGGGCGGCGTGCCGTTTGTGGTGCAGCTTGACGAGGTAGCGCGCAAAAAGGCAGCGGCGTCGTTCGAAAACCAACCCGATTTGAAACCGTCGGTCCAGTTCACGGGCGTAATGCCGGCCGAGAACAAACGAGGGGAGGCCTAAGGCATGCTGGATTACGTGTATCCGCGCTATAAAGTGCTGCGCGACGCCGATCAGTGCATCAAGTGCGGCGTGTGCGAGCGCTCGTGCGCAAACGAAGTGCACCGCGTTGACAACGACCTGGGGCGGGTTGTCGCCGATCATATGAAGTGCGTGAACTGTCAGCGCTGTGTGGTCATGTGCCCCACGCGCGCCCTTTCTATCGTGGAATGGCCGCAGGTGGGCAACGGCTCCAACAACTGGACGCTTTCCGCGATGCAGGATATCGCGCGCCAGGCGCAAACCGGCGCGGTGCTGCTTTCGTCCATGGGCAACCCGCAGCACTATCCCATCTACTGGGATCACCTTCTGCTCAATGCCAGCCAGGTTACCAACCCCTCTATCGACCCTTTGCGCGAGCCCATGGAGACGCGCGTGTTTTTGGGCGGTCGCCCCGGCGCGCTCAAGGTGAACGAGCGGGACCGCACGGTCGTCTCTCCCATGCCTCCTCGCATCAAGCTCGACGTGCCCATTATGTTTTCGGCCATGAGCTTTGGGTCCATCTCTCTCAATGCCCAGAAGGCGCTCGCGATGGCGGCGCAGGAGCTGGGCACCTACTTCAACTGCGGCGAGGGCGGTTTGCATGCCGATCTTGAGAGGTTCGGCGACCGTGCGGTTGTGCAGGTTGCGTCCGGCCGCTTCGGCGTCGACATGCATTACCTTGAGACGGCGGCGATGATTGAGATAAAAATCGGACAGGGCGCCAAGCCGGGTATCGGCGGGCATCTGCCGGGCGAGAAGATAAACGCCGAGGTGAGCCGCACGCGTATGATTCCGCAGGGCACCGATGCCATCAGCCCGGCGCCCCATCACGATATCTACTCCATCGAGGACCTGCGTCAGCTGGTGTTCTCGCTTAAGGAGGCCACGCGCTACACCAAGCCTGTGGCGGTGAAGATCGCGGCGGTGCACAACGTGGCCGCCATCGCGAGCGGCATGGCTCGTGCCGGCGCCGATGTGATCGTGGTTGACGGCTTCCGCGGCGGCACGGGCGCGGCGCCCAAACGCATCCGTGACAACGTGGGCATTCCCATCGAGCTGGCGCTGGCAAGCGTGGATGCGCGCTTGCGCGACGAGGGCATAAGGAGCCGCGTGAGCCTGGTGGCGGCAGGGTCGATGCGTTCGTCCGCCGACGTGGTGCGCGCGATCGCCCTCGGCGCCGATGCCGTGTACTGCGCTTCGGCGGCGCTTATCGCTTTGGGATGCCATCAGTGCCAGGACTGCGCGAGCGGAAGGTGCAACTGGGGCATCGCCACGCAGCGCGAGGACCTCACGCGTCGTCTGAATCCCGAAATCGCGGCCGAACGCGTGGTGAACCTGGTGCACGCTTGGACGCACGAGATCAAAGAGATCATGGGCGGCATGGGCATCAACGCCATCGACAGCCTGCGCGGCAACCGGCTGATGCTGCGCGGCGTGGGCCTCAACGAGAAAGAGCTCGAGATTCTGGGCGTCAAATACGCGGGGGAGCAGTGAGGCGCATGAAGAGGATTTACGCGATAGAGAACTGGTGCATCGACTGCAAGCGCTGCGAGGTGGCGTGCAAGGCGTTCCATTCCAGCTACCGGGATGCGGTCAAGGCGTACCAGCTCGAAGACGAGACCGCCTTCGAGCGCGTGCGCGTGGAGGGCGGGCTCATGCGTTCGGTGGCGGTGAACTGCCGCCACTGCGCCCACCCCAAGTGCGTCGAGGGATGTATCTCGGGCGCGATGCGGAAGGATCCCGTTACGGGCGTGGTCACGTCCGACCCCGATAAATGCGTGGGATGCCGCACGTGCGTATCGATGTGTCCATTCGGCTGCGTGCGGGTTGAACCCGCGGGCGTCAAGGCGATCGCCATCAAGTGCGACCTGTGCGGCGACGGTGCCGGCGAGCCGGGCGAGCCCCGTTGCGTTGCGGCGTGCCCCAACCGGGCTCTCATCTATGTGGAAAGCGAGGGGTGCTAGCATGGCTCAAGATACGATTCGCTCCCAGGGGTACGAGCGTCGCGCTGCTTTCGGCCTCGTAGCGCCCACCGCCTCTATCCCTTCTGCAGGTGACGCCTATGCTAGGCCCTCTGCCATTGCCTGCCCCGTTGCAAATGACGGGCGACTTGAGGCCGATTATCTCATCATCGGCAATTCCGCCGCCGGTGTGGCTGCTGCCGAAACCTTGCGGGCGTGCGACGGCGAGGCGTCCATCCTCATGGTTTCCGACGAGCCGTACGCTGCGTACGGAAGGCCGCTTATTTCGTACCTGCTCGAGGGGAAGACCTCCATCGATCGTGTGGGATACCGCGATGCGGGATTCTACGACCGCAACCGCATTGCCACCCTGTTCGGTGCTGCGTGCAAGGTCGTCTCGATCGACCCTGAGGCGCATGAGGCGGCCTGCGCCGACGGCACGGTGATTAGGTATGGAAAATGCCTGCTTGCTACGGGCAGCGTGGCGTTCGTGCCGCATATCGAAGGCATGGAGGGTCGCGCCAACGTGCATCGGTTCATGACGCTCGACGATGCGCTGGGCGCCTGGGAGGATGCTGTGGAGTCGACCAGGCGCGCCCACGACGAGGGGTGCGAGAGCCGCGTCATCGTCATCGGGGGCGGGCTTATCGGCGCGAAGGCTGCCGAGGCTTTGTCCCATCACGTGGATGAAGTGGTCGTGTTCGAGCACAACAACCGCATTCTGCCCGCGGTTCTCGATGAGGAAGGGGCGGGCATCGTTCAGCGTCTGCTCGAGCCGCATGGCATCGTGTGCCGTCCGGGGATGAGCGCCGAGGCGCTCGTGGGAGAGGGCGACCGTGTGGTGAGCGCGCATCTGACCGATGGGTCGGATTTGCCGTGCGACATGGTGGTGATGGCCGTGGGTGTGCGCCCCGCGTCGAGCCTCGCCGTGGATGCGGGCGCCGAGCAGGGGCGCGGCCTCGTGGTGGGTCGCGACCTCCAAACCACGCTGCCCGACGTGTACGCCGCGGGCGACGTGACGCAGGTGAGTGATAGGCTCACCGGGGCGCAGCGTCCGCTTGCGCTGTGGCCCAACGCCGTGCATCAGGGCCGCATCGCCGCGCTGCATATGGCAGGCGTGCCTGATGCCCCCGATTTCGTTGACTCCTTTGCGGTAAACGCTGTCGATTTCTTCGACATTTCGCTACTGACGTCGGGGATTATCAACCCGTCCGAAGGCGACGGATGCGAGGTCCATACGTTCGTCGAGGGTGACGAATATGCCAAGTTCGTTGTGCGCGGCGGAGCATTGGTGGGTTATGTGCTGCTCAACCGTCCCGACGATGCGGGCGTATATACGTCGATGATTGAGGACGAGGTTCCTTTGTCCTCCTTGGAAGGCGACGTCTTCTCGCGCCCCGTGGGCAACCTCGATTTCTCCGAGGATGTGCGTTGGCGACGGCTGCACAAGGGATACCCCGGAACGCTGGACGAATTCGGCTGGTCATGCGATCCCGGCGTGCGCCCCGATTCCGGCACCGATTCAGGCTCCGGCACCGATTTTGGAACCGGCCCTGATTGCTGCGCCGGTCGTGGTGTCGCTTTCGATTCCGGGGTCGGCGCCGCTTTCGATTCCGGGGCCAGCGCCGATTCCGATCCTGTTTCCAGCTCTGATTCTGGCGCCGACCCCAATCCCGATTCCAGCTCCGGTTCGGGCTCCGGTTCCGACCCTGACACCAGCTCAAAGTCGCGGCAAAGGCGCAGCGAGCTCCTTTCCGGGCGAGCTTCCGAAGAAGGTGATTTTGCATGATGGCGTCCAAAGAACAAGGCAAGATGGTTGTCACGTTAGGCACCGTCCATTTCAAAGAGGCCAATGAGGCGGTGCGCGAGGCGCTCGATGCCGCCGACACGGTGGAGCTTCGCGAAGTGTTTGCTCAGCGCTATTTGGGTTGCGGCATGCCGGCGGGCAAACGGCTCGAAATCCACGGCGTGCCCGGAAACGACATGGCGTGTTACATGGACGGCGGCCGCATCGAGGTGTTCGGCAACGCCCAAGATCAGGTTGCCAACACCATGAACGATGGCGATATAGTGATCCATGGGCGCGTGGGCGACGCCGCAGGCTATGGCATGCGCGGCGGGCGTATTCTCGTGCGCGATGACTGCGGATGGCGTGTTGGCATACACATGAAGCAATATCAGGACAAATGCCCGTCTATCGTCATCGGCGGCAATGCGGGCAGCTTCCTAGGCGAGTACATGGCGGGTGGCGTGATCGTTCTCATGGGCCATGCGGGGCCGTATCTCGCTACGGGTATGCACGGCGGCGTGATGTATCTGCGTCATGAGCTGGATGAATGCGATATTCCCGAAGGCTTGGTGCAAGAGCCGCTGGAAGATTGCGATCGGGCCGTGATTGCGCGTCTTTTGGGCGAATACAACGATGCGTTCGCAGATGAGCTGGGCGGGCCCGTTGATGCGAGCGGCGAGGGATTCGTTCGTCTGCGCCCGGCAAGCTCGCGCCCCTACGCCAACCTCTATGCGTAAACTCCTGTGCCGCCGTCGCACATTGCCCTAGGGGTCTTCTGACGGTGAATCGGCATCAAAGGACGTCATTTTTACGGTGAAGCGGGGGTGCGGCAGAAATCCTGGAAGGCGGGGCGGGCCGTTCGTTCGTGCTAGGCCGCCAGGCCCAGCGACTCCCTGTACGCCTTCGGGCTCAGCCACCCGAGCGACTCCTTGATCCGGCCCTCGTTA
>NZ_QIBX01000029.1 GCF_003725995.1 Slackia equolifaciens
ACAAGATCGATAGCGCTGCCACCGATTCGACCGAGGCGCAGGGGCAGCAGCCTGCCACGAAGGGTGTGGTCATCCATCCGTTCGTTAAGATGAGCCGCGTGCCCGAGATCATCGCGGGCGTGCTGCCCGAATTTGCCGACATGCCCACTGAGACGTTCAAGCCCGCTCCCGTCGCCAAGCGCCGCGCCATCGTGCGCATGGGCATCATCCGCAGCGCTGCGTTTTGGTTCGCCGTGTTTGTGGCACTGTGCCAGGCGGCTATGGAGCTGGTCATTGTGACGATGCCCCTGAACGCCGAAGAGCTTGCGATGCTGGCAACCGTGCGCTACCTGATGTTCGCGTACTACGCCATTTTCGTGCTGGCCTTCGTGGTGAACGTGATCAATGCGATTCTGTGGCACAAGCGCAGCGGGCTCGGCTACGACCGCGGGTTCATGAGCATGACCAACGGCGGGCTGGCCGTAACCACCACCTACACGCCGCGCAAGAAGATTCAGTTCGCCTACCTGCGAACCAACCCGTTCCAGCGCATGGCGCATGTGGCCAGCGTGAACGTGCGCACGGCGGCAGGCGTGGGCGGCACCACCGAAACGCTGTGGGATTTGCCCGAGGAAGACGCCGATGCCTGGATGGAGTGGGTGCGTCCGCGCGGCAAGCGTGCGCAGGCGGCGGAGCCAAACGGCGAGACCATGGCTTAAGCGGCCCCCTCTTGGCGATTCACGCAGCAGGCGGGCGAGGCAACCCGTCCGCCTGCTGTACATGTCCGCAGGACGTTGGGACGCCAAAGGTGATGTAGCTGGCTGTTGGCGCTTCCAGGCGGATAAAGGACGTCATTTTTACGGTGGTAGACAGCAAACAAGCGATTTCGCCGTAAAAATGACGTCCTTTGCTTTGCGCAGGGGGCCGCGGTCGAGATGGTCCTTAATGCTATAAGTTTAATAACATATGAACCTATCGTTAAAGTGTCTGTGCTAGACTTGCTTCTACGCCGCCGTGAGTGGTTCTGGTGAATGCACGGGAGTATGCTTGGCGGCGCGGGTCCCTCTTGTCGTTGCGGCATCGTGTTGCTGCGGTGGCGAAAGGTCTTGGCCTGACTTGGGATTCGGCCAAGAAATGCCATCAAGATATGATGCGGGCGCAATGCATGGGCTGCCCGGTGTGCGGCTATCTGGTGTTCGGTGCCCGACGCTCGTTGTAGCAAGGAAAAGGAGGCGGTGCATGCTCGACAAGGCGATATTCCAGCTGCCGGGGGCTCGTCGAGCGCTTGCGGCGCTGGTGGCGTTCTCGCTCGCTCGCGCGCTGCTCACCGTTGGCCAGGCGGCATCGCTCGCTTCTGCCTTCACCAACCTGTGGGGCGGCGCGCCTGTTTTCGACCAGGCCCCGTTCGTCATTGGATTCCTCGTGTGCTTCATCGGACGCCAGGGCGTGACTTGGGGGCAAGACTCCTATCTGGAGAAATTCGCCTCCGCTCGCGCCGATGAGCTGCGCGACCGCTTACTGCGCACGCTGTTCTCGCGCGGCACCGAACTCACTGCGCAGCGCGGCACGGGAGATTTGTGCTCGCTCGCCCTTGAGGGCATCGACCAGGTGGAAACCTACCTGCGTCTTATGATGCCCAAGCTCACCAACGTCATCGTGGTGCCGTTGGTTCTGCTGGTGTGGATCTTCCCGCTGGACTGGGTGTCGGGCGTTATCGCCCTCGTGGTGTTTCCGTTTATCATCCTCTATATGGTCATGTTGGGCTATACGGCCAAAAACGAGGCGGCGCGCCGCTATCGCGAGTTCGGCGTGCTGTCCAACCACTTCGTCGATTCGCTGCGCGGGCTGGACACGCTCAAATTTTTCGGGCGCTCCAAGGCTCGTGGGCGCGACGTGTTTGCCACGAGCGAGCGCTTCCGCGAGATCACGATGAAAACGTTGCGCGTGGCAACGCTTTCTGGTGCGGTTTTGGACGTGTTCGCCACGCTGTCGCTGGCCGCAATTGCAATCATGTTGGGATTTCGCCTGGTGGACGGCTCGGTTGCGCTTTTCCCGGCCATGTTCGTGCTTATTCTCACGCCGGAGTATTTCCGCCCGGTGCGTGAATTTGCGGCGGATTACCATGCTTCGCTCGACGGCAAAAACGCCCTGGCCGATGTGCTCGACGTCGCAGGGTTGGGGCCGGAGCCCAGCGAAGGCGAAGCGAAAGGCGCGCAGTGCGTCGAGGGTTTGCCTGCGGAAGGTTCCGATGGATCTGGTGACGAGGCGCATGCGCCTGCGGCATTGCTGGCCGAAGGCGGGGATGGCTCCAAGGGCATCGCTGATATTCGTACCGCCCGATTGCCCGTGTCCGCTATCGCGCCTTGGTCGGCCGAATCCTCTCTGGCGCTCGAAGGCGTGGGCTACACCTATCCGCGCGCTTCGCAGCCTTCGCTGTGCGATATAGCGTTTGACGTGCACGGATGCGCGAAAGTGGGCATCGTGGGCCTTTCCGGCTCCGGAAAAAGCACGCTGCTGCGCCTGCTTGCGGGGTTCGCCGAGCCAACGTGCGGCGCGATTCTTGCAGATGGCAGTCCCGTAAGCCTGCATGCCGACGGCTGGCGCGGTCAGGCCACCTATATTCCGCAGGACCCTTATATCTTTCATGCCACGGTGCGTGAGAACATGGCGTTCTACCGCCCCGACGCCTCCGATGAGGAAATCCAGGCAGCAGCCTGCGCCATGGGGCTGCGCGAATTCATCGACTCGCTTCCGCAGGGGCTGGACACGCTCATAGGCGAAGGCGGCCGAGCGGTATCGGGCGGGCAGGCGCAGCGCATCGCGCTTTCGCGTGCGCTCCTTGACCCCGCACGACGCATCCTGCTGTTCGACGAACCCACGGCGCATCTTGACGTGGAAACCGAGATGGAGCTCAAGAGCCGCATGCTGCCTCTGATGGAGGGCCGCCTGGTGTTCTTTGCCACGCATCGACTGCATTGGATGGCCAACATGGATTGGGTGCTGGTTGTGGAAAGCGGTCGCATTGTCGAACAGGGCTCGCCGCAAGATCTTGCCGCGGCTGGCGGCGCGTTCGCTCGGCTGGCCGAGCGCATGAAGGGCTCGGGGGCTTTCAACGGGGAAGGGGGCGCGCGATGAGGAATGCCGCATCGCCTTGGAGGGCGTTCAGGCACGATCGTTGGGTGCGCCCCTTCTTTGCGCGCTACAAAAAGCCGTTGGCGGGTGCTATCGCGCTCTCTATCTTGGCGTACACGTTCGCAGCGGGGCTCATGTTCACGTCGGGCTACCTGATCAGCGGTTCGGCCACGCTTCCGGCGTCGGTTCTTATGATGCATCTAGCGCTTATTGCCGTGCGCGTGTTCGGCCTGGGCAAGCCGGTGCTGCAGTATCTCGAGCGTTTGACCTCGCATGATTGGATCCTCCGCGTTACCAGCAGCCTGCGCTTGCGGCTCTACCAGTCGCTCGAGGGCCAGGCGGGAATGGGCCGCGCGGTGCGTCGCACCGGCGATGTGCTGGGACTTCTGTCCGAGGACCTGTCTCATTTGCAAAACATGTATCTTCGCTGCATGCTGCCCACGGTTGCCGCATGGCTTTTGTGGCTGATCGCCACGATCGCACTGGGGGCGTTCTCGCTCCCCGTGGCGTTGGGCATGTTCGTGCTGCTGGGAATCCAGACGGTGCTTTTGCCGCTGGTTGCCGTGCTAACGGGCAGCGCGCGTCGCATGCGCATGAAGGCCATGAAGAACGAAATGTATGCAGAGCTCACTGACAACGTGCTGGGCGTGGCCGACTGGGTGTTCTCCGGCCGTTCCGACGAATATCTGGCACGCCATCTCGCGGCTCATGACCGCCTGCGCGAGTTGCAGCGTGCGGAGTCGCGCGCGTCGCATTGGCGCGATATGGCGGGGCAGGTGGTGTTCGGCCTGGTGGCGGCGATGCTGCTCATGTGGGCTGGCGTGCAGTTCGGCGGCGCGGCGGCGGTGGACGTGTCTTCGGCCGCGAACTACATCGCCGCGTTCGTGCTCTGCTTCTTCCCGCTCATCGAGGCGTTTGCGCCAACGCCGGCTGCCGCGCTCGATGCCGTATCGCACGCCGATTCGATCATGCGCTTGAACGATTTGCCCGAACCTGTGGGCGATTGGGGCGATGCGGGCGTTTCCGCTGTGCCTCTTGCCGCGTCCGTGGCGTCTTCTGCTGGGGCCGCTACGCATCACTCCAAGCCCGTGGCGCCTTCTGCCAGGCCCGCTGTGTCTTTCGCCGAGCCTGCCGCGTCTCACGATGCCGCGCGCATTCCTTCTGATGCGTCGGCAAGCTGCGCAGTCGTGGATGCCGATGAAGCGGCAGGCTGCGCGGTTACGGATGCGGCTGCGTCCGGCGGCACGGCGGACATCCGCCTCCAAGACGTGTCTTTTGCGTATCCCGGATCGGATAGGCTTGTGCTCGATGGGCTTGATCTGGAAATTCCCCAAGGGCAAAAGATCGCCGTATTGGGTCGAAGCGGTGCCGGTAAATCTACGATGGCGGCGCTCATTCGCGGCGACCATGTGCCGCAGAGCGGCCGCGTGACCATTGGCGGCGCGGATGCTTCGGCGCTCGGGGATGCGATGCCGCGCCGCATCGGCGTCATTCAGCAGAATATCTACCTGTTCAACGACACTCTGCTCGCCAATCTACGCGTGGGCAATCCTGCTGCCACTGAAGAGGACGCGTGGCGCGTGCTCGATCAGGTGGGCTTGCGCGAAATGGTGGAGCGGCTGCCCCAGGGGCTCAACACCCTGGTTGACGAAGCGGGCAAGCGCTTCTCGGGCGGGGAGCGTCATCGCATCGCTCTTGCGCGCGTGCTGCTGCAGGATGTGCCTATTGTGATTCTCGACGAACCCACCGTAGGTCTTGACCCCATCACTGAGCACGCCTTGCTTGATACGCTGTTCAAAGCGCTTGAGGGTCGTACCGTGATTATGGTCACGCATCATTTGCAGGGCGTATCGGCCATGGACCGCGTCGTGTTCGTGGAGGACGGTCGCATCGCCATCGACGGCTCGCCTGAGCAGCTCGCCAAGGCAAACAGTCACTACCAAGCCCTCCTCGCCTTCGACCGGGGGTTCTAGCTGGGCTCTCATATTTTTCCGCTCTTAATGCGGGTGATGCTCAAATGACATGATTCGGCGCTTTCCGCGCACGCGCGCACCTCTTTCCTCCGACGAAACCGGGCGTTTGCATCGTCCGTTTCGAATGTGTGGAGCGCGTCGATAAAACGAGGGGCAAAAGAACGGCGATTTGCCGCACCAGAAACGTCGCCCCGCAAACGAACGCCGATTTGCTGCAGTTTTCGCGAACCTCCCGAAGTAGCCCAATCGGAGCGAGGCCGTGACCTGGGGAAACGGAGAGCTGAACGGCGGTGTACTCGGGGCACTCCTCGAAAACTGCAGCAAATCGGCGTTTGTTGCTCTTCCCGATGCGATTTTGCGGCGTTTTGGTTACGGCAGCGTTGCGTCGAGGCCCGCTTGGGAGGCGCGAGGCGGGTGCTGTGCTAGAATTGCCGCCATGGACACCGTTACACAACAATGCACCACGGCGGGCGCGCAGGAAGCGCCCGTTCGAGAACACGCCGCCTCGCCGGAAGGCTTCGCATCTGCGCTCAAGCCGAGTGGCAAGCAGAATGCCGGCCGCAACAACGACATGCGGCAGCAGGCCGCCTCTGAAAAGCGGCCGCAGGACACTGCATCTGTTTTCCCCTCGGCCGATTGGCTGCGCTCTCATGCGCCGCACCCCTGGCAGCCCTCCCAATTCGAAGATGTGCGTCTGCGCAAGCCCGAGTCTCAATCCAAGCGCGGCGTGAAGGCGCATAAGAACGTGCGTGAGTACACGCTGGGTGAAGAGATAGCCAACTCCATCAGCCACGGGCTGGGCGTGGTGCTGGCTATCGTTGCCATCCCCACCACTATCGTGGCCGCCGTCTCGCACGGCGGCGGCATCGCGCTTGCGGCGGCTATCATCTATTCCATCAGCATGCTGCTGGAATACACCGCCTCAACGCTGTATCATGCGCTTGCGCACCCCGCTGCTAAAAAGGTGTTCAAAGTCATCGACCATTGTGGCATCTATTTGTTCATCGCGGGGAGCTATACTCCGTTTTGCCTGGTCACGCTTATAGACTCGGGCGGCATCGTCCTGTGTGCCGTGGTGTGGGCGCTCGCCTTGGTGGGCATCGCGCTCGAGGCGTTCTGGGTATTTCGCCCCCGGTGGATTTCGGCGGTCATATATCTGGCGCTCGGTTGGTGCGTCGTGTGGTTCTTGCCGGCCCTTGTTGCTGCGTTGCCGCTGCCGGGTCTCATCCTGCTTGCCGCAGGCGGTGTAAGCTACAGCATAGGCTGCATCTTCTATGTGCTCAAAAAGGTGCCGTATATGCATACGGTATTCCACTTGTTTGTGCTGGCTGCATCCATCCTGCAGTACCTCTCGGTGGTGCTGTATGCGCTGTAGAACCCGTTACGCCGTGCGACCTGCCGTTCGCCTGCACGCCCCTCGGCTTTCCACGATTCTGTCCGACGCGTTTACGTATCTGCGACGTCGGCGAATTTGGGCTGTCGCCATGGCTGTTGTTGCCGAGCGTTGCGTGAGTACGTCAGGTAGAAATTCCGCAATTGCCTCGGCTGCCGATAACCCCGTTGATTATGTGCGCATTGCGCATGTGTACGATTCCAGAATGCAAAGGTTGTGAGAGATTCCATGGACCCCGATTCCCGAAAACCCTCTTCTTTCTCGTCCTTCGTAGACAAGCTGCTCAAGAAGGACCAACGGCCCGAGTCGGACGAGGACGAAATCCGCTCCGCGGTGGATGAGAGCGTCGAGCTTGACGCCGAGGAAAAGCGTATGATCCACGACGTGCTCGACCTGAGCGACGCCACGGCCGAGGAGGTCATGACCCCGCGCGTCGACATCATCGCGGTCGAGGATACCGAAACCGTGCGCCAGGCCATCGACCGCATGCGCGGCACGGGCTATTCTCGTCTGCCTGTCTATCACGACGACCACGATTCCATCATCGGCGTCGTGCGCTATAAAGATCTGATCGATCCGCTGCTGGAAGATCGCGAGTCCGATTGCGTGAAGGACTACGTGGCCGAGGCCATGTTTGTGCCCGAGAGCAAGAGCCTTTTGTCGCTGCTCAACGAAATGCAAACGAATCGTCAACAGATGGCCATCGTGGTGGATGAATACGGGGGAACTGCTGGTTTAATAACCACGGAGGATATCGTCGAGGAAATCGTGGGCGAAATCGTGGACGAAACCGACCCCGTAGACGCCGACATCACCCAGGTGTCGGAGCACGAGTGGGTTGTCAACGGCGCTTGCCCATGCGAGACGCTCGAAGGCCTAGGGTGGCCCGTGAAGCCGGGCGATGATTACGAAACGGTCGCTGGCTGGCTCATGGATACGTTCGATTGCGTGCCGCAGCTAGGCGACGAGTTCTCCGCCGACGGCTATTCGTTCAAGGTGCAGCGCATGCGTCGGCGCCGCGTGTCGTCGTTGCGCGTGCGTAAGGTCGAGGCCGCTTCTGCGGATGAGGCGAAGGCCGACCGCTAGCATTGCGGCGAGACAAGTGACGATATGGCCGGAGGCTGCCGCTTCCGGCCATTTTCTTGTGCCTGCATGATAGGCGGGCACAGATGCGATAGAGATAGAGAGGAGGCCCGCATGGTGAAAGAAGTCAAGCGCCTGTATCGCTCCGATGACGGCATCATAGCGGGCGTGTGCGCGGGTATCGCCGAGTATTGCGATATCGACCCCGTTATCGTGCGCATCTTGACGGTGCTGCTCTCCATCTCCTCGTTTGGCGTTGTGGCGCTCGTGTACGTGCTGCTTTGGCTCGTGATGCCGCGTCGCGTGAGCGCAGGCGACCCTATTTCGTGCGACGCGTATCTGCGCGTTGACCCCTGTGCCCAGCCCGGCCAGGTAGAACAGTCGGGACAGGTGGTTCCGCCTGCCGGGTCGCGCCCCATTCCCCCTGTGGGGCATGGCGCTCAGGCGCCGGGGTACCCTGCGTACGCTTTGGCGGCACAGCAGGCGGGGCAGGCGAACCAGGCGTCTTATGCTGCCTATTACGAGGCGGTTGCCGCCATGGGTTCTCGTGACGTTTCTCGTCGCGAGGCTGCAGGCATGGGCGGCACTACGCGCGTTGTGGTATGGGCGGGCGTGATCCTGCTGTTCATTGGAGTGGCGGCTCTGCTGAGCTCCATCGTCGATGAGGTGAGCTGGTGGCAGCTGTGGCCATGCCTGGTCATTCTGGCGGGCTTGGTGGAGATGGTGGTGCCGTCGCGCCGCGAGTTTCGCATCCGCCGTTTCTCACGCGGTATCGTGGTGTTTTCCCTGGGCGTTCTTCTTCTTTTGATTACGATCGACCTGCTTTCGTGGCGAACCATCATTCTTATGTTCGAGAAGCTGTGGCCGCTGCTGCTCATCGCGCTGGGCATCGACATCATCTCGCGCGCGATGGGCAATGAGCTTCTCGCGATCGCCGCGGCGCTGTGCGTGGTCGCCATGGTCGTGTGCGCGGTGACGGTGTTCGCGGTGCCGGGCGCTCTTGAGCAATTGACGGTGCATCCGCCGCTGTTGGGCACGCATGTGTTCGAAGTGAATCCGTGGGATTAGGAAGAGGCGGCTATGGCTGATTACGGGAACAAGCACACCAAGCCGCAGCAGGCGGCGATGGTTATCGGCGTCATCCTGGTGGCTTTGGGCGTATGGGGGCTCATCAACGCCGTTTTGCCCGGCTGGGTTTGGAACATGCTCGGCACCACCGTGCGCACCCTGTGGGGGATTCTGTGGCCGCTTGCGTTGGTGGCTGCAGGAGCGTATCTGCTGTGGGGCGTGAAAACCGGGAAGTTCTCCGGATTCGCTCAGGGCGGTTCGGCAAGGCCGCTGCGCCGCAGCAGGGCCGACAAACGTCTGCTGGGGGTGTGCGGCGGCATTGCGTATTACTTCGGAATCGATTCGACCGTGGTGCGTGTCATGGCGGTCATTCTGCTTGTGCTGTTCACGCCCTCGGCCATCATCGCCTACTTTTTGATAGCGCTGTTGGTGCCGTCGGCCTGACCATTTACGCCGTTCTGCCGAAAGGCGCTTTCCTCGATGGGGCGCTGCAATGCGGCGTGGGCGCACGGCACGCCACCTTGCCCCTTGGTCGCCCGTTGCGCATGAGGCGCTCCTCGCCCCTTTGCGCCAATATGGCGCACTGCGCGATTGCCCACTGATTCGCTCCGCATTTCGAGGCAAATCACCAAACCGTCACACTTTACAAACATCTGAAAGTCCTGGTCGGCTTGCATGCGCCCGTTCGCACTGCGCCGCTTGCGGGGCGGCGGGTTTGCTTCGCGCCGCGCTTCTGGGGTAAAATATCCAAGTTTTGACAAGCAATAACGCAGGACAGCAATCACACTACAACTTCAGCACGCTGTCGGCCTCGCGCTTTTTGCGGCGGGGTTAGCTGCGTTGCGGCATTTGGAGGATATTTGGCTCGTAGAGCATCTCATACTGGGCGCAAGCGTCGCGTTCTGCCCTTTGTGGCAGGGGCGTTTTCGCTCTTGGCGCTCGCTGTGGCGGCTTCGGCATTCATGCTGCAGCCCGCTGTCGCATCCCATGACGTGGACAGCACCACGGTGGGCATCGGAAGCCTGCAGCGCAGCGTGACCGAGGATGCCACGTCGGCGCA
Source organism: Slackia equolifaciens (assembly GCF_003725995.1). Lineage (GTDB taxonomy): Bacteria > Actinomycetota > Coriobacteriia > Coriobacteriales > Eggerthellaceae > Slackia > Slackia equolifaciens. The sequence continues at coordinate 9,689 of NZ_QIBX01000029.1, forward strand.
GCCCGCCGATGACGCGTCCATTGCGTCTGAAACAAGCTCGCTTACTTCCGCATCTACACGCACCATCACCGTGAAAGACCCCGATCCGGTTATCGTGATCACGGCGTACGATCAGACCAATCCGAACACCGTGAACGCCGCCATGAAGCTGGGCACCACCGATCCGCTGCCCACGGCTCCGCACATTCTTCCCGATGAGAGCGATGGTTGGTCGCTCGGTTCGGCTTCGGCCTACAGCTTCGCCGACAACGATGACGGCAAAGGCAACTTCGGCACCGATGTCACCGCTTCCGGCGTGCCTCTGACCGATTCCGGCCTGACCGTGGCCGTGCCTGAGTCGCAGTCGTATCTGATCGGGCATGCTGTGGCGGTTCGTTATGGCGAAACCATCGTGGTGGCCACCGTCACCGACACGGGCGGGTTTGCCGGCTACGGCCGCGCGCTCGATCTGGCGCCTGGCGTCTGGAAGCTGTTCGGTGCGACCGATGTGCACGACTGGGGCGTGCGCGACGTATACTATAAATTCCTGTAGGCGCTTGCTGCAAACGGATGCAGCCTGCGCCGCAAGGCTATAGATTCCTGTAAGATGCGCTCAGGCGCATCTTTTTCATTTCGGGCGAGGGCGCAAGCCGGACAAGGAGGAAAACGCCGTGGTCAATGTCATCATCGTGGGGTGCGGTCGCGTAGGCTCGCAGCTTGCCACCATGCTGTCGTCGAACGACGCCAACGTGTGCGTGGTGGACCGCAAGGCCGAGGCGCTTTCTAATCTGAGCCGCAACTTCAACGGCACCACGCTGCAGGGCGAGGGCTTCGACGAGAGCGTACTGGTGCGCGCCGGCGTGGAGGAGGCCGACGTCGTGGCAGCGGTCACCTCGTCGGATAGCGCCAACTTCATGGTGGCCGAAACCGCGCGCCGCATCTTCCATGTGCCGCACGTTATCGTGCGTCTGTATAACCCCGCCCGCGAGCGTGCCCACATGCAGCTGGGTCTGGACTACGTGTGCGGTACCTCGCTTGTGGCCGAAGAGGTGTTTTCCAAGGTCATGTCGGGCCACGGCAGCCATTTGGATTCATTCGGCGATTTCGAAATCCTTCGCTTCTCGTTCAATCTCGAGGGCACGGGCCTCAAGCAGATGAAGGTGGCCGATCTGGAGCGCAACCACGATATTCGCATCGTGGTATTCGAACGGCGCGATGGCAGCGCAAGTTCCATTCCCTCACGCGACTCGGTGCTCTACCATGGCGATAGCGTGGTGGCCTGTATCCGCCACGATTTGCTCGGTGAATTCTCGAAGTTCATGCAATAGGAGGAACCTTGTACATTGTGATTATGGGCGGCGGCAAGGTGGGAGAATATCTTGCGACCGTCATGCTCGACCAGGGTCACGAGGTTGCGGTTATCGAGCAAACGCGCGAAACCGCCGACCGTCTTTCCATCGAACTTCAGGGTCAGTACCTCATCATTCAGGGCGACGGCACCGACTCGGATTTTCAGGAAGATGCCGGCATCAGGCATGCCGATGTATTCGTGGCTGTGACCGGCCGTGACGATGACAATCTGCTGGCGTGCGAAATAGCCACGCGCGTGTTCAACGTGCCGCGCTGCATCGCTCGCGTGAACAATCCCAAGAATCGCCGTATCTTCAACATCGTGGGCATCGAAAGCGTGTCCTCGACGCTGCTCATTGCCAACATGATCGAGGAAGAGGCCCTGATGGGAAGCGTGGGCGTGGTAAGCGCCCTCTCGCGTGGCGATATCGTATTGTTCGAGATGAGCGTGCCGGCCCGTATGAGACATTTCAACCCGGAAGAAGGCGTGCCGGTGGATGCGCTGGACATGCCCGAGGGCTCCTCCATCGCTGCGATCGATCGCCTTGAAGAGGGCGAGGCCGAGGTTGCCACGCCGGATTCCATCATGTATCCGGGCGACAAGGCCGTGGTGGTTGCCGAGCGCGATGTGGTGGAAGACGTACGAGAGCTCTTTAAATCGCTGTAAGGCGCGAATCGCGTGCAAATTTAGGTTTGCAGGCGTCACAAGCGTAGCGAAAGACGAGAGGTGCGGTAAGATTCACCCAAACCTTCGAGACACGGAACGAAGCAGCGAGAAGGATCGGCGTGCCGGAGATTGCCCCGCCGCGACCCCAAGCGTGCTTCGCACGCGCCGAGGGGAGCACAAGGGGCAAGATGCGGTGCGCCGACCCTTCGTAGCATCGCAGCGTTTAATGCGTTCTTCCGCCGTTCGGAAGAACGGCGGAAAGGAACATCATGATTGGTCGTTACACGCGCCCGGCGATGGGCCGCATTTGGGAGCCTGAGAACAAGTTCGCCATCTGGAAGGAAATCGAGCTTCTGGCATGCGAGGCCCAGGCCGAGCTTGGCCAGTGCGGCATCACCAAGGAGGAAGCCGCTTGGATTCGCGCGCATGCCGATTTCCGCGTAGAGCGCATCGACGAGATCGAGGCCGTGACCAATCACGACGTCATCGCGTTTCTCACCTGTATGAAGGAATACATCGACGCCGACGTGCCGGAGGGCGAGGAAAAGCCCTCTCGCTGGGTGCACTACGGCATGACCTCCTCCGACCTGGGCGATACCGCGCTGTCGTACCAGATCACCCAGGCCCTCGACATTATTCTTGAAGATGTGAAAGCGCTGGGCGAGACGTGCAAGCGTCGTGCGTTCGAGTTCCAGGACGCACTGTGCGTGGGCCGCACGCACGGAATCCATGCTGAGCCCATGACGTTCGGCATGAAATTCGGCAGCTGGGCGTGGGCGCTCAAGCGTGCGCAGACCCGCTTGCAGCAGGCGCGCGAGGTAGCCGCTACCGGTGCCATCAGCGGTGCCGTGGGAACCTATTCCAGCATCGATCCGTTCATCGAGCAGTATGTGTGCGAGAAGATGGGTCTTACTCCCGACCCGCTTTCCACCCAGGTGCTGGCGCGCGACCGCCACGCCCAGGTCATGGCGGCTTTGGCCGTAACCGCGTCCACGCTGGAAAGCATCGCCTTGCAGGTGCGCCTCATGCAGGAGAGCGACGTGATCGAGGCAGAAGAGCCGTTCAAGAAGGGCCAGAAGGGTTCGTCGGCCATGCCTCATAAGCGCAATCCTATCACCGCGGAACGCGTGTGCGGCCTGGCGCGTGTGGTCAAAGCGAACGCGCAGGTGGGCTTCGACGACGTTGCCCTGTGGTTCGAGCGCGACATCAGTCACTCCGGCGCAGAGCGCGTGGCGCTGGCGGACAGCTTCATAGCGCTGGACTACATGTTCGGCAAGATGCAGTGGATGCTCGACGGCCTGCAAACCTATCCCGACAAGATGGTGCTCAACCTCAACCGCACGCGTGGACTCATCTTTAGCTCCAAGGTGCTGCTGGCGCTCGTGGACACGGGCATCACCCGCGAGGATGCGTACGTGATCGTGCAGCGCAATGCCATGGCGGTGTGGCACGACATCCAAAACGCCGTGGATGGCCCCACCTATCGCGAGCGTCTTGAGGCTGACCCCGAGGCCAATCTGAGCCCCGAGAAGCTGGACGAGATCTTCGATCCCTGGGCATTCTTGGGCCACAAGGATGTGGTGTTCAAGAAGCTGGAATCTCTCGAGTTCTAAATCTCCAAGCACATTTGCAAAGCTGAAAAGCCCTCCCTGTCGGGAGGGCTTTTGCGTGCGCGAACGATCTGACGATTCCCGCGCTCGGACACGACCCCGAGATTTCTAACGCCAAGCCCGCCACCTGCGTCGACGAGGGCTATTCCGGCGACGAGGTATGTGCTCGTTGCGGCGAGGTGCTCAAGGAGGGGGAAGCCATTCCGGCGACTGGTCACGCGTGGGGCGCGTGGCTGGAGACCAAGGAGCCAACCTGCACCGAACAAGGCACGGAGGAGCGCACCTGCGCCGCATGCGGTGCGACTGAACAGCGATCGGTAGAGGCGCTGGGCCATGACTTCCAGGATGGCGTTTGCGCGGCATGCGGAGCGAGCGATCCGAGCTACACGCCGCCCAAGGATCCCGAAGGTCCGGCGGAGCCCCAGAAGCCTTCGCATTCCCAAGAATCCACGGAGGCATCCAACCTGCCTGCAACAGGGGATTTCGCCTTCGCCATGGTTGCTGGAGCTGTCGTTCTTGCGGGCATCGCGACTCTTGCGATAGGCGCGTCGCTGCTTCGAAGGAGCGAGCGTTAGCTAAAACGCTTTCACTGGGATGGGGCTTTGGGCGAAAGCGGCCCGATGGCGAGCTGTCGCTTTGCGTTGGCGGCGCTTGCCATCGGCGAATTCGCACCAACTTGACGCGGGATTTGCACGTCTTTCGCCCATGGCGCGTATGGTGGGCGCAGCAACCCGTTCCCCATCCGAAAGGATCGCGTCATGGCACTCTCCGCGCGCGACGCCATCGCAATTCGCCCCGCTGTACGCACCGACTGCGCATTCGTCTACGATCTTATCTGCGATATGGAGAACGGGGAGCTTCCTTACGACGAATTCACGCGCATCTTCGCCGAGCAGATGGCCGACGGGCGTATGTTGTGCCTGGTGGCAGAGGAAGATGGCGAGCGTATGGGGTTCATCAACCTGCGTATGGAACGCCAGCTGCACCATGCAGCGCGTATTGCGGAGGTCATGGAGCTTGTGGTAATCGCCGGGCACAGGAGTCAAGGGGTCGGGGCGAAGCTCATCGAGGCGGCGTGCGGGGCGGCGCGCACCGCGGGGTGCATCCAGATCGAGGTGGCATGCAAGCAGCATCGCTCCCGAGCGCATGCATTCTATGAGCGCCAAGGCTTCGAAAGCACTCATTTCAAATTCTGCAGGGAGCTGTAGCCGCTCTTCGGCATCTGCCCCCCCCACATCTGATGTCGCTCGCGCGCGGCGATGATCATCGTCATTGCGGTTAAAATGCCCAAGAACTTCGGGAAGGAAAAACCCGCCGGACGCGAAGGCGACGCTTCGGCGCGCCGCGTAGCCAAGCAGCTTTCGACCATGCGCGGCAAGCGCGGCGAGTTCACCATTGTGGGGCCGTGGTGCCATGCGGGCGTGTCGAGCGTCACGGGGTCGCCTACGGTCGTCGGCATCGTCGAGGACGTGGATGATGAATGGGTGCTGCTGCGCACGAAGGGCAAAGGGGCCGGTACGCAGCGTTTGGTGCGCATATCCGAGATTTCCAAGATAGAGGAGCTTGTGGAAAAGTGAGGCATGGTGCGCGCAGTCGATGCGGGCTAAGGCTGCAATAGGACGGCGGGCGCAACAGCGGCGGCGTTCGACGCGTGTAGTCGGTGTCGCCTGCGCGCCCGTGTACGCCTGCATCGTCCAGTCCGTGCGAAAGCTGGCCGGTTGCAATGCGCGCGCCACGTACGCCTGTGCGGCCTCGCCGAGGCGGTAGTTCACTGCATCGTGTCGCCTGCGCGCCTGCGCATGCCTACATCATGCTTGCGTTGGCAGTTTTGTCGAGTATGTAATCCTGTTCTCGCTCCCCGGGACCGCGGACGTTTTCTTGTACATCCTACAGCACCGGATAGCCCAGCGCCGCGCGGCGCTCGTCCGGGGTGAGCCACCCGAGCTTCTGGGATATGCGCCCCTCGCGGAACCAGCGCATCCACT
>NZ_QIBX01000030.1 GCF_003725995.1 Slackia equolifaciens
TCCTGTAGAGTGTCCATGGTGGCCGTTGCCTTTCTCTCGAATCGGTTACCTTCGCAACGATCGATTCTAGGCAATGGCCGCTTCTCCTTCAAAGCGGCCCGTGACACCAACTTTCGGCACGCGATCCGCCTATCTAAAATCGGCAGACAATTCAGGAGAACCACGGCTAGAAACAGGTGATTACGGTCGGATTTCGGTTGAGGGCGATGCCATCGAACCGCAACCCAAGAACAGAGGCGGGCGTTTTCGATTGGACGCCAATAAGGACGCGCATCCCTTTGCAGGCCTCATTCGAAGTCAGGCGATTCTCGCCAGTCACGGCAGAGAGATTCGCGTACAGAAGGAGCGAAGCGCTATTTGAATGCTTCGAAAAACCTCGCCTTCGTCTCCCCAAACGACTCCACCCGGCAAAAGAACATATCCTCAAGAACACGCTTCTGATCAGGCGTCAGGATAAGCGCCTCGAACCAAGGCGTCTCGCGCATGGCGGTCGCGCGGATGTTCATGCGATTGGAGTAGAGCAGGCTGACGACCACCTCGGCAACGCCGGCCACATCTGGCGCGCTCGCCGCCATACGCTTGCATAAAGGCAGCGAGCGATCGAAGAACTCCGCAAGCCCAAAATCTATGAGCGATACACGCATGCGCGCGCATGCGTGGTCGAGGGCAAACGACCGACAACACGAGGAGTCATCGAACCCAGGCATCCGGTGGGCCGAAGCGGCACCGGAAACGAATGCCCCGCGGGGCGAAGGGGTTTCGGCTACACCGTGCAGAGGCCCATCGCCGTGGCTCCGAACGAACGGCGCACGCGACGAAACTCCTTCGGCAGCAGCCGCGTTGGATGCTGCGGGCGAGCCCATGACGCCCGCAGCAATCGATGCAAGCACATTGGCGGGACGAATGTCGTTGTGCACCACGCCGCGCGAAGACGCGTGCTCGACGATATCGATGAGCGCGAGACCGATGGCGGCAATCTCCTCGCGCGAGAACACGCGCCCCTCGGCTAGCCACGAAGCCAACGACCGACCGGACATGAGGCTTTCCACGATGAAATAGCGTCCCCGCTCGTTTACGACGCCCAGCCATTGCGGGACACCCGGATGGTCGCACAGCGAAAGCGCCGCGCATTCCGCCCACACGGCATCGCGATCAAGCGCGACGCCGCGCAATCCCCCGCCGCGCGGCTTCACGAGCTTCATGAACGCATATTCGCCATGGGGCGCATCAGCCGCAGAGCGCTCCTCGGTCGGGCCCGCCCCAACGCGCCGTGCTAGAAACCCCGTGCCGAAACGCCCCTGCCCCAGCACCCGCTCAAGCCCATAGCCGCCGAACGTGCGACCTACAAGCCGCCGGTCGAACGCCGCCGTAACATACCGCATGGCGCGCTCAAGACCGCGAGCCCCATCGGACGACCCAGAACGAGCGTCGTCGCGCAAATACGCGGAGCGGAGCGAACCGACATCGTGACTCGAATCCATGTCGCAACCCGAGCCCATGTCGCAACCCAGATCCATGCCGCAGCCCGGGCCCACATCGCAACCCTGATCCACGTGGCAGCCCGAGCCCACATCACAACCCGGATCCACGTGGCAGCCCGAATCCAAACTGGCACGCATGCCAACACCGCACGACGAAACCGCCCGCCCAGACGATGCCGGACGGGCGGAAATGGAATGGCCGCTATGTACGACTCTCGCACGCACGCAGGCTACGCCCTACTGGGGTGCGCCGCAATTGCCGCAGAATTTGGAGCCCGGAGGCACGGGCGAGCCGCACTGCCCGCAGAAGCCGCCGCCAAGCTGCTTGCCGCACGACAGACAGAACTTGGAGCCCGCCGGCACCTGCGCTCCGCACGAAGGGCACGCCGTTCCTCCCGCCGCCTGGGCATGAGGGGCGGACTGCATCGGCGCCTGCTGGACGGGCGGCTGCGCATACCCCTGCTGCATCGGAGGCTGGCCATAGCCGTAGCGCTTGCGTGCCGAACTGGACATCGATCCGTAGTAGCCCTGACGCTTGCGAGCGCTCGAGCCCATCATCATGCCGCCAAGCATGCCGCCAAGACCGCCCTGCTTAGGCGCGTAATAGTTACCGCCGCCGTAATAGCCGCGCTTCTTGCGCTTGCTGCTCATAGAGAAAAGACCCATGATGGCACCTCTTTCCGGTTGGGGCGTGGGAGAATTATCTGCATTCACCCTACCATATCGGCATCATTGTACGGGCAACGGTTGACCAGCTGAAACCATGACGCCACTTTGCGCAAAACAAGACGGCGAGCGTACGACGACAAACGTAGCGACAAGCCTGGGTGGCCGCATTTCCGGCATGGCATCCAAGGCCGTACGCAGCTTGGACGGGAGCCCGCAAAAGGCTTGAACGAATTAAGCGCCAGAAGATACGAGAGATGGCTGGAATCTCTCTCCATGAAGCAGGGCACTTTACCGGGCGTCGCGCAAAGCCGCACCCGCATCGCAACCCCTACAGCTCCGGGCCCTCCACGCCTTCCAAACTCAGGAAATCGGGGATGAAGCTCTCCTCGGCCGCATCGCCCTCCTGCCAGAAGTAATCGTCGCATCCGATGAAATCGGCGAAATCCAGCAGCTCCTCGAACTCCTCCGGCGTCACGCGACGATCGAGCTCGGGGTGCCGCGGATGCTCGCCCACGGGCGTGTACTGGCTCATCATGCTCAAGCGTACACGTTCGCCGTACGTCTCATGCAGATACAGCACGGCGGCCTTCGCCTCGTCCAGATGCTCGGGCAGCAGCAGGATGCGCACAATGACGGCAGCGTCTTGCTTTGCCATGGCGGCCAGCGCCGCACGTGCGACATGGGGATAATCGGGGGCCTTGGAGTACGCCTTTGCTGTAGATGGGCTCACATAACGAAAATCCGTGAGATACGTGCTCACCGTGCCGTCGAGCAGGGCGATGGTCCCAGGCGTCTCGTATCCCGAGGTGTTGTACACAATGGGAACGACGAGACCGGCCTCGCGCGCCAGCGGCAACGCGGCGAGCACGTGCGGCACGTAATGGGTCGCCGTGACCAGGTTGATGTTGAGCGCACCCTGCTCCTGCAGCTCCAGAAAGATGCGCGCCAAGCGGCGAACGGTCACAGGCGAACCCACGTGACCGTTGGCGATGGGAGCGTTTTGGCAGTAGACGCAGTGCAGGGGGCAGTTGGAGAAAAACACCGTGCCGCTACCGGCGTCGCCCGATATGGGAGGCTCCTCCCAGAAATGCAACGCCGCGCGGGCCACCATCACTCGGTCGTCCGCCCCGCATACCCCGCGCTCCCCCGCCGCACGATTGGCTCCGCATGCCCGAGGACACAGCTCGCAATGCGCGAGCAGCTGCTTGATGGTCAATTCATCCACAGAGATCCCCTCGTTTACGTTTGCGTGAGAGCGGCGTCATACGAGCGCCATAAAGCGCTCCATCCAGGAGGAAAGCAACGCGCACGGGATTCCGCGCACGGTGCCTTTCCTCGTATTCTTTCTCGTTGGAGGAAACCCGCGCGCACGGAACCCCGACGCGAACACGGCGGAATGACCATGCCCTACTTAAAGGAAAGCCGCGCACATGAAATTCCGACAGGCGCATGTGCCGCGCATGAAATTCCGACAGGCGCATGCGCCGCGCATCCGCCGAGATAAGCTGCTGCACGCCGTCGGCCCCCATTGCAGCAAGGCCTGCGCCGCGCGTCCGTCGGGAAAAGACCAGGCACAGCTTTGGCGCATGCGCCCCGTAAGACTTATTCGCCCTTGACCTTGCGCGCGATGCGGTCGGCCACCGACAGATCCTCACGACGGTCTTTGCCCCAGAACACCACGGCGATCATGCCCGGTCCCACGTGGCTGCCGATAACCGGCCCCACATTGCTATCCAAAAACAGCACGCCCTCGTCCTCTTTTGCCAGCGCATCGTGCAGGCGCTCCACATCCTTGAGACAATCGGCGTTGCCGGTGACCACGCAGTTTGAAGGCGCGTCTTTCGCGGCGCGCGTGGCGTAGTAGTCGGCTAATTGCTTGATGCCCTTCTTGCGTCCGCGCGCCACGCCTTTGAGCGTGAGGCGCCCATCCACCCCGATCGTGAGCAGCGGCTTCACATCCAGCTTGGCGCCGGCGTAGGCAACGGAATCGGGGATGCGGCCGCCACGGCGCAGCGACTCAAGATCGTCCACCATGAACAGCGCGTTCACGTAGTTGCGCGCCTCTTCGGCCCATGCGGCGAGCTCGGACGCCGAAAGACCCTTCTCGCGCTGGCGCAGGGCCTCGTACACCAGTAATGCCTCTGCCACGCTCGCAAGGCGCGTGTCAACGATGTAGAACTCGAAATCGGGGTATTTCTCCTTGATCTGGTCTTGCACCAGAAGCGAAACGTTGTAGCTTCCCGAAAGCCCCGACGAGAAGCACAGATACACCGTGGGCACGCCGCTTTCGGCCGCCTCGGTGAACGCCCTGGTGTAGGTGGGAACCGACACCTGCGCCGTAGTAGGCTCCTCGCCCGCGCGCATGCGTCCGTAGAAATCCTTGGGCGTCATCGTCTGATACAGGTCGTCGAGATGCTCCTCCTCGCCGAAGAGGAACGGGAACTCGACAAGCGACACGCCTTCGCGATCGACGACCGAGAACGGCAGGTCGCAGCACGAGTCGATAATCAGGTTGCACTTGGCCGTCATGGGAGGGATTCCTTTCTCTGGAAATTGACGGTACTGAGCTGGGAGCGAGGCGCGAAACGCTTCGCGAAAGCACAGGAACGGGGCCCTTTGGACCCCGCATAGCTACACGTAGGCGACAAGCGATGACACGTCGCCCGAAATCTTGCCTTCAACAGGACGCTCGCAACGGTACGCGATGCCTGCAGCAGGGCCCACATGCAAACCCACCACGGGGCTCACCGGGCGTACGGCGACCTCGTGCCCCAAATACGGCTCCACCACATCACGCGCCCATGCACGCGCCTTGTCGGGCTGGCCGATGTAGTGGACCACCGCCTCGGCGAGGCCGCAGCTCTCCACATCGGATTTGAACCGCTCGAACATGGCGGCGAGCACCTTTTTCTGCGTGCGCACCTTGGCCACATCCACCGGGCTGCCGTCGCGCACCGTGAGCACGGGAGCCAGTTTGACCAGGTTGCCCAAAAGGGCTTTCGCGCTGCCGATGCGCCCGCCCTTTTGCAGATACGTCAGACTTTCGGGGGCAAAAAGGAACCGCGAACGCGCAATGGCGTCGCACGCCGCGCTCACGCACTCCTCGAGCGTCTTGCCTGCACGGCTCGCGCGCGCCGCCTCAAGGATGGCGTACGCCTCGTCATAGCCGGCGGAAGCCGAATCGATCAGCGCGGCGCGAAAATCGATATTGTGCGCCTTCACCGCACGGGCGGCGCGCACGGCACCGTCGAACGTGCCCGAAAGCTTCGACGAAATGAACACGCCCAGCACATCCTCGCCCGCCTGCGCCGCACGCTCGAAAATGCCCTCGAGCGTGTGTTGGGAGGGCTGGGACGAAGTGGGCAGATCGTCCACCAGCGAAGGCAGCCTGTCATAGAAACCGGCGGTGGCATCCATGGTGTCGGCGAGCTCCCCTTGGGACTCGTTGATATAGAGCGACACCACCTCGATGCCTTCGGCGGATGCGACGTCATCGGGCAGCGATGCAACGGAATCGGTGAGCAGCTTAACCATCGGATTCTCCGCTTCTAACGTTGGAACAGTCTACCCATTGTACCCTATGCGACGCGAGCTCAACGCGGGCGCACCGATGCGCGCGATAAACGCACGCCTTGCCGCCAAACGCCTTTTAATGCGCACGCCCAATGGAGCCGCGAAGACGATAGGCGGCAAAGGCGCGCAGCCAAGACGGCGGCCAACTATGAGGCACGAAATCGATGAGCCTAAACCACACCGCGGCATCCGCGCAGGTCAGAAGCCATGCGAGCGCGACGGTGCCACAGCCCTTCCTCCAGGCCCACGGGATACGAATGGGGGTTGAGGAGGCGTTTCTGGGATTCGTCGAGCTCTTCTAGGCCGGCCATCGTGCGCTCTCGCGCGCTCGTCGCGCTGCGCTCTTCGGCAGAAAGCACCGAAGCTCCATCGCGCGCAAGAGGAGCGAGCAGCGTACGGTAGCTCAGCTCGCCCAGGCGCTTCTGGCGCAAGATGTCGGCGGGGTCGATGATCACGCCCTCGGCGTTCACCGGCTCGTTCACGTCAAACACCATGTCGCCGGCGAGCTTGCCGTCGCCCCACACGTAGCGGCGCACGTCAAGCACGCCCGGCAGCGTGAGCTTGGCCGACTGCTCGGACACCTTGAGGCGGCCCGTCCATCGCTCATCGCCCGGCATGCGCGTGGCGGAGAGCTTGTACACGCCGCCGAGCGACGGCTGGTCGTAGGCGCAGGCAAGCTTGGTGCCCACTCCCCACGAACTCACCTGGGCCCCCTGCGCGCGAATCGAGGCGATGGTGTGCTCATCCAGGTCGTTGGACAGCACGATGCCGCAGTCGGTAAGCCCCGCCGCGTCCAGACGCTCGCGGGCGTAGCGCGCGAGCCACGCCAGGTCGCCCGAGTCGATGCGGATGCCGCTCAAACGCTCGCCCGCCGCACGCATCTCGAGCCCCACCGTGATTGCGTTCTCGATGCCCTGCTTCACGTCGTAGGTGTCCACCAGCAGCACGCAGTTCTTGGGGAAGATGCGCGCGTACTCGCGAAACGCCGTAAGCTCGTCGTCAAACGCCATGACCCAAGAATGGGCATGCGTGCCCGAGACCGGCAGATCGAACATCTTGCCTGCCATGACGTTGGAGGTGGAGGCGCAGCCGCCCACGATGGACGCGCGGCTCGCCCACAACGACCCCCCTGCGCCCTGGGCCCGGCGCAGCCCGAACTCCGCCACGGGAGCCTGGGCGGCAAGGCACACGCGCGCGGCTTTGGTGGCGATGAGCGTCTGGAAGTTCACGCAGTTCAGAAGCGCCGTCTCGAGCAGCTGGCACTGCATGATGGGTCCCGTCACGCGCACGATGGGCTCCATGGGGAACACCATGGTTCCCTCCGGCACGGCATCCACATCCACGCTCAGACGCAAGTCGCGCAGATAGTCCAGAAACGCCGGGTCGAACAGCTTGCCGCCGCCCGGAGCGTCAAGCCCGCCCAGGTAGGCCAGATCATCCTCGGAAAAGTGGAACCCGTCAATCATCTCGGCGAGCTGGGAGGTGCCGCACGCCACCGCAAACCCGCCCTTGAACGGCGTCTCGCGGAAGAACATGTGAAAGCACGCCTCTTCATCGAGCTTGTCGCACGCCCAGTAGCCCTGCGCCATAGTGAGTTGATACAAATCAGTGAGCAACGCATATGCGAGCGTGGGGCGCTCCTGCCCCTCCGTTGCCCCAATCGACGATTCCATTCTCGCTCCTTCTTTCTTCTGCATGCTCCCGCGGCATCCTCCGATTGCCGCCGGCCTGCACGATCCCTTGCTTGCTTCCCCCGTGTAGCAGCATAGCTGGCCGCACACGCCGCGCCGTGCGAGATGTCGGGCGCAGCTCGGCGACGGCAGCATAACGGGCTCGAGCGTCTTTGCGCGCCAGGCGAAAAGCAATGCCCTGCCCGGCGTTCGATCCCCTTACGCAAGCCGCCGCACGAATCGCGCGGCGGCCAGGTTTACTCCTTATGGGATTCGCCGCCCTGAGCCTTGTGGCTGCGGCGGCGCGACTTGCGATGCTCGGACGCCTGCTGCTGAGCGGGACGATCCTTGCGAGGCGCAGACGTCGCGGTCTTCTTCGCCGAAGCGGCCAGCCCCGAAGAGCGCTGGCCGGGGCGCACCGAACCGCGATTGCGGCGCGATTCCTGCTGCTTGCCCTGCTGCTGTGACGACTGCTGCTGACGGTTCGAGCGCTTGCCCGCCTGCTGCTGGCTCGCTTTGCCGCCCTTCTTGGAAGCGTCGCTTCGGCGCTCGCGCCCCTTCTCCTGGGAAGCGGCACGCGAAGACCCCTGCGTCGCACCCTCGTCCAGCGTGCGGCCCGCGCGGTTGCGCCTGCGGCGCGTGGGCTTTTTCTGGGAGTCCTCCTCCGCCTTCGAACGGCCGTTCTGCTGAGAACGACGCTGCCCGCTTGCCGCCCTGCGCGCGACGGGTTTATCAGCAAGCTTGTCGGTGCCGGTGAAAATAGGGCTCACCAGCGATTCGATCATCGAGGCGCCGGCGTTGGTGCGATTCGCGTACTCATCCAGCACGTCTTGCGACACCGAGCCGGGCTTGCCGGTCTTGGGGTCGATCCCCATTTCGGACACGGGAATCTTAATGCGCTTGCCCTCGTGGTCGATCGTCACCGTTTCGCGCGGTACGTTGATCTCCACCACCTTGGCGTCGCCTTCGGGGGTCGACACCATGGAGTTCAGCTTGGGGCAGCGGCCCTTGAACTCTTTGTAGGCGTCGGCCTCGTAGCGCAGGCAGCACATGAGGCGCCCGCACACGCCCGAGATCTTCTGCGGGTTGAGCGAAAGGTCCTGGTCTTTGGCCATGCGGATAGACACGGGGTTGAACTCCCCGCCCAGACGTTTGCAGCACAGCTCCTGGCCGCAGTGGCCGAATCCGCCCACGATGCGCGCCTCGTCGCGCACGCCGATCTGGCGCATGTCAATGCGCTTGTGGAAACGCGACGCCAGCGTGCGCACCAGCTCGCGAAAGTCCACGCGCTCCTCGGCCTCGAAGTAAAACACCGCCTTGTCGCCGTCGAAAAGGAACTCCACGGCCACGGGGTGCATATCAAGCCCCTGCTCGGCCACCATCTCCTTGAAAACGGGCAGAGCATCGGCAGCGGCGGCCTGAGTTTCCCGCCAGGTGCGCGCGTCCTCGTCGGTCGCTTTGCGGATGACGGGCTTGAGCGGGCTTTTCAGCTTGGCGATGGCGGTCTCGTCGACCTCCTTGATGTCCTCCTCCGCGATCGCGTACTCCTGGCCGCGCTCCGTTTTCACGATGAGCGCGTCCCCGCGATGGATGTCGAGGTCTTTGGGGTCGAACCAAAGGATCTTTGGGTTATAGGTCAGCCTTACCGGGGCGACGCTAGGCATACAGTACCTCTCTTATCTCAAAAAGCATGGCTTCGATAGTAGTTTGAGGAGACACATTATACGAGATGGCCGCGTCGGCTGCCTCCGCGCACTCATAAGCCCTCCATACGCGCGCAAGCGTGGTGTAAGAGGCGGAGTCGCGAATGGCGTCGGCGGCATCCACGTTGGCGATGAGCTCAGGGGTGCCGGCGCACACGGCCGCCACGTCGCGCAGCCACGAGCGCACCACCGACGTCATCTGGTGCAGCAGCTCCAGCGACGCATTCGACAGCGCCCGCTTATGACGGGTTTCGAGCGTGCGCAGGGCCGATTTCTGCAGGAATTCGGCGCGCTCCTCCATCACGCGCTCCTGCTCACGACGCACCGCATCGAGCGGAGCCTTGGAAGCGAGCACGATTTCGCTCGCATACTCGAGAACGTCCAGGTCGTCGGCGCGCACGAGCGAGGCCAGGCTGCGCAGCACTTTGGCGCGGAACTGCCCGCGCTCGCTCGACCGGAGGAACTCGGCCGCCTTGGAGAGCGACCCGCCGCTCGCCTCGATGGCGATGCGCGCCTCGGGCAGCGTGCAGCCGGTGTTCTGCACCACGATGCCAGCCGCCTCGCTGGGCGGGATGTGGCGGAACGGCACCACCTGGCAGCGCGACACGATAGTGGGAAGCACGCTCTCGCGCGTGCGACCCAAAAGGATAAGCACCACGTCAGCCGGCGGCTCCTCGAGCGTTTTGAGAAACGCGTTGGCGGCGGAGGTGCCCAGAAGATCAACGCGATCGATGATGTACACCTTGCGTTTGCCCTGGATGGGCGCAAGCGACGAATCGGCCACCACCTCGCGAATCTGGTCCACCACGTAGCCTTGCGCACCCTCGGGAGCAAGGTAGTGCACGTCGGGATGCGTGCGACGCGCGATCTGATTGCAGGGACCGTTCGTGCAGCCGTCGCAAGAGGCGCACGGATCGTGCGGGCATAATATGGCGCGTGCAAACGCGAAGGCGGCGAGCGTCTTGTTTGAGCCAGCGGGGCCGGTAAACAGGTAGGCATGGCTCACGCGATCCTGCGAGACGCAGGCGCGCAGAAACTCGCGCACCTTGGGCTGACCCACCACGCATTCGAACACATCGGCCATCAGGCGTCGCCTTCTTTCGCGAGCGCGTTCTTGGAAACGCATGTCGAGACGCCCGCACGCGGCGGCACCTCGTCGCACGCTTTGGCGGACGCACCCGTTAAGGCGGCGTCGAGCGCGCTGTCTTCCGTCGCATCGGAGCGGATGCCGCCCTCCATCACGTCGGAGCGAGCACTGTCTTCCGTTACGTCGGAACGAGCGCCGCCCTCCATCATGCCGGAGCGAGCACCGTCTTCCGTTGCGTCGGAACGAGCGCCGCCCTCCATCGCACCAGAGCGAGCACCTTGCACCACCTGCGCGCCGTCGAGAGACTTGAAGAACGTCGGGCTCGTCAGGCACTCCTCGAACTGCGGGAACAAATCTACGAGTTCGGCAAATACGGCGCGCGCGGTGTCGGATTTCTTGGATGCGGAGCGCACCGTGCGCATACGCTCGGGCTCTTCCGCCGCCATCTGGGCGAACGCGGCGTTTACCCGCTCATGGAAGGCATCGCCAGCGGCTTCCAGACGATCGGCGCCCTCCACGGTCGCGCGGGCAAGACCGGCCCGCGTCGAGGGAGGCACCAGCAGAATGGTGCGATCGGGACGAATGCCCTGGCACGCAAAATCGTTGGCGCGACGCACAAGATCGCGGTCGAGCCCGCGCCCAAAGCCCTGATACGCCATCGTGGAGTCGGAGAATCGGTCGCACAGCACCACCGCGCCGCGCTCGAGCGCCGGCTTGACGATTTGCGCCACCAGCTGAGCGCGCGCTGCCAGATAAATCATGAGCTCGCACTCGTCGGCCATGACATCGTTGCGAGGATCGAGCACCACGGCGCGCAGCTGCTCGCCGATGCTTGTGCCGCCCGGTTCACGCAAACACACAACCTCGCGGCCCATGGCCTCAAGAGTCTGAGACAAAAAACGGATATGCGTTGTTTTGCCGGCGCCCTCGCCGCCTTCGAACGTGATGAACGCTCCCTTTTGCGCTTCTGCCGCATTATTGCAGGTCATACACGTTTCCTCCCCGCGTATCCAGCCCCACGAACACGGGGAAGTCGCGTACGGTTATGCGGCGCAGGGCCTCGGTGCCCAAATCGTCGTAGGCCACCACCTCGCCCGACTCCACGCGCTGGGCCAGAAGCGCCGCCGCGCCTCCGGTTGCAACGAAGTACACCGAGCCAGTTTCTTGGCATGCGGCGGCTACATCCTTCGAGCGCACGCCCTTGCCCACCGTGGCCACCACACCGGCACGATAGAGCGCGGGGGCGGCGAAATCCATGCGCGAGGCCGTGGTGGGACCCACCGCGCCGAACGGGCGACCCGCCGCAGGCGGCGTAGGCCCTGCGTAGAATATGGCCGCGCCCTCCAAGCCATACGGCAGCGAGCCCTGGGCCTTGAGCTCTTCGAGCAGACGGATATGCCCCGCATCGCGCAGCATGTACATTTCGCCCGTAAGCGTGCAGGCATCGCCCGCCTTGAGCTTAGCGAGCTCGGATTTGTCGAGCGGGAGCGCCAGCTTTACAGGCGCAGCACCGGCGGTCGCCCCTTCGCCCGAGGCATCGGCGCGCTCGTTCTCTTCTTGGGGGTCCTCCATATGCCCCTTGGCCTCGTCATCGCGCCGCCCCGACTCCGCGGCGACAGGCGGCCATGCGGAGGGCGTCGTATCGTTGAGCTCCACCGTTGCGCGGCGCATGGCGGAGCACCCCATGTTGATGGCCAGGGGCAACGCGGCAATGTGGCACGGAGCCGTATTCACGTGCACCGCAAGCGCGAGGGTCTTGCCGCCGAGAGCCCCCGGACCCATACCGGATGCGTTCACCTTCTCTAAAAGCTCGCGTTCGAACTCGACCACGCGCGGGTCGGCCGCAGGTGTGCCCACCTCGCGCAGCAAGGCAGATTTCGCCATGCCGGCCACTTTGTCGAACGTGCCGCCCACGCCGATGCCGATCACGAGCGGAGGACAGGCGTTGGCGGCCTTATGCGCCACGCAGTCCATAACTTCGGCGATGATACCCTCGCGACCTGCGCCCGGCGTAAGCATAGTTACGCGCGAAGCGTTGTCCGAACCGCCGCCCTTGAGCAGCACGTGTACACGCGCGCCCGGCTCCTCCACGAAATGAATGTCAGTGAATGCCGGCGTGTTATCTCCGGTATTGGCGCGATCGACTAGGGCGTCGCGCACCACGCTCTTGCGCAGGCGCGCCTCCGTGTACGCACGCGCCACGGCCTCATCCACGCAGGCGAACACGTCGCCCGGAACCGCCACATCGGGCCCGACCTCCAGACATACCCATACGGTACCGGTGTCCTGGCAGATGGGCACGTGGTCGCGCTCGGCTATCTCGGCGTTTTCCAGCAGATGCCCCAGCACCACCGAGCCGCGAGTCGAGCCCTCTGCGGGCCTTCCGCCTTCCGCGGGTTGGGAGCTCTCCGAGGACTGCGCGCCCACCGCATGCTGCACCCCTTCGGCAAGCTGCGCGTTTCCCGCAAACTGCATGCTTTCCGCGGGCTGCGCGCCTTCTGCAAGATGCACGTTTCCCGCAGACTGCGCGCCCAGCGAGAGCCGCGCATCTTGCGCGGAGCATGCATTTTCCAAACGCCTCGCGTCTTCTCCGGAATACGCATTTCCCGAAGGCTGCGCAGCCTCTACCGCTTGTGCGGCCTCAAGCGCCGCACGCACGTCATGAGGCAGCACGCAGGCGATACGCGGAATCGCATCGTACACCGCACGCGCAACCTGCTCTTTTGTGATCGTTGTCATTAGAGTGAACCCATCTCGAGGTACTTTCTTTTATGCAGCCATCCATTATAGATGCTCGTCCGGCAGAATCGGAGTGCGCGCATGAAGCCCACACCGACATACGATAGCGCGGCCCAACTACCGGAGCATCGCATAATCGCGGAATCGCCGCACGAAAACGAACACACCGCGCGGCGGCAGGGGCGTCATGCAATCACAGAAGCCCCATTTACCCAACCACCAGTCGCTTGCAGGAATTCGTGACAGTTATTCGAAGTATGTTATCCGTTTCCTGCGCTTTTCATTGCTTCTTGCCAGTTTATCCAAGTATGTAATCCATTCTCAAATAATTTGGGCACTCGTTTGCCCCTCCTCGCATTCCGCCCGTGCATCCGCAAGGATGTGACCAGGCGCTTTAGGAATCAGCATGATGCTCCCCCTCTTCTTGACGCCCTTCGCACGCCTTCCACCCCGAAAAACATCGTGCAGAGGATTACATACTTGGGAAAATTGGCAGAACTGAGGATAATGGGGGACTGCGGACGAAAAGTTGGACGCGATTCACGCGTCCGGAAGGGGGTCCGCATGTATGATAGGGACGTGGTGGAGCTTGCGCTGCTCGCCCTGGAGGAGGGCATGACGCACGCCGAGGCCGCC
>NZ_QIBX01000031.1 GCF_003725995.1 Slackia equolifaciens
CTCTCGACGGTCCTCCCGGCGCTGCCGAGCTCGTCGTAGAGCTCGAGCGCCGCCCTCTTCTGCTCCTCGGAAAACATCCGGGCTCCTTCCCGCCCACCCCGCCTTCCAGGATTTCTGCCGCACCCCCTACGAACGTCGGAATGGGTTACATACTCGGGAAAACTGGCGGAAATCCTGTTTTGACATGCGTATCTGGGTTACATACTCGGGAAAACTGGCAGAGTTTACGAAATACGGCGAATACGGCGTCTTCTAGGTTGCGTATTCGATTGTTGTTGCCGTGCTCGGCATTGCTTGGCCATTCGACCTTATCTCATTCCCATTTCTCGTCCAGCCTTACCGTCAGGATTCATGTGTCATGTTCGGTCTGATGCTTAGCTTGCTGATGGTTGGGTTTGGCACGTCCTCGCCTTGCGTCGAGCTCGTCGAAGGCTTGCGCTGGGCATGTCTTTGGCTCGTGCGGGTACGCTGATGGCTTGCGTTTGGCGCGTTGCCAGTATAGGCCTGGCTCACTGGTGGGTGGGTTTGGCTTGCAAGCATAGGTCCGGCTCGTCGGTGGTTGGATCTGGCTTGCGGTCTGGCTCGCCGGCGGTTGAGTTTGGAGTGTTGGCTTTTAATCCTGCGCGTCGGCGGTTTAGATTCGGTGCCTTGGCGGCATGGGCCGGTGCTTTGGCGACATGGGCCGGTGCTTTGGCAACATGGGCCGGTGCCTTGGCGGCATGGGCCGGTGCGTTGACGGTTTGAGGGACGCAAAATGCCAGACGCCAATTGCCAAATGCTACGCATGGTGCTTGTTCACTCCATCAGGCTAAAGTTATGGCGAATGTGTGCCGCGAGGTTGCCTCCGACCTCAGTTTTTCAGTGGCAAGCTGGTCGCGCTTGCGAGTGGCGATTATAATAATCGGATTATGTATGCAGGCCGCACGAGCAATCAGCCCGTCAACACGAAGGAGTAGCCACATGGCGTTTTACTACGAAGAGCCTTCCCGCACCTTCAATGAATACCTCTTGGTTCCCGGCCACACGCCGGCCAGCTGTATTCCTGCCAAGGTCAGCTTGAAAACGCCGCTGGTGCGCTACCGCAAGGGCGAGGAGGAGTGCCCCATCTCGCTGAATGTGCCCATGGTGTCTGCCATTATGGCTGCCGTGTCTGACGATCGCATGGCTGTGGCCCTTGCCACTGAGGGTGGCATGTCGTTCATCTATGGCAATCAGTCCATCGAGGATGAGGCCGCCATGGTGGCGCGCGCGAAATCTTATAAGGCTGGTTTTGTGGTAAGCGACGCCACGCTTTCGCCCGATATGACGCTTGAGCAGGTGCTCGAGCTCAAGGAGAAGACGGGTCACTCCACTATGCCCGTCACTGCCGGCGCGAGCGCCACGGGCAAGCTTCTGGGCATGGTGACCGAGCGCGACTATCGTCTGTCCCGCATGCCGCTCGACCTCAAGGTATCCGAATTCATGACCCCGCGCGAGAAGCTGATTACCGCTCCCGCCGACACCACGCTCTCTGAGGCCAACGACATCATCTGGGAGCACAAGCTCAACAGCCTGCCGCTGGTTGACGCCAATGATTGCCTTGCTTACCTGGTATTCCGCAAGGATTATGATTCACATAAGGAAAACCCCTTGGAGATGCTCGACCACGAAAAGCGTTACATGGTGGGTGCGGGCATCAACTCCCGTGATTACGCCGAGCGCGTCCCCGCTTTGGTGGAGGCGGGCGTTGATGTGCTCTGCATCGACTCCTCGGAGGGCTTTTCCGATTGGCAGAAGATGACCATCGAGTGGGTGCGTGAGCGCTACGGCGATTCCGTCAAGATTGGCGCGGGCAATGTGGTCGATCGCGACGGCTTCCGCTTCCTGGCCGAGGCTGGCGCCGACTTCGTGAAGGTGGGCATCGGCGGCGGTTCCATCTGCATCACGCGTGAGACCAAGGGCATCGGCCGCGGTCAGGCTACGGCCACCATCGAGGTCGCCAAGGCGCGCGACGAGTACTTTGAGGAGACGGGCATTTATGTACCTATCTGCTCCGACGGCGGCATCGTGTACGACCATCACATCTCGCTTGCGCTTGCCATGGGCGCCGACTTCGTGATGTTGGGTCGCTACTTCGCCCGCTTCGACGAGAGCCCTTCGGCCAAGGTGCTGGTCAACGGCAACTACATGAAAGAGTATTGGGGCGAGGGTTCCGCGCGCGCCCGCAACTGGGGCCGTTACGACCTGGGCGGCAAGAAGAGCCTGTCGTTTGAGGAAGGCGTGGATTCCTACGTGCCCTACGCTGGCAGCCTGAAGGACAACATGGCGGTCACGCTGCTCAAGATCAAGTCCACCATGTGCAACTGCGGCGCGCTCACTATTCCTGAGTTCCGCGACAAGGCTAAACTCACGCTGGTGTCTTCCACCTCTATTGTCGAGGGCGGCGCGCATGACGTGCTGCTGAAGGACAAGACTCCTTACGTGGGCAGCGCTCGATAGGCGTATTTGTCGAGCCGGCACCTCAGACGTGCCGGCTCGTTGGTTGTCTTGGTGCCATGCCGAGGCCTGGATCTGTAGTCGAGGGAAAGTAGTTCACCATCGAAGCTCTGAAAAACATACATACGTTGCCGCTGGCGCAAAAGCTTGGAGCATGCGCGCTGGCTGCGATGCTTTGCATGCCCGTTGCGGCGGCGCACCCCGCGTTCGCCGACGAAGTGAGCGATGCCAAGGCGGCGCTCGACCAGGCGGAGGAGCGCATGGCGCAGATCGCCGAGGAGCACGCCCAGCTTGAGGCTCAGGTAGAAGAGCTCCAGGAACAGATTGATGACGCTACGCAGGGCGTTATGGATGCTCAGGCCGCTATGCAAGAGGGTCGTGCGCATCTGGGCGAGATGCTTTCGTACGAGTACAAGACCGGCGGCATCTCGTTGCTCGAGGTTATTCTGGGGTCGCAGAACCTGGATGACCTGATTGATAACTTGCAGTATGTGGAATCGGTCCAGGCGGCTCAAGCGCAGGCTATCGAGGAGCAGAAGGTCCTTGAGCAGCAGTTCACCGATTCGCTGAACGACCTCAATGCTAAGAAAGATTCCCAGATGGAGGCGCTCGACGAGGCCAGTCAGAAAAGCGAGGAGGCTGCCCAGGTAGTGGAAAGCGCCCAGGCCCAGCTCTCTAAGGCCGAGGATGAAGCCGCCAAGCGCGAGGCGGAGCGGCTGGCGGCGCTGCAAAAGCAGGCCGAGGAGCTCAAGGCTCAGCAGGAAGCTGCGGCGGCTGCCCAAGAGACGCCTGCGGCATCTGAGTCGGATTCTCAGGGTGATGGCGCGCAGGGTTCGGATGAGGGTTCGAACGAAGGCGGTTCCACGGGCGGCAACTCTGGCGGTAGCTCGTCGGGTGGCGCATCGGGCGGCAGCGGCGGCTCGAGCGGTTCCGGCGGCGAAGCGACCGATCCTGGCTCCGGCTGGCAAACAGGTGTGGCGTCTGCCTACGGCTCCAAGAGCGACGGCACGTTGGGCGGCACTACGGCTACGGGCGCAATCGTCACCGAGACCTCCATGGGCGTGGCAATTCCCATGTCATGGCCCAACTACCGCTCGTATCTGGGGCGCAGCGTTGAGATTTCATACGGCGGCGTGACCGTGATTGCCGTGGTGAACGACTGCGGTGGCATGGGCGGCGGCTCCCGTTCGCTGGACCTGCAGCCGGGCGTGTGGAAGGCTTTCGGCGCCAGCTCCTGTTACGACTGGGGCTTGCGCACCGTGAGCTACAGGTTCCTGTAGGGCAAACGCTATGACATATGACATGAAAACGCCGGTTCGAGCCGGCGTTTTTTTCTATCCGAATAACCTCATCTGACACTCCTTTTCCAGAAAAGACCTCTGCGTGCTTTGCGTGATCACATCGTCGGGGCCAACGTGACCCAGTAGTAGGGGAGAAGCCGGGTCGTGCAGTTTGAAGTTCTCCGCTGCCTTGCGTGGGTCTTTGTTGGCGTAGCAGTATTTGCAGCCGTTGGGACAGGAGTCGTAGGCGCCTATATCGCGGGCCTCCACGCAGTGGCATCCATGCCGCATGCCCTTATGCTTGAGGTCGCGGAACTTCACGCCGTTCGCCTGGCCCAGCACATCGAGCGTCATACATCCCGACGGGTGAATCCCGTAGCGCGAGAAATCGCCGTTGGTACCGCAGGTTTGCAGGTGGAGGCCGTATCGGGCGGCGATTTCGCCGAATCCGCGCGCCAACTCTTCGATGTGCTCCTCGGTGAGCATCACCAGCTCGGGCATATTGAATTTGACCTTCTCATATATTTCGACGAAGCTGAAAATACAGCGATCCACATGCGGCGTCAGCCGTGCTGCCATGTAATCGAACGTTTTCAGATGTCGCTCAACTGTGTACGCTTTTGTGAGCAACACGGGATCGTAGCGCCAGGCCACGCGTTGCTTGCCCGCGATAGCCGAAAGCTCCTTCAAAGTTTGGATGCTTTCCGCGATTGGGGGCACTCCTGGCTCCACGTCACGCCCATAAGCGGTGATGGTGTAATAGCAATACGAGTGGAACCTATCGGTTATCTCGTGCAGCCGCGGCAGAATGGGGCGGTAGTTCTTCGAACAGAACACCACGCAATCAACCACGTCGGGCGAAAGTTCCAGACGAGAAACCTTGTGCGGGAACAAGGGATTGCGCGAAAGCGCATAGCCTTCCTCAAAGCGCCGCAATAGCCACTCGCTGTAGTACTGGGCAGTATCGGTTCGTCCTCCGGTGTTGATGATCATGCGTAATCTCCTCGTTTCAGCTGCGCGCCGTTTTCCGAGTTCACTGCCTGCGCGCGAGCGTTGCGCATGCGCCAACACCGCGCAGTGGAGCCTGGCACATCATCCGCCCTGAGGCGCCACGCATGAAGTATAGCATACAAGCGAACAAATGTTCTTTATTTCGGAAGTTTACCGTGCGCATTCGCGCGCAAGCTACCATCCCAGCACTTCTCGTGCGGCGGCGCGAACGTTTTCATGCTCGTTTTCGGCGAGATCCTCCAACACGACGTCGGTCGTATGCTCATTGCGCGCGACGAGCGCCTGTACACTGGGGTAGGGGCACTGCGCAAGCGCCTCAAGCACGCTTTCGGATCGTTCACTTTGGGCCATCTTCTCGCCATAGGCACGGATGGCGTCATGCCCGTCGCGAGCCACGATCACTTTGCGATGCGGTGCCGGCAGCGCAGGGTTGAGGGCAACGCGCAGGCGTACTTCTTGATTGGAGTCGTGTGCAAGCAGCGTGAGGTACTCAAGCTCCTCCGCCCCGCACGTGCTTGCCAGCGCGCATCGTCCGGCAACGCTAAGATTGGTCAGGGGAGCGTGTTCGAGGGGTTCCATGTACGCGTCGACCTCCAGGTTCATCAATGGCGAGCTCCTTAAGTATACATTCTTCCTTTCCGGTCATTTTGTCATTGGCTGTTGCGTTTGCCGGGTTTGTGCTGGGCGGGGTGGAATCTGTTAAGGTCAAGGCGGGAATTCGAGCTTTGCCTTGCCCGTCGCCGTTCAATGACGGGCCGGGTGTTTCAAAACGAAGCCCCGAGAGATTGATCTTTGGCGGCATATTCGTATCAGGTCCAGTTCCTATAGAAAAGCATCGTGGAGAAAGATTTGATACGTGGCTCTGATTGTTGGCTGCGCGGCATGCGCCTCCGCTTCCCGCGTTAATTCCGCGTAACGCATGCGTTGGCTTTCTCAAATCGCCAAACTCGCCGTATAATACGTAAATTCGCGTTTGAACAGCATCCGCCTTTAGCAAAGTCAGGGCGTCACTGGCGAGTGCAGGAGGCTTGAAGGTTCCGCTGCGCCTGATAGGAGCGACCTTATCGGTCGTGACTGAAGGCGCAGCGGGTTCTGAAAGTCTCCTGTGCCGCCAGGGGCGGCCGTCAGGAGGAGAGATGAAAGAGTACAACCCCCACGAGATTGAGCCGCGCTGGCAGAAGGTTTGGGAAGAAACCGAGCAGTACAAGATGGAGGGCGATGCATCCAAGCCCAAGAAGTACGTGCTGGAAATGTTCCCGTATCCCTCGGGCGACCCGCACATGGGCCACGCGCGCAACTACTCCATCGGCGACGTGATCGCCCGCTACAACAAGATGCGCGGCTTCGACGTGCTCCATCCCATGGGTTGGGACGCGTTCGGCCTGCCCGCCGAAAACGCCGCCATCAAACACAACGGCCACCCCGCCACCTGGACCTACGGCAACATCGAGACCCAGCGCAGCGTCTTCAAGCGCATGGGCCTGTCGTACGACTGGGACCGCACGGTGCGCACCTGCGACAAGGAATACTACCGCTGGGGCCAGTGGATCTTCCTCAAGATGTGGGAGATGGGCCTGGTGGAGCGCCGCAGCAACCCCGTGAACTGGTGCGAATCGTGCCACACGGTGCTCGCCAACGAGCAGGTGACCGAGGGCGTGTGCTGGCGCTGCGGCAATCCGGTCGAGCGCCGCGAGCTGGAGCAGTGGTACTTCAAGATCACCGATTACGCCCAGGAACTGCTGGACGACCTGGACAAGCTGGAGGGCTGGCCCGAGCGCGTCAAGCAGATGCAGGCCAACTGGATCGGCCGCTCCGAGGGCGCCGAGGTTGACTTCGTGCTGTGCGACAAAGACGGCAACGCGCCCGCCAATCCCACGCAAGACGACATCATCACCGTGTTCACCACGCGTGCCGACACGCTGTTCGGTTGCAGCTTCTTCGTGCTGGCACCCGAGTACAAGGGCCTCAAAGAGCTGGTGGCCGGCTCTGAGCAGGAAGCCGCCGTGCTGGACCTCATCGCCGCGTCCGAAAAGGTGAGCGCCGTGGAGCGCGCCCAGGGCGATCGCGAAAAGCACGGCGTGTTCACCGGCCGCTATGTGATCAACCCCATCAACGGTCAGAAGGTGCCCGTGTGGGTGGCCGACTACGTTGTGGCCGACTACGGCACCGGCGCCGTCATGGCCGTGCCCTGCGGCGACCAGCGCGACTTCGAGTTCGCGCGCAAGTACGACCTGCCCATCGTGCCCATCATCCTCATGGAGGACGAGATCGCGGCCATGGTCGAGGAATCCGGCAAGACGCGCGACGAGGTGATTGCCCAGTTCAGCGCGCAGACCGTGGATTGGGCTGAGGCGCACGCCGCCGAGGGCACGCTCGTGCAGTCCGGCAAGTACACCGGCATGACGGGTGGCAAGCACTCCGCGGGCGAGGAGGCAATCGTGGCCGACCTGGAGGCCGCCGGCACCGGCCGCCGCAAGGTGGAGTTCCGCCTGCGCGACTGGCTAATCTCGCGCCAGCGCTACTGGGGCAACCCCATCCCTGCCATCTACTGCGACGATTGCGGCATCGTGCCCGTGCCTTACGAGGATCTGCCGGTCGAGCTGCCTATGGAGCTGGACATCACCAAGGGCGAGCAGCTGGCCGACCACGCGGAATTCGTGGAGTGCACCTGCCCCAGGTGCGGCAAGCCGGCGCGCCGCGAGACCGACACCATGGACACGTTCACCTGCTCGAGCTGGTACTACCTGCGCTACTGCGATCCGCACAACGACCAGGCGCCGTTCGACCGCGAGCTGGTGAACCGCTATATGCCGGTGGACCAGTACATCGGCGGTATCGAGCACGCCATTCTGCACCTGCTGTACTCGCGTTTCTTCACCAAGGTGCTGCGCGACGCGGGCATGCTGGACTTCGACGAGCCGTTCACCAACCTGCTGTGCCAGGGCATGGTGAAAGACGAGCACGGCGAGACCATGTCCAAGTCCAAGGGCAACGTGGTGTCGCCCGTGAAGATGATGGATGCCTACGGCGCCGATGCCGTGCGCACCTACATCCTGTTCATGGCGCCGCCCGATAAGGATCTGGATTGGAACGAGGCCGGCCTGGGCGGCATCTACCGCTTCCTCAACCGCGTGTGGCGCATCGTGTACGACTTGATGGGTCAGGCCGGCGAGGAAACGCTGTACCAGCCGGGCTCCGAAGGCCAGGCGGCGGAAGCCGCCAAGGTGCTGCTGCGCGAGCGCCATCGTGTGGTGGGCAAGGCGACCGACGACTTCGAGCGCAACAACTTCAACACCGCCATTTCGGCGATGATGGAGCTGGCCAATGCTGCGGGCGACTACCTGCGCAAGGCCGCGCCCGACGCGCGCGACGCCGAGCTGGGTCGCGATGTGGCCGAGACGCTGGTGAAGCTGCTCTCGCCCATGGCCGCGCACATGACCGAAGAGCTGTGGCACACCGTGCTGGGCTACGAGGACAGCGTGCATGAGCAGGCATGGCCCGAGTTCGACCCCGAGAAGGCTAAGGCCGACGAGGTCGAGCTGGCCGTGCAGATCAACGGCAAAGTGAAAGCGCGCATCACCGTGGCCGCTGATGCCGCCGAGGATGCGATCATCGAGACCGCTCTCGAGGCCGCCGCGAATGCGATCGGCGACAAGACCGTGGTCAAGAAGATTGTAATTCCTGGTCGTCTGGTCAATATCGTGGTCAAGTAAATTAGTTCCGGCGGCCTACGGCCGTCGGAACTACTCAATGAGACGCTGAGAAGGCGCTTGCGCCGTTGCAAGCCGCTCTCGCACCGAACCTTCGCGCGTTCTCGCAGGCTAGCGTACGAAGTACGCGTCGCCTCCGGGAACCCACGAATCTCCGGCACGAGAGCGGCTTTCGCTGTTTCGTTCCGTGTCTCTAGGTTTTGAAGGAAGGGGGGCGCATGTTCGATTCGTCTTCGCCTGAGGCGCGGGGGCTTTCGATGGCGCAGGTCAAAGCCGTAGTGCGGGCCGACGCCGCCGTGGCCATCGGGTATGTGATCGTGGGCATCCCATTCGGCATGATCGGGGCCAGCCTCGGGTTCGAGCCGCTTCAGGTGTTCATGCTGTCGTTCTTCTTCCTATCGGGTGCCGGCCAGGCTATGATGCAGAACATGCTCATGGCGGGCTTCGCCATGCCTACGGTGCTCGCCAGCGTGATGCTGGTGTCATCGAGGCACATCTTGTACAGCGCCGCCATGGCGCCATATGCGCGCGGCATGAGGTTCCTCCGTCGGTTCGCGTTCGCGTGGAACCTGACCGACGAGGGATTCGGCGTGAACATGGACCGCCTTTCTTCCGGGGAGCGCTGGACCGCGAACCAGATAATCGCCGTGAACACCGTGAACCAGGTGCTGTGGGGCGTGTCCACGTTCGCCGGCGCGGTTCTGGTCAATTTCATCTCGCTGCCTGCCGCTATGGCGAGCTTCGGCGTGACCTGCATCTTCGTATGCATGCTGGTGGGGCAGCTCAAGGGCGCGAGCACGTTTTTGGCCGCGGGTGCCGCCATCCTCGGCGTGTTTGCAGCGAAGCTTGCGGGCCTCGATGGCATCGCTGTGATTTTGGGCGCGATTATCGGTGTTGCTGTCGGTTTCTTTGCTGGCGAAAAGCTGGGCCATGGCGGTGACGGGGAAAGACTTTCTAACGGTGATAATCCTGCCGGCTCTTCGAACCGAATGAACGAAAAGGACGATGTGGCGCCATCGTGCGCGACCGCCTCTGCTTCGTTGACGCCGTCTACCTCGCTTTGCACGGGAGAGGAGGCGCGCGATGCCCTGGCCTGAGTTTCTTCCTCTGTTCGCGTTCATGTGCATCGGCATGTATCTCATGCGCCTCATTCCTATCAGCGTGCTTTCCGACCGCGAGCTTTCGCCGCGCACCAAAACGCTTCTGGGCTATATCCCGCCCGCGTGCTTCGCGGCGCTCGTCGCCAACGACCTGCTTTCTCCCAGCATGTTTTTAAACGGCATCTGGCCTGGCCTTATGCCGCTCATTGCTACAGCCGTGGTGGTGCTGGTGGCCGCCAAGACCAAAAGCATGGTGTGGTGCATCGTCGTGGGCATCGCGATGTACGCGCTTCTGGGGTTTGTGCCGCTCTAGGATTGCACGGTCATGGTTTCGTTCTGGCGTTCCGATGCTCATTCGATGCAGTTGAGATGCTGCGCATGTGGAGGTTGGACGGGCCGGCTTTTTATCGGCCATGCGTAGGCTAGGATGATGCTTCAACTTTTCTTGAAGTTTGTTAAGGCATTTGCGCGCAACAAACCCAAGCGCGTCGGGTGCCAGAGGGCGATTGATCGATGGCGAGGCATCGGAAAGGACGGTCGGCAGCGTGATTCGCGGCATATTCAAAGGCATTGCCAGCGTGCTCTTGCTTGCTGTTCTTGCCCTCGTGGGAATCAACGCGTGGACGGTGCTTTCGGTCAAGCCGCATATCGAGCCTACTCCTGCTGCCGTTGCGGAATCGGGGCAGACGTACGACTGCATCATCGTGCTGGGCGCCAGCGTCTATGCCGACGGCACGCTTTCTCCCATCTTGGAAAACCGCGTCGATGCTGCCATCGAGCTGTACAACCAGGGCGTGGCTCCTATCATCGTCATGTCGGGCGACGGGCGCGCTTCCAACTACGATGAGCCCACCACCATGAAGGAATACGCCATCAACCAGGGCGTTCCTGCCGATGACGTCTACTGCGATCCCGGCGGGTATCACACTTATGACACCATGTGGCGCGTCCATAGCGTGTTCGGGGCGCAGAGCTCGGTGGTGGTCACGCAGGAATATCACCTGTATCGCGCCGTATACGATGCGCGTGGCGTGGGCATGGACGCCATAGGCGCGGTGAGCGACACGGGCACCTATGAGAACCAGCTGTGGTATGACGTGCGCGAATGCGCCGGTCGCGTGCAGGATTTCTTCCAGGTGCTCACGAACGCCGTCCCCGACAATCCTTACGTTGACGTCGAGGTGTAAGTTCGAATTCATGTGTCCGCAGGGGTGATATGCGGATTGCTTTTGACTCAAGTTGGTTTAAGGCGCTCGGTCCTCGTGCTGGGCGCCTTTTGTGTGCGCATCAGCGATCGCAGCATGCCGCCGTCCGCTGGGCGAATCGTGTGCGCATTGCACTCTAGCACGCTGCTGTGCTATACTCTTGCTCGCACACTTTAGTACGCTAAAGTGCCACCAAGGAAAAAGCACGCCGCCCTTCGCGCCAAACGCAATGCGGCGGCCAATGAAATGCTAGAAAATGATTCAAGGAGAGGGATCAATATGCTGAGAAGAAAATTCGTGATGCTGATGGGCACGGCTGCGGTTGCTGCGATGTCGGGCTCCATGCTGGCAGGCTGCTCGGGCGGCGGCGACAACGGCGGCTCTGGCGATGCGGCCGCGAGCGGCGATGCCTCGAGCCAGACCGATCCCTCAACGCTTACTACCTTTATCGTGGGCTTTGACCAGTCCTATCCGCCGTATGGCTTTGTGGGCGATGACGGCGAGTTCACCGGCTTCGATCTGGATCTTGCCGCCGAGGTGTGCAGCCGCAACGGCTGGACGCTGCAGCTTGAAGCCATCGAATGGGACGCCAAGGACACGTTGCTCAACAGCGGCGCCATCACCTGCATTTGGAACGGCTTCACCATGGAAGGCCGCGAGGACGGCTACACCTTCTCCGAGCCCTACATGCTCAACGAGCAGGTTGTGGTCGTGAAGGCCGACAGCGGCATTGCCAGCCTGGACGACCTTGCGGGCAAGACGGTTATCACCCAGGTCGATTCTGCCGCTTTTGACGTGCTCGAAGGCGACAAGGCCGATCTGAAGGCCACCTTTGCCAACCTCGAGACCATCGGCGAATACAACACCGCATTCATGCAGCTTGAGTCCGGCGCGGTTGAGGCCGTTGCGTGCGATCTTTCCATCGCTCAGTATCAGATGAGCGCCAAGCCCGATGTGTACACGCAGCTTGACGAGGCGCTGTCCTCCGAGCACTATGCCGTTGGCTTCAAGCAGGGCGACACCGAGCTGGCCGATACGGTCACCCAAACCCTGAAGGACATGGTTGCCGACGGCACCGTGGAGGAGCTGTGCGACAAGTACGCCGAGTACGGCTTGACCTACGACAACTGGATTCTGGCGTAGCCCAAATGCGTGATTCGTTGCAGATTCGGCGTCCGGTTCGGTTTGGCACGCTTAGCAACGGGGCCTTATGAGCCGCAATCGCGGGAGGAATTTTCCTTCCGCGATTTGCGCGTGTAAGGGTAGAATGACGTTTCGCGCTTTGAGCGCGAGCCAAGACAGGCGATAGGGCTCCGGAGGCAAACGGCTGGCATGCCCTTCGCATAACCGAGCCGGGCGGGCTTCGAGATAATCGTGCGCGATGCGCGTCGTAAAGGGGCGGGCACTGCGCATTCGCATGTTGGAGAAAGGGACGTTCGTGGAAATAACCACCATGCTGACGATGCTGGGAGAGGGATTCCTGGTAACGTTGCAGATCTTCTTCCTGACGCTCATCGGATCGCTTCCGCTGGGCATCGTGGTGGCGCTGGGGCGCATGAGCCGCTTCAAGCCGCTTGCGCTTATCGTGCGCTTCTACATCTCGGTTATGCGCGGCACGCCGCTCATGCTGCAGATGTTTGCCATCTATTTCGCGCCGTATTACGTCTTTGGCATCGAGTTGACCACCGATTCCAAGTTCAACGCCACTATCATCGCGTTTATGGGACTGCGGACGAAAAGTTGGACGCGATTCACGCGTCCGGAAGGGGGTCCGCATGTATGATAGGGACGTGGTGGAGCTTGCGCTGCTCGCCCTGGAGGAGGGCATGACGCACGCCGAGGCCGCC
>NZ_QIBX01000032.1 GCF_003725995.1 Slackia equolifaciens
GAGTGGATGCGCTGGTTCCGCGAGGGGCGCATATCCCAGAAGCTCGGGTGGCTCACCCCGGACGAGCGCCGCGCGGCGCTGGGCTATCCGGTGCTGTAGGATGTACAAGAAAACGTCCGCGGTCCCCGGTCACGACGTGTTTGCCAATAACAGGTGATTCCTGCTTTGGTCAGAAGCCTTTGGCGTTGGCGCGGAGTGTAGGTCGCCACCTCGCTAGGAAGAGCAGGGCGAGGACCTACGACCGATATGTCGCCCTTAAGTACATTCACGAACTGAGGAAGCTCGTCTAGGCTCAGCTTGCGCAGCCAATGACCAACGCGCGTCACGCGCGGATCGTCGCGCATCTTGAATACCGGCCCTGTTTTTTCATTAAACGTTTTCAATTCCGCAAGTTTTTCTTCGGCATCCGTACACATGCTGCGGAACTTGTACATTTCGAACTCGCGCCCGTCCTTTGTAACGCGTGTTTGCTTAAACAGAACGGAACCTTTTGGATCATCGACCTTGACTGCAATGGCGATTGCGACATAAAGCCAGCAAAAGAAGACAAGAATAAACAGGCTGAAGACGATATCGAATGAGCGCTTAGCGACTCGGTATGCAATACGCCCAGTACACAACTTCTCCGCTGCTCTCAAGGTCTCTTCGTCGGGCAAAACCGCGGATTCAAACGCCTCCGTCATCCCGCTATTCAATTCTTCACTTGCGTTTGCTGACAATTTCCAGTCCGACTTTGATTGTTTTCGTTCTTCCCATCATGGGCATATCCAGATACGCGATTCGTCGGTGCCGGTCGATCTTGCTTATCTGCCCCTCATGGTTCATGAGCGGGCCGTTCAACACGATCACCCTGTCGCCCTCGATGACTCCTTCGCTCATCTTCACCACCCTGTCCCCCAGGTCGGTGAAAGCGTTGAGCCACCTTACCTCGTCGTCGGTCAGGGGGATAAACCTATCGTCATTGCCCAGCAGGCGCGTGAACGCGGGCACGCGCCGCAGCTCTTCGTTCACGCGTCCTGCGTCTTTGCATTCGATGAAAAGATATCCGGGCACCAGCGTTTCCACCCGCTTGTGCCATTCGCCGCGATACCGGCGCATGATCTCGTAGCGCGGGATGAAGCACTCCTGCACCAGCCCTTCGCTCACGAATTTGTCGATCATCTCAACAACGCGGCCTTCTTGGCCGCCGGCAACTTGAATCACATACAGCGCCATGGGCACCACCTCCCCATAGTGCGGAGGTCCAGGGCATAGCTTCGCCCCAGAAAGTACCCTCCCTGCTCATTGCAATGACGATATTCATCCCCTTAACCGCCAACGAAACGCGCTCTCAGCGACGATTTCGCGCTATCAAGATATGTCCCGCGCCGCGGCGTGGCACCGCAGCCGATTGAGCCACGGCGTACCGCGGCCCGCGCTTGAGATTTAAACCTCAAGCGCCTTGGTGCCCACGCTTGCGCGCAAGCACCCGCTCCGCGAGCGGAGCATGGGGCGCCATCGCGACTGTGCGAGTCGATGGCGCCCTTGCGCAGTTTCCTGCGGCAGAAGCGGCTGCGTGGCCGCACCTGTCGCAACAAGCTGCATGGCAATCTCGCCTGCTCCTAGAGCTGCACTCCAAGAGCCTGCTCCAATCCAAGAGGGCGTTCAGCCCCTCGGATCGGTTGCCCGCAGCATACCCGCGAGGAAAAAAGAAGCACCCCCCCCCCGAACGAATCGGGAGAGTGTGCTCGTGCCGGCCATTGCGTCGTGTTGCCATTACGGCTTCGCGTCACGCAAAAACCGGCCAAAAAGAAGCGGGAATCGCCCGAGGAGGCAAAACACTCCCTCACACGCATCCCGCAACCGCACGCTAGATACGCATATGCGCGCCTCGCGTACGATAGTTCTTCTTTGCCTCCGCAAAGGCCTTATAGTGATCAACGTTATGCGCATCGCTCGCAATGTAGCGGTACAGCATCTCATCGAACATCTTCTTTGCCGGGCGCTTTTCCGCCCCCAGGCGCCCGCCTCGCACAAAGTCGGACGACGCCTGCAGCTTGCAGCCCATCTTCACCAAACGACGAGCGTAGCTGATGTCGTTCTGAATCAGCCGATAGCGCTCGGGGTGCGCGATGATCACGTCGTACCCCATGCCCTGCAGCTCGAAGATGGTGCGTTCGTACTCGTTCCACTCAAGCTCGGTGGCACGGGTGGAAAGCTCCAGAAGAAACTCGTTCGAGCCATCAAAATGGAGGTACTCCGCCCACTGCATGCCCAGCTCCATAAGCTTGGGGTGGTACACCTCAAAGCCCATCTGCAGCGGAAAGCCGTCTGCGTGCTCAACCAGAAGCTCGTAGGCATCCCACATGGCATCGTAGTCAAAGTAAGGGTCGCGGCAGTGCGGGGTGCAGGTGATGCTCGTAATGCCAGCCGCCTTGGCGGCCTCCAGCATACGCAGGCTCTCGTCCAAATCGGCCGCGCCGTCATCCACGCCTGGCAGAATATGACAGTGCACGTCGCGCATCCTTATGCTTTCCCTTTCTTCAACCGCGAGCGGGTTTGCACCCACCCTGATCCATTCATACTGCCACGCATCGCTCATAATTTGTTGTGCAACATTTTGAGCGAGCGCGTATCTTACGTGAATTTGACTGCCCGAAGGCGATCATTTGACGCCGCCCGCCGCCGCAGCCAGCGCCCACCAGGCCTAACGAGGCCTAGTTAATGCCATGCCTGCCGCGACCGCGCTGCGCGGGCATGGGCGCATCCACCGCGAAATCCGCATCAGGCGCCGCATCCCCCGCTCCCGCGGAATGGCCGCCGGAATGACCCTTCTTCACACGCTTGCCGTCCTTGGTGTAATACGCGTAGTAGTACTCGCTCGTCTCGGTTTCGCAGCCGTTCAGAATCACGCCCAGGATGTTTGCCTCGGCCTTCTTCAGCTGCTCGAACGCATGCACCACCTCGTCGCGCTTGGTGAAGTTGTCACGCACCACCAGCGCCGTGCCATCCACCATGGTGGAGAGGATGGCGGCGTCGACGAAGGTGCCCACGGGCGGCGTGTCAAAGATCACGTAGTCGTAGGCGTCCTCCAGAATCTGCACCAAACGCGCGAAGCGCTTGGATGAGATGATGTCGGCCGGGTTGGGAATATGAGGCTCGGCATCCAGGAAGTCCATGTTCTGCTGACCGGTTGCCACTACAGCGTTTTCCCAGCGCACCTGGTCGGAAAGCACGGCGTAAAGGCCCGCCTTGGCGTGCGCGCCGATCATATCGGCCACGCTGCGGCGGCGCATGTCGCACTCGACCAGCAGCACGCGCTTGCCGCTCGTGGCAATGGCCTGCGCCAGGTTCACGGCCACGGTAGTCTTGCCCTCATTAGGCACCGAAGAGGTAATGACCAGCGTGCGGATGGGATTGTCGACGCTGGCAAAGCGGATATTGGCCAGAAGCGTTTTGGCGGCGTTCTGCACCACCAGCTTATCGGCACCGCCCTTCTTTCGCGCCATGTCTACTTCCCTTCCTTCATTGCCGGGATGCGGCCGATAACCGGCACGCCCAGAAGCTCTTCCACATCTTCAGCGCCGCGCACCTTGGTGTTGAGCACGTCCATCAGCACCACGATGGCAACGGCCAAAAACAGACCCGCAAGAAACGCGACCGCGGTGTACATCATGCGATTGGGACCGCTGGGGCTCTCGGGCGTGATGGCCTCGTCGATCACGTTGACGCTCTGGACGTTCATGACCTCCTGAGCCACAGTGGACACGTTCTTGGCCAGCTCGTTGGCGATGATGGCGGTGCTTTGCACATCCTGGCCGGTCACGCTCAGCGTAAGCACGCGCGTGGTGGTTTCGCTCTGCACCGCGATGTCGTAGTCGTTCAGGCTGTTCATCTGCAGCGCCGTGGCGGTATCGCGGGTCACGCGATCGGAGGTGATGAGGTTGGCCACGTCGTTGGTGATCATCTGGCTGGCAGAAAGATCGGTGCTCATGGTTGAGGCCGATCCACTATCGCTTTGCACCAACACGTACATGCTGGTGGAAGCCGTATAGGTGTTGGGCATGAACAAGAAGCTCACAAGCCCCATGGCGATGGCGCACACAATGGGCAGCGCTATCACCAGCTTGAGATGCTTGCGCATCAGTTTGAGAAGTTCCAGTAACGTCATGATAGGTTTGCCTTTCAAGCCCGCTATTCAACAGGCGCTACATCATCGGTGGTCAGTCCTGCGTTGGCGGCCAGATCCTCGTACTGCTGAGGTGCAGGCGAGTTGGTGGCAGCGCCCAGATTGGGGTCGCTTGCCTGCGCCTCGGGAATCTCCGCGGTTTCATCGTTGGGATCGAGCCCCGCATCCACACGCTGCATCATGGCGCGCCATTCGTCGAACATGGTTGCCACATAGCTCACGCCATCCTGAGAGAGCGAGTAGCTGGGGCATGCCGCCGAATACATGGTCATGTCCTTGCCCAGGAACTGCTGTGCAAGCGCCACCATATCGGTCACGGAGTAATCGGTGCTCACGCTCTCGGCCAGCTGACCGATGATATTGGGGAGCTCTGCCGGGCTTGATGCTAGCACCTGCTTAATGATTCCCTCCACGATTTGACGCTGCGCCTGAGCGCGGCCGAAATCGCCACCGGAGACGTTATAGCGCTCACGGGCATACGCAAGAGCCTGTTCGCCGTTGAGCTTTTGCTCGCCCGCCTCAAAAGCCATACCGCCGTTACCGGCATCAAAGCTCTCAGGCACATCTACCCAGATGCCGCCCAAGGTGTCCACCACATTCTCGAGCTCGTCGAAGTGCACCTCGGCGTAATGGCTGATAGGCACGCCGGCGAATTCGGACACGCACTCAACGGCGCCCGCTGCGCCGCCAAACGCGTAGGCGGCATTGATCTTTTGCGTGCCCTGGCCCTCGATGGTGACCATGGTGTCACGCGGAATGGATATGAGGTCCACCGTAGCGGTATCGGGGTCGATACGCGCGAGCATGGTCACGTCGGAGCGGCTGGCCGTATCGCCCTCGCGCGCGTCGCTGCCCAGAATGAGCATGTAGAACGCGGAGCTTTCCTGGCCGTCCGCCGCCTGGGCGGGCTGCTCGAGCACCTGGGAAAGCGCCTGCCGGTCCTCTTCGCTCAGACTCATAGATGAGTTAAGGGAGTTGATCCACAGCGCGAGCGCCGCGCCCGCGGCAACCACCAGCGCCAGCACAATGCCCACGATGATGAGGGCGATCTTGGCACCCTTGTGTCGCTTCTTGCGCACTTTGATCAGGTTGTCGCTATCGCCGTTGCCAAAGGGAGATTGGCCGCCGTAGGGGGATCCGCCATACGCGGCGTTGCCGCCGAAGCCCGGTTGGCCCTGACCTGCGCCATGAGCGCCGCGTGAAGCATGTGCAGCGCCGTATGCAGCGGGACGAAAACCGCCCTGGGCATGTGATGCGCGCCCCGCCGTAGCCGGGCGAAAGCCCGAAGGAGCAGCCGAGCCCGACGCACCCTGAGGCACCTGCCCGCTCGCGTGGCTCCCACCAGCCGCAGGCTGGCCATAGTCCCGACCGCCCATGGGCTGCCCAGGCTGGGCCTGCTGGCCGCCCCAAGGCTGCGCCGACCGCGCATCCCCAGGCTGGCCCGACTGGAAGCCTCTAGGCTGGCCTGGCTGCGCGCCCCTGGGCCGCCTTGGAATATGTGGGTTCTTATCGCTCATATCGTATACGCGCTATGCCAGATTCCGCTCGCCGCTTGGCCCTGGCGTTTCCTTTCTCTATCTCTTTGCGCCCCGCCGCGAAGCCTCTGCCTCGCAGCCGTTGCGCGCCCTCGCGTCACCTGAAAAAGTCGGAGGCAATGATAGCACCCCCCCCCCATCGGTTTTTAAGCCCCGTGGAGGAAAAATCGGCGAGCATTCAAACTTTAAGGATTGTAAAGGATGGTTGGATGCTTTGCGTTGGTCCACAACCAACAAAGCGCGATTCTCCGTAAAGCCAATGTAAAATTTCACCGAAACGTGGGTTGGCGCCAATCGACAATGCTCAGGTTGACGACTCTCGCAAACCCATCGTGGCCATCGCAGATCAGCATCAGGGCCTTCGCGAGGCTTTGCTGCGGCCCTTTGCCATGCCGGCCCGGGTACTACGCTTGCGCCCTGGCGGCGATGCATGCGGATCGTCAGCTTCACGATGAGTAGGGAGCGTAGCCTTGAGCCTGCCTAGCGCCTCGGTTGCCGCATCGCGCGCCGCCTGCAAGCCCATGCCCTGCTTGTTGGCGCGTGCGTCATCCGAGATGGCGCGAAATACGCTGCGCACGGAGAAATCGTCCGAAGCTCCGGCGTTCTCGGTCAAGTCGTCCACCAGGCGGTCCAGCGCGCTTTCGCCCTCGATCCGCTGGCGAGACCGCCCGCTATCGCCTTCGCGATCCGTGAATCCGCGCACCGTCCCAAGACGCGACGTAGAGGGAGCCATGCGCAGCCGCGCCGTAGCGGGAACGAAGCCCGATTGCGGCACGCCCGACGGCGAGGACGACGAAGGCAGCGCGGGTTCGCCCTGGTGCGATGGCTGCGAGAGCTCGGTCTGCCGCGATGCCCGAGAGAAGCCCGGCTGCTGCAGAGGTTGCGAAGGGGCCGGCTGTCGCGAGGGCCGCAGATCGGCCTGCGGCGTATCACCGGGCGCCAAGCTCCCGTGATGGGATACGATATCGTCTGCACCCGCCTCACGAGCGTGTCTCATGTCCCAGCCTCCCTTCTTGCCATGGTCATTCGAACTGTCGCGCAAAAACTTGCATTGCGGCGAAATCCTCACGCTGCTGCACAGAAGTCATGCGTGCGGCGGCACAGTACCGCCCACATTTCCGCGCATGGTTCTTATGCTTTTCGCGCAAGAGCCCTGCGCACCGCAGAGTAAACCCGCATGCGTCACGCGAAGACCTTGCTTTTAACCGCGGAATCTAGCACGCATTTCCCATACAGGCTAGAGATTGTAACCCGCCTCAAACACAATTTGTTGCACAACAAATTATTTGTTTGCCTTTGCGCCCCTCTTTCGACACGCGGCTCCGCATCAGGGATGAGCGGCGGCCGAACGCGCCCCATGTGCGCGGGCGTCCGCCACCTGTCAGCGGCAGACCGCGATTGACACGCATCTAACCTGCGCGCCGCACACGGCACGCGCGCGTCATGTTCATTATTCCACCGTGCCGTACACGTAGCCCCAACCGTGACCGGCGATCGATGAATTCAGCTGGGTGCATAGCGCCACGCGCGTATAGGCGCCCGGCGGCAGCAGGTCCACAATCTCACGCAAATCCGCATGGATATCGAAGGTTTCTGCCGCGATAATCACATCCAGCCGCTCCGCGATGGGGCCGTTCTTATATACATAGTCTACGACGCGCTGGAGCTCGCCGTAGGATTCGCTTCGTTCGAGCAGAGCCAAGGAAAGTCCTCTCGTGCATCAATGTCCTTGCGCTGGCAGGCACCTCTTTGCTGGTGCCTTCTATAGCAATTGCGCAAGCGCCTCTTCGTGGCAAGTATCTCACTATCTCCTATATATGGGAGCGTATACGGAGGCAGCCAAGCAAGGGCCGCCCCACCCACCCGGTTTCATCCGCCGCAGAAAGCCCGGCTCGACGCAAGCGACAAGCCGTCCGCGCCTGCCCGGTTTTACCGCACGCAATCGCGACCGAGCGCAGCCACCGCGAGCGCACCCGTATAGGCCGGCGTCGCCTCGCCGCACGCGCGCAAGAACTGCGCGCCCGCTGCCCGCAGCTGTAGCGCGGCATCAGCCAGCGCATCGGGCATGGGATAGGGATTGCCCGGAACAGGACCGCCCAACGACGCACGCTTCTTCTCCTGGGCCGTAGGGGCCTTCACGCGAATCTGCACAAGGATGGGAGTCTCGGTGAGCTGAGCCATCTGGCGCACCGCAGCGCACAGGGCTTCGGGCGCGGCAGAGCTGCGGATACCCACAACATCAGCGCCCCGCATGGCTTCCACGGCCTGCTGCACGGTCATGCGGTCGAATTCGCCCTGCTCATTGGCATCCATGCTGGCAAACAGCGGGCCGTCGTACGCTTTGCGCACGCCCTCGATGGCGCAACGCATATCGGCCTCGGTGCGCATTCCGTTGAGGAACAGCGCGTCGAAGGGCGTCCCCTCCCCGGAGCCTGGAACCGCGCCAAAGCCCAACGATGCGCCCGAAAGCCCTGAATGGGAGCCATCAGAGAGCGATCCGGCGCTTTTACCCACGCCCGCGCCGGCCTCATGCCCCGCGCCGGTCTCATGCCCCGCGCCGATCCCTTCTCCTACAAAAGCACGCGCGGCGGCTTCATATTGCTGAGCGGTCTGCTTGAGCGAAGCCTTGTTCGAGGGGTCAAGCGGCAGACCGCATGGGCCGATCTCGCACAGCACATGCTGGGGATTGTTGACGTTTACGCTGGCCAGAGCCGCAGTTGCCACGTCGGCGGCACGGTCTTCCATGCGCGCGTGGGCGAGGCGCGCCGGGCAAATGCCCTCGGTGGCCGTAACCAGGCAGTGCGCACCGGCAAGCGCCTCGAGACGCAGAGCATCGGCCGCCATCTCAGGCTCGATAAGACTGGTGAATTCAAAATCCTCGTGCACGTCCACGCCCTGCCGCGCAAGTGCGTAGTCGATGGGCGCGGATAGCACGAGCATGTCATGATGGAATCGCAGTTGAATATCAGCCATGGGGATTCGCTCCAAACTCAAACGGGATTTGCTGCAGACCATTGTAGCGCAGGGGGCCCAATGCAGAGAGCGCGCCCGCGTGAGAACCCCCGAAGCACAAACGGCGCCGCAAGCGCATACCCGCCAGTCGTGAGCGCATGCTCAGTGGCGACAGATATCCATCTTCGCAAGTCGCTGACCCATGCCTGCCGCTGACCGATGCCTTCCGCTGACCCATGCCTGCCGCCGAGCCACAATCGCCCACTGCGCCAGCGCGATTTCCGACACGGGTTTTACACCGATTTGCATCCGAGAACACAAGACCTCCACGGCGTCGTCATAGGTTCTCAAAACCCCATCTTTATAATTAACGCTGCAAGCGCAAGGCTCCCCTCCTTCACTTGCCTGCTTGTTCAAGCAGAAACGGTGCATTCCCCTTGCACCGATCATCCCCTCCTTGTGTGAGGCCCGGCCCTTCCCTTCCGGGCCTCGATCTTTTTCTAGGGACCGATTTCAGCATCATCGCATCCGCGGCATTGCCGCTCCTGCAAAATCTACGTTCGGACCGGCGGGCTGCCACTTATTTCAAGTATGTAACCCATAATCGCCCCGATGGGACCGCGGACGTTTTCTTGTACATCCTACAGCACCGGATAGCCCAGCGCCGCGCGGCGCTCGTCCGGGGTGAGCCACCCGAGCTTCTGGGATATGCGCCCCTCGCGGAACCAGCGCATCCACT
>NZ_QIBX01000033.1 GCF_003725995.1 Slackia equolifaciens
GCCAACGACGCCTACACCGGCGTGCCCGCCGTCATCGACAAGGACCGCTCCGCCGCGATGATGGCCGCGACCTTCGACGCCGACATGCTGGTGATACTGACCGCCGTGGAGAAGGTGGCCGTGAACTACGGGAAGCCCGACCAGGCCGACATCGACGTCATGGACGCCGCCCAGGCCCGCGAGTACATCGAGCAGGGCCAGTTCGCCCCCGGCTCGATGCTCCCCAAGGTGGAGGCGTGCCTGGAGTACGTGGAGGCCCGCCCCCAGGGCAGGGCGCTCATCACCTCGCTCGAGTGCGCCGCCGCGGGGCTTCGCGGCGAGACCGGCACGATAATCACCGCTTAGAGCGCTTTCCTTCACCACACCTCTAAACAAAAGGGCCCGGTATAATCCGAGGCCCTTATTTGTTCACGGATAATCGCACGAACGCAAGAAACCCGTTGTGCTTAGTACAGCTTAGCTCCCGCGGGAATGGCATCGTCCACCATGAGCACATTCAGACGCTCCTCGGTGGTCCCATCCTCAAGCGTTTCCTCATGCACGGCGCTGATGATCATGCCGCACGAGGGCACGCCCATCATCTTGCGCGGAGGCAGGTTGGTGATGGCGACCAGGGTGCGGCCGATCAGATCCTCCGGCTCGTAATACGCGTGAATGCCGGAAAGGATCGTGCGGTCCTCGCCCGTGCCGTCGTCGAGCGTGAACTGGAGCAGCTTCTTGCTCTTGGGCACCGCGAAGCAATCCTTCACCTTCACCGCACGGAAATCGCTCTTGCTGAACGTATCGAAGTCGACCTCGTCGGCGAACAGCGGCTCGATGGCCACCTTGGAGTAGTCGATGGTAGGCACCTTGTTGGGAGCATATGCCGCCCCTGCGCCCGCCTCCTGCGCAGCCTTGGCTGCGGCGGCACCGGATTTGCTGCCCTTCTCGGGCTTCATATGCGGGAACAGCAGCACGTCGCGAATGGAGGCGCTATCGGTGAGCAGCATCACCACGCGATCGATGCCGATGCCGATGCCACCCGCCGGAGGCATGCCGTATTCCAGCGCACGCACGTAGTCCTCGTCGTACTCCATTGCCTCCTCGTCGCCGCCGGCCTTCTCCTCCATCTGCGCAGCAAAACGCTCCGCCTGATCAACAGGATCGTTGAGCTCGGAGAAAGCGTTGGCGTACTCATGGCCGGCGATCACCAGCTCGAAGCGGTGGGTCAAACGCGGATCGTCTTCGAAACGCTTGGCAAGCGGGCTCACCTCAATGGGATAGTCGCACACGAACGTGGGATTCACGATGGTGTCCTCACCCAGTTCGTCATAGATCTCGGCAATCAGCTTGCCGCTCGTCCATTCGGGCTTGACCTCGATGCCGCGCGCTTTGGCCTCGGCCGCCAGCTCCTCGGCGGGAGTATCGATGGTCACCTCGCGGCCCAGCACCTCCGACACGATGTCGGTCATGGGACGGCTGGGCCATTCGCCCGACAGATCGATGGTCTTGCCCTGGTATTCAATCTGCTCGGGATTGCCGATGGCGGCGTTGGCGGCCTTGATCACGCCCTGAGCCAGCGCCTTCATGCCCTCCAGGTCGGAGTAGGCACGATACGCCTCCATGGTAGTGAACTCGGGGTTGTGCGTGAGGTCCATGCCTTCGTTGCGGAAGATGCGTCCGATCTCGAACACGCCCTCGAAACCGCCCACGAGCAGACGCTTCAAGTGCAGCTCGGTGGCGATACGCAGGTAGCACTCCTGGTTGAGCGCGTTGAAGTGCGTGATGAAGGGCTTGGCGGTAGCGCCGCCCTGGATGGTTTGCAGAATGGGCGTCTCCACCTCCATGTAGCCGTTGTCCTCCATGTAGCGGCGGAAAGCCGAAAGGATGGCGGAGCGCTTGCGGAAGGTGTCGCGCACATCTTCGTTCACGATCAGGTCAACGTAGCGCTGACGATAGCGCGTCTCTTTGTCGGAGAGGCCGTGGAACTTCTCGGGCAGCGGGCGCACGGCCTTGGACAGCAGAACGATGGAACGCGGAGAAATGGACAGCTGGCCGCGCTTGGTGCGCACCACAATGCCCTCCACGTTGATGATATCGCCCAAATCGAGCTTCTTCAGCAGCTCCCAGGAAGCTTCAGGCACCTCGTTAATGCGGCAGAACAGCTGGATGTCGCCCGTCACGTCGCGAACCACGACGAACATGATCTTGCCCTGGCCTCGCTTGGCAACGATGCGGCCGCCGATTTTCACCACGTCCTCGGTCTCGGCCTCGTTGGGGAGGTCCGCATACTTCGCATCGATGTCGGCAGCGTAATCGCGCACCTCGGAGTGCTCAGGATACGGGTTGGTGCCCGCCTCGATGTATGCTTCGCGCTTGGCAAGACGCAGCGCGCGCTCGTCGTTCAAAAGCTCAGGGGAAATCTCAGTGTTCTCACTCATGAAATACCTCTTAATACCTAGTCGTAGCGGTGTTTCGAACCGTGTGAATTCTAACGTATCTGCAGCACGAATTCAGAAACCTTACGGAATCAGGATGAAATGCCAGATATGACCCGCATCTCAACAAACGCCGCGGAATCGGGACGAAACAGCAAGCGGGCGCCTGGTGCCCCAGACTGCCCCGTTGCAATCCCGGCAAGCAGGCCGAGGGCCTTGCTTGGCTCCACCTATGCAAGCGGGCGGTAGCGTGCCGCTAGGCGGCGCCGCACGCGCAAAGGTGAGGAAGGGGCAAGATGAGGTGCCAGGCGCCCGCGCAACATCGCAGCGTCTTGCAGAGAAGCTCCGGCGGCCGACAAGCCGCCGGAACGGTTAGTGCTCGATCTTCAGGATGGTCATATTGATCTCGCGACCGGTGGGGCCCACGGCAACAACGCTGTCGTCTTTCTTGTGACCCAAAAGCGCAGCGCCCACGGGGCTCTCGTTGGAGATCTTGCCGGCAGCAGCATCGGCCTCGGCGCCGCCCAC
Source organism: Slackia equolifaciens (assembly GCF_003725995.1). GTDB lineage: Bacteria > Actinomycetota > Coriobacteriia > Coriobacteriales > Eggerthellaceae > Slackia > Slackia equolifaciens. The sequence goes on from NZ_QIBX01000033.1 coordinate 2,946, forward strand.
GATGGTGAACACGCGCTCGCCCGCGCCCATCTTCACCGTAACGGTGCTGCCCACGTTCACCTTGTTGGAACGCTTGGGCGTGGAAACCACAGTGGCCTCGGACAGAATCTGGTTGATCTCAGAGATGCGAGCCTCGAGCATAGCCTGCTCGTTTTTAGCATCGTCGTACTCGGAGTTCTCGGAGATGTCGCCGAACTCGCGCGCCACCTTGATGCGCTCGCCCACCTCTGCGCGCTTCTCGTGCTCCAGGTAGTGCAGCTCCTGCTCGAGCTTCTCCTTGCCTTCCGGGGTGAGAATGTAGTCGTTGTTAGCCATTGTTGCAAAACACCTTACCTAAAAAACAGGCACGCCGAGCGTGCTCCACTAAACGTAAAAAGCGGTACGTCGACTCATCGCCGACATACCGCTTAAGCATCTGTGATACCGGATTTACTCCTCGTCGGTTTCCTTCTCGGCTTCCTTCGATGCGGCCTTGGCAGAAGCAGCAGGCTTCTTCTTGCGGACGGGCTTTTCGGGCTCTTCCTCTTCCTCGTCCATCTCCTCGAGCTCCTTCTTGGAACCCATGCCGTCGCGCAGGTTCTTCACCGTGCGACCCAGAGCGCTACCGAGTTTGGGAAGATTCTTGGGGCCGAAGATAAGCAGTGCGACCGCCAGGATGATAAGAAGCTCAGGAACTCCAAGTCCGAAAATTTTCATGCATTCCCTCCAAATCTCAAAGCCTTGGGCTTTAAGAGGACTACATAGCTACTGCCGAAGATGGTCGGGACGACAGGATTTGAACCTGCGGCCTCTGCGTCCCGAACGCAGCGCTCTACCAAACTGAGCCACGTCCCGACTTCTCTGCAAACAGCGCGCTATATACTAGCACAAACTTGCGCGTTTCAACCTATCAATTTGTTTTGCACAAGGCCACCATAGACAGCGGGCGCCCAATTCGGACGCCCGCTGAAAGATTCATCAGTACCAACGAAGAGCAGCATACCACGGGTTCCACCAGGATGAAGACTGGTAGCAAACCGTCTGGCCCGGCTGCGGCGCATGGATGTAGCTACCGCCGCCGGAGGACGCGCAAATGCCCACGTGTCCATCGGTGTAGAGCACGTCGCCTATCTGCGCCTCGCTCACCGATCCAATCCAGTCGGCGGAGGCGTACTGGGCACCCGTATAGCCGCCAATCTCAATGCCCGCTCCGTTGAGCCAGCAATAGCGCGTAAGGCCAGAGCAGTCGAAGCCCGCAGGGGTCTTTCCGCCCCACACATACGGCACGCCGATCTGGGCTTGAGCCACCGCGAGCACCGCCGATCCGTAGGAACTGGACCCGCCGCCCGAGCTGCTCGATCCGCCGCCAGACGAAGACCCGCCGGAGCTGCCGCCATTCGAAGTGCCGCCGCCAGTCGAACCACCGCCTGCGCTGCCTCCGTCCGACCCGCCATCGGATTCGCCGCCGGAGGAATCTTCCTCGCCCGAGCTATCGGCGCCGCCACTCGACCCGCCATTGCTCGATGCCGCCTCCTCGGCGGCAGCCGCGGCTTCGGCAGCCGCCTTCTCCTCGGCAGCACGCTGCTCTTCTTCGAGCAGCTCGGCAACCTGGGCGTCGAGCGAATCCACCTCGGCTTGGTATTGCTCCACAAGCTGCTCGGCCTCGGCCTGAGCCGCGGATGCTTCATCCATCTTCTGCTGGGCGAGCTGGGCTTGGCTTTCGTATTCGGCCTTCTGCTTCTCGTTGTCCTCGCGCAGGGTCTTGGTCTGCGAAACCATGTCGGCATCGGCATCGTTGAGCGTCTGGAGCGTATCCCAGTTCTTCAAAAAGTCGTCGAAGGAAGACGAGCCCAGAAGCACGTCGAGGAAGGTGATCTGGCCGTCGCGGTACATGCCGCGGGCGCGGCCGCCCAGGCTCTCCTGGAGCTCGGAAATCTTAGCGGTGTTCTCGTCGATCTTCTTCTGCGCCTCGTCCATCTTGGCGGTGGCGGTGTCGTGCTCTTCGAGGGCGGCGTTGTATGAGTCCGACGCCTTGCCCAGCTGTACGCGCATAGCATCGAGCTTGGAGCGAGCCTCATCGGCCTGCGCCTGCACCTCTGATGACGTAAGCTCGTCAGCAAATGCCGAATGGGGCACCGCAAGCGACGCGACGCCGAAAGCCGCCGCCCCGCCCAAGAAGGCCCGTCTGGTCAAATGTGCGTTTGTAGTGGTCATAAACGAAGCCCTTTCATGCTAAACGACGCCCGAACGCAGCGTCGTTATTGCTTTAGGATAGCAAAGGTAGCCCGGAGCAGGGCAATTACTCACAACCGTACCACGCAGCGTTCACACACCTTGAAGGTTAGTGAAATTCCTACAGTAGGTTTCTTTTCGAAAGCCTTTTATCTGGGAACTGCGCCGTTTTCTCGCCTGTTTCGCCCAATCCCGGGCAGTGTGCCAATTGTTGGTGTCACAATCCCGCGCATTAAAGAGCGTCGGAGCAACGGAAATCAGGTCCGGAGGCCTCGCGTTCGCAACTTAACGGCCTTTGTGACAGTAATTCGAAGTATGTAATCCATTTTTCTATGCTTTTCCTAAGACAATTGCCCATTTGGGCACAGACGAGTGGACGAGTTCTTATCCTCAGCATGAGAGAGCATGAAAACCGCAGGTCAGAAAGAGGGACTCAAACGCCCGAAGCCACTCACTTTGAGATCCGGCTCAAACAAGGATTACATACTCAAGAAAACTGTCAGGGTTAACATATTTTGGGACCGCGGACGTTTTCTTGTACATCCTACAGCACCGGATAGCCCAGCGCCGCGCGGCGCTCGTCCGGGGTGAGCCACCCGAGCTTCTGGGATATGCGCCCCTCGCGGAACCAGCGCATCCACT
>NZ_QIBX01000034.1 GCF_003725995.1 Slackia equolifaciens
TTCCTGTAGAGTGTCCATGGTGGCCGTTGCCTTTCTCTCGAATCGGTTACCTTCGCAACGATCGATTCTAGGCAATGGCCGCTTCTCCTTCAAAGCGGCCCGTGACACCAACTTTCGGCACGCGATCGGCAACTCAAAGAGAAGAACGTTAAAGCCCGCAAGCCAAAGAACTTCAGAAAGCGTTAAATCGAGGATGCTCCCCATCCTGGGATTTCGTGCACTATGCGATCGAGCAGACACCGCTACACCCACAGAGTTTCCCCAACTTCGCGCATGAAGACGCCGGCGACACACCTTTCCAAAAAACTGCTGTTTAGCTCCATAACTGAAAACCCATCCTCTAGTCTTGCTCGCAACAGACGCAAAGACTAAACCTGCTAATCATTGCCGTGCTTTAGAGCACCGCTCAATACTGCCTTTATCACCCGATGCAAATGAGCATGATTGACTTAGCCGCTTTTCTTCTCTAGCCCGATTGATTCGTAGAGATCAAGAAGCTGACTCATATAACGGAATTGATCGCAATTCTCCAACACAAGAGAGCGGCAGCGAGACTGTACGTCGCAGTAAGCGTCCATGTCGCTCCAAAGGTCTACCCCACGCATAATAGCCTCTGCAAGTGACGCCGAGTCGCCTGGCTCAGCGAGGAAGCCAGTATTGCCTTCCGAGACGAGCTCGGGGATGCCTCCGATGCGAGTGCCCACGACCGGCGTGCCGGCAGCAAACGCCTCGATAATCGAGAATGGCATGTTTTCCCTCCAGCGCGAAGGGGTTACGGAGAGCGACGAGCGTTCGGCAAGATCGCGGAGCGCATCGCCCTGCTGGAAGCCGACCATCTCCACGTTATCACCCCTTGGACGCCCAGCAAGCTGCGCTTCTATCGCTTCGCGCTCCGGCCCTTCGCCGGCTATTACGAGCCGCCAGCCGGGAATGCGGTCGGCAATCGAGAGAAAGGCGTCCACCAGCACATCGACCCCCTTTTCGCGCGAGAGCCTTCCGAAGAACAGCAGGTACGGACGCTCGCGGTCCGTGTAATCTGTATCGGCGCGAGCGCACGCCAGCACTTCGTTCGTGGCGAAGTTGCGCATGCGTACGACCTGCGAAGCGGGGAATCCCCCTTCCAGAAGCTTCGCTCGCATGAAATCGGAGGGTGAGATAATTCTGTCGATCTTGCGGTAGCTGCCATGATGGCGAAGAAAAGCCGCCTCGGCAGCAGCCAACGCGCTCTTTGCACGCGAGCCCTTCACGCACCCTTTTTCGAAGCAATGATGAAAGCGGCCGTCCAGACATGCGTCGCACACCTCGCCCGCACCGTCGAGCATGACGGACGCCGGACAGATCAGCATATAGTCGTGCGAGGTGTAAATAATAGGAACGGGGTGCTCCTGTAGGTAGGGCGCGTCCAGAATCGAGAAGGTGATCTGACGGTGCACGAGGTTCAGGTGAATCACATCGGGCCGCTCGTCTCGCAACAGGCGGTCGAACTTCTCCTTCGCCTCCTTAGAGTAGAACATGCTGGCCGCGTCGCGGACCTTCCGAGAAACCGACGTCTTCCCGTTGTAGTCGCGGGCGCTCACGAAATACCCCGACTGCTCACAGGGCTCGTTCTCCAGCCCCTCCATCGCGAAGCAGACCACATCGTGCCCCATGGCGCGCAGGGATTCGGCGACGTTGAAGTAGTAGGTCTCGCTGCCGCCCTTGCGCCAGTGGAACTTGTTCACCAGGCAGACCTTCACTGCAGCCCTCCTTCTGCCCTGACGGCTTTCTTGTAGACCTCGAGCGTCTCAGTGGCAACCCTGTCCCAGTCAAAAGAAGCGAGGTCATAGGCCCTGCGCACAGGCATGCCGAGCTTCTTGTTGATGGCCTTCGCAAGCTCCCCGGTTTCGCCCACCGTAAAGTAGTCGTCCGAATTCAGGCTCACGAGATGGGTCGCGGGGATGTCGCTGACGGCGACGTCGAGCCCGTAGCTCATTGCCTCGAGCAACGCAAGGGGGAAACCTTCGTTGCGAGATGCGAGAACATAGAGAGAGGCGTTGGCGTAGATTTGGGCGAGATCGTTGCCGTGCAGCTCACCCGTGAAAACAATGGGGGCACCCGCAGCGAGACTCCTCAACTCTTCCGCATACGCTCGCTCCGACTCAACCCCTCCAACGATGGCGAGCTTCACGCCCTTTGGCGCAGCCTCGCGAAAAGCTCGGATAAGGACGTCGAAGCCCTTTTCCGGAGTGATTCTCCCAACGGACACAATATAATCTCCCGGGCTCGAGCCCGAAATGCTCAACAGCCTCCGTGCTCGCCTGGGGAGCCGGTGCATCCACTCCGTTCGGGATGTAGACCGCACCGCCTTTGCACGCATCCGCACAGCGCTCCATCTGGAACCTGTTCACGAAGATTGTCAGAGCCGAACTTCCGAGCGCAACCCTCTCGCTAAAGCGGAGGACGGCCTTCGCGACGCCTCCCCACTTATCATGTTCGTAGTTCGGACTGTGATAGGTGAGCACAACGGGTATGCCCCTGAGCCCGAGCAGCGGGGAGAACAGGGCCGGCCCGATGTTGTGGTAGCAGACGACGTCGGGTTTCCGAATGAGCGCGGCGCACGTTGCGAGGAAGGAGTGCAGCACCGCCTCGAAGCCCTTCACCCTCGTCGAAGGAAGGTCAACAAACCGCACGCCCTCGTAGTTCTCGCAGGGCTCGACGTAGGGCCTACGGCGGTAGACCAGCACATCGGCCCGCCCCGCCATACGAGTGTAGAGGCACTCGCAATGACGCTCGACGCCCCCCTCGACGCCAGGGAATCCCCGCGTGCCGATCACGCAGACACTCAGAGGGGCTACCAGCATACGGATTGGCCCTTCGCAATGCGGACCTTGTTTTTCAGAATCCACCATATCGGCTTCCACGGACGACGCACCATGTCGTGGCGCTCCGTCACGATGAAGGCACAATTGCGGTCGCAGGCGTCTACCAGCTTCTGCGCCTCCCGGGCTTTCTCCGAAGACATGATTTCCTCAAAAGACTGCTCCTTGATATTGCCGATAATCCACTCCTCGGAAGACCCATTACACGGGGAAACGTTTCCCCACGGGTCGATGAAGAAAAAGTCTTTGAGCGCCCCGCACGGAGGCCGGTATCCCGCTTCGTCGCCGCGAAGACGGCGATGGATGCTCTTGTTGAAGTAGGCCCTCCCGTAGTCCTTGAGCCTGCCCTTCAGGCTGTGCCTCTTGGAGGTGAGGAGCGCCTTCACGAACTCCTCGTGGGCGGCAAGGGCGTCGTCGCTCGTGATCTGGTTATCCTCCTTGTGGAAATACCAAGAGTTGTGCACGACCGAATTGCCTAGCTCCACATCGAGAGCAGCGCACAGCTCGTAGAGCGGCAACAAGTCCTTGTAGTTGTCCGGCGAGATGACCACGGAGAAGCCGATGTTCTTGCACTTCGACTTGCGCAGTTCGAGCATCGTCCTGAGCGCGTGATCGAAACCGTCCCGAGTGCCTCGCTTCTCGTCGTTGAGCTTGGGCAGGCCCTCGAGGCTCACCCGAATGAGAATGTTGGGGTACTTGTTGGCGAGCGCGACGATCTTCTCGGTGTAGTAGCCGTTCGTCGAAAGCTCGAGAAGCTCCGCCTTGGGGTAGAGAATCTCGAAAATCTTGTCGATGTCCTGGCGGAGCATGGACTCCCCGCCCGTGATGTTGATTCGCAAACCGTCGGGCAGCTTGCGATAGAACTCGGGATCGATTTCCTCCTCGGGCTTGGTCGGGCACTTCCAGATGTTACACATGTTGCACTTGGCGTTGCACCTAAATGTGGTGATAAGGCTGCCTTGCACAGTAGTGGCCATAGTTTTACTCCTTATTTCTTGTCCAGATGTAAACACTGGGGTATACACACGTAAAACAATCCGCATGGGGCATACGCCTACGGTTGAGCGCTAGCAACAAATTGTCGGACCTCTTTCTCATTACCGCCCTAGCTCCCCTGTGCAGTGAGTACGCAGCCTACAGTCTGTACAATCAGCTTGAAGTCAGCCCACACAGAGCACTGACGGATGTAGAGCAAGTCCAAATCGACCCATTCATCGAAGTCTATCGAGTCACGGGGGACTGCGGACGAAAAGTTGGACGCGATTCACGCGTCCGGAAGGGGGTCCGCATGTATGATAGGGACGTGGTGGAGCTTGCGCTGCTCGCCCTGGAGGAGGGCATGACGCACGCCGAGGCCGCC
>NZ_QIBX01000035.1 GCF_003725995.1 Slackia equolifaciens
GTTGTGCGGTGGCCCGCAACTCATGAGCGACGCCGCGAATGAGTAGGGCGGCAAGGGCTTGCCCGCGCAGCCGCTTGCGGCGGAGTTCCCGAAGCGGTACGCTTCGGGCAGGCGATAGGACGAAGTCTTATCTAGCCTGCTACATAAGACTTAAGAATCATATGGGGTGACACGCCATGGCCAACTTGCAGGGATACGGGACGAACTCGGTGGGCAACATGCTCAACCACTACACCCGGCACGCCGGAGACCCCGAGCAGACAAAGTACCGATATGCAAATCAGGATATCGACCAGACCAGAACGCACCTCAACTACGCGATTTTTGCCCGCGATGACCCGGCGGCGTTCGTGCAGTCGAAAATTGACGAGGTGGACGTGAAGCCGAAGGGCGGCGACAAGGCCACGAACGTCATTTCCGACTGGGTGATAACGCTTCCGAAGAACCCGGCATTGATAGGCAGGGAGAGGGAGTTCTTTAAGACCGCGTACAACCACATGCTGAAGACGGTTCCTGAGAAGCTAATCGTTGGTGCCTGGGTGCACATGGACGAGAATCAGCCGCACATGCACTTCTGCTTCTGTCCCATTGTGCACACGGCGGTGATGACCAACGACAAGAGCCGTCCGCTTCTTGACGCTCAGGGGCAAGTGAAACGGGACAAGAAGGGCACGCCGCGCTATGAGCGCGTGCAGGTGCGCGATGCCGCCGGAAAGCCCGTGTATCGCTCCTCGTTCGGTCAGACGAAGGTTTACACGCGGGCGCGGATGAAGAAGTTCCATCCAGACCTTGAGAAGGCCATGGAGGGGCATTTCGGCTTCAAGGTGGGCATCGAGCTTGAGGACAAGGGCGAGAAGCTTCTGAGCGACCTCAAGCAGCCTGATTACATCAAGGCCAAGGAGACCATGTCTCGGCAGCAAAGCAGAATCAGGGCGTTGGAAGCCAAGGAGGTGGAGACCCGTGGCAAATTGGGCGCCCTGACCGATGAGGTCGAGAAAAAGCGGTCGCAATCTGCGGATATCGATTTGGAAATCGGCGGAAAAACGGGCGAGCTTGACGACCTGCAGAATGAAATCGAGCAGAAAATTCTGGATCTTGCCGCTGCCAAGGCCGAATGTGAAGCCGTGTCCCAGAGATTGGAGTCCCTTCGGCAACGAGAAAGAGAGGTTGCTGGGGACGTTGCGGAGCTTCGACCCATCGCTGCCGAGATTGGGCGCTGGGAAGCTGCGGACAGGGCTGGAAAGCGCGCAATCCTCGATAGCATCGCTGATGGATGCAGTGCGCTCCGAGAGAGAATCCAAGGCCGCGTTGAGCGCCTTGGAAAGCGAATCGAGGAGGTTGGAGCGCGAGTTAGAGCGCTGAGGGAAAAAGTGATGCCGTCAACGCGCAAGCTCAAGCGTGGACTCAAGGAGAAGCAGGAGAGCCTGGACGAGATGATGGATTGGGCGAGGAAATCAGCCGGGTCGTTCGGGCGTGAGAGCGCACCGACGCGCTCGCGGCCGCAGAGCCGCTAGCACATCGCCGCGCCGGAACGTAAACGATAGTTTACGTTTGCTGGTATTACAGAAAACCAGCATCTAACTGCGAAAATAGGCAAAACAAAAGCCCACCGCGCGGACGCGATGGGCTAAAATGTTTGATTGTCGGCTGTGGTTGCCGCCTCAACCGACAGGAAAAGTAACGGATTACGGCTCCGTCACGCACAGTAAGATTCTACCAGTTTTCCCAGCACAAGGGCATCCTAGCAAGGAAAACCAACAGCAAATTAGACCTCTCGGAGCCGCTTTCCACGATTAGAAAGGGCTCCATTTTTATGGCCACGAACAGCAAAACGACCCAGAAAAAGGCTGATGCGAAGCGAGCGGGGAAGCGCGCTCGCGCTTGGACGGCGATGGTCTACCCAGACTCGGCACCGGAGAACTGGCAGGAGATTCTGCGCGAGCAACTTATCGAGTGCCTGATTTCACCGCTCCATGACAAGGACGTTCTGCCGACTGGCGAGCCGAAAAAGGCGCATTGGCACGTTGTGCTTTCCTTCAAGAACCCGACTACGTTCGCCAAGGCGTGCGAGGTGTTCACTGAAATCAAGGCGGTCGTGCCGCCTGAGAAGGAGTCGCGCGTCAAGGACTTCCGGCAGATGGCTCGCTACCTCTGCCACATGGACCAGCCCGATAAGCATCGCTATGAGATGCAGGACGTGGTGTCCATCGGCTCAATCGACTACGCGAGCCTGTGCATGTCGGCGGCAGACGAGGACGATATGCTCGACCAGATTTTCGAGACGATGGACAACTACGCACTGGACAGCTATCCGAAGGTCGTTCGATGGACTCGTGAGCACAACCCAGAGTGGAAGCCAATCGTGTACCGCAAGTACACGAAGCAGATTAGCGAGTACGCGAAGGGTCTCCATTACGAATCGAAGCAGTAGGCGGGTCAATGTAGCAGGCGGTGACTACGGGGCGGCGTGGTCTGCGTAGCAGATCTAAGCCGACTCGTTCACCGGCTGCGGAATTGACGCGCCGGTGAAGCCAAAAGACAGACTGGGAAGAGGGTCGATGTGAGCGCAAGCTCCCATCGACCCTTTCCTTGCCCAAGTCGGCGAGGACGGTTGATTTGGGGATGGAACTCCGAATGAGCGAGCGAAGCGAGCACTACGACATACATTCGGAGTTCCAAGTTCCAAGAATGGTGAACCGTTCCTGTGGAAGGGGTTCGGGGGTGAAACCCCCGACCGCACAACCTAGTTGTGCGGTGGCCCGCAACTCATGAGCGACGCCGCGAATGAGTAGGGCGGCAAGGGCTTGCCCGCGCAGCCGCTTGCGGCGGAGTTCCCGAAGCGGTACGCTTCGGGCAGGCGATAGGACGAAGTC
>NZ_QIBX01000036.1 GCF_003725995.1 Slackia equolifaciens
CTCGCAGTCAGGCATGCTTGTACTCTTGCGCTCAGAGGACGGTTGCCGACCGTCCCGAGCATACCTTGCGCGCGCCTCCGTTACCTTTTAGGAGGCGACCGCCCCAGTCAAACTACCCGCCTGGCACGGTCCCCCCGCCGGATGACGGCCGGGGGTTAGGACGCCGGTACGCCGAGGGCAGTATTCCAAGGGCGCCTCCACGGGGGCTTGCGCCCCCGCTTCGCGGGCTCCTGCCTATCCTCTACGCGACGCACCTGCGTCCAATGCCAAGCTGCAGTAAAGGTTCACGGGGTCTTTCCGTCCTTCCGCGGGTAATTCGCATCTTCACGAATAGTACAATTTCACCGGGTCCATGGTCGAGACAGCGCCCAAGTCGTTACGCCATTCGTGCAGGTCGGAACTTACCCGACAAGGAATTTCGCTACCTTAGGACCGTTATAGTTACGGCCGCCGTTTACCGGGGCTTGGGTTCACCGCTTCGCTCTCGCTGACGGATCCCCGTGACCTTCCGGCACCGGGCAGGCGTCAGACCCTATACTTCGCGTTACCGCTTCGCAGAGTCCTGTGTTTTTGATAAACAGTCGCTTGGGCCGTTTCGCTGCGGCCCCCTCCCGCTCCGGGCGCTGGGCCCTTCACCGGCGGGGGCGCCCCTTCTCCCTAAGTTACGGGGCCATTGTGCCGAGTTCCTTGACCATGGTTCCCCCGATCGCCTCGGTATACTCTACCCGCCCACCTGTGTCGGTTTTGGTACGGGCTCCGACATTCCTCCCTAGGGGTTTTTCTAGGAGGCATGGGCTCGCCGGCTTCGCTCATAGCTTCGTCTCGCGTCTCGGGCTGCATGAAGGCCGGATTTCCCTGGCCTTCGCCCTACGCGCTTTCACGGGGACGTCCAGAACCCCGCCCGGCTACCCTTCCCCGTCGCCCCGTCGGTGGTAACGTCATGCCGGAGGTGCGGGAATGTCCGCCCGCTGCGCATCGGCTACGCCTTCCGGCCTCGCCTTAGCTCCCGACTGACCCTGGGGGGATTAGCCTCGCCCAGGAAACCTTAGGCTTACGGCGGAGGGGTTTCTCGCCCCTCTCTCGCTACTCATGCCTGCATCCTCACTTCCGCGCGGTCCACCGGAGGTCGCCCGCCGGCTTCGCCCCTGCGCGGAAAGCTCCCCTACCGCCAGTCGTGAAGACTGGCCCGCCGCTTCGGCGCATCGCTTAGCCCCGTGAATTGTCGGCGCATGTCCACTCGACCAGTGAGCTGTTACGCACTCTTTGAATGCATGGCTGCTTCTAAGCCAACATCCTGGTTGTCTGGGCGGACGCACATCCTTTGCCACTCAGCGATGACTTGGGGGCCTTAGCGGGCGGTCTGGGCTGTTTCCCTCTCGAAGGCGCAGCTTAGCCCACGCCTTCTGACTCCCGCGCTCTGAAGCGGCGGCATTCGGAGTTCGGTCCGGGTCGGTAGGCAGCGACGCCCCCTCGCCGGTCCGGTGCTCTACCTCCGCCGCTGAACGCGCGGGGCTAGCCCTAAAGCTATTTCGGGGAGAACGAGATATCTCCGGGTTTGATTGGCCTTTCACCCCTATCCACGGGTCGTCCCCTCCGTTTTCAACCGAAGTGGGTTCGGGCCTCCACAGGGTCTTACCCCTGCTTCACCCTGCCCATGGATAGCTCACCCGGCTTCGCGTCCGCGGCATGCGACTGCACGCCCTGTTAAGACTCGCTCTCGCTGCGGCTCGGTGTCCCTTAACCTCGCCGCATGCCGCGACTCGCAGGCTCATTCTACAAAAGGCACGCCGTCACACCGTAGAAGGTGCTCCGACTGCTTGTGGGCGCACGGTTTCAGGCGCTGTTTCACTCCCCTCTCGGGGTGCTTTTCACCTTTCCCTCGCGGTACTGGTTCGCTATCGGTCATCGGAGAGTGTTCAGCCTTGGAGGGCGGTCCCCCCTGCTTCAGTCCGGGTTTCACGTGCCCGGACTTACTCGGGAAAGCGGTCCTGCAGGCCCTGCCGTTCCGCGTACGGGGCTCTCACCCTGTTCCGCCGGCCTTCCCAGGCCGTTCCGCTACGACAAAGCTTTCTGACTGCAGCCCAGGGATAGGGCCCTGGGACGTCGCTCCCCGCGACCCCCGTGCAGCAACGCCCCTACGCTTATCCGCGTGCACGGGTTTGGGCTGGCCCGGTTTCGCTCGCCGCTACTCCCGGGATCTCGGTTGATTTCTCCTCCTCGGGGTACTTAGATGTTTCAGTTCCCCCGGTTGCCTCC
>NZ_QIBX01000037.1 GCF_003725995.1 Slackia equolifaciens
GCGTTGTGTTAGACCACTTTGGATAAGTGTCCTGCACGCAGTACACGCGACGGGGCCCCGGTTGCGACAATTCCATCATCAGGAGAGATGGAGGTTGCAATGGAAGACGTGCTCACCCAGCTGACGAGGCAGTTCCTCCCGCAGATGACGGCTGCCGAGAAGAGCAGGGCCCTGAGATCGCTCAAGGCGCTGATAGACGCGGAGCTTTTCGAACTCGCGGCAAGCGAGGGGGCGGAAGACGATCCCGACAGAGCCTGCCCCTGGTGCGGCTCCCCGCATTACGTGAAGAGGGGGCGAGACGGGCGCGGCCGTCAGCGGTTCCTCTGCCGAGGGTGCGCCAGGACCTTCACCGACGCCACCATGCGCATCTTCTCCACCACCAAGCTCGACAGGTCGGCCTGGATGAGGTTCGCGGAGTGCCACGTGGACATGCTCCCGCTGCGCGAGTCGGCGGAAAAGTGCGGCGTGTGCCTCAAGACGGCGTTCTTCATGCGCCACAGGCTGCTCGAGGCCATGGCCAAGCGCATGCCCGCCTTCCGCGTGGAGGCCGGCGGCGGGGCCGAGCTCGACGAGTGCTTCTTCAGGGAGAGCTTCAAGGGAAACCGCTCCAGGTCGGAGTCCGGCATGCCCAGGAAGCCCCGCACAAGGTCGCAGGGAACCGACGGGCACGAGAAGATATGCGTGCTCACCGGCATCAACGACGCCGGCGACATCTTCTACGAGATCGCGGGGAGGGGCGGCCTCGACGAGGCGGCAGCCAGGGAGCTGCTCGCCGACAAGCTCGCGGTCGGCGCGATAATCTCGACGGACCGTGCGCACGTGTACCGCCGCGTCCTGCCCGCCCTCGGCGTCGGCGCGCACATCGCCAGCAAGAGGGAGGAGCACGCCATCAACAGGGTGAACAGCCTCCACTCCCAGATGAGGCACTTCATCGGCAGGTTCCGGGGTGTCTCCACGAGACGCCTCGAGAACTACCTCGCCTGGTTCAAGTGGACATGGTGCTTCAAGGTCCGCAGGAGCGCGGACGAGCTCGCCGAGCTCATAGTGAGGCAGGCAGCCCGCGGCACGTACGAGAAGACCTGGCGCCAGTACAAGGTGACCCCCTATCCGTTCTACGAGTACTGGATCAAGCAGGCGAAATGGGACTCGCGTGCGCGGAGGGCCATATACGGCGTGGCGTGATGTCCAGGGCGGTCTGGCGCAGCGCATCTGCGGCAAGCGCTGAAGTCGTGCCCCGATGCAAATAGCAACAGCTAGCGATATTCTTCGGGAACGTCGAAACCGTACTCACGGCATAGGAGCATGACATCGTGGGCGTCGTGCTCGTCATGCTGATAGCCCAAGTGAAACAACAGCTGGCTTTCGGGGTCGATGCACGACACCTCCACCTCGCCGATGCGCCCCCTCCCCGAAAAGACCTCCCCGGGAAAACGATCTCCCTGATACAGAATATCGCCATTCTCGGCGAAATCGAAGCAATGCAGGTCGACGATGCGCCCCGCCTCGTCTTGCCACACCGTGTGATCTTCGGTGGTGAAAGATGCAGCCACCTCGGAAAACCCCTCATCAGCAATTAGATCCACGAACCTTTGGTAATCCCCGCGCTGAACGAACAGGTCGATGTCGTTATGAGCCCTGGTCTCACGCCCGACAAGCGCATCGACGCCCCAGCCGCCATCAAGGTATACGCCAATGCCCGCACCTGCGGAAAGGCCGATTATCCAACACGCATCATCCTTGGTGACCATAGGAGCTCCTTCGCTTTCGCCTGCTATCTAAGCAAGAAAGATTATAGGAAAAGTCCCAGTATCCAAAGCGGTCTAACACAACGC
>NZ_QIBX01000039.1 GCF_003725995.1 Slackia equolifaciens
GATCGCGTGCCGAAAGTTGGTGTCACGGGCCGCTTTGAAGGAGAAGCGGCCATTGCCTAGAATCGATCGTTGCGAAGGTAACCGATTCGAGAGAAAGGCAACGGCCACCATGGACACTCTACAGGAAAACGAGGCGATGCAGAACCTCCCGCTCCGCGGGGACGGCACGGTCGATCTGGCGGAGCTCGGCCGGATGCAGCTCGAGCAGGCGGTCAACCAGATCATGGACTGGCAGGCCGACGAGCTGTGCGGCGAGGGCAACAGGCGCAACGGATACCGCGAGCGGAGCCTGCTCACGCCCTTCGGCGAGATCACGCTGCGCATCCCGAAGCTGCGCGAGGGCACCTACTTCCCCGACGAGCTGATCAGGCCCTACTCCCGCGTCGACCGCGCGATGGTCGCGATCGTGAGGGAGGTCTACGTGCGCGGCCTCTCGACCCGCAAGATCGAGAAGGCCGCCGACGCGCTCGGGTTCGCGGGCCTCAGCCCCTCGCGCGTCTCGCGCATGACGTCCGACCTCGACGAGGAGGTCGCCGCCCTCAACGCGCGGCGCTTCGAGGGCATGTCGTTCCCGTACCTGTGGCTCGACGCCACCTACCTCAAATGCCGGGACGAGGGCCACGTGCGGTCCAAGGGCGTGGTCACGGCGATAGCGTGCGGCGAGGACGGCTCCCGCAGCTTCGTCGGCCTCGACGTGGTCGACACCGAGTCGGCGGCCTCCTGGAAGGCGTTCCTGCGCGGGCTGCGAAGGCGCGGGGTCTCGGGCGTCAGGTGCGTGGTCTCGGACGACCACGGCGGGCTCGTCCAGGCGGCCTCGGAGGTGTTCCAGGGCGCGGCGTGGCAGCGCTGCATCGTCCACCTGGAGCGCGACGTCGCGGGGTGGTTCTCGAAGAGGGAGGACAAGGCGGTCGCGACGGCCGCGGTGAAGGCGGCGTTCGCCGAGCGGGACCCGCAGCTCGTGCGGGCGGCCTACCGCAGGGCGGCCGAGGTCGTGGGCGGCCTGAGCGGGCGCGCCGGGGAGCTCCTGGAGGACGCGGAGGCCGACGCGCTGGCCTACCTGGACTTCCCCTACGAGCACCACGTGAGGCTACGCACCAACAACGTGCAGGAGCGCGCCAACGAGGAGATAAAGCGCAGGACCAAGGTCGTCGGCGTCTTCCCCTCCGTCGAGTCCATGATGCGGCTCGTGGGGTCCGTGCTCATCGACGTCAACGAGGAATGGCTCTCGATGGGCTTCATCGACGCGGCATCGCTCAAGGATGTGAGGCGGGCGGAGCCAGACGAGGGGCCGATCCCCGCGGAGGTCCTGGAGAAGGCGAGGGTCATCGTCGCGGCGGCCGTCGAGGCGAAGAGGGCAGCGTGATGGTGTAGAATGCAGGCGATCCTGGGCGATGTCCCGTTCGCTCGGGCGGGCCTGCGGCCCGCGCCTCCCGAACGGGATCTTGACACCAACAATCGGCACACTACC
>NZ_QIBX01000040.1 GCF_003725995.1 Slackia equolifaciens
GGGGGTGCGGCAGAAATCCTGGAAGGCGGGGCGGGCCGTTCGTTCGTGCTAGGCCGCCAGGCCCAGCGACTCCCTGTACGCCTTCGGGCTCAGCCACCCGAGCGACTCCTTGATCCGGCCCTCGTTATGGTAGCGCAGCCACGCCTCCAGGCGGGCCATGAACTCGTCCGCGGAGACGCCGCGCCAGTCCCTGCCGTGGAAGAACTCGTTCTTCAGCCTCCCGAAGAACCCCTCGCACGCCGCGTTGTCCGGGCTGCAGCCCTTCGCCGACATCGACCGGGTCAGCCCGCGCCCCTCGCAGATGGCGATCCACCCCGGCCACCGGTAGTGCCCGCCGCGGTCGCTGTGGACGACGGGCGCCTCGCCCTCGGCGAGCCGCGCGCAGGCCCCCTCCAGGCTCGAGTTGGCCAGCCCCGCGCTCGGCGAGGTCCCGACGGCCCAGGACGCGAGCATCCCGTCGAAGCAGTCCACGACCGCGGACAGGTACACCTTGCGGCGGTCCCCCGGGATCCTGAACTCGGTGATGTCGGTCACCCACAGCCTGTTCGGGGCGTCCGCGCGGAAGCGCCTCTCCACCAGGTTCGGGGGCGCCTCGGAGACCTCGCCGGCGTAGGAGCTCCACCTCTTCGGCCGCCTCAGGTAGACGACCTCGCAGCCCTCCTCCGCCATGAGGCGGCGCACCGTGCGCTCCCCGCAGGCGATGCCGCGCTCCGCGAGGCGCCGGCGCACGTAGCGGTAGCCCCGCGCGCGGCCCGCCGCCTCGAACTCCTCCACGACGGCCGCCCTGGCCTCGGCCCACCTGTCGGGCGCGGCGGCCGCCTTGCGCGCGTAGTGGTAGCTCGACGGGGCGATGCCCAGCCTAGAGGCCAAAAAGCTCGGAGAATACGTCCCCCTCATCGCGTCGATCACCGCCGCCTTCTCCCTGTTCGAGAGGCTCCCCGGGTCGACGCGGGGGCCTTTTTTTACGGCCCTGAGCACCTCCCGCATCAGGTCGTTCTCGAACTGCAGCTCGAACACCCGCCGCTTCAGCTCGGCGGGGTCGTCCGGCAGCGCGGCCAGGTCGTCGGGCGCGGGGCCGGCGTGGGGCCGGCGGGCGTCGATGTCGGTCACGAGGGCGTCGCCTCCTCCCTCCAGGTACTTGCGCCGCCACGCGAGCACGGTGCACGGCGCCACGCCGCAGCTCCGCGCCACCTCCCGGTACGGCTCGCCGCCCAGGACGCGCGCGACGGCGGCCTCCTTCTCCTCGGCGGCCAATCTTACCGCAGGCTTGCGGGGCGCGGGCGGCTCGCCGCGAGAGGCGGCCCAATTCCGCAGGCAGGCGCGGCTGGGGTAGCCGAGTCTCTCGACGGTCCTCCCGGCGCTGCCGAGCTCGTCGTAGAGCTCGAGCGCCGCCCTCTTCTGCTCCTCGGAAAACATCCGGGCTCCTTCCCGCCCACCCCGCCTTCCAGGATTTCTGCCGCACCCCC
>NZ_QIBX01000041.1 GCF_003725995.1 Slackia equolifaciens
TGTAGAGTGTCCATGGTGGCCGTTGCCTTTCTCTCGAATCGGTTACCTTCGCAACGATCGATTCTAGGCAATGGCCGCTTCTCCTTCAAAGCGGCCCGTGACACCAACTTTCGGCACGCGATCCGCCACGAGGACGGCGAAGCGCCGAGCGCACGGAAACGACCCGAGCCAATGGACCGATAACGGCCCCACGCTACGCAAAGAGGCCGAAAGCGTTTGCTTTCGGCCTCCACGTTGGCAGCATCGACGGCTTCATGCAGCTCGCTGCGATACGCGCGGCGCCCCATCGAATGGGTCGCGCCATTCCGAACGCACCTACAGCGTGCGCAGCGCGTCCACCAGAGCGGTCTTGCTTTCGGTCTTGGCATCCTTCATCTTGATTATCTTGGCGGGCACGCCGGCAACCACGGCACCGGCGGGAACATCGTTCACCACCACGGCGCCGGCAGCCACCACGGCGCCTTCGCCCACGCGAATACCCTCAAGCACAACGGCGTTTGCGCCCATCATGACGTTATCCTCTATCACGACGGGCGTAGCGCTTGCCGGCTCAACCACGCCAGCCAACACGCTGCCGGCGCCGATATGGCAATGCTTGCCCACGATGGCGCGGCCGCCCAGCACTACGTTCATGTCGATCATGGTGCCCTCGCCCACCACGGCGCCAATGTTGATAACTGCGCCCATCATGATGACGGCGTTGTCGCCGATTTCCACCTGATCGCGAATGATGGCGCCCGGCTCGATGCGCGCGTTCACGTTCTTCATATCGAGCAGCGGCACGGCGGAGTTACGGCACACGTTCTCGATCTCGTAGTACTTGATGGATCCGGCGTTCTCCTCCAGAACGGGGGCAAGATCGGCCCAGTCTCCAAACACCACGCGACCCTTGGGGCTGCCGAACACCTTGACCGCGCCCTTCTCGGCATGGGCGGCGTAATCAATCTTCGCGCCCTTCTTTTCGCGCACGTACAGCTTGACCGGCGTCTTCTTGGGCGACGTGGCGATAAATTTGATGATTTCTTCTGCATTCATGATGCGTGTCTCCTCCTTGATAGCGCCCGTCTCAAGCGAGCGATACTCGACTTTTTATAAATTGGGACAAATAATTGCGACTTTCCACTGTGCGATTTTCCAAAACACCGCTTTCAGTCCATAAAACCAAGGTGAAAGTTGTAAAAGGGCGCCCAATTCGCTTTATTCACGAGGGTCTCGGTAGTGTGCCGATTGTTGGTGTCAAGATCCCGTTCGGGAGGCGCGGGCCGCAGGCCCGCCCGAGCGAACGGGACATCGCCCAGGATCGCCTGCATTCTACACCATCACGCTGCCCTCTTCGCCT
>NZ_QIBX01000042.1 GCF_003725995.1 Slackia equolifaciens
GGGACCGCGGACGTTTTCTTGTACATCCTACAGCACCGGATAGCCCAGCGCCGCGCGGCGCTCGTCCGGGGTGAGCCACCCGAGCTTCTGGGATATGCGCCCCTCGCGGAACCAGCGCATCCACTCGTTCAGCGCCGCCATGAAGCCCTCCAGCGACCACCCCGACCAGTCCGCCGGGTGGAAGAACTCGCTCTTGAGCGTGCCGAAGAAGCCCTCCATGCGCGCGTTGTCGGGGCTGCGGCCCTTGCGCGACATGCTCCGGACGAGGCCGAACCTCTCGCATATCGCCGCCCAGCCGGGCCACCGGTAGTGCCCGCCCCGGTCGCTGTGGACCGTCGGCGCCTCGCCCGGCGCGAGCGTCGCGCAGGCGGCCTCCAGCGAGGAGTTGGCGAGCCCCGCGGTGGGCCTCGGGCCGACCGACCAGGCCACCGGCCTGCCGTCGAAGCAGTCCACCACCGGGCTCAGGTAGCACTTCGCCCCCGACGGCAGCCTGAACTCGGTTATGTCGGTCACCCAGAGGCGGTTGGGGGCCGCCGCGGAGAAGTCGTGCGTGCCGTCGGGGCGCAGCGGCAGGTTCGGCGGGGCCGGCGACGCCTCCCCGGCGTAGCTCGACCAGGGCCTGCGGCGGCGCCTCGCCGCGGACAGCCCCTCCTCGCGCATCACGCGGCGCACGACCTTCTCCGAGACGCGCACGCCCCTGCGGCGCAGCTCGGCGTGCACGGCGCGGTAGCCCCTGCGCCGCACCGCCCCGAACGCCTCGCGGACCAGCGGGCGGAGCGCCGCGTCGCGGTTCCGCCCCAGCCGGGCGCGGTGGTACTCATAGGAGCTCCTCGAGATCCTCAAGAAAGCAGTGATCTCGCGGAGGGGCAGCCCTGTCGCCGCGCGCAATCTCTCTCCCAGCTCGCACTTTCTCCTGTTCGACATCGAAACCGGGCGCGAGCCTGCCCCTTTTAGGTCGTCCAACACCGCCCTCAGCAGCATGTTCTCCGTCATCGCGGCCTCGTAGGCCGCCCTCTCCGCCTCGTCCAAGGGGTTCACCGCCTCCCGCACGGTCCTGTACGACACCGCGCCCTCCGGCCTGCGGTGCGGAACGGCACCGGCGGCCCATTTGCGCACGGCGGAGCGCGACGCGCCGCACAGCTCGGCGGCCTCGGCGTGCGTCATGCCCTCCTCCAGGGCGAGCAGCGCAAGCTCCACCACGTCCCTATCATACATGCGGACCCCCTTCCGGACGCGTGAATCGCGTCCAACTTTTCGTCCGCAGTCCC
>NZ_QIBX01000044.1 GCF_003725995.1 Slackia equolifaciens
GAGTGGCCCAGATCGTACTCCCGCTCGATCTCGGACGGCGGCTTGCCAGCGTTGTACAGGTCGACGATCTGGCGCTTGAACTCGTCGGTGAAGCGCCGGGGGTGCTTCGGGTCGGCCATGCCCCCCCCCCTCCTTCCGAAGGTCCTCATGAAACTGTCCCGTTAAGTGTAGCCAATCCAATCTCGAGCGCGGCACGCCCAGCATGCGGCACATCGCCCCGACGGGGAAGGAGCCCTCCTCCGCCTCGATCAGGCGGCAGCGCTCGGCTACCCCTGGTTCGCGGCGAAGAAGGAGGCCGCTTTTTTTTAGGAACTCGTTCTCCATCCTCAGCCGCTCGACCTCCTTGCGCAGCGCCCGGACCTCGGCCGCCTGGGAGCGCTCGTCGTCGGTCAGGCCGCGCGCCTGGATCCACTTCCCGATCGTCCTGTGCGGGACGCCCAGGTCGTCGGCGCACTCGCGCTGGGTCTTGCCGCTCTGGAGGTAGTAGTCGACGGCGTTCGCCTTGAACTCCTCGGTGTACTTCGCGGGCCTTCCCGGCCTTCTTCCGTCCATGTCGGCCTCCTGCCTTCTCGATGCCTGAAGATTGCCCCCTGCGGGGATTTTGGGCAACTCCGTGTCCAGAAAGAAGATACAGCTCAAACCGGACCCCCTGAAAAAGTGCTAATGACGCCTTTTTCGAACCGGGCGACCCGGAAAGAGGATCGCGTGCCGAAAGTTGGTGTCACGGGCCGCTTTGAAGGAGAAGCGGCCATTGCCTAGAATCGATCGTTGCGAAGGTAACCGATTCGAGAGAAAGGCAACGGCCACCATGGACACTCTACAGGA
>NZ_QIBX01000045.1 GCF_003725995.1 Slackia equolifaciens
GTTCAACATTCCGCTTGAATCCTACGAATCCGGCTCGCGCCTGATCGCGGCCATGCTGGGACCTGCCACCGCGGTGCTCGCTTTCTCCATCTACCAGCAGCGCAAGGTTCTGCGAAGCAACTTCCTGCCCATTCTTGCGGGATGCCTGGTGGGCTCGGTCGTGTCCATGGTGAGCGCCTACATGCTGTGCAAGGCGCTCGGCCTGGGCGAGCAGGTGGCGCTTTCCACGCTGCCGAAATCGACCACCGCGCCGATCGCGCTGTCCATCACGGGCGAACTGGGCGGCACCGCATCGATCACCATGGCAGCCGTCATGACCACGGGCGTCATGGGCGCCATTTTCTCGCCCATGCTGGCCAACCTGTTCCGCATCAAGAACAAGGTGGCTCAGGGCGTGGCAATCGGCACCTGCAGCCACGCCATCGGCACGGCGAAGGCGCTTGAAATGGGCGAACTGGAAGGCGCGATGAGCGGCGTCGCTATCGCCGTATCAGGACTTCTGACCTGCTTCATCGTGATCGCCGCACAAGCGATCGGGTAACTAAGAAAAAAGCGGCGCCGCCGCGAAGGGGGCGCAGCTTCGTTTTCAGGCCACACCAACTCACGAATGAAGTTCGTGCGAATCACGGGCTCTTGGGCCGGACGCTCGATGCCCGCGGCCTTGCCCGCCTCGATGCACTTCATGATCCACGCCATATTGCGGCCCAGCGTGCGCATGGTCTGCATGCCTTCCTCGTCCTTCATGACCTCTTCGGGCGTGCTGCCGTGCACCTGGTTCCAATACTGCGACCCCACCACCAGCATGTTCGACATGGTGAAATAC
>NZ_QIBX01000046.1 GCF_003725995.1 Slackia equolifaciens
CTCTTGAATCTCGATATCCACTTCTCAAGGAACGCAGTTCTTTTTCTAGCACGGCGTTCAAGCTCTTTGTTGCGCTCAATAGCTTCTCTGCATTCTGCTCCACGGCCCTCAACTTCCTCAAGTTTCCGCTCGAGCTTCTCAGCTCTCTCTCGAGCTGCTCTTCCCTCTCTGTCAGCTTCCTCTTCGACTCCTCGACGCTCCTCCTCGATTCGGCCAATTCGAGACTTGATCTCCTCTCCTCGGAGATCAAGTCCCTCGATCTCCTCCTCGACCAGTCGCGCCTCCTCTTGAAGGGACTCCAATCGCTCTGCGGCCCTGGCGCACTCGGCCTCGATCTCGTCCCTCTTATCGAGTGCCGGCTGCACGTATTCGGCTTCGATGGCCGCCCTCGCGGCGTCCAGCTTGTCCTGCGGAACCGATGACAGCACCTTTTCCTTCTGCCGATCCTCCGACAGCTCGATCTCCACAGGGTATCCCAGCTTGCCCTCCACGCGTTTGGCCAGCTCTTTGTGAAGCGCTCGGTACTTTCCCCTCGTCATCATCGACTTGTAGCTAAAAGACGGCTTCCCGTTCGGCTTTGTGACGACGGGAGTCCACGCGATGTGCACGTGCGGCGTTTTCTCATCCATGTGAACGTAGGCGCCGACAATGTTGTCCATGCCCACGAGACTCGTGAGG
>NZ_QIBX01000047.1 GCF_003725995.1 Slackia equolifaciens
TCTGCAGGCCTTCGGGACCCTCGGCGTAGTACACGCTGACGCGCTGGTCTTCGGGAACGGTGGCGACGGCGGCAGCCACGTCGGCGGCAACCTTGGTGCAGTAGTCGGCCATCTTCTTAGCCTCGTCCTGCTTGCCCAGGATCCGGCCCAGCACCTCGTAGCAATGGGCGGTCTTGTCGAAAGAACCGTCGATCACGACCACGGGGATGCCCGTCTGGTTCTGCAGGTCATCGGCATTGGTGGCGTCTTTCTCACCCGGCTCGACCGTAGTCACCGAAAAGACCACCTGAATGCCCGCAGCCATAATAGCCTCGGGATTGAGGTCCTTGCCGCCGGCCAGGGTGCCCAGATTCGGCAGGTCGACGATATCGGCGGGCAGGTTGGCGAGCTCCTGTTCGGTGAAGTCCATCGTAGTGCCGGCGCACAACTCGGGCGCCAGCGTGAAGCAGAAGATTTGGCCTGCGGGGCTCGTGTAATAGATCTTCTCGAGCTGCTCGGCAGCGGGCAGCGTCACCGTGCGGCCCGCATCATCGGTCACCGTCTGCTCGGTGGCAACGGGCTGTGCGGCAGCCTGCGGCTCCGCCTCAGAAGCGGGCTCGCTTTCTCCCGACGCGCAGCCGAACAGGGCTGTCGAAAGCGCCAGAAAACC
>NZ_QIBX01000048.1 GCF_003725995.1 Slackia equolifaciens
GCTCAGGTCCGACCGCCGGTGCCTGCTGACATTGTACTCCAGGCCGTTCAGGTTCCAGCTCGCGCTGCTGATGCCCGACAAGACGGCCGCGGCGACGGAATCGGCGCTGGACATGCTCGAGAGGGCCGCGCCGAAGGCGTTCCGAAGGCTGTTCTCCCTGCTCCTGACCGACAACGGCGCCGAGTTCGCCGACTGCGCGGGAATCGAGCGCTCCGCGCTCGACCCGGCCGCCGGGCGCTGCTCGGTCTACTACTGCGACGTGCGCCAGTCCCAGCAGAAGGGCGGCTGCGAGCGCAACCACGTCGAGCTGCGCAAGCTGCTGCCCAAGGGCCGGGGCATAAGCTTCGACCGGCTGACGGGGCGCGACTGCGCCGTCCTGATGTCTGTTTTTGATAGCTTTTATTTTTAGGAAATCACGAGATAAAAGTTTCGGGTTTCACGACGATTGTTTCGCCTCATAAGCAAAGGCGCCGACCACCTCCAACGGATGGCCTAACTTAGTCATTGCTTCGGTAATCGACTCAAGGAGGCCGGAAAGGAAATGATCGGCATGTCAACTATTCTAGCAATCAAGCAGCGCGCTGCCCGTGGCGACAGCGTCGCCCAGATAGCCAGGGAGGAGGGAATCT
>NZ_QIBX01000049.1 GCF_003725995.1 Slackia equolifaciens
CATCTCCTTCATCGTTCTCGTCATCATCGTGCTGATCGCGGCGCTGGCCAACTTCATCGCACCGCACAACCCGCTCGAGATCTTCACCGCCCGTCAGGCTCCTGACGCGCAGTTCCTCTTCGGCACCGACGACAAGGGCCGCGACGTTCTTTCGCGCATGATGTACGGCGCGCGTTATTCGCTCGTCATCGGCCTGGGCGCCACCGGCTTCGCGCTCATCTGCGGTTCGATCATCGGCGCTCTCGCCGCTGTTTCGCGCAAGTGGGTCTCCGAAGTGATTATGCGCGTTCTCGACGTCGTCATGTCCTTCCCGGGCATCGCTCTGGCCGCCACCTTCGTCGTGGTGTTCGGAACGAACCTGCCGTCGCTGATCTTCGCCATCGGCTTCCTGTACATTCCGCAGATCGCCCGCATCGTGCGTGCGAACATCGTCAGCGAGTACAACCAGGACTATGTGCGCGCCGTCGTGGTTTCCGGCGCCCGCGCCCCGTGGATTCTCATCAAGCACGTCGTGCGCAACTGCATCGCGCCCGTCATGGTGTTCACCATCGTGCTCGTGGCCGACGCAATCGTCTTCGAGGCGTCCCTCGCCTTCATCAGCGCAGGCATCC
>NZ_QIBX01000050.1 GCF_003725995.1 Slackia equolifaciens
TCTAGTACGGTCGCGTGGGCTCGGCCGAGGAAGTTGTCGGTTGTGAAGTGGCGGGCGAAAGCATTCAAATCGCTCTGAATCACCAGTATGTGCTCGACGGCCTTATGTCTGTCTCTACCGACCAGGTGTTCTTCGAGACCTCGTCGCCCATGAAGCCCGGCATTTTCCGTGCGGGCGCAGGCGAGAACTTCCTGTATCTCGTTATGCCCGTTCGCGTATCTTAAGGACGTGCTCGCCGTGGCAAACGATCTTCGCATTCAGGAAGTGCGCCTGGCTGGTTTTCGCAATTATCGAAGCCTCGCATTGGGCAACATAGGTGGACTCACGATTTTCGTGGGTCCTAATGCCACGGGCAAAAGCAACGTCGTCGAGGGAATTCAACTTTTGTGCGCCCATGGGTCGTTTCGTTCGGCCCGCGGCCGCGACCTCATTATGTGGGGCGCGCCATTCGCTCGCCTCGAAGCGCGCTTCGTATCCGACTCGCGCGATTTGAGCGTCGCGACGGTTATTGAACCGGCAT
>NZ_QIBX01000051.1 GCF_003725995.1 Slackia equolifaciens
GCTCACGCCGAATGCGCCTCCCGCGTTTTCGCCTGTTCCTCGCATGCGGAAATATTCGCCTGGAGCGTTTTGCGATATTTGCCGCGGCTCATGACCTCATCAAATACGCCGCCCGCATACGTCAAAACATCGAGGGCGATGTTGTTGCCGCCGTTCGGGAGCTTATCGACCGACGTGGCCATGCTTGCGAACTGTGCATCGGCATACACGCTCTTCTCAAACTGGTACTGCAACAGCGTTTGCCCGCCGTCGAGCGCTGCCAAAATGCCCGAATCGCGCGCCGCGTCGAGCACGCCGTCGGCTTCCTCGCGATAGCCTTTAAGCAACCACGCGTCGCCGAATTCCTTCGCCTCAATAAGCCACGCGGGCAGCTTTCGCCCATCGCCGCCCGCCTGCGACACGTCTCCGTCGACCTTCGCCGCCTGCATGCCGTCGTCAATCGAGGAGCGCAAATTCGCCGCCGCGGCCAAATAATTCTTCATGCTCTTGGTGAGCTGCTCGTCTTCGT